>NZ_FOOH01000007.1 GCF_900113135.1 Salegentibacter agarivorans | reverse complement strand
CGAATGATGGTGATGAAAAGCTGGAAAAGCTGGAAACCTCTTCACCGACAACTAAGGCGTATGGGTTATAAGGGGAATTTTCTTAAGATATCGGTAACCCGATGGAGAAACTCCTCCACCAATTTAATACACTAT
Organism: Salegentibacter agarivorans; assembly: GCF_900113135.1. Classification (GTDB taxonomy): domain Bacteria; phylum Bacteroidota; class Bacteroidia; order Flavobacteriales; family Flavobacteriaceae; genus Salegentibacter; species Salegentibacter agarivorans. The sequence goes on along the minus strand of NZ_FOOH01000007.1, from coordinate 171,224 downwards.
GCCCTGCCAAATAAGTACTTCTCAGAATTAGGGTTGTACGCAATGGACACAGTTGAAGGGAACACTTTGCATCAGTACTATCAAACAGTACTGAATAAGATTTAACATGAGCCGTGTACGAGACCCGTATGCACGGTTCTGGAAGAGGGATGAAGGTAATAAATGCTCAAATATTTATTATCTTCACCCTACTTGATTATTCTTTACAAATACTTCTGAAAAAGGCAGAGGTGATTTTTTCTCTACTTTCCTCTAAAAAGTTCTTTTTCTTTAATCATTTTTGTAGTGCTTTCCGGCAGCATATCTTCCCATTCGGTTTTCCCTTCTCTAATCATTTGATGTACCTGCCTGGAGTGAATATCTAAGGTTTTAGGATCATAATCTTTAATATCTACAACCCGGCCATTATCTTTAAAATATTGATAAAGTTCCTGCATTCTTGGATGCACCTTTAGATTTTCACTGGTAATAATCTCGTCCGTTTCCTGGTCTTTAAGAGGATAAAGATAAATCTTTAAGCTTTTGAAGAATAATTTTCCAAAGGCTTCAAGAATTCCACCGCTTAAATGGCGGTAATATCTTTCGTCAAAAATGTCCTGAAGTGTACTTACACCCATGGTAAGGCCCATTCTTTCTTTTGTATGTTGGCCAAAATACTCTACCACCTTGTAATATTCCTGGAAGTTAGAAATCATTACCGTTTGGCCTAAAGAACCTAGTAAATCGGCACGATCCAGGAAATCCTGCTCGTCTATTTCTCCTTCGCCTTTTAAATTAGAAAGTGTAATTTCAAAAATAACTACCGTTTTATCCTTATCAACTTTTCTTTCATTCAGGAAAAGTTCTAGCGATTTTTCATACATCGCCATATTTACTTTAGTAACCGGTCTAAAACTTCCGCGTAGCGTTAAAATATTCTTTTTATAAAGTAAACTGGCCGGTAAAATATTGTTGCCATCGGGAGCGAACATAATGGCTTCTGTAATGCCTTTTTTAACCAATTCCAGGCTCATTAATCTATTGTCTACGTCTTTAAAAACAGGGCCGGTGAAATTAATAGCATCAATTTCAATCTTGTCGGTGGTTAGATGATCAAATAAATGATTGAGTAGCTTTTTAGGATTATCGTAGTGATAAAAGGCACCGTGAATAAGATTTACGCCCATTATCCCCAGGCTAATTTGCTGGTGCGAAGCATTGTTTTCGTGAAACTGCACATGCAGAACAATTTCGCTATAATCTTCTCCCGGTTTTGTTTGAAATCTAATTCCCAGCCAACCATGGCCTTTATATTTTTTTGCCCAGTCTATGGTTGCTACGGTATTGGCATAGCTAAAAAATAATTTATTAGGATGTTTTAGACGGGAAATACGCTCTTCAATAAGTCCGGTTTCGTAGCGCATCATACTCGTTAACCTGTCCTCTGTCACATAACGGCCATCATCTTCAATCCCGTAAATCGCATCGCTAAAATCCTTATCATAGGCACTTAGGGTTTTTGCAACAGTTCCGGAAGCATTTCCTGCCCGAAAGAAGTGCCGCACGGTTTCCTGCCCGGCACCAATTTCAGCAAAAGTTCCGTAGATATTTTCATTTAGATTAAGGCGCATTGCCTTGTTCTGCACAGAAGTTATTTCTTCGAACTTCTTTTCTCCTTCAGCAATTATAGACATCGTGTGTATTTTAGTTGAAGTATAAAGTTAAGAAACTTAAGCTTTATCTACCGCAACTTTATAGGTTGGATCTTCTAAAATGTTTACATCTATAATTGCATCTGCATTACTAAGCAGTCTTCGACAATCCTGACTTAAATGTCTTAAATGAAGTTTTTTGCCTTGTTTATGGTACCTCTCGGTAAGCTTATTTAAGGCTTCAATCCCCGACATATCTACTACACGACTCTCAGAAAAATCTATAATTACTTCTTCAGGATCGTTTAAAACATCAAATTTATCATTAAAAGTCTGCACAGATCCGAAGAATAGAGGGCCGTAAATCTCGTAATGTTTTATGCCATCTTCATCAATACGCTTTCTGGCTCTAATACGTTTTGCGTTGTCCCAGGCAAAAACAAGTGCTGAAATAATAACTCCTATCAATACGGCTAAAGCAAGGTTGTGAAGAATTACAGTTACTACGGTTACCAATACCATTACCAAAATATCAGATTTAGGCATTCTTCTAAAAGTTCTTAAACTGGCCCACTCAAAAGTTCCCACTGCAACCATAATCATAACCCCGGTTAAGGCCGCCATTGGAAGTAATTCAATAACCGAAGAGCCGAACATAATAAAGATTAATAAAAAAACAGCAGCAACAATACCCGATAATCGGGCACGTGCTCCAGAAGAAACGTTAATTAAACTTTGACCAAGCATTGCGCAACCACCCATCCCAGAGAAAAAACCTGAAAGTACGTTGGCAGTTCCCTGTGCCACACATTCTTTATTTCCGCTTCCCCGGGTTTCCGTAATTTCGTCTACAATATTTAGAGTTAATAAACTTTCAATTAAACCAACTCCGGCCATAATTGCGGCATATGGAAAAATAAGCATTAAAGTATTCAGGTTAAAAGGTACCATAGGAATATGGAAAGGAGGAAAACTACCTTTAATAGAAGCAATATCACCCACAGTTTTAGTATCTATTCCCAGGGCAGCTACAATCCCAAAAACCACTAAAATTGCAACTAGAGTAGCCGGCACTACTTTTGTAAGTTTTGGTAAAAGCCAGATAATTAAAATTGCAACACTTACAAGCGCAAGAAATGTATACATTGGTGGACCCGTCATCCATTCTAACTCGCCGGTAACAGGGTTTAAAGCTTTAAATTGGTCTAATTGGGACATAAAAATAATAATCGCCAAACCGTTTACGAAGCCAAATATCACAGAGTGGGGTACAAGCCTAATTAATTTCCCAAGTTTTAGAACTCCGGCTAAAACCTGTATTAATCCGGCTAAAACTACTGTAGCAAATATATATTCTGGTCCATGAGAAATTGAGAGACCCACTATAACCACAGCAACCGCTCCTGTAGCGCCAGAGATCATCCCTGGACGACCACCTAAAATAGCTGTTACTAATCCCATAACAAATGCGGCGTATAAACCTGTTAAAGGCGAAAGTCCGGCGATTAATGCAAAGGCAACTGCTTCTGGTATTAGTGCCAGCGCAACGGTAAGTCCGGCTAAAACTTCGTTTTTGTAATCTACTTTTTGTGAAAAATCAAACAGGTTGAAGATTTTTTTCATCAGAATATAATTTTAATAAATAAGGGAAAGCGGATTCTCTTCCGCAGGAAATAAATTTTCGGAATCTAATAGAAATGAAGACTTAACTGCCTAGGGCGGCGTAAGTGGAGACGATTGTATATTTCTTCTTTGCTTCATAAGAGCCGGCAAAATTAGCCAATTATTTTTGTTAGCCAAGTTTGTAGCCACTTTAGTAAGAATTTTTAATGTATTAATAATATGAAGCTATCTGATTATCAAATTACTAATAAATTTTAATAGAAAATTAATGCAAAACCTATTTATGAAATAAATTTAAATCAAAAGCAGATAACTGTAAGTGAATCGTCTTACCTTTGCAGCATAAAAATTATCAAAATGGCACATAAGGCAGGATTTGTAAATATTATTGGGAACCCTAATGTGGGGAAATCTACTTTAATGAATGCTTTTGTAGGCGAAAAATTGTCTATTATCACTTCTAAAGCGCAAACCACCCGCCACCGTATTCTGGGAATTGTAAATGGCGAAGACTTCCAGGTGTTGTTAAGCGATACCCCCGGAATTATTAAACCGGCTTACGAGTTGCAGGAATCTATGATGGGTTTTGTAAAATCTGCTTTTGAAGATGCCGATGTTTTGATATATATGGTAGAAATTGGGGAAAAGGAACTTAAAGATGAAGCCTTTTTTAATAAAATTATAGGAACCGATATTCCTGTTATTTTATTGCTGAATAAAATTGATAAATCTAACCAGGAAGAATTGGAAAGCCAGGTACAAATGTGGACAGAGAAAGTGCCCAATGCTGAAATTTTCCCGGTTTCGGCTTTAGAAGGTTTTAATGTTGCTGAAGTATTTAACCGAATTATTGAGTTATTACCAGAATCTCCGGCGTTTTATCCAAAAGACACGCTTACCGATAAGCCCGAACGTTTCTTTGTAAATGAAATTATTCGCGAAAAGATTTTAATGCATTACAAAAAGGAAATTCCTTATGCGGTAGAAATTGATACGCAGGAATTTTTTGAAGAAGAGAAAATCATTAGAATGCGTAGCGTGATTATGGTAGAGCGCGAAACTCAAAAAGGAATTATTATAGGTCATAAAGGTGCCGCTTTAAAAAGGGTTGGGGTAGAAGCCCGAAAAGATCTTGAGAAATTCTTTGGGAAACAGGTTCATCTTGAACTTTACGTAAAAGTGAACAAAAACTGGAGAAGCGATCAACGCCAGTTAAAGCGTTTTGGGTATAATGAATAATTTTTCTGAATTAATTTTCTAAAAGTTTTTATCTAAAATTTTCAATTTAAATACTTCAATTTTTTACAGAAAACTTCCGTTTTCTAAGTTTCGGGTAAACCCGAATTTTTACACTAATTTTGCAAACAATTGCATTTTCTGAATAAATTCAGAAAACAAACCTCTTTGAGGCAATAAAGAATAAATATTATGGGCAATATTGTAGCCATTGTAGGAAGACCAAATGTTGGAAAATCTACTTTTTTCAACCGATTAATTCAACGTCGTGAGGCGATTGTAGATTCGGTTAGTGGGGTAACCCGCGATCGTCATTATGGAAAATCTGATTGGAATGGTCGTAATTTTTCCCTTATAGATACCGGTGGATATGTTGTGGGAAGCGACGATATTTTTGAAGCCGAAATAGACAAGCAGGTAGAACTTGCTATAGATGAAGCCGATGCCATAATTTTTATGGTAGATGTTGAAAGTGGCGTAACCCCTATGGACGAGGATGTTGCGCAATTGCTTAGAAAAGTAGATAAACCTGTTCTTCTTGCTGTTAATAAAGTAGATAATAATAAAAGGCTGGAGAATGCTGTCGAATTTTATTCTTTAGGTCTTGGCGAATATTTTCCTATTGCCAGTACAAACGGTAGTGGTACCGGAGATTTACTTGATGCTTTAGTAGAAGCGCTCCCTGAAACCGAAGCCGAAGAAGAAACCGAATTACCAAGATTTGCTGTAGTGGGACGTCCCAATGCCGGGAAATCTTCTTTTATCAATGCACTTATTGGCGAAGAACGTTATATAGTTACCGATATTGCAGGGACAACCCGCGATGCTATGGATACTAAGTATAATAGGTTCGGGTTTGAATTTAACCTTGTAGACACTGCCGGGATTAGAAGAAAGTCTAAGGTTAAAGAAGACCTTGAATTTTACTCGGTAATGCGTTCGGTTCGAGCTATAGAAAATTGCGATGTATGTTTGGTAATCTTAGATGCTACCCGCGGATTTGACGGGCAGGTTCAAAATATATTTTGGCTGGCACAAAGAAACCGAAAAGGAATTGTAATTCTTGTAAATAAATGGGATTTGGTTGAAGATAAGGAAACCAATACCATGAAAGAGTTTGAGGCCATGATTAGGCGTGAAATAGAACCTTTTACCGATGTGCCTATCGTCTTTATGTCGGTGCTTACCAAACAAAGAATCTTTAAAGCTATAGAAACGGCGGTAAAGGTTTTTGAGAATCGTAGTAAGAAAATTAAAACCCGCGAGCTTAACGATATAATGCTTCCTATAATTGAGCAAAATCCTCCGCCGGCTTATAAAGGGAAGTATGTAAAGATAAAATTCTGTACCCAATTGCCTACCCCACAGCCGCAGTTTGCTTTTTTTTGTAATCTTCCGCAGTATGTTAGAGATCCTTATAAACGTTTTATAGAGAACAAGTTAAGAAAGGAATTTGATCTTACGGGAGTACCTATTTCAGTGTATTTCAGAAAAAAATAAAATTAGCTGTTAAACTTTGTAACAAATTGAGAGTCTAACTACCAATATAGTTAGTGAGGCATAACTTTGTCTTGATTTTTTTCAAATTTTAACACCTAAACCCTCCATGAGAATTCTTCTTTCCCTTGCCTTTCTGTTTTTGGCAGGAAATCTAACAGCCCAAAATTTTGAAATAAATGGTAAAATAACCGATCCGCAGGGAGCACCCCTGGAATCGGCAACGGTTTACCTGGAGAAACCGGCAGATAGTAGTTTGGTTACCTATACAATTTCAGACAATACAGGAGAATTTCAACTTTCTGGAAGTTCAGAAATTAAGGAATTAAATTTACTTATTTCCTATGCCGGCTTTAAGACTTATGCTCAGCAGGTGCAAATTAATAGCGAGGTAAATCTTGATGTTATAAAAATGCAGGTAGCCGATAATGCTTTAGATGAAATAACAATTACTTCTTCTCGCGCGCCGGTAACGATAAAGAAAGATACCCTGGAATTTAATGCAGCTTCTTTTAAAACGCGTAAAGATGCAAACCTGGAAGAATTACTTAAAGAACTTCCCGGGGTAGAAGTGGCTACAGATGGTAGTATTACCGTAAACGGAACCCCGGTTTCGCAAATTAAAGTGAACGGAAAAGAATTTTTTGGAGACGACCCAAAGATCGCTACCAAAAACCTGCCTAAGGAATTGATAAATAAACTTCAGGTGGTAGATAGCAAAACTAAATCTGAAGAATTTACCGGAAAAGAAGGAGATGCCGAAAACAAAACCATTAATATTACCATAGACGAAGATAAAAACCGCGGATTTTTCTCCAGGCTTACTGCAGGCGGCGGAACCGATGAGCGTTATGAATTAAGCGGAATTGGAAATTATTTTAAAAATGATATGCGCGTGAGCCTTTTGGCGAGTTCCAACAACATTAATTCTTCCGGGTTCTCATTCGATGAAATTTATGATGCGATGGGCCGTAATGCTTATTCCATCAGTAGGAGCAGAGGTGGAAATTTCAGCATTAACGGAAGTAATTTTGGATCAGCAAACGGGATTACAAAATCTGATAACGCCGGATTTAGTTTTGTAAACGAATGGCCACAGGAAACCGAACTTTCTTCTAATTATTTCTATAGTCGTGCTGATAATAGAACCGAAAGCCGAACTCAAAGAGAAAATATTTTGCCAGATAGAAGATTCTTTAATAATTCTGAATCTAGCGGAAACAGGGTGAATAATAATCACCGATTTAATTTAGGATTCGAGATTCAGCCAGATACTTTAACAAGGATTTCAGTGAGACCAAATATAAACACCAATAACGGTCGCTCTTCTAACCAATCTTTCACAGAATCTGTTGCAGAAGATGGTACCCCAATAAATACTGCTTTAACCGATAATTATTCTGAAGTTCACAGTGTGAATTTCTCGAACCGATTGAATTTTACAAGAAAATTTGGTAAAAACGGAGGTTATTATAGTTTAGGATTTAATAATCAGAATAATACACGTTCACAGGATAACAATTTCTTTTCTGAAAGAGAAATTTATAATCAGGAAGGTGAATTGGTAAATACAGATATTCAGGATCAATTAATTTCCGAAGAAAACAAGGATAATAATTATGGGGTTGATGTAAGTAGTCGTTTCCCTATTACCGAAAAATTAATGCTGGATGTAAGTTATAATTTTGATAAAGCCGACGGCCGAAATGAACGTCTGGTTTACGATGCTAATGATACGGGCGATTATACTTTACTTGATGATGAACTGAGCAACGATTTTAAATCTGAATCTTTTACGCATCGTCCGAGCTTAGGTCTTGCGTATAACGGAGAGAAATTAAGAACAAGTGTTTCTGGAGGTTTCCAGAGTATCAGGCTAAAGAATGAAGATCTTTTTACTGAAACTTCTATAGATAATACCTACGAAAATTTATTTGCAAACGCTTATTTTAGGTATAACCTGGCGCAGGGGAAAGCTATTTATTTTAATTACAATAATTCCTGGGATGCCCCGTCTTTAAACCAATTGCAGCCGGTTACAAATACTATAAATCCGTTGAATATCGTTACGGGTAACCCAGATCTTAGACCAACTTTAAGACATAGGTTTTACCTTAACTTCAATAATTTCGATTTTAAAACCCGTTCTGGTTTTTACGCTTATTTAGGTGGGAATTTTACTAATGACCAGGTGGTAACCAGAAGTACGGTTGACGAAGATTTAGTGCGAACCACCACATATACCAACGTAGATGGTGTTTACAGCTATTTTGGGGGAGGAAATATTGACAAAACCTTTGAGTTGGAAAACGAAAGCTCTATTAAAGTTCGAGGAGGACTCTATGGTAATTATAATAAAAATGTTGGCTTTACCAACGAGCAGCGTTTTATCTCTAAAACTTTAAATCTTACTCCTAATTTAGGGCTGGAATATAATTTTAGGGATTTGGTAACTATAGAACCCTTTTATAGCGTTGAATTTGTAGATGCTGAATACAGTTTTAACAACAGGGAAGAAAATTATAAAAATCAGAATATTTCATTGGCGCTAACTTCTTTTTGGCCAGAGAAATTTGTGATAGGAAGTGATATTGCGTATCAATCTATCGGGAACGCTTCTCCCGGGTTTCAAAATTCGTTCTACCTATGGAATGCAAGCTTAGGATACGAAGTTTTTGGAGATAATGGAACGCTAAAAATAAAAGTATTCGACTTGCTGGACCAAAACATTGCCACCCGAAGGTTTACCGGAGACGATTTTATTCAGGATACGCAAGAGCTTGTTTTAGAACAATATTTTATGCTAAGTTTTACGTATAAAATAAGCAAGTTTGGCGGGAAAGACCCGAATAATAATAGAAGAGGAAGGTAATTGAATTTTATCTGAAAGTGAAAAAGACTGTTTGAGATGTTTGTTTGAATCGTCATCCTGAACTTGTTTCAGTATCTAAGATGAAAATCAAGTTAGAAGCTGAAACAAGTTCAGTTTGACGGAACTAAAACCTATCAAACAGTCTTTATTTTTATAGGTGTTTCGGTTAAAAACATAGCCAACTGTAAACTCCCTACTAAATTACTACCAACTGAAATTACCAGCTTCCACCGGCACCACCGCCGCCAAAGCCTCCACCGCCGAAACCGCCACCAAAGCCGCCTCCGCCGCCAAAACCTCCGCCAGAGCTACCACCGCCAAAAGTACCGCGTCCCAGAGAACTTAAAATAATAGCATCTAAAAAAGTGCTGCCGGCACTTCTTCTGCCACCGTTTCTTCCACCTTTATTTTTATTGGCAAGGGAAACAATAATTACTAGCAAGATAATTCCCATTACAAGAAGCTGTACAGGTATTCCATTAGATTGGCTACGTCTTTGTGGTGTGCCTTCAAAAGTACCGGCCAGGACCTGGAAAATAGCAGTAGTTCCCGCATCAAGGCCGTTGTAATAACTGCCGCTTCTAAATTTAGGAAGAATAATTTGTTCTATTATTTGTTTACTTCGGGCATCAGTCATGTATTCTTCTAAACCATAACCTGTAGTAATCCAAATTTTTCGATCATTTTCAGCAACTAGAATTAAAAGTCCGTTGTCTTTTTCGCTTTGTCCAATTCCCCATTCCTGGGCCCATTCTGCAGCATAAACTCCTTCATATTCGCCCTGCAAGGATTCTATAGTAGCAATTACTATCTGGGTTGAAGTAGTATCTGCATAATTAACCAATTTCTGTTTTAATCGGCTTTCTTCCGAAGAAGATAAAATATCAGCCTCGTCATATACGCTCGTTTCTTCAGCTGGTTTTGGAGGAACATCGCGCTGCGCATATATAAACCCCGAGTAAACGAGGAAAAACAAAAATATTAGTTGGAATCTTTTAGTGAATTGTGGCATTTATCCTTTTGAAATTTCATTGGAGAGTTCGTCCCGGGTCTCGTCGCTATACGGGAAGTGTTTTTTAAGCTGCTGGCCTGCGGTTAAAATTCCGTCTACCAGGCCTTGCTTAAATTCTCCTTTTTTAAATTTTTCTACAATGGCATCTTTGGTACTTTCCCAAAAATCGTCTGGAACAACATCGTTAATTCCTTTATCGCCGTAGATCACAAAGTTATGATCTTCTACGGCAACATATATTAACACGCCATTATCGTGTTTGGTATTATCCATTTTCAGCATATGAAAAACCTCCATAGCGCGATCAAAAATATCCATCTCGCCAGTGGTTTTTTCCAGGTGAACCCTTACTTCGCCAGATGTATGGCTCTCTGCCGTTCTAATGGCTTTAATGATTTCCTCTTCGTCTTTTTTACTTAAAAAATCCTCTACTTTACCCATTTCGCTTAAAAATCAAATTCAACATCTGGAGCATTTTCTGCACCTTCTTCTGCTTCAAAAGCTGGTTTTCTTTCAAAACCGAACATTCCGGCAAAAATATTATTCGGGAATTTTCTAATATAAGTGTTGTATTGTCTTACCGCTTCATTGTAGCGATTTCTCGCAACGCTAATTCGGTTCTCAGTTCCTTCTAATTGCGACTGTAATTGAAGAAAATTCTGATTCGATTTTATATCGGGGTATCTTTCAACCGAGACCAAAAGCCTGGATAAAGCATTAGATAATCCGCCCTGAGCTTGCTGGAATTGCTGAATTTGCTGCGGATCTAAATTTCCCGCATCAACATTTACCGAAGTAGCTTTTGCTCGCGCCTCAATAACATCGGTTAAAGTTCCTCGTTCAAAATCGGCTGAACCTTCTACTGTGCTAACTAAATTCGGGATAAGATCACTTCTTCGCTGATAGGCATTTTCAACATCGGCCCAATTCTTAGATACATTTTCTTCATATTCTACTGCGGTGTTATTTACTCCTGCGGTGAGGCTGTAAACGATAATACCAAGAACTACGAGTACTATTACAGGGATTAACCATTTTTTCATTCTACAACTGATTTTTAAGATTGATTAGTTTTGCTTTTACTCCTTCCAACTTACGAATAATTTCGAAGTTGCTAAGGGTTTTGTGTTTTTCTTCTTTTAAATGTGTTTTGGCACCTTCCAGGGTGAATCCGCGTTCTTTTACCAGGTGATAAATAAGCTCTAAATTCTTAATATCCTCGGGTGTGAATTTGCGATTTCCCTTGGCATTTTTTTTAGGCTGAATTACATCAAATTCTTTCTCCCAAAACCTAATTAGGGAAGTGTTTACCTTAAAGGCTTCTGCAACTTCGCCAATGCCGTAATATCTTTTATCGGGTAAATTAAGATGCATTAATCCAGGGATTGGTTTTCTTGTTGTGCTTTTTCCAGAACCTTATCAAATTCTTCTGGCGAAAGGTTTCCATAGTAAAAATTAATCGGGTTAATTCGGTTATCATCTTTAAATATCTCATAATGTAAATGAGGTCCCTGGGATCTGCCCGTGCTGCCCACGTAACCAATAATATCCCCACGTTGAACCCGCTGGCCAACCCGTACATTATATTTATATAAGTGGGCGTAAAGGCTGGTGTAGCCATAGCCGTGATCTACTCTTATATGATTTCCATAACCGGTAGCGCGGTTATCTGCTCTTTCCACCCTGCCATCTCCTGTGGCGTAAACCGGCGTTCCTCGGGGCGCGCTAAAATCCATCCCGTGGTGAAATTTTCTCACTTTAGTAAATGGGTCGGTTCTCCATCCGTAACCAGAAGCAATTCTGCTTAAATCTTCATTTTTTACCGGTTGTATAGCAGGAACCGAAGCTAAAAGACTCTCTTTTTCCTTTGCCAATTCTGCAATTTCATCTAAGGATTTAGATTGTACCACCAACTGTTTGGTGAGAATATCCATTCGCTTGCTGGTTTCAATAATCAATTTAGAATTATCAAAACCTTCAAGGTCTTTGTAGCGGTTAATTCCGCCAAAACCTGCTCTTCTTTGCTCTTCAGGAATTGGGTTTGCTTCAAAATAAACCCGGTAAATATTATTGTCCCGATCTTCAATATTTGCCAGAACATTCTGGACCTGGTTCATTTTTTTATTCAGTAATCCATATTGTAATTCCATGTTTTGAAGTTCGCGTTTTAAGGCCTTTTCTTTTGGAGTTACAATCTGAGGAATATTTAAATAAATGACCAGTAATAAAAAACCAGAGAGGAAAGATCCCAGGATACTAAGCAGCACAATCCCTATGCGGCGGCCCTTTCGGCGCTCTATTTTTCTATAGGATTGCGTGTCGCTATCGTAATAATATTTAACCTTCGACATGAGTCAAATTTATGCTATTTTTGCCAACAATAATTAGCAATTACCGTGCTAAGTTTAGTCTGGTAAACGAACAAATATAGGAAATTGTTTCAGCACCAACACAAATTAATAATTTTAGATTAGAGCAGCTAGATGAAATCTCAGGAAATAAGAAGCCAGTTTTTAGAATTTTTTAAATCCAAATCTCATAAAATCGTTCCCTCAGCGCCTATGGTGCTAAAAGACGATCCCACTTTAATGTTTACCAACGCCGGGATGGTTCAGTTTAAGGAGTATTTTTTAGGAAATAGCGAGCCTTCCAGTTCCCGAATTACCGATAGCCAAAAATGCCTTCGCGTAAGCGGAAAACATAACGATTTGGAAGAAGTGGGAATGGATACTTACCATCACACGATGTTCGAGATGTTAGGGAACTGGAGTTTTGGTGATTATTTTAAAGAGGAAGCCATAAACTGGGCCTGGGAATTGCTTACCGAAGTTTTTAAAATTGCTCCTGAAAATCTTTATGTTTCTGTTTTTGAAGGAAGCGAAGAAGATAAATTAGGATTGGATACCGAAGCCCTGGAACTTTGGAAAAAGATTGTTCCTGAAGATCGCATTGTTTACGGCGATAAAAAAGACAATTTCTGGGAAATGGGAGACCAGGGACCTTGCGGACCTTGTTCTGAAATTCATATTGATATTCGATCTGAAGCTGAAAAAGCTAAGAAACCCGGTAAAGAACTGGTAAATGCAGATCACCCACAAGTGGTAGAGATCTGGAACCTGGTTTTTATGCAATATAACCGTAAAGCTGATGGTTCTTTAGTAGAATTACCGGCAAAACATATAGACACCGGGATGGGTTTTGAACGTCTTTGTATGGTTTTACAGGGAACACAATCTAATTACGATACCGATGTTTTTACGCCGCTAATTGCTGAACTGGAAAAAATCACGAATTCTCAGTACGGAAAATCTGAAAAAACCGATATCGCGATTCGGGTAATTGCAGATCACGTGAGAGCGGTAACTTTTTCTATAGCCGATGGGCAATTGCCATCAAACACCGGTGCCGGTTATGTGATTAGAAGAATTTTAAGACGTGCCATTCGTTATGGATTTACATTTTTAGATACCAAAGAACCTTTTATTTATAAGCTTGTTGAGGTGTTAAGTAAGCAAATGGGCGAAGCATTTCCTGAGCTTAAATCTCAAAAAACTTTATGCGAAAATGTGATTAAGGAAGAAGAACAATCTTTTTTAAGAACATTGGACCAGGGCTTGATTTTGCTGGAAAATATAATTTCAGAAACCAAAGGAAAAACGGTTTCGGGGAAGAAAGCATTTGAGCTTTACGATACTTTTGGTTTCCCTATAGATTTAACAGCACTAATTTTACGTGAACGCGGATTCGATCTTGATCAAAAGGAATTTGAAGTTCAGCTTAAGGAGCAAAAAGACAGGTCCCGTGCGGCAACCCAGGTTACAGCGGGAGACTGGGAAGAAATAAATTCGGTAAATGCTGAAGCCTTCGTAGGTTACGATCATTTAGAGGCTGAAACCCAAATTGCACGATACCGAAAAGTGGAAAGCAAAAAAGGTGCTTTTTATCAAATTGTGCTTTCGCAAACTCCGTTTTACCCTGAAGGTGGCGGACAGGTTGGAGATAAAGGTTTTCTCATGGATAGCGAAAACAACAAAATAGAGATTACCGATACTAAAAAAGAAAACAACTTAATTGTTCATTTTGCTAAATCGCTTCCTAAGAATCCAAAAGATAAATTTAGGGCGGTTGTAAATTCAAAAAACCGTGCGGCTACCGCGGCTAATCATACGGCCACGCACTTATTGCACCAGGCGCTTCGGGAAGTTTTGGGAACTCACGTAGAACAAAAAGGTTCTCTGGTTAAAGGAGATTATCTGCGCTTCGATTTTTCTCACTTCAGCAAAGTAAATAAAGAGGAATTAGAGCAGGTTGAAAAACTGGTAAATCAGCGAATCAACGAGCAATTACCTTTAGAAGAGCAGCGAAGTATTTCGTTTAAGGAGGCCGTTAACCAGGGCGCTTTGGCGCTGTTTGGTGAAAAATACGGGGATGCTGTTCGTGCCATTCGTTTTGGAGAATCTATGGAACTTTGTGGTGGAATTCATGTAAAAAATACTTCAGAAATATGGCATTTTAAAATCACTTCAGAAGGAGCTGTTGCTTCCGGAATTAGAAGGATTGAAGCAATTACCGGGGAAGCTGTAAAAGATTATTTTGCCACCCAGGATGAGGTTCTAGAGCAAATAAAAGCCGAATTGAAAAACGCCAAAGACCCGGTAAAAGCGGTAAATACTTTGCAGGACGAAAATGCAGCATTGAAAAAGCAGGTAGAAGCCTTACTAAAGGATAAAGCCAAAAACCTAAAAAGTGAATTAAAGTCTGAAATTTCTGAAATAAACGGGGTGAATTTCCTTGCTAAGAAAGTAGATCTTGATGCCGGCGGCATAAAAGATCTTGCTTTCCAACTTGGGGATGAATTCGAAAACTTGTTTTTATTATTCGGAACCGAGCAAAATGGAAAGGCACTTTTAAGTTGCTATATTTCTAAAGACCTGGCAAAAGAAAAAGACCTGCATGCAGGAAAAATTGTAAAAGACCTGGGCAAATATATCCAGGGCGGTGGTGGTGGCCAGCCGTTTTTTGCAACTGCCGGCGGTAAAAAACCGGAAGGAATAAACGAGGCTCTGCAAGAAGCACAGGCTTATTTAAAATAAAGCATGACGCTGTCTGAAAAGTCTATTTTCGTCAAGCTGAACTTGTTTAAGCTTCTAACATGTTTTTTGATTACCATTACGTTAGATCCCCGATAAAAAATCGGGACAGGCTTTGAAATAAATTCAAGATGACGTTTTTAAAACCTTTTCAGACAGCTTCTATATAATGCTATGGAATTCAGGACCAAAATACCTATAAAAAAGGCTGAGCCTAAGATAGATTATAAATCTAAAATCTTTCTTATTGGTTCCTGTTTTGTAGAGAATATCAGTAAAAAACTGGATTTCTATAAGCTGCAAAATTTACAGAATCCCTTCGGAATTCTTTTTCATCCTTTGGCTATTGCAAAGTTTTTTCGAAAACTTAACGAAGCCGCGTTTTATACTGAGAAGGATATTTTTCAGCACCAGGAGCGCTGGCATTGTTTTGATGCGCATTCTTCTTTAAGTAATCCTGATCCTGAGGTTTTACTAAATAACCTGAATTCCGCATTAAAAAACGCTCGTGAGTTTCTTCAGCAAAGCTCACATTTGGTAATCACTTTGGGTACTAGCTGGAGCTATTTTCATTTAGAAAGTGAACAGAGCGTTGCCAACTGTCATAAAGTTCCGCAGAAATCTTTTAGGAAAGAAATACAATCTATAGAAGAAATTGAGCGAGCTTTAAATGAGATTCTGGAAGAAGCACACCAAATAAACCCTGATGCTGAAGTGATTTTCACCGTTTCTCCAGTTCGGCATATTAAGGACGGATTTGTTGAAAATCAGCGTAGCAAAGCGCATTTAATTACCGCTGTTCATAAGGTTTGCGAAGAAAGCAAGAAAACCCATTATTTTCCATCTTATGAATTGATGATGGATGAACTTCGGGACTATCGGTTTTATACTGAAGATATGTTACACCCTTCTCAAACAGCCATATACTATATTTGGAAAAGATTTACGGAAACCTGGTTTTCAGAAGACTCTCTTTCGATTTTAAATGAGGTGGAAAATATTCAAAAAGGATTAGCACACCGTCCATTTAATCTCAATTCTGAAGCGCATCGTAAATTTCTAAAAAATTTGAATTCTAAAGTTTTAACACTCCAAAAGCGTTATCCGCATCTTCAGTTCTAAATTAAGTTATCGTCAAAAAAACATTAAATTAATTTCGGAATTGTTTATATATTAATTTTTTTTGTATTTTTATCTTAGAATTTTAGATATAAGTTATTGATAACGAATGGCTGAGAAGTCGTTTTTTATGACTGTATCTTAATTCGTTTTCTAAAATTTGTTGGGGTAGATTTTAGAAAGTTAAAAACTTATGGACGGGTGGGGCCGTCCATAAGTGTTTTAAAAAAGTAATGTTTTCTTCAAAAACTCCAAAATTCACATTCTTTGTACCTTTAGAAAAAATTGATAAATGAGAAATTTCCTTATAGGTGCCATTTTGGTCTTGCTTGTGGTTTTTGGTATTCGCTATTGTGAAAACAGAAATATTGAAAAAGATCAATTAGAAGAAAGTACAGCCTTACTTCAGCAGCAAATTAAAAATGTGGGAAAATTGGTGGTAACCGAAGGTACTTTTTCCCAGGTTTATTCTTATAAAAATTCAAAGAAGTTTTATCTCGATATTTTTTCGGCAAGAAAGAAAGCGCTTATCATTGTAAATGCTACGGCAACGGTGGCTTACGATCTAAGTAAATTAGAAACCGAAATTGATGAAGAAAATAAAATTGTACGCATCACTTCTATTCCTAAAGAAGAAATTACAATAAATCCCGAGATAAAATATTACGATGTTACCCAGGATTATTTAAACCAGTTTGATGCGGAAGATCACAATAAAATTAAGGGCCGAATTGAAAAATCTATTAGAGAAAAGGTAGAAGCTTCTTCGCTTAAATCTAATGCTGAAAACAGGCTAATTAGCGAATTGCAAAAGATCTATATTTTAACCAACTCTATGGGTTGGACGCTGCAATACAACGACCAGAATTTCAATGATTCCGAAGAATTCGAAAAAATAAAACTCTAGTCTGCTTTTTCGGAATTTAAAACTTGAATGTTATATTAACTTACCAATTGGCTGTTTATAAGGCTTATTCCGCCATCAATTAAATGTGAAATATCCGGTCTTAGAGATTTTACATCCTCTAAATTATTTAGAGCTTCTTTAGCGAGTTTTTCATCTTTCCCTACTGCTAGCTCATATATTTCTACGGAAAGCAACCAGTCTTTTGGGTGATGTTTTTTTACAAGTTCTAAAGCAGCGTCTAATGAAAATTTCGCATCTTTTCCTTCTCTTATATTTCTAACAGAAGCATAAAGTGAATTAAGTTCTTCGCGTTCTGGTGTACTTTTGCTTTTTATTGTAGTAGTTGAGGTTTTGTGGGTAATTAGATCAAAAGAAAGATTGTCGGCGGGGCCGGCAAAGGCTGAAATAACTTCTTTCCCAATCGCCATATCATATTTGCCCCATTCCGGTTTAAATAAAATTTCTTCGCCATAAGTCACAGTGCAATCTTTTAGGCTAATAATGATTATTTTCCCCTGGAGATTCCTGGTGCCGGTAATGATCTCACCTTTTACTTTTATCCCACCTTCAAATTCAAATTCAATCTTTTCACCTTCATAAATATCATAAGCCCTAAGATCACGCGGGCTCATATCTTCAATCGCTAAATTGATTCCTTTTAAAGAGCCAATTGGCGAACCAAATCCGTCAGGGTGATTTTTTACACCGTGACCTACCAGTTCCTTTTCACGATGGGAAAGGGCAGTTTTCCCTGAAGTTTGAATATAAATTGGTTTGCCATCGTGTTCAATAACTTTTGAAAAATCTCCTGAGATCTGTAAACCGGTACTTAATTCTATAGTTCCAAGATTTTTAGAATCTATCAATTTTTGAATTCCTTCAAGACCGCCTTTTCTTAAAGCCATTTTATTAGCAAATTCCTCTAAAACTGAGCTTAAATGAGCAAAATCTGGCGTTACATAAAGCTGAGGCTGAGGTTTGGTAATATCAAATTCCTGTTTGCAAGCTTCAATAGAATATGGAATCTTCTTCACTTTATCTGTCATACACCAGGCGCTTTCTCCAATAGAAGAGAGTAAACCGGCGCCATAAATTTTAGGATCTTCAAGCGTTCCAATCAACCCGTATTCAACGGTCCACCAGTGCAGGTTTCTTATCTGCGCCATCTCGCTGGGTTTCCCCATATTATTTTGCAGGTAATCTACTTTCTTTTCAGCTTCTTCAATTTCTTGTTTAGGTGTATCTTCAGCTTCCTTAATAATAGAAAGATGCCTTATGGCTTCATACATTTCATAATCTTTAGCGCTGGAAATAGCTTTACAGCCAATTTCGCCAAAGCGTCTAAGATATTCTGCGTATTCTGGGTTAGCGATAATAGGGGCGTGGCCGGCACCTTCGTGAATAATATCTGGAGCAGGAGTATATTCTATATGCTCGAGCTGACGAATATCGCTCGCAATTACCAAAACGTTAAAAGCCTGGAATTCCATAAAAGCAGCCGGCGGAATAAAGCCGTCTACCGCTACAGCAGCCCAGCCAATTTCTTTTAAAATTCGGTTCATCCCATACATATTGGGAATATGATCTATAGAAATGCCGGTTTGCTTTAAACCATCAAGATAAGATTCGTGCGCAACTTTGCTTAAGTAATCTACATTTTTACGCATTACATAACGCCAAACCGCGTGGTTTACCGGGGTGTAATCATCGTAATTCTGTGGTTTTATATATTGCTGAAGATGGGCCGGCAAGCGGTCTAAAATCGCATTAGATTCAACTTTATCGAGCATAAGTGTGATTAACTAAAATTCAATATAAAGATAAGAAATTAACCTGAAATTCATAAAATGATAACTAAAGCCGTGTAAAAATAAAAATGCTCCTACAAGAGGAGCATTTTTGTTGAAAAATTTGTGGGGTTAATTCTTTATTTCTGGAGGATACTTTTCAAGTATTTCAGAAACAATTTCGTTTATCCTTTTTTGTTTTTTATTCACATCATTGGCTAAAGCGGCAGTTCCCATTCCCTGCCAAACCAGTTCTTTTCCTTCAGCATCAATTAGATCTATATAAAGAGTGCCTTCGCTAGTGCGGTTTACGGTATTAAAACCTGAGCCCCAATACCAGGGATGCCATCCCCAGCCATATCCCCAGCCCATCATATTGTTCTGGTAGATATTAATATTTTCATTGGTTTTCGTAAAAATGCTTACTAAAAGATCTGGATCCTCAGATTTTGTAAAACCTTTACGTTGCATTTCAGCTTCTATGGCTCTAAGGATTCGTTTTTTATCTAGATCTGATATTTCAGCTTTATCTATTCCAGGTTTAAAAAAAGCGTAACTTTCATATTGGTTAAAGTTTACTTCCCTGTCATAATCTGAAGCAACTCTTACGCTACTACAGGAAGTTACCAGGATAGTTAGCAGTAAAAGAACCGGTGTAATTTTTAAGACTTTCATAAAATATTATTTTAGGTGTTAGTGTCAAAAAGAGCCGGATCTACCAGGTTTGGGATAGTTACTTTTAGTTTTGGTTCCATTTGCATAGCCCTTTTTGCAGCGAAGAGCGCTTCTTTGTTTCGGGCCCAGCTTCGGCGGGCAATTCCATTATTAACATCCCAGAAAAGCATAGACTTTAGTCGCTCCTCCGATGCTTTATTTCCTTCAAGAATCATACCAAATCCACCATTAATCACCTCGCCCCAGCCAACTCCGCCGCCGTTATGAATGCTTACCCAGGTGGCGCCTCTAAAGCTATCTCCAATTACATTTTGTATCGCCATATCGGCTGTGAACTGGGATCCATCGTAAATATTTGAAGTTTCCCGGTATGGAGAATCTGTTCCGGAAACGTCGTGATGATCACGTCCTAAAATAACCGTTCCTATTTCTCCATTTCCAATAACATCATTGAAAGCTTTGGCAATCTTCATTCGTCCTTCGGCATCGGCATAGAGAATCCTGGCTTTAGATCCTACTACCAGTTTGTTTTCTCTTGCGCCCTTTATCCACTGAATATTATCAGCCATTTGCTGCTGAATTTCCTCTGGTGAACTCTTTTTGAGTTCTTCTAAAACCTGAGTCGCGATCTTATCGGTTTTATCCAAATCTTCTTCTTTTCCGGAAGCACAAACCCATCTGAAAGGCCCAAAACCGTAATCAAAACACATAGGCCCCATAATATCCTGCACGTAGCTCGGATATTTAAAATCTTTGCCGTTTTCAGCTAAAATATCGGCTCCGGCCCGGGAAGCTTCTAATAAGAAAGCATTTCCGTAATCAAAGAAATAGGTGCCCTTAGCGGTATGTTTATTAATCGCCGCGGTTTGTCTTTTTAAACTTTCCTGTACTTTTTCTTTAAATTTTTCAGGTTCTTCGGCCATCATGGTATTGGCTTCTTTTAAACTTAAACCTACCGGGTAATAACCGCCGGCCCAGGGATTGTGCAATGAAGTCTGGTCACTTCCCAAATCGATATAAATATTTTCTTGCTCGAAATATTCCCAAACATCTACGATATTTCCCTGGAAAGCGATAGAAACTACTTCCTTATTAGCTTTGGCTTCCTGCACTCTTTTAGCAAGTTTTTCTAGATCAGAAATTACTTCGTCTACCCAGCCCTGGCTATGGCGGGTTTTTGTAGCTTTTGGATTCACCTCGGCACACACGGTAATACAACCTGCAATATTTCCGGCTTTTGGTTGCGCGCCGCTCATCCCGCCAAGACCGGAAGTCACAAATAATTTACCTTCCAGACCTTCTCCAGATCTTGATATTTTTCTGCCGGCATTTAAAACTGTGATCGTGGTACCGTGCACAATTCCCTGTGGGCCAATGTACATATAACTTCCAGCCGTCATTTGCCCGTATTGCGTTACACCTAGCGCATTAAATTTTTCCCAATCATCAGGTTTCGAATAATTTGGGATCATCATTCCATTAGTAACTACTACTCTTGGGGCATTTTCATGAGAAGGGAATAAGCCCATAGGATGTCCGGAATACATCACCAAAGTCTGATCGTTTTCCATTTCGGCTAAATATTGCATAGTGAGCAGGTATTGCGCCCAGTTTTGAAAAACCGCCCCGTTGCCCCCGTAAGTAATCAATTCATCGGGATGTTGCGCTACTTTAGGATCCAGGTTGTTTTGAATCATGAGCATGATTCCTTTTGCCTGTGTGCTATTTCCGGGATATTCTTCAATATTTCGCGCATACATATCATAGTCCGGCTTCAGGCGATACATATAAATTCTCCCGTATTTTTCCAGTTCGTCCTTAAATTCAGGTAGCAATTCCTGGTGATGTTTTTCTTCAAAATAACGAAGGGCATTTTGAAGTGCTAATTGTTTTTCTTCGGCGTTTAGAATAGCCTTTCGTTTAGGAGCGTGATTTACCGAAGTATCGTATTCTTTTTTAGGTGGAAGTTCACTGGGAATTCCCTGTAGTATTTTCGCTTTAAAGTCCATTGATTTTCTGTTTGCAATAGGTTTCAATAATAGGAAGAAATGTTAAATTAAAGAGTTTTAAATTTCATTTTCTATAAATTTAGCGCTCTTTTAAAGAAATAAATTATGAAATCTATTATAATTCTTCTTGCTCTTGTTTGTCTTGTTTCCTGTAAAGATGAAAACAAAGAATTGGAATTAGAAACTACTGAAATTTCAAAGAAAAGCGAAGTAACACCTTCAAATGATGTTTTTAGTGCCCGGGATTCACTGGATTGGGCCGGTATTTATGAAGGGTTTTTGCCTTGTGAGGATTGCGAGGGAATTGAAACATCTATTGAGATAGAGAAAAATCGTGATTATACACTTTCTCAGGAATTTAAAGGCAGAGCAGGTGATAACAGCCTACAGGAAACCGGAAAATTTGAATGGGATAAGCAAGGGAATACCATTAGTTTAGGAGAACGCCAAAAACTCTATTTTAAAGTAAGCCAAAATTACCTTTTACAGGTTTTTAAGGATGAATCTAAAGTAATGGGAGATTCTGCAATCAAATACCGTTTAACAAAAATTAATGAACTATGATTGCTTGCCGGTTTTTTTATTAAATCCGTAGGGGCAATGCCGGCAACCACTTTCGCAGCAATAGCCACGCTTTAAGTGATATTGCTCGGTAAAACAACGATAACCTTCAGGAGTGGTGTAGTAATCTCCTTCTTCTAACGGAATTCTTTTTTTGAAAAAACTCATATCGCAAAAATACAATTTCTTAACTTCCACACGTGATTCTAATCGTTAACAAATATCTCCTGGGAAAATCATTTAAGGGCGTGAGTTTATGGCCTTTTGTGATTCTTAAAAATAGTGAGCTAAAAGATGATTTTAATTTTATTAACCACGAAAAAATTCATTTAAGACAGCAGTTAGAATTACTTATTTTGCCTTTTTATATCTGGTATTTAATCGAATATTTACTGCGTTTATTTTATTATAAAGACCGCTTTCTGGCATATAAAAATATAAGTTTTGAGCGCGAAGCTTACAGCCAGGAAATGAAAGAGAATTATTTGGAGGAGCGTAAATTCTGGGCATTTTTAAAGTTTGTTTAGGTAGCTCGTCTTAGAATTCGGATATTTGCTTATGCCGAAATCTTCAAACATTTTTACTGGAATATCTTCTGAAAATCAGTTTGTTGCTGAGTTTCCTAATGAAATTTCGCTCTATTTAAAACGTGAAGATTTATTACATCCTGAGGTTTCAGGAAATAAATTTAGGAAATTAAAATATAATATTGCCAGAGCGCTTGAACAAAAGCAAAAAACACTGCTCACTTTTGGCGGAGCTTTTTCAAACCATATCTCAGCAACGGCCGCCGCCGGGCAACTTTTCCATCTAAAAACAATAGGAATTATTAGGGGAGAAGAATTAGGCAAAGATTTGGAAAATACTTTAGCACAAAATCCCACACTTAAGTTTGCTAAATCTTGCGGAATGCAATTTAAATTTGTTTCCAGGGGTGATTATAGAGCAAAAGACACCAGGGAATTTCAGGAGAAGTTAAAAAATGAATTTGGTGAATTTTATCTTGTGCCTGAAGGGGGAACAAATGATTTGGCCGTAAAAGGTTGCCAGGAAATTTTAAACGAGAAAGACGAGAAATTTCATTTTATAGCAGCTTCAGTAGGTACCGGTGGGACTCTTGCAGGCTTGATAAACGCTTCAGATATAAACCAGAAAGTTTTAGGTTTCCCGGCTTTGAAAGGTGATTTTCTTTCCGAAGAAATTGAAAAATACAGTATTAAAAATAATTGGGAATTAAAAACCGACTATCATTTTGGGGGGTACGCTAAGGTAGATTCGGAATTGATAAATTTTATTAATAATTTCAAAAAAAAATACAAAATTCAATTAGATCCGGTATATACGGGAAAGCTAGTTTTTGGTATTTTTGACCTTATAAAAGGCGGGTATCTCCCTTCTGGAAGTAAGATTATGGCCATTCACACCGGCGGTTTACAGGGAATCCAGGGGATGAATATGATTTTAAAAAAGAAAAAATTGCCTCTAATCACTTTTTAATATGAGAATTAACCGGTTTTTTGTTTTAATTTTTCTCGCCGCATTTGCGGTTTCCTGCGGAAGCAAGAAAAAAGTAGTCACCACTAAGAAAGATTCTAACAGGGAAAATACTTTCACTGAATCTTCAAATACCGCAATAGAACGGGTAAAACCTTTAGATGGAGAGCCTATGTTGCCCCCGGTAAATCCACGTCTTTATACGGTAGAGGATTATATTCGGGATTTTGCTGCGGTAGCGATGGAAGAGATGCGGCTTTACAACATTCCTGCGAGTATTACTCTGGCCCAGGGAATTTTAGAATCTGGTGGTGGTAAAGGAGATCTCACTATGCGCGCAAATAATCATTTTGGAATTAAATGTCACGACTGGAAAGGCGCTAGAGCTTATCACGACGATGATGCCCGCGGTGAGTGTTTTAGAAAATATAAAGATGCTCGTTATTCTTACAGGGATCATTCACTTTTTCTCACAGAAAGAAAACGTTATGCAGAACTTTTTGAATTAGATGAAGACGATTATAAAGGTTGGGCTAGAGGTTTGAGAAAGGCAGGTTATGCTACCGATAGACGTTACCCAGATAAATTAATTAGTCTAATTGAACGTTACAGGCTTTATCAATTTGACGCAGATGTACTTAAAAGGCCATCTCCAAGTTATACCTATACGCCCGAATCTCCAGAGTCGGTTACTTACAAGGTTAAAAAGGGCGATACTTTATACAGAATTGCAAAGCAACATAATACCACAGTAGAAGAATTACAGCGATTTAATAATTTAAGAGACACTAATATTTCCGTAGGGCAAATGTTGGTGATTATCTCTGTAGAATAAAAATTTATGATCTATAAAAGAAGTAGCGAATTGTTCGCTTCGGCACAAAAAGTAATTCCCGGCGGAGTGAACTCACCGGTAAGAGCATTTAAAGCAGTGGGTGGAGATCCCATTTTTATTAAAAGAGCCGAAGGAGCTTATTTATATGATGAAGACGGAAATAAATTAATAGACTATATAAATTCGTGGGGGCCACTGATGTTAGGTCACGCTCACAAACCGGTAATAGATGCGGTAATTGATATTGCCAAAAAAGGAACTTCTTTTGGAACACCTACTGAAATTGAAACTAAAATCGCAGAACTGGCGGTAAAACTGGTTCCCAATATCGATAAAATTAGAATGGTAAATTCGGGTACTGAGGCCACAATGAGTGCCGTTAGACTTGCACGTGGCTATACCGGAAAAGAAAAGATCATTAAATTTGCCGGTTGTTATCATGGGCATAGCGATTCTTTCCTAATCCAGGCCGGTAGTGGTGCGATCACTTTCGGTACGCCAAACAGTCCGGGAGTTACTCAGGGAACAGCAAAAGACACCCTGCTTGCAAGATATAATGACCTCGAAAATGTAAAATCTTTAATTGAAGCCAATAAAGATGAAATTGCCTGCATAATTATTGAGCCCGTTCCCGGAAATATGGGGTGTATTCCTCCAAACGAAGGTTTTCTTGAAGGTTTACGTGAACTTTGCGATGATCACGGTATTTTATTGGTTTTTGATGAGGTGATGAGCGGTTTTAGACTTGCTCCCGGCGGCGTTCAGGAACGAATGGGAGTGAATGCTGATATTGCCTGCTTCGGAAAAGTGATTGGGGGAGGTTTGCCGGTTGGCGCCTTTGCTGCCCGAAATGAAATTATGGATTATCTGGCCCCGGTTGGCCCGGTTTACCAGGCGGGGACTTTAAGCGGAAATCCATTAGCAATGGCCGCCGGACTTGCGATGTTAACCGAATTGGATAATAACCGAAGTGTTTTTAAAAGTATAGACAAGAAAACCGCATATCTTCACGAAGGAATAGAAAAAGTACTTTCAGAAAATAATGTAGCACATACCATAAACCGTGTAGGTTCTATGATTTCTATTCATTTTGGGGAAGAACCGGTAGTAGATTTTGAAACTGCCGCTAACTCAGCTGGAAATGGAATTTTCAACAAATTTTTCCACGGAATGTTAGAAAACGGAATTTACATTGCGCCAAGTGCTTTTGAAACTTGGTTTATAAGTGATGCTCTTTCTTATGAAGATTTAGACACTACAATTGAAGCGGTGAATAAAGTTGCAAAAACACTTTAATTAAGAAACCTCACAGATTTTTAAAACCTGTGAGGTTGCATTTTTTTTAATTCATCCTGAATTTATTTTCAGAAACAGGATTTCTTAATTTCGTCTGCCTCGTTTAAAAAAATAAAAGCGCCCGAAATCCGGACGCTTTTAACCTACAATTTATTTAAAATTCAAATTAAGCAGCGGGAAGATCACCTTCTCCTTTTCTTGGTAATAAGGATTTCCCCATTAAATATTTATCTACGTGGTAGGCAGCTTCCCTACCTTCAGAAATTGCCCATACAATTAGAGATTGGCCGCGTCGCATATCACCGGCGGTAAAAATATTAGGAATGTTGGTTTGATAAGCTTCGTCTCCCTTAATATTTGTTCTGCTATCAAGTTCCAATCCTAATTGTTCGCTTAACGTTTTTTCCGGACCTGTAAATCCTAAGGCTAAAAGTACCAGTTCACAAGGCCATTCTTTTTCAGATCCTTTTACTTCTTTTAGCTGAGGTCTTCCGTTTTCACCTTTTACCCATTCTATATTTACCGTTTTTAAAGCTTTTAAATTTCCTTCTTTATCACGAATAAATTCTTTGGTATTAATGCTCCAATTTCGCTCAACACCTTCTTCGTGAGAAGAAGTAGTTTTTAGTGTAAACGGCCAGTAAGGCCAGGGATTTTCCCTGTCTCTATGTTCTGCCGGCATCGGCATAATTTCAAAATTAATTACCGATTTTGCGCCGTGACGGTTAGATGTTCCCACACAATCTGAACCCGTGTCACCACCTCCAATAACAATCACATTTTTACCTTCGGCAGAGAATTTTTCGGTTTGTTCTTTTAAACCGTCTACAACTTCGTTGTTATTTTTTAGGAAATCCATTGCCTGCATCACACCATCACCTTCGGCTCCATCAATAGGAAGATTTCGGCGTTTAGTGGCGCCCCCACATAGTACTACGGCATCAAATTCTTTAAGTTTTTCGGCTTCATAATTTTCACCTACATGAACTCCGGTTTCAAATTTGATTCCTTCTTCTTTCATAATATTTACCCGGCGATCTATCACGTGTTTTTCCATTTTAAAATCAGGAATTCCATAACGTAAAAGTCCGCCGATTTTCTTGTCCCTTTCAAAAACAGTAACCTCGTGACCGGCCCTGTTAAGTTGTTGTGCTGCTGCAAGACCTGCAGGACCCGAGCCAACAACTGCAGCTGTTTTTCCTGTTCTGGATTTTGGAGGTTGTGGTGTTACCCAGCCTTCTTTAAATCCTCGCTCAACAATATATTTCTCAATAAGTTCAATCGCCACCGGCGGATCTGTGATTCCCAAAACGCAAGCCGATTCGCAAGGGGCTGGGCATAATCTCCCGGTAAATTCAGGGAAATTATTGGTGCCGTGTAAAATACTAAGTGCTTTTTTCCAGTCGTTTTTATAAACTGCATGGTTAAAATCTGGAATTAAGTTTCCAAGCGGGCAACCGCTATGGCAAAACGGAATTCCGCAATCCATACACCTTGCTCCCTGGTCTCCCAATTCTTCGGGAGACATTTCTTTTGTAAATTCTTTATAATCTTTAACTCGATTTTCAACAGCTTCTGTCTCTTCCACCTTGCGGTCGTATTCCATAAAACCTCTTATCTTACCCATAATTATGCTGTTTTGAGTTCTACTTGTTCTTTTAACATTTTCTCTTCTTCCATTTTTTGTAAAGCCTTTTTATATTCTGCAGGCATTACTTTTATAAACTTACCGGCATTTTCTTCCCAGTTTTCCAGGATTTCTTTTGCTACATCGCTCTCGGTGTAGCGGTAGTGATTTTCAATAAGTTCTTTTAATTCTTTTTTATTTTCTTCTGAAGGATCTTCTAATCCAATCATTTCCATATTGAAATTATGATTGTCTAAAGTATTATCGGCATTATAGATATAAGCGATTCCCCCGCTCATTCCAGCAGCGAAATTTCTTCCTATTTTTCCTAAAATAACGGCTATACCTCCGGTCATATATTCACAACCGTGATCTCCAATTCCTTCTATCACCGCTTTGGCACCTGAGTTTCTTACGCAGAAACGTTCTCCACCCATTCCATTGATATAGGCTTCGCCATCTGTAGCGCCGTAAAGGGCAACATTCCCAATAATTACGTTTTCATTAGATTTAAAAGATGCTTCTTTAGGTTTTCTTACACTTAAAGTTGCTCCCGAAAGACCTTTACCTAAATAATCGTTAGAATTTCCATTGATATTCATCGTTAAACCTTTGGTAGCAAAAGCACCAAAACTTTGCCCTCCCGAACCGGTAAAATTCAATGTAAGCGTACCATCGGGTAATCCTTTTGCACCGTGAATTTTGGAAATTTCATTACTTATAATAGCTCCGGTGGTTCGGTTTATATTGCTAATTGGGAAATCAAGACTCATTTTTTCCTTTCTGTAAATAGCCGGATGCGCCTGATTTAATATTTCAAAATCCAATACATTTTCCAGGTTGTGATCCTGGGTTTCTGTATTATAAAGCGGCATATCTTCATCTATTTTCGGCTTATACAGAATATTAGAAAGATCTAATCCCTGTGCTTTATAATGTTCTATTGCACGGTTCATATCCAGTTTTTGGCTTTGACCTACCATTTCATTTATAGTTCTAAAACCAAGATCGGCCATAATTTGTCTTAATTCCTGAGCGATGAAATACATAAAGTTGATCACATCTTCAGGGGTACCTTTAAATTTCTTTCTAAGTTCAGGATCTTGCGTTGCGATTCCCACCGGGCAGGTGTTTAAATGGCACGCACGCATCATAATACAACCTGATGCTACCAGGGGAGCGGTAGAAAAACCAAATTCCTCAGCACCAAGCAATGCGGCAATCGCTACATCACGACCGGTTTTTAACTGGCCATCACACTCTACAACAATCCTGTTTCTAAGATTGTTGATAAGCAGGGTTTGTTGAGCTTCGGCAATTCCAAGTTCCCAGGGTAAACCTGCGTGTCTTAGTGAGGTGAGGGGAGAAGCTCCCGTACCACCATCAAATCCTGAAATTAAAACAACATCTGCCTTTGCTTTTGCTACACCGGCGGCAATTGTTCCCACGCCAACTTTAGAAACCAGCTTTACATTAATCCTGGCTTCGCGGTTCGCATTTTTAAGGTCAAAAATTAATTGCGCCAAATCCTCTATAGAATAAATATCGTGGTGTGGCGGCGGTGAAATTAATCCTACATAAGGAGTGGAATTTCTTGTTTTTGCAATATCGGGGTTTACTTTTGGACCTGGTAATTGCCCGCCTTCCCCGGGTTTTGCACCCTGGGCCATCTTAATTTGAATTTCTTTAGCGTTACTCAAATAATTAATAGAAACTCCAAATCTTCCTGAAGCAACCTGTTTTATAGCTGAATTTCTCCAGTTTCCATCAAGATCTTTATGAAAACGCTGCGGATCTTCACCACCTTCACCCGAGTTGCTTTTTCCCTGCATACGATTCATCGCAACCGCAAGGTTCTCGTGCGCTTCTTTACTAATAGAGCCAAAAGACATGGCCCCGGTTTTAAATCGTTTTACGATCTCTGTCCAGGGTTCCACTTCCTCAATAGGAACAGGATTAAGGTCACGGAATTTAAACATTCCGCGAAGCGTCATTAAACGTTCGCTTTGGTCGTTTATTAATTTTGAATATTCTTCGTAAGCTTTAGTGCTGTTTTGTTTTACCGCTTGTTGTAGTTTAGCTACACTTGCCGGATTAAACATATGTCTCTCACCGGTTCTTCTCCAGCGATAATCACCACCAATTTCCAGATCCAGATCGGTATCTGTTTTCTTGGGAGCAAATGCGTTTTCGAAACGTTTTTGAATTTCTTTTTCTACTTCATACAATCCAATTCCTTCGATTCGAGTTGGTGTATTAGTGAAATACTTATCTACAAATTTTTGGTTTAAGCCAAGAATCTCGAAAATTTGTGCGCCGCGGTAGGAGTGAAGGGTAGAAATACCAATCTTATTCATAATCTTCACAATTCCTTTTCCAATGGCTACATTAAAATTCTCTACAGCAACTTCAGGATCATCAACTTCAATTTCTTTTTCTTCAACCAGGCTGTAAATAATTTCATTCACCATATACGGATTAATGGCGCTGGCACCATAACCAAATAACAACGCGAAATGATGCGGTTCCCGTGGCTCAGCCGATTCTATTACAATTCCGAAGGAAGATCTTCGGTTATGTTTTTTCACGCCGTGATGCACAAAAGAACAAGCCAAAAGTGACGGAATAGGAGCCAGTTTTGGATCGGCATTCCTATCAGTAAGTATAATTACATTACAACCTTTATCTACGGCATCGTTTATTTCGTAAATAATTTCATCCAGTCGTGTTTCCAGTCCGTTAAGACCTTTATTGGCCTCATATAAAATAGAAATTGAAGCGGTTTTAAAATCTGGATGTTCTATGTATTTTATTTTATCTAAATCCTCGTTGGAAATAACAGGATTTTGGATCCTAAGTTTCTTGGATTGTTCAGGAATGATATCAAATAAATTTCGGTCTTCCCCAATAGCTAAACTAATATCGGTAACAATTTCTTCCCTTATTCCATCTAAAGGAGGGTTGGTTACCTGGGCGAATAATTGCTTAAAATAATTAAATAAAAGCTGTGATTTATCTGAAAGAACCGCCAATGGAATATCGGCTCCCATAGAGCCAATAGCTTCTTTTCCCTGGAGCGCCATTGGGCTAATTATGGTTTTGATGTCTTCCTGGGTATAACCAAATAATTTTTGCCGGGTGTTAATATCTATTTTCTCTACCGGGGTTTTGTTACCGGTATAAGGAACTTCAGAAAGATTAAGTAAATTTTCGTCTAACCATTTTCTATAAGGTCTTTCAGAAATAATTTTTTGTTTTACTTCTTCATCGCCTATAATTCGGCCTTCCTGCATATCTACAAGGAACATTCTTCCGGGTTCAAGCCTACCGTGTAGTTCAACATTTTCGGGTTTAACCTCTAAAACACCGGTTTCTGAAGACATGATTACGTAACCATCTTTAGTAAGCGTGTACCTTGAAGGGCGTAATCCGTTTCTGTCTAATAACGCTCCTATATATTTTCCATCGGTAAACGGAATGGAAGCCGGGCCATCCCAGGGTTCCATAATACAAGCGTTGTATTCGTAAAATGCTTTTTTCTCATCAAGCATAGACGGATTTTTCTCCCAGGCTTCAGGGACCATCATCATTATTGCTTCTGGAAGAGATCTTCCTGTTTGTAATAATAATTCCAGCACCATATCCATAGAAGCTGAATCTGATTTACCTTCAGGAACAATAGGAATAACTTCTTTTAGATCTTCGCCAAATTTTTCGCTTTCAAAAAGCTCTTCCCTGGCTTTCATTCGGCTTAAATTTCCGCGTAGCGTATTTATTTCTCCATTATGACACATATATCGGAAAGGTTGTGCCAAATCCCAGGTTGGGAAGGTGTTTGTAGAGAATCGTTGATGAACCAAAGCAAGTTTGGTAACTACATCTGGTTCGTTTAGATCGCGATAGTAAACGTTAATATCCTGTGGCATCAACAAACCTTTGTAGATAATGGTATTGGTTGATAAACTTGCCAGGTAAAAATATTCTGATTCAGAAAGTTCTGATTTTTCAATACGATGTTCAGCGATTTTTCTCGCAGCAAAAAGTTTTGCATTAAAACTTTCTTCTGAAACATCGTCTCCTTTTCCTATAAAAACCTGTTGTACACTTGGTTCAGAAAGTGAAGCAATGCTTCCCAGGCAGGCTCTGTTTACGGGTACTTCCCGCCAGCCTATAAGATTAAGCCCCTGGCCAATAATCTCTTCTTCAAAAATCTCTCTGCAAATTTTTCGTTGATTCCCAGATTGCGGAAGAAAAACCATTCCTACCGCATATTCTTTAAAATCAGGAAGTTTGAATTCACATGTTTTTTTGAAAAAATCGTGAGGAATTTCTATTAAAATACCGGCGCCATCACCTGTTTTACCATCGGCACTTACCGCACCTCTGTGTTCCAGGCGAATAAGAATATCCAGGGCTTTATGAATTATATCATTAGTTCGTTTGCCTTTTAGATTACATATAAAGCCTGCGCCACAATTATCGTGCTCAAATTCGGGTGAATAGAGCCCCTGTTTTTTTAATTTCATGTCCTTTTCGTCCTTAAGTTATCGTCTCAAAATTACCTAATTAGATAAATATTATGAAGCGTTTCTAACTTAAAGTAAGAAGAAATTCAGTAAAAACAATTAAAATTGTTATAAATGATAATTATGTAATTTGACCCCTTTTCTATTATTGATTCTATAAACATAGCAGGTAGTCTTAGTCCATAAAAAAAGTCCGATTTTAGAAAAACCGGACTTAAATTCAATAATTAACAAGAAAATTAATCTTTAAGGATAGCCCTTGAAATTACAATTTTTTGAATTTCTGAAGTTCCTTCGTATATCTGGGTAATTTTTGCATCGCGCATTAAGCGCTCTACGTGGTATTCTTTTACATAGCCGTTACCGCCGTGTACCTGTACAGCTTCAGTAGAAACATCCATTGCGGTTTTTGAAGCATAAACTTTAGCCATAGCACCGGTAAGGTCGTAATTATTGCCCTGGTCTTTATCCCAGGCAGCCTTCATTACAAGGTGTCTTGATGCTTCAATTGAAGTATACATATCGGCTAGTTTAAAAGCAATTGCCTGGTGATTACAAATTTCGGTACCAAATGCTTTTCGTTGTTTAGAATAATCTAAAGCCAACTCGTAGGCGCCTGAAGCAATACCTAAAGCCTGGGCTGCAATCCCAATTCTACCACCAGAAAGTGTTTTCATAGCGAATTTAAATCCGAATCCATCTTCGCCAATTCTATTCTCTTTTGGAACTTTTACATCATTAAAATTTAATGAATGCGTATCGCTTCCGCGAATTCCCATTTTTTGTTCTTTGGGTCCAATTTCAAAACCTTCAACTCCTTTTTCTACTATAAAAGCATTAATCCCTTTATGTTTTTTCTCACGATCGGTTTGTGCAATTACAATATAATAGTCGGCTGAATTTCCATTGGTGATCCAGTTTTTTGTTCCGTTCAATAAATAATGGTCTCCTTTATCTATTGCTGTAGTTCGTTGTGAAGTTGCGTCACTTCCGGCTTCGGGTTCAGATAAACAAAAGGCTCCAAGTTTTTCGCCGGTGGTTAATTTAGAAAGATATTTTTCTTTTTGCTCCTGGTTTCCGTAGGTATCAAGGCCCCAGCAAACCAAAGAATTATTAACCGACATCACTACAGAAGCAGAAGCATCTATTTTCGAAATTTCTTCCATGGCAAGAATGTATGAAATGGTATCCATACCGCCGCCGCCAAATTCTGGAGAAGCCATCATGCCAAGAAAACCAAGCTCTCCCATCTTTTTCACCTGCTCTGCGGGAAACTCCTGTTTCTCGTCTCTCTCTATCACACCGGGCAATAATTCGTTTTTGGCAAAATCACGCGCGGCATCGCGAATCATTATATGTTCTTCTGTAAGTTTGAAATCCATATTATTATTTTAATTTAGGAAAATCTAATTTTGGTAGCCAAAGATAAAGTTTTGGTATGTAATTTTCAATTTAGTTTAATTAATTTTACGAATATGAAAAAAGCAAATTATAAAGTTATTGGTGTAATGTCGGGGACATCCTTAGATGGCATCGATTTGGTCTATGTGAATTTCGATTTTAAAAACTCCTGGAGTTATAAGATTTTGAAGGCTGAAACCATTCCTTACCCGTTAAATTGGCAGGAAACTTTAGCGGCCGCTATTAATTATTCTGAAGAACGCTTAGAAGAGCTTAACAAAAAATACACGAATTTTCTCGCCGGAATTATTTCCCGGTTTATTGAAAATCATCACATTAAAGATATTGATGCGGTTTGTAGCCACGGGCATACCATTAAACATGAGCCTGAAAATAATTACACCTTGCAAATTGGGAATTTACCAGAAATCGCTTACCTATCTGGACAAACCGTAATTTGCGATTTTAGAGTTCAGGATGTAGAGTTTGGCGGGCAGGGTGCTCCGTTAGTGCCAATTGGCGATCAATTGCTTTTTTCAGATTATAAATATTGTTTGAATTTAGGCGGATTCGCAAATATTTCTACCGACAAAAGTGGGGAACGTTTGGCTTATGATATTTGTGCCGTAAATACCGTTTTGAATTATTACGCTCAAAAATTAGGAAAAGAATTTGACGAAGGTGGAAAACTGGCGGCGGCTGGCAATTTGAATGAGGACTTGCTTAAGAAGCTTAATAAGCTTGCATTTTATGCGCAAAAACCACCAAAATCCTTAGGAATAGAATGGGTGAAGTCTGAAGTTTTCCCTGTTTTGGAAAAACACGAAGAAAACCTCCAGGATATTCTTCATACTTATACTGTTCACGTGGCTAAGCAAATTGCAAAAACCCTGGATAACGATCCCAATTCAAAAGTTTTTATGACCGGCGGTGGGACTTTTAATAATTTTTTAATCAGGCTTTTAAAAAATGAGTCTAAATGTCATTTCACGATTCCTTCAGATGAAATTATTAATTATAAAGAAGCTTTAATTTTTGGATTGCTTGGCGTTTTAAAGCTTCGGGATGAGGTAAATGTATTAAAATCGGTCACCGGGGCTAAAAAAGACCATTCTTCCGGAGTAATTTATGAGATCTAAACTTTTTGCTGAAAAATTAAAAATATACTACTTAGTTTATATATTTGCGAAAAATTAGAGTATAAATGAAGGAATTATTAAAATTATACGAAAATAAAGAACCCGAAATCGTTTTCAACTGGAAAGATTCTGAAACCGAAGCCGAAGGTTGGGCGGTAATAAATTCTCTACGCGGTGGTGCTGCCGGTGGAGGTACAAGAATGCGTGTAGGATTAGATCAAAATGAAGTGCTTTCACTAGCCAAAACTATGGAAGTGAAATTCACCGTTTCCGGACCTCCAATTGGTGGCGCTAAATCGGGTATAAATTTCGATCCTAATGATCCTCGAAAAAAAGGCGTTTTAGAGCGTTGGTATAAAGCGGTTTCTCCATTGTTGAAGAGTTACTATGGTACCGGTGGCGATCTAAATGTAGATGAAATAAATGAAGTAATTCCAATTACTGAAGATTGTGGTGTATGGCATCCGCAGGAAGGTGTTTTCAACGGGCACTTTAAACCCAGTGAAGCCGATAAAATTAATAGAATTGGCCAGTTACGCCAGGGAGTTATTAAAGTTTTAGAAAACACTCGATTTTCACCAGATGTTACCCGTAAATATACGGTTGCCGATATGATTACCGGTTACGGCGTAGCCGAATCGGTTAAACATTATTACGATATTTATGGTGGCGATGTAACCGAGAAAAAGGCAATTGTTCAGGGCTTTGGAAATGTTGGTTCTGCCGCAGCTTATTACCTTTCGCAAATGGGTGTTAAGATTGTTGGAATAATAGATCGCGTTGGCGGTTTAATTAACGAAGACGGATTTACTTTTGAAGAAATTAAAGAGCTTTTTCTTAACAAGGAAGGGAATACAATTAAACACGATAATTTAATTCCTTTTGAAGAAATTAATGAAAAGATTTGGGAGCTTGATGCGGAGATCTTTGCACCTTGTGCCGCTTCCCGATTAATTACCCAGGATCAAATTAATAATTTGATAGAAAGAAAGTTAGAGGTAATTACAAGTGGAGCCAACGTTCCTTTTGCTGATAAAGAAATTTTCTTCGGTTCGATTATGGAATCTACCGACGAGAAAGTCAGCTTAATCCCTGATTTTATTGCAAACTGTGGAATGGCGAGAGTTTTCGCTTATTTTATGGAAAGAAGAGTACAAATGACAGATGAGTCTATTTTTAATGATACTTCTATGACCATTAAAAATGCCATACAGAATACTTACGATAACAATAGTAGTAAAACCAATATCAGCAAAACAGCTTTTGAAGTAGCGCTGAAGCAATTGGTATAAGTTTTTGATTAATCTTGTAATTTTAGTTGATTGAGATTATTTCTGAAGATCCCGCTTTTGAGCGGGATTTTTTTATGAATAAAATCATTTAAAATGCGCTTTAAAAAATAAAAAACTGCCATTTGAGACAAAGCGGTTTGCACTGCTGATTATTTTACTAAATTTGGATTACAATTAAATCTGGTTTATCACGTTACATTAAAAACCCTAATAGAAACCTATGCTATACTTTTTTCAGCAGGACGGCGTTGCCGAAGCCGCCCAGGAGGCAGAACCGGTAGTGGAAGAAAAAACCCTGTCTTTATTCGATTTAATGCTTAGTGGAGGCCTTGGAGGCCAAATCATCATCCTTATTCTTTTTATCCTGTTGTTTGCGGCAGTTTATATTTACTTCGAGAGGCTGTTTGCGATAAAGTCGGCCAGTCAGGTAGATAAAAATTTTATGCTTCAAATAAAGGATAACGTTTTAAACGGAAATATAGAATCGGCTAAAATGCGCTGTGCACAAAGTGATTCTCCAGTGGCCAGGTTAACCGAAAAAGGAATTTCCCGAATTGGAAGTCCGTTAGAAGATATTAATACCGCCATAGAAAATGCAGGTCGCTTAGAAGTTTACAAACTGGAGAAGAATGTAAGTATTTTGGCTACTATTGCAGGTGCAGCTCCAATGATTGGTTTCCTTGGAACAGTTATAGGTATGGTAATTGCATTTCATGAATTGGCAACAAGTAGTGGACAGGCACAAATGGGAGCACTCGCTGAGGGTATTTATACCGCGATGACCACAACCGTTGCCGGACTTATTGTGGGTATTATCGCTTATATAGGTTATAACCACTTAGTGGTGAAAACCGATAAAGTTGTACACCAAATGGAAGCTACCGCAGTAGATTTCCTTGACCTGTTAAACGAGCCCGCTTAATATGAATTTAAGAGGAAGAAATAAAGTAAGCCCCGAGTTCAGTATGAGCTCAATGACAGATATTGTATTCCTGTTGTTGATCTTTTTTATGCTCACCTCGCCGGTAATTACTCCAGAAGCCTTAGACCTAATACTTCCAAAGGCTAAAGGAAAAACAACCAGTGTTCAAAATGTAGCGGTAAGCATCACTAAAGACCTTCAGTTCTATGTAGATGATGAACGTATTTCACAGTCGGCATTAGAAAGTACTTTAAAAACCAAACTGGCAGGCGAAGAAAAGCCAACCATTATTTTAAGAGCAGAAGAAGGTGTGCCAATAGAAAAGGCAGTAAATGTTATGGATATCGCAAACCGAAATAGTTATAAAATCGTTCTGGCGGTTAAACCCGAATAAATCTAATCATGTTAGAAACCAAACACGAAAAAAAATCTTTTACCATCACGGTTATCTTACACGTGCTGTTAATTGCATTGCTATTTCTGTTAGGCTTTAAATATTTAGATCCCCCACCAGAGAGTGGTATTGCTATAAATTTTGGAACTTCTGAAGTTGGTTCAGGAGAAGAGCAACCTACCGAGCCGGTACAATCTGCTCCTCAGCAAACTACCGTTCCTGAAACTCAAACGCAGCCAGAACCGGTTGTGGAAGAAGAAGTGGTGACACAGCAAATTGAAGAAGCTCCGGTAATTCAGGAAAAACAAAAGCCAAAGCCAGTAGTTGAGAAGAAACCGGAAAAGCCTGTAGAACAACCACCGGCTAAAAAGCCAGAACCCAAACCAGACCAATCTACTACCGATGCTATGAGTAGTATTTTAAACGGTCCCGAAAGATCGGGAACCGAAAGTGGTGGAGAAGGTAACGATAATCAGGCCGGCGATAAAGGCGATCCAGATGGTGATCCTAACGCGAGTTCCTATTATGGTAGTGGCTCTGGCCTGGATGGTGATGGTAATTATCGCTTAGGTGGAAGACGGGCAATAAATAAAGAAAAATTTGTACAGGATTGTAATGAATCCGGGATAGTGGTAGTGCGTATAGAAGTTAACCAAAACGGGCAGGTTATTAATGCCACGCCGGGTGTAAAAGGGACAACTAACAGTGCGTCCTGTCTTACAGATCCTGCAAGAAGAGCTGCAATGGCTACTCGCTTTAATAGCGATAACAACGCACCTTCGCGCCAGGTGGGCACAATTATTTATAACTTCAAACTTTCTGAATAAGTGGAAGCATATACCAAAACTGTTGAATGGATGTTTCAGCAGTTGCCTATGTATCAAAGAGTAGGAGCACAGGCATTTAAGAAAGATCTTTCCCGCACCATTAAACTTGCCAAACATTTAGGCAATCCTCATCAAAAATTTCAATCGGTTCATATTGCAGGAACTAACGGGAAAGGTTCTACAAGCCATATGTTAGCTTCGGTTTTACAGGAATCTGGCTATAAAGTGGGTTTATACACATCTCCGCATTTAAAAGATTTTAGAGAGCGCATTAAGGTAAACGGAAAATTTATTCCGAAGAAAAATGTTGTTGGATTCATCAATGAGAACAGAGATTTTTTAACTGAAAATGAACTTTCCTTTTTTGAAATGACCGTAGGGATGGCATTTGATCATTTTGCAAGGGAAAAGGTAGATATTGCTGTAATTGAAGTAGGCCTGGGTGGTCGTTTAGATTCTACTAATATAATTACTCCTGAAGTCTCGGTAATCACTAATATAGGCTTAGATCATACTGCGTTCCTGGGAGACACCTTAGCCAAAATTGCTTCAGAAAAAGCCGGAATTATAAAAGATAATATTCCTGTAGTTATTGGTGAAAAACAAAAAGAAACTACAGATATTTTTACTGAAAAGGCTAAGCAACATCACTCAGAAATTTATTTTGCTGAAGATTTAAAATTCGATAAATATCATACTGATCTTAAGGGCGATTATCAAAACAAGAATATAAAAAGTGTACTGGGAGCGGTAAAAGTATTACGTAAAAAAGGCTGGGAAATTCCCGAAGATGGTCTAAGAAACGGACTTAATAGTGTGAAATTGCATACTTCCTTGCAGGGGCGTTGGGATATATTAAAGGAAAAACCAAAAGTGATTTGTGATACTGCACATAATACCGAAGGTTTAAGCCTGGTTTTTAAACAGCTTAAAAAAGAAAAGTTTCAACGCTTACATATTGTATTGGGTGTGGTAAACGATAAAGATTTAGATAAAATTCTTCCATTATTTCCTACATCGGCGATTTATTATTTTTCAAAACCTGATGTTCCTCGAGGATTGGAAACTGAAATATTGCAACAAAAAGCTGCTAAATTTGGGCTGGAAGGAAGCTTATTTGATTCGGTTTCAGAAGCCTACGAAGCTGCGCTGGGAACGGCCTTAGATGAAGATCTGGTGTTTGTTGGAGGAAGCACTTTTACCGTTGCAGAAATAATTTAATTTTTTTGAAATTTTTCTTGGTGTAGATTAAAAACTAATCTATATTTGCATCCGCATTCAGGAATAGGGCGCGTAGCTCAGTTGGTTCAGAGCACTTGGTTTACACCCAAGGGGTCAGGGGTTCGAATCCCTTCGCGCCCACAGAATTAAAAAGGCTTCTATAAAAGGAAGCCTTTTTTTAGCTTATTGAAAGCTTTAGTTTTATTGATATTTAGGGCGCGTAGCTCAGTTGGTTCAGAGCACTTGGTTTACACCCAAGGGGTCAGGGGTTCGAATCCCTTCGCGCCCACAAGAATTTAAGATTTCCAAAATTTGGAAATCTTTTTTATTTTTACAGAAAGTTAGCTCAGTTAGTTCAGAGCATCCCGATTTTACATCGGGAGGGTCAGGAATCCAAATCCCTTCGCGCCCCCTTTTATTCCCAAAACCCAAAGTTTATCTTTTTTATGGATTTTTTTATGCCGAAATTTTATGGGATCAAGCTTAATTGTTGTGTTTAGGCAAAAATTATAGTTAAAATATTTAAGAAGAAACCTCACGAGGTTTTCTTAGGCTTGCGTTTTTTCTTCAGCTTCAATATAATTAGCAAGATATTGCGCGTCTTTTTTAATTCCACCTAAAGTTGCCGAGCCTCGTGTATGCAGCCAGGGAAGACCTATAAAGTATAGTCCTTTAATATTACTAATACCGCGATTATGTTTTGGGTAGCCGTCTTTAGAGAGTTCCAGGCCTTCTATCCAACTGAAATTTGGTCGGTAACCGGTGGCCCAGACGATATTTTTTAGCCCTTCGATTCTTCGATTTTTAGTAATTATAATTTCGCCTTTTGCATCTTTTGTTTTTCCAACAGGAATAACGTTCTCTCGTTTTAGAATACCTTTTACATCGGTCCCAATAATAGGTTGCTTAGACTCACTCAACTTTTTCCCTAGCCAGGTATTTCGGCTAAAACTTAGAAAACCAATTTTTGTGAACCACCACCATAATGTTTTTCCTAAAATTTCTTGTGGAAGTACTCGAACGTTGGTGGCGCCAGAAAAATAAGTGGTTCTGTTAGTTTGAGAGATTTCATCTAAGATTTGAAATCCCGAATCTCCTGCCCCTACAACCATTGCTGGACCTTCTTGTAATTGACCGGGATTTTTATAATAATTACTATGAATCTGGAAAATAGCTGTTGATATTTTCTTAGAAAAAGATGGCGTGTATGGAATATGAAACGGCCCTGTAGCAATCACTACATTTTTACAATGTATCTCGCCGTTTTGATGCTTCAGAATAAAATAATCTTCTCTTTGCGAAATATGCTCTATTAATGTATTTAACCTAATTTTAATATCAAATTCGGCTACATAATTTTTAAAATATTCAGCAACATCTTTTTTTGTTGGGTAATAACCTTTTTCGGCAGGGAACTCCATTCCCGGAAGCTTGTTAAATTCTGAAGGTGTAAAAAGTTTAAGGGAATCCCAACGGTTTAACCAGGAAGCACCAACTTCCTTTTCCTTATCTACCACAACATAATCCTTACCCATTTTATTAAGGTAATAAGCCATTGAAAGTCCGGCCTGTGCACCGCCAACAATTACAAAATCCAGCATCGATTTTAATTTTAATCAAAGATAGGTTTTAATTTCTGCCCTTTAAATCTTACAGAATCGCTTAGAATTATTAATTTTAAATGAAATTAAGTTTATGGAAAGAAAGATAAGGCCTTACGTTTTGGCCGAAACCAATTGGAAACATATTAAAAACGAAGATTTTAGCATAGCTGTTTTGCCCTGGGGAGCTACCGAAGCACATAATTATCATCTGCCGTATGCTACCGATAATATTCTTGCCGAAGAAGCTGCAATAAACTCAGCCCACAAAGCCTGGGAAAAAAATGCAAAAGCCGTAGTTCTACCTACCATTCCGTTTGGAGTTAATACCGGCCAAATGGATGTGAAATTATGTATGAATCTTAATCCCAGTACCCAATACGCTATTTTAAAAGATTTAGCGCAGGTTTTAGAAAAACATAATATCAATAAACTGGTGATTTTAAACGCCCACGGCGGTAATAATTTTAAACAACTAATCAGGGAATTAAGTCTTGAATTTCCAGATATCTTTGCCTGTGCGGTAAACTGGTGGCAGGTTACAGATGCAAAACCTTATTTTGAAGAGCCTGGTGATCACGCCGGAGAATTGGAAACCGCGGCTGTTATGCATTTGCGGCCTGAGCTAGTCTTACCTTTAGAAGAAGCGGGAGACGGCAGCGCCAAAACTTTTAAGATTAAAGCTTTAAAAGAAGGTTGGGCGAGTGCACAACGGGAATGGACTCAAGTTACCGAAGATACAGGGGTAGGAAATCCTAAAGCTGCAACTGCTGAAAAAGGAAAGATTTTCTTTGAAAAAGCAACCGATATGATTGGCGAATTCTTCGTAGACTTACACGAAGTCGACCTGAAAGATATGTATCAATAAACCAGAGATGCTCAAAGCTTTAGCTTATATTTTTGGATTTTTACTTTTAGGTGAGTTAATCACCTATTTTTTTGAAATCCCAATCGCCGGCAATATCCTGGGAATGTTTCTTATTTTCCTGGCTTTACGGTTAAAAATCATAAAGCTTCAGAATGTGAAACCGGCCTCAGATAA
The DNA here is from genome assembly GCF_900113135.1 of Salegentibacter agarivorans. Taxonomy (GTDB): domain Bacteria; phylum Bacteroidota; class Bacteroidia; order Flavobacteriales; family Flavobacteriaceae; genus Salegentibacter; species Salegentibacter agarivorans. Next base: position 129,588 of record NZ_FOOH01000007.1, on the reverse strand, counting down.
GCTTATAAAATACCTGGTGTTATTCTTTATTCCTTATGGGGTTGGCTTAATGGTGTATTTTGAGATTATCGCCGATTACTGGTTACCCATTTCAGTAGCTGTAATTGCCAGCACCGTAATCACTCTTTATATTTCAGCAATAATTATTGAAAAATTCGGGAAATAATGCAAGAATTTTTTCAATTACCAATATTTGGTGTTTTTATAAGTCTAATCGCTTTTGCGGGTGCACGTAAACTTCAGAAAAAATTTAATTACGCGCTACTGACTCCAGTTTTGGTAGCCATTGTTTTTATTATTTGTTTTCTGTTGATTTTCAATATTGATTTTGAAGATTATAATCGCGGCGGAAAATTTATTAGTTTCTTCCTGGGACCATCGGTAGTGGCGCTTGGTGTGTTTTTTTATGAAAAATATGAAGAGGTAAAACAGAATTTAAAAGTGTTCTTGCTTTCGGTAGCCGTTGGTGGAATAAGCGGAGTTTTAACTGTAATCATTTTTCTTCTACTTTTAAAAGTCCCTGATTTTATAATTGAATCGTTGGCGGCAAAATCGGTTACTACGCCAATTGCTATTGAGATCACCAAACTTACCAATGGAATTCCAGAGATTACCGCCGGACTTGTAATTGCCGTGGGAATTTTTGGAAACGCTTTTGGACCATTTATTCTGAAGAAATTAGGAATAAAAAGCAAAATTGCTATTGGTACTGCTTTAGGTACAGCTGCCCACGGAATTGGCACCGCCCGGGCCTTTGAAGAGAGCAAACTCGCCGGGGTTTACAGTGGGTTGGCTATGTGTGTAAATGGGATTATCACCGCGCTTATTACTCCGTATTTACTTCAGTTATTCCTTGGGAGTTTCCCCTGATTCGTTTTTGTTTTGTTCTGTTTTTCGTTTAAAATATTCAATAATTGAAGGAGCAGTAAAACCGTGAACCACTATAGAAATTAGAATAATATATGCGGTAATAGAATAGAGTTCATTTTTATGTTCAAAACCTTCAAATTCAACGAAAGCCCAGGCGAGATAAAATACGGAGCCAATTCCCTTAATTCCCAGGAAACTAATGGCAAGTTTATTCTTAAAACTGTCTCTAATCCCCGTCATACTTATAATTCCTGCCAGGGGCCTAATAATTAAAACAAAAGCAAAAGCGAATACAATTCCACGCCAATCGGTAAGGCTTAACATTCCATTCATAATGGAGCCACCAAAAAGAATAATCCAAACCACGAGTAAAATGCGTTCTATTTCGTGAACAAAATCGTGCATTTTTGTCTTGTAATCTCCGCTAACTTTTTCAAAATGTCTTAGGCTTAAACCGGTAAAGAAAACAGCAAGAAAACCATACCCATGCAGGAGCTCTGCTGCGCCATAACTAAAAAGGGTAAGAGAGAGTGCAAGAAAACCGTCAAATGTTTTTATACCCGTGTATTTATGTACCCTGTCCAGTATAAACCCAATAGCCTGTCCTATTGCAAAACCTATTAAAGTGCCAATAATTATTTTTAGAAAGAACTTATCTAGTATCCAATCGGTAAAATCAAAAGCCGCCCAACCTCCGGCTTGTGCAACCAATACAGCCATATAAGTGAAAGGAAAAGCGAGACCGTCGTTTAAACCGGCTTCTGCAGTAAGTGCAAATCTAATTTTGCCTTTATATTCTTTTTCTCTTTCGGGATCATCAAGTTGAGTTTCAGCGGCTAAAACAGGATCGGTAGGAGCAAGTACTGCCGCAAGTAATAAAGAGGAAGGAACACTAAGAAATAGGAAATTTTGTCCCAGGAAATATGCCGAAATCATACACAGGGGCATAGTTAGAAATACGAGTAACAAAGGTCTTTTCCAGGCTTTAAAACTATAATTATTTCCAATTTTTAAACCAGCGCCCATTAGGGAAATAATCACTATCATTTCAGAAAAATACATGAGTCCCTCATCTGCCCATAAGGGATCTGGCCATCCAATAGGTAATCCTAATCCCACTAAAAGAAAGCCAATGAGTAGTAAAATTATAGGACCGCTAACCTTTATTTTTTTTGAAATTGAAGGCAGCCAGGCCATGATAAGGGTGGTGAAACCAATTCCCGCTAAGATCCAGTAATGTTCTTTCATATAATTATAAAAATAGCTGAATTTAATTGATCTTGTTGAAAGCCTATTAAATTTTTACAAAAGTCTAACAGTTTAAATAAGATGAATTATTAGTTATTCAGCTGATATTTATCATATTAAAATCTTTTTATACAGGTTAACTTTGAGAGAATAACCAAGGCCTGTAAAAGATGGATACTTCCTTATTTCTCGCTAAATTCTGGGGTTGGTACCTTTTAATTTTCTTCTTTGTACTAAGCTTCAACCCTAAAAGAATAAAACAAATTTTTGAAGATTTAAAAGATCAAAAATTTGTGATATTGGCTGCCTTTGCTGCTATAATTATAGGTTTACTCAACATTTTATTTCACAATATCTGGGAACTAAGTTGGAAGTTTATAATAACCGCCCTGGGTTGGACCTCCCTTTTTATAGGTCTTGGCCTCTTTGTTTTTCCTGAATCTACTACGCGCAAACTTGCTGTATTAAATTTCAAATTTGTACAGACAATTTATGTACTGCTTTTCCTATTGGGAATTTTCCTACTCAATATGGGTTATGAACTCGTGTTACAATAAAAATTAAGCTTATGAAATTCATTAAAAAATTTAGAGAGATATCTATAAAAGATGTCACAAAGGTTGGCGGGAAAAATGCTTCTCTGGGCGAAATGTATAACGAATTATCTTCTGAAGGTGTTCTGGTGCCAGATGGTTTCGCTACCACTTCAGAAGGTTTTTGGGCCTTTTTAAAGTCGAATAATATTGAAGAAGACATAAAAAGTTTATTGAAAAGACTTGATAGGAAGAATTATGAGAACCTTAGCAGTATTGGCTCTGAAGCCAGGGAGCTGATTTTAAGGGGAGAATTTTCCATAGATTTTTCCGAAGAAATTGTTGCCGCATATAACGATTTGGGAAAAGGAGAAAACATCCAGGTTGCCGTGAGAAGTAGTGCCACGGCCGAAGATTTACCGGGTGCGAGTTTTGCCGGCCAGCATGACACCTTTTTAAATATTAAAGGAAACGAAGCATTGCTTGAGGCGGTTAAGAAATGTTTTGCTTCCCTTTATACCAATAGGGCTATTAAATACAGAGAAGACCAGGGCTTTTTGCATCACGAAATAGCACTTTCGGTAGGTGTACAAAAGATGGTTCGATCTGATATTAGTTGCTCGGGGATTGGTTTTAGCCTCGAACCCGAATCTGGTTTCAGAAATATTATTCATTTATCCGGTGTTTGGGGATTAGGTGAAAATATTGTGCAGGGATTGGTGAATCCAGACGAATTTGATGTTTTTAAACCAACTATTGATAAAGCTGAAAATCCGATTATTCAGAAAAAACTGGGGCACAAAGAACTTTCTATGGTTTATGCCGAATCCAGCGGCCATTCTTCAACAGTGAACATTGAAACTCCGCTCGAAAAACAGGATAGTTTTGTTTTAAGTGATGATGAGGTAATTAAACTTTCCCGATGGATTTTACTTATCGAAAAACATTATAACCGCCCAATGGATGTGGAGTGGGCAAAAGACGGTTTAACCAACGAACTTTTTATTACCCAGGCCCGCCCCGAAACGGTACATAAGGATGAAGATAAACGCCTTTATATTGAATATCACCTAAAGCAAAAAGGCGAAATTTTAACTAGCGGAAGCGCTATTGGTTCCAGCATCGCCACCGGTAAAGCGCGATTTTTGAAGTCACCTGAAGAAGGACATAAGTTAAATCCCGGGGAGATTCTTATTACCAATAACACCAGCCCAGACTGGGATCCGCTATTAAAATTGGCAGCTGCAGTTGTAACCGATAGAGGCGGAAGAACCAGTCATGCGGCAATTGTAGCCCGCGAACTTGGTGTGCCGGCCATAGTGGGTACAAACGATGCTACTACAAAAATTAAAGACGGGGAAATGATTACCGTTTCCTGTGAAGGCAAAACCGGTTTTATTTATAAAGGTGCCCTGGAGTTTGATACCAGGGAAATTGATTTTGGAAAAATTTCACTTCCAAAAACCGAAGCTAAATTCATTCTATCAGATCCAGACCGGGCCTTTCAACTTTCTTTTTATCCAAATACAGGAATTGGATTATTACGAATGGAATTTATAATTACCCATAAAATAAAAATTCACCCAATGGCTTTGGTAAAATATGATGAGGTTAAAGAAAAAGCTGCAAAAAAAACCATAGACGAACTTACCTGGCAATATAAAAATAAAAGTGATTTTTTTGTTGAAGAATTATCCCGCGGAATAGCCGTAATGGCGGCCGCATTTCACCCAAAAGAAATAATTGTTAGGCTTAGCGATTTTAAAAGTAACGAATATGCAAACCTAATTGGAGGCCGTCAATTTGAACCTTTAGAAGAAAATCCTATGCTTGGTTTTAGAGGCGCTGCGCGTTATCCTCATCCTAACTATAAAGAAGCTTTTGAGCTTGAGTGCAAAGCTATTAAAAGAGTTAGGGAAGAAATGGGTCTTGATAATTTAAAAGTGATGATTCCTTTTTGCAGAACGATTGAAGAAGCAAAATCCGTAATAAAGCTTATGAAAAAATTCGGTTTGGAGCGCGGAAAGAATTCCCTTGAAATCTATATGATGGTTGAAATTCCCTCTAACGTAATTCTCCTTGAAGAATTTGCAGAACATTTTGACGGATTTTCCATAGGATCTAACGATCTCACACAACTCACGCTGGGTGTTGATCGCGATTCAGAATTAATGGTAAGTGTTTTTGATGAAAATAATGCTGCTGCTAAAGAAATGGTTTCCAAAGCGATACAAAAAGCCAGGAAAGTCGGGAAGAAAATAGGACTTTGCGGGCAGGCGCCCAGTGATTTCCCCGAATTCGCTTCATTTCTGGTAAAAGAACAAATAGATAGTATTTCGTTTAATCCTGATGCACTTTTAAAAGGAATAGAGAATATTAATAAGGCCGAGGCCGGGCAGTAAACAACTTCGGGGGCAGGCTCAGGAAGCATTGATATTGGAAAATATAATCTGATTTCGAGGCAATCCCCGGAATATTTAATTTCGATTATCGAGTAAAATACTAAGAAATGTCTAAAGATCTGCACACGCTCGCTGTTGAAAAAATCTTGTCGGAATTTAATGTAGATCCCAATAAAGGATTAGATAGTTCTGAAGTTAAATCAAGATTAGAAAAACACGGAGCTAATCGATTAAAAGAATCGAAATCTAAAAATATCGGACTCATATTTTTAGAGCAATTTCTTGATCCTATAATTTATATTCTGGCTGCCGCGATGGCATTGGCTTATTTCTTTGGCGAATGGCTGGAAGGCACGGCGGTTTTAATAGTGATCCTTATTACTGCGCTTATTGGATTTTTTATGGAATGGCAGGCGCTTCGCTCAGTAGAAGCTCTGCAGAAAATGGTAGAAACTCAGGCCAATGTTTTGCGTAGTGGTAAGGAAGAGCAAATTAAGGCGGCAGGATTGGTTCCCGGTGATATTGTAATTCTGGAGAGTGGCGATGTTATTCCTGCCGATTGCCGAATGCTGAAAACCGAAAGTTTTGCGGTAAAAGAAGCTATTCTCACCGGGGAAAGTAATCAGATAGAAAAAAATATTGAAACACTTCCCGAAAAAGTTCCTCTGGCCAATCGTAAAAATATGTTATATAAAGGTACGATTGCGGTTAGGGGAAAAGCAAAGGGCATTGTAATAGCAACAGGAATTAATACCGAAATTGGCCGTATTAGCGAACTCACCAGTAGTGCTAAAAAGCAAAGTACGCCTTTAGAAAAAAAGTTGAAAAAATTAAGCAGATGGCTTATATGGCTCACGTTAATTCTAGCTATGCTAATTGTAATAACCGGCTACTTCCAGGGCAAAGATTTAATGTTGATGATAAAAACCGGAATTGCCTTAGCGGTAGCAGCAATTCCTGAAGGTTTGCCCATTGTGGCCACCATAGCTCTTGCAAGGGGAATGCTTCGACTTTCTAAAAAGAATGTAGTGATTAAAAAATTGGAGGCGGTTCAAACTTTAGGCGAAACCGGGATAATTTGCACCGATAAAACTGGCACACTTACCGAAAATAAAATGAGCGTTCACCATTTAATGTTGGGCACTTTAGATTTTCCGGCAACCGAAGCTGCAAATTTCAAAACAGATCCTGCTTTTGAAAAACTGATACAAATTGGTAGCCTCTGTAATAATTCAAAATTAAAAGATAATAAATTCACTGGAGATGCCGTGGAGATCGCGTTAGTTGAATTTGTTGCCGAGATGGGATTTGATTATAAAAAACTTCAGCAAAAATATCCGAAAATACAGGAGGTTCCTTTTGATGCTGAAATCAAAAAAATGGCCACTTTACATAATTTTGAAAGCAAATATTTAATTTGTGTGAAAGGAGCTTTGGAGGCTTTGCTTGATTCCTGTGATTTCATTTTAACCAAAGATGGGGCAAAGAAATTTCTGGATAAAGAGGAATGGCAAAAACAGTCAAAATTAATTGCAGCCGAAGGTATGCGTGTTCTGGCTTTTGCTTTTAAACAAACTGATGCAAAGCCAGATTATGAAGATTTAATGAATAATCTCACCTTCGTGGGAATTTTAGGATTTTTAGATCCGCCGCGAAAGGATATTAAACAAGCAATTGAAACTTATAAAAACGCGGGAATACGGGTGGTAATGGTAACCGGCGACCATCCTGATACTGCTAGAAAAATAGGAGAGGAAATTGGGTTAATAGCTGAAGACGCCCCTGAAGAAATGGTTGTACATGGTGCCGATCTCGAAGAAATAGGCAGTTTACCTGAAGATAAACAAATGACCTTGATGCGGGCGGGAATTTTCGCAAGAATGGTTCCCGGCCAAAAATTAGATTTAGTAGAATTTTATCAAAAAAATAAAGCGATTGTGGGAATGCTGGGAGATGGGGTAAACGATGCCCCGGCCCTTAAAAAAGCAGATATCGGCATTGCCATGGGAATTAGAGGAACCGAGGCTGCCAAGGAAGTTGCCGATGTGATCCTGATGGACGATAAATTCACCTCTACCGAGCTTGCCATAAGACAGGGACGTACCATTTTTGAAAATATCAGGCAATTTGTGATTTTTTTACTTTCGTGTAACCTGGCAGAGATAATCTCGGTAGCCCTGGCATCCTTTAGTAACTTGCCCATGCCCTTACTTCCGCTCCAAATACTTTTTCTAAACCTGGTAACCGATGTTTTCCCGGCATTAGCGCTGGGTGTGGGTAAAGGAGATCCAAACATTATGAAAGATCCTCCCAGGGATCCGCAGGAGCCAATACTTACTAAAAAACTCTGGACCGCTACAGTTTTATATGGTTTAAGTATTACAGCGGCGGTAATTGGCGTTGTGGCCTACACACATTTTAAAATGGGTCTAAGTGCTATTATGGTAAATAATATTGCTTTTTATACCCTTATTTTAGGTCAGTTACTGAATGTCTTTAATCTACCCGGACGAAAAATATCTTTCCTGAAAAATGAAGTTACCACCAACCCGTGGGTTTGGGGAGCATTGGTTTTTTCGGTTTTAACTATGGTGCTGGTTTATCATATTCCTTTAATGTCAGAAGCTCTATCACTGGTACCACTTTCAGCGAATCACTTTATAATTATCGTGGTTTTTGGGTTTGCTTCATTAGTGTTATCCCAAATTTTAAAGTTCCTGAAATTGGCGAATTAAACTTACCTGCGACTGACGAAAATCATACTTTTTTAGATCGTATTATATTAATTTCAATGTATTATAAAACTATTAATTATGGAAAGTATAAGGAAAAGGCCAAAAGGTGATTTTATTGCCGAAGCCAATATGGAGCAGCTCTATACGCTCACTAAACACTGGAATTCAGATTTACATTTTTTCAGGGACGATCTCACTTTTCTACATAAACTTTTAGATAGCTATTTTATATGGATAGATAAAGATGAAAATTATAAGGTGGCCTCAAAAATGAAGAATGAGCTTCTTGAATTAAAAGAGCGTTGCCAGGATCTATTGGAGAAAACTGATAAGCATAGGCAGCAAATAGGAAAAATGATTCTTGAAAAAATGGAAGATTCCAGGGTTTTTAGAATGGAACACGAACATTTGGAAGATGAAATCGCAAGTTTTGTAAAAGCCTTCAGGTTAAACAGGTTAGAACTTTTTAAAATTACAGAGTATATAAAAGATACCGACAAGCGGCCTGAATACTCATAAATTGATCGTTATGATTTGGTCTAATTGAATCCAAAGTGACCTTTATCATATTTAATAAGAAACCTTAAACTTAATTTTGAACTAACAATTAAAACCTACTACTATGTTCATCAATATTCAATTTATAAAAACAAAAGGAAGTCAGAATTTAACTCAATTTGTATCAGAACACTTAGATAAATTATCAGAAAAATATGAATGGCTTATTAGAGCCGAAGTTTATTTTAAAGAAGAAAATGACCCAACGGGAAGATCAAAAATTTGTGAGATCGAGCTTAGTGCTCCCGGCCCCAGGATTTTTGCTTCCTCTACAGAAGAAAGTTTTGAATTAGCCATCAAAAAAACCATCTTCGAACTTGACCAGCAGCTCAAGAAAAGAAAGGCTGTTTTTGTAGCACATTAAGATGCTTGCAGAGGCTGTTTAAAAATAACAGGTTTTACATCTCATTTTGTTTAGCCCAAATTTACCAGACTTTAGTTAAACCATTTTTAAACAGCCTCTTTTTTAAAATATCAATTCCCTAAATTCCCAGGCTTTATAGCTGAAGAAAATTAAAAATCCTACCGCTACTACCAACTCCATAAATGTAGAAGCAAGAAGACCAATAAAAGATCCGTAGGCTGCCCGTAAAGCCGATTTAGAATCAGATTTATTAATAATTTCCCCAATAAAGGCTCCTGCAAAAGCTCCTATTATTATTCCCAGCGGGATTGGAACAAAAATCCCGATTACCAATCCAATAGTAGCGCCCCACATTCCGGCTGTACTTCCGCCGTATTTTTTTGTTCCCATTGCCGGAATAATAAGTTGAAGGGCATAAATTATGGCAGCGAGGACAAAAGCGATGCCTAAAACCCAATAATTTATAGGGACAGACGGTGCTAAATAAAGAAGCAATAATCCCACCCAACTAAACGGTACACCGGGCAAAACCGGTAAAAAACTTCCCAGAATTCCAAGGATCATTAAAACCGCTCCAACTCCAAATAATATTAGATCCATAGTCTTTTAAATGTTTTGATTATCAAATATAATTTAATTCCGAAGAAGTTTTAACTAAATTATTAGGTTAAACTAAAATGTTAGTTTATATTAGCAGTGTTGAACTTGAATTTTACGACATCCTGAACTTGTTTCAGAGCCTGCTCCGAATAGATTCGGAGATCTAGTTTCAATTAATCCTGGAATCCCGAGTTAATTCGGGATAAAGTCTGAAATAAATTCAGCTTGACGTGGAATAAGAATTAAAGGTTTGGATATAGATTCGACCTGCGTGGGAATGACAAATGAATATAATAAGAGATTTCCGCCTGCGCGGAAATGACAAACATTAATTATGAAACAACTAACCAAAGCCGAAGAAGAGATTATGCAAATTCTCTGGAAACTGGAGAAAGCCAATGTCGCTTCAATAATAGAAGAAATGCCAGAGCCTAAACCGGCTTATAATACGGTTTCTACCATTGTGAGAATCCTGGAAGACAAAGGTTTTGTAGATCACGAAAAGAAAGGGAAGGGCTATTTGTATTTTCCGCTTTTGGCTCGTGAAACTTATAGCAATCAAAGCATCAATAAATTGATGAACAATTATTTTAACGGCTCCTTTAAAAGTATGGTTTCTTTTTTTATGAAGAAAAACGATATGGACACTAAAGACCTGGAAGCCATTTTAAAAGAAATCAATAAAAAAGAAAAGTAATGTTAGATTATATACTTCAGGTAGTTATGTTTCAACTCGGTTTTTTGCTGATGTATGAACTGCTGCTAAAAAAAGAGACATTTTTTACGATAAACAGGCTGTATTTATTAGTAACACCGCTTGTTTCACTTTTACTGCCATTATTGAAATTTGAAAGTTTATCGGCGCTTGTTCCGGCAGACTCTATTTCTGCACTTTCACAGGTTTTGCTTCCCGAAGTTTATATTGGCGGACAACCAGAGAATATTCAGCAATTGCCTGCTGTAAACTTAGTGCAGGAGCAGGGTTTACAAATAAACTGGTGGCTGGTAACCTATGTTTCAGGAGTGGTACTTAGCTTAATTTTATTGCTGAAAAAATATCAAAACTTAAATCATCTATTCCGTTTTAGAAGAATTTCAGAAGATAAAGAGCTACGAATTATTGAAGTTCCAAACTCAAACATTGCCTGTACTTTTTTCAAAACCATCTTTTTAGGTGATAAATTATCTGAAGCAGAAAAGCAGCAAATTTTGTCTCACGAGCTAGTTCACGTAAAACAAAGGCATAGCCTGGACCTGGTATTTTTTGAAGCTTTAAAGATTATATTTTGGTTTAATCCGCTGGTTTATATCTACCAAAGCAGGATTGCCACTTTGCACGAGTTCATCGCCGATGCAAACGTGGTGAAAACCACAACCAAACGCAGCTATTATGAACAGTTGCTTAACACCGCGTTTAACACGCAGAATATTTCATTCATCAATCAATTTTTTAATCATTCATTAATCAAAAAACGAATTATTATGTTACAAAAATCAAGATCAAAAACAATTGCGAAATTCAAGTATTTATTTGTGCTGCCTTTACTCTTTATGATGCTGACTTATGTTTCCTGTTCAGAAAATAGAGAAGGTCTGGAAGAGAATCAGTCCATTTCAGAACAATTAGCAGAAATTAAAATGGCCATTGATGATGGTAAGAAATTATCAGACACCGAAAAGCAGCAATTATTTGAAATTCTAGATGCGATGAGTCAAAATGAAAAGGGATCAACGCCACCACCACCGCCATTGCCGCCTATCGTTACAGAAAAAGAAGTTGGGGTGCCATTTGCAGTAGTAGAAGATGTGCCGGTATTTGTTGGTTGTGAAAACCTAAGTACTAATGAGGAGAGAAAAGAATGTATGAGTCGCCAGATTTCCCAATTTGTAAATAAAAATTTTAATACCGGTTTAGGAAAACAATTAAACTTAAAAGGTGTTAATCGCGTAATTGCTCAATTTAGAATAGATAGAACCGGAGAAGTAGTAGATGTAAAAGCACGAGCTTCACATCCAGCTTTACAGGAAGAAGCCATAAGAGTTATTTCTGAACTTCCAAAGATGCAGCCGGGGAAACAAGATGGTAAAGACATAAGTGTTATGTATTCTCTTCCTATAGTTTTTCAAGTAGGTAGCAGTGAATAGAGTTAGTCTAATAATTATTTTAATGTTAGTAGCCTTTAAAGCCGAAGCTCAAACTTCGGCTTTGGCTGTTTCAGACAGTTTGTATGCCGTGGGAGAATATGCTGAGGCCATAAAAAAACTTCAGGAAATAGCTCCTCAAACAGAGAAAACCTACTTAAAACTGGCTAAAAATTATGCTGCCAACCGGCAACCGGAGATTGCACTTGAGAACTATAAAAAAGTTTTAAGTCAAAACCCCAACCGTGTTTTAACCACAATAGATTATGGCGAATTACTGGTGAAAAGTGGGAAACTAAAGTTAGCCGATAGTCTTTTTAAAGATCTAACCGAGAAATATCCCGATAATGCCAATTTTAAATATCAGCTAGGTTTGATCAAGGAGAAGTTAAAAGATAGTACGGCAATAAGTTATTTTATGTTCACTATAGCCTTAGATAACACGCATCAGGGTGCACTTTATAAGCTGGCAAAGGATAAATTAAAGCACCGTCAGTATACGATGGCTGAGCACTTTAGTAAAATAGGATTGAAGGTGAATCCAAACAATCCTTCCTTGCTTTCCATCCTGGCACAAACCTATTCTTCACTGAAGCTTTATAAAGAAGCGCTTCAACCTTATGAAAAGCTGATAGAAATTGGGCAGGATTCAGAATTTATCTATAGTAAACTTGGGTTTGCGTATTATCGACTTAATGAGTATGAAAAAGCAATTAAAAACTATAATAAAGCTTTGGAGATCGAAGACCGAAATTCAGATACACATTATACTCTCGGGAAATTATATGCCCTAACCGGGGATTTTGATAAATCTGAAACCCATTTATTAATGTCTATTCTTATAAAGAAGCAACCGGTAGATGCCGAATATTTGAGTTTGGGACTAACCTATAAGATGCAGGAAAAATATAAAGACGCGTTAGATTATTTTAATAAAGCCCTGGAAGAAAACCCAGATAAAGAGAGAGCTTTATACGAACGGGCCGTAGCTGCCGATAATTATATGGCTGACGATTCAACCGTTATAAAATATTACCTGGCTTATTTTAATAAATATGAAACCATTGGTAACGATGGAATGTTATACAGGGCGAAAACCCGGGCAAGCGACCTGAAGAAAAAGATGCATTTAGCTGAGAATTAATTTAATTTTCCCCATCGAGCATTTGAAAATAACTTTGAATCAACACCTATGAAATTTAAAATCACTTTACTTTTTTTTAGTCTTTTTCTCATTGCCAATACAGGGCATTCCCAGGAAGCTTTTGAAATCAATGTTTTTGTAGACGCCGATAAAAATATCTATTTGGAAGAGCAAAAACTGAGCATGAACGAACTTTTAGAAGAAACAAAAGCTTTGGTTTATAAGCAGCCAGCGGTGAAATATAACCGGCTTGTTTACAATATCTATGCAGACAAAAACTTGAAACATGGTTTTATTATGGATTTAAATCATCAACTTTTACGAGCCGTGGATGGTTTGAAATCAAAGACGAATAAATATCTTTTAGAGTATAAAAACCTGGATCTTGATGAGTCTGCCTGGCAGTTAGAAATAAAGTCTTTAAAACTGGATGCAATAGAAGATTAGCTTTTTATTTTCGCCAGGCTTTCTCCTAATTTTCCTTACTTTTGCTTAAAGTCCAAGTGCGTTTGCCAATGAAAAAAGCTTTACTCGATAATCGAGATTTAAATGCTCTGAAACCTATCTCAAGATTTAAGTCTTATTTCTTCTGCCATTCCATTTTGATTTTGTTTCGGCGTGGATTATTTGTAATTGCACTTTTACTAATTTCCTCCTGTAATTTTGAGACCAAGAAAATTTCTTCTGAAGAGGTGCTGGAACTGGAATCCCGAACACTTAATTGGAAAGAAGTAGACGAATACCCTGCTTTTGAAGACTGCCAGGACGAAACCGAACTACTTGCGGCCCGGGAATGTTTTGAGCGGGAAGTGGCCGAAAATATTTATGCTTATCTTTCTAAACAACAACCGGTAGTTACAGAATCTATATACGATACGCTTTATCTTTACCTGGAAATAAACAGTGCGGGCCGTCCAGAGATCGATTCGGTTAAAATAGATTCTACCTTAAATAATCAATTGCCAGAATTGCGAATGTGGTTAGACCAAAGCATAGATTCTCTTCCAAAAATTTACCCGGCGAGTAAACGTGGCGTACCGGTTTCAACTGTTTTTAAAATGCCAATTGTTATTAAGGCTGAGTAACAATTCACATATAACAGTTTTGTTATATAACATTTTTGTTATAAATTTAAAGAGTAAATTCGGTTTCCTTAATTAAAGCAATTAAAAAAGATGGTTGGTACCTCGTAAGAACAAAAGGAAGTCACCATCATTTTAAACATCCTAAAAAGAGAGGGATTGTTACCATTCCGCATCCTAAAAAAGATCTTCCTAAGGGAACGGTGAATTCAATTTTAAAACAAGCCGGAATTAAGTAAATTACAATGAAAAAGATTAATGTATATGTTGAAAAGGCCGAGGATGGGACTTACTGGGGAAGTACTCAAAATATCCCAGGCGGAGTAAGTGCTTTTGGAAATTCATTAGATGAATTAAAACAAAATCTCAAAGTTGCGTTTGAGGATTATATAGAAGTAGCAGAAGATCTTAATGAAGAATGGTTAGATGAAATTAAAGGTTTAACTGAATTTGAATATAGGCTGGATATAGCTTCATTTTTTAAGCTTCTTCCAATAAAAATTTCTGCTATCGCCGAAAAATCCGGTATAAATCCTTCACTTATGAGGCAATATGCCAGTGGAAAAGCAAATGCATCAGAAGAAAGAGCAAAAAGAATAGAAAAAGCGATTCACGAATTAGGTGAAGATCTTCTTTCAGTATCAATTTAATTACCAATCACCACATTCCATTTTTTTACCGACCAGCTTTTAATAAGTCCGTTTTTTACATATGGGTCATTTTTAGCAAAAGCTTCCGCGATTTTCTCACTTTCGGCTTTAAAAACTAATACCGCTTCGTTTGCCGAGTCGATGGCTCCTCCAAGTATTAAATAGCCTTCATTAAAATATTCGGTGGCGTGATTTAAGTGTTCTTTTCGGTATTTCACCCTTTCCTCCAGGTAATTATCAGAGGTGATATAATCTAAAATATAATAATTCATCTTTAGTTTTTAAATTGTCTTCCCTTCCAGGAAAAGTCCGAAAATAGGGATTTAACCGCGACGTAAGTGCTAAAAAAAGGATAAAAGATACTGCTCCAAAAATAACTTCGCAATACTGTTTCTCGCTGAAAAAATTTAGCTGAACTGTAGATCAGAATAAAATCAAGATTAAATTTTACTAGAAAAATAATCAAAATAGGCTGGTAGAGCAGGATTTGAAAGAAGACTAAAAAAAGAGCGATCACAAGACTTAGGTTCATCAAAAGTACGCTTACTCCTGTGAATTTTGCAAATAAACCTTTATAAGCCGGCGCTTTAGAAGCCCAACGAATTCGCTGTGACACCAGATTACCAAAACTTTGTTGAGGTTTGGTATAAACGAGTACTTCTTTACTTTTTAAAAACCCGATTTTATAATTCTCCTGTTGAAATTTTTGAAGCAAAAAAACATCATCACCGCTTGCAATGTTATCATTTCCGGTAAACCCTGAAACTTCTAAAAAGGCATCTTTCTCATAACATAAATTTGCGCCATTGCACATAAATGCTTTCCCGATACCGAAGGCTCCGGCAGTAGATGCCTGCAGACTTAAAACATCTAACTCTTCAAAGTTCCTTAAGATATTTTTACGTTTTATATTTGTGTTTGCTGTTGGAAGAGAACTTAAAGCCACCGGCCCGGCAATGAGTTTATTTCCGGTTTTAAGGATAAAATCATTGTAGCTTTTTAACCAGTTTTTAGGAATCTTACAGTCGGCATCTGTGGTAATTATATATTCAAAATTAGCAGAATTAATCGCAGTGTTAATGGCGTTTTTTTTTGGAGAATTGGAAACCCGTTTGTTTTCTAAAAGTTTTACACCGAATTCTGAATGATTCTCCTGAAATTCCTCGATGATTTCCACCGAATTATCTTCAGATTCATCGTTCACCAGGAGTATTTCAAACTTAGATTCAGGATAATTTATCTGGGATAAGGAATTCAATAAATTCGGTAAATTTTCAGTTTCATTTCTAAAAGGAACAATGATCGAAAACCGGATTTCCGCAGGGGAACTTTCCGAAGAGAATTCAGGAATTTTTTTCCAGCCGTAAAGCAGCATTAGCATTAAAACCGAATAACAAATACAGATTATAACAAAGATGAACATACTCGGTTTTTAAAGTCTTAATTTCCCTGTAAAGTAAATCAAATCACTGCAAATTGAAGAGCAGTAGAAAGAGAAAATATCTTAACTATGGCGTATTTGAAATCTCGCTTAGCGAGTAAGGAAATGAAATTGCTTAGCTTTGCTAAGCTACCTATAATTTGGTGAATTTTAAATTGAAAAAAGTATTTTGAAAAGCGAAAGAATCATTTTAGGAATTGATCCCGGTACCACCATTATGGGCTTCGGACTCATAAAAGTGGAAAACAAGCAGATGAAATTTATGCAGCTAAACGAGTTGCAGCTAAGTAAATACAGCGATCATTACGTTAAACTAAAATTGATTTTTGAACGTACCATAGAGTTGATAGATACTTATCATCCAGATGAAATTGCAATTGAAGCCCCGTTTTTTGGTAAAAACGTACAATCTATGCTTAAGCTGGGAAGGGCACAGGGCGTGGCTATGGCCGCCGGACTTTCAAGAGAAATACCAATTACTGAATATTTACCCAAGAAAATTAAAATGGCAATTACCGGGAATGGGAATGCCAGTAAAGAGCAGGTGGCAAAAATGCTGCAAAGTTTATTAGGTTTGAAATCATTACCAAAGAATCTCGACTCAACCGACGGACTTGCAGCTGCGGTTTGTCATTTTTACAATTCAGGTATAACCGAAGTGGGGAAAAGCTATTCGGGTTGGGCTGCTTTTGTAAAGCAAAATAGCTCTCCAGATTCTAAAGGGGGAGTTAGTTCGGTAAATCTAAGGGGAAAAAATTCCAAAAAATAAAGAGATTATATTCTATGAAAACCAATAGTAGCGAGAAGGAATCTACGGGTTCCCCCTTTGGGGGCGGAGGGGGCTTATACATTCACATTCCTTTCTGTAAGCAGGCTTGTCACTATTGTGATTTTCATTTCTCTACCTCTTTAAAAAAGAAGGGAAAGCTTGTGGAAATGTTATGTAGGGAATTAGTGCTGCGGAAAAATGAGCTTAACTCTCCTGAAATCCAGACGATCTATTTTGGTGGCGGAACTCCCAGTTTGTTAGAAGCGGAGGAACTTCAGCAAATTTTTGAGACAATTTATGCGAATTATAAGATTGCTGAAAATCCTGAAATTACCCTGGAAGCAAATCCCGACGATCTAACCGAAGAAAAGTTGAAAATGTTGAAAGCTTCAAAAATAAACCGGTTGAGTATCGGAGTTCAATCTTTTTTTGAAGAAGATTTAAAGCTGATGAACCGCGCGCATAATTCCGAGGAAGCTTTAAAAAGTATAAAACTCGCAAAATCATATTTCGATAATATTTCTATAGATCTTATTTACGGAATCCCTGGAATGAGTGCGGAACGATGGCAACGAAATATAGAAATTTCACTTGAACTTGGCGTGCCTCATATTTCCAGTTATGCACTTACCGTAGAACCGAATACCGCGCTTCAAAAATTTATTGAAAGAGGAAAAATAAAACCGGTAGATGATGAAGCCGCTAAACTTCATTTCGAAATCCTGGTGGAAACCCTTACAAAAAATGGTTTTGAACATTACGAGTTTTCTAATTTCGGCAAGCCTGATTATTTTTCAGAAAACAACACTGCATATTGGCTGGGGAAACCTTATTTAGGTATTGGTCCTGCCGCGCATTCTTATGATGGGGATTCCAGGAAATGGAACATCTCCAATAATCCTTTATATATAAAAGCCCTGGAAAATGATAAAATTCCCCAAGAAACTGAGACCTTATCGCTTTCAGATAAATACAACGAATATGTAATGACGCGGCTTCGCACAAAATTTGGAGTAGAGCTTGCTGAGGTTTCCGGGAAGTTTGGAGAAAAATATAAAGCCCATTTTTTGGAACTTGCTAAACCGTTACAAAAGGAAGATCTACTTCGGGAACAAAATGGGATCTATCATATTACTTCCAAAGGGAAATTTTTAAGCGACGGGATTGCTGCAGATTTGTTTTTCCTGGATTAAGAAATGCTAGTTTTTGACTTTCAATTTAAAAACTATACAACAAACTCAAACCTCGTCAAGCTGAATTTATTTCAGCTTCTAACATGTTCTAGTTACTAAAAACTTAGATCCCCGAATAAAATCGGGGCAGGCTCTGAAACAAGTTCTGGATGACAATCAGATGACATTTGCCAAAGATTCTTATTATTCCATTTTCATATTTAATAGCAGAAACTTTTTAATACATTTATCTTGTGAAAGCAAGTATAGAACTCAACAGGAAAACTTACGAAACCGATCTTTCCAAACCAATTGATATTTCCATTGGTTTGCGGGGCGATGCTAAAAACCCGGTGGCCTGGTATTTAGATGCTCCTAAAATAAATCCGGTTAAAGACGGTGATTTTATTGGGAAAGTTTCAGAAGGAGCCTCGGTTAATTTTAATAATATTCAGTTTAATCCGCACGCTCACGGTACGCATACCGAATGTGTAGGGCATATTTCCAGGGAATTTTACAGCGTCAATCAAACCTTAAAAACTTTCTTCTTTCTTTCTAAACTGATTTCAGTAGAGCCTGAAACAAGAGGAGAAGATAAGGTGATTTCCGAGGCAATTTTGAGGGAGAAAATTCAGCCGAATGAAACGGAAGCTTTAATTATACGCACGCTGCCCAATTTCAGGGAAAAGCAGACTAAAAAATATTCACATACCAATTGGCCTTATCTTAGTGAAGAGGCCGCGGTTTATCTTAGAAATTCCGGTGTAAAACATTTGCTTATAGATTTACCTTCGGTAGATAAGGAAAAGGATGACGGGAAATTATTGGCGCATAAAGCTTTTTGGAATTACCCGAAAAACACTCGGTTTGATGCTACTATTACCGAACTTGTGTATGTTCCTAATTCTATGGAGGATGGGGATTATTTGCTAAACCTGCAAATAGCTTCTTTTGAAAACGATGCCAGCCCCTCAAAACCTGTTTTATATAAATTCTTATGAAAATAACACTCGCACTTGAAGAACTCGGAATGTTAATATTGGGAATCTTCGCTTTTAGCCGATTAGACTTTGCCTGGTGGTGGTTTTTAGTTTTATTTTTTACACCAGATTTTGGAATGCTTGGATATCTCTTCAATAATAAAATTGGTGCTTTAATTTATAACCTTTTTCATCATAAAGGATTTGCGATTTCAATCTGGTTCCTGGGATTTTACCTGCAAAATGAAGTATTTCAATTAATAGGTGTAATTTTGTTTTCACACGCGGCTTTTGATCGTATTTTAGGCTACGGGCTCAAGTATGAAAAAGGCTTCAAGTTCACTCATTTGGGAGAAATAGGAAATTAATATGGAATTTTTATTTATCGGATTGGCCGTGGGAGCGGTCGTGGCTTATTTTATTTTTGCCAGGTTTAATAAGGAGAAATCAAAGCTTAAAACCAATGAGCAGTCCTTGGTGATTATGGATAAAATAAGGAGTGTTTGCAAATTTATAACCGTTGAAGGCGATTTTTCTGAAGTCTATCATTACGAGAATTTAAAAGAAAAATACCTGAGTTTGCTCTTAGGAAAGAAAAAGGCCATAGTGTTGGTTAATGCCAAAGCGCACGTAGGTTTTGACCTTAGTAAAGTGCGAATGAATAGCGAGAATGAAAAGAAAACCATTGTGCTCACCAATTTTCCGCAGCCCGAATTACTTACTGTAGAAACAGATTTTAAATATTATGATAAGCGCGAGGGATGGGCAAATCCGTTCACTACTTCAGATCTTACTGATATTAACCGCGACGCCAAAAACTATATAGTTGATAAAATTCCCCAAAGCGGACTTTTAGACCAGGCGAGAAAAGAGGCGCTGGATACTATTTTATTGATGGAAAAAATAGTGGAAACCATAGGTTGGAAGCTAGATTATACCGCGCTGACTTTAGAAGATAGAAATCAGGCGAAGATTGAAAATTAGACGGTGACGTCATCCTGAACTTGTTTCAGGATCTAGCATATTGATTATTAGATAGATTTCCGTCTTCACGGAAATGACAATTCTTAAATATATGGACATCGAAACCCTTAGAAACTACTGCATCAGTAAAAAAGGCGTGACAGAAGGCTTACCTTTTGGTCCAGATACGCTGGTTTTTAAAGTTATGGGCAAGATGTTTGCCTTGGCCGGTCTTGATGCGATTCCGCTTAGTGTAAATTTAAAATGTGATCCAGAAGAAGCTATAAGATTGCGGGAAGAATACGAGAATAATATTTTACCCGGTTACCATATGAACAAACAGCATTGGAACACAGTGATCCTGGATGGTCACTTAAAGCCCGATTTTATTTTTCAATTAGTAGACGATTCTTACAATTTGGTAGAAGCGGGATTAACCAAAAAGCAACAACAAGAACTTAAAGATTTAGATGAATAACCCATTAGAATTTTATTCAAAGCAAAAAGAAATACACCAGCAGGAATTAAGCAAGATCTCTACAAAATTGCTGGTCTCCAGTTTAATCAGGCTTTTCATTTTTCTAGCAATATGTTTTACGATCTATTATTTTTTCGGAAATATGAATGTGATCGTTCCTGTAGTTATTGGTGGGATTGCACTTTTTTTATTCCTGGTTTCCAGGCACAGCAATCTTAAAGATAAGAGTGATAAGCAAAAGGAAATCATCAAGCTAAACGAACTGGAAATTGATATTTTAAAAACCCGGAATTTTCAGGATTTACCCGAAGGCAGTGAATTTGAAAATCCCGTTCATCCTTACAGCCAGGATATCGACTTATTTGGAAGGGGTTCCTTTTTCCAGTATTCCAACCGAACCGCACTTTATGAAGGTACTAAAAAGCTTGCTGGTATTTTTACTGAAAATAGCATAGAAGATATTTCTCAGAAACAGGAAGCCGTTAAAGAACTTGCAACTAAAGCTGAATGGAGACAGGAATTTACGGCCTTAGCCAGATTGGTAAAAACTGAGACCCCATCAAAAACCGTCATTAAATGGTTTAAAAATTATAAGAATTTTGTTCCGAATTATATGAAATGGTTGCCCACTGTCTTTTCGGTGATTTCCATTCTAGTGATCGCGGGTTATTCTTTTGATTATTTAAAGGGAATTCATCTTTTTCTGTGGTTCTTAGCCGGCTTACTTTTTACAGGAATTTACCTGAAGAAAATCAATTTACTTTCGGGGAGCGTAAGTAAAGTTCAGGATACTTTTCATCAATATCATTTGTTGCTGGAACTTCTTGAAAAAGAAGATTTTTCTTCAGAAATTTTAAAGAAAAACCAGTCGCTTATTCATTCAGAAAAGAAAAAGGCATCCGCAATTTTCAAAGAATTTTCCAAAGCGATCGATGCATTAGACCAGCGAAACAATATGATTTTCGGCATTTTTGGCAACGGTTTTTTACTCTGGGATCTTCGCCAGAGTTATAAATTAGAAAAATGGATTTCAGCATACCGCCAAAACGTCGAAAAATGGTTTGAGGTCATTGAATTTACCGATGCTTATAATTCCCTGGGGAATTTCGTGTTTAATCATCCAAACTATGTTTTTCCTGAAATTGTAAACGAAAAAAGAGGTATTTCAGCTATCAAATTGGCGCATCCACTTTTAGATCCTAAAAAGAGGGTTGCTAACGATTTTACGATTGGAGACGAAGAATTCTTTATTATTACCGGCGCGAATATGGCAGGGAAAAGTACGTTTCTAAGAACGGTATCCCTTCAAATTTTAATGAGCAATATTGGACTTCCGGTTTGTGCTGAAGCCTGTAAGTATTCGCCGATTAAACTCATTACCAGTATGCGTACCAGCGATTCGTTAAGTGACGACGAATCTTATTTCTTTTCAGAATTAAAGCGCTTAAAGTTTATAGTAGACGAAATTAAAACCGATCGATATTTTATTATTCTTGATGAAATTTTAAAAGGAACCAATAGTAGCGATAAAGCTATTGGCTCTAAAAAGTTTATCAGGAAACTGGTGAACTCTAATTCAACCGGAATTATCGCTACGCACGATTTGAGTTTATGCGAAATCACTTCAGAATTAAGTCAGGTGAAAAACCATTATTTTGATGCTGAAATTATCAATGATGAGCTGCATTTTGATTATAAATTTAAAGATGGAATTTGCCAGAATATGAATGCCTCATTCCTTCTAAGGAAGATGGAGATTGTTGATGATTAACAGCATCGTCACCCTGAATTTATTTCAGGGTCTAAATTGTCAAAGAGAATGAAGCTAAAGGAAAAAATATAAATGGATTCACTAACACAAATAGTCTTAGGCGCAGCCGTTGGCGAAGCGGTTCTCGGGAAAAAAGTTGGGAACAAAGCGATGCTTTATGGAGCCATTGCGGGCACAATTCCCGACCTGGATACTTTTGCAAGCACCTTTACCGATACTATTACCGCTATTGAAATTCACCGTGGCTTTACACATTCCATCGTATTTTCTATACTTTTTGCGCCCATTTTTGGTTGGCTCATTTCAAAGATTGAAAAGAAATCTATTGCCACCTGGCAAAATTGGTCCTGGTTGATGTTTTGGGGCTTTTTTACGCATCCGCTTCTGGATTCTCATACAACCTGGGGAACACAGTTATTCTGGCCCCTGGAAGTCCGTTTGGCGTATAAGAATATTTTTGTAATAGACCCTTTATACACTTTGCCATTTTTAG
Organism: Salegentibacter agarivorans; assembly: GCF_900113135.1. Lineage (GTDB taxonomy): Bacteria > Bacteroidota > Bacteroidia > Flavobacteriales > Flavobacteriaceae > Salegentibacter > Salegentibacter agarivorans. The sequence continues at coordinate 107,193 of NZ_FOOH01000007.1, read as the reverse complement.
TGTTCTTAATCCTGGCGATGCGACAAGCAAAAGGAACTAAAAAAAGAAGAAAACTAAATAATCTTGGCCTCTTAATAAGTAGTATTTATTTGTTGGTTATTACCCCGGCCCTAAAACTTTACACGTTTTATAAGTTTACGGAAGCTTTGGAAAACCAGGATATTGCCTATTATAAAATTGAAACAAAACCTTCCCCGTTAAATGCCGTGTTATGGTCGGCTAATGTGGAGGTGGAAGATGCATATTTAATTGGGAACTATTCAATTTTTGATACCCAACCAATAGCGTTTGTGAAACATCATAAAAACCATCAATTGCTTGGTGACTGGATCGAAAAGCGAAATGTAAAACGGCTTATCAATATTTCGGAAGGTTGGTATACCATTTCAAAAAGAGATGGAGAAATTTATTTTAATGATCTTCGTTTTGGGACTTTAAGTCCGATAGCCAGAGTAGATGCCGACTTTGCATTTAGCTATAAACTGATCGAGGAAAATGGCGAAATCAAAGCCATAGAAGCCGAAAAAACACGCGGTGACGCAAAGGAATTATTATCGCAGTTAGGTACCCGAATTTTAGGGAATTAGATTTTTTGAGAACCAAGAACCAAGAATCAAGAGAAAAGAATAAGGAATAAGACAAAACATTCGTGTATTCGTGGCAAAAGGCTCTGTAAATTAGCATTTAGTTATTAGACGATATTTGTAATATAAATTCTACAAACTAAAGACTACCAGCTAGAGATTAAGAATAGCCGTGTATTCCTGGCAAACCAAATTCCATACAAACTTCTTCAGAAACCTTATCTTTATCAAAACTTCAATTTTTCTATGAAACAAATATTTACTCTCACCCTCGCTTTTTTATGTATTCCTACCTTAACTGCGCAGGAAGCTTCAGAAAATTTAAAAACTATTATTGAGGAAATGGATGATCATAAAGCCTACGATCGGGAAGAATTTCCTTTGGGATTATTTACCGAGAAATATTACAAAGAAGAATCGGAATTTGCTGAGAAGCAGTTGGAGCAACTCCAGGAAATAAAGGCCGATTCTTTAAGTGAAACCGAAAAGATTTCTCTGGAAATGCTAAAATTCAAGCTTCAGGAAACCGTAGATCGCTATAAATACGAAGCTTATTTAAATCCGTTGCTTTCAGATTCGGGATTTCATTTAAGCCTTGCTTACCAGGTTAGAGATTTAAATAATTATAATCAGGTAAAAGCATATTTGAATAAATTAAATGCGATTCCCACTTATGTAGATCAGCATTTCGTCTTATTGCGTGAAGGATTACAAAAAGGAAATACTCAGCCCAGAATAATTTTTGAAGGATACGAATCTACTTATAACGACCAAATCGTGGAAGATCCAAAAGAAAGCTACTTCTATGAACCTTTTGAAAATCTTCCGAAAACGCTTTCTGAAGTGCAAAAAGATTCTGTTTTAAAAGCCGCAGAAGAGGCAATTGGTAAGAATGTGATTCCCCAGTTTAAAAGAATTAAAACATTTTTTGAAACTGAATATCTACCAAATACGCGAAAAAGTTTAGGCGTTTCTGAAATTCCAAATGGAAGGGAATATTATCAAAACAGGCTGGATTATTATACTACTTTAGATCTGACAGCAGAGGAAATTCATCAAATTGGTTTAGAGGAAGTAGCGCGAATTAATTCAGAAATGAAAAAAATAATAGCTGAAGTTGAGTTTGAGGGTAGTTTCGAAGAATTCATTCATTTTTTAAGAACCGACGTACAATTTTACGCTAAAACCGGGGACGAATTATTAATGGAAGCACGTGATATCGCTAAGCGCATTGATGCTAAACTTCCAGCTTATTTTAAAACCTTACCCAGAAGACCTTATGGAGTGACAAAAGTACCTGATGCTATAGCGCCAAAGTATACCACGGGGCGTTATATTGGCGCTTCAAATGAAACCCAGCCGGGCTATTATTGGGTGAATACTTATAATTTATCCAATCGTCCGCTATATGTTTTACCTTCTTTAACCGCCCACGAAGCGGTACCGGGACATCATTTACAGAATGCTCTAAATGCCGAATTAGGCGACAGTATTCCAAAGTTCCGAAGAAATATGTACTTATCGGCTTATGGAGAAGGCTGGGGCTTATATTCCGAATTTTTAGCTGAAGATATGGGGATTTACACTACGCCATACGAGATGTTTGGTAAGCTTACTTACGAACAATGGCGTGCTTGCCGATTAGTTATCGATACAGGAATTCACGCAATGGGTTGGAGTAGGGAAGAAGCGGTAGAATATTTCGAGAAGAATACCGCACTTTCTATGCATAATATTAATACAGAGGTAGATCGTTATATTTCCTGGCCGGGACAGGCAGTTTCCTATAAAATAGGAGAAATTAAAATCAGGGAATTGCGTAAAAAAGCAGAAGAAGCCCTTGGGAGTGATTTTGATATTCGCGATTTTCACGAAGTGATTTTAGAGCAGGGTGTGGTTACGTTGCCTATTTTGGAAGAACGGGTGAAACAATATATTGAAGAAGCAAAGGAATAAAGAAAGGGATTTTTAAAGGTTTGTCAGCCTTTTTGTAATAAAAATATCAGCTCAGGTTTATAATATCCTATCTTCGCGACTTCAAAAATCACTCATGAGTTTAGAACAAGAATTAAGGAAACGCAGCGATAGTACCTGCGAACTTTGTAGTGCTACAGATAATTTACAGGTTTATAGTCTTGAAAATTTCCCGGGTGAAGTTACCGATGGAAGTTTTATGGCGTGCCAGGTTTGCACCGAACAGCTGGAAGATTTTGATAAAGTTGAGGTAAACCACTGGCGTTGTTTAAACGATTCTATGTGGAGCACGGTTCCTGCTGTTCAGGTAACGGCTTTTCAAATGCTGACAAAATTAAAAGCCGAAGGCTGGCCTCAGGATTTGCTTGATATGATGTATATGGAAGACGAGTTAAAAGCTTTTGCCAAATCCCAGTTGATTTCCGAAGAAAACACTACACCGGAATTTATTCATAAAGACAGTAATGGTGCAGTAATCGAAGCCGGTGACACCGTGGTGCTTACTAAAGATTTAAATGTGAAAGGCAGTAGTTTAACCGCTAAACGCGGAACGGCTGTGCGTAGGGTTTCTCTAGTACACAACAATGCAGAACAAATTGAAGGAAAGGTAGAAGGACAACAAATTGTTATTTTGACCAAATTCGTTAAGAAAGTATAAATTGAATTTTTTAGAACAGATATTTCAAATAAGCGTCTTGAATATTTTTCTAATAAAAAAGCCACGAAAACATATTGTATTCGTGGCTTTAGATTTTACAGAAAAATTGAAGAAGGAAATTGAAATTTTCGTTTCTTAATAATTTTTATGATAATTCAATTACTCGATAATCGAGATTAAATGCTCCGAGGCTTGCCTCGAAATCAAATTATATTTTTCAATAATAATGATTCGTGAGCTTGTTCCGAAGTTGTTTATTCCGCTCCGGCGTCTTCCTTTAAAAAGCTATATTTCTTTGAATACTCCAGCATTTGACTTTCAAAGCTTTCGGGCTGAGTTACCTTAATAGTCGTAATTTCACCATTTTCGTCCGTTTCGGTTACTAGCTCAGGATTTACAAAACCGCTGTAAGGCGCTGACTTAAAGACTGCATTTCGTTCTAAAACTTCTTTGTGAATTTCCTGATCTACTTTTACACCATAATTTTCTACAAGGTTTTTGGCAGCTTCGTAATCACCTTCAGATTTAATTCTTTGAGTTTCACGTAATAACTCTCCAAAAAGTTCTCTAAGTTTCTGGTAATCTTTTATGTCGTAATAAGTTTTTCCCTCTTTTTTAACTTTTTCGATCACTCCATCTTCTTTCCCTTTTTCAATAACCCAGGAACTTACCCACATCCTGTTTCTCATGTGAGCTTCCTCATTGTCTTCGCCCATCTCGATCCTGGTTAATTGGCCCAGCATTCCATTCCTGATATAATCGTTATAAGCCGCTTTACTAAGCTTCGAATGATCATCTGTTAATCCTAATTCTTCTAATTTTGGACCCATCAGGTAATAAAGTCCTACTAAATCAGCACGACCTTCTTCCATAGTAGAGGCATAACTTTTTAAGGTTTCTTTGGTCTGGCCAACTCCCTGGTTGATTTTACCCGATGCATGGCCCACTACTTCGTGGAGTGCAGTATGCAATTTATCGGCCTGTTCGCCGTATTGCTCACTTAGCTCAATCTCTTCTTCATCGTGAGAGAATTCTTTAAGTTTTTCGCTTCCGCCAGCTTTGCTATAGGCGTTAATAATATTACCTAGAGAAACCGATTTACTTCCGTGTTCCTGTCTTATCCAGTTTGCATTAGGAAGATTTACACCAATGGGCGTGCTGGGTGAAGCATCTCCAGCTTCCCCTGCAACAATAACGGTTTTGTAGGTTACGCCAACTACTTCTTCTTTTTTGTGCTCATCCATGATAGGGGCGTTGTCTTCGAACCATTGCACGTTATCTTCCAAAACTTTCATTTTTTGAGACATATCGAAATCTTTTATCTGCACAATATTCTCATAAGAACCACGGTAACCTAAGGGATCATTATACACTTCGATAAACCCATTAATATAATCGATATTTCCTTCTGTGGCTTCAACCCAGGCAACATTATAATCGTCCCAAACTTCAAGATCTCCGGTTTTATAATATTCTATGAGAAGTCCTAAAGCATTAGCTTGTTTTTCGTTTTCGGCAACTGCTTCAGCTTTTTCTAACCATTTGATAATTTCAGAAATTGCATCGCCATAAAGGCCACCAACCTTGTAGACCTGTTCTTTTAATTGCCCGTTTTCCTTGACAAGTTTAGAATTGAGACCAAAAGAAAGCGGTTTCTCAGGATTAGGGGATTTTTTATTTGCATAAAATTCTTCAACTTCATCAGCGGTTACATCCGCTCCGTAAAAATTGGTGGCAGATCCAGAAAGTAAACCTTCAGCTTCATCTAAGTTTACTTTTTTAGCGTCCTTGTCGTTAAAAATAACTTCTAAAGGCTCACCACTAAGTTCTGTATTAGTTTCTGATAATAATGATTGCAGGTATTCTTTATCAAAATCCGGCTTGATTTTATTATTAGAGTAATGATGATGAATACCGTTAGAAAACCAAATTCGTTTCAGGTAGGTTTCAAAAGCTTTCCAATCTTCAGAATCTTTGTCGCCTTCGTAATTAGCATACACATTCTCTAAAGCTTTTCTAATTTTTAGATTGTGTTTGTAGTTTTGAGCCCAAATAATATCTCGCCCGGAAAGGCCTGCCTGGGTTAAATAATAAACTAATTTTTGCTCCTTGAGGTCCAGATTTTCCCATCCCGGTATTTCGTACCTAAGAATCTTAATATCTGCGAATTCATCTACCTTAACAGAACTATTCTTTGTGGTTTCAGTTTGTTCCTGGTTAGTATTCGCTTCTTTTTCCTGATCATTACAGGAAATAAAAATGCTTGCAAGTGCAAGCAATAAAATTCCAAATTTATGCTTCATTTTGATGATTATTTAGATTCCAAAGTTAAGAATAATCCTCTTTCTTCGAAGCTTCCAGATGTGGAAATCAGCCGCCATTGTAATTTCAAAAAACACCTTGGTGATTTCCAAAAAATGCAGAAGTCTGGCTTTTATGAAACCTTTTTTGAGTCAGAATAAAAACCTGATTTAAGGAATTTCTGGGGAGAAAATTATCTTGTTGATCACTTATTGGCTTAAAACCTCTTTTCGTTCATCACTTTCTACTATCCCGTCACGAAGACGAATTACCCGGTGGGCGTGGTCTGCAACCTCCTCTTCGTGAGTAACCAAAATTACGGTATTCCCCGCAGCGTGAATTTCATCAAAAAGATTCATGATTTCTAATGAAGTTTTTGAATCCAGGTTTCCGGTAGGTTCATCGGCAAGAATTATAGATGGTTTGTTCACCAAAGCCCTTCCTACGGCTACCCTTTGACGTTGTCCACCCGAAAGTTGATTGGGTTTATGGTCCATTCTATCTCCAAGTCCTACGTTGGTTAAAACCTCTTCTGCACGTTTTTTTCGGTCGGCTTTATTGTAGCCGGCATAGATCATTGGTAAAGCAACATTCTCTAGAGCGGTAGTCCTGGGAAGCAGGTTGAAGGTTTGAAAAACAAAACCGATCTCTTTGTTTCTAATTTCGGCAAGTTCATCGTCACCCATTTGGCTCGCATCTTTTCCATTAAGGATATAGGTTCCGGAAGTTGGCGTATCCAGGCAACCCAATAAGTTCATTAAGGTAGATTTTCCCGACCCTGAGGGGCCCATAATGGCTACATATTCACCTCTATCAATATCCAGGTCAATCCCTTTTAAAACTTTTACCACTTCATTTCCCAGTGGAAAATCCCGGGTAATTTGCCTAATCTCAATGACTTTACTCATGCCAAAATAATTTTGTGTTTATAGGACGCTGCTTTGCCCTTTTTGTTACAACCTTATTGTAAAATGCTGTTTAGCCTGTTCTTTTCTAAAAAATACAAGTCCGAGGAAAAATGTGTCAATAGTTACTCTTACTTTAGGGTGCGCTTTAATTTCTTCCCAGGCTTCTTCCATCTCTGCAGACCAGTGAATATCATCAAAAACAAAAACTGAACTATTATGAGCGCTTGATAATAATTGTTGAAAATATTTTAAGGTAGCTTTTTTGGTGTGATGTCCATCGAAATAAATAAGATCGAAGGTTGTTTGGTGTTTATTGTTTTTTGTTTGTTGTTGATGTCCTTGAGAATCTTTGGAAGTTTTACTTTTTTCCTCAGGTTGGGTCACGATTTTAGAAAGAATTTCTTCAAACTCCCCAACAGTTAGTTTTACATTTTTAATATTGAATTTTTTCAGTTGTTTCCGTGCTACTTCGGCGGTTTGGGGGCAACCTTCAATACTTAATAAGTTACTTTTTTTATTTGCAGCCAGAGCAGCAGCACCTATTCCCAGGGAAGTACCTAATTCAAGATTATTTTTACAGCTTAAATAATTAACCAAACGAAATAAAAACCTGGCTCTTTTCTTCGGAATCCCCACATTTTTAGCAATCGCTGAAATTGTACGTTTATTAGAGGTAAACACTCGACTCCCGGCACCAAAATCGGTTACCTGAATAGTGGTGTTATTTTTCAGAAGATCTTTTCGGTACTGCTTTAACAGCTTATATTCGTTGTATTTCTTTTTATCATAAAAACAATTCGTCACCAAATCATACACAAACGGCGAATGCAATCCGTGCTGATTTTGGGATTTTAGAAGGAATTTTATGTAGGATTTTAATTGCAGAGTTTCTGGTATATTATTTTTTTATTAATTCAGATTTAAGAACTCAAATGCTTATCTCGAAATCAATTTATTTGTGAAAACTATCTCCTGGACCTCACCAGAGGTAGTTTGCTTAAGTTACTATATTTTAATTTGAACAGTTGGAAAAGCGACATTTCCGTCATCCTGAATTTATTTCAGGATCTAAGATGAGGATAATTCTATCAAGTTAGAAGCTGAAATAAATTCAGCTTGACGATTTTTTAAACTATTAGATAATTTATACAAACAAAATTTCATTTCAGACTGTCCAAATTTTTTAGTGTAATACTGCTTACTGCCACTAAAAACTGCCAACTGAAACTACTCCGCCTTCGCCCCAAGCTCAAACCAGCGTTCGGTTTTGGTTTCTATGGCATCATCAATTTCCTGGAGTTTTATTGAGTTTTCTTTAATTTCATCTGGATCCAGATCTTCTAAGAATTTTTGCTGAAATTTCTCTTTTTTCTGCTCCAGTTTTGCGATTTCTTTTTCCAGTTTTCCAAACTCTTTTTGTTCGTTATAACTTAGTTTAGTACCGGAACTGGTCTTTTTCCAATCTTTCTTATTATTATCGTTTTCGGAAGTTTCTTCCCTGGCTTCTATAATGGCGCTATCTTCATATGCACGATAATCGGTGTAATTTCCTGGAAAATCCTGGACTTCTGCATTTCCCTGAAACACGAAAAGGTGATCAACAATCTTATCCATAAAATACCTGTCGTGGGAAACCACTAATAAGCATCCCGGGAAGTCTAACAGGAAGCTTTCCAATACATTCAGCGTAACGATATCAAGATCGTTTGTAGGTTCATCGAGAATCAGGAAGTTGGGATTTTGAATAAGCACTGTGCAGAGATAAAGTCGTTTTCGCTCACCGCCACTTAATTTTTCAACAAAATCGTATTGTTTTTTTCGGTCGAATAAAAAGCGCTCTAAAAGTTGTTGTGCCGAAATTTGCCGACCCTTTTTCAAAGGAATATAATCGCCAAACTCCCGAATCACCTCAATAACTTTTTGACCGGGTTTAATATTAATTCCAGATTGAGTGTAGTAACCGAATTTTATGGTTTCCCCAATAACTACTTTGCCAGTATCGGGTTTAATTCCTCCGGTTAGAATATTTAGGAAAGTTGATTTTCCAGTACCGTTTTTTCCAATAATACCAATGCGTTCACCCCGTTTGAAATTATAACTGAAGTTTTCCAGCAGTTGTTTATCCTGAAAAGACTTGCCGATATTATGAAGTTCCACAATTTTGCTGCCCAGGCGTTCCATATTTAACTCCAGCTGCACTTCGTGATCCTGTCGGCGTTTATGAGCCCGGTCTTTAATATCCTGGAAATCGTCTATCCTGGATTTGGATTTCGTGGTACGCGCTTTGGGTTGGCGACGCATCCATTCCAGTTCTTTTTTGTAAAGCTGTTTGGCTTTTTCGGTATTAGTGGCTTCCTGGGCCATCCTTGCATCTTTTTTATCCAGGTAATAGCCATAATTCCCTTTATAGGTGTAGAGATTACCGTGATCAAGCTCAACGATCTCGTTGCAAACCCGTTCCAGGAAATACCTGTCGTGAGTTACCATAAAAATGGTGAAATTCTCTTTTTTGAAATATTCCTCCAGCCACTCGATCATATCCAGATCCAGATGGTTGGTAGGCTCATCCATTATTATGAAGTTTGGTTTTTGGAGTAACATCACGGTAAGAGCAAGTCGCTTTTTTTGTCCGCCTGATAGAAATTTCACCTCTTTAGAAAGATCATCCAGTTTCAGTTTAAACAAAATTTGTTTGTACTGGGTTTCAAAATCCCAGGCTTGCGCAGCGTCCATTTCTTCAAAAGCTTTTTGATAAGCTTCAGCATCATCAGGATTTTTAAGTGCTTTTTCGTAGCGGTTTATAATATTCAGAATTTCATTATCTGAAGAAAATATAGTTTCCTCTACCGTTAAATTCGGATCTAAATTGGGTTCCTGCGGAAGAAATGCAGTAGTGATATCCTTCCTATACACCACTTTACCCGCATCTGGCGCATCGAAACCTGCCAGGATATCCAGAAGCGAAGTTTTTCCGGTTCCGTTTTTAGCTATAAATCCTACTTTTTGTCCTTCATTGATTCCGAAGGAAATATCTTCAAATAACACGCGTTCCCCGTAGGCTTTAGCAATATTCTCTACACTTAAATAATTCACAGACTTGAGTTTTGTGCAAAATAAAAGGAAAATTGCGACTTAATTTTATTATTAGCCTACAAAAACTATATTTGTTAAAACTATCTAAATTAAGATGCTGGCTCGCTGTGGAAATGTGCGTTGGTCGATTTAAATCATCTTGATATCCCGAATCAATAGCAAAATATGCTGAAAAGATACTATCTCATTTTAATCTTAATGGCGGGAGTTTTAAGTTTCTCGTCTTGTATTTCTACTAAAAAAACAACTTACCTGCAGCGTAAGGACCGGGAAATGGATAGTATTATCCAGATTCAGCAACTAAAAAAACCATATCGCATCCAAACCGGCGACCTTTTAAGTATTCGGGTGAAAACCCTGGACCAGGAACTTGTGGGTATGTTTAATCCCGTTGGGGAAGCTAATAATAATGCCACGACTGAAGAGCGCGTTTATTTTGATGGGTTTACAGTAGATGATCACGGGAATATTCGTGTGCCTACTCTGGGAGAAGTAAACGTTTTAGGTTATACCGAAAGGGAAATAAGAGAGAAAATAGAAAACTTATTGTTAGAAAATTACTTTAAAGAGGAAGCAAATCTATTTGTGACGGTAAAACTGGCAGGGATACGATACACTACGCTTGGAGAAATTGGTACCGGCAGCCAGGTAATTTATAAAGAAAAAGTAACCATCATGGAGGCCGTGGCAAACGCCGGGGGAATTTCCGAATATGGGGATATGGAAAATGTAAAGATTATAAGGCAATATCCATATGGCGAAGAAGTTCATAAAATAGATCTAACCGATATTGAAGCGACCCAAAGTGAATATTATTATATACAACCTAACGATCTTATTTTGGTAAATGCTTTGCCACAAAAGGCGCTGGGATTGGGGACAACCGGATTAGAAATATTTAGAACAACAGTTACCATATTATCTTTTGTAACCACAACCATCTTATTATTTAGCAGGATTTAAATGGCGCACGAAGACGATCACATATCAGATGTTGGCTCAACCTTCGATTTTAAAGGTTTTGTACTAAAAGTTATAAGTTACTGGAAGCTTATTTTGCTTTCGGTAGGGATTAGTTTGGCAGTTGCTTACTACAATAATGTAAGGAAATTACCGGTTTATAATCTTGGAAATTCCATTTCTATAAAAGACGATCAGAATCCATTTTTTACCAGTAATACCAGTTTAACTTTTAACTGGGGAGGAACTTCAGATAAGGTAAATACGGCGATGACCATCTTGCGATCGCGGTCGCATAACGAAGAGGTGGTAGAGGAACTTCAGTTTTATACTCAATATTTAAAAGAAGGCGAATATCAACGTATAGATGCTTATGGCAGCACCCCATTCACAGTGGTGGCAGATACGGCAAAGGCCCAGGCTACAAATGTGACGATGACAATTACCTTTATAGATTCGGTAACCTATAATTTAAAAGCGAATGTACCGGCGAGTGTAAGTCTTCAGAATTATAAGACTAAAGAAAAAACTTACCGCGAGGTAGATCCTAAAGAGTTCAGTAAGAATTATAAATCAGGGGAACAGGTAAGGCTTCCTTTTTTCAATGGAACTATCCTTAGAGTAGATCAACCTTTACAAGCCGGCACCCCTTTTTACGTAAGTTTTATGAATTTTGACTCGGCAGTAGGGAGATATCGAAATGTAAATGTAAGTCCCGAATCTCAGGGGTCCTCTGTGCTAAAAATGAATCAAACCGGTGGAAATAAAGACCGGATTGTAGATTATCTCAATGGAACCGTTCGTGTACTTAGTGAAAATATGCTGGCGCGGAAAAACCTTTTTGCAACCAAAACCATTCGATTTATAGATTCCAGTTTAGCAGTACAATCTGAAGCATTAAAATTAGTTGAAGCAGAGCTGAATCAATTCAGGAATGAAAATGCAATAATGGATATTTCTGCGGAAAGTTCCCAGCTTTCCGACAGGCTCTCAGCTTTAGACCTTAGAAAAGAAGACATCAGGCGGCAACTTTCTTATTACGAAACCTTAAGAAATTACCTGGAAACCCGAAATGATTACTCCAATGTGCCAGCGCCTTCTGTAGCGGGGATCTCAGAAGGAAGTATTGCCAGTGGTGTATCCAGAATTATTGGCCTGGCAGAAGAAAGAAGTAATTATCAGTATTCACTTAAAGAGAATTCCCCGGTTTTTGACGATATAGATCGGCAAATCAATTCGGTTAAATCAATTTTGCTGGAGAATATCAGTTCTTCAAGAGGTTTGTTGAGGGAGGAGCAGCAGGATATTAACCGACAAATCGCCCAACTGGAATCTGAGATAAGTAAACTTCCGCAGGAAGAACAGGATCTACTTAAAATTCAGCGCCGTTACAGCCTTAACGAGAAATCTTATAATATGTTTCTTGAGAAGAGGAGCGAAGCCGGACTAATAAAAGCTGCGAATGTAAGTGATGTGATGGTGATCGATTCGGCTAAAGATACCGGTGGTGGGCAAATTGGCCCGAATACCCAGCTAAATTATGTTATGGCTGTGCTGGTTGGGGGCGTAATTCCCTTAACTTTTGTATTCCTGCTAGTTTTTATGAATACCAATATTCATAATGCACAGGAAGTAACGCGTTTATCTCCAATTCCTATTCTTGGTATGATAGGAAAAAGTAAAACCGATTCTAATCTGGTCGTTTTTAATAATCCAAAATCATCTATTTCGGAAGGTTTCAGAGGTTTGCGTTCCAGTCTTCAGTTTATGTATAAAAAACAGGGTGTTACAGGTTCCAAAACTTTGCTGATTACTTCTTCAGTTTCGGGAGAGGGAAAGACTTTTTGCGCAATGAACCTCGCAACGGTTTTTGCTCTTAGTGAACGAAAAACGGTGCTGGTTGGGGTCGATTTAAGAAAGCCGAAGATCTTCGATGATTTCCAATTGAATAACGATTTAGGAGTTGTGAATTATTTGATAGACCAGGCGAGTAGTGATGAGATTATTCAGCAAAGTAAGATTCCATATCTAGATGTAATTACCGCCGGGCCGGTACCGCCAAATCCATCAGAGTTGCTTATCAACGAGCAAATGGATAAGCTGATGGAAGAATTAAAGCAGAAATACGACTATATTATCCTGGATACGCCACCTATTGGGATGGTTGCCGATGCTTTAAATCTGGTGAAACATGCCGATGCTACAATTTATCTGGTGCGCCAGGATTACACCAAGCGTGGCATGCTGGAGTCTATAAACGAGAAATACGGTAAAGGGGAAATTAAGAACATCAGTTTTGTATTAAACCACTTTGTTCACCGTGCTAAATATGGTTATGGCTACGGCTATGGTTACGGCTACGGCTATGGTTACGGCTACGGATATAACCGGTATTCTAAAGGCTACGTAGAAAAATCTGATCCCACCCGGAAATTCAAACGCTGGTGGAAGAAAGCGATGCGAAATTTCGAATAGTTGGTTAAGCGTGAATGGTGAAGTGTGAAGAGAAATAAATAAATAACAAGATGAATCATAAAGATCTGGATGTTTGGAAAAGGAGTATGGATTTGGTGGAAGAGATTTATAAGGTGACTTCTAATTTTCCTTCTTCAGAAATTTATGGCTTGACAAATCAGCTTAGACGAGCTTCAGTTTCAATTCCTTCGAATATTGCTGAAGGAGCAGCCAGAAAGGGTAATAAAGAACTACTTTATTTTATCAATGTTGCAATTGGTTCAATTGCCGAAATAGAAACTCAATTACTTATTGCGGTGAGGTTAGAATATATAAATGAAGAAGATATCATCTTTGAGTCAGCTACAGAAGTTCGTAAGTTATTGCTGGGTTTCAGAAATTATTTAAACAAAAAGTAATGAATATATTATTTTATATTTTCATCTCTTCACTCCTCACTCTTTACTAATAATACAATAATGAGCGAAGCGAATAAAACTAGCCGAACTTTCCAAAATGATTAGTAGTTTGAAGCAATATTTGAAGAAATAAGAGTTTTTAGTCTGTAATGATTAGTCGTTAGAACCATAAGAACTACCGTCTAAAGACTAAAGTCTAGCGACTTTTTTTACGCCACGAATCCACGAATATTTAGTCTTTGTTCTTTATTCCTGGTTCTTGTTTCTCGTCATTACGAGCGACGCAGGAGCGTGGTAATCTTATGATTGAAAGTTTTCGAATAAAGAGATTGCTTCAGTCGTCCCTCCATCGCAATGATGCTTTTACTTGATAATCTAGATTGAAAACTCCGAGGCTTGCCTCGAAATCAAATTATATTTTCAATAATAGTGCTTCGTGAGCTTGCTCCGAAGTAGTTTGCTGATGTTTTGCCACGAATCCATGGATTTTTTAATATTTTGTTGCTTATTTCGAGATCAGGAATAAAAGCTCCTTCCCTTTTTCAAGGGAAGGTGGCACATCTTCGATGTGACGGAAGGGTTTTTGCGTAGTTAGAATGCTTCTTGTTCCGCTAAAGCTAATCAGAATCTCACACTATATTATATATTAGATGTTAGAAAAAACCTACCGACTAATAACTAATTAAAAATCCTTAATTTCGTTGCTGAAAAATTTTCCCAAAACACCTTGACAGAAAACAACGACTGGCTATACGAAATCACCCCAAAGCGAAAGCTGATCGATCTTAATTTTAAGGAGATCTGGCGGTATCGTGACCTGTTGATTCTTTTTGTGAAAAGGGATATAGTCACGGTTTATAAGCAAACCATTTTAGGGCCGCTTTGGTATTTTATCCAGCCGCTATTTACCTCGATAATCTTCACTCTTGTTTTTAATAATATTGCAAGTATTCCTACAGGAAATGTGCCTTCCTTTCTTTTTAACCTTACAGGAATAACCGCCTGGAATTATTTTAATCAGTGTCTTAGCGGAACCTCTAATACCTTTACAGCCAATGCAGGTATTTTTGGAAAGGTCTATTTTCCACGAGTAATTATGCCTTTAAAAACGGTAATTTCCAATTTGTTTAAATTCGGAATCCAGTTACTGATTTTAATTATTTTCTATTTCTATTTTCTATTTAATGGAGTTGAGTTAAGTCCTAATTCTAATCTACTCTTGTTTCCGGTTTATGTGTTAATGATGGCTTTACTGGGACTTGGGGCGGGAATGACGATTTCTGCATTAACCACAAAATACCGGGATTTGACGGTGTTGGTAGGTTTTGCCACTACTTTATTAATGTATATCTCTGCCGTGCCTTATCCTTTAAGTGAAGTTTCCGAAAAAATGCCCGACTGGGCCTGGTTAGTAAAATACAACCCCTTAACGCAAATTATTGAAGGCTTTAGGTATATGGTATTGGATACGGGCACATTTACCTGGCCTGGCTTTTTATATACTTTAGTGGTTTCAATTGTACTTTTTCTGCTGGGGTTAATAATTTTTAACCGAACGGAAAAGAATTTTATTGATACTGTTTAAAAGTGATGAGGAGTGAAGTGTTCTACGTGAAGAGTGAAGGGTTGAATTTTTTTAGTCAATTCAAACTTTAGTCCACTTTGGCTGATTCTATAGATTTTATTTTTGCGCCAACTTTTGCAGAAAAGAGTTGAGCTCCTTTGTTGTTTAGGTGGTTACAATCATAAAAGTAATCTTCGGTACTAAATAGTCTGGAAAAATTCCAAAGTGTAGGTAGCTTTCTTTTAAGTTTAGATATATAATCAAGATTTTTAGTTTTAGGACAAAAAGGCGCTGTAAAGTAAATTACATTTATATTTTTCTTATTGGAAAAATTATTTATAGCATTTACATAGGTATTTAAATTTCCAATAGATTTTGAAAGTTTCCCCTTTAGAGGAACTCCACTATAGCCATACTTTGGAAAATAACCATTTGCAAAGTCTGTTTTTGAAGGTTTCTGAATGCCTGAACTAAAAACTTCTCTAAAACCAATCTTATAGTCATATTTAAGATATTTATAAAATGGAAAGTTTATAACCCACCAATAGTCGTCAGTGGTTTCTTCCAGATGATTACTTATATGAGCATTTTGGGTATAAGGCATTAGATAACTGTTGAGAATCTTAGATTTCCCGCCCAAATCAAAACTATAGTCTATCTGAATAAATATCTTTTCCGTTTTAATATTTAGTTCATCAATTAATTTTAATAGTAAATAAAAATCATTCGGTTCAGTCGCTTGAATCCCAAGATTTAAAGCCTTTTTTCCAGTAATATCTTCAATTATTTCCGCATCAATTGTATTGTCTACTCTGGAAGATCCGAGGAAAATATAATCAATCTCTTTCCCTTCTAAAGACATTAGATATGATATTTTATTCCTGGGTAACCCATTCTTATAGACATAACTATATAGCTGATCTAATGTGAAAAGTAAGAACATTAAAGCAATTAAAATCGAGAGTATGTAGGCAATAAATCTTTTCATTTAGAATTGGAAATAAATAAAATCGGAATGTTCAGAATAAACCCCAAAGACAAGAATGAAAAATAGAATTGAGGTTGTTTTCAGCAACCTGTACTTGCCATAGATAGGCTGTTCTTTTTGTTGAGAAAACCATTCTATACCTACAAAAAGAATTATAAGAATCATCATTTCTATATTATAGCGCTCTATAGTGAGGTATTGCAACTGGAAATTCATATTGGTGAACATACGCTTTAGATAGTCAAAGCTAGTATTTATTGTGGGAGAACGGAAAAATATCCAGGCTAAACATATTGTTATAAATGTGCCTGAAATTTTCAAAAAGTCTTTAAAATGAACTGAAATAGAAGACCTTGAGTGATGAGTGTTTTTCTTCACAAAAAGGAGCGGTATATAAAAAAGCGCGTGTATAGCACCCCAAAAGATAAAAGTCCAGTTAGCTCCATGCCATAAACCGCTAATCAGGAAAACGATACTAATATTACGAATTGTTTTATTACGACTGAGTCTGGAACCCCCTAGAGGAATAAAAACATAATCGCGAAACCAGGTAGAAAGCGAGATATGCCATCTTCGCCAGAATTCTCCCAGGTTTTTAGAAAAATAGGGATAATTAAAGTTTTGCATAAGGTCGAACCCCAGTAACCTGGCACTACCAATAGCAATATTGGAGTAGCCTGCAAAATCTCCATAGATCTGGAAAGCGAAATATACAGCTCCCAGAATAAGACTTAAAGAATTCAAATTTTCATAATTTGTAAAAATTGTATTTACATATGTGGCACAATTATCTGCGATCACTATTTTTTGGAAAAGTCCCCAAATTATAAGTTCTATCCCGCTTCTTGCCTGAATAAAATTGAAATTTCTCATTTTTTTAAACTGGGGAAGCAAGCTGGACGCACGCTCTATGGGGCCTGCTACTAATTGTGGAAAAAAAGAGACGAATGCACTAAAGGCGATCAGGTCTTTGGTAGGTTTAATGCGCTGTTTATATATGTCTATAGTATAGCTTAGTGTCTGGAAAGTATAGAAGGAGATACCTACCGGCAATATTATATTAAGCGTATTAAAATTAATGTTCAAGCCTATGATAGATGTGAATTCAACCCAGCTATCTATAAAAAAATTATAATATTTAAAGAAGCCTAAAAGAGAGAGATTTGTAAATATGCTTATTGCCAATAAGTAGCGCCGCTTGCCAGGGGTTTTCTGTTTGTTTAGTTGAATTCCTACAAAAAAGTCTACCAGGGTACTAAATATAATTAGTACAAGAAAGCGATAATCCCAGCAGGCATAAAAGAAATAACTGGCAATAAGAATAAATAGGTTTTGAATATTAAGTTTTTTCTTTAAAAGCCAATAGATGGTAAAGACCAGAGGTGAAAATAGAAGATAGGAGATAGAGTTAAATAACATTCTTACATTTGAAGCTTGAGGAAAGTTTTATTGATATAGGATCTATAATTATTACTGAAAATTACCAGGATTAAAAATAATCAAATATTTTTGTCTTGATACCTATGCTTATAATAACTTAAACGGTTTTGGTTATACTTTTACTACTAGGATTAACCGCACCGAGAAAAAAATATAGATACAGTTGAAATTATATTCTCAACCTAACAAAGTCTCCCATGAAAAAGCTTATTTATAAAGCAATAAATAGATTAGGTTATACTTTTTATAACAAGAAAAATAGGGAGCAAGAAATTAGAGGAAAGTTAGAAAAATTTGAGGTTGAAATCCATAAAAATTTACTGCTCTATTCCTATAAGTATATAAATCTTTTAGCTAATAAATTTCCAGATTTAAGTATAACTGATGCCGAAAATAGTCTTAAAGTCTGTTTTGAAGATCTTACCTTTTATATTGAGAGTCAGGAGGAATTTTTGATTTTAAAGGAAATTTTTATCGATGAAGAGTATAAGTTTATAATAAAAGAAAAGTGTGTTTTAATTGATATAGGTGCTAATATAGGAATAGCTTCAATGTATTTTTCGCAGTTTGATTATATCCAAAGAATTTATGCTTTTGAACCCGTAAGAGATACCTACGACCTAGCGAGGAAGAATTTTAAAGAAAATAATATAACTAAAATAGCGGAATTTAATAATTATGGATTAGGTGCAGAAGATAGGGAAGAAAATTTTTTGTACAACAAATCCGTCAAAGGGAATAGTGGGATAAGAGGAAAATTAAGTCCCAGCCACACTAATCGTGAAAGTCCTGAAATTAGAAAAGTACAAATAAAGGATGTTGATAAAGTTTTGAATCCCATTATAAAAGACAATAGAGATTACAAAATAGTAATTAAGATGGATTGTGAGGGTGCAGAATATGAAATAATGAATAGATTAAGTTCTAATAGTCTATTAAATCATATAGATATTATTATTTTAGAATGGCACGATTTCAAAGCTGAACCATTAGAGGATGTCTTAAGAGAAAATAACTTTACTGTTTTTTCAAGAAATCTTGATTCCATTTCCGGAATAATATCTGCTGTAAAGAATTAACCATTTTGTAGGAATTTGATGAATATTATTTTAAAAGCTGAAAATATTTCTAAACAATACCGTCTAGGTACTGTTGGTACCGGCAGTTTACAGCACGATGTAAACCGGTGGTGGCACCAGATTCGAGGCAAAGAAGATCCATACTTAAAAGTTGGTGGTGTAAACGATAGGAGTGCTAAAGCTACTGAAGATTATGTATGGGCTTTGCGCGATATAAATTTTGAAGTTAAACAAGGAGAGGTACTCGGGATCATTGGTAAAAACGGAGCTGGGAAGTCTACCTTGCTAAAACTCCTTTCCAGGGTTACTGCTCCAACTACAGGCTCAATTAAAACCAAAGGTAGAATAGCTTCTTTACTGGAAGTGGGGACTGGATTTCATGGTGAGCTGACCGGCCGGGAAAATATCTTTATGAATGGAGCTGTATTAGGAATGTCTAAAGCAGAAATTAAAACTAAATTAGATGAGATCATCGCTTTTTCCGGTTGCGAAAAATATATAGATACCCCGGTAAAAAGGTATAGTAGTGGTATGACGGTACGTTTAGGTTTTGCAGTTGCCGCACATCTTGAACCGGAAATCTTAGTGGTAGATGAGGTGTTAGCGGTGGGTGACGCTGAATTCCAAAAAAAGGCCATAGGCAAGATGCAGGACCTTTCTACTGGTGAGGGGAGAACAGTGCTTTTTGTAAGTCATAATATGGCGAGTGTTAATAGTTTGTGTACAAGAGGTATCGTGTTGGAGGATGGGAAATCTGTTTTTAAAGGTCGCACTAGAGACTCTATTGATTTTTATCTTAATAATAAAAACCAACACAAAAAAGATCTGAATTTTTATGATCTAGATAAGCAAAAAGGTATTTATAAAGTAGAATTTTTGGACAAGGAAAATAAACTAATTAATACTGTCCAAATAGGACAGGAAGTAAGAATAAGAATAAAATATAAAAATCCTACAGGAAATAAAACATCTCTTTCGATAGCATTTTATGATGTTTATGAAAAGTTTCTATTCGCTTGTAGAAGCGACGTTGTAAATAAAAAATATTCTAATGAAACTGGGGAAGGAGTGTTGATAATTAATAAATGGCCTTTAAGCACAGGTGTGTATACATATAATACAGGTATGTTAGAAGCTAACATAATGATTGAAAATTTAAAGGAGCTAGGAAAGCTTACTGTAGAAAATGGGGATTTTTATGGTTCAGGCAAATTACCTGCTCCTAACAAAAGAGGATTTTATATAGATTTTAGATGGCAATAAAAAGAATCAAATCTTTTCTATTTAGGTTGAAGAAAAAAATCATTATTTTTTTTAAATCTTCTTATCGAAAAAAAAGAAGAGAAAAAATTGTTTTTGTATTAAGTACAGGTAGATGTGGTTCTACCAGCATTACAAGAATGTTCAATCAGCATCAAAAGTTTACGGCTTTTCATGAAGTTATACCAGAGCTAATTAAATTAAGTACAAAGTTAGCAGAAAATCCTAATACTAAAATCGAAGTTTATAATGAACTTAAATCGATATTTAGAAAAAGAAAGTGGGAAGGGAAAAAAAAACAGGTACTAATACATTCAGACCACAGAATGTGGAATTTGGTTGAATTTTTATCAGACTATTTTCCAAACTCTTTATTTATACATTTAATGCGTAACCCTTATGATTCTGTTCAATCCTTTTTGCCAAGAGGTTGGTATACAGAAAAAGATAATAGGATTGAAAATAATTTTGGTCAATTTAGGTTGAAAGGAGATAAAATTGGTGCAATGTCTTCTGCGGAATGGAAAAATTATTCACGTCTAGAAAAGTGTACATGGTATTGGGATTACGTAAATACACGTATAGAAAATCAACTCAAAGATTTAAAAAAGGAGCGTGTTGAGGTGATAAAGTTAGAAAACATTCAAGAAGATATGAATGAAATAATAAAAAATAAATTCGGCATTTCGCCAGACTTTAAATTTTCCAATATTGTTACTAATAGAGGTAAATATGATATTAAAAACTCAGTAGAAGATGAACAAGTGAAAAATGCACTCCAAAAAGTAGGAACTGGATTTTATTTAAGATATTATAAATAATGATCAACAATATAAAAAATAAAATAAAAAGATTTATTGATGTTAGAGTTAGACTTCTTAGGGACCAACAACATCAAAATCAGCAGGTTTTATTTAATGATAGCCAGCTTAAGCAACTATATAGCGAGGATTGTTTTATACCGTTTTCGGGATGGGCAATTTCTCCAAGTACTATTCTTCACGTTCTAAATGATATTAGTATTAATAAGCGAAAATGCATTATTGAATTCGGTTCAGGAGCTTCAACGTTTTATATTGCAAAATTATTAAAAGTTTTAAAATCAGATGCTGTTTTTTACAGCGTGGAATCAGATGAAAAATGGGCAAATGAATTGAAAAGACAGCTACAAATACATAGTGTTTCTGATTATGTAAAGGTAATATATGCTCCACTAGCCAAAGTTCCGGATAATTATTCCTTAGAAGAACAGGAAACCTGGTACGATATTCAAATTTTAGAAAAAACTTTTACTGGGGAGGAAAAATTTGATCTTATTTTAGTAGATGGCCCATTTGGTGGAAGTACTCCTTATGCTAGGTATTCAGCAATTCCTTTTCTAAGAAAACTAACTTTAGACCAAGCCAGTATTTTCCTGGATGACGTCCAAAGGACCGATGAGGCATTTATTTTAAAGGAATGGGAGCAATTATTAGGTAGAGAAGCTAACATTCAAGAGAGATATGGTTTTTTCAAAAATCACACATCCTTTGATGTTAAGCCTTTTCAATTATCGAAACCTGCTTTATAATTTTTAAATAACTTTTTTGAAGTCACTAGTTTCCATAATTATTCCCACTTATAACCGGGCTCATTTAATTGGAGAAACCCTAGACTCTATTATAAACCAAAATTATCCTAATTGGGAATGTTTGGTAATAGATGATGGTTCTAATGATTATACAAAAGAACTAATGGAGTTCTATTCTAAGGATAAGAGGATTAAATATTGTCATCACCCAGATAATTACAAGAAAGGGGCAAATGCTTGTAGAAATTATGCTCTAAGAAATTGTAAGGGTGATTATATCAAATTTTTAGATAGTGATGATCTTTTAATTACAGATTCATTGCTTATTCAAGCGGCTCATCTACAAAATAATCCTCACCTTGATGTTTCTATAGCTTATGTAAATTATTTTAATGGTAGTTTAGATTCTAATTGGAAATCTAAGCCTAAAAAGTTATTTTCAGACGATTTAGTTTTTGATTATGTGATGGGGGATTTTTTTTTAAGTACTGCAGGACCACTCTGGAGAAGCTCCTTTTTGAAGGAGCATCATTTTTTTTTTAATGAAAAATTCTATAGACTTCAAGACACAGAATTTCATTACAGAATTATTTTAAAAGGATTAAATTTTGAATTTTTAGATAGAGCTGTTGTGAACTATAGATTCAATACTCCAGATGCAATTACCTTAGATTCTTCTGATAGAAATTTGGGATCTATCTTTAAGTATTGGCTCTATGTATTAAATACCGCTAAATGTCAAAACACCACTAATCAAAAAAGAATGGAAAGATTTGTTGCTAACAACATCTCCCTGGTTTTTCATCGAATTTTACTAAATCAAGACTCAATTTTAAATAGACTAAAAACAACATATATATATTGGAGAGATTTGATGTGTACTTTGAAGAATGCCAATATTCCAGCTGCACAAAAGCTTAAGTTTTATGCAGGAATTATTATTACAATTATAACCGGTAAGGGCCTGCGATTTTTCAGAATTACCTAATTACATTTAATATTTTGGAAGAATCACCCTTATTTTCAGTAATAATACCTACTTATAATAGAGCAGATCTATTAGGCGCTACTCTTGAATCTATAATTAATCAGGAATATAAGTATTGGGAGTGCTTGGTCATAGATGATGGTTCGTCAGATTTTACTAAGGAGTTAATGACATTCTATGTAGAAAAAGATGAGAGGATTCGGTGCATTGAAAGACCAGAAAATTTAATTAAAGGAGCAAATTCTTGTAGGAATTATGGCTACGATTTATGTAGGGGAAGTTTTGTCTTATGGTTTGATAGTGACGACGTTATGTTGCCGGGGTATCTAGAAGAAGGTAGGATTGCATTATCAAACTCTGACATACATTTATTTATTTGTTCTGGATATTTTACAGATTCCCAATTAGATAATAGAACTCCAATGAGTTTAGATCTTAATATTGAGCTATTCAAGGATTATGTTATTTGGAACCAACAAATTATTACAAATTCAGTTATTTTTAAAAACTCTTTTTTAAAAGATAAAAAGCTTTTTGATACAAGGCTTACACGAGGCCAAGAAGCTGAATTATTTTCAAGAATATTCTTTTCTATTTCTAAAGAGCAGTACTTTATATCTTCGAGGAAGTTATTCTTGTATAGACAACATAATGGCACAAAAACTTCAGAGAATTTAAATTATAATAAATTAAATAAAGAATCTGAAGCGATATTTTTGATAGAGAATTTAAACAGGGCTATGTGCCTTAATGATTTAGACCTTCTAAATAACCTTTATAAAAGATTGATTGAACTATTTTTCTTAGGGATACATAATTCTCATTATGCAAATTCTAAATATGTAATTAATAATATGTCAAGAATTTTTCTTGGAAAGAAATTCTTTCTAGCTATAGAACACTTTGTTTTAGGTAATCTTCTAATACATTGTAAAAGAAGTAGCTATAAAATCGAAAAAAAATGGAACAACAGAATTATTTAAGAATATAATTATGATGGAACCACTCATTTCTATTATTGTGCCATGTTATAATCAAGCCGAATTTCTATCTGATGCATTAAATTCTGTCTTGTGTCAGGAATATAAAAACTGGGAGTGTATTATAGTAAATGACGGTAGCTCAGATAATACTTTGGAGGTGGCATCTGTTTGGTTAAAAAAGGATGAAAGATTTAAATATTTGCAACAAGAAAATAATGGAGTTAGTAATTGCAGGAATAATGGAATTCTAAAATCTAGAGGTGAATTTATTTTACCATTGGATGCTGACGATAAGATATCTAACAACTATATTTCATTAATTATTCGAGCTTTTCTAAGAGATTCTAATTTAAAAGTTGTCTATTCGGAAGCGGTTAAATTTGGAGAAGTAGAAGGAAGATGGGATTTAAATGATTTTTCATTAATTGAGCTTGCTAAATCAAATATGATATATAGTTCTGCAATTTTTAAAAAATGTGATTGGTTGCGTGTTGGCGGATACGATGAGAATATGCATTCGGGTTTAGAAGATTGGGAAATCTGGATTGCTATTTTGAAGGAGGGTGGAGGTGTTAAACGTTTGGGGTTCGATGGTTTTTATTATAGGGTTAAAAAAAAATCAAGAACTACAGGAGTTAGCAGTAAAGATTTTGTGTCAATTTATGAATACTTAAGTGTGAAGCATGCTGATTTTTATGTTAAGAATTTTGGTTCCTTCCATCACCTTAACGATCTACTTCTTAAGCAAAATAAAAATTTTGAGGAAAAATTAAAGAGTGAAAAATTTATAATTGACGTTTTTTGTAAAAAGGTTTTTAATAAAAGTTTATTTGGAAAATATGATTAATCGAAAATTAGCCATAGTCATTCCTTATTTTAAAAACGAATATTTCAGAGAATGCTTAGAGTCTTTGGAAAAACAAAACGACAATAGATTTAATGTTTATATAGGTGATGATTCATCACCACAAGATCCCTGGATTTTAATTAACTCATCACAAAAGAAACTAAACATTACTTATAAGAGGTTTGATAAAAATTTAGGTTCAATTTCTCTTACACAGCAATGGGAGCGTTGCTTGGGAATGATAAATGGTGAAGAGTGGATTATGTTGCTTTGTGATGATGATGTACTATCTGAAAATGTCGTTAATTCATTTTATAAAAATCTAGATGAAATAGAGGATGCCAAATCTAAGGTTGTTAAATTTGCATCACAGGTAGTTGATGAATACGGCAAACCAGTGACAGAAAAGTATTGTCATCCTAAATTACAAGATTATCGGGATGTTTTTTATGATCGTTTTTTTAATGCAAACAGAAGCTCGCTTTCCGAACATATATTTAGACGGACTTCATTTCAGAAATATGGATTTCATGATTACCCATTAGCTTGGCATGCAGATGATATGGCTTGGCTGGAATTTTCAGAATTTGGAAAAATTTATTCGATTAACGAGGCTTGTGTTTATTTTCGTTCATCTGCAATACATCTTTCCCGATCAGATTTTTTATTAGAGGAGAAGAGAGATACTACCTACTTGTTTTTTAATAACGTAATTTATGAGTATTTAGAAAATTTCAATCAATATCAGATTACAGCAATATTGAAAAGATATGAATTGTTAACATTTTCGTTTAAAAAGGTTAATTTCAATTTTGTATTTCAATTTTTTCGCCTAAAACTTAAGCATGAAGGAATTTATGAAGCCCTTAAATTTATCCGTCGTATTTGTATAAATAGAAAAGAACTTAAATGAGAAAAGTTTCTATCATTATACCAAATTTTAATAGGGCGCATCTCATATTAGAAACGTTGCAAAGTGTTGTTAATCAAAACTATACTAATTGGGAATGTGTAATCGTGGATGATGGGTCTACAGATAATTCCTTGCAAGTGATTCAAGATTTTATTTACAATGATGATCGATTCACGCTATTAAAACGACCTCTAAGTAGAAGGAAAGGAGCAAATGCCTGTCGAAATTATGGGTTTGAAAAAAGTGATGGTTATTATGTTCAATGGTTTGATAGCGATGATATAATGACAATTGATCATATAGAAAAATTAGTATCTGCTATAGAGATTAATAATGTTGACTTTGCTGTGGGGGATAGTCAAAATTTCCAAACTGAAAAAGGAAAATTAGGCAAGCCATATAATTTTGATAGAAAAAGTGATAAGATTAATGCTAATAATTTTGGAAGACAGGTAATAGGATGGATAACTGATGATTTTTTAGGCAAAAGAGAGGTGTTATGTTTTCTGAAATTTAATGAAGCAATTATAACAGATGGGGATGAATATAATTTTTTCACTCGATTTTTGCTCTTAAATAAGAATGGGATATTTGTGAATGAAATCTTAACATATGCAAGAATTCATGATGTAAGTTTAAGTACAATCAGTTCTATCACTCCTTTACTAAGAGTAAAATCAACCGCGTCAGTGAAAATTTTAACCCTTGATGATATTAATAAAACTTCTCCTTTTTTATTAAAGGAATGGTATTTATCGGGTTATGCGCAGTATGCTTTCAAATTAGCTTTGGAAAAAGAGAAAATTCCATATTTTTTAAAAAGTATAGTTTATTTTACCAGAATGAAATCTGTTACAAAAATGCTTTCTTTTGTTTTGGGAATATCGTTGGCTTATATTGTAGGAAAAGGATATAGTTTCATAAAATTTGCGAGAAACTAATGACACCTGAAGTAACCATCATTATTCCACTTTATAATAAAGAAAATTATATCTTAGAAACTCTTCAGTCGGTTTCCAATCAAACATTTAAAAATTGGTTGTGTATTATTATTGATGATGGATCTACGGATGATTCATTTCAAAAAGCCAATAATTTTATTAAAAATGATTCACGCTTTATCTTAATAAGGCGACCAGATCATAAAGTAAAAGGAGCTAGTTCTTGTAGAAATATAGGTATCCAACTTGCCAAATCTACTTATATTCAATTTTTAGATGCAGATGACATTATATCAGAAGAAAAAATTGAAGACCAAATAAAATTACTCCAAAATGAAAACACATTTAGTATAGCTATATGCAGTTGGGGAAGGTTTGGAAATGAGAAAAAATTTTATGATAACTTATCTTCATATTCAGATTTTAAATTACCTGAAGATTTTCTAATTTCACTGATAAGCTCTAAAGGTTATTTTCCAATTCATTCATATTTAATACATAGAGAAATAATTGAACTGACTGGACATTGGAATGAGTGTTTAAAGTTGAATGATGATGGAGAATTTATTTTAAGGGTAATAGCCAATTCTTATAATATAAAATTTAGTGTAAAGGGAATTGCTTGGTATAGATGGGCTACAGATAATAATTTAAGTTCTTTTTGTTCAAAGAATAATGTAGAAAAAGCCATTTTAAGCTGGCAATTAATAGAGGCCCAGTTAAAAATTAAATTCGAGGAAAGAGTAGATGAGTTTATTGATTGGAACAAGGAACAGTTGTATAAAAACGTAAAATCTTCATATCCAAAATTATTGAAAAAGCATTATTTCTTTTTCATAAAATCAATTAAAAAGGATAATAATCTATTAATATTTAGGATTATAAATAAACTTGAAATGTACAAACGATGAATGCTGTAATATCAATAATAATTCCCTGTTACGATGATGCAGAGTTTATTGAACAAGCAGTAAATTCGGCGATAGGTCAAAATTATCCATATAAGGAAATAATTATTGTAGATGATGGCTCAAATTTAGAAACTAAAAGAGTTTTAAAGAATCTCGAACATAAGATTGATCTTCTAATTACTCAGGAAAACAAAGGTCCTAGTTCTGCAAGAAACATTGGTATTCAAAATTCTTCAGGAAAATTTATTTTGGTATTGGATAGTGATGACTATTTCGATTCAAAATTTTGTGAATTAGCAATAAAAAGTTTTGAAAAAAATTTAAATATTAAGATGATTACCTGCTATGCAAGGTGGTTTTGGGATGATAATAATTTTCAATTATTTAAACCTGAAGGGGGGACAATACAGAATTTTTTGTTTAAAAATTCATCCTTAGGAACAATTTTCAGGAAACAAGATTGGAAAGAAGTGCTAGGTTACGATGAAAACATGCGTAATGGTTTCGAAGATTGGGAGTTTTATATACGAATTCTAAAGAATGGTGGAATTGCGTATGTAATTCCGGAAGTTTTATTTCATTATAGAAAAAAAAATGTATCAAGAACTACTTATGCTAACAAAAATAAATACTCATTGATGGAGTATGTTTATATAAAACATTCTGCCTTGTATATAGAGAATTTTGAAATTTTCGCTAAATTCTTATTAAATAAAATTAAAGCAGAAGAAAAGGGAAAAATAAAAAATATTAATAGGCTGGAATTCAAAATTGGTATGGCAATTTTAAAACCTTTAAGATATTTTAAACATAAATTGGGCAGATATTGAAAAATTCTTTAGTATCCATAATTATGGCTACTTATAATAGAGCGCATTTCTTAGAAGAGACTTTAAAAAGTATCCAACAACAGTCATTTTCCAATTGGGAACTTTTGATAATTGATGATGGAAGTGCTGATGGCACCTTTGAACTAATTCAAGATTTCATTAGAAAGGATGCTCGAATAAAATATTACAAAAGATCTACTTCTCATAAGAAGGGGTTGCCTGGCTGTCGTAATCAGGGATTAGAAATTGCTAAAGGAGATTATGTGATTTTTTTTGATGACGATGACATTACCCATCCATTACTATTAGAATTAAGCGTTCATGAATTAGAGAAAAATTCTGTGGATTACTGCAGATATCTCCGAACTGTTTTTAAAGGTGAATTTATTTATGATTTTAATTACTCTATTGATTATTTACTAAGTATTTTGACTATTAAAAACCTTGATCAAATTGTTACAGGTGCTGTTCCTCTTAATTCGTGTCAAGTTTTATGGAGAAAAGACTGTTTTCAAACACATCGTTTCAATGAAGATTTAATGTATGCTGAAGAGTGGGAACTTTACGCTCGTATTCTTTCTGAAGGTAAAATAGGGGTTAATATTGAAAAAATATTGTTTTTTGGAAGAAAGCATCTACACTCTAATACAGGAGAATTTGGGAATAAGAAGAAAATTAGGATTGATTCCTATATAAAAGCAATTTTACTAACCATAACTAATTTGAAAAGCAAAAACCTTTTAAATCATACTTTGAAACATTTCTTTATTAGGCTAGGTTTTCGATTAAATTCTATTATTATCATCAAAAATATATTAAATGCAACCAACACTGGAGAATTGGAAAAAATAAAATATATTTTTGGTTTTAAAATGTATCCCATTCTAAGACCAATTTTTTATATGAAGGGGAAAATACTTAAATTTTGAAAATACTTCTTTGTTTCGGTACTCGTCCAGAAGCTATAAAAATGGTTCCAATTATTAAGGAACTCCAATTTCGAGGATTAGATTATAAGGTATGTGTTACCGCTCAACATAGGGAAATGCTGGATCAGGTTTTAGATTTCTTTCAAATTGTTCCCGATTTTGATCTGGATCTAATGACACCAAAACAAAGTTTGAATACCCTTAGTGCTGCTGTTTTAAATGCAATAGATCCAATATTCGATAATTATTTACCAGATGTTGTACTTGTACAAGGAGACACTACCAGTGCTTCTATAATTGCGCTTGCAGCTTTCCATAGATCGATCTCGGTTGCACATGTAGAGGCGGGATTAAGAACTTATAATAAGAGATCGCCATTTCCTGAAGAAGGTAATCGACAAATTATAAGTAAGATTGCCGATTATCATTTTACTCCAACCCAAAATGCTACTGAAAATTTAAAACAGGAAGGAGTCAATGATAAATCTATTATCTGCACGGGTAATACCGTAGTAGATGCACTTTTTTGGACGCAAGAACTACTTGGAAGGGATTTAAATTTTAATGAAATTAAAGAACTTAGATCTCATTTAGATCAAACCAAGAAGCTTATTTTAATAACCGGACATAGAAGAGAAAGTTTTGGAGATGGGATATTGAACATATGTAAAGCGCTTTTAGAGATATCTAAAAGAGAAGATGTGGAAATAATCTATCCTCTGCATCTAAACCCTCAAATTAAAGAACCGGTAATGAACTTGCTTGGTGGTAGTTCCAACATTCATTTGGTTCCTCCGGTTTCTTATCCTGCTATGATTTGGTTGATGGAACAGTGTTATATGATAATCTCAGATTCTGGAGGTATTCAAGAAGAAGCTCCGAGTTTTAAAAAAAAGGTTGTGGTAACCCGAGAGTATACAGAGCGTATAGAAGCTGTAGAGGCGGGGTTTTGCTATTTAACAGGAACAAATAAGAATAAAATTATAGATAAAGTAATGAGTATTTTAGACGATCCTGTAGTGTTATCATCAATTCCTAATCCTTATGGTGATGGAAAAGCAGCAACACGCATTGTAGAATTTTTAATAAATTTAGAATAATCATACATTAGATTGTGACAAGTTGAGTCTCCTATTATACTGAATATTTAAAAAGGGATAGTTATTATATTCTCAAATAAAAATATATCCAAATACCTATCTTTAACCAAAAGTAGAATCCTTGATCCCTCAAACCAATAAGAAAATATTAATTATTGCAGAATCTATTAATGTAGAAGATAGCAGTGGATCTAAAGCTAATGTAGCTCTTATTGAGAATTTAAAGGAAGCCGGGTATGAACTAAAAGTATATCATTACAGTAGAAAAGAAATTCAACTTAATGCTATAGAATGTATAAACATAAAAGAGATTAAATATGGATCTAATTATTTTTTGAGTAGGTTACAAAGGAAGATCCAACATAACTCAAATCTTAATTTAGCCAAGCGTTTGGAGCCTATTTTTGGGTTTTCTTTTACCTTCTTTAACGATACTAGAAGTATTGGTAAAGCTTTGAAAATGGAGAATGTTCAGGACTATAATCTGATTCTAACTTTAAGTAAAGGAGCTAGTTTTAGACCTCATTATGCCATCTTAAAATTGCCAAAATTCCATTCCAAATGGATGGCTTATATTCACGATCCTTATCCGTTTCATTTATATCCAGAACCCTATAATTGGGATGAGCCTGGATATCTTAAAAAAATAGATTTTTTTAAAGACTTAGCTGCAAAGTGTAGATGGGCTGCATATCCAAGTTTGTATTTGCAACAATGGATGGAAAGTTATTATAGCATGTTCAAAAATAAAGGTGTAATTATTCCACATCAATTAAAGAAAACTGATGAATTATCAATGTTACCAGATTATTTCGATCCTTCAAAATTCAATTTATTGCATGCCGGTAATTTGATGAAGCAAAGACCACCTTTTGCTTTGATCAATGGATTTTTAAAATTTCTTAAAAAAAATCCTGAAGCTGAAAAAGATGCTCGTTTGTTGTTGATTGGGAGTTCTTCTTATCATAAAAAAGAATTAGATATATTAACATCTAATATATTAGAATTATACATTAGTAATGGAGTTGTAAACTACTCAACCGTACTTACCATGCAGAAATCTGCTAGCGTAAATATAATTTTAGAATCTAAAGCGAAACTTAGCCCATTCTTGCCCGGAAAATTTCCTCATTGCATAAAATCAGGAAATCCTATAATGATATTAGGTCCCGCAAAAAGTGAAGTAAGAAGATTGTTAGGTCAAGATTATAAATGGTGGGCAGAAATAGATGATGTTCAACAAATAGAGAGTTTAATAAGTAGCCTTTACTCAATTTGGAAAAATTATAGTGTACAAAATAAAGAATATGAACACTTATCTTATTATATGTCTTCAGCTTATTTAAGGGATAAGCTGAATAAAATAATACTATAATGAAAGATTTTAGTATTTTAATTACTACTTATAATAGATTGCAAGAATTAAAAATTACTCTGAGTTCACTATCCGATATTATTTTAAGTGAAACTAATATTTTGATTTGTGATGATGCTTCCACCGATGGGACCTATGACTGGTTAAAAATTAATTATCAAAATATTGAGGTATATAGAAATGACAATAACAGGGGATTAATTTATTCTCGAAACTTTTTATTGAGCAAAGTAAATTCAACTTTTGCCATTTCACTTGATGATGATTCGAATTTCTTAAGTATTGATCCTTTAGGTAAAATTAAGGAGCATTTTCAATATAACAATCGTTGTGCAGTAATCAGTTTTAGAATTTTTTGGGGTTTGACCGTACCTACATCGATTCAATCAAATGAAAATTCATCCATTGTTAAAAGTTTCGTCGGATGTGGCCATGTTTGGAATATGAAAGCGTGGAATGATATTCCCAACTATCCCAGTTGGTATAAATTTTATGGTGAGGAGGCATTTGCATCATTTCAGTTAGTCCAAAAAGATTGGGAAGTACATTATTTACCATCAGTTTTAGTACATCATCGAGTTGATAATAAAGCTCGAGTAAATAATAAAGATTATTACGTTAGGCAAATGTTGGCTCTGAGAGCAGATTGGTTTAATTATTTAATTTTCTTTCCAAAATTATTTATGGTTAAAAAAATATTTTATTCACTTATAATGCAGCTAAAAAAAGCTGTACAATATAAATCGTGGAAAATTTTCAACTTAACATTAAGGGCCTTATGGTCTATATTTGAAAATTATAAACTTATAAAGTTCTCAAGAAACTCCCTTTCAAAAAATCAGTTAAAAAAATGGATAGATTTACCACCTGCTAAAATTTATTGGAAGCCAATAGGAAATTATATTGGAAATGGAAAAAATTAAATTTTAATTATGAAAATTATTGCAGAAATTGGTCAGGCGCATGAAGGCAGTCTGGGTATAGCATTAAGTTATATCAGAGCACTCGCTGAAACGGGGGTAGATGCCGTTAAATTTCAGGTTCATATAGCAGAAGCAGAAAGTAGTGAATTTGAACCGTTTCGGGTTAAGTTTTCTCAGCAGGATAAAACAAGGTTCGATTACTGGAAGCGGATGAGTTTCACAGAAGAAGACTGGAGACTTTTAAAAAATGAATGTGATAAAAATAAGGTGGAATTTCTAGCATCACCTTTCAGTAATGAGGCGGTGGATCTTTTAGAGAGATTAGGTGTAAACCAATATAAAATAGGTTCTGGGGAAGTAAATAATTTTTTATTGCTTCAAAAAATTGCCGATACGGGAAAACCAGTAATTCTATCTTCTGGAATGAGCTCCTTTAATGAGCTGGATGATACTGTAAAGTTCTTAAAAGAAAAAAAAGTCGCTTATTCTATTTTACAATGCACCACTGCATATCCAACAAAACCTGAGGAATACGGGTTGAATGTTATAGCGGAATTGAAGGAAAGGTATAATGTATCTATAGGCTATTCAGATCATTCTGCGAAAGTAGAAACCTGTATTGCAGCTGCTGCTTTGGGTGCAGAGATTTTAGAATTTCATGCTGTTTTCTCCAGAAAGAGTTTTGGTCCCGATGCGACTTCTTCTCTGGAAATAGAGGAAATCACTACTTTAGTAAATGCTGTAAGAAATATTGAAAAGGCAAGAAATAATCCTGTGGATAAAACTGATAATTCAAAATTCACTGCTTTAAAAAATATTTTTGAAAAGTCTTTGGCGGTAAATAAAGATATAAAAGATGGCCAGGTTATCCAATTTGATAATCTGGAAGCAAAAAAACCTAAAGGTTTTGGAATTCCTGCTTCCGAATTTGAGAAGGTGATTGGTAAGAAGATTAAACAGGACTTAAAGCAGTGGGATTTTTTACAAGAGGAGGATTTGAAATAAAATATTTTATTATGCGAACCGTCATTGCGAGTCCACCGCTGGTGGACGTGGCAATCTGCTGTAAGTTTTCTCCTAACACGATCGTGACTAAACTGCAACGGATTGCTTCGCTTCGCTCGCAATGACGTCTTCGCATGGAGGGTTTCTGAGATACATCACTTCCAATGACGTTCATAAACAAATTTCCTACTTTAGCAAAACTAACTGAGAACTAAAATGCCAAAACGAAAAATTTGTGTAGTAGTTACCGCCCGTCCATCTTATAGTCGAATAAAGTCTGCACTTACTGCAATTAACGCACATCCATCTTTGGAACTTCAGCTTGTTTTAGCAGGTTCTGCATTATTAGATAGATATGGGAATGCTGCAGATTTTATTGAAAAAGACGGTTTTAAAGCAAGTGCCAAAGTCTTTATGGTCCTTGAGGGGGAAAATCCTACAACAATGGCGAAAACTACCGGGATAGGTGTGATGGAGCTAACAAATGTATTCTATAATCTTCAGCCTGATGCGGTGGTGACTATAGCCGATAGGTTTGAGACCATTGCTACTTCCATTGCTGCCGCTTATCAGAATATTCCCCTGGTTCATATCCAGGGCGGCGAAGTTACCGGCAGTATAGACGAGAAAGTAAGACATGCTAATACCAAACTAGCTGATCTGCATTTAGTTTCAAGTGATGATGCCAGGGCCAGGGTAATCAAATTGGGTGAGAACCCGGAAAAAGTTATTAATACTGGTTGTCCTTCCATAGATTTAGTGAAAGAGATTTGTGCTGAACAGACACTGAATTTTGATCCAAT
Organism: Salegentibacter agarivorans; assembly: GCF_900113135.1. Classification (GTDB taxonomy): domain Bacteria; phylum Bacteroidota; class Bacteroidia; order Flavobacteriales; family Flavobacteriaceae; genus Salegentibacter; species Salegentibacter agarivorans. The sequence continues at coordinate 73,393 of NZ_FOOH01000007.1, read as the reverse complement.
TGAAAAATACGGCGGTGTAGGAGAAGAACTCAATTGGAAAGATGGCTACGCCGTGGTAATGCAGCATCCGGTAACTACCGAGTATCAAAAATCCCGAGAGCATATTACTGAGACCCTTGAAGCTATTAATAAATTAAACTATCCTGTTTTTTGGTTTTGGCCAAATGTTGATGCCGGTTCCGATGGCACCTCTAATGGAATTAGAACTTTCAGGGAAATGGTTAAGCCAAAAAGCATTCATTTTTTTAAAAATATGGAACCATTGGATTTTCTGAGACTCCTAAAGCATTCAAGTGCCTTAATTGGAAATTCAAGTGCAGGGATAAGAGAATGTTCCTACCTGGGATTACCGGTAGTAAATATTGGAAATAGACAAAACCGAAGGTTACGAGGGAAGAACGTAAGAGATGTTTCGCCTCAAAGGGATGAAATTTATGATGCGCTGAAAGAGATTATTAACTATAATAAATTCCCTGGCTCTCAGATTTATGGCAACGGAGAAGCCGGAAAGAAAATAGCAGAGATTTTGGCAAGCTCAGAACTCAGCTTTAGTAAAACAATAAATTACTAATGAAGATTCTTGGAATTATACCTGCCAGGGGCGGAAGCAAGGGAATTCCTGGTAAGAATATAAAGGTTCTGGCAGGAAAACCACTTTTAGGATATACTATCGAGGCAGCTTTAGATTCAAAACTGCTTACTCGATGCATCTTAAGTTCGGATTCTCAAAAGATTATAAATACTGGAAAACAGCATGGGATAGAGGTGCCTTTTACCAGGCCTTCTCAACTTGCCGAAGATAATACTCCCTCTCTTGATGTTGTAAAGCACGCTTTGTCATATTTTGAAAATGCCAATGAGGATTATGATGCTGTTTGCCTCCTTCAGCCAACAACTCCTTTTAGAAAAAAAGGCTTAATAGATGAAGCTATCAAAGAATTTGAGTCAGGAAATCATGATTCTCTTATAAGCGTTCGGGAGGTTCCTCACGAATTCAATCCGCATTGGGTGTTTGAAGAGCAGAATGGAGCACTGCAAATCGCTACGGGGGAGGAGAATATTATTTCACGCCGGCAGGAATTGCCGAAGGCATTTCATAGAGATGGGGCTATATATTTAGTCAAAACAGATATTATACTCAAAGAAAATTCGCTTTACGGAGAGAATATTGGATTTATTGAAAATTCAGATACTGATTATGTGAATCTTGATACCGAAGCCGACTGGATGAAAGCGGAAAGTATACTAAAAAGCAGGTCTTAATGTGCGGCATAGCTGGAATTATATCTCCATTTGATCGTCAACGGGATCTGGAGCAAATGCTTGAATTACAAAAGCATCGTGGACCGGATAACACGGGGAAAGTTCATGATATTGGCTTTGCTTATCTTGGACATAACAGGCTTTCAATTATAGACTTAAACGATGCTTCAAATCAGCCATTTTCTGATAATTCAGGTAGATACCAATTAAGTTTTAATGGTGAAATTTATAATTACCTTGAACTGCGTGAAGAATTAAAACCATTCTACGAATTTAAAACTGAGTCTGATACGGAAGTTCTAATGGCTGCCTATATTAAATTTGGGCAAGATTTTCTGAATAAACTGAATGGGATGTTTTCTTTTGCGATATGGGATACAAAAGAAAAATCTTTATTTGCTGCCCGTGACAGGTTTGGAGTTAAGCCATTTTATTATTCCAAAAATGCGGAAGAATTTTTCTACGCTAGTGAGATCAAGAGTATAAACGGAATCCTCAGAAACAATGAACCATCCTTAAAAGTATGGGCAAATTACTTCGCGTATGGATCATATGGTCTTCCCAGTGAAACTTTTTATCAGCATATTTTCCAATTACCGGCGGGGCATTTTCTAAGCTTTAAGAATGGTGAGCTGAAAATTCAACAATGGTATGACTTCGTTGAGAATGTTCAGAAAGTTAAAGTTTATAATAATATTGAAGAAGCCAAAGCGAAATATCTTAGCCTCTTAAAGGACAGCATTTCGTTAAGGTTTAGAGCCGATGTAGAAGTTGGTTTTAATATAAGTGGAGGATTAGATAGTTCCCTTTTACTAGCTCTTGTGAATCAATATCAGGAGAAAGAAAAGATTAGTGCGTATACATTCTATTCAGATGATGAACGATATGATGAGTTACCCTGGGTAAAAAAAATGATATCTAAAACAGGAAATCCTTTATCAAAAATTCGACTTGATGTTAATGAAGTTAAAGAATTATCGAGAACCATAAGCACTATACAGGATGAACCATTTGGGGGATTTCCTACGATTGCTTATTCAAAAATATTCCGGCAGTCAAGACAGGATAATGTGTTGGTACTTCTGGATGGTCAGGGGATGGATGAGCAATGGGCTGGATACGATTATTACCGTGGTGGAGGTCCTTCTGATACTATTCAGGGGCAAAAAAAGAATTTCTCTCCTTTTAAAATAAATTGTTTTAGTAAAGAATTATTGAAATTTGCCGAAAAACCAAATTATCCTAAGCCTTTTGATAATCAACTCCAAAACCTACAATATAGAGACATCTTCTATACAAAAATTCCAAGAGCCCTAAGATTCAATGATAGAATATCTATGGCTGCCAGTACCGAACTCAGGGAGCCATTTCTTGATTACCGATTAGTAGAATTTGCCTTTGCTCAATCTGAAAATTTTAAGATTAAAGGGGGTATAAATAAATACCTGTTACGTGAACTCGTAAAAGAACTGGTACCTTTAGGGATTTCTTATGCACCAAAACGTCCCTTGCAAACACCTCAACGAGAATGGCTTGGTGACGAATTAAGTGTTTGGGTAGAAGCACAACTAAACAGAATAGCGGAAAGCCAATATGCTGATTGGTTTGATCTTGATGAATTGCAGAAGGAATGGCTAAAATATAAAGAAGGAGAGCGGCATAGTAGTTTTCACATCTGGCAATGGGTGAATGCAAGTTTTTTGCTTCATCAATAAACTAATCGCTTAGGCTTGTAGTTAATTTCTAATTATATTTGAACACGAATTTAGCCTAATATTAGTGTAAATGCTTATTCAAGAAAATGACTAAAAAAATGGATTCCGATAACACTTTAGGCTTGGTGATTACTGACGGGGTTGGTTTTCGGAACTTTTTTTTAAGCGGTTTTTTAGAAGAAATAAAGTCGAATTTTCAGCAAATAATTATTTTTTCTGCGCTTCCCAGCTCAGTTTTCAACGAATTTGATCTTTCCGGTTGTGTGTTGGTGCATCTGGAAGATTATCGTGAATCAGGTTTTAACTGGTTTTTTAGAAAAACCAAGGAGCTAGCGCATCTTAAGAAAAATGCTGGGAATAATTTTGGGTTTCAGGATAATCTAAGGGCAAATTATACTGAATCAAATTCAAGAAGGGGTAAACTTGTTAGATTCGCCTATAAGCTTAGCGAGCGTTTTAATTCTGAAGAATCAATAGAGAGGTTCTACAGGCTTCAACAAAAAAGTTTTGCAAATCATCCTTCAACTAAAAATTATAGAAAACTTCTAAGTAAGTATAAACCTGGTCTTCTTTTTTTTACTCATCAAAGACCTCCTTATATCGCTCCACTTTTATACGCGGCGGAAAAAGAAGAAATAAAAACCTGCAGCTTTATTTTCAGTTGGGACAATCTTGCTTCTAAAGGAAGAATGGCGGGAAATTTTAATCATTATTTGGTATGGAGTGGGTTGATGAAAGATGAACTACTTCAGTTTTACGGTAGAATTTCAGATAAACAGGTTCAAGTTGTGGGAACTCCACAGTTTGAACCTTATGTGATGCCAGAGTACAGTAGTACTAAAAATGAATTCCATAATCGGTTTGACCTGGATTCTGAATTGAAGACTATTTGCTTTAGTTGTGGAGATGTCTCTACCAGTGCAAACGATCCGTTATATATTGAAACCATAGCCGAGGCTTTAATAAAAAATGAAATTGAGGAAAATCTTAATTTTCTTGTAAGAACCTCCCCGGCAGAGGAACCTGAAAGATTTACTTATTTAAGAGAAAAATATCCTTTTATAAAGTGGAATTATCCCGCCTGGACCCAAAGCAGAAGTAATCATTCTGAAACCTGGTCGCAACGAATTCCCTCAACCAAAGATCTTAAAGACCTTAGGATGATTTTAGAATTTTCAGATCTCGGTATTAATATGTGTTCTACGATGAGCCTAGATTTTATGGTTTTTGATAAACCGGTGATAAATCCCGTTTTTGGTAGTGAAAATAACGGACTTTATAACGATCAGCGCTTTTTAAAATATGCCCACTATAAAAAAGTGGTTGAAAGCGGTGCGGTTATAATAGCTGAAAATAAAAAGGAATTAATAGCAGGGATAAATACATATTTAGAAAAACCAGGCTTGCATTCCCCGGAACGTAAATCTTTGTTGCGATTGCAAATTGGTAAACCTCTTAAGGGAACTAGTGCAGGGATTGCCGCTTCACTAAAACAACTTTCCACAGCTTGAAAATTTCAAAACATATAGCAGTAATTTGTAACTACGAACTAAAGTCGGAAAGGATAGGTGGAATGGATCGCTTCTTTATGGCCTACAACCAGGCTTGTAAAGAAAAAGGTTATGAAGTAGATTGGTTTTTTAGTAACAGCCAGGTTCATTCTTTTTATAAAAAATTAAAGGTTTTTGCTTCTGAAGGAATTTCTGCAGAAAATCAGTTTCTTGAACATTCAAAGAATTCAAAGCGATATGATATTGTAGTTACTCATTTCGTCGCCTTATGCACACCATTTTTTCAGAAGCTCAAAAATAAACAGGAAGCTTATATAATCGCCGTAGATCATAATCCAAGACCCATTAATGGTTTTCCTATTAAAAAGAAGCTGAGAAATAGGCTAAAGGGGCTTTTATACGCTAAGTATATTGATTGTTTTGTGGGAGTATCAAAATATACCATTAATTGCATTCTAGAAGATTATGGCAGTCATATAAAAAGGAAGACGGCACTCGTTTATAACGGAATAAAAGCTTCTTTATATGAAGAAAAAGCGAACGAAAATTTTGGGAAGATGGTCGTGGCTTCTCATTTGAGAGAATCAAAAGGGATTCAGGATCTCATTGAGGCTGTGAATTTGCTGGCTGAAGAGAATAAAGTCTTACTCCATATTGATATATACGGGGAAGGCCCAATGCAAATGGAGTTAGAACGTAAAGTGAAGTTATATCATCTGGAAAATAAAATCACTTTTAAAGGAAGTTCTTCTGAATTGCCTAATCTGTTGCAAGAATATTCTTTTTTATTGCAGCCTACCTATATGGAATGTTTTAGCCTATCAATATTGGAAGCTCTCGCGGCAAATGTACCGGTAATTACCACTCCAGTAGGGGGGAATCCTGAGGTAATCAAAGAAGGAAAAAACGGATTTATTTTTAAAGCTGGCCATATACAAACCTTATCTTCTATTATAGACAAGGTTTTGCAAAAGCAATATAGAATTGATAAGAAAGTAAACTTGTTGGTTAAAGAGCAATTTTCTCTGGAAAGAATGGTAGAAGAACATATAAAATTGTTGCCATGCACATAGGATTTCTTACCCCTGAATACCCACACTCTAAATCTACATCATCGGGCGGACTCGGAACAAGTATTAAAAATCTTGCATCTTCTCTTGTAGCCGAAAATATACGAGTAAGTGTATTTGTCTATGGGCAAAAAACACCACGCAGGTTTAAAGAGAACGATATTGAATTTCATTTTATAGAACAGCGAAAATATAAGTTTTTTGGATGGTACCTTTATAGAAAATATTTGCAAGCCTATCTTAATACTGCGATAATTAAAAATAAAATTGATCTTATAGAAGCGCCAGACTGGACAGGGATCACTGCCTTTATGAAATTTCCATGTTCGTTGATTATTCGAATGAATGGATCTGATGCTTATTTCTGTGCCCTGGAAAGTAGGAAACAGAAATTTAAAAATCGCTTTTTTGAAAATTCAGCATTAAAATCGGCAAATGCTCTTGTTTCGGTAAGTCGTTTTACTGCAGAGAAAAGCAGGGAAATATTTAAGTTAAAAGAGGATATAGAAGTTATTCCAAATAGTATTGAGGTAAATAAGTTCTCAGGAGCTGAACAAGTAGAGATTAAAAATAGGGTTTTGTATTTTGGGACCCTTATAAGGAAAAAGGGGGTGCTGGAACTTGCCGAAATTTTTAATGAAGTAATTTATGGAAATTCGGAAGCAGAATTATTTCTTATCGGTAAAGATGTGGTAGATATTTTTGAAGACAAATCTACCCTGGAATTGTTTCAAGAAAGATTAAGTGTTGAAGCTGCAAACCAGGTTAAATATTTTCCCGAAGTAAGTTATTCAGAGATAAAAGAACATATCTCCAGGGCAGCTGTAATCGCTCTGCCCAGTTTTGCAGAGGCTTTACCCATGACCTGGCTGGAAGCCATGGCAATGGAAAAGCCACTGGTTACCTCAAACATTGGTTGGGCAAAAGAAGTAATGCTTAACGGGGTAACTGGATTTACTGAAAATCCTAAAGATCATAAAGCTTATGCAGAAAAAATCCTTTACTTGTTAGATAATCCTTGTGAGGCGGCTGAAATGGGTAAGGCAGCTAGAGATAGAGTGAAAAAGAAATTTTCAACTGAGGTAGTGGTTAAAAGAAATTTAGCCTTTTATAAGAAGATCGTTGAAAATGGAAAAATATAAATGTTTGATAAAATGGAACTAAAGCAATATCAAACGAAAGATGGAGAGTATTTACTCTATACAGGAGAACCTGATTTTAATCTTCTGGAAGATCTGGTTTCCGGGCCTGGTGATCTATGGCACAGTTCGCTGACACAAGGTTATCAAGATATTTTTCCTGAACTGGTTTATCAAACAGCTGTGTTTTGGTTTTATTTAAACGATTTGCCTAACCTGAATTATTCTGTGAACTGGAGGATTAACCCACATAGTTTTGTGGTTAGAAAAAAAAGTTGGGAATTTTTTAATGGATTTAGTGAAGAATATTTTTCAGTATCTACCGCTGCCCTAGACCTTGGTTATAGGATGTTAAGGTTTGGCGGTGCCGTTCCGCTCTTTGTTGATGGACTTTTTTCAAGCGAAAATAATGACCCGATTATTTCTGCAGAAGATCGTTATTTATTTTTTCTAAAAAATTTTAAAAAACGACATAGTTGGTATATGTATCTGAGAGAATCTGTAACTGCTCCAATAAGAGAATTTAGGTCCTATAATAAATCAAGAGGGAAAGAATTCAAAAAGCATAATTCTGTCAGTTTTCATTCAAGACCGCTTACTAACTTAATTGGTAAGCCAACTGTAGATGTAATTATTCCTACAATGTTTCGCCAGGATTATACGTTGCAATTGCTGGAAGATTATAAACATCAAACTTATTTACCCAAACGAGTTATTGTTGTTGATGCTACACCAAAAGAAGAGAGGGACATAAGTTTGTATAAAAAATCTGATTATCCTTTTGAATTGATAATCAAATGGCAAAAATCTAAAGGAAGTTGTAAAGCCAGGAATGAGGCGATTGAACTGTGTAGATCAGATTATATAATTTTTGCAGATGATGATACACGAGTCCTCTCGGATTTTGTTGAGAATCATCTTAGGTTTCTCCAAACTTATAAGGTTGAGGGTTGTACTGGATTGGATATTCAAGCCTCAGATTATCGTCAGGATTTAGATGATTTGCGTAGAATTTTAAAAGGAAAGGGGAGAGAACGCTATAAGGCAGGGGCTGCTCAAACCTTTAATAATGCGAATTCTTGCGTGAAGAGGGAATGGGTAGAAGAAATTAAAGGAAATGATATTAATTTTGATGGCGGTTACGGAGAAGATGCTGACTTTGGTTTCCGGCTTATAAAAAATGGTATGCTATTAATGTTTAATCCTTATTCGGTTAACTTACATCTTAAACCACCTTCAGGAGGATATAGATTTTGGGGAATGCAATCTTCAGTTTTAGGGAAAAAACGAAAAAGACAGCCATGGGAGTTAGATAAGCCAGTAGGTAAAATTAGACCGGTACCAAGCCCTACCATTCTTTATGGGATTTTAAAGCATTTTAAGCCTGAACAAGTGAAGGAATATAAAAAACGTTATCTCTTTTTGTACCTTTTGAAGGATTTTAAAAAAACACCTTTACGTTTTCTTAATCTACCCTTTAAAATCCTGCAATTTAATAAAGCCATGTTTTATGCTCAAAACCTTCTGAAAAGAGGGGAGCGCTTTTAATAGCATTTAATGAAATTCACCTTAATCGTTTGCACCTACCAGAGGCCGGGACCTTTGTTAACATTACTTAAATCAGTATCCAAACAAACACTTTTTCCGAATCAAATTCTAATTATAGATGGTTCTAAGAATGATGAGACCCGAAAGGAACTTGAAGGGTATTCTATTAAAAACCTGGAATACTTCAAGGTGGAAGAAGATAATCGGGGACTCACAAAGCAGCGAAATTTCGGTATAGAAAGAGTAGTCACTTCTTCGGAAATTGTTTGTTTTCTGGATGATGATATTGTGATTACTCCAACATATTTCCAAAATCTTTTAGATACTTACCAAAAATTTCCTGATGCCCTGGCAGTTGGGGGATATATTAAAAATGAAGTAGAATGGAGAAAAGATAAGGAGGTTATAAAATTTGATGATTTTGAATATGACGGATTTACAAGAAAATTGGGAAGTAGGCACCTGCTTAGAAAGAAGCTAGGCTTACAGCCAGATGTTCCACCGGGATATATGCCCAAATTTTCTAATGGCTATGCCATTGGATTTCTACCGCCTACCGGAAAAAACTATAAAGTAGAAAGTTTTATGGGGGGTGTGGCGTCCTACCGAAAAGATCTTTTTAATAAAATTAAATTTTCATCTTACTTTGAAGGCTATGGCCTTTATGAAGATATGGATTTTTGCCTGAGAGCTTCAAAATTAGGTCAGCTATACGTTAATACTGCAGCACAACTTTATCATTATCACAATGAATCTGGTCGTCCCAATCAGTTTAAATACGGCAAAATGGTAATAAGGAATGGTTGGTATGTATGGCGGGTAAAATATCCTTCACCGGGTTTAAAGTCGAAGATAAAATGGCACGCTACAGCTTTTTTATTAACTTTAGTTCGATTCAGTAATGTCCTTAACACTTCACAAAGAAAAAAGGCTTTTACCGAGAGTCTGGGACGAGTTATAGGATGGTGGAGTTTGCTAATAAATAAACCAGTTTAATGAGAGGAGTTATAAAATTTTTACCCAAATTTATGACGGAACGAATTAAAGTTTTTTACTATAATTCAAAACAACCCGGATATAAGTTTAGCCTTAAAAACAATTCTTACAAGACAGAAACAGCTTCTTGGTCTATTTTTTCTTCCACTCCCTTATATTTTATTACAAAGGAAATTGAGCGTTATGAAAAATATTATAAGATTGGTAGAGATGATACTGTAATTGATGCTGGCGCTTTTAATGGAATCCTCAGTTTGGTATATGCTGAAAAAGCGAAATCTGGTAAAGTATTTTCATTTGAGCCCGATAGAAAGAATTTACAAGGATTGGACGAAAACTTAAATTTAAATGGAAACCCAAAAAATATTCAGCTTATTAAAGAAGGGCTTTGGTCTTATAGGGGAGAAATTAAATTTTATGAAGCGGGCAGTGTCGCCTCTTCATCATTTTATAAAGCTGAAGATTCTCAGGAAAATATAATTTCAGTTACAAGTCTTGATAATTTTGTTGAGGAAAATAATATTAAAAAAATAGATTTTATTAAAATGGATGTTGAAGGCGCAGAGCTAAATATCCTAAAGGGAGCAAGAAAAATGCTTTCGAATTTCAAACCCAATTTAAGTATTGCAACCTATCATCTAGTTGAGGGGGAATTAACTTATAAATCAGTTGAAGAGTTTTTTAAGGAGATGAATTATCCTTTTGAAACTGTATTCTTCAATGATGGTGAAATTATAACATATGCAGGTCCTCAAATAGAAAATTGAAAATGAGAAAAATTTTAATATGGTTTATTAGTTTTTTTTTTATTCATTCTGATAATCCTTTTAATCTTTAATTATAGATATCCTTTTATAACTCCGGCCGTAGGAAATTGGTCAGTTGGTTATATGCAAACCCAAAAGTTCTTTTCTGCACCAAAATTGGACAAAAACAACATTTTTAGTTACAAAGAAATCGATGCTTTAATTCCTGAAGATATTAATTATATAGCTGATCCCTTTTTTATTCAGGATAGTTCAAAATTTTATTTGTTTACAGAGTTAAAGGGAAGAGGCAATGCCAATATTGTTTTGTTCTCATCAGAGGATGGAAATAATTATCAATACCAGGGAATCGTTCTGGATGAAGATTTTCATCTTTCTTATCCGCAAGTCTTTAAATATAAGCATGAATATTATATGCTCCCGGAAACTAAGGGAAGCGGAAATGTTTTATTATATAAAGCAAGAAAATTTCCATTGGAATGGGAGGTAGAAGATACTTTACTACATAATACTGGAATTAAAGACCCTTCTATTTTATTAAGTGAAGAACTGAACCTTATAGTAGGGGTAAATGATAATCTTGAACAACTTTTTTTCACGGCAGATTCTTTAGATGGAAAATGGAAAGAACATCCAAATTATAAATCGAAATGGGGGAATGAGAGTAGACCCGGAGGTCGATTTTTTAAATTAGATGAAGAATGGTATTTGCCTGTTCAAAACAGGACACTGGGATATGGAACCGGTATTTCAATACATAAACTGAAGAACAATTCCGGGCAATTAGAGTTAACTTTAGCCCACAAAATGTATCTAGGTCCTCAACCAGAAATTCCCTGGTTTAATCGGGGGATGCATCACCTGGATGTGCAGTCAAACGAAAAAGGATATTATATGGTATACGACGGGGATAGAAATACAAGTGGAGAAAAGGCTTTTCAATATAAAAGAACTTTAAAATTTAATTTTGTAGATCTTTATAATCTTTTTCAATAAATGCGTTTCGCTGTAATTACATATATTCCCCATTCAATACAAAATAATAAATACTACAGCTATTCACCATATATTAGAGAGATGAATATATGGTTTCAGCAGGTAGATGAGGTCTTGATACTTGCACCTGAAAATAGTTTAAAACCAATAAATAATGAAGAAGCCTATAGAACTAATAGTCTTAATTTTTTCAAGGTTCCAGCTATAAGTTTTACAGGAATAGGAAAGGTTCTTACTTCATTAATAAAGTTACCTTATATTTTTTTTTCTGTATTTAAAGTAATGCAGAAAGCAGATCATATCCATTTGCGCTGTCCAGGCAATATTAGTTTAATAGGATGTCTTCTTCAGGTCTTTTTTCCGAAGAAACCTAAGTCGGTTAAATATGCAGGAAACTGGGATCCAGAGGCTAAACAACCCTGGACATATAGGTTTCAGAAATGGATTTTAGGTAATAGATTTTTGAGTAGGAACATCAAGGTGCTGGTCTATGGGGAATGGCCGAATCAGTCCGATAATATAATACCTTTTTTTACTGCGAGTTTTTCGGAAAAAGAAAGAGAATCTATCATAAAAGATTTTAAACAAGCCTATAAATTTATTTTTACAGGGAACCTGGTGGAAGGAAAGGGAATTTTTGAGGCTATTGACCTTATTGAAAGCCTTAAAAATAAGGAAGTGATTTCAGAACTAGATATCTATGGTGACGGAGTACTGGAAGATTCTTTAAGATCGTATATTCAAAAGCAAGAACTCCAAAATCTCGTAAAACTAAAAGGCCGTAAAAGTCTGGAAGAATTAAAGCAAGCTTATAAAAAAGCAGATTTTGTTGTTTTACTCTCAGATAGCGAGGGCTGGCCTAAAGCCCTGGCGGAAGGGATGTGGTATGGCTGTATTCCCCTCGCTATGCCTGTTTCTTGTGTGCCCTGGATGCTAAATTACGGGGAGCGGGGTATAATAATTCCGGGTATAGATCAGAGAATAAAGAGTAGAGAGAAGAGAGGGATTTTACTAAATAATATACATTCAGATAAATCTCAGAAAGGCCGTCAGTTCGAGTGTTCCGACGTGAGTCGGGATGTATCGAGAATAGGTTTTTCTGAAAAAGACTTGTCAAAAATAATCAGCCTAATAGAGAATCCAGAAAAACTGAAGCAAATGTCTATTGCCGCCCAGGAATGGAGTCAGCAATATACTTTAGAAAAATTTGAAAAGGCAATCCAGAAAGTTTTAGGAAAGCACAACCAACAACCCATAACCTACAACCGAGAACTCACAAACGATAACTCCAAACAACAAGCGCCAAACACCAAACGGAGAAACGAAAACCCACAACCCACAACGGATAACATTCATCGAGAAACCCCAAACCGGGAACCATTAAGAGTACTGCAATTAATTGATAGTTTACGCCCCGGTGGTGCAGAGCGAATGGCGGTTAATACCGCTAATTCGTTAGAGCCATTCGTGAATGGATCTTTCATTTGCTGTACACGGCAGGAAGGTTTACTAAAAGAAGAATTAAAACCTGAGGTGGGATACCTGTTTTTGGATAAAAAATCCAGTCTCGATCCAAAAGCGATTCTAAAATTCACAAAATATATTCGTAAGAATAAAATTGATATTATTCATGCTCATGGAACCTCCTGGTTTTTGGGAGTGTTGATGAAGTTATCGAATGAAGTAAAACTCGTATGGCATGATCATTATGGGGAAAGTGAAAATTTGGAAGCAAGAAACATAAAAGTGCTTAAGCCACTTTCAGGATATTTTGACGGAATTATATCTGTAAATAAAGTTTTAAAAAAATGGGCCGAAAAAACACTGAAGGCTGAACGGGTAATTCATTTAAATAACTTTATTGTTGAAAATGGAATAAAAAGTCCATTTCCTAAATTAAAAGGAGAAATTGACAGGTTTAAGATTATTTGTGTTGGAAATATAAGACCGCAAAAAGATCATCTTAATCTCTTGAGGGCTTTCGATATAGCGGCGGTATCTAACCGGATGATTAGTTTACATTTAATAGGGGAAGATCCTGACACTGTCTACTCTAAAGCTGTGCTGGAAGAAATTTCTTCATCTGCAGCCGCTGATAGAATCTTTTTCTACGGAACCCAAAAGAATATCTCTAAAATATTAAAGCAGGCGGACCTGGGAATTTTATCCTCTCGTTCGGAAGGTATGCCTTTGGCATTAATGGAATATGGAATGGCCGCTCTGCCGGTTGTATGCACAAATGTGGGGCAGATTCCAGAAGTAGTTGGAAACGCCGGAATTTTGGTGGATCGGAAAAACTCCGAAGAACTTGCTCAGGCAATTTTAAGTTTTGCTGAAAATAAGGAACTTTGTTTACTTAAAGGAGCAGAACTAAAAAGTAGAATAAGTTCTCGATTTGGAGAAAATTCCTATAGATTAGATTTACTTAATTTCTACAAAAGAATTTAAGTTTATTCAAGCGAAATCTTATTGAAACAAGTGAGTAAATAAACAGGTTCTAGAATATTAAAATTTATTCGATGATTTCATCCTGAGATTATATATAAAAGGAAACCCTATTAAAAAACTAGAATACATAAACTATCTAAAATTACTATTGCTTCATCTTTTGATAGCAGTGGTGGTATATATGTATAGACCGGCGGGCCAGTTTTTGTTATTCGGTACGTTAGGCTTTTGGATATTTTATGTCATTCTAAAAGAAAATAAAAATAATGAAGCCCTAATGGCAGCGGCCTATATTTCCGGGGCTGAGGTTTTTTATCGTATGACCGGTTCTATGGTTTTTTATGAAACCGGTAAATATTCCGTCATTTTGTTTCTTCTCATTGGAATGTTTTACAAAGGAACTTCGGTAAAAACTGTCTCGTATTGGTTTTATCTCCTTATTCTTTTCCCTGGTGTGGTCGTCGCTTCGTTTACATTAGAGTATGATGTGGTTTTTAGAAAAGCTGTAGCTTTTAATCTTAGCGGTCCGGTGACTTTAGGAGTGTCAGCATTATACTGCTATTATAAGAAGATAACTAAAACGCAGTTTAATTATGTTTTGTTAATGCTTTTACTTCCGCTAATAGCAAATATGATCTATTTGTTCTTATATACACCAAGTATTGGAGAAGCTTTAATGAGTGGCACAAACTCTAATTACGCAACTTCGGGTGGTTATGGGCCTAATCAGATTTCTACGGTCATGGGAATGGGGGCAATAATTCTATTTACGCGTTTTTTTCTCATTAAGAATAAAACAATAAATTTTATAGATCTGGGTTTGCTTGCACTAATGAGTTATCGCGCTATCATAACTTTCTCCCGGGGAGGAGTTTTAACTGCGGTAATTTGTATCATGGCTTTTGTAGTGGTATATTTTTATAAACAGGATAGCAAAGAACAAAACAAGATCGTATTTAAAATGGGGCTCTTTGCGGTAGTTGGTGTTATTATATGGTTGTTTACTGCTGTTAAAACCGAAGGCCTTATTGTAAATAGATATACCAACAGGGATGCAGCCGGAAGACTGGAAGATGATATAACTACAGGTAGAACGGAGCTTATTATTACCGAGCTCCAGGGATTTTATTATAATCCCGTAATTGGGATCGGCGTTGGAAAGGGAAAAGGAATGCGAAGTGAAATGACCGGAACTGCCACGGCTTCACACAATGAAATTAGTAGATTGCTCTCAGAACATGGACTTCTAGGATTGGTTGCGATTCTAATTCTTATCTTAGTTCCTATAATTTTCTGGACAAAGTTTAAGAACAATTATTATTTTTTGGCGTTCTTAGCATTTTGGTTCTTAACCATTAATCATTCGGCTATGCGAATTGCCCTACCGGGCTTCGTTTATGGACTGGCTTTATTATATATAGTAGATGACAAAAAGCATCCTGTACATAGGAAACGACTTACAGATTAATAGCTTTACGGCTACCTATATTTCTTTCTTTAGTAAAATGCTGCGTAAGGAAGGTTATAAGGTTAAAACAGCTTCTACCCGAAGCAACAAAGGTCTGCGTTTAATCGAAATGCTCGGACTTATTGTTCGCTTTCATAAAACTACCGATGTGGTGCTTATTGATACTTATGGGGCGATGAACTTTTACTATGCCTATCTGGTGGCTAAAACCTGCCAGGCATACAATTTAGAATATATACCCATTTTACACGGTGGTAACCTTCCGGAACGCTTACACGCTTCCAAAAAATATAGTAAGAGTCTCTTTGGAAAGGCGAAAATCAATATAGCGCCTTCTAAATTTTTGTACGATATTTTTAAGGCTGAAGGTTTTAATAATACCAAAATTATTCCGAATGCGATTCAGATGGAAAATTATCCCTTTAAAAAACGGGAAGATTTTCAGCCTAAATTATTGTGGGTTAGACGTTTTCAGAAACGCTATAATCCGGTAATGGCTTTAGAAGTGCTTTTATTGTTGAAAAAAGATTATCCAAACGCCAAACTTTGTATGGTGGGACCCGATAAGGACGGAACGATGAAAACCTGTAAGAAGTTTGCCGCCAAAAATCAACTTGACATTGAGTTTAAAGGGAAATTGAAGAAAAAAGCCTGGGCAAAACTTTCAAAAAACTACGATTTCTTTATCAACACCACAAATATAGATAATACTCCCATTAGTGTTATAGAAGCAATGAGCCTCGGGCTGGCAGTGGTTTCCACAAATGTTGGAGGAATGCCTGTTCTTATTAAAAATAATGATGATGGCTTACTGGTACCGGTGAATAATGCCCAGGATATGGCTGCCGGAATTGATAGGCTTATAAAAAACCCGGAAAAAGCACAATCTCTTACCGAAAATGCCCGAAAAAAAGTTGAAAATTTTGCCTGGGAAAAAGTAAAAACCGATTGGAATAGAGTGCTCAATTCATGAAACCACCACAATGCTGGACCCAAAGATTGGCCACAAGCCGAAGTATAATTATAAATTTGTTCCTAATTCCAACCTTGGGTTAAAAATATAAACAGATGAAAAAACTGCTTTATATAGGCAATGAACTGGAAGACCGGGGCGGGGCGCCAACTTTTATAGATAAATTATCTCCATTATTAAAAAATGAAGGTTTTGAAGTAAAAACTTCATCTTCCCATAAAAATCAGGTGCTGAGGTTATCTGAAATGTTAACTTCTATTATTAAAAATAAAACCTGGGTAGATTATGTGCTAATTGATACCTACAGTACGCGAAATTTCTGGTATGCAGTGCTGGCGGCCCAACTTTGTAGAAATTTACAGCTCGATTATATTCTTTTACTCCACGGTGGTGAACTTCCGATGAGATTAAAAAAAAATCCTCAACTATCTACCTCCTTATTTAAGAATGCTAAACAAAATATTGCGCCTTCACGCTATCTTTTTGACATATTTCACAAAGCAGGATTTACAAATCTGAAATATATTCCGAATTCTATTTTTTTAAAAGATTATCCGTTTAAGCCGAGGAAAGTCTTAAAACCAAAACTCCTTTGGGTTCGTGCTTTTGCTGAGATCTATAATCCGATACTTGCACTCCAGGTTTTGGAAAAACTTTTAAAAGAATTCCCTGAAGCCGAACTTTGTATGGTGGGTCCTGAAAAAGACGATTCTTATAAGGAATGCGTGAATTATGCTAAAAAAAATAAGTTACCGGTAAAATTCACTGGAAAATTAAGCAAGTCTGAATGGATCGCACTTTCAGAAGGATATGATATTTTTCTAAATACAACTAATGTAGATAACACCCCTGTAAGTCTAATTGAAGCAATGGCTTTAGGTTTCCCAATCATTTCTACAAATGTAGGTGGGATTCCTTACTTACTTCAGGATAAAAAAACAGGTTTGCTGGTGCCGCCAGATGATAAGGAATCAATGCTAAGTGCCATTAAAGAATTACTTATAAACCAGGATTTAGCCGAAAAAATTAGCAGAAATGCCCGACAGCAGGCAGAAAAATTTGATTGGGAAATTGTGAAAAAGGATTGGAAAGAAGTTTTAGTATAAATATTCGCTTCTCTGGCTGTATTATATAAAAAAAGCTGCCTAAAAAGTAAATAATAGACGTCATCCTGAACTTTTTCAGAGCCTGCTCCGAAATTTTTTCGGAGATCTAAGCTGTTTTAAGTAATAACATGTTAGAAGCTGAAACAAGTTCAGCTTGACGAAACCAGGTCTTTCCGGAAAGTATCTGATTTTTTCCGCACAGCGTAAAAGTTGGTGGGTTTCTTCATTTTAAGCAAAAAGATATTCGTGCCTTTGTGGCCAAAATACTCCTGTTTCATTTTCCTGTAATAAGAATGGTAGAAATCAAAAAAATTCTATCTTTAGCCCGTAAGTAGGTAAGCTATGTCCCAACGGCCACTTGTACATTTTGAAATCTCTGAGCGTAAGGTATTACTACGTTTGTTAGACTCGCTTTGTATTTTAACCTGTCTCAGCCTGATAGGAATTATCTTTGAATTCGATTATTTTAGAATAGATTCACAAAACTGGTATTGGACCCTCGTTTTACTCCTTTATTTTAATCTTTTTGCCAGCATTTTTGAACTCTACGATCTTCAAAAAGCGTCAAATTTTGATAGCGTATTGCAGAACTCATTGTTAAGCTCTGGAGCAACGGTTTTGTTCTATATCCTTACGCCTTTTTTAACGCCAAGTTTGCCTGAAAATCGCTTGCAAATTCTCTTTTTCTTTCTCGCAATTTTGATTCCGCTGTTACTATGGCGACTGGTTTATATTACTTTAATTTCTTCTCCAAGGTTTTATAAGCGGGTACTGGTGGTAGGCAATTCTTTTGATATAAACCTTATTAGCTCCGATCTTCAAAAATCTGATCCGAATTACGTGGTGGTGGGTTATATTAAAACCGAAGACCGGATTTCTTCAGAAATAGATGAAGATAAGCTGATTAGGTTTGAGGTGGAAGACCTTACAGAAGCTATTAAAGAGCATCATATAAACGAAATTGTGGTGGCCAGTGGCTACAAAGAAGGTTTGATGCTGCCATTGTATAACCAGTTAAGTGTTTTGCTGAAGGCGGGTTTTCCTATTAAAGATTATACACAGGTTTACGAAGAAATTACCCAGCGCATTCCCGTGCAGCACGTAGATAAAGATTTTTACCGATATTTTCCTTTTAGCCGAAGTAATCAGAATAAATTTTATCAATTTTTCTTTAGAATATTCGATATTATTATCGCGATAATAGGGCTAACTTTTTTGATACTAATGCTGCCAATTATTTTAATAGCTAACTTTCTGGGAAACCGTGGATCCCTTTTTTATAGGCAGGAAAGGATTGGTAAATATGGAGAAGTTTTCAGGATTTTGAAGTTAAGAACTATGGTAAAGGATGCCGAACCTAACGGACCTCAATACGCCCAAAAGAACGATTTACGCACTACTCGCTTTGGAAAGTTTTTAAGAAGGTCTCGTCTAGATGAAATCCCGCAGTTTTATAATGTATTAAAAGGTGAAATGAGCCTGATTGGGCCTAGACCGGAAAGGCCGGTTTTTGTGAATGAATTATCTAAAGTAATCCCTTTTTACGAAACGCGACACGTGGTAAAACCGGGTTTAACCGGTTGGGCGCAGGTAAAAGCAGATTATGGGAATTGCCATACCGATAGCCTGGTAAAGCTTCAGTATGATCTCTATTACATAAAACATCGCGGAATTTTTCTTGACCTGAATATTATCCTGAAAACCTTAAGCACGGTAATTTTTTTCCGGGGACAATAGTTCAGTTCTCAGTTGGCAGTGCGCAATAGCAGTAAGCATGAAAAGCTTTATGAAGGCCTGTTTCGTTTATACTTTACTATCGCAAAGAGAAAAATAAACAAAGCCAGGAATTGCGCTACTCTCGCTAAATAATCTCCATATTCTACGTAAAAAGTTTTTTCTGAATTAAGATGAATATCAGCCTTGATGCTGCCTTGTTCCTCATAACCCAGACTTTTTGTGATTTCTCCTTTTTGATTGATAAATGCTGAAATCCCAGTATTTGCACTTCGCACTACATCGCGACGGGTTTCTATGGCACGTAATTTAGCATAACTAAGATGCTGTTTGTGGCCTTGTGAGTTTCCCCACCAGGCATCGTTCGTAATAATGCTAAGAAAATCTGCGCCATTTTCTACATATCCTGTTACATATTCTCCATAAACGGATTCGTAGCAAATAATGGGGCCCGTAGCCGAATTATTATCCAAAGCGAAAACTTCCCGGTCTTCCTGTGTGGTCTTCATCGCTACGGTGCCACCGAGATCTATCATAACATCACCTAAAATAGGTTTCAGGATTTCCTGATAAGGAAAGTTCTCTACGCCAACTACGAGTTTAGATTTATGATAAAGCTGCGGAATATCTTCCGTATTCATTAAAAAAGCCGAATTATAATCATCATACCAGACGTTTGGCCCTAATTGATTGCTTTGTTCCCTAACTTTTGCCGGATCACTGAACCTTTCATAAAAAGAAATCCCACTAAGAAAATTAGTTTGAGGATATTTATTTATAAGTTGTCTGGAGAAAAAAGCTGCTTCAGATTGTTCAAAATTTGGCAGCACGGTTCCATCGGCAAAAACGGTTTCTGGAGCTAAAATAAGTTTAGTTTTCTCACTCACTTTTTCTTCACTGAGCTTCAGTAGTAACTCGCCAATCCGTGTATCGGTGGTATTGTATTTTTCGGTATACGGATTAATATTTGGCTGCAGGATAACCACTTCCATCGTTTCTCCTTTTTCTTCAACCTGGCTTAATAATAAATAGGAAACACCAATAGGGATTAAAATCAGTAATACAATTTTGAAGATTCCACGGTAAATAAAATCTTTATACTTGAATTCTTTGTAGAGTAATACCGCTTTAAAGCAAGCGATATTGGCGAGCCAAACCCAAAGTGTGCCGCCAAAGGTTCCTGTATATTCATACCACTGCACCCAGTTTTGGAATTCAGAAAAAGCATTTCCCAGGTTTAACCAGGGCCAGGAAAATTCCCAGGCGAGATGCAGTTTTTCGAAAACTATCCAAATACTAACCAAAAAGGCTGATGCAGCGCTAAATCCGGTACGTTTTGCTACTATATGATAGAGCAAAAATACCAGTGCCATTAGGAGGGAATTTACCAGGACGGCAAAAGCACCGCCAAATGCGGTAGAAAAATAGAGCCAGTATGTTGTAATGAGATTCCAGAGGAAAAAGCTTAGATAAGCCAAGCCAAGCACCCTCCATTTAATATATTTCTTTTTTGAATTTCTAACTTTAAATTCTGCATAGAGCATTGGGACAAAGGCAAAAAATAAAAGCAAAGGAAAGCCATAAGTTGGCCAGGCAAATGCTAATAAAAGTCCGCTTGAAATTGCATAAAGAAGGTTTTTCATACTTAGGGAATTCTGTTCAAAAATAGCAAACTATTATATTTTAATCCTTCATTGAGGGATTAATTCCCGACACCTGCCCGGAATGGCGGGCTTGTACCGAGGGTCAAGATTTTTTTCCGATTCCCGAGGTTGTGTGAAACGCCAGATTTCGTCAAGCTGAACTTGTTTCAGCTTCTAACATGGTTTGATTATCAACATCTTAGATTCTGAAATAAATTCAGAATGACGATTTGCAAAAAAAATCAGTCATCTTTATTTGGATTTTAATAATTTCTTTGAAGTTAAAGCTTTTGTAATTGTTCTTTCTGAAATTAAAAAAACTTGTAGAAACAGGTGGCAATTGATTAGTTTAGTGTTTCAGAAATCAATCTATGAGCAATCTATGAGCATAAAAAGACATATTCCGAATTTAATTACGCTTTTAAATCTTCTCTGCGGAACCATCGCGGTTATTTTCGCTGTACAGGGGAGTCTCATTATGGCCGCTATTTTTGTAGCCGGAGGAATTTTCTTCGATTTTTTTGATGGGCTTGCAGCCAGAAGCTTAAAAGTTTCCAGTGATATTGGGTTGCAACTTGATTCTTTAGCCGATGTTGTTACCAGTGGAGTAGTGCCGGGAATTGTAATGTATCAATTGCTAGATAACGCCTTGCCGGGAAATTCGGGGGTAGAAAACACGGGTTGGGAAGTGAATACCGGTTGGTGGGATTGGAATTTTAATACGCTTGCTTTAATTGGTTTGCTCATTTCTTTAGCCTCGGCTTACAGACTGGCGAAATTCAATGTAGATGATCGTCAAACCGATTCATTTATTGGCGTTCCCACTCCGGCAAATGCACTACTGGTTTTAAGTTTTCCACTTATTTTAACTTATCAACCCGATAGTTTTTTAACCGGTTTAATTTTAAATGAATGGTTTTTAATTGCTATTACGCTTCTTAGTTGTTATCTCTTAAATGCCGAAATAAAACTTTTTGCCCTTAAATTTAAAAACTGGGGATTTGCCGATAATAAAGTACGATACTTCTTTCTTTTATTATGTTTGGTGTTAACCCTGGTATTTCAGTTTGTAGCCGTACCCTTAATTATTTTTAGTTATGTGATTTTATCGGTGGTTTTTCCGAAGAATGAGGAGGTATGATAAAGGTTTTTAATGTAGGTATACTTTTTATATTTTATTTTTAACGCAGATCGTATCGTCACCCTGAACTGGTTTCAGGGTATAGGTTGTTTCGTAATAGATGCTGAAACAAGTTCAGCATGACGTTCTTTTGTAGTTTTTACTTAAATAACTTCTTTTTTCTTAACTCAAAGTTTTGTCCCAGGTAAACTTTTCTCACCATTTCGTCTTCGGCGAGTTCTTCGGGTTGGCCGTGCTTTAGGATGCTTCCTTCAAACATCAGGTAAGTTCTGTCGGTAATCGCCAGGGTTTCCTGCACGTTGTGATCGGTAATAAGAATCCCGATATTTTTATCCTTTAACTGTGCTACAATTCTTTGAATATCTTCTACAGCAACGGGATCTACGCCGGCAAAAGGTTCGTCGAGAAGAATAAAGTTAGGATCGGTTGCGAGGGCACGGGCAATTTCGGTACGGCGGCGCTCTCCACCACTTAAAAGGTCACCACGGTTTTTTCGAATATGGCCTAAACCGAATTCTTCAATTAGGGTTTCCATTTTATGGTGACGCTCTTCTTTAGAAAGATCTGTGAGTTCCAGTACACTCATAATATTGTCTTCAATACTAAGTTTTCTGAAAACCGAAGCTTCCTGGGCTAAATATCCAATCCCGTGCTGTGCTCTTTTGTACATTGGATATTTAGTGATATTAACCTGGTCTAAAACAATTTTTCCGGAATTTGGCTTTATTAGACCCACAATCATATAAAAAGAAGTGGTTTTACCGGCACCGTTTGGTCCCAGTAATCCAACAATTTCTCCCTGGTTTACTTCCAGCGAGATTCCTTTTACAACTTCTTTTCCTTTATAGGCTTTAACTAAATTCTCGGCGCGTAATTTCATTCAAATAGCATTTTAGAGCTAAGTTACATTTTTTATGCCAGCCTGTTATTCTTTAGATTCCTCTAAGGCTTCCCAGTATTCGTGGGCACGACGCAGATGAGGGATTACAATTGTACCTCCAATTAAAGTTCCAATACTCAGGGTTTCCATAACCTGCTCTCGGGATAAACCTTCTTTGTAACTGGATTCTAAGTGGTATTTTACACAATCGTCGCAACGTAAAACTAATGAGGCAACAAGGCCTAATAATTCTTTTGTTTTTTTATCTACCGCGCCTTCTGTAAAAGCGTTGGTATCTAAATTAAAAATCCTTTTGAGTACTTTATTGTTCTCACCAAGAATTTTATCATTCATCTGCTGACGGTAAGCATTGAATTCGTCAACTTTATTAATCATAGCTATTTTTTATTAAATTTTCTTTGTTCTTGTTTGTAGATTACTTTTGAAATAATAATACTTACTTCATAAAGTATCAATACCGGAATTGCCACAATTATCTGGCTAACAATATCTGGAGGGGTGATTATTGCTGAAAGAATTAGCACAATTACCAAAGCATATTTTCGGTATTTTTTTAGGAATTGTGGCGTTACCACTCCAACCCGGGTAAGGAAATAAATCACAATAGGGAGTTCAAAAATAAGTCCGCTGGCTAGTACTGAAGCTCTAACCAAACCTATATAACTACCCAAATCAAAATCGTTGAAAACCGTTTCACTGACCTGATATTTTCCGAGGAAATTTATAGATAATGGCGTAACCACATAGTAACCAAAAATTACTCCTATAAAAAATAACAGGGAAGTAATAAATATAAATCCTTTGGCATGTTTGCGTTCATTATCGTGCATTGCCGGGGCCACAAATAACCAAAACTGGTATATTACATAGGGAAAAGCAATAATAAACCCTGCCGTTATAGAGGTCCAGACGTGGGCTGAAAATTGCCCGCCCATGGTTCTACTTTGAATTCTAAACGGCATCTCGTCAAAACAGAAACCGGCATCTAAGCCAAGCGAAGTAGAAATTCGGCAAAGAATATCATAAGAGAAAAAATCGCCTCTACTGGGGCCAAAAAGTAATACGTCAAAGATAAATCCCTTTAAAAGAAAAGCTATAGAGCCTGCCACAACAATTGCTACAACAGATCTTATTAGATGCCATCTTAAATCTTCTAAATGGTCCAAAAAGGACATCTCTGGTTCAGGGGTGCCAATTTGCTTCATTATAAAATTCCTTCTCGAATTAGGTTATGTATATGTACTACACCCGCGTAGGTTTGGTTATCCAGGGCAAGTAACTGGGATATTTTATTTTCTTCCAGCATTTCTAAAGCGTCTACCGCCAGGGAATCGTGGTCTATGGTTTTTGGCGCGGGACTCATAATATCTCTTGCTGTAAGATTTTTGAATTCGGTATTGTTTTTAAGCATTCGCCTAATATCTCCATCTGTGATTATACCAATAATTTTATTGTTTTCAATTACTGCGGTAACTCCAAGCATTTTTTCTGAAATTTCTATTATTGCATCGGTAACTGAAGTTTCTGGTGAAACCCGGGGTTTCATATTTTGTGCGGTAATATCGCTTACCCTCAGGTAAAGTTTTTTACCAAGCGAACCACCGGGATGGTATTTTGCAAAATCCTTTCTTGAAAATCCTTTCAATTTTAAAAGACAAATTGCCAAAGCATCTCCTATAACCATTTGTGCCGTTGTACTTGTTGTAGGTGCCAGGTTATTTGGGCAGGCTTCTTTTTCTACATAAGAATTCAATACATAGTCAGATTCCCTTCCAAGAAAAGATTCTTTATCGGCCGTAATTCCTATAAGTAGATTATTGAAATCCTTAATATAAGGTACCAGTACTTTTATTTCAGGGCTATTTCCGCTTTTAGAAATACAAATTACGACATCGTCTTTTTGTATGGTTCCCAGGTCTCCGTGAATAGCGTCTGCAGCGTGCATAAAAATTGCAGGTGTGCCGGTAGAATTAAGTGTAGCTACTATTTTTGTGGCAATTACGGCACTTTTTCCTATGCCGGTTACAATTACCCTTCCTTTAGCTTTATATATTTTTTCTACGGCTTCGGCAAACTCACTATCAATAAAATTTTCCAGGTTTGCAATTGCTTTGGCCTCAATGGAAATGGTTTCTTTTGCAGCAATAAGGATTTTTTCCTTCAGTTTCAAATTTAGATAAAATTAAGGATTGTGAGTTTAAAGAAATATGTATCTTTAGTTATGCAAATGTATGTAAAATTGTAACACAATTGAATGAGTTTGACGGAAATTGATTTACACCAACAGCTAAAGAAGTACTTTGGGTTTAGTCAATTCAAAGGCCTTCAGGAAGAGGTGATTACCAGTATAGTGAATAAAAATAATTCGTTTGTGGTAATGCCGACCGGAGGAGGGAAATCCCTATGTTACCAACTCCCTGCGTTGATTGAAGAAGGAACGGCAATTGTGGTTTCGCCCCTTATCGCTTTAATGAAGAACCAGGTAGATGCTATACGTAGTATTTCTGCAGAGCACGGCGTTGCGCATGTGCTAAATTCCTCTTTGAATAAAACCGAAGTAAAACAGGTTAAGGAAGACATCGCTAACGGTGTTACCAAGCTGCTTTATGTAGCACCTGAATCACTTACCAAAGAAGATCATGTTGAGTTTTTAAAACAGCAAAAGATTTCTTTTTTGGCTATAGATGAGGCGCATTGTATAAGTGAATGGGGTCACGATTTTAGACCAGAATATCGAAATTTACGAAGTATCATAAAACGTATAGGCGATAATATTCCAATTATTGCCCTTACGGCTACAGCGACTCCAAAAGTACAGGAAGATATTTTGAAGAATCTTGGTATTCCAGATGCAAATACCTTTAAAGCGAGTTTTAACCGACCGAATTTATATTACGAGGTACGGCCAAAAACCAAAAATGTTAATGCGGATATTATCCGTTTTATCAAACAGCACCGCGGTAAATCTGGGATTATCTATTGTTTAAGCAGGAAAAAGGTTGAAGAGCTCGCACAAACACTGCAGGTTAACGGGATTAATGCCGTACCCTACCACGCGGGGCTGGATGCCAAAACCCGAAGCAGACACCAGGACCAGTTTCTTATGGAAGAAATTGATGTTGTGGTGGCTACTATTGCCTTTGGGATGGGAATAGATAAACCAGATGTTCGGTTTGTGATTCACCATGATATTCCAAAAAGTATAGAAAGTTATTACCAGGAAACCGGTCGGGCAGGAAGAGATGGTGGCGAAGGCCATTGTTTGGCTTTCTATTCTTATAAAGATATTGAAAAGCTCGAAAAATTTATGAGCGGAAAACCAGTAGCCGAACAGGAAATTGGTCACGCTTTACTTCAGGAGGTAGTTGCCTATGCAGAAACTTCCATTTCCCGCCGAAAGTTCATTTTGCATTATTTTGGGGAAGAGTTTGACAGCGAAACCGGCGAAGGCGCCACTATGGACGATAACGTTAGGTATCCTAAAAAGCAACATGAGGCTGGCAAAGAGGTAGAATTACTTTTAAAAACAATAAAAGAAACAAAGCAATTATACAAATCTAAAGAAGTTGTAAAAACACTTATAGGAAAATCTAATGCGGTTATTTTATCACATAAAACCGATGCTCACCCACTGTTTGGAAAGGGAAAAGACCGGGATGGGAAATACTGGATGGCTTTAATTAGGCAGGCTTTGGTAGCCGGTTTATTAAAGAAAGATATAGAAACCTATGGCGTAATAAAACTTACTTCTAAAGGAGAAGAATTCTTAGAGAATCCAACTTCTTTTATGATGACAGATGATCATATTTTTGATAGTACTACTGAAGCTGTTCCTACTGCAAGTCAGTCGGGAGGTTCTGGGGTCGATAAAACCCTGGTGAAAATGCTGAAAGATCTTCGGAAAAAAGTAGCAGTAAAAAACGAGGTGCCTCCTTTTGTAGTTTTCCAGGATCCTTCGCTGGAAGATATGGCTATAAAATATCCGGTAAATATTGAAGAGCTTACCAATATTTTTGGAGTAGGCGAAAACAAGGCCAAAAAGTTTGGGAAAGAGTTTGTAGAACTTATTCAGCGTTATGTAGATGAAAATGAGATTGTTCGTCCAGACGATTTGGTGGTGAAATCTACCGGAGCAAATTCAGCTTTAAAATTATATATAATTCAGAACGTAGACCGCAAATTACCTTTAGATGATATTGCTTCTGCCAAAGGAATGGAGATGAAGGAATTCATCAAAGAAATGGAAGCAATTGTTTACAGCGGAACCAAGTTGAATATAAATTACTGGATAGACGATATTTTAGATGAAGATCAGCAGGAAGAAATTCATGAATATTTTCTGGAAGCTGAAACCGATAAAATAGATGAAGCCATCCAGGAATTTGATGGCGATTATGACGATGAAGAACTTAGGTTATACCGCATTAAATTTATAAGTGAAGTAGCGAATTAGATTGTAAGGGTATAGGAGTATTTAATCGTCATCCTGAACTTGGTTCAGGACCTAAGATGTTTGTTGTTTGTAGTTCTAAACAGGTTAGAAGCTGAAAAAAGTTCAGCTTGACAAGGAGTTAAACTTGACAAAGATTCAAAACTATCGTCCCCCGGCAGCTTGCAGATCTCTAATACAGTGCATTCCTAATTGTGGGATACGCCCTCCTTCAATTTCATCAATAATTCCGCTTCCAAATTCTATAGAAGCGCGCATCAGGCAGTCGGGAACATTGCAATGGCCTTCGTTATCATCATCTTTATGGTCAGATTGCGGTTCGGTACCAATATCTACCAGGCCAAATAAATGCCCAAATTCGTGGTTTAAAACTGCTGCTTCTATATCACTTTCAATCGGAGCGTTAGGCCTTGCCGCAAAATCTTCAATAGTTCTTCCGAAAATCACCATAGATGTATTTCTAAAAGCTGAACCCAGGGTGAATTTATTTTCTTCGTCTTTTTCACTTTTTCCGTCAGCAAAATAAATATACACCGCAATTTCATCTCCCGCATTGTACACAGTACGGGTTTCTTTTTCTATTTCTACAATTTCCTCTATAGAAAAAGGAGCTTTGCCAGATGAAGAAACTGCTCTTAAACTAATATTTATACCATCGGGTTTAAAAGTTCGTTCTTCAAGAAAACTTTTAAAATTTGATAGAGCTGCCTGGTTAGGAGCATACCCGTTAACATAAACAATTTCTATATTCATTGAAGTGAATTCAGCATCGCTTAAAAGGTGGGAAGCTGAATCTCCCAAACCTTGCAAATTTGCTGTTTTATCTATTCCAACCACTCCATCATCATCATTTTCACCTGAATCTGAAGTACAGGAAAAGCTAAACAATATAATTAAAAGAAGAAGGCTGTATTTGTATTTAGACATTGAAAAAGCAATTTTGGTAAAAATATAAATTTATTGTTTTAAAGCTTGTAATTCAGCTAAATAATCGTAGTGTTTTCCCTCTTTTATTCGTTTACAACTAAAGTTATTGGTTTCAGCGGCAAATTTTAAAGTTTGAAAATCTATATAGAGCCAATTGAAATAAGCAGAATTTTCTCCTTTATAACTCACTTTAAATTCCAGTTCACCGTAATATGCAGCTTCAGAGTCTACCCAAATTCCGCCATCTTCATCCCGGTCAAATAAATAACTTAAATCTGAAGAATCTAAAAGGACTTTACCATTGGGATTTAGCAATTCCCTGGTTTTTTTAAAGAATTTGTCAAGCTGGTTGAGCTTGCCAATTATTCCGCTGCCATTCATTAGCATCAAAATGGTATCAAATTTTTCATTTTTCAAATCGAAAAAATCAATATTTCGAGCATCTTTAATTCCGCGTAGACGGGAAATTTCTATAGCTCCTTTAGAGGTATCAATGGAAGTCACCTGAAGGTTTTTTTCTTGCTGAAGATAAAGCGAATGGCTTCCTGCGCCGCAGCCAACATCTAAAACTTTTCCCTTTGCAAGTTGCAGCGCTTTTTGCTCTAAGGGTGGCATTTCAGCATAATTTCTGAACAAATAGGGAACAGGAATTACATCATCATCAAAGTCGGGGGAATGTACCTGGATATCTGTAGTATCCTTTTCGTAATAGTAAGCGGAAATAGCTTTTCCAAAAATGTCTTTTACTGAAGTTTGCTGATTCATTGATAAGGTGTAGCTTGGTTTTATATCTTTGCCCAATGGAAGAAATTCTAAAAAATCTCCCTGAAAAGGCCAAAGATAAGCATAAGGAAAATAAAAAGTTTTTTGCAAAGCTTAGAAAAAGGCCGCCAAAAGATTTGGATAGGCAGATGCAGGAAATGCACGAGGAAGAATTTTCGCGCACTAATTGCCTGGACTGTGCAAATTGCTGTAAAACTACCGGCCCTTTATTTACCAATAAAGACATAGAGCGCATTAGCAAGCATTTAAAATTAAAGCCGCAACAGTTTATTGAGCAGTATTTGCGAATAGATGAAGATAATGATTATGTGCTGCAACAAGTGCCCTGTACTTTTTTGGCTGCAGATAATTACTGCCTAATTTATGATGTGCGACCAAAAGCCTGCCGGGAATTCCCGCATACCGACCGGAAAGATTTTCATAAAATCTCTAATCTTACTATTAAAAATACGGCTATTTGCCCCGCTGCATATAATATTGTAGAAGAGATGAAGAAGAGGGTTAAGGGGTAGAAGGATTATTTTTTAGGGTTTGGGTTTGATTAGATTGTAGGTTTTTTCTGGATTGTGCCTTTATTGTTGCGCGGTACGGGTTGCGTGTTTCACGGTTTTATTAAATAACACTAAAATTCTAAATTAGAGAATTACTTTAAATTCAAAAAATATGAGCTCGAGTTACCGTGATCTTGATATTTATAATGCTTCCCTGAATTTATTCTTTAAAATTCATTCTCTAAGTTTAAAGCTTCCCAAATATGAATTGTACGAATTGGGGAGTCAGATAAGAAGATCTTCAGATTCTGTAGTTACAAATATTGTTGAAGGTTATGGAAGAAAACGGTACAAAGCTGACTTCATTAAGTTCTTAATTTATTCCCACGCCAGTAATGATGAAATCATTTTACATTTTAATAAGTTATTACACCTTTGTCCTGCTATTATGGGACCTCATCAAGACCTAGTTAAGGACTACGAAATTCTGGGAGCAAAAATTAATAAATTCATTCAATATGTAGAATTGAACTGGAAAAGTTAATATTCCGAAACCCGCAACTCGCAACTCGTATCCCGCCACGCCCTTAATAAATTAGGTATTGCTTTCTTTTAACTTCAAAATTTTCCAAACCTTGCTGCCAACTATCCCTTATTTCTTTAACAGATAAACCAGCTTCAATTTGAGTTTGTAATTCTTTGGTTCCCGCCAGTTTTGTGAAAAAAGCATTGAAGAATTCATCTCTATTCGCGGTGTTTTCATATGCTTCAATTAGCCATTCTAAATTTATTTGATCTACCCGCGCTATTTCACTAAGATCCCGTCCATAGCATTTTTTCCCGAGATGTTTTGGGCTTTTTGCGCCAGGCTTAGATTGTGGAGTATAGGTGAAATCAAAATAATTTTCATCTAAAAACGGCGAGCCGAATACCTGGAATTGTTTGTCGGTGCCACGACCGGCGTTCACATTGGTACCTTCAAAGAAACATAGACTTGGGTATAAATTTATTGCCTGTGCATTGGGTAAATTTGGTGAAGGTTTCACCGGAAGATCGTAAGCTTTGGAGTGGTCGTAATTTTCCATTTCAATTACTTCCAAATCGCATTGAATGCCGTCTTTTAACCATTTTTCGCCATTAATCATTTTTGCGTATTCTCCCATGGTTAAGCCGTGAACGGTTGGAATTGGATGCATTCCTACAAAACTTTTAAACTCGGTTTCCAGGATGGGGCCGTCTATATAATGTCCGTTTGGGTTTGGGCGGTCAAAAACGATAAGTTGTACGTCATTTTCGGCGCAGGCTTCCATCACATAATGTAAGGAAGAAATATAGGTGTAAAAACGGGTTCCTACATCCTGTAGGTCAAAAATTAATACATCAAGATCTTCTAGCTGTGCTGCTTTCGGCTTTTTGTTATCGCCATAAAGCGAAATTACCGGTAAGCCGGTTTGAGCATCTTTACCATCTTCTACTGCTTCCCCGGCATCAGCAGTGCCACGAAACCCGTGCTCAGGGGCAAAACCTTTTACCAGATTCACTTCTAAGGCCAGCAAAGAATCTACTACATGGGTAAATTCTCCCGCTTCATTTTTCATAATTGAAGTCTGGTTTCCTACAATCCCCACTCTTTTTCCATCCAGTAAAGGAAGGTAAGCTTCGGTACGATTGGCTGCGAGAATAATGTCTTTAACAGCAGTTTCATCTTGATTATTTATTGCAATTTCTTCTGAAGATTGCTCTTTCTTATTTTGGTTTCCGCAGGAAAGAATACCTATAAAAGCGAATAAAAATGTACTTTTGAATAACCTTTTAAGCATCGTGATAATTTGAATTTCGAATTTTTTGTTGTTAAACGCCTTATCGGCGGTAAAAGCCATAAAAGTAGTATTTCTGCGCCTATTATAAAAATAGCGATTGCGGCAATTGCTATTGGTGTGGTGATGATGTTGGTTTCTTTTGCTACCGGGCTTGGTTTGCAGGAAAAAATAAGGGATAAGATTGCAGCTTTTAACGGGCATATCAATATTTCTAATTACGATAATAACAGCTCGCAGGTTACGCTTACCCCGGTTGATAAAGACCAGGATTTTTATCCTGAATTTAATACCGTTGATGGTATTGCCCACGTACAGGCGGTGGCAACAAAATTTGGGATAATTCGTACTGAAACAGATTTTGAAGGGATTGTGGTAAAAGGTGTGGGCACCGATTATAACTGGAGTTATTTTGAAGATTTCCTGGTTAAAGGTGAACTGCCAGATGTTGATAATAAACTGAATGATGAGGTTTTAGTTTCAGCATATTTAGCGAACAGGCTTCAATTAAATGTAGGAGATAAAATTCCAACTTATTTTCTGCGCGATGGCAGCGATAGGCCGCTAACCCGTGGTTTTGTGGTTACCGGTATTTATGATTCTGGGTTTATGGACTTTGATAAACTCTATGTGCTGGCCGATATTCGGCATATTCAACGTCTTAATCGCTGGGGAGAAAATGAGGTAGGCAATTTTGAAGTTTTTCTAAACGATTTTGACGAAATTGATGAAAAAGGCCAGGAAGTTTATGAGAACACGGGGTCGTTTTTAGATACGCAAACCATAAACCAGAAGTATTATTCGATATTTGAATGGCTGGCGCTTTTCGATTTTAATATCGCCCTTATTATTGGAATTATGATTTTGGTGGCTGGCATTAATATGATTACTGCTTTGCTGGTTTTAATTCTTGAGCGCACCCAAATGATAGGGATTTTAAAAGCCCTGGGCGGTAACGACTGGAGTATTAGAAAGATTTTTCTTTACAATGCAGGTTACCTTATTATTAAAGGACTTTTCTGGGGAAATTTAATCGGAATCGGAATATTATTGCTGCAGAAATATTTTAAACTGGTACCATTAAATCCTGAAACCTATTATGTGACTGAAGTTCCCGTTTATCTAAGTTGGGACTATATTTTAGCGGTAAACCTGGGAACCTTAATTTTATGTATGCTGATGTTGATAATTCCATCAGTAATAATTTCAAAGATTTCTCCTTCCAGAGCAATTAAATTTGAATAAATTATAACAAATCGAGTGCTTTTGGTGATTCTATTGAAGTAAATTCAATTTTTTACCTTTGCAACTTAAAAAATAAAGAAATGGATTACGTAGAAAATATATTGGGGACTATTGGGAATACGCCAATGGTGAAAATGAATAAGATCACTAAAGATATAGACGCTTTGGTTTTAGCAAAATATGAAACTTTTAACCCGGGAAATTCGGTTAAAGATCGTATGGCGGTGAAAATGGTAGAAGAAGCTGAAGCCAACGGACTTTTAAAACCGGGCGGAACTATTATTGAAGGAACATCTGGAAATACGGGAATGGGCCTTGCCCTCGCAGCCATTGTGAAAGGTTATAAAATGGTTTGTGTACTTTCTGATAAACAAAGCAAGGAAAAAATAGATATTTTAAAAGCCGTAGGTTGCGAAGTGGTAGTTTGTCCCACTGATGTTGCCCCAGAAGATCCACAATCTTATTATTCAACCTCTAAAAGAATGGCTGAGGAAACTCCAAATTCCTGGTATGTGAATCAATATGATAACTTGGCAAATACCAAAGCACATTACGAAAGTACCGGTCCTGAAATTTGGGAACAAACCGATGGGAAAGTGACTCATTTTGTAGTAGGCGTAGGTACCGGCGGAACTATTTCTGGAGTGGGAAAATATTTGAAGGAGAAAAATCCGAATATTAAAGTTTGGGGAATTGATACCTATGGTTCTGTTTTTAAAAAATACCATGAAACCGGGGAATTTGACGAAAAAGAGATTTACCCATATATCACCGAAGGGATTGGAGAAGACATTTTACCAAAAAATGTAGATTTTAGTGTGATTGATGGATTTACCAAGGTAACTGATAAAGATGCCGCTGTTTATACTCGTAAATTGGCCGAAGAAGAAGGTTTCTTTTTAGGAAATTCAGCCGGCGCTGCAGCAAAAGGATTGCTTCAACTTAAAGAACATTTTACCAAAGATGATGTGGTGGTTGTTTTATTTCACGACCATGGCAGCCGTTATGTAGGAAAGATATTTAACGATGAGTGGATGAAAAAACAAGGATTCATCGATTAATTTTTATATGAATTCTGAATTAAATGTTCAGAAATTATATTTAGCTGAGAGTATTAAAAATATATATTATTATAAATTTTTAATACTTTCATTTTTTTATGCAAATAATATTATATCAGATAAATAGTAAAGAAATTTAGTTTATGAGGAATTTATGGCTTTTTACCAGTATATTTTTAATGTTAACAGCCATTACCGGGGCACAGGAAAACACACAAAATAATTCTGATTTACAGGTAGAAGTAACTCTTTCAAACCCTTCACGGGAAATTAACGACGGGATAGCCGAAGTTATTGTAACCGGGGGAGAAAAGCCATACCAGTATAAATGGACCAATCAATCTACTGCCTTAGATGCCAGGAAATCTACTGGTTTAATTGAGGGAATGGAACATACCATTAAAGTGACAGATGCGAATAATAAATCTGTTTCTAAATCCTTTACAATTCCTGCCGAATCTATTACCGAAATTTTTAATAGTAATGTACAGCCCGCCGTAGATTTTCTTGGCGGGATTTTATTTTGGGATCCATTTGCTTCTTTGGGTATTTTTGATCCCGTGGTGTATACTCCCACTAAACAAATTCCTATTCCCGAATGGGATGCTTTAAGCAATAATTCCTATACTTTAAAAGAATGGTTAATCACAAAAAATGCCGAGGTTAATGAAGGCGATAAAATTGCCATAATCCAAACTAATACAGGGGAAGAAATTGAAGTTTTTTCGCCGGTAAAAGGAAGACTCAATTACCTGGTTAAAGAAGGCCACGTAATTTTTGATCCAAATAGTACCAGTGATGTTGTAGAACAGGATGCACACGTTTTTGCAGAAGTAGTTTACGCTGAGCCGCAACCCTTGTTACATCCTAATGGAGATGTGAAGATGAATGCGATTCCCTTTATTGTAATGTGGTTAATTATAGGAAGTATCTTTTTTACGATTAGACTTGGGTTTATAAATATCCGTGGGTTCAGGCATTCCATAGACCTGGCCAGGGGGAAGTATGACGACCCAAATGCACCGGGTACTATTACTCACTTCCAGGCTATGGCAACTGCTGTTTCTGCAACAGTTGGTCTAGGAAATATCGCGGGCGTGGCAGTAGCTATTTCCCTTGGTGGTGCCGGTGCTACCTTTTGGATGTTTTTAGCAGGATTTTTTGCTATGTCTTTAAAATTTGTAGAGTGTACTTTAGGGGTAAAATACCGATTTATAAATAGTGAAGGCCGAATTTTTGGCGGACCAATGAATTATTTGAGATATGGCCTTGAAAAAAGAAATATGAGAGGTCTTGGTAAATTTCTTGCCGGCCTTTTTGCCGTTCTTGGCGTTGGGGCTTCATTTGGCGGGGGCAATATGCTACAATCTAACCAGGCATTTAAAATTGTTTCTGAGCAATTACCATTTCTACAGGGTCACGGTTTTTGGTTTGGTGTAGGCTTCGCTATATTAGTTGGGGTGGTAATAATTGGCGGTATTAATAGTATTGCTAAAGTTACCGGAAAAGTGGTTCCTTTTATGGCCATGGTATATATTCTTGGATGTGCTATTGTAATTGGCACCCATATAGAAAATATAGGTGGTGCTTTCTCTGCAATCTTTAATGGAGCACTCTCTGCAGATGCACTTAAAGGTGGATTTATTGGAGTGTTAATTATTGGTTTACAACGGGCAGCGTTTTCCAGTGAAGCCGGGGTTGGTTCGGCTGCAATTGCGCATAGTGCTTCAAAAACCAATAATCCTATAGCCGATGGTTTTACTTCTTTGGTAGAACCATTTATAGATACTATGGTGGTTTGTACTATGACGGCTCTTGTCCTTATTTTCACCGGTATGCACGAAGTGAATGGGCTTGGAGGAGTCGAGTTAACCTCAGATGCATTTGGTAGTGTGATCTCGTGGTTTCCCGCAGTTCTGGCTTTTGCCGTTTTCTTATTTGCATTTTCAACTATGGTCTCCTGGTCTTATTACGGAATGAGATCCTGGACTTATCTTTTTGGGAAAAGTGTGAAATCTGAAACCGTTTATAAAATTATGTTCCTTCTATTTGTGGTTCTTGGCGCTTCTACAAGTCTGGGGGCCGTACTTAGTTTCTCTGATATGATGATTTTAGCCATGTCTTTTCCTAATATCATAGGTTTATATATAATGTCTTCTGAAGTACGGGAGGATATGAAAATTTACCTGAAACGACTTAAAGCGGGAGAAATTTACATCAGTGAAAAATTCAGGAAAGCAGCTTAAGGAGGTAAATTGACTCTATAATCGAGATTCAATTGCTATGATGCTTTGCTCGGAATAGAATATTATTCTTTTTAATAGCTTCGTGAGCTGGCTTCGAGGTTGTTTGGTTAAGTTAATTTCTGAAGAAAATAAAAGAGAAAACTTCCAATTAAATATAGAAGCACGTCAATTATATCGGCCGTGTATCTCCAGTGTAGTGGTGGTAGAATAACTTCAAAATAAATAGCATACATCACGAATACTGAAAGTACAGTTATAAGATTTAAACGTAAAGTTTTATCCTTTTTAAGAAGCTGTACCGTATAGAGACAAATGCTTAATACAATAGGCATACAAAGAAAATTTGCCAGGTAGAAATTGATGAAATCGGGGAGCGGGATCTCAAAAAAATAAAAAGTTTGGAGAAGAGCAAAAAGAAAGCAGCATATAAAAAAGAATGTTCTTAGACTTTTCATAATACCAGGAGGGAAACCAGGAAAGCAATTATACCACCAACTATCATTACCGCTATCCAAATTGAATACCCCACTTTAGAAAAGAAACGTCCGAATCCGGTTTTAGGTTCTTCTTTTTCCTGGGTTGGTTCTGAAGTAATATTGGAAGTGGTTGTTTTATTTTCTTGGTTGGGTTCCATAATTGAGTTGCTGGTTCACTTTGCTAAAAAAGATAAACAAAAATTCCAAAAAAGGAATTATTTCCGCAGGGTTTAACCGCAATTTAGGTATTGCTTACAAAATAATCTTAAATATTATTCTTCCCATCCCCAGGGAGCATCAGGTGTTTTTATTGGATTGGAAAGATCAAATTCTACACTAAAATTAGTTTTAGCACCAATTCTTTTAAGATTGTAACTAAAAATTTCATCATCTAAGCTTATCCACCAAACATTGGTTGCCGCAGCGGGAAGTAATTCGGCCGTTTCGTCATCAGCAGGAAATACCTGGATGTTGGCTAAACCGTTGTTAGAAGCCGTGCCGCCGTACTGCGTTATTTTATCTTCGCTGCCATCGGGTTTGCGGTGATCATGTTTCAGCTCAATTTTATTATCTTTTAATCGTAAAATCCAGGTCCGGGATTTATTTTCTCCTACAAAAAATGGGATTTTAATTTCATTTTCCTCGCAAGACCTCACGTGCATAATTAATTTCTTGCCATCAAAATCAGCGTTGCCTATTCCCTGGGTTATAGTGCCTTCATAAGATTTACCGCAGTGTTGCTGAAGTTGGTTCCAAAAGCTTTTGCCGGTGTTTCCTGGGCAAAGACTGCGCTGCTTAAAAAGAATAAAATGAAGTATAATTTCATATTACAAATGGGCTAAATGTTTTAAATTGCTGCAAAATACACTATTTAAAGCCCTAAAAAGATTCTGAATGAAAAATTTCTACTTTATAATTTTAGCATTTTTAGTAATTGGTTGCAACACATCTAATTCTGTCACCCAGAATACAGAAACCGATAATTCTTCAGGTATGGATTATAGTTACCTTGCCCTGGGTGATTCTTATACCATTGGTGAAAGTGTACCCGAAAAAGAGCGCTGGCCGGTACAGTTGGTGGCTCAACTTAACGAAAGAGGTTATAAAGTAGCACCGCCGAAAATTATTGCCAAAACCGGTTGGACCTCTGGAAATTTATTAGCCGCAATGCGATCTGAATTGAATTATACCCGAGAATTTGATTTAGTTTCTATTTTAATTGGAGTTAATAATCAGTACCAGGGACAAGGTATTGAAGATTATGAAGAAGAATTGCGCGAGATTTTTAAGTTGGCGCTTAATCATTCTAAACGTAGGGAAAAAGGCGTTTTTGCTTTGAGTATTCCAGATTATGGAGTGACGCCTTTTGGAGCAGAAAATGCAGAAACTATTGGCGAGGAAATAGATGAGTTTAATGCGGTTTTTAGAAGAATTGCGGCAGAATTTGAGGTTGATTTTTATAACATTACGCCAATTTCCCGTGAAGCTGAAAGAGATGCCGCCCTTATTGCCGAAGATAATTTACACCCCAGCGGATTGATGTATCGCTTTTGGGTGGAAGAAATTATAGATGAAATCCCCCAAATGTTCCCCCAGTAGCTTAAAAGACTGGTCTTAAAGCGCATTTTTCTAATTTTAGAAGATGCGCGAAGATTTTTTACATTATCTATGGAAATACAAGAAATTCGATTTCACCAATGCAAAAACCACGCAGGGAGAAAAAATACTTCTAATAGATAGTGGAACTCATAATTTTAATTCGGGCCCCGATTTCTTCAATGCGCGCTTAAAAATTGGAGACCAGCTATGGGCCGGAAATGTAGAGTTGCATATCAAAGCATCAGATTGGTATTTTCACCAACACGAAAAAGACACAAATTACGATAATGTTATTTTACACGTAGTTTGGGAAGACGATGTTGACGTACAAAGGCATAATAAAACTTCTATACCCGCTTTAAGCTTAAAAAGTCTTGTAGATCAGGATTTACTTTTGGGTTATCGCCAACTTTTTGCTTCTCCTGAAAACTGGATTAATTGCGAGAAAAATTTTAAAGAAGTAGATGATTTCACGCTGCGCCATTGGCAGGAGCGTCTTTATTTAAAGCGTTTAGAAGAAAAATCTATACTTATTTTAGATTTATTAGGGAAATCTGGGAATAACTGGGAAGCAGTTTTATTTCAGATGTTAGCTAAAAACTTTGGGCTTAATCTTAATGGAGATGCGTTTCTAAGTATGGCGCAAAGTTTGGATTTTTCTGTGGTGCAGAAATCCTCTCAAAATAATTTACAACTTGAAGCTTTGTTTTTTGGCCAGGCCGGTTTGCTTAGTAAGCAAATAAATATCCCTTATTATAAAAAACTGCAGCAGGAATATGCCTATCTAAAACATAAATACAAACTCTCAAATTCTGGCGTGATTCCTCCAAAATATTTCAGGTTACGGCCAGATAATTTTCCGAATATTAGGCTGTCTCAGTTGGCTTCGCTTTATTTTAAGCAGAAGAATTTGTTTTCAGAATTAATTGCTTCAAAATCTTTAGAGCCTATTTATAAAATTTTAGATGTAGAAACTTCTGAATTTTGGCGGCAGCATTATTCATTTCCGAAGAAACATAGAGAAAGGGAAAAAAGGCTAAGTCCCGCTTTTAAAGATCTGGTGCTTATAAATACTATTATTCCGCTTCGTTTTTGTTATTCCCAATCGCGCGGTAATGATGAAATAGAAATTTTACTAGAGCTAATAGAAAAAATACCTGCCGAGAATAATAAGATTGTTCAGAATTTTAATAAAATTAAAAATGGCAGTACGCAAAACGCTTTACATTCCCAGGCTATGATAAACTTAAAAAAGAATTATTGTGAAGCCAATAAATGTCTTGATTGTGCTATTGGTGTAAAATTACTGCAACGAAAGACTTAAAATCTTATATTTGTAACGATGACAAAAATGGTGCACAATATTCGTTATTTTTTTGAAAGACATGGTTTTTATGTTTCTTCCCGAGTGGCCGATAAAATGGGAATACGCGCCAAAAGTGTACGCTTGTTTTTTATTTATGCCTCGTTTGTAACACTGGGCTCCTGGTTTGTGGTGTATTTGGTCCTTGCATTTTGGTTAAAACTTAAAGACTTGGTGTACACTAAAAGAACTTCAGTTTTTGATCTATAACCGGTATTTAACTGCATTTTTATCAATAATTTTAAGTTTCTTCAGGATTTAATCAAACTAAATTTAACAATACCTTTACATTTTAACTCCCAAAAATTTGAAAAGGCCCATTTTTTTAGCATCTTGCTTCGCGGAAATTATCAATCTAAATTAAACAACCTTTATACTATATGAGAAAGTATCTGCTTTCAATGTTCTTTTTGTTTTCAATTTTAGCGATTAATGCACAAGAACTGGATGTCCAGGCCAAAGTTGGCAATCCTTCCAATATTATTAATAACGGGTTTATTGATCTTGAGGTTGAAGGAGGAGTACCTCCTTATAAATACCAATGGTCTGATCCCGAAACTTCTTTAGAATCATCCAGAGCAGAAGGTCTTACCGAAGGAGTTCCTTATGAAGTAACAGTTACCGACAGTGAAGGTAATTCTGTAACAAAAAGTTTTGAAATAAAGGCTGATGCTATTACCGAACATTTTAACGGTACTTTTGTTCCCATTGTAGAAGGAATGACGGCTATTCTTTTCTGGGATCCATTTACCGCTGTAGGAATCTACGATCCAAAGGTATATGCCGAAAAACGTTTTGTCCCCACTCCAGATTGGAGTGCTGATACAGAAGATAAATTCATCTTAAAAGAATGGCAGGTAGAAGAGGGAGCTCACGTAGAAGAAGGTGACCTTATTGCCATTGTAGGATCTCAAAATAGCGGTGATCTAGAGGTTATGGCCAATGCTACTGGAACAGTAGAATATCTGGTAGGAGAAGGCGAAACAATATGGGATTATCAAAATAGTTCAGATCTTATTGAAACAAACGCCCATATGTTGGCCCAAATTCAATATGATGAACCGCAAATTCTAACCAATCCTAATGGAACTCCACAAAAACATAATATTCCTTTTATTGTTGTTTGGTTAATTTTTGGTGCAGCATTCTTTACTGTAAAAATGGGCT
The DNA here is from genome assembly GCF_900113135.1 of Salegentibacter agarivorans. Lineage (GTDB taxonomy): Bacteria > Bacteroidota > Bacteroidia > Flavobacteriales > Flavobacteriaceae > Salegentibacter > Salegentibacter agarivorans. The sequence goes on along the minus strand of NZ_FOOH01000007.1, from coordinate 33,349 downwards.
TCATCAACTTTAAAGGTTTTAAACACTCTATAGACCTTGCCAGAGGAAAATATGACGAGCCTAACGCGCCGGGTAGTATTACTCACTTTCAGGCGCTGGCTACCGCAGTTTCTGCTACAGTAGGTCTAGGTAATATTGCCGGTGTTGCCGTTGCAATTTCCCTTGGTGGTGCAGGAGCAACTTTCTGGATGATTATTGCAGGTTTACTGGGTATGGCATCAAAATTCGTAGAATGTACGCTTGGTGTAAAATATCGTTTTATAAACTCTGAAGGGAGAATCTTTGGAGGACCAATGAACTATTTGCGCTACGGACTTGAAAAAAGAAATATGCGTGGTTTAGGTAAATTCCTTGCTGCGTTTTTCGCTATTTTAGGTATTGGTGCCTCATTTGGTGGTGGAAATATGTTCCAGGCCAATCAATCTTTTGAAATCCTTTCTGGCCAGTTTACTTTCTTAATTGGTAATGGATTTTGGTTTGGTATTGGAGTAGCAGTTCTTGTAGGTATTGTTATTATTGGAGGTATTCAAAGTATTGCTAAAGTAACCGGTAAGGTGGTGCCATTTATGGCTGCAGTATACGTTCTTGGTGCTTTAACTGTAATATTTATAAATATAGAAAATATTGTTCCGGCATTTGGAGCTATTTACGATGGAGCTTTTAACGCTACAGCGATGAAAGGTGGAATTATAGGGGTGCTAATTGTTGGTTTTCAACGTGCAGCATTCTCTAACGAAGCTGGTGTTGGGTCGGCAGCGATTGCTCACTCGGCAGCAAAAACAAATCACCCGCCATCTGAAGGTTTTGTCGCTTTATTAGAGCCTTTTATTGATACTGTAGTGGTTTGTACTTTAACTGCTTTAGTATTAATCTTTACCGGAATGCACGAAGTAGAAGGAGTAGGTGGGGTTCAATTAACCTCAGATGCTTTTGCAAGTGTAGTTTCCTGGTTCCCTTATGTGTTGGCAATGGCAGTTTTCTTATTTGCATTTTCAACAATGATTTCCTGGTCTTATTACGGGATGCGTTCCTGGACTTACCTCTTCGGAAAAAGCAAAAAAACAGAATTGGCATATAAAATATTATTCCTTGTGTTTGTTGTAGTAGGAGCTTCCATTAGTTTAGGAGCCGTATTAGACTTCTCTGATATGATGATCCTTGCGATGTCCTTCCCGAACATTATAGGACTTTATATTATGTCTAGTGAAGTAAGAAAAGATCTAAATGAATATTCCCGAAAGCTAAAAGCAGGAGAATTATTCAAGAAACAACGAGAGGCAAAAGCTAGCTAACCTTGTAAAATTATGAAATTGATAAAATCCCATTTTGTGTTCAACAGGAGCCAACAAAATGGGATTTTTCTTTTGGTAATAATTATAATTCTTTTTCAGGCGATTTATTTTTTTGCTGATTTTTCTTCGGAAAGTAATTCTGAAGCTTTATCCCCGGAAGAAATAGAATCTTTTCAAGCACAAATAGATTCTATAAAATTAGCCAGGGCAGAGGCAGATACAATTAAGATATTTCCTTTTAACCCTAATTACATTACAGATTTTAAAGGCTACACTTTAGGAATGAGTGTTGAAGAAATTAATAAACTTCATCAATTTAGAGAAGAAAATAAATGGATTAATTCTGCAAAAGATTTTCAAAAAGTTACGGGTGTTTCAGATTCTTTACTTGCTACAATTTCTCCGTATTTTAAATTCCCAAATTGGGTTACTGAGGCCGAAAAGGAAAAAGAGAACAATAGAAATATCCCTTCTGTGAAAATTTCAGATTTAAATACAGCAAAATCAGAAGATTTACAAAAGATAAATGGAATGGGTGAGGTGCTGGCCAATAGGATTGTAAATTATAGAAATAAAATTGGTGGTTTTAGAAGCGAGATTCAGTTAAAAGATATTTATGGTTTAATTTATGAAACGCGGGAAAAGTTGCAGCAGCAATTTAAGGTTTTTAAAGATGAAGATTTCAGCTTAATAAATATTAATAAAGCGAAAGTTCTAGACCTGGTAGATGTTCCGTATATTAAATATGAGCTTGCGAGGGAGATTATAGATTACCGCCAACTACACGAAGAAATTAGTTCTTTTGAAGAATTATCAAAAATAGAAAGTTTTCCTTCAGATAAAATCGATAGAATTCAATTATATTTGATCTTAAATTGAATATTCGGAATTTTAGCTTACTTAAATATTTATCCGTGGATTAATTACTATAATAAAAATTGATTTTATTTTAGTGGCCCGGAAGTTTGCTTCCTTTCTAAATAAAAGAAAAAAGAAAATAGCATGAATACATTGTATTTTACAGAGGAACACGAACTTTTTAGAAAAAGTTTTCAGGACTTTTTACAGAAAGAAGTGGTACCTCATATTGATAAATGGGAGAAGACCGGCACAATAGAACGCTTTATCTGGAAGAAATTTGGTAAAATGGGCTACTTTGGCCTTAACCAGCCCGAGGAATACGGCGGGATGAACCTTGATATTTTCTACACCGTAATCTTCCTGGAAGAACTTCAAAAAATTAATAGCGGTGGTTTTGCTGCTGCTATGTGGGCCCACGCTTATTTGGCAATGACGCACGTAAATAAAGAAGGTGACGATGCAATTAAGAAAAAATATCTTAACCCAAGTATTGAAGGAGATAAAATAGGCTGTCTTTGTATCACCGAGCCTTTTGGTGGCTCTGATGTTGCCGGAATGCGAAGTACCGCAATTAAAAAAGGCGATAAATATATTTTAAACGGTTCCAAGACTTTTATTACCAACGGAGTTTATTCAGATTATTTAGTAGTAGCTGCCAAGACCGATCCTGATAAGGGAAATAAGGGGATGAGCATTTTTATTGTAGACAGGGAAACTCCCGGAATTTCGGCTTCAAAATTAGATAAACTGGGCTGGAGAGCTTCAGATACTGCAGAAATTGCTTTTGACGATGTTGAGATTCCTGCTGAAAATCTAATGGGTGAAGAGGGAAAAGGTTTTTCTTATATCATGCAGCACTTTGCTTTAGAGCGATTAATTATGGGAATTAACGCCCACGCCCGTGCTGAATATGCCCTGGATTATACTTTAGGTTACATGGCCGAAAGAGAAGCATTTGGCAGAACCATAGATAAATTCCAGGCTTTGAGACATTCGGTAGCCGATATGGCCAGCGAAGTAGAAATGAATAAGGAATTCAATTATTCTATTGCAAAACGCCTTAATGACGGGCAATATGTGGTGAAAGAAGCCAGTATGTCTAAATTACTTTCAACAAAAATGGCAGATAAGGTTATTTACGATTGTTTGCAGATGTTGGGAGGTTATGGGTATATGGAAGATTATCCATTGGCAAGAATGTTTAGAGATAGCCGTCTAGGCCCAATTGGTGGTGGAACTTCAGAAATTCTTAGAGAGATTATCGCTAAAATGGTGATCGATAAAAAAGAATACAAGCCAGCGGCGAAGTAATCTTTTAGATTAACATTTTTGCGAAAATTCTACTTTTATCGCTAAAATGGTGATCGATAAAAAAGAATACAAACCAGCTGCGAAATAGCATTGAAAATAATTAAAATATTGGTTGTGGGTTCTTAGATTTAAATTATCTTTGCAGCCTATTTCTAAAGAAAGGGGGTGATGACACTATGTTAATAATACCAGTAAAAGACGGAGAAAATATTGATAGAGCGCTGAAGCGTTTTAAGAGAAAATTCGATAAAACCGGAACAATGCGCCAGCTGAGAAGCCGCCAGCATTTCACGAAACCTTCTGTTGCGAAGAGAGCTCAGGTTCAAAAAGCCGAGTACATTCAACATTTGAGAGATCAGGAAGATATCTAGTAAAAAGATATAATCGAATTTTTCCGAAGCTATTCGGAAAAACAAATATAACTGTTGATAGATTAAAGTTTGCTAACTTTGTCTATCAACAGTTTTTTTATGCCCTTTTCCCAGTTTTTAGATTACCTGCAGTTGGAGAAAAAATACTCTCCCAATACACTAACCGCCTATAAAACCGATTTAGAATCTTTTTCAGAATTTATTTTATTTGAGTTTGAAGAAAAAGATCTTAGAAATGTTCATTATTCCCAAATTAGAAACTGGATTGTTTCATTGGTAGATCAGGGTGTATCTAATAGAAGTATTAACCGAAAGATTTCTTCTTTAAAAGCTTACTACCGCTTTCTTCAAAAAACCGGCGATATAGAATTTTCTCCCCTCGCAAAACATAAAGCTTTAAAAACTGCTTCTAAAATTCAGGTTCCATTTTCTGAAGCTGAAATAAGCCAGGTTTTGGAACAAATTGATATTTCAGATTTTGAAGGTTTGCGGGACCGGTTAATTGTAGAGCTTTTTTATACTACGGGAATGAGGCGTATTGAGCTAATTGAAATTAAACTTCAGGATGTAGATTTGAGTGGAAAGTACGTTAAAGTGCTTGGTAAAAGACAGAAGGAAAGAATTATACCATTATTGCCTGGCGTGATTTCTAATTTAGAAAATTATATAAGTAAACGATCAGATTTGGTGAAAGGGCAGGAGCCATCCTATTTATTTGTAACTCAAAAAGGTATAAAATTATACGAAAGCCTTGTGTATAGAATTATTAATAATTATTTTAGTAAGGTGTCTGGCAAAATAAAAAGGAGTCCGCATATTCTGCGGCACTCATTTGCTACACATTTATTGAACCAGGGCGCCAACCTAAACGCGGTTAAAGAATTACTTGGGCATTCCAGTCTTGCTGCTACGCAGGTATATACCCATAATAGTATTTCAGAACTTAGTAAAGTTCATCAAATGGCGCATCCCAGGAACAAAAAGACCAATTAAAATAATGTTTAATTAAATTCTACCGAAGATGAAAGTAAATGTGCAGTCTGTTAACTTCAACGCCGATCAAAAATTAATTGATTTCATCCAACGCAAATTGGATAGGCTTGAAAATTATTACGATAAAATTATCTATGCTGATGTCTTTTTAAAAGTTCAGAATACAAGTGGAAAGGATAATAAGATTACCGAGGTTTTATTAAGTATCCCCGGCGGAGATATTATGGTAAAAAAAACCTGTAAGAAATTTGAAGAATGCGTAGATGAATGTGCTTCATCACTACAAAGGCAGTTAATTAAACGCAAGGAAAAATTAAGTGCTCACGTTTAAATATTTTTTTTGCAGAATTGTTTTGTGAAAGGAATAATTTGTATACATTTGCAGTCCGTTAGAAATAGCGGACTTTTTTATGCTGAAAAAGTAGCGTAAAGGCCGATGTAGCTCAGCTGGCTAGAGCAGCTGATTTGTAATCAGCAGGTCGTGGGTTCGAGTCCCTCCATCGGCTCTTGAAATTTTGAAATAAAGTATTTTTAGTTTAATCTCCTGGAGATTAAATGAGTAAGAAAAATATCGAAAAATTTTAAAAAATGCTTTGGACGGTGCTGTAAAATTATGTTTATTTGCAGCCGTTAAAAAACAAACCGTCATAAAGCTTAGCTGGCAAGCCGGCTACGGTTCTATGAAATAGTGGAAAAATAAATTTGGGGAGATACTCAAGCGGCCAACGAGGGCAGACTGTAAATCTGCTGTCTTTCGACTTCGCAGGTTCGAATCCTGCTCTCCCCACAAGAATTGTTTAAAGTTCCAGATTCAGGGATGTGAAAATCCGGGAACTTTAAATTTATAAGCCCTGAATCGATAATGCGGGAGTAGCTCAGTTGGTAGAGCGTCAGCCTTCCAAGCTGAATGTCGCCGGTTCGAACCCGGTCTCCCGCTCTTAATTAGAAAGCAGGAAAGTATATTCTTGTTTTCTAAATTTATTTTTCCGGTTTAAGTAAAGTTAAACATCCGTAAACCAGTATTGGTTTATGGTTATTCTTGTTTGAACCGGTGAACCTTGAAAGTGGAGACTTTCGGCTTGCCGACGTAGCTCAGGGGTAGAGCGTTTCCTTGGTAAGGAAGAGGTCACGAGTTCAATTCTCGTCGTTGGCTCTAGATTGTATTAAATTGAACACTAATATATAACTAAGATTAAATAAGTATTAATTATGGCAAAGGAAACTTATGATCGTTCCAAACCGCACCTTAACATAGGTACAATTGGACACGTAGATCACGGAAAAACGACTTTAACAGCAGCGATTACTAAAGTAATGGCTGATGCTGGATATTCAGAAGCTAGTGCTTTTGATCAAATTGATAATGCTCCTGAAGAAAAAGAAAGAGGTATTACGATTAACTCTTCTCACGTAGAGTATCAAACTGCTAACCGTCACTACGCACACGTTGACTGTCCTGGTCACGCCGATTATGTAAAGAACATGGTTACTGGTGCTGCTCAAATGGACGGTGCAATTCTTGTAGTTGCTGCAACTGATGGGCCTATGCCACAAACTCGTGAGCACATCCTTCTTGGACGCCAGGTTGGTATTCCAAGAATTGTTGTATTCTTAAATAAAGTTGACCTTGTTGATGATGAGGAGCTTTTAGAATTAGTAGAAATGGAAGTTAGAGATCTTCTTTCTTTCTATGAGTATGATGGTGATAACGGTCCTGTAATTTCAGGTTCTGCACTTGGAGCTCTTGAAGGTGATGAGAAGTGGTCTAAAACCGTTCTTGATTTAATGGAAGCTGTAGATAGCTGGATTGAATTACCAGAGCGTGATGTAGATAAGCCTTTCTTGATGCCTATTGAAGATGTATTCTCTATTACAGGTCGTGGTACTGTTGCAACTGGTCGTATTGAGACTGGTGTTGCAAACACTGGAGATCCTGTAGAGATTATTGGTATGGGAGCTGAAAAACTTACTTCTACTATTACTGGTGTTGAGATGTTCCGTAAGATCCTTGATAGAGGTGAAGCTGGAGATAACGTTGGTATCTTATTAAGAGGTATTGAAAAGTCTCAGATCTCAAGAGGTATGGTAATTACCAAGCCTGGATCTGTAACTCCTCACGCTAAGTTTAAAGCAGAGGTTTATATCCTTAAAAAAGAAGAAGGTGGACGTCACACTCCATTCCACAACAACTACCGTCCTCAGTTCTACGTACGTACAACTGATGTAACAGGAACAATTAACCTTCCTGATGGAGTTGAAATGGTAATGCCTGGTGATAACCTTACGATTACTGTAGAGCTTATCCAGACTATTGCAATGAATGTTGGTCTACGTTTCGCTATCCGTGAAGGTGGTAGAACTGTAGGTGCTGGACAGGTTACTGAAATTTTAGACTAATTACAGTTTAAATATAAAAAGGTTTCCCGCTCGGGCGGGAAACCTTCATTTATATTATATTTACGGGTTTAGCTCAGTTGGTAGAGCACTGGTCTCCAAAACCAGGTGTCGGGAGTTCGAGCCTCTCAACCCGTGCAAATACCTTAAGAATCACATGGCAGGAATTGGCAATTATATATCAGAATCTTATAACGAATTAAAAAACCACGTTACCTGGACAAGCTGGCCCGAAGCACAGAGGCTAACCATCCTTGTAGCCGTTTTTTCTATTATTTTTTCACTGGCTATTTGGGGTGTAGATACCGTATTTAGTTCGGCTATCGAAGAATATTTCAAATGGATTAAATCTTAAAGATAGTAGGATGGCAGAAGGAAAGGAAAAAAAGTGGTATGTGGTTCGTGCCGTTAGCGGTCAGGAAAACAAGGTTAAAGACTATATTGAGAAAGAGGTTAACCATCTTGGGATGGAAGATTATCTGGATCAGGTTTTAGTTCCTACCGAAAAAGTTATCCAAATTAGAAATGGTAAGAAAGTAAACAAAGAACGTGTTTATTTTCCTGGGTATGTAATGATTCAGGCTAGTCTTGAAGGTGAAATGCCTCACGTGATTAAAAATATTAATGGCGTTATTGGATTTTTAGGCGAAACAAAAGGAGGAGATCCTGTGCCGCTTAGAAAATCTGAAGTTAATAGAATGCTTGGTAAAGTAGATGAACTTTCAGTAAAAACTGATAACGTAGCAATACCTTTTACTATTGGAGAAACCATAAAAGTTATAGACGGACCGTTTAATGGCTTTAATGGTACAGTAGAAAAGATAAATGAAGAAAAGCGTAAGCTTGAGGTAATGGTTAAGATTTTCGGAAGAAAAACACCATTGGAATTAAGCTATATGCAAGTAGAAAAAGTATAAAGATTTTAGTTACATATTTTTTGATGGTTTTTTAAAGCTTCCACTCTAACAAACTATCACCTTAAAAATTAAGAAAATGGCAAAAGAAGTAAGTAAAGTTGTAAAACTACAAGTTCGCGGAGGTGCTGCTAACCCATCACCACCAGTTGGACCTGCTTTGGGTGCTGCCGGGGTAAATATCATGGAATTCTGTAAGCAATTCAATGGTAGAACCCAGGATAAACAAGGTAAAGTATTGCCGGTTGCGATTACGGTTTATTCAGATAAGTCTTTTGACTTTGTGATTAAAACTCCTCCAGCTGCAGTACAATTGTTGGAAGCATCTAAGAACAAAAAAGGTTCAGGAGAACCAAACAGAAAGAAAATAGCAAGTGTTTCTTGGGATCAGGTTAGAACTATTGCAGAAGATAAGATGCAGGATTTAAATGCCTTCACCGTAGAATCTGCAATGAAAATGGTTGCTGGAACAGCTCGTTCAATGGGAATAACTGTAAAAGGTGATGCACCGTTTTAATCCAAAAAGAAATTAAAAATGGCAAAATTAACTAAAAAGCAAAAGGAAGCCCAATCTAAGATCGAGAGCAATAAAGCTTACTCGGTGGCAGAAGCTTCAGCTTTAATTAAAGAAGTTGCTAACGAAAACTTCGATGCATCTGTGGATTTAGCGGTTCGTTTGAATGTAGATCCAAGAAAGGCCAACCAAATGGTAAGAGGTGTTGTAACCCTTCCACACGGTACAGGTAAAGATGTAAAAGTACTTGCGTTAGTTACTCCAGATAAGGAAGAAGAGGCTAAAGAAGCCGGAGCCGATTATGTTGGTCTTGATGAATATCTTGACAAAATAAAAGGTGGATGGACAGATGTTGATGTAATTATCACTATGCCTAGCGTAATGGGTAAATTAGGACCTTTGGGACGAGTACTTGGACCAAGAGGATTAATGCCTAACCCAAAAACAGGAACAGTAACTATGGATGTTGCCAAAGCAGTATCTGATGTTAAAGCGGGTAAAATTGACTTTAAAGTTGATAAAACCGGTATTGTTCACGCTGGAATTGGAAAAGCATCTTTTGAAGCTGAAAAAATTGCTGGAAACGCGAGAGAATTATTAACTACTTTAGTGAAGTTGAAACCTCAGGCATCTAAGGGTGTGTATATTAAGAGTATACACATGTCTTCTACAATGAGCCCGAGCGTTCAGGTTGATACTAAAAGGTTCACTGAGCAATAATAGTATAGATTATGACAAGAGAAGAAAAATCAATAGTAATTGAAGATTTAACTGCCCAGTTAACAGATAATTCTGTGGTTTATTTAGCAGATATATCTGGCCTTGATGCCGGAACAACTTCAAACTTGCGTAGAGCTTGTTTTAAAGCTAACGTAAAGCTGGCTGTAGTTAAAAATACGTTGCTTGCTAAAGCGATGGAAGCTTCAGATAAAGAATTTGGAGACCTTCCTTCAGTATTAAAAGGCAACACTTCCATAATGTTTTCTGAAACCGGTAATGCACCGGCCAAAGTAATTAAAGAATTCAGAAAGAAAAACGAAAAACCACTTCTTAAAGGAGCTTTTGTTGAAGAAGCTGTTTATGTAGGAGACGAATATCTTGACGCACTTGTAAATATCAAGTCTAAAGAAGAGGTTATTGGAGATATCGTTGGACTATTACAATCACCTGCTAAGAATGTTATTTCAGCACTTAAGTCTGGTGGCGGTAAAATCTCTGGAATCCTTAAGACACTTTCAGAAAAGGAAGGATAAATTAGTACGCACTTTTTAACAAATATAAATTAAAGAACTTTTTAAAAACGATAGAAAATGGCAGATTTAAAAGAATTCGCAGAACAATTGGTTAACTTAACCGTAAAAGAAGTAAACGAGTTAGCTGATATTTTAAAAGAAGAATATGGTATAGAGCCTGCAGCTGCTGCAGTAGCTGTTGCTGGTGGCGGTGCTGCTGGTGGTGGTGAAGAAGCTGAAGAGCAGTCTGAATTTGATGTAATTCTTAAGGCTCCAGGTGGATCTAAACTAGCAGTTGTAAAACTTGTAAAAGAACTTACAGGTCTTGGTCTTAAAGATGCTAAAGCATTAGTAGATGGCGCACCAGCTCCAGTTAAAGAAGGAGTAGCTAAAGACGAAGCAGAAGCACTTAAAGCACAGCTAGAAGAAGCAGGAGCTGAGGTTGAGCTTAAATAAGCTTGCCAGCAGCAATATTATTTAGGTTTAGACCTCAGGAATTCGTTCCTGAAGGTCTAAACCCTTTTGCGTATATAGGGGATTAACTCCTTGCGCGCCCGTTTTTTTATAAATTATAATCCGTCCATTGATGTTAGCAAAGCAAACTGAAAGAGTGAGTTTCTCTTCTGTAAAGAACAGACCTGATTACCCCGACTTCCTGGATATCCAGATCAAGTCTTTTCAGGATTTCTTTCAACTAGAAACCAAATCAGAAGAGCGGGGAAATGAAGGTCTCTATAATACCTTCCTGGAAAACTTCCCAATTACGGACACCCGTAACCAATTTGTACTAGAATTTTTAGATTATTTTGTGGACCCGCCAAGATATTCCATTCAGGAGTGTATAGAGCGTGGTTTAACATATAGTGTGCCTCTTAAAGCAAGATTAAAACTATATTGTACCGACCCTGAACACGAAGATTTTGAAACCATCGTACAGGACGTTTACTTAGGAACTATACCTTATATGACTCCAAGTGGTACTTTTTGTATCAACGGGGCAGAACGTGTGGTAGTTTCTCAGCTTCACCGTTCACCAGGAGTTTTCTTTGGACAATCGTTCCACGCAAATGGAACAAAACTTTATTCTGCCCGTGTAATTCCTTTTAAAGGTTCATGGATAGAATTTGCTACCGATATTAACAGCGTTATGTACGCATATATCGATAGAAAGAAAAAATTACCTGTTACCACACTTTTCCGTGCCATAGGTTTTGAGCGCGATAAAGATATTTTAGAAATCTTTGACCTTGCAGAAGAGGTGAAAGTTTCAAAAACAGGACTTAAAAAAGTATTAGGTCGTAAACTTGCGGCCCGTGTATTGAATACCTGGTATGAAGATTTTGTAGATGAAGATACAGGAGAGGTAGTTTCAATAGAACGTAATGAGATCGTTTTAGATCGTGATACAGAACTTGAAAAAGAGCATATAGAAGAAATTCTTGAAACCGGAAGTAAAACTATTCTTCTTCATAAAGAAGATAATTCTACCGGAGATTATGCTATTATTCATAATACATTACAAAAAGACCCTACCAACTCTGAAAAAGAAGCGGTAGAACATATTTATCGTCAATTACGTAATGCAGAACCGCCAGATGAGGAAACTGCTCGTGGTATTATCGATAAATTATTCTTCTCAGATCAGCGTTACAGCCTTGGAGAAGTTGGTCGATATAGAATGAACAAAAAATTAGGTCTTGATGTTGCTATGGATAAGCAAGTGCTTACCAAAGAAGACATTATTACCATAATTAAATACTTAATCGAGCTTATTAATTCTAAAGCTGAGATTGATGATATTGACCACTTATCTAACCGTCGTGTTAGAACTGTAGGTGAGCAATTATCTCAACAGTTTGGAGTTGGTCTTGCTCGTATGGCACGTACCATTCGTGAAAGAATGAACGTTCGTGACAACGAGGTGTTTACCCCAATAGATTTGATTAATGCGAAGACATTATCTTCTGTGATTAACTCTTTCTTTGGTACCAACCAGTTGTCTCAGTTTATGGATCAAACCAACCCGCTTGCCGAAATTACACACAAGCGTAGACTTTCAGCATTAGGGCCAGGTGGTTTATCTAGAGAAAGAGCAGGGTTTGAGGTACGTGATGTTCACTATACTCACTACGGAAGACTTTGCCCAATTGAAACTCCTGAAGGTCCAAACATTGGACTTATTTCTTCACTTTCAGTTTATGCTAAAGTGAACGGAATGGGCTTCATTGAAACGCCATACCGTAAAGTAGAAAATGGAAAATTAGATTTTTCAGAAGAACCTATTTATTTAAGTGCAGAAGAGGAAGAGGACAAGAAAATTGCCCAGGCTAACATTCCACTTAAAGAAGATGGAACTATAGATTCTGAAAGAGTAATTGCTCGTATGGAAGGTGACTTCCCGGTAGTAGACCCAAAAGAAGTTCATTATACCGATGTTGCACCAAACCAGATTTCATCTATTTCGGCTTCGTTAATTCCGTTCCTGGAACATGATGATGCGAACCGTGCGTTGATGGGATCTAACATGATGCGCCAGGCATTACCATTATTGCAAGCCGATTCTCCAATTGTTGGAACCGGATTGGAACGCCAGGTAGCTACAGATTCTCGGGTATTGATTAATGCTGAAGGAGAAGGTGAAGTAGAATATGTAGACGCTAAGAAAATTATTATAAAGTACGATAGAACTGAAGAAGAACGTATGGTAAGCTTTGATAGCGATTCAAAGTCTTATGATCTTATTAAGTTCCGTAAAACCAACCAGGGTTCTTCTATTAACCTTAAGCCAATTGTTAGGGTAGGAGATAGAGTAACTAAAGGTCAGGTTTTATGTCAGGGTTACGCTACAGAAGCCGGGGAACTTGCTTTAGGTAGAAATATGAAGGTTGCCTTTATGCCCTGGAAAGGTTACAACTTTGAGGATGCGATTGTAATTTCAGAAAAAGTGGTTAGAGAAGATATCTTTACTTCTATCCATATTGATGAATACTCACTCGAAGTTCGTGATACAAAATTAGGTAACGAAGAATTAACCAACGATATTCCTAACGTTTCAGAAGAGGCTACTAAAGACCTTGATGAACACGGAATGATTAGAATTGGTGCAGAGGTTAAACCTGGCGATATTCTTATTGGTAAGATTACTCCAAAAGGAGAAAGCGATCCAACACCAGAAGAAAAATTACTTCGTGCTATCTTTGGAGACAAGGCCGGTGATGTAAAAGATGCATCGCTTAAAGCTTCTCCTTCTTTAAATGGTGTGGTAATAGAGAAGAAACTCTTTGCCCGTGCTATTAAAGATAAACGTAAAAGAGCTCAGGATAAAGAAGATGTTGCCGCGCTTGAGAAAAAGTACGACGCTAAATTCGCCAATTTAAAAGCTGAACTTGTAGATAAGTTATTCGCTATTATAGGCGGAAAAACTGCTCAGGGAGTTCAAAATGATCTTGGAGAAGAGGTAATGCCAAAAGGTAAGAAGTATACGTTGAAAATGCTTAATGCAGTAGACGATTATACTCACTTAACTCACGGTACCTGGACTACAGATGATCACTTAAACACTTTGGTAGCAGATCTTATTCATAACTATAAGATTAAGGAAAACGATCTTCAGGGTAACTTGAGAAGAGAGAAGTTTACCATCTCTGTTGGAGATGAACTTCCTTCTGGTATCCTTAAACTTGCTAAGGTTTACATCGCTAAAAAGCGTAAACTAAAAGTAGGTGATAAAATGGCGGGACGTCACGGTAACAAAGGTATTGTTGCAAGAATAGTTCGCCAGGAAGATATGCCATTCCTTGATGATGGTACACCGGTTGATATTGTGTTGAACCCACTTGGGGTACCTTCACGTATGAACATTGGTCAGATCTACGAAACTGTACTTGGATGGGCAGGACAAAAGCTTGGTAATAAATATGCAACTCCAATTTTTGATGGAGCTACCATAGACCAGATTAATGAGCTTACTGATGAAGCTGGAATTCCAAGATACGGGCATACCTATCTTTATGACGGTGGAACAGGAGATCGTTTTGACCAACCTGCAACAGTAGGGGTAATCTATATGTTGAAATTAGGACATATGATTGAAGATAAGATGCACGCCAGATCTATTGGACCATACTCGCTTATTACTCAGCAACCACTTGGTGGTAAAGCACAATTTGGTGGTCAGCGTTTTGGTGAGATGGAGGTTTGGGCACTTGAGGCTTATGGAGCATCAAGCACCCTGCGTGAAATCTTAACAGTGAAGTCAGATGATGTGATAGGAAGGGCTAAAACTTACGAGTCTATCGTAAAAGGAGAGCCTATGCCAGAACCCGGCCTGCCGGAATCTTTCAACGTACTTATGCACGAATTGAAAGGTCTTGGTTTGGATATTAAATTAGAAGAATAAAATACTGTTTTAAAGGGGCGTTACGGCGCCCCAAAAACAGATTTTTCACAATAATTATAGCAGCAGAGTTATTATGGCTAGAAATAATGATAAGAATACAGTAAAGAGATTTGATAAAATCTCTATCGGTTTGGCTTCCCCGGAATCTATCCTCGCAGAATCTCGTGGTGAAGTTCTAAAACCGGAGACTATCAATTATCGTACGCACAAACCCGAACGTGACGGTTTGTTTTGTGAGCGTATTTTTGGTCCTGTAAAGGATTACGAATGTGCCTGCGGTAAATATAAAAGAATACGTTACAAAGGAATTGTTTGTGACCGTTGTGGGGTAGAAGTAACCGAAAAACAAGTACGTAGAGACCGTGTTGGGCACATTAATTTGGTAGTTCCTGTAGCACATATCTGGTATTTCCGTTCTTTACCTAATAAAATTGGATACTTGCTTGGTCTTCCATCTAAGAAATTAGATATGATCATTTACTACGAGCGTTACGTAGTAATTCAAGCCGGTATTGCTAAAAACGAAGAAGGTGAACCATTAAAGAAAATGGATTTCCTTACTGAAGAAGAATATCTAAACGTTTTAGATAGCCTTCCGCAAGAAAATATGTATTTAGAAGACAGCGACCCAAATAAGTTTATCGCTAAAATGGGAGCCGAATGTCTTATTGAAATACTAAGAAGAATAGATCTTAACGAACTTTCTTACGAGTTAAGACACAAGGCAAATAACGAAACTTCAAAACAACGTAAAACCGAAGCGCTTAAACGTCTTCAGGTTGTAGAAGCTTTCCGTGATGCCAATAATAATCGCGAGAATCTTCC
This sequence comes from Salegentibacter agarivorans, assembly GCF_900113135.1. Lineage (GTDB taxonomy): Bacteria > Bacteroidota > Bacteroidia > Flavobacteriales > Flavobacteriaceae > Salegentibacter > Salegentibacter agarivorans. Next base: position 18,243 of record NZ_FOOH01000007.1, on the reverse strand, counting down.
AGAATGGATGATTATGAAAGTGGTTCCTGTAATTCCACCAGAATTACGACCTCTTGTACCTCTTGATGGTGGGCGTTTCGCGACTTCAGATTTAAATGATCTTTATAGAAGAGTTATTATTCGTAACAACCGTCTAAAAAGATTAATGGAGATCAAAGCTCCTGAAGTGATTTTACGTAACGAAAAACGTATGCTTCAGGAATCTGTAGATTCATTGTTTGATAACACAAGAAAATCTTCAGCGGTAAAAACAGACTCTAACCGTCCGTTAAAATCGCTTTCAGATTCTCTTAAAGGTAAGCAGGGACGTTTCCGTCAAAACTTACTTGGTAAACGTGTAGATTATTCAGCACGTTCGGTAATTGTTGTAGGACCTGAGTTGAAGATGCACGAATGTGGTCTTCCAAAGAACATGGCAGCTGAACTTTACAAACCTTTTGTAATTAGAAAACTAATTGAAAGAGGAATTGTAAAAACAGTAAAATCTGCCAAGAAAATAATAGATAAGAAAGAGCCGGTAGTATGGGATATCCTGGAGAATGTTCTTAAAGGACACCCTGTATTGCTTAACCGTGCTCCTACGCTTCACCGTTTAGGTATACAGGCATTCCAGCCAAAACTTATTGAAGGGAAAGCGATACAATTACACCCATTAGCCTGTACGGCATTTAACGCCGATTTTGATGGTGACCAGATGGCGGTTCACTTACCGCTTGGGCCAGAGGCTATTTTAGAAGCTCAGTTATTAATGCTTGCTTCTCATAATATCCTTAACCCTGCAAACGGTTCACCTATTACAGTACCATCTCAGGATATGATTCTTGGTCTTTATTATATGACCAAGTCTAGAAAATCTACAGACGAGGTTAAGGTTAAAGGGGAAGGACTTACTTTCTATTCTGATGAAGAAGTGGTAATCGCTTACAACCAGAAGAGAGTAGACCTTAATGCCGAAATCAAGATTCGCGCTAAAGATTTTAATGAAGTAGGTGAGTTAACTTACCAAATTATAGAAACTACAGTTGGTAGAGTATTATTTAACCAGGCTGTACCAGAAGAAGTTGGATATGTGAATACAGTATTAACCAAGAAAAACCTTAGGGATATTATTGGTGATGTATTGGCTAAAACCAGTGTTCCTGCTACAGGTGAATTCCTTGATGCTATTAAGGAAATGGGTTATGGGTACGCTTTCCGTGGTGGACTTTCCTTCAGTTTAGGTGATATTATTATCCCTGAAGAGAAGCAAACTATGATTGATGAAGCTAACGAGCAGGTTGAAGGTATTGTAGGAAACTATAATATGGGTCTTATTACTAATAACGAGCGTTACAACCAGGTAATTGATATCTGGACTTCTACCAATGCCGGTCTAACCGAATTGGCTATGAAACGTATTCGTGAAGATAAGCAAGGTTTCAACTCTGTGTTTATGATGCTTGATTCTGGTGCTCGTGGATCTAAAGAACAGATTCGTCAGTTAACCGGTATGCGTGGTCTTATGGCCAAGCCTAAGAAATCTAACTCTGGTGGAGGTGAAATTATTGAAAACCCAATTCTTTCTAACTTTAAAGAAGGGCTTTCAATTCTTGAGTACTTTATCTCTACTCACGGTGCACGTAAAGGACTTGCCGATACCGCACTTAAAACTGCCGATGCTGGTTACTTAACCCGTAGACTGGTAGATGTTTCGCAAGATGTTATTGTAAATGAAGAAGACTGCGGAACTTTAAGAGGAGTAGAAGTTAGACCACTTAAAAAGAACGAAGAAATTGTAGAATCTCTTGGAGAACGTATTTTAGGACGTATTTCTCTTCACGATGTTCTTAATCCTTCTAATAATGAACTTTTAGTAGCCTCAGGCGAAGAAATTACTTCAGAAATTGTTACAAAAATTGAAAACGCTCCAATAGAAAGCGTTGAAGTAAGATCTCCATTAACCTGTGAAGCTAAAAAAGGAATTTGTGTAAAATGTTACGGAAGAAACCTTTCTACCAATAAACTGGTACAAAGAGGTGAAGCTGTAGGTGTTGTTGCTGCGCAATCTATTGGAGAGCCAGGTACACAGTTAACACTACGTACATTCCACGTGGGAGGTATTGCAGGTAACATTTCAGAAGATAATAAACTTGAGGTTAAATTTGACGGTATAGCCGAAATTGAAGACCTTAAAGTTGTGAAAGGAGAAGCTCCAGATGGTAGCCAGTCTGAAATTGTGATTTCACGAACTGCCGAGCTTAAAGTAAAAGATAAGAAAACCGGAGTGGTATTGAGTAATAATAACATTCCTTATGGTTCTCAAATCTTTATAGATAACGGTGCTGAAGTTTCTAAAGGTGACGTAGTTTGCCAGTGGGATCCTTATAACGGGGTTATTATTTCAGAATTTGCCGGTAAGATTAAATATGAAAACGTTGAACAGGGTGTAACTTACCAGGTAGAGATAGATGAGCAAACAGGATTCCAGGAAAAAGTAATTTCTGAATCTCGTAACAAAAAGCTTATTCCAACTTTACATATTTTAGGTAAAAAGGATGAAGTGATTCGTTCTTATAACCTTCCGGTTGGTGCCCACCTTATGGTAGACAATGAAGAAAAAATAAGTGTTGGTAAGATTTTGGTTAAGATTCCGCGTAAATCATCTAAAGCAGGGGATATTACCGGTGGTCTTCCAAGGGTAACCGAGTTGTTTGAGGCTCGTAACCCATCTAACCCAGCAGTTGTTAGTGAGATTGATGGTGTTGTTTCCTTCGGAAAAATTAAAAGAGGTAACCGCGAGATTATCGTAGAGTCTAAATTGGGAGAGGTTAAGAAATACCTAGTGAAGTTATCTAACCAGATTCTTGTTCAGGAAAACGATTATGTTCGTGCAGGTATGCCACTTTCTGATGGATCTGTTACTCCAGAAGATATTCTTAATATCAAAGGACCAAACGCGGTACAACAGTATCTTGTAAACGAAGTTCAGGAAGTTTACCGACTCCAGGGTGTGAAAATTAATGATAAGCACTTTGAAGTTGTTGTAAGACAAATGATGCGTAAGGTTAGAATTCAGGATCCGGGAGATACTATTTTCTTAGAAAACCAACTTGTTCATAAATCAGATTTCATCGAGGAGAACGATAAAGTCTTCGGAATGAAAGTGGTTGAAGATGCTGGAGATTCAGAGAATTTAAGACCAGGACAAATCGTTTCACCAAGAGAACTTAGAGATGAGAACTCATTGTTAAGACGTGAAGATAAAAACCTTGCAACTGCAAGAGACGTAACTGCTGCAACCGCTACACCGGTTCTTCAGGGTATTACTCGTGCATCGCTACAAACAAAATCGTTTATTTCTGCGGCTTCCTTCCAGGAAACTACCAAAGTATTAAACGAGGCTGCCGTAAGCGGTAAGATCGATAAACTTGAAGGATTGAAAGAAAATGTAATTGTAGGACATAGAATTCCTGCAGGTACAGGTATGCGTAAGTACGATAGCATTATCGTTGGTTCTAAAGAAGAATTTGACGAAATGATGGAACACAAGCAAGAAGTTAATTATAACTAATGCCTATAAAAGAGCCGCAAACGCGGCTCTTTTATTTTTAATTAAGCACAGGAAATCCCGACTTTAGATCGGGATTTCTTGGTTTTTATAATAGAGGTTAAAAATACTTTTGTTCCTTAATATCAAAACCGGTCTTTAAAAGTTCGGACTAATAGAAGTATATTTTATTATCTTTCAACACCTTTCTTCAGAACCTAGTGTATCGATGATATCCAGAATTTTTGATCTTTCTATATCAGCTTCAATAGATCATCTTTAGTTAACTGTTTGAAGAACCCGGAATCGGTGTGAATGAGCTCTTCTACTAATTTCTTTTTCCGGTCTTGCAACTCTATGATTTTCTCTTCGATGGTATTAGGAGTAATCATACGCACAGCTACAACCTTATTGGCTTGTCCAATCCGATAAGCACGATCTATTGCCTGGTTTTCAACGGCGGGGTTCCACCAGGGGTCGACGATGAAAACATATTCTGCCGCTGTTAAATTGAGTCCTGTGCCCCCGGCTTTTAAACTGATGAGAAAAACCCGCGTCTGCTCATCTTCCTGAAATATTTCAACCTGTTCTTGGCGTTTTCTGGTTTTACCGCTGAGGAAAGCATATTTTATCGTTTCCTGGTCCAGACGTTCCTTAATTAACTCTAACATTCCAACGAACTGTGAGAAAATCAGCACCTTGTGTTCACTTTGTAGGTTTAAGACCTGTGTGATCAACTCGTCCAATTTGGCCGACTGGCTTCCATAATATTCCTGGTCGGAAAGCAGGGCAGGGGAATTACAAATTTGTCGCATTTTTGTTAAGCCCTGTAAAATATGCATACTGGATGCTTTTAATTCTTCATCACTGCTATTGTTGAGATATTGCTGAAATTCTTTTTTATAAATATCATATACGCGGCGTTGTTCCTTGCCCATTTCGCAATAAACTATCATTTCTGTTTTCTCCGGGAGTTCTGTAGCGACTTCTTTTTTAGTTCGCCTCAAAATAAAGGGATGTACTTTTTGCTGAAGTTCCTTCGCCCTGGATTCATCTTGGAATTTGTCAATCGGTGTTGAATAGTCGGCAGCAAATTGTTTGGCATTCCCAAAAAGTCCGGGCATGGCAAAAGAAAGTTGGGAAAATAGGTCAAAGGTATTGTTTTCTACCGGGGTTCCTGTTGCCACAATTCGTTGTCTTGCCTTGAGCAATCGTGCCGCTTTATAACGTTTTGAGGCAGGGTTTTTTATTGCTTGGGATTCGTCAAGAACAATCACGTTAAAACTAATATTTTTTAAAATTTCAGCATCGTTCAACATAGTTCCATAGGAGGTGATAAGTACCTCATATTCTTCAAATGGGATATTTTTTGTCTCACGGTTGATTCCGTAAATAATTTTATACTTGAGTTTCGGTGCAAACTTTTTAATTTCAATTTCCCAGTTGTGTAGAAGGGAGGTGGGAACGATCACTAAGTTTGGATTTTTGTTCCCTTTCTCAATTTGAACCAGGAAATAAGCTATAATTTGAATAGTTTTACCTAATCCCATATCATCTGCCAGGCAACCGCCGAACCCAAATTCATCCAAAAAATTCAACCAATTCAAACCTTCTTTCTGATAATCCCGTAAGCTGGCTTTTAAATTCTTCGGTATTTTTACATTCCGGATGGAATGAAAATTGGCCAATTTATCCCGGTAATTTTCTAATTCTATTTTTACTTCGGACGACAATACTTCTTTTTCAAAAAGTTCATCCACCAGTCCAAAATGAGATTTGTGTGTGCGGATCGCATCATCTTTAATTTCCCCGGAACGGAAATAGCGACTGAATTTTTCTACCCAATCCTCAGGCAAAATTCCTTTAGAGCCGTCGCCTAATTTTACATAGCGGTTTTTATTAATTATGGATTTGCGTATTTCCTTCAATCCTACTTTTTGATTCCCAAAGCTGATATTGGTATGAATGTCGAACCAGTCAATACCGGATTTTACCGAAGCCTGTACCTGCATTTTGTTTGGGTTCAGGTTGTTGCTTTTTAACTGTTTGAATCCCAGGATAGTATAGCCGTGTTCACGCCAGGCTTCAAAAGCATCAATAAACCAACCCTTATCCAAAAACTCTTGTTTATGTAAATAATAAAATTCATTTTGCGGATTATCGTCAAAATCGAGGTGTTGCGCTTGAATATTGCGTTTAAACCTATGTTCCATGCTTTCATTTCGGTCGACGACGTACATTTTTCCTTTTTCATCTTCGGTATAGATATTTCGCCTGGAAAGAATGGGCGCCTCAATTTCTCCGTAACGAATAACCGGGGTAATAAGAATATAATCATCTGATTCGGATAAGTAAACCATATGTTCGGTAACCTGGTCCAGAAATTTTTCTTTTCTGACTTTCTCTGGTACTTTTTTTATAAAATCATACTTTACTTTAACGGCTTGCTCCAAAGGGTCTAAAAGTTCTTTTTTAAGTTGTAGGAATTGAACCTGGGTTAAATATATTTCGTGCTTTTTCTGCCGGAAAAATGCCAGGAGCTTATTTACCTCTTCATTTTTAATAAAATAAAAGTTGTGGTCAATCTCGAAATAATTTCCTACCTGCAAAATGTTATAGGAGAAATAATTATGTCCGTTGATTTTAAAATTAAGTTTTAAGACATACAAATTATTTTTTTGTTCCACTTGCACTGTGGTATCAAAATCTTCTATCAGAAACCGAACAGGCCTGATTTTTCCCGGGGTTATTTTTCTGTTGCGCCAATCAGGTTCAAAATAGTAGAATTGTAAATTGAAAGGATTTTTTAGAATATGAGGGTCAACAGAAAAATCCAGGCTATAATTTTCCTGTTGTAAAAGAGAAGTAATGAATAAAAATTCTTCTGGTTGCGAAAGCGTTTTTAATTTGTCTTGCAGGTTTAGCGGCCGAATTGGTGATTTGATCCGACCACTTTTTGTCAAAGCTGCTTCCATTAATTGAAACTTAAAACGAGTGCCTTGCTGGTCCTCCGCTAAGATAAATTCTATTTTATTATCTTCTGAAATGGAGGGGGGAAATTTGAAATCCGGGAGCAATTCCTTTTTGAGATTTATTAGGTCCGGTTTAGTAAGCGATAAAAAGCTATGTTTAGCTTCTATATATATTCTATCATATCTTTGGTAAATTGTGTAAAATTCATCTGGATTATTAATATCTCCCAGCCCCTGGGCGTCTGCTTTTTGTTTAATGAGCTGAAAGCGACTTTTTTCATCAAAGGATAATAGGAGCCCTTCTGATTCAGGTATTTTTAATAGGACAAAGGAAAGGTGAAGACAAAGTAGATCAGAATTATTTGAACAGCTACATTCCAAAAGAAGATTCCTGTCCTCCTGAATGATTTTTAGGTCGAAAAAATTCCTATAGGATTCGCTGATTCTAGCAACCAGAACATTGGGCAGTATCTTAGCTTCAATTAAATTTAATAAATAGTTCCACCTGGAATTATCTGGGGTAATGGAAATGCTCTGGAGATCCGGGACTGTTAATTCTAAGATATTCTGATTCTCAAGGATAAAAGTTTTGCCTTCTTTTATTAATGAAAGATCCGAAAGCTCCAGGGAATTAATGGAATGAGTTTGACTTGAAAGCACTTCTTGTTGTACCCGGCTATCGGCTTCCACCAGAACGTTTACAATATGCTTGCAATATCCTCCCTGGTCATAAGGGCAGGTGCAGTGGGCGGCGATTACTTCATTGGTGTTGAAGGTGATGGCAACATGGTAACGAGTGGAACCCCAAACTTCGGCTTGTATATCATTAGTGCCTACTTCCAGACTGGTGATTAAGGAATCAGCGTAGCGACTTCGGGTTTTTACCGTCGTGTTATTTTGTATAAAGGTTTGAAAGGGTTTATGAGAGAGCTTCATGTTCACTGTCTTTGCCGGAAATTTTAAAAGTAAATTTAATAAACCGGAACGAATGGAATCATAGAAAAAAAGTAAAAAAAATTATATCGGTTGGGAAAATTAGTGGTTTAATAAACTTTCAGAAAACTGTTTAAAAATGAACTCAATTTAATTGCTTGTTATGGTTTAATAATAAAATCGGAGATATACTTTATAACTACGAAAGAGCAGTTGATATGTAGCAATATTTTTCGATGGTTTAGCGCTAGTCGGAGAGTTATAGCTAAGGGACAACTGGTATTTATGATTTCCACCTTTGGGTTCAGTTGGAAATATCAAATTATGATCGTCTACGGCCTAATATTTTTAAAGATTGGGTCCAGGCTTACACCTATGATCTTCTGTAGCTGATCCGGTCTATTTGTCATCGTGGTTTTTTTTGTACTTTTAACCTATTGAAAAGGTTTGTAAAGATATATCAATTATCCTTTACTGCTTTGATGTTCTGCTTTTTCAGGAGGGGCTATAATTAAGCGTCATCTGGTATAGACTTACTTGCAGCAACTTCTATTGATGTCCTGAATGAAATGATTATATTCTAAGAATTAAATTTAAAATAATTATACTAATGAGTGAAGAAAAAAAGAAACCTAAAAAAGGTCAGATAAATATAGAACTTGACGAAGCCGTAGCTGAAGGAACTTATTCCAATTTAGCTATAATCAATCATTCGGTTTCAGAATTTGTAGTTGATTTTGTGAATATTATGCCGGGGAGACCGAAGAGTAAAGTAAAATCCCGAATTATTCTAACTCCACAACACGCCAAACGCTTATTGAAAGCTTTAAACGATAATATTCATCGATTTGAAAAAGCCCACGGTGAAATTAGGGATTACGAAAAAGCACCAATGCCATTAAACTTTGGTCCAACCGGCCAGGCTTAATCCAGGTTTATAATATATTCTGGAAACCCACGGAAGTTTTATCTCCGTGGGTTTTTTGTGGTGTGCCGTGCATGGCATATCACTTGACGGTGCAAGTCCGTTATGGGGGTTTATAGCTACCTACCATTAGCCAACGGCAAGGGTATCCATCGTGAGTTGGAATCTGAAGGAAGCCTGCGGCAAAGTTCCGATCCGAGGAACACGAACATCATATAAGGCATATCTGATCTGGATGAGCTTGCCATACAAAGCGAAGTCCTAAAGCTATACGGAGATCAGGGTGTAGATGATGCGGGTATATGGAATGAAAGTGATATGTCTTACCGCGGGAGATCTCACAGACATAGGTGAAACAGCCGTATGATGCGCGAGTATCACGTACGGATCTGGGAGAGGCTCAGGGGGCGGTTCCTTGGGCCTACTCGATTGATGATCGTCTGCAAAAGTAAGCTAAGCGCGGAGCGGACGCTAAGGAATATTATTCCTTTTATCGAGGATAAGTTATTCCTTAAAGTGAATAAGGGGAAAACCAATGTGTCTAATATCTCTAAAACTAAATTCCTCGGATACACCTTCTACCGATATAAAGGAAAAGGCAGACTCCGAGTCCACCCTATCAGTATCCAAAAGATGAAACGACGTATAAAGTTGTTGACGTCAAGGAGCAACGGGTGGGGTGAGGCCAGACGAAAGGAGGCACTCAACCAATTTATCAGAGGTTGGGTAAACTACTTTAAACTGGCTGATATGAAAAGTCTAATGCAGAAAGTAGACCTATGGTATCGCAGAAGGTTACGAATGTGTATCTGGAAAAGATGGAAACTCATACGAACCCGACTAAGGAATCTCCGAAAATTAGGGATATCCAACTCTAAAGCGCTAAAACTGGCTTCAACAAGAAAAGGATACTGGAAAATATCAGGAACTCCTACGCTTAATGTTGCAATAACCAAAGAGCGCCTAAGAGAAGCGGGGTACACTTTCTTACTGGATTCTTTTCTAAAGTGGAATACATAAATTAAGAAACCGCTCAGTACGGACCCGTACGCTGAGTGGTGTGAGAGGACAGATAGGGAACAATAATCTTAATAAGATAATCCCTATCTTCCTACTCGATTGACTTAAAACAGCGAAAAGATTTTAATAAATATTACCTAATTTAGAAGTACAACAACCTGAAGGATACTTCAGTTTAAAATTGCGAGACAATGGCAAAAAACGCTTCCAATTCTAAACCTAAAAAGCGCATAGCTGCAATAGACCTTGGTACCAATTCATTCCACGCAGTGTTGGTAGATATATATCCCGATGGTAGTTTCCGTACCGTGAATAAATTAAAAGAGATGGTTATTCTCGCTGAAAAAGGTCTGGAAGATAGATTAAGCCGGGATGCAATGGACCGCGGGTTGGAAGCGCTTAAACGAATAAAATTTTTATGCGATAGCCATAAAGTTGAAAATATTCTCGCTTTTGCCACCAGTGCTATTCGGGAGGCAAAAAATGGAGGCGATTTTATTAAAGAAGTAGGAGAAAATGTTGGGATAAGAGTAAGAGCAATTTCCGGAAAAATGGAAGCCGAAATGATTGGGCTGGCCATTAGACATAGCATTGTTTTAGGAGATGAAATGGTGCTTATGGCCGATATTGGTGGTGGTAGCGTTGAATTTATTATTGGTAACCAAAAAGAATTTATTTATTATAATAGTTTAAAACTGGGTGTGGCAAGAATGGCCGCTGGGTTTGTAGATTCAGATCCTATAGAAGAAAAAGACGTTAAAAAGCTTCAAAAGCATTTTGCCAAAGAACTTGCTGAAGTGTTGAAATTGGCCAAAAAACATAAAGTAAAGACCATTATTGGTTCTTCGGGAACTATGGAGAATATTGGCGAAATGGTAGCCAATAGAAATTCTATTACTGCCAAAAGAAGCCTTAACGAACTGGAGTTTAGCGCAGCCGACTTTAAAGATTTATATAAGGATTTTATTAAACTGAATAAAAAAGATCGTCTTAAAGAAAAAGGCCTGGAAGAAAAAAGGGTGGATATTATAAACCCCGGAATGGTTTTGCTGAATTTTCTGATAGATAAATTTAAGATTGAAAATATTAAAATTTCTGAAGGTGCACTTCGGGAAGGTATGATCTTAAACTTCATCAACAATCAAAAAGAGCAACTCAACCTTGATCTTGTAGCCAGTTTTAAAGATCCCAGACGCAGAAGTATTTACGAACTATTAAGAAAATGTAACTGGCCTGAAAAACATTCCCGGCACGTTTCAAATTTTGCATTGCAGCTTTTTGATGAATTTAAAGAAGAATTAAAATTAAAAGAATCAGACAGGGAATTGCTGGAGTATGCCAGTTTAATGCACGATATAGGGTATTATATTTCTTATAGAAAACATCATAAACACGCTTTGTATCTTATTCGGTATTCAGATTTACTGGGTTTTAAAGAAGATGAAGTAAATATTATGGCAAATGTTGCCAGGTATCATAGAAAATCAACACCAGCTAAGCGCCACGAACATTATAAACAATTAAATAAAAAAACTCGAAAGCGGGTAAAGAAACTTTCAGCAATACTTAGAGTTGCTGATGGTTTGGATAGAAGCCATTATCAAAATGTAGAAAAATTGGAAATCAATAATAAGAAGAACAAAATTCAATTAATTATCACCACACATAGTGATCCCGAACTAGAAATATGGGGAACTTTAAGAAAAGGCGACTTACTAGAAAAACTAACTGATAAGAAACTTGAAGTTTTTCATGTTGTTGAAAATGAAAAAAAATAATTCAGCGGAGTATACCCTAATCTTTATATTTCTTAAAATAAATTCGCGCAGCTTTCATCACTCGGGGCGCAAGGATTAAAGTAGAGATCATCGTTGGTATTGCCATTAAAGCGAAAAAACCATCAATTAAATTAATCATCATACTTAAAGAAGTAGTTGCACCTAAGAGGATACTAATAATATAAAAATAGTTATAATAATGTTTGTTTTCAGCCCCTGCCAGGTAAGAAAGACATTTTGTTCCGTAGTAAGAGAAGGAGAACAAAGAGGAAATACTAAAAGCGGCTATACAAAGTAATAACAGGTAATCTCCCACATAAGGAATAGAATCTTCAAAAGCGGCTGCGGTAAGACTTACACCATTTACATCTGTAGTCTGCCAAATTCCCGTTACCAGGATACATAGAGCAGTAAGTGTACAAACCACCAGCGTATCAATTGCCGGCCCCAACATTGCTACTAATCCTTCTCGCACAGGTTCAGAAGTTTTACTCGCTCCGTGAGCCATTGTGGCGGTTCCTATCCCTGCTTCATTAGAAAAAGCACCTCTTCTTACTCCCAGGATTATTAAGCCGCCAAGAACGCCGCCAAGCATAGGCTCCCCTTTATAATTTTCGGCAGCAAAAGCATCAGTGAAAATCGTTGAAAAGTAATAAGGAACAACATCGTAATTAACGATTAATATAATAATTACCGAAACAAAATAGAGGGCTACCATTGCAGGTACCAATCTTGAAACAGTTTTGCTTATTCGCTGTAATCCACCAAGAATTACTACTGAAGTAAGGATGACTAAAATAATACCGATAATAAGGTTTGTACCAAAACCGGTGGGAATATTATTAGGTTCTAAAAGAATAAAATTAATAGCCTGCGTAAGCTGGTTTACATTGAAAACCGGTAATGCTCCAATAAGCCCAGCAACACTAAAAAAGATGGCCATAAACTTCCATTTCTTTCCAAGGCCTTCTTCAATAAAATACATCACCCCACCCTGGATATTTCCCTGAGTATCTTTACCACGATACATAACCGCAAGAGTGTTGGTAAAAAATTTAGTCGCCATACCCACAACTGCACTAACCCAAAGCCAGAAAATGGCACCAGGGCCACCTAAAGCGATAGCCACGGCTACGCCAGCAATATTTCCCATTCCTACAGTAGAGGAGAGGGCAGTAGAAAGTGATTGGAAATGATTGATTTCCCCGGGATCATTAGGGTTATTATATTTTCCTCGTAAAAGGTCTAAGGAATGTCCTAAATATCGAAAGGGAAGAAAATTAGATAAAATAAGCAGATAAAGTCCGCCTCCAATTAATAAAATTACCAAAGGAAGTCCCCAAACCGCCGAAGCAAATTGGGAGACAAATTCATCTAATTGATTCATAAAACCTTAATTATGCTGAAAATATATGAAATTAAGTCCTATTAAACACAGCGTACTAATAGGTTTCTTTCAATCTAAGCATTACTGGTTTAGAATCAGAAACTTAAAATTCTGAAGTAAAATGGAATTTAATTGAACGATACTTGTCCTGCGTCATTTGTAATGAAAATTGGGAATCTGCTAAGAATACCAATTGTCCCTTTTTATCCTTCGCAAGGAATTTAGCTTTTACACGCTTAAAATCTTTAAATTCTTCGCTTTTTTCATCTTCAGCTTCTACCCAGGTAGCTTTGTAAACGTTTAGATTTTCGTAGGTACATTTGGCGCCGTATTCGTGCTCCAGCCTGTATTGAATAACTTCAAACTGAAGCGCTCCCACTGTTCCAATAATCTTTCTTCCGTTGAGTTCTAATGTAAAAAGCTGCGCTACACCTTCATCCATCAACTGGTCAACTCCTTTAGCGAGCTGTTTCGATTTCATTGGATCGGCGTTGTTGATATATCTAAAATGTTCTGGAGAGAAACTTGGAATTCCGCGGTAATTTAAATTTTCACCTTCGGTAAGTGTATCACCAATTTTGAAATTTCCGGTATCGTGTAAGCCTACAATATCACCGGGATAAGAAACATCTACAATTTCTTTCTTTTCAGCAAAAAAGGCGTTTGGACTGGAAAACTTAAGATTCTTATTGTGTCTCACGTGCAAATAAGCTTTATTTCGCTCAAACTTTCCGGAAACGATCTTTACAAAAGCCAGCCTGTCGCGGTGTTTAGGATCCATATTCGCGTGAATCTTAAACACAAAACCGGTAAATTTATCTTCATCTGGTTTTACCAGGCGTTCTTCACTTTCTTTTGGTCTTGGAGTTGGAGCGATGTTAATAAAGCAATCTAGCAATTCACGAACTCCAAAATTATTTAAAGCCGAACCAAAAAACACGGGCTGCAATCGGCCTTCCAGGTAAGCTTCTTTATCGAATTCAGGGTAAACGCCCTGGGCAAGTTCGAGTTCTTCTCTTAAATTATCGGCCGCCTTACTTCCAATAAGTTCATCTAATTCTTCAGAAGTTAAATCGGAAATTTCAATAGTATCTTCAATATCTTTTTTAGGATCACCGGTAAATAAGTTTACATTTTTCTCCCAAATATTATAAATTCCTTTAAAATCGTAACCCATCCCAATAGGGTAGCTTAGCGGCGTTACGGTAAGATTTAATTTTTGTTCAATTTCATCCAGTAATTCAAAAGCGTCCTTCCCTTCCCGGTCCATTTTATTAATAAAAACGATCATCGGGATATTTCGCATTCTACAAACCTCTACCAGTTTTTCAGTTTGTTCCTCTACACCTTTTGCAACATCTATCACCACAATAACGCTATCTACAGCCGTTAAGGTTCTAAAAGTATCTTCAGCAAAATCCTTGTGGCCCGGAGTATCCAGGATATTGATTTTAATATTTTTATATTCAAAAGCTAAAACCGAAGTCGCTACCGAAATTCCCCTTTGGCGTTCAATCTCCATAAAGTCACTTGTAGCGCCTTTTTTGATCTTGTTAGATTTTACCGCCCCGGCTTCCTGGATAGCACCACCAAATAGCAGCAGTTTCTCAGTAAGCGTGGTTTTACCGGCATCGGGGTGAGAAATAATCCCAAAAGTTCTTCTTCGTTTTAGTTCTTTTTGAAAACTTTTCATCTATAAAATTTAGAGCAGCAAAAGTACTATTATTTTGAAGAAATTTAAGGATAAATTATTTACTCCTTTGGGGAAGAGCCTTCAGCATTTCAGTAAAAATCTATTAAAAACTTACGGCTTTAAAAACATTCAGTAATTTTACAATTATGGGGCAGTATTTTATAAGATCAATAGTTTTTTTGAGTTTGCTATTTTCGGACTACCATTGCTTTGGGCAGGGAACTGAACAGGTAATAGCTCCCGGTGCCTATGTTATAAATATGGGCTCAAAACCTCAAACCGCAAAGAATTCTTTGCAAGCTTATGGATTGCTCTATAATTTGCTTAAAAATGAAAAAATTGAAGTAAAATGGATCATTAACCCCCGGAAAGAAAAAGACGGGGTAGATTTTAACTATAAGGATACTGATTTTAAAGGGAGTGCTTTTATTATTCCGGTTTCTTATATCACAGAAGATATTAAAAACTTAATTGCAGCCTGGGAAGAGAAAGGAATTGTGGGAATTTATTTAGAAGAAGCTATTCGCGTGCCAGTTTTTACTAGCCTATCGGTCGCTCCAAGATGGACCCTGGATAGAGAAAATGGTTATATAGCTGTACCGTTTTTTAAAGCGGCGGCAATTCCTGAAGAAGCTTATGGTGGGAATAGCAGTAAAAACTGGAAGTCTCCGGAAGATCTTGGAGTTTGCGACGATATTTTTGTAATGCCCCATGCCGATCCTGCTTTTTCAACCCATAAAAATCTTTATAATTGGAATAGTAAATATAAAGGAGCAATTTGGGCCGGTTGTCACGCCGTAAGTATATTAGAAAATCTTACCGGAAATATTAAGCTGAAAGAGAGTGATAGCACAGAATTTGTTCAGTTAAATTTTTTGAGTTCCGGGTTCCCGGGAGCACAAAGTGCAGGTTTAATTCCCTATAAAAAACATAGACACGGCACGCCCCCTTATCTAAACTTACTACCGGCCGATCCTGTTGCGCAATACATTGGCAGCCCAGATGCTGCACATCTCAATGGTTCTGAAAGAATTTTTTTTCCGAAGAAAATAAACAGGTGGCGAAGAGAAACAAAGAAAATTGTAATAGATGAAGATGCGCCAGATATTCCTGAGATCGCTGAAGATACCGCGGTAGTTGCAGCTTACGGTCCTGCTTTTGGAAACCCAGAAAATGGATTGGTTATGTACCAGGCAGGGCATAGTATTTATGGAAAAGGACCTTCAAATATTGCAGCATTGCGGGCCTTCTTTAACTGGAGTTTTTATGCTACAGAGATTAAACGAAGAAAGAATGTGCTGGAATTCGGAAATTTGGAAGGTAGGCCGGTGCTGGACGCTAAAGTAGGCGATGATCTTGCAGGAATATTGCGCCTAAAGCCTATTCATTTTGATTTGGATAAAGCCGAAATTAGAAAAAGTGATACCCAGGCCCTGGATAGTATTGCAACATTTATGAAAACGCATCCAGAATTATTGCTTGATATTAGGTCGCATACAGATAGCCGGGCAAATGATAGCTATAATATGGAACTTTCTGAAAGAAGGGTTGAAGCCACATTTAAGTATTTAACCGAAAAAGGAATTTCTAAAGACCGAATTACGGGGAGAGGATATGGCGAAACAGAGCTTTTAAATAATTGTGGAAATAACAGTAATTGTACTGAAACCGGGCACGAAGAAAATAGGAGATCAGAATTTATTCTGGCTATAGATTGTGATATTTACGCAAAAAACGAATTTTAAAGGATTTTACTTGTAAATAATTCAACATAATTTTAGGAAATGTAGACTTGTAAAACCCCCGCTTCATTTCGTACATTTGGCACTCAAAGAAAAAAATGGGAACAGATAAAGTAATATTAGTAAACGAAAACGACGAGCAAATTGGAGTGATGGAGAAGATAGAAGCTCACGAAAAAGCTTTACTTCATCGGGCATTTTCAGTCTTTGTTTTTAATGAGAAGGGCGAGTTAATGATCCAGCAACGCGCACATGCTAAATATCATTCTCCAGGATTATGGACTAACACTTGTTGTAGCCACCAAAGAGAAGGGGAGAGCAATGTTGCTGCGGGAAAAAGAAGACTTCAGGAAGAAATGGGCTTTAGCACAGATTTAAAAGAAATTATGTCTTTTATTTATAAAGCGCCTTTTGATAACGGACTTACAGAGCACGAATTCGATTATATTTTGATTGGGAATTATGAAGATGATCCCAACCCTAATCCCGATGAAGTGGCCAGTTGGAAATGGATGAGCCTGGATGCTATAAAATCTGATATGGAAGTAAATCCCGGTGTTTATACCGAATGGTTCAAGATTATTTTTGACAAATATTATTCAAGTATTCAAAAATGAGATTAAGCGTACATAGAAAAGCTCATTTTAATGCGGCGCATAGGTTATATCGCAAAGATTGGAGTGATGAAAAGAACCTTCAGGTTTTTGGGAAATGCAGTAACCCGCACTATCATGGGCACAATTATGATCTAATTGTAAAGGTTACCGGTGAAATAGACCCGGAAACTGGTTTTGTAATGGATCTAAAACGGCTTAAAGATCTTATTTATGAAGAAGTTGAAGTACCTTTTGACCATAAGAACTTAAACGAAGAGGTGCCACCTTTTAACAATCTAAATCCTACGGCTGAAAATATTGCGGTAGTAATTTGGAATAAAATAAGGGAAAAATTAAAACCTGCGCTCGATTTGGAGATCACTTTATACGAAACTCCAAGAAATTACGTAACCTATAAAGGAGAATAGATGGCACTTAAAATTGGAGATAAATTACCGAGGTTAACTTTAAAAGATCAGGACGGGGAAAACTACCATTTTTCCAGGGTAGAAGATAAAGCTTTGGTAATCTTTTTCTATCCAAAAGATTTTACTCCCGGTTGTACCAAAGAAGCCTGTAGTTTTAGAGATCATTATGAAGAGTTTCAGGATTTGGGAGCAGAAGTAATTGGGATAAGTACAGATAATGAAAACTCTCATAAAAAATTTGCTACTAAACATCAACTTCCGTTTGTGTTACTTTCTGATAAGGAAAAGCGAGCGATACAGGCGTTTGGGGTAAAAGCAGGTTTATTGGGTCTGCTCCCGGGTAGGGAAACTTTTGTTTTTGATAAGAATAAAAGATTGATCCATAGATTTAATAGTATGGGAGCTTCACAGCATATTCCCGAGGCACTTAATTCACTAAAGGAAATTCAGGAAAAATAATTTTAGTCTTGCTGTAATTTGTATTAAAAAATAGCCTAAATTCGCAGCCGAAATTTAAGTGATATGGCAAGTAAGAGATTATTAAAAAGAGATGTGAATTACGTAATGGGAGACATTATTGATGCAGCATACATACATCAAATGGCTAACCCTGATGACGCATCTAAAACTGAAGCGATTGTAGACGAAGCCATTGCAGATTTTGATGAATTGATCACTAAGATCAACCAAAAAGATGTAGAGAATAAAAAGCAACATTTTAAAGCAGTATCAAAAGAGCTGGAAGCAAAAGCTGAAGCCTTAATTGCGAAAATAAACGCTTTATAAAGATTACTGGCCGATGTAGCTCAGCTGGCTAGAGCAGCTGATTTGTAATCAGCAGGTCGTGGGTTCGAGTCCCTCCATCGGCTCTAAAAACCTCTCAATTTTTTGAGAGGTTTTTTGTTTGCCCTGCATGCAAACAATTCCGAGGCTTGAAAGAAAGCCCGCTCACCTGATCGGAGGGAAGAGCAATGTAAAGTCAAGTGCGTCACTGGCAACGGTGGTGTGTGAAGGAAGACCTAGCAAGTTAGTGGAACATAGAGAAATCGAACCGATTCTGGCATATATTGGGGGTAAGGTTGCAAAAAGTGCCGATGCCCAAAATCCGAATAGCAATATATGTTAAAACGGATGGCTTCACTAACAGGAATGTTTGCTTAACGGGGGAAGCCTGATTATTCGCCTTTCCAGGCTAAGCAGAAACAAGTCGAGAGACAAGGATTTGTTATGGAAAATCAGGTGG
>NZ_FOOH01000010.1 GCF_900113135.1 Salegentibacter agarivorans | reverse complement strand
CCACCTGATTTTCCATAACAAATCCTTGTCTCTCGACTTGTTTCTGCTTAGCCTGGAAAGGCGAATAATCAGGCTTCCCCCGTTAAGCAAACATTCCTGTTAGTGAAGCCATCCGTTTTAACATATATTGCTATTCGGATTTTGGGCATCGGCACTTTTTGCAACCTTACCCCCAATATATGCCAGAATCGGTTCGATTTCTCTATGTTCCACTAACTTGCTAGGTCTTCCTTCACACACCACCGTTGCCAGTGACGCACTTGACTTTACATTGCTCTTCCCTCCGATCAGGTGAGCGGGCTTTCTTTCAAGCCTCGGAATTGTTTGCATGCAGGGCAAACAAAAAAAGCTCCTCAATTGAGGAGCTTTTTAACGTTGCGTCTCGCTATTTTCGTAAACTCTTAGCATTTCACAAAACTTTTCAGAAAACCGATTTTCGCTTTTTCTGAAATCGGCAGCTTAATAAAAGTTTAATTATTCATTATAACTGCTCTCCTTTTGTTAGTCCAGGCATAATAAAATATATAAGCATAACAGATCATCACTAAAATTAAGGCAATTTTAAAGCTATAGGAGTCGGTTAAAAATCCATAAGCCGGTGGTATAATCGCGCCTCCAACTATCATTGTACAAAGTACACCTGACCCCTGGGCTTTATCATCTCCCAAGCCGTCTAAAGCAAGGCTAAAAATTGTTGGGAACATAATAGAATTAAATAAGCCCACGGCAATAATCGTCCACATAGCTACAAGACCTACCGAAAAGGTAGATATAAGTATCATACTTATTGCTCCTACTGCAAATACACTTAAAACCCGCGCCGGGTTAAAAATAGTGGTTAAATAAGAACCAATAAACCTTCCTATCATAGCTCCTGTCCAGTAGAAGGTCACAAAAACACCAACTACCGCCATATCACTTGACGCTGAAATACCAGTGCTTAAAATCCAGCTTGCTATGGTGCGCATAAAAGATGTTTCTCTTACAGTTTCAGCCAAATCAAGACTTAAAAAATAATTTACCATATAACTTCCTAATGCAACTTCTGCCCCTACATAACAGAAAAGGCCAATAGCTCCCAGGATTAAGTTTCGATTCTTTAAAACTCCCCGGTAATCATTAGAAGCTTCTTTATCTCCAACTTTGGGGAGATTTACAAAAAAGAAAACAATTGCAATTATTATTATAAAAGCGGCAATACCAAGGAAAGGTGTTTGCACAGCAGAGGCTTCAGAAATATAATAGCTTGTTTGCGCAGTAGGATCCAGGGCTTCAATCTCGGCAGTAGTTTTCACTTTATCCTGAAGAATGAATAAAGCTCCTAAAGCTGGTGCAATTGCCGTACCCAGGGAATTAAAAGCCTGTGATAGATTAAGTCGGCTCGAAGCTGTTTTTTCAGGACCTAAAATAGTAACATAAGGATTTGCTGCTACCTGCAATATGGTAATCCCGGCTGCGAGGGTAAAATACCCAAACATAAAAATTCCGAAGATACGATAGGAAGCTGCAGGGTAAAAAAGTAAGCAGCCAACAGCCATAGTAACCAAACCTAAAATAATTCCTTTTTTATATCCAATTTTTGATAAAATATATCCTGCAGGTATAGAAAGTAAAAAATATGCGCCAAAGAATGCAAATTGTACCATCCCTGCCTGGAAATAAGAAAGGGTAAAAACTTCTCTTAATCTTGGTATAAGTGAATCTACCAGCACGGTAATAAAACCCCAAAGAAAAAAGAGGATAGTAACAAATATAAAAGCTGTACGATAAGATTTCTTTTGATTCATGTTCTACTTATTTTCTCTGTAAATTTCTTTATTTGGCTCGCTACTCATATAAAATTTTAATTCTCCTCCGTCCATAATATCTGTATGGTCTATAAAAGGCTCTTTTAGGACCTCTCCATTAAGTTCTACCTTTGAAACAAATACATTTTCTGCAGACTGGTTATTGGCAATTACTGTAAAAGTATTCCCATTATCCAGATTTATTGTTGCCCTATTAATAGCCGGACTCCCTAACGCGTATTCTGTAGAGCCGGGTGCTACTGGATAAAAACCAAAACTACTGAAAATATACCAGGCGCTCATTTGGCCAAAATCATCATTTCCACCTAAACCATCTGCACCGGTTTGGTATTGATCTTTGAGAATCATTCTTATTTTATCCTGAGATTTCCAGGGAGTATCGGTCCAATTGTATAAATAAGCAACATGGTGCGATGGCTCGTTTCCATGTACATAATTGCCAATTATTCCTTCACGCGAAATATCTTCTGTGTTTTCAAAATATTTATCGGGTAATTCCATTGAAAACAAAGAATCTAAATGTTGGGAGAATTGTTGCTTTCCGCCCATCATCTCAATCATTTCGGCCGGCTGATGTGGAACATAGAGACTATAATTCCAGGCATTTCCTTCAATAAATCCCTGCCCGTGTGTATCTAGAGCATCAAATTCCTTTTTAAATTCACCATTATCCAATTTTGGGCGCATAAAGCCAGATGCCGAATCATAAACATTTTTATAATTTTCAGATCTTTTGCTGAATTCTTCAAAAACTTCCTGGTTTCCTAATTTTTTAGCGGCTTGAGCAATGGCCCAATCATCGTAAGCATATTCCAGGGTTTTAGATACTGAAGCACCATTTTTATCTTCAGGAACATATCCTTTTTCCATATAGTACTCCAGGCCATCGTAATACCCAGTTTTTGCAGTTTGTACCATCGCCTCTAAAGCACGTTCTTCATCAAAACCAGTATTGCCTTTAACTATCGCATCAGAGATTACCGAAGCGCTGTGATAACCAATCATACACCAGTTCTCATTGGCATAATGTGACCAAACCGGTAGCATTTTATGAACACTTTGGTCATAATGTGCCAGCATTGCTTCTACCATATTGCTATTACGCTCGGGTTGTAAAATATTAAACAGCGGATGTAAAGCCCGGTACGTATCCCAAAGTGAAAAACTGGTATAATTGACAAAATTTTCTGCCTGGTGAATATTCATATCTATCCCGCGGTATTTTCCATCCACATCCATATATTCGGTTGGGCCCAAAAATGAGTGATACATAGCGGTGTAAAAGTTGGTCATTTCAGCATCATTTTCAGCATCTACCACTACTTTATTTAATTCTTTATTCCACTGCTCGCGAGCATCATTTTTAACTTTATCAAAATCCCAATGTGGAATTTCAGCCTTCATATTATTAAGCGCTCCTTCTGAACTTACCGGGGAAATTGCCAGTTTAATTTGAAGTTTTTCTTCGGCTTCCATATCAAAATCAAAATACATCCTGATTTTTTCTCCTGCTATTTCCGGGAAATTCTCATCCTGATCAAACTTCCTCCAGAAACCATTATAAGGTTGTTTATCGTAGCGTGCCCGCCCGTAATTTTTTATTGGCTTATCAAAGCTCATTGCAAAGAACACTTTACGTGTTCTAGCCCAGCCATTGGTTTGTCTAAATCCTGTTATTAAGGTGTCGTTTTCTACCCTAACAAAGGTCCATACATTTTTATCGTCGTAATTATAAATACCAGACATTAAATCCAGGATTACATGCGCCTCTTCTTTATCTGCAAAAGTGTAACGGTGCATTCCTACACGAGTTGAAGCAGTCATTTCAGCTTCAATATTATAATCTTCTAATAAAACTTTATAATATCCAGCTTCGGCTGTTTCTTTTTCGTGGGAAAAACGGGAACGATAACCGCTATCGGGATTGGTTTCTGTTCCAGGATTCAATTTTAATTCTCCTGTGGTGGGCATTATTAAGAAATCACCCAAATCGGAATGGCCGGTCCCGCTAAAATGGGTATGACTAAAACCAACAATCGTAGAATCATCATACTGGTAACCCGCGCAATATTTATAAACATCGGGGTTGTATTTGCCATCTACCGCGTAAGGAATGGTATCGGTATCTGGACTTAATTGCACGCTTCCAAAAGGCACCGTAGCGCCAGGATAAGTATGTGCCATTTTGGCTGTACCAATCATAGGATCTACAAATTGAGCGAGATCTTTTATATCATCCTTAGAAGATAAATTATTCGCTTGAGTGGTTTTTTCTTCTTTCCCGCAGGAAAAAAACAACAGGAACATTAAAAATGCTCCTGTTGAAGTAATAAAATTATTGTTGAATTTCATTCTTTTTTAATTTATGTAGATTGAAAGCTTCATCTCACATATTATAATTCATTAGTCAAAGAATACGGGAAATCTGATTTTTTAGTCCCTCGATTCTTATTAGGGGTATCACCCATTTCTATATCGATTACCGCGCCTTTCATAAGTTCCTTATGACTTAAATAATTCTTTGTGTAATTTTTGCCGTTTAATTCCATTTTCTGAATATACTTGTTGGAATCACTATTTTGAGGAGCATTAATAATAAGCTCATTTCCATTTTCAAGTTTTACAGTTACTTTTTTGAAAAGCGGAGCACCCATTACGTATTCATCTGTAGCCGGGGCGACAGGATAGAAGCCCATTGCAGAAAATACATACCATGCTGAAGTTTGTCCATTATCTTCATCGCCGCAATAACCATCTGGTGTAGGTTGGTACATTCTATCCATAGTTTCTCGAACCCAATATTGAGCTTTCCACGGTTCCCCGGCATAATTATATAGGTAAATCATATGCTGAATTGGCTGATTTCCGTGTGCATATTGCCCCATATCGGCAACTTGCATTTCCCGGATTTCATGGATAACCCCACCGTAATAACTTTCATCAAAAACCGGTGGCATTTCAAATACTTTATCTAATTGATCTACAAATTCTTTTTTACCTCCCATTAGATCGATTAATCCCTGTGGATCGTGAAATACTGACCAGGAGTAATGCCAGCTGTTACCTTCAGTAAATGCATCTCCCCATTTAAACGGATTAAAATCTTCTACAAACTCCCCGTTCTCTTTCTTACCACGCATTAGTTTAGTTTCCGGATCATAAAGTTTTTTGTAATTAAGACTTCGTTCTTTATAAAGTTCAATTTCTTCTTTAGGGCGATTCAGTTTTTTTGCCAGTTGATATATAGCAAAATCGTCATACGCATATTCTAAAGTTCTGGCGGCATTTTCATTAATACCAACATCATAAGGAACATAACCCAGATCTTTATAATATTCAGCGCCGGCACGGCCTACGGCAGTCATTGGCCCTTCATTATTTGCTCCATTTAGAAGTGCTTCATATAATAAATCGATATCATAATCAAACTTCCCATCGGTTTTTAAATAAGCATCTGCAACAACTGAGGCCGAGTTATTTCCTACCATAATATTCCTAAGACCCGGGCTCGCCCATTCTGGCAACCAACCGCTTTCTTTGTAAGCATTAGCAAGACCTTTTTGGATATTAGCATTTAGTTCGGGGTACATTAAATTTAAGAATGGAAATAAAGAGCGAAAGGTATCCCAAAAACCGGTATCGGTAAACATATAACCAGGTAAAACTTCCCCGTTATACGGGCTATAATGCACTACTTCGCCTTCAGCATTATATTCATAAAATTTTCGTGGAAAAAGTAAGGAACGGTACAAAGCAGAATAGAATGTTGCTACTTCATCTGGAGTTCCACCTTCCACTTTAATTCTGGAAAGTTCCTTATTCCATTCTTTGCGACCTTTTTCTTTTACGGTTTCAAAATCGTCATTTCCTATTTCTTTCAGGTTCAATTCGGCCTGATCATAACTTATAAACGATGAAGCTACCTTTGCATTAATAACTTCCCCTTTTTCAGTTTTAAAACTGATCACACTCCCAACGTGTTCAGCCTCAACTTCCAGGTCTTCTGAAATTTCTTCACCACTAAAGGTATGCGAAGCGGTAAACTTTTTATCGAATTCTATAATGAAATAGTTCCTGAAATTATCTGGTACTCCTCCACTATTTTTAGTGGTATACCCAATTATTTTGTTTTCTTCAGGAATAACCTTTACATAAGAACCCATATCCAATGCATCTATAACAACATGCGAACTATCAGATTCCGGAAAAGTAAAGCGGAAACGGGCAGCTCTTGATGTTGGGGTAATTTCGGTAGTTATATCATGATCGGCAAGATATACGCTATAATAGTGCGGATTTACTTTTTCAGATTTATGTGAAAACCAACTGGCCCGGGTGTCTTCATTGAAACGAATTTTTCCGGTTATGGGCATAATAGCAAACTGGCCATAATCGTTCATCCATGGTGAGGGTTGGTGCGTTTGTTTAAATCCGCGCAATTTATCGGCAGTATACTGGTAGGCCCAACCATGACCCATTTTACCGGTTTGTGGAGTCCAAAAATTCATTCCCCAGGGCCGCGCAATGGCCGGGTACACATTCCCATTTGACATGCTTGGCTTAGAATCTGTTCCCATTAACGGTTTTACCCAATCTACAGGGTTTTCAACCTTTTCTACAAGATAGTCCTGTGCATTGACAAACGTTGCAAAAAAGCAAAACGCAAGGACAAAAAAATTAGTTTTCATATAGTAATATTTTATTTATTTATTGGATTTGGTTTAACTCCCTCGTGAGTAATAACTACTGATTTTATATACCCATTTTCATCAAAATACATTCTATCTATACAGGTCATCCTGGAGTCACGTGCGGTTTCCCCTCCCGGACGGCGGTGGTACACAATATAATAATCATCTTTACCTGGTGTTTTTATTACCGAGTGATGCCCGGCACCATTGGCAATCTCTGGATCCTGTTGTAATATTGTGCCAATTCTTTTAAAAGGGCCGGTAGGTGAGTCGGCAATGGCATAAGCTACGCTGTAATCTGGACCGGTCCAGCCACCTTCAGACCACATGAAATAATATTTTCCATCTCGCTTAAACATAAACGGTCCCTCTACGTAACCCTCCGGGGTCACTTCCTTAAAAGTTTCACCATCTTCAAAAGTTTTGAACCCGGTGAAATCATCATTTAATTTTGCTACGTTACAGTGTTGCCAACCCCCGTAGAACATATAATATTCTCCATCGTCTTCAAAAACAAATTGGTCTATAGGCTGGGCGCCGTTATGGAATTTTCCAATTAAAGGTTTCCCCAAATGATCTTTGTAGGGCCCTGCTGGACTGGAAGCTTTAGCTACACCAATACCTCCAAGCTCTTCATCACTTTGAATATCGTTAGCTCCAAAAAACAGGAAATAATCTTTATCTTTTTTAATAATAGCAGGAGCCCACATAGCCCGGTTAGCCCACTTCACTTCAGCAGTATCAATTATTCTTTCGTGTTTCTCCCAGTTTACGAGGTCTTTTGAAGAAAAAGCATCAAGAAATACCTGTTCCTCGTAAGGAGCAGAATAAGTAGGAAAGATCCAGTATTTATCATCAAAAACGATTCCTTCAGGATCGGCATACCAACCGGGAAAGACGGGATTATTGTTTTGAACAATTTCTTCTTCTGTTTTCTCTTCTTTTTCTTTATTATCTTCTGCATTCATTTTGCAACTTGTAACGGCAAGCGCTGCAAACATCAATAATAAAAGGTTTCTATAAGAATTTTTCATCTTTAGCATTTTAATTTAAACTTCGTATTTGTTCCAATCCATTACCTCATTTCTAGTCACTGGATCCATAGCTACTTTTAATAAATCTTCATCGTATTTCATTCCGTGTTTCTCAAGCACATGCGCTGGGACACCGTCCCAAACATTGGGAGTATTCCCGCGATAATCGAGATATTTAAATCCGGGCTCACTTGTAAAGTAGCCGGTAACTACCAGGTTCCTGATATTCCTAAAAAATACAGGGCCTGGAGAATTTTCTTCAAAAGCTCTGGGGTAAGCCATGTTATCTATAATTTCCATTTGATTTTCTTTTGAAATCTCATTGAAAGCTGCTTCAAAACGTTTATTGCTTTCCCTATTAATCCACATTAAACCACCACGCATTGGAATTTGATGCTCGGGAATGTCTTTTACAATAAACTCGATGAATTCCGGTACGCCTGCTTCAGTAGCGGAAACCGATTCTTCATCTTCAGGAATAATAATATCTGATAATATAGAAATAGTAGCCATCTCTTCTTCAGAGAAAAATGTCTCAGAATATAAATCTTCATCTCTTTCCTCTTCCGCCGGAGTTCTTCCGTACCCCTCTCTTTCTTCAATTATATCTCCTGCAGCAATAGGTGATTTTTTATCGGTCACACAACTGCTAAGGAACAAGCTAGAGCCTACGCCTCCCAGAACCAGTGCTTTTAGTGATTCCCTTCTATCCATAATTATAAATTTTATAAATTCCCTTTTTTAAGCTGTTCGGTCAAATAATCAGTAGCACGCCAGGCCAGTGCCAGGATCGTCCAGGTTGGATTCTTATCTGCCTGGGATACAAAGGGACCGCCGTCCATAACAAATAAATTAGGTACATCGTGCGCCTGGTTAAATTCATTTACAACAGAACTTTTAGGATCTTTACCCATCCTTGTGGTTCCCACTTCGTGGATAATCTTTCCAGGATTTTCTAGTCCGTAATTTTTTTCTTTTCCAGGCTTGTCCCCTAATGGAACTGCGCCCATATTATGCATCACCTCTTCAAAAGTATCTTGCATATGCCTGGCTTGTTTTACTTCTTCATCAGACCAGCTGTAATTGAATTTTAGCACCGGGATTCCATACTTATCTACTGTATTTGAATCAATTTCGCAATAATTTTCTTTTCGTGGAATACTTTCTCCACGTCCGGCCATTCCAAAGGTAGCTCCATAGAATTTTTTTACATCTTTTTTGAGGCCCGTGCCATAAGCATTTCGTGAAGTATCACCGGTAATTTCTTTTAAGGCCTGGGTATTAAACCCAAATCCATAAGCAGGCATACTCATTCCGCCCCAATATTCAATATGATATCCACGAGTAAAACCAAGGTCTTTACTATCGTTTAGCCACCATGGTGTATAAAGGTGCATTCCGCCTACGCCGTCTTCATTATAACGTTCTCTATCTACCAGTTGGGGAATAAATCCCATCCTGGAAGATCCCGTTGAATCGTGAAGGTACTTCCCTACCACTCCGCTGGAATTTGCCAGTCCGTTAGGGTGCTGTGCCGATTTTGAATTAAGTAAAATACGTGCCGAACTACAGGCGCTAGCGGCTAAGATTACTACTTTTGCTTTGATTTCGTAATCTCTTAGATCGTCTTTATCTATATAAGAAACCCCGGTAGCTTCCCCTTCCCCATTGGTTAAGACTTCTCTAACCATGGCATTTACATAGAGGTCTACATTACCAGTTTTTACAGCTGGTTTCACTAAAACAGATGAAGAAGAAAAATCGGCATAAGCCATACAGGAACGGGAACACTGGTTACAAAAAAAGCATGCGCCACGCTCCTTATTCACCGGTTTTGTGAGTATAGATAAGCGAGAAGGAATCATAGGAACTCCTGCTTTATTAGCCCCTTTTTTGATGTATAACTCGTGTAATCTGGGCTTTGGAGGTGGTAAAAAGAACCCATCTGGTTCGTTTGGTATATTTTCTTTAGTCCCAAAAACCCCAATTAATTTATCTACTTTATCGTAATATGGTTTTACGTCTTCGTAAACTATTGGCCAGTTATCACCTTTTCCATCAAAATCCTTTCGTTTAAAATCCAGGGGACCAAAGCGAAGAGAAATACGCCCCCAATGGTTGGTTCTTCCACCTAACATCCTTGATCTAAACCAGGCAAATTCTGTATTTGCATTTTGGGTATAGGGCTCCCCTTCTAATTCCCAGCCACCATAGGCCATATCGAAATCTCCAAAAGGCCTTGTAGTAGAAGCTCCTCTACGTGGAGACTCCCAGGGCCACCTAAGTTGGGTGCGCTGTTCTTTGTTAGCAGGATCAAAATCTGGTCCCGCTTCCAGCAATGCTATTTTAAACCCGGCATCAGCAAGTAGTTTGGCCGCCATACCGCCACCAGCACCCGAGCCTACTATGCAGACATCATATTTAGTTGATTGCTTCTTTATTTGAAATGACATTAATTCAATTTATGTGGTTATACCTTCTCCTTCTTCTCCAGTACTCTTCCAGATTTCGATAAAGCTACTGCGTAAGCTCCCAACATAGTAGCATTGTTGGTGCCCAACCTGGAAATACCCACCGGGACTCTTTTATCTTCTACGAATTCAATTTCCCTGGTAGAAAATGGAACTTTAATTTTTTTCATTGCAGTTTTATAAAATGCCTGCTTAGTTTTTTGTTCTTCAAAAGAAAAAGCCTGAGATACTATTCTATTAAACCTGTCTTTGTTCCTATTCTCAATTTTTCCATTAAGATGCTCTAATATTTGTGGCAACAGTAATTTAGAAGAACCTGCTATGCCCCCACCAATAACTACACCTCCATCAATTATATTCATAACATTGGCCAGTGCTTCTGCGGCAACTTTCGCAACACTATCATAAGCCATAACTGCGGCTTCCCTATTTCCATTTTTATCTCCTACGGCAATTTGAAAAATATCTTTTGGGCTTAACTCAAAGCTTTCTTTAGAGTAATCTTTATAGTAAGATTGGATTCCCCTTACACTTACACTTTCTTCGGCAATAATTTTTGGCTCTAAGAGATTTCTCATCAACCAAATTTCTCCCCCCGCAGAATTATCTCCTGCACATATTTCCTGGTTTATAACAACCCCGGCGCCAAAACCGGTTCCTAAAGTAATACCTATTAGATTTTTAAATTCTTTTTTTATTCCGAATTCTTTAAAACCATTATTAACCTCTGGAAGAAAGCCACCAATAGCCTCTCCATAGGTAAAAAGATCTCCGTCATTATTAATATAAGTAGGCAAGTTAAAATAATCCTCCAACATTGGTCCCAAGGCCACGCCCTCTTTAAAAGAGGGGAAGTTTGGAGGGCTTATAATAATCCCTTTTTCGTATTCTGCAGGTCCTGGGAAAGCAAAACTAATAGCCACTGCCTTTTCTGGCAATAAAAGCTTTTTTACTCTTTTGAAACCTTCAATAATATTTTCCAGGCATTTTTCTAAATCTGTTGAGTTGGATGGTAAGGTGATAAGTGGAGTAATTGGTTTTCCTCCTTTTAAAGCGGAAAAAACAAAATTAGTCCCACCTGCATCTAATGTTAAAACTATTCTTTCGTCTTGAAATATTTTCATTTGCAAACTTAGCAGTAAGATTTTCGGTTTTTATAATTTTGTTATTTCAACAAATGCGGCTTTTCCTGGTAAGTTTTCCAAAGAAATTCTCCAAATAGCGTATTGGCCCAGGCAAACCATTCCCGGGAGAAATTTGTGGGATCGTCTTTATGGAAGGTTTCGTGCATAAAGCCAGTATCTCCATGAGTATTTTTAAGTGTATTTATACACCATTTAATTTCTTTATCATCCTTACTGGTTAAACCTTTCATGGTAATAGACATAGGCCAAATCATATCTAGCGCAACGTGGGGGCCACCTATTCCTTCAGCTGCAGTGCCTTCGAAAAAGAAAGGATTGTCTTTAGACCAAATATAATCTCTTGTATTTTGATAAATAGGATCATCTGCAGCTACGGCGCCTAGATAAGGTAATGAAAGGAGACTAGGAACATTAGCATCATCCATTAACAATTGGTTGCCAAAACCATCCACTTCAAAAGCGTAGATCTTACCATATTTTTTATGATCTACAACGGCATACTCATCCAAAGCTTCTTTCACCTCTTTTCTTAACTTCAGGAGTTCATTTGCTTTATCGGTCTCTCCATGGATTTCTGTTAACATTTCTGCAGCTTGCTCCAGGCTAACCACTGCAAAGAAATTTGAAGGAATTAAAAACGAAAACACCGTGGCATCATCACTAGGTCTAAATGCCGAACAAATTAGGCCTACTGGATTAACTGGATAGCCATACCCCTGCAACGCACGGGTATCGGTAGCTTTTGGAGTTTCTCTTTGAAAAGAATATGCGCCTCTATCATCCTTTTTTTGCTGATCTTTAAATACCTTAAGGATAGAATCAATGGCTTTTATCCAATTATCATCGAAAGGGCTGGTATCGCCAGTAGATTTCCAGTAATGGTAACCTAACCTAATAGGATAACATAGGGAATCAATCTCCCATTTACGCTCGTGTACACCAGGCTTCATATCGGTTAAATCGCTAAACCATTCACCTTTCTTTTCAGAATCATCATAAAAAGCATTAGCATACGGATCTTTTAATATATACTGAGTCTGCTGGTTTATAACACCCGCTATAAGTTTTTTAAGTTTTTGATCTTCCTCGACAAAAGTCATATAAGGCCAAACCTGCGCTACACTATCCCTTAACCACATGGCATCGATATCCCCGGTTATTACATAGGTGTTTGGTTTGCCATTTATTTCTGAATAGGTTACCGTGGTATCTAAAGTATTAGGGAAGCAATTATTAAAAAGCCATCCCAGTTCTTCGTCTTTTACATTTTTCTGAAATTCTGCAATAACCTTTTCAATTATTTTACTTTCGAAATTTCGATCTCCCTTAGGAGTTCTAACCACGGGGAATTTTTTAAAAAAATCGCTTATTTCTGAAGCATTAAGATGAAATGGATCCAACATTGTTAGACCGCCTGCTAATGCAGTATTTTGTATAAATTTTCTACGTTTCATATATTAAAATTTCTGTAGGACTTAATAGTGATAGTTCTTATTCCTCTTGTATATACGCTATTTTTTTTCATTAAATATTATCAGGATTTTCTGCGTAAGCTTCCCATAACTCATCGAGTGTAGCACCCGTAAGTTCTTTCCATAATACTTCGGAATAGGTATTTTCCCGCATATTTCTATCCAGAGTTACAACAAGATTCTGATTATAATTATTTGAAATCCAGGCTAAAAACCTGGCGGTTATTCTATAGCTATTTTTATAAGATTGATCGGGTGAATATTCTGGCAGAAACCATTCTGCACCTTCATTATTAACACCATATTTATAACGTACATAATCGGCAATTCCCTCGGTAAGCCACCCTGGATCCGCTTGATGTGGATAGGATTGTACAATATGCATGGCTTCGTGAGTAATTACATCTAAATCGTTTGGTTTCTTTTCAAGCCATTGGGAGCTTATTGTGATTTTACCATTGTTCGCAAAGGCAACCCCGGTATAGGAAGTATCAATTTTAACATAAATGGTATCCTTAGCTTCAGGATTAAAATCTTTTACCATTTTTGGATAAACCTTAAAGAAGGTTTTTACTAAACCGTTCTTTACCTCGCTATCTAAAAAAGGCGAATCGTTGGTAAACATTAGAGTTTTATCTTTTTCCTTAAAAACTTCAGGTTGCTGAGCTTGCATTTCGATTACCACAAGGAGGGTAAACAAGGTGATAAGCAGGCAGGTATTTTTCATTTTTTAATTTCTTTCAATTCTATTCCAAGCTCTTTATTCTCTTTAAAGATTTCTAGAGGAAAAGATTTAATGTATTACAAGGCTAAGCTTTGTCAATACTTTCAAATAGGTATTAAATTTATATAAGAAAAAGCGGAGGTGGAATTAATTAGGCTAACAACTAAATATGAAAAAACTATTAAAACATGATTGCCTCACCTCCACTATTTCTATTTATAAATTCTTTTTAATTTAAATTGATTCACTCTTAGGTAATCCTGGATTATTATTACCAGATAAAAATTAAGAGGTCAAAATACTTAGTTTGACCTCTTTGGCTAAAACTTTATTCTGGAATTGATAATAGGCGCCACTCACTCATTTGGAATAGACCTCCGCCATTATTATTTACTACATTAAACCTATAATGAGTATAAGCCGTTTCATTCTCAAAATAAAACTCCCTGGTTAAATTTCTTCCGCTAAAAGTTTGATCAACTCTTTCATCCAAAACTTCCCAGTTTTCACCATCATTAGAACCCTGAATTTGCCAATCGCGCGGATCTCTATCTGGTGCATCATTTCCAGAGGTTAATTGATAAAAACTCACTACTTTCTCTTCTTCAAACTCAAGGTTTACCCAAAACGGTTGCTCGTAACCGGCTAAATATTTCGAATTTAAATCTCCATCAATTAATTTTAGGGAGCCTTCATTGCCCTCTGGGCCACCGCCATTCTCTCTATTTACAGATATTACCGCTTCATCAGTAATATCTACCGGGGCAGAGGCAATCACTTTTAATTGTGCTTCAGCACTTATACTCTCCTGGTCCTGAGAAACTATTCTTAAAACAGTTTCTCCAGCTCCTACGGCAGTAATAGTTACTGACTTATCTTCGTTCATAACAAGATCGGCAACACTAGGATCACCAATCTCCCAAACATAGTCCCTGGCTGGAAAAATATTGGGTACAAATCTTGCTTTAATCTCCTCTGTTTCTCCTGAAATAAGTAAAATATCAGTATTGTCTAGAGTAACTCCAGTCTCCACCAAATCTGGGAAATCCCTGCGCCCCTCACAGGAAAACAGGCCTACTAAAATAGTAGCGAGGATGATATTCTTTAAATTGAAAATTTTTGTCTTCATATTATATTTTTTTAATAACCTGGATTTTGTTCTAAATTAGGATTGGTTTGCACCTGTCTTAGAGGTATTGGATATAATGTTCTAAAATCTTCACTAGGTTCGTGATCCCACCATGTTCCCGTGGTAAATTCACCAAATCTTATAAGATCTGTACGACGTTTCCCTTCAAAAATAAATTCACGACCTCTTTCTTCCAGTAACTCATCTAATGTTAAAGTAGCCGTGGTATAAGAAGCCTCAGTCCAGTCTTCATCATTAAAATAACGACTCTTACTTTCGTTAATAAGGTCTACCGCTTCAGCGGTTGCACTTCCACCATTTAATCGCATTAAAGCTTCAGCTTTGTTAAAATACATTTCGGTTAACCTGTAAATCACAAAATCGTTTTCTAAATAGTTTTCATCTGTTTGTGTTCCCGAACGATATTTATGAAAACGAGCACCACTGTTCTCTTCTCCATCTGTCATACTTCCTTCTCCCGTTTGGCCTTCAGTATTTCTTCTAATATTGTTTACATAAACCAAAGGCTGTCCATTATATTCTTCTGATCCTAAAATTGGCTGATCTGTACCGAATCTATATTGAGGTCCGAATAAAAACCACTCCTGTTTTCTAATATCGCTCTCTTTATATTCATCAAAAGCTGAAGGAATTACAACAAAAGCATTCCAACCTGAATAATTTACATCTAATGCAGGGGCCATATTGGAGAATCCTGAATAAAAAGCGCGCCAATCATAGCCAAATCCATTTTCTCTACTAAATGGAAACTGGAAAATATTCTCTGGAGAAAGTTCATTCTGGTTACTAAAAGGACCTAATGGATCCTGGTCTAAGGCCATACTTCCCATGAGTGCCCCACCTTCTCCATTAATTACTTTATCGGCATACTCAATGCTTTCCTGCCATCTTGGTTCTCCACTCCAAACTTCGGCATTAAGATAAAGTTCAGATAACATAGCGTATCCAACAGCTTTAGATACTCTACCAAGTAAGGATTGTGACAACGGCTGAAGGCTTTCTACATTCTCCAACAATTCACTTTCTACAAAGGCAAAAACCTCTTCTCTGGATGCAGTAGCTGGATTCTGGGGCTCGCCCACTTGAGTAACAATTGGAATATTACCAAAAAGATCCATTAATTTCATATAATGGTAGGCTCTTAAAACTTTTGATTCTGCTACTAAAGATTCCAAACGCTCCTGAGATATATTTGCAGATTCAGGATCAATATTTTGGATATCAGTAATGGCCGAGTTTACATATCCTACTCCAGTCCACATTAAACTCCAGGTATTGGCCAGTCTCCCTTCCTGAGGAGTCCAGGTGTGATAATGTTGTCTAATATGATCTCCACCATCAAATCCATGAGGCCCTTTTTGAGGCCAGGCTACCTGATCAGCTGATAATTCATTGTGATAATAATAGCCATTTTGGCCAGACCAGGACAACC
This sequence comes from Salegentibacter agarivorans, assembly GCF_900113135.1. Lineage (GTDB taxonomy): Bacteria > Bacteroidota > Bacteroidia > Flavobacteriales > Flavobacteriaceae > Salegentibacter > Salegentibacter agarivorans. The sequence continues at coordinate 141,591 of NZ_FOOH01000010.1, read as the reverse complement.
AGGCCTGCATGTGTGTAAAAGGTCTTAGTGTAGCCTGAATAATTTCTAATTCATTATTATAGAAATTTGATTCCTCTAGTTCAGAATATGGACTCTCATCCAAATCCATACAGCCGAAGAAACTAAATACTAGCGCGAAGCAGGCTAAATTTTTTATACTTAATAAATTCTTCATTTCTTGTTTGTTTAAAATTTAACATTCATACCAGCAGTAATCGTAGTAGTTCTAGGATAGAAATTTCTATCATCTACACCAGGATAAAGCCCGGTATCCTGAACTTCCGGATCTCTACCTGTATATCCAGTTATTACAGCAAGGTTACGTGCGTTGGCATAAACCCTAAGGGCATTGAAAGGACTATTTTCTCCAAATTTGAAGTTATATCCAAGAGTTACGTTATCCAGTTTTACAAAATCGCCGCTTTCCAGGTAATAATCTGAATATTGAGGCTGCTCACTAATATGGCTATACTGGTCTAAAGCAGAAGTCAAAACATTGCCTCCAATATTTGGGTTGCCATAAAACAAGTCTACTGTATTCAAAATATCATAGTCAAATTTACCTCTTAAGAAAACAGTAAGATCAAAGTTCTTATAGCGAAAGGTATTGGTTAAGGATGCATTGTACTTAGGCATTCCGTTTCCTATTATAGCATTATCTTCTCGCGGACTAATCTCACTGGCTGGCACTACAGAGCCATCGGCCTTATAAAAAAGCCATTGGCCATCTTGTGTGAAGCCGGCAAAACGTTTTCCGTAGAAATTTCCAATTGGCCCTCCTTCGGTATTTCTAATTGCATCTCCTAAATTTCCTGGGTTTCCAATATTTCCTCCATAAATTTCACTGGCAATAAATTGATCATTAGAAAGTGTAGTTAGTTCATTTTCCTGATAACTACCAGCCATATCTATAGTCCAGCTAAAATCTTCAGAATTAATAGCTCTAAAAGTCATTCCTAATTCTACCCCTTTATTAGTTATGGTACCAACATTAGTATAAATAGTACGCTGAACAAACGGCGGTTGTGGCACTTCATAACTTAGAAGTAAATCTTCGGTGCGGCGGTTATAAACATCTAAAGCACCAGTTAATCTATTATTAAACAGCCCAAAATCCAATCCTAAGTTCCATTCCTTTTTCCTTTCCCATCTTAAATCTGGGTTAGGGTTTTTATTAGCTCCGTAGGTTTGATAGAACGTTGGAATATACTGTCCATCGGCATTTGGAGAGTCTGGGTAAATTGGATAACGCCCACCGGTCCCAAGTGTTACCAGAGATTGATAATTGGGAATACCCTGATTACCGGTAATACCATAATCTGCTCTTAGTTTAAGATTAGAAACAAAGTCTGTATCTTCCATAAAAGCTTCATCTGAGATTAACCAGGCAGCAGAAACAGCAGGAAAATTACCCCACTTATTATTAGCTCCAAATTTAGAAGAACCTTCTCTACGCATAGATGCCTGTAGGAAATAACGATCTTTAAAAGAATAATTTACTCTGGAAAAAAACGCGATTAGCGTATTATCATTTTTAAAACTGTTTAGACCAGGTCGGGGTAAATCGGTATCAATAATTGCGTTTCCAGCACCAAAATTCCAGTCTAAAAATGCATCAGTAGTAAAACCACTGTTATTCATATCAAAAGTTTCCAAAGTAGTATACTGGTAACTATAGCCTCCTAATAGATCAAAAGCATGATCTCCTATTTCCCGTTCAAAGGTTAAGGTAGGCTCAAAAGTAGTGGTATGATCCAGTAAGTTTGATTTATAAGCATAACCAGTTCCCAGGTACTGACTTCCATCGTTGTACTGGTTCCAATCCTGAATAGATCTATACTGCCTGTCATTCCAGGTATTACGTTGGTAAGACCCAAAGGCAGCTACTATTAGACCTTCTGTAATTTCAAAGGAAGCTTTAGCATCACCAGAAAAAGTTTGCTGCTGTCTCTTATTAAACCTGTTTTCATATTCCGAAAAAGGATTGTATCCTCGCTGAGGCTGATAAAAACCGAATTTTCCTTCGTTATACAACTCGGTTCCTTCTTCAACGGAATAAGGAGCATATATAGGTGCAGTAGGGTTCCAATCGGTTACAATACCAAATTGACCTCCTCCTAATAAATTAGCATTATTAAAGTTAGTTACAATGCTAGACTGAAAATTTAATCGATCGTCAAAAGCGGATTGATTAAAACTAGCTCTAACCCCAAATTCTTCTCTTTCATTTTCCAATGCAATTCCTTCAAGATTCCTATAGTATAAGGAAACCCTGTAATTACTATTTTCGCCTCCACCAGAAGCAACAAAATTATGATACTGACTAAGGTTTGCTTCGTTAACAAGTTCATCAAATATATCTGTAGAATATCCGAAATCATTTGAAGAGAAAACGCCATCTTCCATAGCCTGCCTATACTGGGCTGCAGATAAAAAATTTGGTTTAGCGTTTACAAAATCTCTTGATAAAAACGTAGAATAATCAAAACTAGTTACTCCAGATTTACCTTTTTTGGTAGTTATTAGTATAACACCATTGTTTCCTCTGGTTCCATAAATTGCTGAAGCAGCACCACTCTTAAGAACATCAAAAGACTCAATATCATTTTGCTGTACAAGGTCTAAGTTACCACCTGGAATACCATCTATAACGATTAAAGGTTCTGTATTACCAGTTATTGAGGTAACCCCTCTAAGCTGAATTGATGTCCCTGCATTTGGGTTATTTCCGGCAGGTCGGGTAATTGACAATCCGGGTACTTTACCCTGAATAAGAGATAAAGCATTAGTTACTACTCCCTGGTTAAAATCATCTTCAGTCACCTTGGTAATAGAAGTAGTAACAGACCGTCTATTTTGGGTACCATACCCTACCAATACTACCTCATCCAGAGATTCCTGGCTAACTTCCATTTGAACATCAATCAAAGATTGTCCATTTACATTTTGCTCAATCGTTTGCATTCCAACAAAAGAAAATACCAGCACCGCATCCTGGTTTTCTAATGTAATAGAGTAATTCCCATCAAAATCGGTCTGTGCTCCATTGTTCGTTCCTTTTTCCTGGACAGTCACCCCGGGAAGAGGTAATCCGTTAGAATCAGTAACAGTTCCTGTCACCGTATTTTGATTCAGCGCATAAGGATATGCCTGGGCAATCTGAAATACCATTAATAAGAAAAACAAAAAATATTTGAGATTCAATCGAAGGTAAATAGACCGAACAAACAGGCTAGTCTTTTTTTCCATATTAGTTTAAAGTTTAGTTAGTATTTAACATTAAATTAGTAAAGCTAATATACTAAAACGGTTTAGTTAAAAAAATAATATTTAAAATTTTAGTAATTTTAACATTCTATGTAGGTGTGAAATAAATGTTTAGGGGTAAAAAGATTAAGAAAAGTTCTATTTCCAGGGATAAAATGGTAACTATCTGAAAGGAAGACCAGAAAGAGATTCAATTATTTTAATAATTATTTCTCTTATTAAACATTTTATTCTGACAGATATAAATTCAGAAATATTTATTTAAATAATTGCCAGGGATTTTTATTCCTCCTTTCTAATATAATAAGCGGACTATTATATAGCAACAGTTTCCTAAGTCACATAATTAATAGCTTCAAAAAATGCTAAAAGTGATTAGAGTATAATATTATAAAAATATACCTTCAATAAAATAGCCCTTCTACCCCCTCAGATTTTTTTTAAACCATTTCTTGTTTTGCTAAATCGTTTTAGTATATTAGCCGTAAATACTTAGGCAAGTACCTATTTAACCGATAGAAAATGAACATTCTTCTTAAATATTCTCACTATTTATCAAGAAGATACTACACAAAGAACTTTTCTCATCTTGATGGAAGCTCTAATTCCCTTATGATTTTCACAAACTTAAATACAAATAGTTTAAACGATTAACTTTTTAAACCAATTAAAATGGATAAAAAAAATAAGGATTTAAATAAACTTTCAAGAAGAAAGTTTATAAGCCGTACCGCCACAGTTGCCGCCGGTATTTCTATTGTTCCAAGACACGTACTTGGGGGAGTTGGCTACAAAGCACCGAGTGATACTTTAAATATTGCTGGAATTGGTGTAGGTGGTATGGGAAGAGCTAATCTAAGAGAAATGGCCGGGGAAAATATTGTAGCCCTTTGTGATGTAGATTGGAAATATGCTCAAAGAGCTTTTAACGATTATCCCAAAGCCAAAAAGTTTAAAGATTATCGTAAGATGTTAGAAACTATGGGTGATGATATTGATGCGGTAGTAATTGCAACCCCCGATCATACTCACGCAGTTACAGCTGCTGAAAGTATGAAAATGGGTAAACATGTTTACCTGCAAAAACCCCTTACCCATTCTATTTATGAATCTCGATATCTTACAGAACTGGCAAAGGAAACAGGTGTAGCTACCCAAATGGGTAACCAGGGACATTCGGGCGAAGGCACCCGGCTTTTTGCGGAATGGATTCGGAATGGCGAAATTGGTGATCCTATAGAAGCACATTGTTGGACCAACCGTCCCATTTGGCCACAAGGATTAGAAAGACCAGAAAACGAACCTGCTATCCCTTCTACCCTAGATTGGGACCTCTTTATAGGACCGGCTGAATACAGACCTTACCATCCAGCTTATACTCCGTGGAATTGGAGAGCATGGTGGGATTTTGGAACTGGCGCATTAGGTGATATGGGCTGTCATATTATGGACCCGGTATATTTCGCGCTAGATTTGGATCATCCTACAGCCTTTCAAGGTAGCTCTTCCCAGGTAAATACTGAAAGTGCTCCCATAGCAGAAAAAGTAATTTATTACTTCCCTGAACAATCTAAACTGAATAAAATAAATAGACCTGAATTAAAATTAACCTGGTATGATGGCGGATTACTGCCTGAGAGACCAGAAGGTATTAAACCAGGAAAAGTGCTTGGTGATAATGATGGCGGAGCTATGGTAGTTGGAACCAAAGGAACCATTATTTGCGGAACCTATGGTCGTGATCCTTATATAATAGGAAGAGAAGACAATCCACCTCAAACTAAAAAAGTGATTCCGCGTGTTGAAACCAGCCATGAGATGGATTGGGTAAGAGCATGTAAAGAATCTAAAAACAACCGCCGTGAGGCAAGTTCTCACTTCGGTTATTCGGGACCATTTAATGAGGTGGTAGTAATGGGGAATTTAGCTGTTCGTTTACAGGACCTGAATAAGAAATTAAATTGGGATGGAAAAAATATGAAAATCACCAATATTGGAGAAAGTGAAGAAATTAAGGTAGTAACTACCGATAAATTCACTGTGGTAGATGGCGATCCAAAATTTAATACCCAGTATGCTACCATTAATGCGAGAGAAGCAGCCGAACAATATATTAAACATAATTACAGAGAAGGCTGGAAATTATAACCCATTCAACTAAACAATTTATCACACAATTTAAATCACAAATACTATGACATATTTACCTAAAATCAAAAAGAAAAACATCGCACTACCCCTCTTGCTTCTTGGCGCTATCTTTACTAGTTGTAAAGATCAAAAAGAAGAAAATAAAGACCAGGACAATGCTCAAATAGAAGCTAACTCAGAAGAATTAGAAGATGAAGCAGGTTTAAATGAACTTTCAGCAAAAGAAAAAGAAGAAGGTTGGGAATTACTCTTTGATGGAGAAAGTACAGATGGCTGGCGAGGTTATGGAAAAGATTCCTTTCCTAAAGGATGGGTTATTGAAGACGGTGCCTTAAAAGTGCAGGGAAGTGGAGCCGGGGAAGCCGGTGGTGGCGGAGACATTATTTACAAAGAGGAATTTAAAGATTTTGAGCTTTCCCTGGAATGGAAGGTTTCTGAAGGTGGAAATAGCGGGATCTTTTACCTGGCGGAAGAAATTGATGGCGAACCTATTTATACCTCAGCTCCTGAATTTCAGATATTGGATAATGAAAAACATCCTGATGCAAGATTGGGAAAAAATGGAAATAGACAGTCAGCCTCTTTATATGACCTAATACCCGCTGAACCTCAAAATGCCAAGCCAGTTGGAGAATGGAATAAAGCTTCTATTATTGTATATAGAGGCACGGTAGTTCACTCTCAAAACGGAGAAAATGTGGTAGAATACCATCTATGGACTGATAAGTGGAAGGAAATGGTAGCGGACAGTAAATTTAAAGACTGGGAAAACTTCTTAAATGCTGGAGGAGAAGATAAACAAGGCTATATAGGCCTTCAAGATCACGGTGACGATGTATGGTTTAGAAACATTAAGATTAAAAAATTATAGCTAATTTATAAGCATTTCCTACGGTGATTATAAATTCAAAAGAACCTCTTTACTCCTGGTAAAAACCAGTGAGTTTAGAGGTTTTTCATTATATAAAAGTTAGAAATCTCTAAAATTATTTATTCTTCTATTATGAAATTTACATCTTCAAATCTAAGTTTAGCTGGGCTCTTAAAACCCTTCGCACCAATTTTCATATTAATTACACTCGGCGCTCATAGCCTGGTTTTTGGAAAAGAAAAACCAACTTCAGTACCTTCCAAATTGGTTACTCTAGAAAATAATAACAAATGGTCTCACCTTGCCAATTCTCTTCAGGAGACTACCTATAAAAATTACCTGGGAGAAAATGGAGTGTTTACTCAGGATAATAAGGAACAAAATAAATTTCATTACTGGTGGAATGCTCATATGGTAGACATTTTAATTGATGGTTATTTAAGAACAAAGGACGAATCTTATTTACCAAAGATTAAAGATCTGGTTAGGGGAATAAAAAATTCCAATCAGGATAATTTTCAAATTTACTTTAATGATGATATGGAATGGCTGGGAATTGCCTGTGTAAGGGCTTATCGAGCCACGGGAGATGAAGAATACAAACAGGTAGCAGAATACCTTTGGGAAGAGGTAAAAAAAGGATGGACAGATGTACACGGCGGAGGAATTATGTGGAGAACAGATACACCAGAAGAAAAAAATGCCTGTTCTAACGGTCCGGGCGCTTTGCTAGCACTTAATTTATATGCTATTAATAGTAACGAAGATGAACTTGAATGGGCTAAAAAGATTTTTGAATGGCAAAAAAATACGCTGGTAGATCCTTTAACCGGGCTGGTTTGGGATAATATATCTTATCAAGATGAAGAAGCAGTAATAAATAAAGATCTGGTGTTGTCTTATAACCAGGGAACTTATATAGGAGCAGCTACGCAATTGTTTAACCATACCGGAAATAAAGAATATTTGGAGGAAGCCTGGAAAACTACAAACACTTTAATGAGGAGCCCTAAACTTACTTTCGAAGGTATTCTAAGAAGCGAAGGCCAGGGTGACGGCGGATTATTTAAAGGGATTTTGGTAAGAAACCTAACTCTTCTGGCAGAAAATCCCGCGCTGGCAAACCAAAGAAAAGAACTCCTATTAGATTTTTTAGCTTTTAATGCAAATACTCTAAGAACTTTTGGATTAGATAAGAAAGAAATGGTAGTAAGTCCTAATTGGGCACAAAAACCGAAGAATCAAACAGATCTTTCAACCCAATTGAGTGGGGTTATGATGATGGAAATGGCTGCCAGGTTAAATTTGAAACAAGAAAATGTAAAAAGGTATTGCCAACAAAACGAGGCAATTTATAAAAAGCCTCATTTTACAACTTTATCTAAAGAAGAAATTGTAATTGTAGTGCTTGGATCTTCTACAGCGGAAGGAATAGGACCCACCAAAAAAGAAAATGCATGGGTACCAAGATTTATAGACTACCTTCAGGAAAGCGATACTAATTTTAAGGTTATTAACCTGGCAAAGGGGGGGTTCACCACAGCAGATCTTCTTCCTGATGGCCACCCCGATAAAAATATCTCTAAGGCACTTTCTTATAATCCCGAAGCTATTATAATTAACTTACCATCTAATGATGCTGCAGAAGGCCGCAATACTCCAGAACAATTAGAAAATTACCAGAAAATATTTAATTCTATTAAAAATGAAATTCCGGTATGGGTAACCACTCCACAACCCAGAAATTTTGAAAAGGCAAAAGTTAATATTCAAAAAGATATGGTAGATGCTACTTATGCATACTTTGATAAAGAATTCATCATTGATCTATGGACCTGTTTTGCTACAGAAAAAAATCTTATTAAAAAGGATTATGATAGTGGAGATGGCATACATTTAAATGATGAAGCACATAAATTAATTTTTGAACGTGTAGTTTTAAGCTTATCAAACTTTTTGAAGCAAGGATAATTCATCACCGAATGCTATAACGTCTAATTCTTAATGGAAATAAAATAGGTCCCGGAAAAACATTAGATACTTCGCCGGGACCTATTCAACAAAAGTTACATTTTATTCTGTTATTATCTCTACTTCTCCCCCACTTTTAAACAAATCATGAGATATAAAGTAGCCTTTCAGCTCCTCATCGTTTACCATTATTTGCTTTAGATTTCTACCTGAATTTGCCCTATCTATTGTGAGTGTTTTACCGTTAGGAAGGTTCCATTTAACTTCCTCAAAAATTGGAACTGTCACTAAATATTCGGGATCTGCAGGAGATAAGGGATATAGTCCCATTGCTGAAAAAACATACCAGGCAGACATTTCACCCGCATCATCCATTCCTGAAAGCGCCAGGCCATCTTCCCCAACTCCGTAGAAATCTCCAAGAATTTCATCAATAATCTCCTGAGATTTTTCAGGTTTATCTACAAAATAATAGGAAAATGGCGCTTCATGTGCAGGTTGATTGCCGTGAGAATATTGACCTATAAAACTGGCAACATTTCTCGCTATATGGTCTGGATTCCAGGGCAACGTAAATAAAGAATCTAATTTTTCTTCAAATTTATCTGCCCCTCCATATAGTTTTACTAATTCAGGCATATTATGTGGCGCAAAAAAAGAAACCTGCCAAGCATTGGCCTCACGGTACATATATTCATAATAAGGATATTCGGTATCAAATGGACTAATCCAATCTCCGTTTTCAAGTCTTCCACGCATAAAATTAGTTGAAGTATCAAAAACGTTTTTATAATTTTCAGAACGTTTTATTAAATCTTCATATTTTTCTTCATCGCCCAATGCTTTGGCTAATTGTGCTACAGAGTAATCATCATAGGCATACTCTAAAGTTTTTGAAACTCCAGCTTTGGCTTTGGTTTCTACTTCAGGGTTCTTCACGTCTGGATCTGAAATATAACCCTTCTCAATGTATTCTTTAATATGTGGCCTGGGACCACCATCTTTATAAGCGTTATTCAGTAAGAGTTCATAAGCCTTTTCTACATCAAAGCTTGAATTTCCTCTTAAATAAGTCCCGGCAATGAAAGGTGCTGCATGATCCCCGTGAAAAAATGTGGGGATAAAACCTGTTTTTTCACCTTTATCAATTAAGGTTTTAATAATATCGGTAGTTACTTCAGGAGAAACAATACTTAAAAGTACCAGTTTATTTCGGTAAGTATCCCAAAAAGAAGGGTTGGTATAGTAATTAAAATCTTTTTTCTGAATTTCTCCTTTTACATCTTTAAATTCACCATTCACATCGCTTCTAAGTGCCGGCCATAAAAAAGAACGGTAAAATGAAGAATAAAACATTTCGTTTTGTTTTTCATTTCCTCCTGTAACTTCAATAGTTTTAAGTAAATCTTCCCAGGTATTATTCGCACGTTTTTTAATCTCCTCAAAATCAGCTTTACCAATTTCTTCTTTTAAATTTTGAGCAGCATTTTCAGTATTTACATAAGATAAACCAATTTTTAGGCTCACAGGATTCTTCCCATCTTCTAAACTTAAAATAGCGTAGCCATCTTTTTCTCCCATTTTTTGCACGTCAAGCTTTTTTATATTGACATTACTTTCTGCATAAAAATGAATTTTATCGCCTCCCACATGCTGAAAACCGGATATTGAATAATCATCTTCTTGTGTTATTTCCCAGTTAGATACCCCGTGATTTGCTTTAGCCAAATCAAAAAGGATCTTTCTATCCGTTTCATTTTCATAAGTGTACTCGTGAAATCCGCTTCTCAACGTAGAGGTAAGTCTTACTTTAATTCCATAATCGTCCAGGTTAACTTCGTAATACCCAGGAGATGCAGATTCTGTGTTATGAGAAAATGAAGATTTAAATGGAGCTTTAGCATTCCCCGAAACCGGAAGAATTGGAATATTACATAAATTCCAGTGCCCTTTATTGGTGTGGGTAAATCCAAGTATTTCGGTATCTTCATATTCATAACCAGCACCGGTACCATACTCAGTTATAGGACTAAGTTGAACCATTGCATTAGGCAAAGAAGAACCCGGAAACACTAATCCCGCCCAAACCCGCCATCCTTCTGGAGGTGTATAACCTATAAATTCCGGATCGGTTAAAGGAGCAGTTCCTATAAATGGATTAACCATTGAAGTATAAGATTTTTGAGGCTCATCATCTTCTACTTCTTCATTATCCTGATTAGTAGAATTGCAGGAGATAAATAAAAAAGACAAGAAAAATAAAAGAAACTTTCCTGTCTGGAAATAAAGGGGTTGTACTAGGTTCATTTTAGGATGTATATTATTTTAAAATTCTATTGTCTATCTAAAAGGGCTTTAGCTTCCATGAGCATAACGCCACTTAGTTGGGTAGATAAATCTACACGACCACTGGGTTCGTCATTCCAATTTGGCCCCGCAAGCCCTGCAGTGGTTAATCCATTGTGATACAGAGTTTCTGCATTAAATTGAATAAACTCTTTGAATTCTTCCTGTTTATCATCTGGAGTATTGGGATTAAGGGTAAGTTGCGTGAAATATCTAACTAATATTCCTTTAAAAAGTCCGCCGTCTCCCTGGCCTTCATTTTTTAAAACTCCACCCGTAGTTATTTGACCGGGTCCTACAACTGAACTCGCAGATTTTATAGCATCCTCTAAGTACATTTCTTCCCCGGTGGCCTGGTGCAATAAGTTTGCAGCACCAATATAAGTTCCCACATTGTAAGTAAATATCCAGTCACGATTTATAACTGCTTCTCCATCCTGGTAATCTATGTTATCCCATACCAAACCTGATTCCGGATCTACCAGGGTATCGTTTAACCACTGGTAAATTTTCTTTGCCCATTCCAAATCTTCCTGGTCCTGGTCAATTTCATAAAGATAAAGAGCAAATATTGCAGCTGGGCCGTTAGAACAGGCGTTTTTACTATTGGGAGTATCTGTTTTCCAGGCAATACCTCCGCCGTGTACATCACTCCATCCTTTTTTCACTTCTTCCCATAGCAAATCTGCCACTTCCTTGTATTGCTCATCATTCGTAAGCTTGTAAGCACGTAGACAGGCAATCCCAAGCCACTCCATATCGTCTATAAAGACGTTTTCATATTTATTCCCATTTTTAATTTTAATTCCTTCCAGCAAAGACTTCATTTTTGGAAGGTAAGACTCATCTCCTGTTCTCTGGTAACCATCAATTAGAACATCCAGCATATGAGCATTCCACCAATAGTTAAAGTTCTCATTACCTTCATTATCCTGCCGAAAAGTTCCATTGGAGGCCAAATAAACACTATATGTTTCTTCCTGTAGGTTTTCTGCAACTTCTGCCCAATTATCTACCTCATCTTCCTCTTCATCCCCAGGGTCTACAGGTTGTTCCTCTTCTTCCTCTTCCTGAATATCCTCAAGATTATCATTATCTGTGGAGCAGGAAATTAAAAATAAAAGGCTGCTCAGAAAAAAGATTCCAAAAACTAAAATTCTCATAATAACATAATTTTTATGTCGCATTTAATGCGGCTATCAATAATACTTTCTAAAAGATTGAAGCTAATATACTAAATCGTTTTAGTTTAAAAAAATGTTAATTTGACTGAAAATTTCCTAAGGAATTAACTAATGATTTTTTAGAAGGGTGGATTGACGCGGTAATAACTCCGTTTTTAATATAATCTCTTTAGGAGGTAAATCTTTAGTTGACTTCTTAAGTAGCATCAACATTAACTTCATTAGTTCTGAAGCCATCGCATCTTTAGGCTGAGCTATTGCTGAAATTGTAGGGGTGTGGATTTTAAAAAATTCGTGATCGTCAAAAGTCAGAATACCAAATTTATCAATAAGCTCTGGTGAATTCTCTTTGAAAACTTCCAATCCACTTTGTGTTAGATAATTTGTAGAAAAATAAATAGCATCAAGGTCTTCCTTAAATATAAATTCTTTGATAAGTTCTTTTTTACTCTGGGGGTTCCCTGCCTCAAACTCAATTTCCAGAACCCTCTCTGAGAGCCCATGCTCTTTTGTAGCTTTTAAATAACCTTTTTTTCTATTTGCCATTTGAGTTTGTGTAGTGGCAAGAGTAATAAACCCAATTTTTTTAAAACCATTCTCAATTAAATGAAGCGTCGCTTTGTAGGAGGCTTCTTCATTATCTATACCCACAAAATGAGTTTTTAAACCTGGAAAATAACGGTCAAATAATATCACAGGGATATCCTCCTGGATTAAAGCTTCTATATCCTTTTTTATCCCAGGACTAGGGTTTATAATATACCCATCTACCTGTCTATCTTTAAAAAGCTGAATAAGATCCCTGGATTTTTTATCTTTATTCTCGTTACTACAAAAGAGTACCTTATAATCCTGTTCGTAGGCCAGATCTTCTATTTTTCGGGCTATACTGGCGAAGAAATGGTTTGAAATATCTTCTACCATAAAAACTATAATCTTGGATTTTCCTGTACGTAAACTTTGTGCAAGTTGATTGGGTTTATAATTTATTTCTTTTACGTAAGCTAAAACCCTTTCTATCATCTCATCAGATATCTTCTTCTCTTTAGCTTTCCCATTAAGAACAAAAGATACAGTAGTAGGTGAAATGTTTAATTTTTCTGCAATTCCTTTTACAGAATGTTTTTTAGCTTTTTTCATAAATATGCCCCTGTTAATAATATGCACCCTGGCTTGAAATCTTCTTAAGCCGGATTTAATTAATATTAAATTTCACTGTTCAACAAAGAAAATAAGAATAATTAATTAAATTACTATTATTAGAGGAATAAAACTCTATCAATATGCCTTTTTGATTAGAATCTTTAAGTAAAATAAAGAAAAAAACCGAAAAATTTGCTTTTTACATATTTTTACGATTAGGATATAAAAAGAAAATTTCGGCTCTTTATTTAAAAAACCGATATTTTCTTAAAGTCAAATTCCAAAATGTTATTTCTTTAAAGCAAGTTTTATGAAAACCATAAAACTAATCTTTCAGGATATTTATCACTTCCTGATTTACTTTTCTAATTCTTTTAATATTCATTTTATCTTTTTTACGATCGTAAGTCATTAAACCGTTTACCTCCCCTTCCACATCTGTGGTTTGCGTATATACAGCAGCAGAAAAACCGGAACGAACAAGATCTTTTAGGGTTTCTGCATATTCAATATATTTATCAGTAACTTCCTTACTACTTTTAAATTCTACATAACCCCAATTTTTATCACTTGCCCAAAGATGGTCTTCCATAGGGAATCCAATTCCGCCATATTCGCCTAAAACAGTAACCCTATTTGCATCGTATAAATATAATTGCGGGTCTGGGTATTGATGTAAATCCAGAATATCTCCTGTTTGAAAATGGTTCCCCCCACTAGCAGAATTTATAAGTCTGGTTGAATCGTAATTACTGGTCCATTCTGTAATTTCTTTTGTCTTAAACTGCCCCCAGGCTTCATTAAATGGAACCCAAACAACAATACTTGGATATGGCATAAGATAATCAAGGATTTCCTGCCACTCTTTTCTAAAAATTTCTTCTGATTCATTAGACCTTACCAATTCATTACCCTCAAAATATTTCCGCATTTGCCAGTCTTTTTGTTCATCTCCGCTTGGCATATCCTGCCATACTAAGATGCCCAGTTCATCACAATGGGTATACCAACGAGCTGGTTCAACTTTAACGTGTTTTCGTATCATATTATACCCCATCTCCTTTGTCTTTAAAATATCGTATTTCAAAGCTTCATCGGTAGGAGCTGTATAGAGACCATCTGGCCACCAACCCTGGTCCAAAGGCCCAAAATGAAAGTAATCTTCATTATTTAACTGCATTCTAACTATCCCATTTTCATCTCTTTTTTTAGAAATTTTACGCATTGCAAAATAGCTCTTTACCTCATCTACGGTCTCTTTATTACTTATTAGCTTAACAATAGTTCGGTATAAAAAAGGAGTCTCAGGAAACCATAGTTTTGGATCCTCCAATAGGATCTCTAAACTTTCTCCAGCGGCGAATTTTGCCCTAGTAATTTCTTTATCGTCTTCTAAAACTATAACCTCAATAATATCTCCAGTTTCTAAATTTGTAGTCTCGGCCTCCAATTTAACCGTGTTATTATCAATATTAGGAGTGAAATTGATTTTTTTAAAGCTTTTAGGGTTCATTGGTTCTAACCATACGGTTTGCCATATGCCCGTTACAGGTGTATAATATATTCCTTCTGGTTCTCTAACTTGTTTTCCTCTAGGCTGCGGCCCCTCATTTGTAGGGTCCCACACTTTCACACTTATTTCCTGCTCTCCTTTTGTTAAAAAAGGAGTTATATCAAAGGAAAACGGTACATATCCTCCTGTATGACTTCCAATTTTTATATCGTTTATCCATACATCGGCTTTCCAATCTACCGCACCAAAATTTAAATTAATTCGTTGACCATCCCATTCTGTTGGTATGGTGAAATTTCTTTTATACCATAAAACCTGTGACGGTTCTACCCTTTTCATTACTCCAGATAGGCTGGATTCAACCGCGAATGGCACTAATATTTCTCCATCATTAATTTTAGAAGGAGCACTATTTTTATCTGTAATACTGTAGTCCCAAAGGCCATTTAAATTTTTCCATTGTTCACGCTTCATAATTGGGCGTGGATATTCTGGTAAGATATTTTCAGGATCAAGCTCGCTCGCCCATTCCGTTTTTAATTTATCCCCGGCAGGCTGCCATTGGGAAAACATAGAATATGAGAATAGTACTAAAAAGGAGAAAACACTTACTTTTATCAACTTCATAATTTTTAATTTTAGGAGTTATGATTTATTAAACTAAAACCGAAATATTTAATCAAAATATGGATAATAAACGGGTTTTAAATTATTTGAGCCTCAATTATTTATTCAGAAGAAATGTGAACTTTTTTACTTTGAGTGTTGTATTAATTGATTTAACCGATTAGGGTAATCAGTAATAATTCCATCTACACCAAGGTCAATTAATCTTTCCATATCAGCTTCCGCGTTCACTGTCCACGGTACAAGCTTCATCCCGGCTTTGTGACTTTTTTCTACAAGATCTGGCTTTACCAAATTAAAATTTGGACTATAAATCTGGGGGGTAAACCCAAGTTTATTTATATTTTCTTCCAGTGAATTTTCTTTATTACCGGTTAAGAATGCAGTTATAACCTGAGGATAATCCTTCTTAATTTGCTGAAGCAGTCTAAAATCAAACGATTGTAAATAATACCTGTCATAGCCTAAATCTTGTTCTCTTATAACTTCCATTATCAGGTCTATAAACTCTGGGGGAGCAGGTTGATAAATCCCGTCTTTTTCGGGAGTTGCTTTAATCTCAATATTATAGATCACTTTCGGATATTTATTTTCCGCAGCAAATTGCTCTACCGAATCTATAAGTACACTGAGTAATGGTATGTGAGCTTTTGTTGTCTTTTGACCATTTCTTGAGTAAAACTTGCTACCTACATCATACTTTCGAATATCAGCATAATTCATCTGGTAGACAGCATATTCTTCAGCATTTCCCTCTTCCAATTCCTCACCATTAGGCAATAAACTAATTGACCGATTTATACGAGGATCATGGGTCACTACTACCTTTTTATCCTTACTTATATGTACATCCAATTCAATTACGTTTGCTCCCTCTTCTATAGCTTTAGTCATTGCAACAATCGTATTCTCAGGCTTAAGGCCGCTTGCCCCTCTATGAGCTTCATTTAAAAATTTAGGAAATGACTTAATAACAACTTCAGCAGGCGAAGAAGATGATTCCTGCTTTACCTTACACCCTGTTATACAAAATGAAACGATACAAAACGTAAATAGATAAAATATACTTTTTTTCATTATTCGGTAATTTTCAATTGAATTAAATTATATAAGTAATAAATTCAGAAACAAACCTCTGAATTATGGATTTCAGTTCCCTGGGCTAATACGTTTCCCGGTAATTTGCTGGTTTACCGAAATGTTTTTATGAGGATTACAGTACGATCTAAAAGTAAATCTTCAAAGTTCTGCTGCAAAGCAAGTTTTAATGATGTCTCCTCTGTCTTTTTTATTTTGATTTTTAAACGGAAACAATAAAACTAAGAAAAATACTAAAACGTTTTAGTATTTTTCTTGATTTTCTGTTGGGATTAATCGATTATTTCTGAAACTATCTCTCTGGCGGATTTCAGTAAGTCCCAGGATCTTCAGAGAATCTTCGGTCTGCCATTTGGTTTCTATAGGTTTCTGTGCAAAACAAAAAATATGAAAAATAAGAACTTAGGAAGTAAGAATTTCTTTATAACAGACCGCCAGTAAATTATGAAGATAAAAAAGGTATTTTAAAGCCAAAAACCTATAAACTGGCCCAGTTTTTATTCTTTACTTTGATCTATACAATTCCATAGAATAATAACCAGGTTTTTATCATTTAAAATGACAAAAAATAAAAAAATAAAAAAGCCGTGGCCAACAAAGGCTGCCATGGCGCAGATTTATGAAAACAATCTTTGGGGTGGTAATAAATATGAATTTCACTCTGGTTTGGGCTCACATCATCCTGAGGTAGTAAATCCCTATATAACTATAGTATCCGGTTTCTTAGAAAAAATCGAAACACCAGCGGTTGTTTGTGATCTGGGTTGCGGCGATTTTAATATTGGTAAAAAATTGGTGAAGTACGCTCAAAAGTATATAGCTATAGATATAGTTCCAGATCTTATAACTCATAACAAACAGGCGTTTAAAGCCGATAACTTAGAATTTCATACTTTGGATATTGCAAAAGATAATTTGCCTAAAGGGGATTGTGCAATTCTAAGACAGGTGCTACAACATTTATCGAATGCTGAAATAAAATGTGTAGTGGAAAAGTTATATGACTATAAATATGTTATTCTAACAGAGCATTTACCTAAAGAAGATTTTGAACCCAATAAAGATATTATCTCAGGACAGGGAATAAGACTAAAAAAGCAAAGTGGTGTAAACCTTTTAGCGCCGCCGTTTAACTTTTTAGTTGAGGAAGAGAAACAGTTATTATCAATTAAGTCGCACGGCTTTAAAGGAATTTTGGTTACAACGCTATACAAAGTAAAATAAGTAACTAACCAAATTTTGCGATCTAGTGATTTAGACGCACTTCAATCAGAAAGAATAAAAAAAGATTAGAGAAGTGACCTCTACTGTAGCTTCAAAAATAGAACGACCCTACTCATAATATTTTCTTTGAAAACCACCCAATTAAGGTGTAGCTGCCACCTACTCTAATTTGTTATAAAACTAAAGATTTTGTTAAAGCGGCGCATGCTTGTTTAGTAAACGTATGGAATCTTAAAGTTATCGTTATACTTCAAGTTTAATGGAGACAGAAGTCCCTTCATTTTTAGCGGAAATTATTTCAACTGCTTCCTTCACATTGTAACCCAGTAGTGCTAATCGCTCTTTTACGAGGGAAACTCCTTTGGACTCGTGAAGTTTATTAGATGAATTTTCAGAAAATCCAATTCCGTTATCTTCTATTTTACATTGCAGAACATCTTCTGAAAGCATCTTAAAAGAAATTTTTAAGGTTGGATTACTTACACCAGGTGGAAAAGCGTGAACAAAAACATTTTCCACGAAAGTTTGTAAAAGCATAGTAGGGATTTCTATCGCCTGCGGATCAATTAAAGGATCTGTTTCAAATATTACCTTAATTCGATTATTAAATCGTGTATTTTCAACCCTAATATAGGATTGCAAATATTCAATTTCCTCACTCAATAAAATAGTTGGCTTGGTACAGTGATCCAGGTTTAACCTGATCAATTTTGAAAAATCTCCTAAAAATATAGTGGCCTTATCTATATCACTTTCCATAATATAATATTGAATCGAATTCATCGCGTTAAAGATAAAATGCGGATTCATTTGCGCCAGTAAAGCTTCCATTTTGGTTTCTTCAAAACGCTTTTGGATCAAGCCTTTTTGTGCTTCAAACTTTCTGGCCTGCCTTATTTGAAATTTATAAAAGCTATAAACTACCATAACTATAATACTTATACTAAGTAAGGCAAACCACCAGGTTTTCCAAAAGGGCGGAAGCACAGTTAAATTTAGTAAGGCCTGGGTATAACTTAAACCTGTACTTTCATCTAATACTTTCACCTCTAGCTCGTAATTATCTGTTGGTAGCGAAGGCAGGAAAATTTCTGGCCTGGAAAATGAAAGACTCCAGGGTTCCTCCTCATTTAACCGGTATTGATATTTTAATTTATTAGGATAAGGGTGCGCGTTTGTGCTAAATTTAAGCAATACTGTATTTTCATTGTACTTCAATTTTAGCTTCTCTCTTTCAGCAGATGATCCCAAAGAAAATTTATTATTATTGATGAAAATTTCTTTCAGTTCTATTTGATCTACCAGAGTAGTTGAATCCTTTACGGCATCAAGATCTATATTATAAAACCCATTGTTGCTTCCTATAGATAAAGTGCTTTGAGTCACTTCAGCACTCAGTAAAGGTTGCTCGAGGCCCTGTTCTTTATCCAAAAATATATATCGGCCATTTTTGTAGAGCGTTAATCCTTTTTCTGTGCCAATAATTAAAGTTCCCTGGTAATTCTCTAAAAAAGAAATAGAGTTTCCCTGAATTTTGGCCCTGGGAATTTTCTTTTGAATTTTGAATGATTCATCATCATTAACGATAAACACGTCACCGAACTCATTTGAAATGGCGAGATCCCTTCCTAAACCTGTGATGTGCTTTAATTTTTTTTCGCTCCATATTCCGTTTTCTAAATAGGATTCAAAACGATTATTCTCCCAGGCATAAAGACCGGAAAAAACAGACAAAAAATAAGTTTTATTTCCCCTCTGCAAACTACTCACCACCATAGTAGGAGTTTGAGGGTTTTCCTTTTCAAAGTGGGTATATTTAAAAAGTTCCAGGTCACTATACACTCTAACGCCGCCGTAAGGATTGGTTTCTATAAGATTCCCCGTTTTTGTAAAATTGATCTCTTCTGAATGCAATGGTAAATACCGATGCAATTCCCCCGAATCTTTTATGGCAAACACTCCAATATTGGTATTTATCCAAAACGTATCCTTAAAAACTTTTATATCATAAAAATTGATATCGGCAGCCTTTGTAGAATAATCCAGTTCGTAGAAATCATCTTTATGTTTAGGTAAAGGCAAGGCAGTATTCAATACATATTCTTCCTGCCAATTTTTAAACTGTGATAAAGTAATCTTTTGCTCATTTCCAGCTCTTTTTAATACGATTCCATCGTGGAATAATACTGCGGAAGTTTTTTCTGTTCTCGCAAATCCAATAATATTCTTACCCGGTAGTTCAGGAATTTTAATCTGGGGATTTAAAGCTATTTCAAATAACCCGGCATCCCGGGTTCCTGCATATAACTTTTCAAATTTTGAATCATAGGCCAGGGAAATAACTTCTTTGCTAGATATATTAAATTCAGAAGCCCTGGATATTAATCGCTCCTCTACCAATTCATAAATTCCTCCGTTAGTATCGTAAATGCCCCAGGCCGCAGTAAAAATTCTATGGTCGTCTGTTTTTGCATAATCCCAGATAATGGAAGTTCCGCTTTTTTCTAAAGGAATAGAATCCTTTTCACTCACGTAATCGGGAAGATGACTTTTCGTGAAAAAACCTTTATTACTGCTGTAAATACTATCATTATCTGGGAAAACGGAATAAATAAATTTATGCTTATTTACTTTAACCAAAGCGGTCTGCTCCTCCTCATTTAGAATCCTGAAGATCCCAGATCTATACGTGACCACGTAGATTTGGTTTTGGTATTCAAAAAAATCCTGAACCCTGAAAAGCTCCTTCCCGGCCGGAGTCTTTAAAGAATTTACTTTGAAAGTATTTAAATTTATAAGAGAAACGCCATCACTGGTTCCTACATACATATAGTTCCCGGAAGTAAACAGTTTGGTTATTTGGTTGTGAACCAATCCATCTTTTTCTGAGAGAATTTTGAATTTATAACCATCATACACACTAAGCCCTTCTCCGTAGCTACCAAACCATAATTTGCCGTTTTTGTCTTCTGCAATGGCCCAACAGCTGTTTTGAGCTAAGCCATCCTCTTCAAAGAAATATTGAAATTCGTCATTCTCCTTTTTAACTATACCATTTTCAGTACCTATCCATAGACTATTTTTACTGTCAATTAGTATGGATCTAACCGACTTATTTGGTAAATCTTTGGCTGCAGTATAATTTTTAGTGGGATAATTTTGAGAAAAGGCGAAATTAAACCATAAAAATATTATGAGAAATAGTTTAATGGTTTTGTAGAATGGCATTGATAAACTCTTCTTCTTTTCGAAAAGAAACAGGAAGTTTCTCTCCGTTGGTTAATTCAATTTCCTTGTTTGCCTTATGGTATCTAACCACGTAATTTAAATTGATGACGTAGCTTTTATGAATTCTTTTAAAAGTAGTAGCCGGAAGTACTTCTTCAACAAATTTTAAGGTCTTTGAAGCTGTTTTTGCAGAACCATCGATTTTTTTAATACTGCAGTAGTTACTTTCTGCCTTGCAATATAGTATTTGATTGGTATGGATTAGTTCGAACCCTTCAAGGGTGGGAAAAGCAATTTTACTTACGTTTTGGTCATTTACATTCAGATTTTCTAAAAGCAAAGACAATTTTCTTTGAGCAAAATTCCTTTCATTTTTCTTTTCAAACTTTTTTACGGCTTCAGCTAAATCTAAATGATTAATTGGCTTCAATAAATAATCCAGCGCGCTACGCTTAATTGCTTTAATGCCAAATTTATCATGTGCAGTGGTGAAAATGACTTCAAAATTTATCACCTCGAAATGCTTGAAAAGTTCAAATCCATTCTTTTCTGGCATTTGAATATCTAAAAAAACCAGGTCTGGTTCGTATTTTTTGATGGCAAGCACCCCGGAATCTACTGAAATGCATTTTTCAACAATATTAAATTTATTTGGAAAATACCTGTCCAGGGTTTTCTCCAGTAAACTTTGCGCATTTATTTCATCGTCAATAATTACTGCCTTTATCATATACCAAAATTACAATTAAAATTATGAGTTGTTTAGACCCTGAAAAAGCTTCCGAAACTACCAAATAATTTCAATAAGATTAACTCACTTACCCCCCTAATAATTCCACTTTGAAAAGACAGTGTATCAAAAAAGAGATTCCTCAGGGATGAGTCAAAAAGCTTTAAAATGATTAAAATACTTTTTAAATTTTTAAGAAGAAAGACTGATGTAGATGCCCAACAATTAATTTCAAAGTAAGCAATAAGAAAAGTTTTGAAATTATTATTTTAAAAAAATACCAACAATAAAGCTAGAATTTTTAAAAATAAAGAAACAACTATAGAGAGCATATTTAAATTAGAATTTAAACTCCAGGTTTATGGAAATAGTAATTATCTTTTTGCGATTCTCACATTTGATGGCACAATAATAATGTGATCGTTAAAACTAAAAAAGGGTGTTTTCCCCCTTCTTTAATCGGCAGAAATAATTTCTATTTTTAATTCCAATAGGTTTAATATCACCTTTCCATTTCATATTAAATCGGATAAATTTTTATTTAATCATACTCATATAAAGTAAACCTCTGTATAGAAACATCATCAATAAAAGAACGAATATGCCTTCCCTGATGGGTTTGATCGCCATTTAAATGCTGGAAAACTTTCCATTTTCCTTCTTCAAAATATCCGCGATCTGTTTTTAAAATTCCTACCCTGGAATTTGGCTTTTTCAGGTTTTTCATTTTTAAAGAAACCCCATATCCCGCATAGAAAAATTCATTATCGGCTGTTTGAACAATAATTGCCCCAGCTGGTTCCCAAACATCCTCATTAGAGTTGGGCTCCCAACCAAGGTTAAAGGTATGTTCTGCAGTGAATTCATAGTCTCCCAGGGTAAATATCATTTCATTTACTTCCTTATTGAGCAAAACTCCTTCTAATCGATTTTGTCCTCTATTGGCTTCTAAAATCGGTTCTATTTGGTGAATTATTTCATACACCTGCGCTAATTTCTGCTCTTTTGGCGTGAAGGCTTCGCTGGGTATTTGCTCTACGGAAAATGGAGCAAATCCCAGGGCCTCGTAGTGCCCAATGGCGAACAAAGCTTTTGCCGCTACAGTGTTATCAAAATTATGTTCGGGTATGAATAACGGATTCCCCTGTCTTACATACAAATCGTTCCAATGTTTAAACCTCGGGTTATAAAAATCGGGAGCGTAAAAATCGATATTAGGAGATCCTGCTTTCCAGATATCAAGTAGATGGGGAAGCGGACCTCCACTGGGATAATCTCCCGGTTTTACATTTGGCCGGTTTAGTGCTGCATTAACATATGCGGGTAACGGGTATTCCTCTTTTCCTGCTTTTGTAACCTCATTGGCATAATGCGAAAAATAATAAGCCATAAAAATTTCATCCGTATGAAGTCCTTTTCCAAAAACTTCTTCCCAGCTGCCTTGTTCCCTGGCTCCATTATTCTTCCAAATTTCAGAAAATTCAGAATTTAAAATATCTTCATTATTGATTATATAATCCAATAGCTCCCTGGGAACTTCTTCTTTAAATTTTTGATTTGCCAGGGAATGATAGTCTCTGGCAGAGGGCAACATTCCAATTTCATTTTCAGGTTGCATAAGTATAACTGTATGATGCGAGCAGTCTATTTTTTTAATATACTTAAGGAGATGTTGGTATGCATTCAAATCTGCCTTCATATTATTTTCTGAAAAAGCTGTGAGAATCTCCTGGCTTTTCCCTTCTTTACTTACTGCCCTGGGGAATCTCTTTTGATTTAACTTCACCCAGGAAGGTACGTGACTGGACATACTATTCTTCCAGGAACCAAACCAGAGTACAACAAGTTTAAGATCATACTTACGAGCTTCCAGAATTAAATCTTCTATAAGTTTATAATCAAATTTCCCTTCTTCTGGTTCAAATAACTCCCAGTAAATAGGAAGTAACACCGTATTAAGGTTTAATTCTTTCAGCCTTGGCCAAACTGGTTTCATGGATTCCATAGTACTCGCTGTAGAATTTCCAAGCTCACCCGCAAGCATAAGATAAGGCTTACCATCAACCACCAACTGATATTTATTTCCTACTTGTTGTAAACGAGGAATTGCTTCCTGCGCAAACAAATCTGAAGAAAGAAAAAATAAAGAAAACAGGGTAAGGAATAAAATTCTTTTCATAGGATAGGTAATTGAATAGTTTTGTGAAAACCTTTTATAGTCAATTGTACTAAACTAAGATTTATTTTACACTCCCGAATTGTGACCTTCAGTATCTTTAAAAATTAATGTAAGAGCCCTCGTTATTGCACAAAGAAAAAGCCCCGGAACTCCAGAGCTTTTGCTTTTGCCTTATTTTCAACCTGGTTTAATTATTCACCATAAGGACTTAATCAATCAAACTGTAAATTTGACTCGGGCTCGATTTCTGAAATCGACTTCCCTCCTCCTATTCGGTAGGAGATCCCGAGATTTATTAGATAATCAGCAAATGCAGCATCTCCATTCCTGGGTTCTCCGGTTGCGATTTGAGTTTCAAGATCGGTAACACTTTGTGGCCGGTTTCTTCGTACCGCCACAGGCACATTTAAGTTTATTGAAAAGTTATTTTTCATATAAGAAATTCCGGGATCTATAGAAAGCACGTTTCCTGGCCTTCTAAATCCTCCGCTTCCGCCAAGCACATCTTCTACAGGAACACCTTCAAATCGGGCACCAAGAGATGCAGAAAAATTTTGTGATAAGCTATAACCTAAACCAATGCGCAACGCAAACTGATCTGGCACCGACATTACGGATTCATTTTCCAAAATAGGACTTAGGGTTTCCCTAAAAGTTCTAATTCCATTCGTTTCCTTGGGATTAAAGAGATAAAATCCGCCTCCGTAAACAAACAAATTTGTGCTTATTGCCTGGTAAAACTGAAAATCAGCAGTAAACCCAAAACCGCCATCTCCCGGCTGAATAGATTGATCTACCGGTCTCACCTGTGGCGAACCTTCAGGACCCACGTTATAAAAAACATCAGTCGCATTATAATTTCCGGTAGGCAATTTTAAGCCAAGTCCTAATGCTAAATTTCCATTTACATGATCCACGGGGTCAAAAAGCCAATATCCAACACCCAATCTAATATCGGCAAGTCCCCGCGAAAATGTTTTATGTCTTTCTTCACGTCCGTGCTCATACAAAGAAGAACGTTCGTTAAGCACGGTGGGAATAGTAATTCCGGCATATAATCTATCTGTTAAACCATAATTAAGACTAAAATCCCAGGAATGGGAATAGTTTATTACTTCGGTATTATTTGAAACGCGGTCCGGTTCCTCTTCTGTACCCTTAAAGTGTCTAAAAGATTTAAAGTACCGGTAATTCATCCCCACCTGAAAATCCCCTTTCCCCAGCAAGTTACTTTCCAGTTCATTCCCCATACTACAGGAAAAGTGTCTAATAGCCACACAGCCTTGTGCGTTTATTGTTTGTTGGAAAAATAAACCGAATAATAATGCACTAAAAAGGCTACAATTTAACTTCATACAGGTAGTTTATATTATTGATAAGAACCAAAGTAGATTTAATTAGTACAGGTTTTGGATAATGAAAAATCAAATAGATTAATGAAAGGTTAATTGAATTAATAAAAGACTAATTGCGAACTTGAAAGCTAAATTTTAGTAATATAGTTCTCGATTTGAAACGGAGAAAAATTTATATCGCAGTATTTATCATTTCGGTGGTAGGATTATTCGTGGTACAATATCAATACTTAAGAATTGGACTCAACCTCGCTGAAGTACAGTTTGAGCAGAAAATTGAACGGGCCGGAAACAATTTAAAAAAGGATCTTGCAGCGGAAAATCAGCTTAGTTTTTTAATTGCACAGTCGCTTACCGGCCAAAACTACTTTAGTTTAAGTCGTGACAGTTTACAGGATGCTTCCCGTCATTTCTTAAATGATTTTGTAAAAGATAGGTTAGCCGCCAATAAAATTGACACCGACTTCTCTTACCATCTTTACACTGAAGATGATAGTTTAACGCTAATATCACCAACAACTTTCAGCAGCAAAGATTCTATTATAAAATACCCGATTAAATTAGAAGGTTATCTTCCTCTAATGCTGGAAAAGGAAGTCACCCTTGAACTTCAGTTTAAAAATCTCAATTCCTATTTTTTATCGCAATTGCATGGCTTGCTAATCCCTGGCTTACTTTTCCTTGCTATTATTATTTTTGTGGTGATTTGGATGTTGCGATTGTTTTATTGGCAAAGAAACCTCATTACCATTACCAACGATTTTATTAACAACCTCACTCACGAACTTAAAACTCCGGTCTTTTCAATTGGGGTCGCCACAAAAATCCTGGAAGCAGATATAGAAGAAAGCAAAAAGCCCATAGTTTTACAAATTAGAAAACAGGTAGCTCGCTTAAATAAACATATTGAGCAGGTATTAGACCTTGCCAGCCTGGAGAATAGGAAAAAGTATATTCAACTCGAAGAAAAAGACTTGCGACCGGAACTTCTACAATGGTGTGAAGATTTTAAATTGCTTTCGCAACTGGAAAATTTTAACTTCAACTTCCATTTGGAACCGGGACCATACAATATGAAAGTTGCTCTGTCCCATTTTGAAAATGCCATAAACAATTTGCTGGATAATGCTAAAAAGTACGCTGAAGATCCTGTTATTAGTTTAAAAGCTTTTTCAAAGAAAAATGATTTATATATAGTAATAAGTGATAATGGGAGCGGTATTTCAGATAAAGAAAAACGCCGTATTTTTAAAAAATTCTACCGGGTTCCTGAAGGTGATTTACATAGCGTAAAAGGCTACGGCCTCGGATTAAATTATGTTCAGGAAGTTATAAAAAGACATAAAGGCCAAATTAAGTTAGAAAGCAAACTACAAGTTGGAACACAAATCATAATAATCATACCCTTAATCAATGTTAATTAAAAAGAACAAAATATTATTGGTAGAAGACGATGAGTCCTTAGGATATCTACTTTCTGAATATTTAAAAATTAAGGATTTTGATGTTCGTTGGGCGCCAACAGGAAAGAAAGCTTTAGATCTTGTTGAAGCTCACTCTTACGAATTGGTTATCCTGGATGTTATGCTGCCTGACATTGATGGATTTACACTTGCGCAAAAAATAACGACAAATTATCCAGACTTGCCTTTTATTTTTCTTACCGCCAGATCATTAAAAATAGATGTTTTAAAAGGTTTTTCTGTTGGTGCCGTAGATTATTTAAAAAAACCAATTGATGAAGAAGAACTGGTAGCCAGAATCCAGGTGCTTTTATCACGACTTCAACCAACTCAAACAGAACCTGAAACCCAGGGAGACTTACATTCTATTGGAAAATATACTTTTAATTTTAAAAGTCAGGAATTAATTTTTGAAGATGAAGTGATTCATTTAACAGGAAGAGAAAATGAATTATTAGGTTACCTGGTGCAAAATAAAAATGGACTCTGCAGCCATAAAGACATTTTAGTTCTTCTGTGGGGTAAAAACGATTATTTTAACCGAAAAAGTTTAAACGTTTTCATTTCTCATCTTCGAAAGTATTTAAGTCGGGATCCAAATATTAAAATTGAAAACCTGCATAAAAAAGGATTTGTTTTAAAAATTAATTGAGATAATCCTTTTCCAACATACGAGACCGGTTAAAATAAAAAAGGTTTCAGATATAATTATTAGTCAGCATAGGAATTATAGCAATCCAAGAATTTACTCCACACAAAAAGCCTCTCATTTCTGAAAGGCTTTTGCTTCCGATGCTTCGGAATGCGGTCTGGACGAGACTCGAACTATTTCCAAACACCCTTATTTTACAAGGCTTTCGAAAGCGCCTATTTTAGGACTCACCGAATTCGGCACCTTTAACAAAGTTTAACATTTTGTAATTATGAAGAGCCTTACTTCTCAATTTTTAAGAGGGACCCTTAGTTTATAGTTTTAAATACATAAATAAAGATAATAACCATAGTATGGATAATAATAACTTCCAAACATTCCTTGCGAACAGTTTCTGAGAGAATATGATTGGACTTAATCAAAAATTTTCAAAAGAAAACCGCCCCCGATGATCGAAGACGGTCTTCCCACTAACTAACACACTTAATGGATAAAAAAATCTACTTAACAATATCAATTTCCGCAAAAACCGGTCTATGGTCTGAAGCGTATTCTTCTGGCATTACTTTATGAGATTTTACTTGAAATTTAGCTTGAGGATGTTTATAGTAAATAAAATCAATTGCTCGTTTAGGGTTCTCCACCGGAATAGTCGGTGGACAGGTTTTGCAGGTCCTTTTGAGTTCAGAATCTAACAAC
This sequence comes from Salegentibacter agarivorans, assembly GCF_900113135.1. Taxonomy (GTDB): domain Bacteria; phylum Bacteroidota; class Bacteroidia; order Flavobacteriales; family Flavobacteriaceae; genus Salegentibacter; species Salegentibacter agarivorans. Next base: position 113,890 of record NZ_FOOH01000010.1, on the reverse strand, counting down.
TGGATGGTTTCTGAGTTCGGACCATCGTTAAAGTCTCCTCCCAATATTAAAGGCTCGTTCCATTCGCTTGCCATCTCAATTAACTTCTTCACCTGTAATATTCTGCTCTTTGAATCCGTTTTATAATCTAAGTGGGTACTCCCGAACAAAATATTCTGATTTGCATTAATTTCAATTAAGCCTAAAGCTACCACTCTATTTTCAGTATTGTCTTCCGGGTGGCTAGGAAGAGCTAAAATTTCGCTATTCTTTATTGGGAATTTTGATAAAATTGCATTCCCATATTCACCATTATCATAATCAATAGCTTTGGCAAAATAATATTCCATATCCAGGGCTTCAGCAATCAATTCTGCCTGGTTCCCCTCTCCCGACCTTTCAGTATTAAAATCTACTTCCTGGAGAGCAACTAAATCAGGATTTTCTGCTTTAATTACCTTAACGATAGCTTCTATATCAATCTTATCTTCTATAGAGGGAGGGTTAGCGTGATGAATATTATAAGACATTACTCTTAGCGTGCGCTCTACCACCACTTCATTTTCCGCTTCATTTTCGTTAGCCGTGGCAGTTTTATTACCACTTTCCTCACACGAGATAAAAGAAGCCGCCATTAAAACGGCTCCTATTAGGTATTTGATTCCGATCATTTGAATAAGATTTACCATCCTGGATTTTGTACTAAATCGGGGTTTCTTTCTAATTGAGGAAGGGGTACTGGCCAGAGATAGTGTCTTTCAGGGTCAAAAACCCTGTCAGTTAACGCAATAATAAATCCATTCTCATCTGTCCTTAAATTATCAGCCATTGCAGGATTTGGTAACCACTTCACATTGGTTCCTTTGACGTCCGATGCTAATAATTCTCCCTGTTTCCAGCGTTTAATATCAAAGTATCGCTGACCTTCCAGTGCTAATTCAACTCTTCTTTCCCTTCTGATTTCCTCTCTTAGATCTAATCCATTAGATTCCAAATCAGCCAAAACCATAGGTTGCATTGCTACTCTTTCTCTTAATAGGTTGATGGATATATCCAGGTCTTCCTGAGATAAAACTCCCTGTTCAAATCTGGCTTCAGCATACGTTAATAAAACCTCCGCATAACGCAGTAAATGAATATCATTAAAATCACGATTATAAGTTGGTACTGCAGAAGGTTCTGCATATTTCGTAAAATAATACCCGGTCAGGGTTACAGCACCACGTCCATCAGATTGAAATTTCGGGACTTCAAAAATTTCTGGATTTTCATTATTTTCCCGGCCATCATAACGACCACCCCATTCAGAACCTGGTTCTAAAATAGTTTGTGTCATTCTTGGATCTCTATTTTCAAAAACGTCTTCATAAGTTTCAACACTATATAAAGGCGACTTATCAATTGGTAATCCATCAGCCATTAAATAAGAATCTACCAAGGATTTGGTTGGGTTCCATCGAATAACCTGATCGGGAACGTGTATTTCCCGGCTAAGATTATGCATAGCTTCATCCTCTAAAGATAGCCTGGCAATAATAGTTTCTTTGTTATTACCATTGGCAAGTTTTCCTTCATAAGTAAATAAATCATAGTAATCACTTTCTGGATTTCCGGTAGAATACAATTCATAAACCCCCATATCCATTACTCTTTTAGCAGCATCTTCAGCAACATCGTATCTTTCATTATACAATGCCATCCTGGCTTTTAATGCAAGGGCTGCACCTTTATTCATTCTACCCAGATTTTCTCCTGAAGGTATCTCTTCAGGTAGGTACTGAGCAGCATCTTCTAAATCATTGAGTACAAAATCCACTACTTCCTCTTTAGGATCTCGAGGTATCATAAGCTCATCAATATTAAGTGGCTCTGTTACTAAAGGCATATCGCCCCAGAACTCTGTTATATAAAGGTACATTAATGCTCTTATCACCCGTACTTCGGCAGCATATCTCTCAGCAACCAAAGGATCATCAACTTCTGCTTTTTGATAGTTAGCCAAAAAGGAATTAGCCTGGCGAATCCCGCGATATTGTGTGGTCCATTCTGTATTCAGGGTATTTAAATCTGAATTGTAATTTCCACTTCCTATACGTTGATACTGGGTTGTGGAAGGCCACAAGGTATTGTCCCCCATATTTTCCTGGTCAACAGTATTCTTAGCTTTCACATTGGCATATAATGCATTCGCAGCCAACCTAAGGTGTTCTTCGTTCTCCCAAAAGGTTTCATCAGTTAGTTCATCATTTGGTGCTCGATCCAGAAAATCTTTTTCACACCCTACTAAGCAAAACATGCTCAGTATCACACTAAATACAACTATTTTCTTCATCTTTTTTTACTTTAAGTTAATGTTTAGACCGATAGTAAATGTCCTTATCTGTGGATAAAAACTTCCACTACTTACGGGAGATTCAGGATCGTAACCGTCAAAATAATCAGTAAACGTCAGTAAATTTTCGCCCGACACATACGCTCTTAAACGATCTACTCTAAATCTGCTTGTAAAATTCTCCGGTAGTGTATATCCAACCTGAACATTTTTCAATCTTATATAAGACGCGTCTTCTAACCAATAAGTAGATAATCTTTGATTATAAGATTGTTGATAGGTCAATCGGGGATAGGAGGCATTTGTGTTTTCAGGCGTCCATCTATCCAAATGAACAGCTTGTGGAATAGCACTTTCAGAAATTAACGCATGACGCGCCGTTCCCGTCAGTAACCCGTTCACTTTTCCTACACCTTGAATAAATACACTTAGATCAAAATTTTTGTAGTCAAAATCTCCACGGAAACCATAGGTATATCTTGGAATATGACTTCCAATAACTTTCCTATCATTAACCAAGTCTACTTCTCCATCTCCATTTAAATCTTTATAAATTAAATCTCCGGGCTGTACCGGGTCCCCCTGGATATAAGGGAAGTTTGGAATATAAGTATCCGAACCTGCATCATAAGTGAAATCAGATTCTTGTGCTATCCTATCGGCTACTAAACCATAAAATGCATCTAGTGGATCCCCTACCCTTCGAATTCGGTCTCCAATTGTAGGTTCAGTCCCTCCAAGATCAGTAACCTCGTTACGAACATCGGAGATGTTGAAATTCAAATCATAATTAAATTCTTTTATTTGATCTCTCCATCCCAGTTCCAGTTCCCAACCTGTATTTTCTACAGAACCGGCATTTTGATATGGGTAAGCAGGACCTCCAAAAACGTCTGGAATAGGTAATCTCAATAAAATATTGTTGGTATTATTCTCAAAATAATCTGCCGTGATGTTTAATCGATTATCTAAAAAGCTAAGATCTAAACCAACATTTAATTTTTCAGCAGATTCCCAGGTTAAGAGTTCATTCCCAACAGCCGTTTGTCTATAACCAATGGTTACAGCATTTCCTATTGGCATTGTACTTACCGGTCCAAGAACATCCATAAATGCCCAGTCGGCAATCCTGTCATTTCCCTGGGTTCCGTAAGAAGCACGAATTTTCCCAAAATCCAAGATATCATTTTCTAAAAATTCTTCTTCAGTAAAAACCCAACCTAAAGAGGCGGAAGAGAACAAATTCCAACGAACATCTTTAGCAAAACGAGAAGACCCATCATATCTAAAATTTGCTTCGGCTAAATACTTGTCTTTAAATGCATAATTTAATCTTCCAAATACAGATTGTAAGGCATTTTGTGCATTACCCCCACTATTTCTTTGATTATCGGTTCCTAGATTAATATGGCCCACAGAAGTAGACGCTACATCAGTTCTTGATGCCGATAAATCATCGTTTATGGTTTCCTCCTGGGAAACCCCTAATAGGGCCTGAACACTATGATCTTCAGCAAAGGTTCTATCAAATTCGGCCGTACCAACAAAGGTCTGGTAGGTACCTTTATAACTACTTGTTGTAATCTGACTCGGGTTATTAATCTGCCAAACTAGATTACCAGTATCGGCATCATAATAATTTACAGTTCTATCAAATACATTTCTTCTTGAGTTGTATTTCACCAAACCATACCTTCCGCGAATTTTAAATCCATCGAAAATTCTTATTGCTGCGTCAACATTGGCTGTGAATTCCTCAGAAGTAAAATCATTAGTTCCCGCTTCATACGCCGTAGCTACAGGATTACTTGAACCTCCTATATATCCCCAACCTCCATTTGTATTTCTAACAGGAACCAATGGTCTGACAGTAAGAGCCTGGTAAAGTGGGGCGAATCCCTGAGAAGATCCGATATAATTTCTGTCAATATACCCGAGGTTGGTATTTAATTCAATCCTATCTAATAAAGTAGTACTTACCTTAGCTCTAATATTGTGTCGTTTGGCTTCAAACTTATCACCTACTACTAAACCACCTTCTTTAAGTAACCCATAAGAGAGATAGTAATTAAGATTTTCTTCCCCTCCATTTACACTCAGATTATGACTTTCTTGCGGAGCATAGTCTTTGTACACTTCATTTACCCAGTTAGTATTCGCGTAATAATTGGGATCTGAACCATCTCGAGCGATTTGAATCTCTTCTTCAGAATAAGTAGGGTTTCTACCCACATTGATTTGTGACTCATTTAACAACTCCATATATTCGGGAGAACCAAGTTTTTCGGGAATAGCTGTGGGACGCTGCATACCGTAATAGGTATTATAGGAAAGGGTAGGTTCTCCCCCTTTACCAGATTTTGTAGTCACAACAATAACTCCGTTCGCACCCCTTACACCATAAATAGAGGAAGAAGCGGCATCTTTTAATACAGATATACTTTCTATATCACTTGGGTTTAATATATCTAAATTTCCACCCGGCACCCCGTCTATAACTATTAAGGGAGAAGCATTACCCCAGGTTCCAATTCCACGAATCCTGATATCGCCGGAATTATTACCAGGAGCTCCGGAAGCTCCTGTAACAGTAACTCCTGCCATTGAGCCCTGAAGACCAGAACTCACATTAGTAATAGGGCGATCTTCCAGAGTTTCTGAATCGACCTGACTTACCGCTCCGGTTAAATTAGCCTTCTTTTGTGTACCGTATCCTACTACTACTACTTCGTTTAGACCTTCAGAACTCTCTTCTAAAACTATTTCAAATTCAGTTTGCCCATTTAGCATAATCTCCTGAGTTTGAAAACCCAAAAAGGAGAAAATCAAAGTAGTATTTTCATCATCTGTAACACTAAATTCAAACTCACCTTCCATGTCGGTAACGGTACCATTAGAAGTACCATCTTCTGCAACGGTTACCCCTGGAATAGGTAATCCCTCGTCATCTAATACCCTTCCGGATACTTCTCTCTCCTGAGCAAAGCCCACCCAGCTGAAAAGGGTACAAAGTACTATAAGTACCTTTTTAATGTTTTTCGTCATAATTTAATTTTTAGTTTTTAGTTATTCATATTGGTTAATTTTTAGAAGGCTTCAAATGTCGGCTTAATTGAATCTCATCCTAAAAAGTTGATTTTAAATAATTATGAAAAAATCATTTCAAATCAGTTAACTAAAGATGTCTTAGGTTAATATTTCACCCCAGGGCCTTTACCCCTCGTGAATCTTAAGCGCAACTTTTCCGTTAACCTGTTTTATTTTTTCATTTGAAAATGAAAAATTTTCTGTCCGCTGATAGAGAACTACTATACATTCTAAAGCTTTTTAATTTTTATATTCCTGAACCAGGTATAGCTGCCGTGATCCTGTAAGCCAATTAGACCGGATTTTGCCGTACCGTAATCAGGAAAATCTTTCCATTTCCCTTCTTTTTTTCTTTGTTCCCATTCTTCTGACCAAGGCTCAAATTCCACCGTCTTTTGACCGTTTAGCCAGTAAGTAACTTTATCCTGAGTAAACCTAATTCTTGTGGTATTCCATTCTCCCACTTCTTTAAGATTATCTTCATCATACTCAGGGTCATACATCCCATAATCTGCCCCAATAGATTGCCAGGGTTTTAATTCCTGAGGAAAACCTTTCTGATCAATAATCTGATATTCGGGAGCTGCATAATACGGGGAGTCATAGGCTTCGTCTTCAACTACGTGATAAAACACCCCACTATTACCTTCCTGCGATATCTTCCATTCCAAATACAGTTCAAAGTTTTCAAACTTCTCTTCTCCGTACACGATATCACCACCTATATCACCACCTTTTCCCAGGGATTTTAAAGTTCCATTTTCTACGACCCAACCCTCTGGAAGACCATCTGCATTTTTCTCATTAAACCCCCGCCAGCCTTCAGCATTTTCCCCATCAAAAAGATATTGCCACTGCTCATCTCTTTCATTGGCCGCTATAGTTTCTACATTATCCTTTTCTTTTATTTCTGTTTTATCTGAATCTTTACCTTCATTTTTACAAGCCACCAGGCACGCAAGAGTAAATATGCTTAGTATTATTTTTTTCATTTTTATATTTTAAAAGGTTATACTATTTTCATTTGTTCTGGATCCCACTGAATAAATTTATTTTGTCGATAACTGTCATTGCATAACAATGCAGGTGCAGCAGCTCTAAATCCGAATACAGGATCTTCTACTACGGTTCCGCCTGTTCTAATAGCATGGAAAAAATTAGCGAAGTGATCGTAATGAGCGCCCTTATAACCGCGTTCAGCTTCGTAAAAGGTATTGGAAGGGGGTAAGATCTTTTTTCGATAGCTACGGGTCATACTTTCTTCAGATGCCTTCTCTGCCGTAAATGGATCATTATCATTCGAAGCCGTGTTTTGTTTAAGCATAACATCGTCCCAGGTAACATCCATGGATCCTTTACTACCCACAATTTTTAAATAAGTACTTCCACTGGTGCCATCTACGAAATTACAGCGTAAAGAAAGATTGAATGCCGGGTGGTTATCGGTATCTGGATAATCAAACATTCCCATTAATACATCCGGAACTTCTCTGCCGTCCTTCCAATATCTTAATCCACCCGTAGCTGCTACTTTGTTTGGGCCATAAGAACCCGTTATAAAATGAAGGCTTGAAAAAAGATGTACGAATAAATCACCGGACATCCCGGTACCATAATCGGTATAGTTTCTCCATCTAAAAAAACGATCTTCATCAAATGGTCTTTTGGTAGTAGGCTCAATAAATTTCTTCCAATCTACTGTTTCCTGGGAGGCATCATTAGGAATAGGATATTGCCACGCCCCTAAAGGAGAGTTTCTGGCCCAAAATCCTTCCGCATAATTAATTTCTCCAATTGCACCTGCTTCCAGTAATTGCTTGGCTTTTTCATTACCAAGAGAAGAAAGACCCTGGCTCCCAACCATAAAAATTCTTCCCGATTTTTCCCACGCTTTAATTACCTCATGCCCCTCCTCTATAGAATGGACCAACGGTTTTTCACAGTACACATGTTTACCTGCCTTTAAAGCATCAATACTGATTTTTTTATGCCAATGATCTGGCGTACCAATTATCACCGCATCAATATCGTCACGCCTAAGGATATCTTCGTACTTTTTGGTAAGGAACAGGTCACTACCCCATCGTTCTTTGGATTCTTCCAATCTACCCTCATATAAATCACAAACGGCAAGTAAATTAATATTGTCATGCTTTAGAGCGGTATTGGTATCTGCAACCCCCATCCCTCCAGCTCCAATTAACGCTATAGCTATTGGCTTGGTGTTTCTTTTAGTTTCGATTCTATTAAGAAAATTTAAGGGTTTTCCTTCTGAGGCAAAAACTGAAGGGATAATGGCCGCAGTGGCTCCTGCTACCCCCAGTTTTTTTATAAAAGAACGTCTATTATTCTCCATAGTTATTAGATAGATTTAATTTTTTAACTGCGTAAATCTAACTAAGGAAGAAGTAATGTTAGGGGTAATAAATGGGGTAAAAAATGAAGAAATTTCTGATTTATTTAACTATTTTCATAAATTCCGGCTCAATAGTCTCGTTGTAATAGCTTTCGTAAAGTTTTTTATAGTTTTCAACGGTTTTTTTTGCGGAACCATATTTTTCCTGTTGTAATAAACAAGAAACTTTTTTCCTAACTGCAGGTTCAAATAAAGGATCTACCACCAAAATTGCTTCAATAACTTCAATTTTTTCAGCGCTATTTAAAACTTCATTTTCAAGAAATGGACTTAATAAGTCCAATACCCTGGAATTATATTCGGCTTTAATAGCATCCAGCCACTCTACCTCTACCTGGGGTAATAAAGGTCCTTTCGAAACAATTCTGGCAAATTCAATAGCCTGAACCTCAGAATGAATTTCCTTTTCTGATGACCAAAAATCAGGTAGTATTTTATTTAGAGTGAAGACATCTATTTTACCATTTTCTGCAATTTCAAGTTGCCATTTCTTTTCGTCAAACAAGATTTCAGATTCAAGCTGTTTCTCTAAAATTTTTCTTAATTCCTTTATTTGAGTACTTCTGTTATTTTTTTTGTTTTGAGCAGGAAATCCAGGCCAAAGGATATCACTGAGTTTTTTGGAAGTAATTCCGCTATCCTTCAATGTAAATAATAAGATCAGGATTAATAGTTCTCGGCGCTTTGGAGAAAACTTAGAAGTAATATCTTCTCCATTCAAGTTCCACACCTTAAACCCATTTAATAAGTTAATGCTGTTTAGTTTGATATTTTGATGAATTGGAGCCAGGGCTTTGTCCTCCAGGGTCGGGGTTTCTTGTTTTGCTGTGGGCTTTTTTCGGAAAATAAAGAATGCAGGGATTATTAGAATCAAAAAAAGACCGGATAAATACAACCAATTATCGGCAAGGAAAGAATGATGATTATCATCCGTTTTCTCCAAATAAACACTTTTGATTTCATCATCACTTAATGCTCTATCCCATATTTTTAAATCACTCATTAGCCCGGAATAGTATTGACCCCAGAGATTTGTTCCTATGAGTAAAGCATGATCGGTCTGTCGAATATCCGAAGCAGCTATCTCCTCTACCAAACTCCCGTTTACATACAAATAAAGCTTTTGTTTTGGCACATATACAAAAGCCACATGAGTCCACTCCCCCTTTTTTATTACACGCTTTGATGTAGTATGATCTTTAATTCCGGTAGTAGTAAATTGTAATCTACCAAAATAAATTTTAGCTGAGAAGGCTTCCCCTTTACCAATTAAACTAAAACTTCCATCTACCTCATCAGGTTTTATCCAGGCGCTAATACTTATTTCTTCTAGCCACTCCTCCGGTTTATTCCTAATATCTATGTAACTCGAGGCACCATTAAAAATACTGACGCTTTTTTCTCTATTTATATCTTCTACAAAATCTATATCTGTTGGAGTACTTTTGTCAGTCCGATTTGCCAGATTATTAATTTCATCCTCCAGAGGTAAGGAGTATCTTAACCTTTCCCCTAATTCATATTTTATGGCGCGAAATGTTTTAGGGCCGGAGATTCTTGTATTCTTATCGGTAAAATTGTAGATGTCAGGAGAAAACATAAATCCCCTTTTTTGCGGTGATAAGGTCGAATCACTGGTTCTAAAGACACCACAGGTTTCTAAATGGGGGAATTCTTTCCAACTTACATTATTTAATTCTTCATTATTATATGTAACCTTCGCTCTATATACTGGCTCTTTATAGTACTTCTCTTTTAAATATCCTATATCCGCTATATAAGGAGATACAATAAGATCCGGTACCACTCCCTTCGTATGTAATAAATCTTGCAGAAAAAAATCGATCTCTTTTTTACTTTTTAAACTGTCTGTATTAACGCGGTTAAATTCTTTACAAAGTCCTAAATCAGTAAGGGAATCAGGCTGATAAAGGATATTATTAAATCGTTTATTTTCTACAATAAACAGCTTTATTTCTTCTGAGGATTCAAAAAGATTACTGGATATTTTTAATGTGTCCGGGGAAATATTCTGTAATTCTTTCGGCTTAAAATCATGTATAAAAAGAATCTGCTTTTCGGAAGTAAATAATGGCTTCAGACCATTAAAATTGCTTTGAAATTCAGGTAGGGTTTCAATAAAAAAAGCATTATATCCTTTTTGTAGATCACCTGGAAAATCAGAACTTTCTGGTTTTGAAAGCCACAAGGAATCAGGGTGTTTGTTTTGCCCCCAGCTGCAAACACTCCATAAAATAGCAACTAAAATGAAGAATCTCATCATAGGTTTTTAAACAGAGGTTAAAGTGGGAGAAAGTTAGTAAAAAAACTCAGAGTTTTGGTTCGACAACCTAATGCACATCCCATTTTATTTATAAGCTCATCGTCTCTAACATTTAAGAAACAAAATTTAATTTCTGAAGTAAATTTTTAGGAATCCATATCAAAAAGAAAATGCTCATCGTATGAGGATGGGCATTCTCAACTATAAATTTTAATGGATAAATTAATCTACTATTTATCTTGTGGAACAATCCTGTACTCGTGGGTCTGCGTAAATATTCTTCCAAACATATCTTCAACTTTTACTTCAATAGTATGAACTCCTTCAGCTAATTTCGTTGGAATCTTTGCACGCCATAGGTGTTTACTTTTAATAGGATTAGATGGTCGTCTACCGGAAAACAATTCTTCGGTTAAATCCCATTCATAAACCATAGCTACGTAAGATGGATCATAATCTTCTACATATTTCATAACTGACCACGATCCGTCATCAATTCGGTATTCAACTTTATCATTTTCGCTTCCCATAAAATAATTAACATAAATACCTGCCTTGGTATTTTGGTCCTTAGCCACTACTCTAGGCGAAAATATCTGCATTTTATAATCTTTGGACTCACCTGCAACCTGGTAATCTATGGTGTATTTATTATCCTTAAAATTTATAACTGCATACCCCTTAGGTGTCCCGTCACGCATAGTTGATACTGGAATACCATTATCATTGAGTTTACCGGAATACCAATCCCCACTAGTTGTTCCCACGTTAAAATGGTGATGGGGGTTTTCTCCGTGCCAGCCGTCATCTTTATTAAAGAAATCCTGTTTCTGAATATGGGTATGTGCCGAGAGAGAAAGAGTATTTGGGAAATCTTTTAATATTTCAAACAGTCGTTGCCTATCCTCATTCCTAAAAGCGTCTCCATTAGGTTCGCTTAATGGAATATGGAAAGACAGAACAATTAAATGATCTTTGGGAACATGTTTTAAGTCGTTTTCAATAAAGTTAAGTTGGTCTTCCCTAAAACCTCCCCAATATCCTTTATTATCCCGCGGATCCGGGTATAATATATCATCCAGGACAATAAAATGTACCTTACCATAATTAAAAGCATAATTAGAAGGACCGAAAAACTTTTCAAAAGTTTCATCACTATGCTCATCCCTATCCACATCAAAATTGAGATCGTGATTACCCAAAACATTATACCACGGTAGTTCTATTTTTTTTATTACCTGGATATATGGATTAAATAAATCTAAATTATTTCCTACAAGGTCTCCCAGCGAAATTCCAAATAATATATTTTCATTTTTATTTACCTGGGAAACCAGACCTTTTTCAAAATAACTCACTTGATCTTCATTATACACCTGGGGGTCCCCAAATATCAAAGCTGAAAAATTTTCTTTTTCATCGTCGTTTTTAATTAAAGGGAAATCCAATTTCCTCGGTAAATCACTCGTAGCTTCAACCCCTTCATATTTTAGATCTGGTGAGCCCTTGGGTTTATGGTTATAATAAAATAGAGGTAAATTATTTTCGTTTACTGGATAATCATATCCAGAAGGTTTGATTACGGAAATGATAAAATCGTTGGAGGCCTGTAATTTATATTTTCCCTTTTTGTCTGTAAGCACTACATTTTCGCCATTGGTTACGGCAACATTTGGTATTCCTGCTTCATTGGAATCCAGCTTTCCGTTACCGTTTTTATCTTCGAAGATAGTGCCTGTTGCGTTTTGCGCTATTACCAACCCAGGGATTGTAATTAATAAATAAGTAATAAGTTTAAAAATCTTCATGCTAATCTATTTTGAGGTGTAAATTTCAGTTTTAAATTGAAAGCTATTATTTATAAAACGTAATCAAAAGGTTATATCTTCTAATGAATGTATGTCATACCTAAGATGTCTCCAGATATTTTCTCTCTTAGATTTCAGCTTAGGAGGTTTCAGTAGTTTCATTTGGAGGTCAGGATTTATCCAGCATATAAAACGAATTAATTCTTATCATATCATTGTTTTTGGGTCTATTTGTCAAATTCTTACTACATCAAATAAACAAACAAAATAATTTAAAATCAAAAATAAGTATAAAAAATTACTTTTTGTTTGTTTTAGTTTCATTTTGATAATATATTTGAAACAGAATATTAGTCAAAATAGAATGAAAAAAACAAATACTCGTGAGAATTCGGATAATGATTCTTTTAAAAGAGATCACATACTTTCTAAATTAGACCTTTCTAAAATTTGGGATGTAATAATTATTGGCGGAGGGGCAACAGGACTGGGGACAGCTCTGGATGCCAGCTCAAGAGGCCTTAAAACATTACTTTTAGAGCAGGCAGACTTCGCAAATGGGACGTCGAGTAGAAGCACAAAGCTTGTACATGGAGGAGTAAGATATCTAGCGCAGGGAAACTTAGGCTTAGTTATGGATGCCCTGAAAGAGAGAGGGCTAATGATTAAAAATGCACCTCATCTTGTAAAAATGCTACCTTTTATAATTCCAAGCTATAAAGCCTGGGACAAGTATTATTATGGAATTGGCTTAAAGATTTATGATTGGATGGCAAAAAGTTTAAGATTTCAAAAAACTAAATTCTTGAACAGAGAGGAAACTTTAAGCCATTTACCAAACATAAATAAAAAAAACCTTAATGGAGGAGTTCTTTATTTCGATGGGCAGTTTGACGATACACGTCTTGCAATAAATTTAGCCCAAAGTGCAGCTGAGCAGGGGGCCAATCTTCTTAATTACTTTGAAGTAACCGAACTTAGCAAGGATGAAAACAAAAAAATAACGGGTGTAAAAGCAAAAGATATCGAAAGCGGCAACGTGTATAATTTTAAATCGAAAGTTGTCATCAATGCCACGGGGGTTTTTGTAGATAACATTCTTAAGATGAATGATTCTTCGAAAATCCCGTTAGTTAAGGCAAGCCAGGGAATTCATTTAGTGTTAGATAAATCTTTTATGAAAAGTGATCACGCGCTAATGATTCCTTCAACTTCAGATGGAAGAGTATTGTTTGCACTACCGTGGCACGACCATCTTCTTGTAGGAACTACCGACACCCCTGTAGAACAGCACCTTTTGGAACCAAGTGCCCTTGATAGTGAAATAGACTTTATATTAAACAATCTTGAAGAATACCTAACCAGGAAACCATCTAAGAAAGATATTTTAAGTGTGTTTGCGGGTTTGAGACCATTAGTGCAGCCTAATAAAGACAAAGGAACTAAAGAAATTTCCAGAGATCATAAACTAACGGTTTCCAGATCTAACCTTATAACGATTACCGGGGGAAAATGGACTACCTATCGTAAAATGGCTGAAGACACCGTTGATTTCGCTATTGAAACGGGGAATTTGAAAAAATCACCCAGTAAAACTGATCATTTAAAAATACACGGTGCTACCCAGAAAGTAACGGGGAATCATCTAGATATTTACGGTAGTGATGCAGACTTAATTATGAAATTAGCCGAGGAGAATCCAAAACTACAGGAACGACTTAACCCAGAATTTCCAGTTCTGAAAGCTGAAGTGGTATGGGCGGCAAAGTATGAGATGGCCAGAACAATAGAAGATTTTTTAGCCAGAAGAACGCGTTTGTTATTTTTGGATGCAAGAGCAGCTATTGATGCAGCTGAAGAAACGGCAATAATCATGGCTGATGTTTTAGGAAAAGATTCTTCCTGGCAAAATCACCAGATAAAAAATTTCATTAAAATGGCACAAAATTACTTACCCGAACCTTATAACCCAGTAAATAGAAAATCCCAAGAAATAGAAACCAAATAATTATGGAAAAGTATATACTATCATTTGACCAGGGAACCACGAGCTCCAGGGCTATTATATTCAATAAAAATGGAAGCCCGGTTTCTGTTGCGCAGAAAGAATTTGAGCAAATATTTCCAAAACCTGGCTGGGTTGAACATGATCCAGGAGAAATTTGGTCTTCCCAGATCAGTGTCGCTGCGGAAGTAGTTTCCAAAGCTAAACTTAAGTCAGATGATATTCAGGCAATAGGAATCACCAACCAAAGAGAAACCACGGTGGTATGGGATCGTGAAACAGGAGAACCAGTATATAACGCCATAGTTTGGCAAGATCGTAGGACCTCTGACTATTGCGATTTTTTGAAAAAAGAGGGACACGAAGAGATGGTAAGAGAAAAAACCGGTTTAGTTTTAGATGCTTATTTTCTCGCTACCAAAGTCAGGTGGATACTCGAAAACGTTGTAGGGGCTAAAGAAAAAGCCAAAGCAGGAAAACTGGCCTTAGGAACTATTGATTCCTGGCTGGTTTGGAATTTAAGTAATGGTAAAGACCATATAACGGATGTAACAAACGCTTCTCGAACCTTACTCTATAATATTCATACCTTAGAATGGGACGAGGAACTATTAGCTTTGTTTAAAATTCCAAAAAGCATGCTTCCCAGAGTTTGTGATTCCAGTGGAGATCTATCTATGACTTCAGGAGAGATTTTTTCGAAAAAAATTCCCATAACCGGAATTGCAGGTGATCAGCACGCCGCTCTATTTGGACAAATGTGTACCGAAAAAGGAATGGCAAAAAACACCTATGGTACTGGATGTTTTCTTTTAATGAATATTGGTGATAAACCCATAATTTCAAAAAACAAATTGGTTACAACTATTGCCTGGAAAATAGGGGATAAAATAAATTATGCTTTTGAAGGAAGCATCTTCATTGCTGGGGCTGTAGTACAATGGTTACGGGATGGAATGGGATTAATTTCATCTGCTTCAGAAATAGAAGCATTAGCTGCAAAAGTAGAAACTACTGATGGACTTTATCTTGTACCCGCCTTTGCAGGTTTAGGCGCTCCTCACTGGAATCAGCACGCTAGGGGTACTATTGTAGGAATTACCAGGGGAAGCAACCAAAGTCACATTGCCAGGGCTGCCTTGGAAAGCATAGCATACCAAACCTATGATGTAGTAAAAGCTATGGAAGCTGATAGCAAAATAAGTATTAAAGAATTAAGGGTAGATGGCGGGGCTACGGTGAATTCCCTTTTGATGCAAATCCAGGCGGACATTCTGAATACTCGTATCTTACGGCCTGAAATCACGGAAACTACCGCTTTGGGAGCAGCTTATTTAGCCGGATTAGGTGCAGGAATATGGAAAGATATAGAAGAAATAAAAGCAAAATGGAAAGTTATGGAAAGTTTTAACCCTAATGATAAAATCCCCTTGAAAGAAATGCTAGAGGGTTGGCAACGTGCTATAAACACCACTAATTGTTGGTCTAAAAACTAAAATATCATGAATGAATTTACCGCTGAATTTATCGGTACCATGTTTTTAATATTAATGGGGAATGGTGTGGTTGCCAACGTGGTTTTAAAAGGAACGAAAGGAAATAATGGGGGTTGGATAGTAATTACCACCGGCTGGGCGTTGGCGGTTTTTACAGGTGTAGTGATCGCCGCACCTTATAGTGGCGCACATATTAATCCTGCAGTAACTTTAGGATTATCCATAGCTGGAGAATTCCCCTGGACTAAAGTACCTATATTTATAGGTGCACAAATGTTAGGTGCAATGGCTGGAAGTTTTCTAGTTTGGGCCATTTATCGCGAACATTTTAATTGCACCAGTAATTCTGCATTACATTTAGCTGCGTTCAGTACAGCCCCTGCTATTAGAAATAAATTTTCAAATTTACTAAGTGAAATTATTGGAACCTTTACCTTAATATTCGTTATTTTCTATGTAACAAATCCTGTAATGGGAAATGAAAGTGAAACTCCTATAGGTATGGGTTCTCTGGGTGCCATACCAGTTGCTTTTTTAGTATGGGCTATCGGTCTTTCTTTAGGAGGAACTACCGGTTATGCTATCAATCCTGCCAGGGATCTAGGTCCCAGAATTATTCATTCTCTGGTTCCTATAAAAAATAAATGCGAAAGCGATTGGAATTACTCCTGGATACCAATTATAGGTCCTTTAATTGGTGCCACTATAGCAGCGGCCATATATCTTCTTTTAAATATTTAAATTCATCTATCAATTTTTTATTAAAGCCCTATCCATGAAAGCTAAATATCTTTTAATAATTTGTCTCTTATTTATTTCAAAAAACTACGCTCAAAAGCAAGAAGAACCACAAAAACCAAAACTCGTAGTAGGTATTGTGGTGGATCAAATGCGATACGACTATCTTACCCGCTTTTGGGACCGTTTTGAAGACGACGGATTTAAACGTCTTGTCACAGAAGGATATAATTTTAAAAATCATCATTTTAATTATGTGCCAACCTATACTGGGCCGGGCCATGCTTCAGTATGGACAGGTACAACCCCTATGAATCATGGTATTATTGGCAATAATTGGTTTGATAAAGTAAAGGGAGAATCTGTGTATTGTACTGATGATGATTCCGTATCCCCGGTAGGAACCAATTCAAAGGCCGGAAAAATGTCACCGGTATTACTCAAAACCACCACTGTAAGCGATCAAAACAGATTACATACCCAAATGAAGGGTAAAACTATAGGTGTGGCGTTAAAAGATCGAGGCTCAATTTTGCCAGCCGGGCATACCGCTAATGCAGCTTATTGGTTTTACGGAGGAAATGAAGGAAAGTTTATCACAAGTTCATTCTACAGGGTTGATTTACCAAAATGGGTCCAGGATTTCAACAACTCAGGAAAGGTTGAATCCTACCTAAAAGAATGGAAGACACTTTACGATATTGAAACTTATACGGCAAGTGGAATAGACGAGAACGATTTTGAACGCGGATTTACAGGAAAGGAAACAGCCACTTTTCCCTACGATTTAAAATCGTTAAGCGGAAAAAATGGTGATTTTGGTATCATTAGTTCTACACCTTTTGGCAATGATTTAACTACTGATTTTGCTCTGGCAGCCTTAAAAGGAGAAAATCTTGGCCAGGATAACATCACAGATTTTTTAACATTGAGCTTTTCCAGCACAGACTATGTTGGCCATAATTTTGGTGTAAACTCTAAAGAAGTAGAAGACACCTATTTACGTTTGGATAAAAATATAGCAAAACTGTTAGAATTCCTCGATAACTATGTTGGTAAAGGAGAGTACACGATATTTCTTACTGCAGACCATGGAGCTGTAGATGTTCCATCTTATTTACAATCGGTAAAGATTCCAGGTGGATATTTTGATGATATCCAATTTACAAAGGACCTGGAAGAATACGTGTTTAATGAATTCAATGAAGAAGATTTAATTCAGAATATTTCCAATGGACAGATATTTTTTAATTATGAAAAGCTCAAAGACGCAAATATCGGTGTTGAAGAGCTGGAGAACTCTGTGGCTTTCTATTGTATTCAACAGACTCAGATTGATAAGGTAGTTACACGTAGTCAACTTACTGGCGCTAACTTTAGCAGTGGTATTAGGGAATTACTTCAAAATGGGTTTAATCAAAAACGCAGCGGGGATGTGGTTTTTGTCTTGAATCCTGCTACTATTGTATATTCTAAAACCGGATCTACTCATGGCAGCGGTCTTACATATGACACCCATGCTCCACTCATCTTTTTCGGCGCAGGAGTAAAGCCAGGAAGTACTACAGAGCGCTCTGAAATCCCTGATATTGCACCAACTGTAGCCAGCCTATTGGGCATTGCTTTCCCTAGTGGAGCTAGTGGAGCACCTCTGTACATGATGTTAGATCAGTAAGCTTAAATATATCGATTGGAATAACACTCTCTAAAATATTTAACACGGAATCTCCCCGAGGGAGGAGTTCAGGAAAGAGGGAAAAAATCCAAATAAAATTTACTTTTAAAATTTGAATAATGAAACTTACTAACTTTTTACTTGTAATTCTACTAGTTACTACCACCTCGCTGGTTTCCCAAACTATTGAGGTAGACAGTTTGCATAGACCGCGAAATTACCACATCCAGGTAAATCAATTTCAAGGCTATCCTGATTCTAATGAGGATATAATATTCCTTGGCAATAGTATTACAGCAGGGACTAATTGGAATGAATTACTCGGTTTACCGAATGCGAGAAATCGTGGTATTTCCGGGGACACCACCTTCGGTATATTGGAAAGACTGGATGAAGTTATTGAAGGCGAACCTTCAAAGGTTTTTATTCTTATAGGTATAAATGATATTGCGAGAAATTATCCTGATGAATTGATCATTTCTAACTATGAAAAAATAATCAGTAGGATTAAAGAAGGAAGTCCTAATACTGAAGTATTTATTCAGAGTATTCTGCCAGTCAACAATACCTTTACACGATATAAAAACCATTATAATAAAGATGAACATATACTGGCCATAAATAAAGAATTGAAAAACTTATCGAAAACCTATGATGTTAACTTTATTGATATTCATCCACATTTCCTAGACAAAGAAAATCGGTTAAGTAGAAAGTTTACGGAGGAAGGCCTGCATTTAAACGCACATGCCTATAAAAACTGGGCTAAGATCCTTAAACCCTATTTAAATTAAACTACTTAATAAAGGTAATTTATAGAGCATAAAACTTATTCAGGAATATAAAAAAAGAGAGGGCCAAAACCCTCTCTTTTTGTAATAGAGATCAACAATTTTAATAATATAACACCTATATTTTATTTAACACTCTTTCCGGATAATCAGTAATAATACCATCAACTTTGAGTTCCAACATCTTATTTATAGCTTCCTCTTCATTTACCGTCCAGGGAATTAAATCCATATTTCTTTCTTTAATAGAATCTACTACTTCTTTATTCTTTAAGAGCTTGTAATTAGGGCTGTAAATATCTGGTATGAATCCAAGTTTCTCTAAATTCTTATTTATACTTTCTTTGGATACTAAATACGCAACTTCAATATCCGGATATTTCTCATTTAAAATTTGTAAAATATTGACATCGAATGATTGTAGGTTCACCTTATTTTTAATGCCTTTTTCTTCAATTATATTCATCACCAGATCGACAAAATCAGCTGGTTCCGGCTGAAAAATTCCATAATTCTTTTCAGAGGATTTGATTTCGATATTATATTTAACCTCATCTAAATCATTAACCTGAATATAATTCTCTACAGTATCAATAACCTCACTCAATAAAGGTTTATAGGTTTTTTGAGGTTGTTGATTAGGAAATAAACGGTTTTTTTTCGATCCACTGTCGAACTTTCGAATACTATCATAATCCATCTTATAAAGGTTATAATTTTTCTCATTTTCTTTAGCTATACTATCTCCATCTGGGGTTAGCATATACAAGGCTAACATAACGGGTTCATGCGAAACAACTATTTTTTTATCCTGAGAGACGACAACATCCAGTTCCAGAACGTCAGCACCTTTCTCTACTGCACTTAAAAAAGCAGGAATAGAGTTCTCAGGTAAATTACCCCTATCCCCTCTATGACCTTGCACTTGCACTTTTTTAGACCCTGGATTATCCTTTCTTGAGTTATCATCCTGGTTATTTTCACGGTTATTCTTACAACTAAGTGAAGCGATAAGAGATAAACATACTAGTAATCTAATTCCTTTCATTTTTCATATAAATTTTGGTTAATATAATTTTGTCAAATTTCACATTCTAACAGGTTAAGGCTAATTAAAAGAATTTTACTGAATCGGAATATTGATGGTTATTTTGTAAATAGCTATAAAGATTAATTCTTCACTTTTAATACCCTAAATCTAATTGGGATTTAACTGGTTTTATAGTCTTTTGATGTTCTTTATAGATATCTTTTATTTCTTCAATGATTTCAGGGTGATGTTCTCCAATTTCATATTTTTCCGAAGGATCGACATCAATATTAAACAATTTAGGAGTTTTGTGAATTTTTGGTTTCTCCTTGGAATAGGAAGGCTTAGTTATAAAATGAGCTTTCCAGCTACCCTTTCTTATTGCATACAACTCATCTCTTAAATAATAATAAACAACGTCATTGACCTTCTTTTTTTCTCCGCTTAACAATGGCATAAGGTCTACACCATCTAAAGTAAGATCATCAGGCAATGGCGAGCCCATAAGATTTAAAATCGTTGGATACAGGTCCATCGCAGTGGTAATTGCATCAAAGGTTTGATTTGCAGGAATCTTTCCTGGCCATCTAACCACAGCAGGGACTCGAAACCCTCCTTCATAAGTAGAAGCTTTACCTTCATAAAGTAGTCCGGCAGAACCTCCTTTTTTCCCTCTTTTAAGCCAGGGACCGTTATCACTAGTAAAAACCACAAAAGTGTTTTCGTCAATATTTAAGTCCTTCAGAGTTTTTAGTATTTCTCCCACACTCCAGTCGATTTCCTCTACTACATCTCCATATAATCCCCTTTTACTTCTATTTTCAAAATCATCCGAAACATGTAATGGAGTATGAGGAAAATTATTTGGATAGTATAAAAAGAATGGATTATCCCTGTTAGCTTCTATAAAATCAATAGCTTTTTCAGTATACCTTTTGGTTAATAGCTTCTGGTTAGGATCGTGTTCTATAATCTCTTCATTCTCATAAAGTGGTAATTTAGGAGCTTTTTTATAACGTGGAGGGAGCATATCATTAGAGTAAGGGATTCCAAAATAATAATCAAATCCGTGATTTAATGGTAAATACTCAGGTAAATGTCCTAAATGCCACTTACCAATAATTCCGGTAGTATAATTTTTCTCTTTAACTGCTTCTGCTATTGTTTTTTCCGATTGTGGCAACCCTCCTGTAGATCTTGGATAGAGAACGTTTCCACTATTTTTGGAGCCAGCCATACCACTACGTATAGGTAGCCTGCCGGTTAATAAAGCAGCTCTACTTGGGGTACATATGCTAGCCCCTACATAAAACTGAGTGAGCTTCACCCCTTCCTGCGCCATTTGATCTATATGTGGCGTTCTAATGGTGGGATGACCAAATGAACTGAGATCGCCATATCCCAGGTCATCTACAAATATCACAATTACATTGGGAGGTTTTTCCTGTCCTAATAATAAGCCCTGAATTCCCACAAGAAAAAATAGAAAAAGGATTTTTTTTGAAGTTACAGTTCGGTTAATGATTTTAATTATTTGTCCTATTTTTACCAAATTTCTCTAATTAAAATTAAACCTGCCGAGAAAGAAACGGCAGGTTTTGGCTAATCAATTCCTATAATAATTAATCAGTTCAAATGATAAACTTTTATTATTTTGAATATTGCAACTGCACTTACCAGCCAGGGTTTTGCTCTAAATTTTCATTCAGTTCTAAATCTTCCAGCGGTAAGGGGTAAAGATAATCCCTGGTTTCGTCAAAATTCCCACCTTCGAATAGCAGTAAATTTCCAGAGGTACCTTCTGTAAGTTGTCTTTCATTTATATTTATCGTTGTGGTTACTTCGTCTGGTGCACCAGAGGCATCCCCATCGTGAACATATACATCATAATTACCATCATTATTAAAATCGTGAGCTCCTAATTCCGAAAAGTATATTCCTTCAATAGGATCCTCAATTTTTTGTCCTTCTTTCCATCTCATAAGATCATCCCATCGTAAACCTTCATTAACCATCTCCACTCTTCGTTCACGACGAATCTCCAGGATCACCCCTTTATTTGGTCCTTCTACATTCTCATAAAGACTATCCTGATAAGGATCGGGGTTAGCATTAGCTTCGGCCATATTTAAATGTGGTAAACCTACACGATCTCTTAATTTATTTATTGAAATATCAAGATCACCCTGAGTTAATGTACCCAGCTCTGCTTTTGCTTCAGCATAAATCAACAAGGCTTCCGCATATCGGAAAAGTATAAGGTCATTAAATGATCCTCCCGATCCCCACTGTGGTCCTTTTGGTGGAAGGGCTTTTATTACTCTATAACCCGTCCTTGTTATATCTAAATTAACTGGCTCACGTTCCTCTGAGCCATAGGTAGAAAAGTCAGGTCCTGCTGTAGTTTGGGTTAATCTAGGGTCTCGGTTTTGCATCTCCTCATAAAACTCCATAGTGTTAAACCCGGGTTGATCAGTAAATGGAGTGCCATCAGCCATTAAATAGCTATTCACCAAATCTTTGGATAACCCCCATCTTCCCTGGGTAGGAGCAGTCATGCGATAAGCAAGATCATGAGTTCTTAATCCAAATTCATAATCTACTGCTAAAATAGTTTCCGTCATGTTTTGGTCTTCCATTGCGAATAAATCCAGGTATGCCTGGTCCTCCCCCCCACTTGTATAAAGTTCATATGCACCCGAATCCATCAACTGCTTTGCCGCGGAAGCTGCTTCCGACAGAAACCTTTCATAATCATCCATTCCATGATATTTTCTATATGTTCCTTCGAATAGGGCGATACGAGCTTTTAAAATTAATGCTGTATATTTTGTTATTCGATTTAATTCTTTCTCAGCAGGTATATTTTCAATGGCATAATCAATATCAGCCATAATGGAATCCATTACTAATTCTCTGGAATCTCTTGCTTTTAATAATAGTTCCTCGTCATCCTGGTTAATTACTTCACTATACCAGGGCACATCACCAAATCGTTGCACTTTTTCGAAATAAAAGTAAGCTCTGAAAAATTTTGCAATTCCGGAATATTTCGCCGTAGCTTCGGCATCATCTACCCTATCGTAATTTTCTAGAAAATAGTTAATCCTACGCAAATAACCCCAGGACCATCCTCCGCTCCCACGGTCAGTTGGAACTCTTCGAGTCCCTCTAAGCCTATCTCCTGCACTTACACCTAAAATATTATCTGAATCCGAATCGTCCATGTACACGGATGTACTCGGCAATACATCATATAAGTCATTGGTATATGCTTCCAGGTCAGCACCTGTATTGAAAAACTCGTCTGAAGTTACTGCATCCCCTGGTGGTTGGTCTAGTATATCAGCGTCACAGCTTATCAAAAAAAGCGATAAAGCTACTAGCGACGATACACGAACTATCTTTTTCTGTATATCTATTTTTTTCATTTTGAACATTGTTGATTTATATATTTTATTAACCTTCTATCCCAAAGGGAAAATTATAGGTTGATTTGTAGGCCTGCCGAAAAGGTTTTACCCATAGGATACAATTGGGTATCCGTTGCTGATCTTCCACTCACGCTATTTGGATTGGAATAACTTACGTGAGCTCCCACCTCTTCCGGATCCAGATATTTCGTCAAACCTCCAAAACTCCATGTAAATATATTTTCTCCACTAAGAAAAACTCTTAGTCTCTTTACATTAATCTTTTTAGTAAAAGTTGGCGGAATGGTGTATCCCAGGGTTAGGTTTTTAATTCTTAAATAACCAATATTGGTTAAAAAGTGGTCATTATAATTATAAGACATACGACCATTACTTAAAGCATTATATGCTCTTTGTCTTTGTGGAAATATTCTGTTTGGATCGTTAGGATGTGCTGGATCCCATACCTGGTTTAATAAATCTTTTCTGATAAAAGATGTATAAGGCCTATGGAAAGTTGCCCAATATAAAGGCCCGTTAGGATACCAATCTTGTTTTGCAACTCCCTGTCCTATAACCGTTAGGTCAATATTCTTCCATGTCGCACTTATATTAAAACCAAAAGGAAATTGAGGTAAAGCATTTCCAATCGGAACCAGGTCCCCATGATCTTCCAGGGTATTATTACCATTGTCTATACTTCCATCACCATCAACATCTACATACCTAAGATCTCCTCCGCGCAATAGGTTCCAGTCACTATTTGATCCGTAATCCAATATTCCTCTATAAACTCTAAACAGGTTATCTCTTCCGTATTCACTTTGAAAGGCAGCAGCCTCCTCATCTGACTGGAACTGACCATCTATACGGTAACCCCATATTTCGCCTATTCGCTGTCCTTCATAAAAAGTACTTAATAAACCATTTGGATTATCAAATTTTGTTATTTCTGCTGTATTATTAGACACATTTGCTTGAGCACTTAGAGATAACTCAGAACCTAAAACCATAAACTCATCATTATATCCCAGGGTTACTTCAAAACCTCTATTCCGCATGGCAGCATAATTTCGTCTAGGTTCCGATGCTCCAAAAACGGCTGGAAGCGGTTGACCAGGTAAATACATATCTCGGGTATTACGTTCGTAAACTTCAAGAGAGGTCGTTAATTTATCCTCGAAGAATCCCATATTTAATCCAACATTTGTAGAGGTTATTTTTTCCCATCCAATATTAGCCGGCAGTGGTGAAGGTACTCTGGCATAATTACTCTGTTCACCATTGAACAACCAGGTTGTTCTCCCCATTCCAATTAATTGTCTAAAGGTATTTACCCCTACGCTTTGATTTCCCAGCTTACCATAAGAGGCTTTTAGCTTTAAAGAAGAGATGACATTTTCCAGGGAAGGCGTCCAAAAGTCTTCTTTATCAATAATCCACCCACCAGCTATAGATGGAAATAACCCCCATCTATTCTCTTCAGGAAAACGGGATGAACCATCATAACGCGCATTAACTTCCAAAAGGTATTTACCGTCATAATCATAATTAAAACGTCCAAAGTAACCTTGAATAGCCCATTCCAGGGTAGAACCTTCCATATCCAACATTTCGGTTCCAAAAGATATATTAGCTTTATCCCTTGTTAGCAAATCCTCTATCCTCATTCCCACTCTATCGCGGTCAAACTCTTCCTGGTTAAAACCAAGCATTACCTTAAAATTATGTTTATCAGCGATTTCAGTGGTATAGGTTCCGTAAATATTGATCGCCGTATAATAATCTTTCCAACGATATTCATTATGTCGATTTAAACCTTCGTTTTCTAATAGCTCGAGTTTATTTCCAGAGAGA
Organism: Salegentibacter agarivorans; assembly: GCF_900113135.1. Classification (GTDB taxonomy): domain Bacteria; phylum Bacteroidota; class Bacteroidia; order Flavobacteriales; family Flavobacteriaceae; genus Salegentibacter; species Salegentibacter agarivorans. The sequence continues at coordinate 88,979 of NZ_FOOH01000010.1, read as the reverse complement.
TAACTAAACGGTTTATAATTAAATGTTCTATCTGTTCTATCAATGCTATAGTTATAATTCATATTAAGCACTAAGCCTTTGAGTGGCTTTATTTCAGCCCCCAGAGTATTCGTTTGATTTTCATACGTCCATTGACGATGAGCCGCTCCTTCTTTTAAAGCACCCAGCCGACCAACATAACCATTTCCGGTACGACCTACACTAACACCATACCCATCAACAAAAGCAGGATGGTTAGGGAAAAGATCTCTCCATTTACTAACCCCAAATTCATCGCCCCAACCATTTTTCGTTCCGGCATATTGTTCATCATACCTGCTACTAAACCTACTCAAAGCATTTAATTCTAACCACTTATAAGGCTTAGCAGTCAATTTAAGCTGGAGATTGTACCGTTTCATTTCCGCATCCTGGATATTTTGAATTTTTTCTCTTTCATAGGTTCTTCCAGAAATCACTCCTCGTAATTTTTCAGAACCACCCGAAACAGAAATGTTATTTATCTGGTGGGATCTACGATCTTTAAATAAGACATCGTAAAAATCTGTGTTTCCAAAGAATTTATAGGTCCCGTCAGGTTGTTGTTCATAAAAAGGTTCACGCTCACCATTCCCCACTTGTTGAGCAATCTCCCAATCTTCGTCTTCATAACAAACGTAACAGCCACTATGATAAGAACCTATAGCATCGTCAACCCATTTAGCATATGTATATGGGTTAGTAACGAAATCGGTTCGGGTAGTATTTGTTGTAAAACCAATATTATTAGAGTATTCCACGTTAAACTCACCTTCTTTTCCGGATTTTGTAGTTATTAAGACTACACCAAATGAACCTCTTGCTCCATAAATAGCCGCTGCACCAGCATCCTTTAATACCGTTACGCTTTCTATGTCGTTAGGGTTTATATTTGCGAGATCACCTTCAATCCCGTCAATTATAACAAGCGGAGACCCACCATTTATAGAATTAAAACCCCGAATATTAATCTCTGGAGTTGTTGAGGGATCACCACCGGATGCCGAACGAATATTTAATCCCGGCACTGCTCCTTGCAAAGAACTTGCAATATCGGCTGATGGTCGAGTTTCGATATTACCCAAATCTGCAGTGCTAACTGAACCTACTAGGTTCTCCTCCCTTTGTGTTCCATAACCCACAACTACTACCTCATCTAAACTTTCTGAATCTTCTTCTAATGTAATATTAAATGTAGCTTGAGATCCAATATTAACTTCTTTAGATTCATAACCTAAAAAGGAAAAAACCAAAATAGTATTATTGCTATCAGAAACTGATAGAGAAAATTCTCCATCAAAATCTGTAACGGTTCCATTAGAGGTTCCTTTTTCCTGAACAGTAACACCAGGTATAGGCATCCCTATTTCATCAGACACCACCCCGGAAACCTGTCTTTCCTGGGCATGTATAACCCACCCGCCAAGAACGAAGGTTAGTAACATTAATCGTTTTAAAATTTGTTTCATAATTTTTGGATTATATTTCATAGTTAGGTTTGCAAATATTTGGTTTAGTTTTCACTTCTTCCCTTAATTAAAAGTTGCCCTTTTATTAATTTTATGTTAGCTAACTCTTGTCTACGCCTCACTACGTAAGGCGAAAACGATATCGTAAACCGGAAAATGTTCCCACTAAATCATTTATTCACATTAGGTTAACATAATCAAATGTAAAAAATAAAAACAAAAGAAAACAAATTAAAACCAAAAAAAGTTCATTTTTTATTTTCATTTGTTATTTTTGATACCATTTTATCATTTAAAATATTAATGAATGAATATAGAAACCTTTCCAAATAGCTTAGAAATAGATAATTCTTTAACAAAACTTAAAGATTCTAAAAAGGTTTGCAATATTTGAACAGGCCTATTCAGTTGGTAGCACGTATAATCACTCTAATAAAAACAAAAGGAAGAATACAAGTCTTTAATTGAAAAAAAATCCGCAAATAATTCAAGTTCTGAAAAGAAAAAAGTACAGTTTTAAAATTCTATAAAAAAAAACCAGAATGAAACCAAAACTAAGATGTTGTACAATTGTTTTATTATGTTTTCTTGGATTATCTGCAAAATCGCAAGAAATTACAGAATCCACTTTTGGCAATGGCCTTATTAATGTAGTTGCGAAAGATAGTTCATATAGCCTAAAATTTGCTACTAGGTTCCAGACGCTATTTTCTTCTCGGTGGACCTTCACGGAGGATGACACCTCCACTTCTGGAGAAACGAATATGCTAATTAGAAGAGCAAGATTAAAATTTGAAGGTTTTGCATATTCTCCCAAGCTTGAATATAAAATCGAACTAGGGCTTTCAAATAGAGATATTTCTGAAGGTAATGAATTTACAGGCAATGCTCCTCGATATATTCTGGATGCCGTGCTAAAGTGGAACTTCTATAAAAATTTCGTATTGTGGGCTGGCCAGACTAAACTGCCTGGTAACAGGGAAAGGGTTATTTCATCAGGAGATTTGCAATTAGTAGATCGCTCTCTTTTAAATAGCCGATACAACATAGATCGGGATATAGGTGTGCAATTACATCATTCTCATCAACTAGGAGAAAATATTCTAATAAAAAAAGCTATAAGTTTTTCTCAGGGTGAAGGACGAAATATTATTTCGGGAAATCTGGGAGGTTTTCAATACACCGGAAGATTGGAATTATTTCCCTTCGGGAATTTTAATGCGTATGAACAGGCAGATTTAGATCGATATAAATCCCCAAAACTTGCAGTAGGATTTACATTTGACCACAACAATAATGCAGTAAGAAATCGCTCTAATATGGGCAACTATATGCGTACAGATTATGGATTCCACGAGACAGATATAAACACCTATTTTATTGATGCAATGTTTAAATATAGAGGCTTATCAATTATGGGCGAGTATGCTAAAAGGAATGCAGAAAGTCCAATAGCGCTAAACTCCAATGGAACTCCAACTGGAGATAAGGTTAACGAGGGTACCGGAATAAACTTTCAAATTGGGTATTTACTTGACAATAATTATGAATTGGTAGGACGAGTTACCCATATTGATCGAAAATTCCAGCTTCCAAATAACATTGAAAATCAATACACCATAGGGTTATCCAAATACATCATAAACCATAAACTCAAAATTCAAACTGATATTAGTTTGAACGATATGGACCACAGCATTACCAACCGAACGTTATATAGACTTCAAATTGATTTCCATTTCTAGGGTAATAAGCATACAAAAAGTCATCTTCTATAAAAAAAAGAGAAATAAGTGATAGCTACGCGCAATAAAACGCGGTAGATAAAATTATTCTGAAAACTGATGAGATATTAAACAATCGTGATTTTAATTCCATGTTCCTCCAGGGCCTCTCTTGTAAACTTAGAAATCCCGGTATCAGTAATAATTTCATCAATACTATCAAAACCACAGATTCTACCAAAGCCTCGTTTACCAAACTTCGTGGAATCAGCAAGCACAACTGTTTTTTGAGATACTTTTATCATTTCTCTATTAAGTCTCGCTTCCATCATATTCGCAGTAGTAAGTCCAAATTCCAGATCAATTCCATCAACTCCCAGGAATAACTTAGAACAGGAAAAATCAGAGAGGTTATTTTCAGCATATAAACCTGTCACCGAAGAAGAGCGTTTACGAAGTATACCTCCCAGTTGAATTACTTCAATTTCTTTATGTTGATTTAATTCCAGGGCTACATTTAAAGCGGGGGTTATAACGGTTAGATTTTCAAGAGGCTTTATGTTCTTAGCTAAAGACAGAACTGTAGTACCGGAAGCGATTAAGATAGAATCATTCGCAGTAACCATTTTCGCTGCAATTTCACCAATTCCCATTTTTTCTGAAAGATGAATTTTCTCCTTTTCATTCACATGTCTATCGGTAGTATAAGGGTTAGTATGTGTCGCTCCCCCATGCATTCTGTAAAGCAACCCTTTTTCTTCGAGAAATTTTAAATCTTTCCGCACTGTTACAGAAGATACATCAAATTCATCACATAAGTCCTGAACCTTTACTTGTCCATCTTTATTAATTTTTTCAATAATTATTTGATGCCTATCTACTGTTCCCATTGAGCTGCTCGTATACTAAAGTTAATAATAGCAAAATACGATATTTTCATTAGACTCTCAAAATTGAATATATCTTATATTTTATCTATGTAGGTTAAGAATTATACTGCGAATGATTTAGACACACTGTATTTCGTCCTCACCGATTTCGGTAATTCTAACAAAGTTGTACATTTTGTGCATTCATTTCCTTTAACTCCCTATATAATAACTTTTAGGTAGCCTAAATCTTCAAAACTATCTTTAGGAGTACCGGATATTATCTCAATAAAAACAAAAAAACCATTATTTCAATAATCCGATAACGAGCTGGTTCAAATAACAAGTCCTAAATCAGGAAACGACACCCTGGGAAATCGTATTTCTTCAGTAAAAGGAAATATTTATTTTGAAAGTAAATTAAAACAGCATTAAAAATATATTGAAGTTTCTTCTCAATAATTCTTTCCTATCGATATAATTAACTTCAAAGTTTTTCTTTTCAAATCATAAAAAACAGGATGTAGTTTTTAAATATTTAAAGTGGTATTAAATTCAATTTAATAGTCGAAGCTTTTGTCCCTGTGGGACGAAAAGGTAGAGCAAGAGGGTAACGGGCAGAGCCACGTTAAGAATTACCTTTCAAAATACAAACAACTGCTTATCAGTTATTTAAGTAATTTCATTCAAGGGTCATAATTAAAAATAAGCTGTTTTATTACTAAAAACCCTTGAAACCCATTGAAAAATGGTAGAAATTTTACTAAAAAATGGATGAAGAATATAAAAAAAGAGAAGTTCGAGACTCTTAAGATCAAGACTTCCGTAGCCAAAAAGTTTAGAAGGGTCAGCCGGGCTTTATCTAAATCTCAATCAATGACACTATTATCGATGGTCGAATTTTTTGAATAGTATTTCTCCCAATGAACTCATGGGTCCAAAAATGCAGACTCTGGAAAACCTAGTCAAAAAAAGAATAAATGCAGTTATCGCAATTTTGAAAGATATAGAGAAGAATAAAGTAAACCCCACTTTAGGCATTTTGGAATCTCTAATGGAAGCTGCAGATCCCAAAAATAACTACGAAAATCGAATAAGGGACTATGAGGAAGACAATACTCATCCCGATTTCTACAATTACTTTACCAATCAAAATTTTAGCTCTATTTCTTTTAAAACCTCTTGGATATCGCCTTCCCTTTTGCTGCTTAAGGAACAAGCTTTGAAATTACCCGGAGCGCATAAACCGCAGGGCTATTTATAGCTCCTCTATAATTTCAAAACGTGAAAATACTGTGCATCAAAAGGTAATGCGAAGGCGCTGAAAGAAGTAAATGAAGTTAAAGAACGGAAATTATCATTCTTTTCTACTTTTCCGTTCTTTTTTGACGTCCAAAAGGAAAATGCTCCAGATGAAAAAAGTAAATGATAAAAAAGCTATCATTTTATTTAGTTTCTTTTGATCGATTCTGTGATCCTGAAGGCTGATTTTTAAGTTTTATATTATCAAAATATTACAACTAGCATCAAATTTAATGTCATCAAAAAAATCACACATAAGTCCTTTAGCTTGGGATTCATGGATTTAGAAAAATTCTTGATGATCAATTACTAACTGGTTCACAAAGCGCTAAAAATCCAGTTAATCAATAAGTCTAAAACCTCCCTTTACTAAAAAGCGGTCCTTTTTTGTGAACCCGGGTTCATTAGCGATTCCAATAAATCCTTCAAACGTATTTATAACATTTACGGATTGTTTTCTAAAAGTATACCCATCTTCATTTTCTTCTTCCAATCTAAGTACATACGAAATTTCGTCCTGGGTTATGACAGCCTCTTCTGGTAATGCAAACTGAGTAGATTTATTGGTTAATATATCTGCTTCTACAAACATTCCCACAGAAAATTGATCAACTAAACTATCTGGCAAATGGCCATGTATTTTTAAAGTCCTGCTATCCCTCTCAATTGTTGTTCCTACCAGATAGATTTTAGCATTAAAAGATTCAGAAGACGACTCAGGAATCCTGAAAGTTATATCCTGACCTTCTTTAATTTTTAAAATATCTTTTTCAAAAGCAATTAGCTCAAGGTGCATATGCTTTTTATCAATGACCTCCATTATACGATCTGTCGGAGAAACAAACATACCCCTACTTATATCTAAATTGGTGACCCTTCCGTTAATTGTGGAATAGATTGTAACTTCTGAAGTTATATTGCCCTCCTCCACCCTGGTAGGATTAATATTAAGCATTTTTAATTTCTGCTTTAAACCATTATATCTGGCAAGGTTTTTTCTAAAATCGCTTTCTGCCTGCAGGAATTTTTTTTCTGAAGTTATTTTTTCCTCTAGTAAGGTTTCCTGTCTTTCAAAATCTGCTTTAAGATAATTTAGTTGTTCTGCTACTTCCAGGTACTCTTGCTGGATTTCTATATACTCAGGATTCTCTAATGTAACCAATGCCTGACCAATTTTAACTTCATCTCCAATCAATAGCGGGATACGTTTTACATATCCTCCTATAAAAGCATTTATTGCCACCCGGCTTTCTGGTGGCACATCTATTTCTCCAGTAGTTTTCACCACTTCAGGGAAGCTTTTTTCCACGAGATTACCCAGTTGCATTTGGTTACTGCTGAATTGACTTGGCGTAACAATGACTTCATTGGAACCAAGCTTTTTAGCCTGATCTTTATTCTCTTCAGCATTCTTACAGCTAAGGATTAAAATGGAAAAAAGGATAAATAATGGAAAATTGAGATTTTTCATTCCTGGGGTATTAAATAATTAATAGCAATTACAGTTTGATTATAGGCATTGAGATTCTCTAAATAGGATAAGAGAATTTGATTGGCACTTTCAAGGCTTTGAATGTATTCAAGGAAATCGATTTCTCCGTTTTGATAACTGGAATTAGCAGTTTTAAGAATCTCTGCTGAAAGATCATTCCCTTCATTTTCATAATAAGATAACGCGTGACTGTATTTCCTAAGATCGGCACTTAAGGTTAGGTATTTTGATTTCAGGAAAACCTTAGCATCTTCAGCTTCTTGTAAAGCTCGCTCCTCTGCAATGTCGCTAGATTTTATACGCGCGGCTTTACCTGTAAATAAAATTGGTATTTTAAGTCCTACCTGGTATCCAAATAAATAATTATTTAGTCTGGAATTAGTGCCAGTGAAATAGTTAAGACTTATATCGGGTAATAATTGCTGTTTCCGATAACTAGCATCAGCTTCAAAGAGCGAAATTCTTGCCTTATGGTAATCTAAAACCAGGTGCTCCTCAACTCCTATATTTTTAATTTCCAATTTTGGCAGTTCAATTTTGGCTACATCTAATGATTCATTTGCCTGTACCAATCTTTGAAGGTGCTGCCTGGCAATAATAACAACTTCTCCCGCCTGTTCATACCTTGTGTGTAATTCCCGTTGTTTTGCCTGAGCCGTAATCTTCTCTAAATAATTTGTTTCTCCCAGTTCAAAGCGCCTTGTAGCTGAATGGGAAAAATGTTTATAAATACTATCTAAATAAGCATATACCTGTTGCCGCTCCATCTCATACTGTAAGCGGTAATATGCTGAAGCCAACGCACCTTCAAACTCCATTTCGGTAAGTTCGTAACTCAGGTTTTGGAGATTATACTCTGCTTTATTACGTCTCCGGGCTGAAGTATACACTGTAGGAAAAGAGAAATCCTGTTGTACACCCCATACCTCTAGAGGTTCATTGTTTACAGCCAGATTATTTTGATCGTAATGATAATAAACTTCAGTATTACTAAAATCGAAGGCCGTGTTTATCATGGCTTCAGCTTCTTTTGTACTAAGCTTAGATGCTTTTAAACCTGCGTTATTCTCCCTGGCAAGTTGTTTTATTTGTTCAAAATTCAGGTCTTTTTCCTGGGTGAAACCGGGTATACTAATTAATAGTAATATCAGCATTGTTCCTCCTATAGGTTTATTTTTACCGGGTTTTATACGGATATTATTTCCAAAAATGGAATATAAAACCGGCAGTACTATGAGAGTAAGTAAAGTAGCTGACACCAAACCTCCTATCACTACGGTTGCTAATGGTCTTTGCACTTCAGCTCCAACATTTGAAGAAACCGCCATAGGAAGAAAACCCAGGGCAGCGGCCGAGGCTGTTAAAAGTACCGCACGCAACCTGTCTTTTGCTCCTGAGATTATAAGATCATTATTATGTGGCATACCTTCTTTTTTTAATTCTTTAAAATGTTCTATAAGAACAATTCCATTTAACACTGCAATTCCAAACAAGGCTATAAAACCTACCCCTGCGGAAATACTAAAAGGCATATCCCGACTCCATAAAAGTAGAATTCCGCCAACTGAAGCCAATGGTATTGCTGAATAAATTATAAGTGCTTCCTTAACCGATTTAAAGGCGAAATAAAGCAGAATAAAAATTAAAATAAGTGCGATAGGAACGGCTATAAGTAGTCTTTTCCTGGCACTTTCAAGATTTTCAAATTGGCCACCATAAGCGATGTTATAACCTACGGGTAACTCAATATTATTATTGATAAGTAGTTGTATATCATCTACCACCGATTGCAAATCACGATTACGAACGTTTACCCCTACAACAATCCTGCGACGGGTATCATCTCTGGAAATTTTAGCAGCACCGGTTTGGTATGAGATATCGGCCAATTCCCGTAAGGGTATTTTATCTCCTGAAGGAGAATCAACATATAAGTTTTGCAGGCTTTCAAGATCCTTTCTTTTGCCTTGCTCCAGTCTTACTACCAGGTCAAATCTTTTTTCACCTTCAAAAACATTACCCACAGTTTTACCAGAAAATCCCATACTTACCAGATCATTAAGATCTGCTATATTCAGCCCGTATCTAGCAATTTTAGACCGGTTATATTTGACATTCATTTGGGGAAGGCCTTCAATTTTTTCTACGGTTATATCTGCTGCTCCTTCTACATTGCTTATTAGCTTTTCTATCTCGTTAGCTTTAGTACCTAAAACACTAAGATCTTCTCCAAAGATTTTAATTGCAATATCGGCACGAACTCCAGTTATCAACTCATTAAACCGCATTTCAATGGGCTGTGTAAATTCCACCCCCATACCCGGGATTACGGAAAGAGCTTCTTTAAATTTACCTGCCAGTTCATCTTTACTTTCTGCACTTACCCATTCTCCTTTTGGCTTTAAAGTAATGATCACATCACTTTCTTCCATAGACATAGGATCTGTTGGCACTTCTGCGGCACCTATTCGGGTAACCACCTGATCTACTTCTGGGAAATTATCCAGAAGTATATTCTCAATTTGAGTAGTCAATTTAATAGTTTCACTAAGCGATGTTCCCGTCTTTAGAACAGGTTGAATTACAAAATCCCCCTCATCTAATGTAGGTACAAATTCTCCTCCCATACTATTGAAAATATATATGGAAATTGCCAGTATTAGTAAAGCAAGAACCAGTACCAGTTTTTTGGCATTAAGAGCAAAACGGATAGCAGGATCATATACCCGGGTTAAGAAACGCATTAAGCGGACAGAAAGATTTTTATCTGATAAATTAGATGGTTTTAAAAAAAAAGAAGACATAACCGGCACGTACGTAAAGCAAAGGATCATAGCCCCTATAAGGGCAAAACTAAAAGTAAGAGCCATAGGTTTAAACATCTTACCTTCTACCCCGCTAAGGGAAAGAATAGGTATAAAAACTATTAGTATTATTAGTTGACCGAAAACCGCTGAATTCATCATCTTTGAAGCTCCCGAAAAAGTTATCTTATCTTTTACAAGCCTTCTTTCTTGTTTCTGAAGATTTTGAAGTTCACCTTTTTTGGCAGTGATTTTAAATGCTATAAATTCTACAATTATTACGGCCCCATCTATTATTATTCCAAAATCTATAGCTCCCAAACTCATCAAATTGGCATCTACCCCAAAAATGTACATAAGGGCAAGAGCAAATAAAAGACAGAGCGGAATGACTGATGCCACAACCAGTCCCGATCTGAAATTACCCAGTAAAAGAACCACCACAAATATTACAATAAGACAACCGAGTATTAGGTTCTCCGCAATAGTAAAAGTGGTTTTACCAATAAGCACACTCCTGTCAAGGAAACCATTAATATAAACACCTTCCGGTAAATTTTCCGAAATGATATCTACCCGCTCCTTCACTGCTTCAATTACTTTATTCGAGTTTGCGTCTTTAAGCATCATTACCTGGCCCAGTACCTTTTCACCCTCCCCATTTGCGGTAATGGCACCATAGCGGATGGCATTACCAAAACCTACCTTGGCAATATCTTTTATATAAACAGGATTACTTCCTATTCTTGTAACTACGATGTTCTCAATGTCTTCCAGCGATGTAACAAGTCCTTCTCCCCGAATAAAATAAGCTTGGTTAACCTTTTCGATATATCCACCACCTGCTACGCTATTATTCTTTTCAAGAGCCGTGAAAACATCGGTTGTACTTATGTTTATAGCCATAAGCTTTTCTGTATTTATGGCTACCTCATATTGTTTAAGTTTTCCTCCCCAGCTATTCACCTCTACCACGCCGGGGATGCCGGAAAGTTGGCGTCTTACAATCCAGTCCTGCATGGTACGAAGCTCCATAGCAGAATACCGGTTTTCGTAACCAGGTTTTGTATCAAGAATGTATTGATATATCTCTCCCAACCCTGTGGTTATAGGTCCCATTTCAGGAGTTCCAAAACCTTCTGGAATATTCTGGGAAGCTGATTTAATTTTCTCGGCAATTAATTGCCGTGGTAAATAAGTTCCCATATTATCTTCAAAAACAATGGTAACTACCGAAAGCCCAAATTTTGAAACCGAACGTATTTCTTTTACTCCAGGTAAATTTGCCATTTCAAGCTCTACAGGATAGGTGATGAATTGCTCCATATCCTGTGTAGAAAGATTCTGGGAAGTCGTTATTACCTGTACCTGGTTATTGGTGATATCAGGAACAGCTCCAATAGGAATTTGAGTGAGCGTATAAACACCATAGCCCGCAATAAACAGGGTAAACAGAAGAACAATAAGTTTATTCTCCAAACTGAACTTTATAATTTTTGAAAGCATAAAATTGTGTATAAAACAAATGAACCACAAGAAACATCTTGCAGATAAGAATTTTAAAAACTAAAATTTTATGCTGCTAACCGAGGAGGCTGAAAAATCTTAGATTCTCTAATAGAAGAGTAAGATTCTGAATAAAAAAAGATTGATGGAGTAGTTGAACCTAAAATGACCTTAGAACAAAAATTATCATTAGGTAAGTGAACAAAAACTATAAAATTCTGAATATTAGTTTGGTGGCTAAATGGAAGTTTTTCATGCTCATCTTCTTCCTCCTGATTATCTTTCGCGTGCTTCTCTTTTAATTCGCCATAATGTTTAGAAAGAAAAGTTTCAAAACTATCTCCGTAGGTATTAGCATGAAAATTCACGTGTTCTACTAAATCCCCGATTTGTGCTAAATCCTTAAGGTTTAGAGTAAATCCCTGGAATAAAAACAGCATAGACAGACCAATGGAAAGGATAGCATTCATTTTATAAAGATAAAACCGTTACTGAACGAAGCGCCAGAATTAATTTCAAATATATGAAAGTTATTAATTTAAACTTAGTTGTAAGAAGAATTTAAACCAATTATAAACAGTAAATTTTGTTTTTAAAAAATATCCCTTAATACATTTATAGTCTAAATCTTTTAATCTTCAATTAGCTTGATTATTCTAATCTTTTTCTATTAACTTTAATATTCACATGAAGTCGTATGTTAGATAACAAACCACCAAATCAATCTCCAAAAAATGAAGCGGTTCTTCATTCAGGTGGGAAAAAATTATTTTTCAATAAGGAATATATAGGTGAATTTGTCTATGGAGGTATAGATGGAGCAATTACAACCTTCGCTGTCGTAGCCGGAGCCGAAGGTGCTAGCCTTGGGATTTCAGTAGTGATCATCCTGGGGTTAGCTAATTTAATTGCTGATGGCTTTTCTATGTCTGTAGGTAATTTTTTCTCTACCAAGGCCGAGAAAGATAACTTTGATAAACACAGGCAGTTAGAATATTGGGAGATTGAAAATTTAAGAGAAAAGGAAGTTCAGGAAATAAGGGAGATCTATAGCGCGAAAGGCTTTAGTGGTGAGTTACTGGAGCAGGTTGTAGAAGTAATAACAGCTGACAAGGATGTGTGGGTAGATACTATGATGAAAGAGGAGCTTGATATGGTAAGAGGTGAAAAAACTCCGTATAAAACAGCTGGAGTCACCTTTATAAGTTTTATAGTAGTGGGAGCCGTTCCTCTACTTTCTTATGTATTTATGAGTGATGATACCTCCAACATAAATTCTCAACTTTTTATTTATTCATGTATTCTTACCGCAGTTGCACTTTCAATTGTAGGAGCACTAAAAAGTTTGGTAACCGAAAAAAATGTAATTATAGGAATTCTCGAAACCTTATTATTAGGCGGAATTGCAGCTTTTCTTGCCTATTACGTAGGAGATGTACTGGAAAAGATGTTTTTATAGGAGCTCTATTTAATCCGGTTAGAATAAAATATTATCCCTATATTGCTTATTTCAAAAAATTAAAGATTGCTCGATCATTGTATTAAAATTCATTCCTCACCTGGCTTCTCTTTATTTTTCTTCTTTTCTTGCTCCTTTCTAAGTTGCTCCTGCAACTTTTCCATATCTTTTTCTACCTTCTCATCTAAAACTTTGGCATAAATCTGTGTGGTCTTAAGAGACCTATGTCCTAACATCTTGCTTACAGACTCTATAGGAACACCTTTAGATAGTGTTACGGTCGTGGCAAATGTATGACGGGCTAAATGTGTGGTAAGGTTCTTTTTAATACCGCAAACGCTGGCTATTTCCTTCAAATAAGCATTATATTTTTGATTGGAATAAACCGGCAAAACTACTTTCCCCATTTTTACCTTGGGATGGTCTGCATATTTCTCAAGTATTGCTTTTGGAATATCAAGCAAAGGTACACTGCTTAGTGATTTGGTTTTTTGTCTTTTGGTTTTTATCCATTGCTTACCTTTTGAATCCAAAACGATATCATTTGCGCTCAATTTTTCTACATCAGAGAATGATAGACCGGTATAGCAGCAAAAGACGAAAATATCCCTCATTCGATCCAGGCGCGGAATTTCAAAATACTGTTCCACCAAATTCTGAACTTCAATATCCGTAAGAAATTTTCGTTCGGAAGGTTTCCAACTCCCTTTCCAATGGAAAAAGGGATCTTTTTCTATCCATTGATTCGCATAAGCGATACGGATGATCTTTTTAAAATTAACGATATACTTTTGGGCCGTATTGTGAGCACAGTCTTTTTCCGATTTTAAATAATGATTAAACCCAACAATAAATTGGTGGTCCACATCTTCTACGGGTATGTCTTTTACTTTATAACGATACTTAATGTAATCTTCAATATGCTTTTTACAGGCATTATATCTTTGCAAAGTTCCTTTGGTATATCCTTTTCCGATTAGTTTTTCCATATCATCATTATGATCCTGAAAAATTTCAACCAGCATATACTGCTTCTCCTCCTTGCCCATATAGATATCCTTTATAATCTTCGCAGAAACTCTTTTCCCCTCTCTTAAAAGGCGATCGTGAATATCATATAAGGAAGCTCGCATATCGTCAAGGTATCTTTTTAATGCTTTTGCCTCCGTCGAATTCCCACGGGTGCTATTCGTATGGCTATTCCATTTACCTGCATCAATTTTTCATGATGTTGTAAAATCTGTGCGCTTACTGTTATATGTAAGACGTGCGTAAATAACGGCTTTCGTGTTTTGATTGGAAGTCGTTTTTTTCGGATAAAAAGTAATAAATAGTGAGTTGATCATCGGTGCTTGTTTTAAATATGCACCTCAAGGTATAAAATTTAAGTGTTAAAAAAACGTCGCAACTATTTTATTAACAGGTCATTAGGAGTTTCAAGGTGCATATATTTTCATAAAAAAATATGCACCGAATTCAGCACCAATCACTTAGCATTTTTTGTGATATTTTGAAAGGTTTGGGAATAAAAAAAGCCTCTAAATCATTGATTTTGAGGCTTTTTAGGATATTTTGGTACTTTAAAAGCGGTCTGGACGAGACTCGAACTCGCGACCCCCTGCGTGACAGGCAGGTATTCTAACCAACTGAACTACCAGACCGTTGCTTTATTGCGAGTGCAAATATACATCTGTTTTATTATTACACAAACCTTTTTTTAAATTTTTTCAGCATTATTTTTATACCATTAGGCAAACTTTTGTCTTTCAACAAAATAGGTTGTCAAAATTTTATCGAAGTTTTTATTAATTTCCGCTTCTACATAATTAATCTTGTATTTAGCGCATTCTAATTTCAGGTCAGCAACATATTTTTGTACCGCCTTTTGATAACTTTCTCGAATATTTTCAGAATAAAGATCTATTTCGGCCCCGGTTTCCACGTCGGTAAATCGTTTCGGGATATTTTCAAAGTCAAATTCTAATTCCCGCTTTTTATCCATTACGTGAAACAAAACAACTTCGTGCCTATTGTATTTTAAATGCCGCAAAGCTTCAAAAAGTGCTGCTTCTTCGGTATCGGCCTGGAACATATCGGTAAACAAAAACACCAGGGAACGGCGTTTTAACTTTTCGGCAATTTGATGTAGAAAAGTGTAAGTTTTAGTTGCTTTATGAGTTGTTTTCTTTTCAAGACTTTTATTAAGCGCATCCAGTAACATATGCTGATGGCGATCGCTGCCTTTTTCAGGCGCGTAAAACTCAAATTCATCACTATATATGCTAAGACCCACAGCATCTCGCTGGCGTTTTAAAATCTGCATAATACTGGCGATAGATAATACCGAAAAACCGACTTTATTAAGTGAGTCTGCCGAAAATTTCTTCACCTCAGGATAATGCATCGAAGCCGAATTATCCATTATAAAATGGCAACGCAAATTGGTTTCTTCTTCGTAGCGTTTTGTGTAGAGTTTATCGGTTTTGGCAAAAAGCTTCCAGTCTATATGTTTGGTGCTTTCGCCGTTATTATAAATCTTATGTTCGGCAAATTCCGCAGAAAACCCGTGAAACGGACTCTTGTGAATTCCCGAAATATGACCTTCTACCACCTGTTTCGCCAAAAGTTCTAACTGGGTAAACCCCGCCGCCGAACTATATATTTCTTCCTTTAAATCCATCCTGTACTAAGATAAATAAAAGCCGCTGTTTTAAAACTAAAAAACCGGCAATAAAAAACCCGGTACAAGACCGGGTTTTCAAATTATATAAAATGCTAAAATTTATAGCAATTCGTCTAAAGCCTCAGCATAAGTATTTTTTGGTGCAACACCTACCTGGCGGCCTACTACTTCTCCATTTTGAAAAATAAGCACGGTTGGGATATTTCTCACTCCGTATTTCGCAGCAAACTCCTGGTTAGCATCAACATCTAGTTTTCCTACAACGGCTTTCCCGTCATATTCAGTACTAATTTCCTCAATAATTGGTCCTACCATTCTACAAGGTCCACACCATGCAGCCCAAAAGTCTACCATTACAGGTTTGTCACTTTTTAGTACCTGCTCTTCAAAATTCGCATCAGTTATTTCAATAGCCATAATTATCTATTTTTAATTTCTGTTATTATCATTAAAGTGTAAAATTAGTCAAATATTTTTGCTTTCCTTACACAAGCGATATTGTATTTAATTATACGCTTATTCAACTCGTTTATTTGGCGGTTTCCCCACGCTCGTAGCGCGGGGTCGGGCTTTCAGCGCTACACGGTAGCTTGCTTCAATACCTAACCGGAAAAATCAGTTTCTAGTTGGCAGTGAGCAGTGAGCAGTGAGCAGTGAAAAATAAATATTCGTGCATTCGTGGCCTTAAAAAACATATTACTGCATACTGCTACTGAAAAACTGCCAACTGAAATCAATTCAACTTATACATTACCTGTTCATCTTCCAAAGTATGTAAAAGCTCTTGTGATATTTTTACTTTTTGTTTCTTGCTCGGCATATGTAATTTCACCTGTTCTTTCATTTCATAAACCACAAAATTCAGTTTATGGTCACCTCTGTGGGTTCTAAAAACATCTTTAAACCAATTGATTTTCTCCTCGTGCAGATCAGCAATATCCAGTTGAATCGTTAGCTTTTTCGCAAATTGATCCATCACATCGTGCAGCAAATAAATGTTATTGAACTGAATTCTTGGCTCTCCCTTTTTACCGGTTTCTTTATTGGTCCAGCCTTCTTTTACAAAGATCTTGATATGCACAAAAGAATTCGGCACCAAAAAATGTCTGAATTTTAAATATTCCTCTCCAAACATCCTAAACTCATAGGTATCGGTATAATCTTCAACCGAAAACATCGCCCAGCCTTTACCCATTTTTGAAACCCTGTGCTGCACATCACTAATCACACCCCCAAAAGTTAGGTCACGGTTTACGCATCTTTCCAAATCATTAAATTCTCCCAATTTGGAGTTACAGAAATAATCCATCTCATACCTAAAATCGTCCAGCGGGTGACCCGAAATGTAGATTCCTACCACTTCCCGTTCTCTTCTCAGTTTTTCCATAGTGCCCCACTCTTCACAAGGCGGCACAACAGGTTCGGGAATTTGGACCTCACTGGCTTCCCCAAATAAACTGACCTGGGAAGAGTTTTCATTTTCCTGGAATTTTGCAGCATATTTTATCACTTTCTCCAAGAAGGTAATTCCGTCGCCATCATCGTGAAAATATTGCGCACGGTGTGTATCTCCAAATCCGTCGAAACCGCCCGCTAAAGCAAGATTTTCAAAAGCTTTTTTATTAGCCGAACGCAAATCGATACGTTTCGCCATATCAAAAATAGATTTATATGGTCCAGCTTCTGTTCTTCGGTTTTCTACAATAGTAGCAACAGCACCGGAACCCACACCTTTTATAGCGCCCATTCCAAAACGAACGGCATAATCTTTATTTACCGAAAACTTATAAAAAGATTCATTCACATCTGGCCCCAACACGTCAAGCTTCATTCGCTTACATTCTTCCATAAAGAAAGTAACCTGCTTAATGTCGTTCATATTATTAGAAAGCACCGCTGCCATATATTCCGCAGGATAATGCGCTTTTAAATAGGCGGTTTGGTAAGCAATCCAGGCATAACAGGTAGAGTGAGATTTATTAAAAGCATAAGCTGCAAAAGCTTCCCAGTCTTTCCAAATCTTCTCTAAAACATCTCTTGGATGACCTTTTGCTTCACCACCATCCAAAAATTTTGGCTTTAATTGCTCCAGCAAAGCGAAGATCTTTTTACCCATCGCTTTACGTAAAACATCGGCTTCACCTTTACTAAAGCCGGCCAGCTTTTGCGAAAGTAACATCACCTGCTCCTGGTAAACCGTAATTCCGTAGGTTTCCTGGAGGTATTCTTCCATTTCAGGTAAATCGTAGGCAATTTCCTCGTGGCCGTGCTTTCGGGCAATAAAACTCGGGATATATTCCATTGGCCCGGGACGGTACAATGCATTCATAGCAATAAGATCATCAAAAACCGTTGGCTTAAGATCTTTCATATGCTTCTGCATTCCCGGCGATTCATATTGAAAAATCCCTACCGTTTCCCCACGTTGGAAAAGCTTGTAAGTCTCTTCATCATCTAACGGAAATTCATCGGGCACCAAATCTATATTATGCCTGCCTTTTACAATTTGAACCGTATCTTTAATCAAGGTTAACGTCTTTAACCCCAAAAAGTCCATTTTTAGTAGTCCGGCGCTTTCTACAACCGAGTTATCAAACTGTGTAACATAAAGATCGGAATCCTTTGCTACCGAAACCGGCACATAATTAGTAATATCTCCCGGAGTAATAATCACCCCACAAGCGTGAATCCCGGTATTCCTAACCGAGCCTTCAAGAATTCTCGCCTGGTTTACTGTTTGTGCTTCCAGGTCATCCCCTTCAGCTATATTTAAAAGTTCGTTTACTTTTTCCAGATCTTCACTCCTGAATTTCTTTTTGAGTTCCTTCTCATCCATTCCAAAGATCTTCCCGAGCTTTGACATGGTAGGGATCAATTTCGAGATCCTATCGGCATCTCCTAAAGGAAGATCCAGCACCCTGGCGGTATCTCGAATGGAAGATTTAGCAGCCATGGTTCCGTAGGTGATGATCTGTGCCACCTGGTTAGCACCATATTTTTGAATTACATAATCCATAACCCGGCTTCGACCTTCATCATCAAAGTCAATATCAATATCGGGCATACTTACACGATCGGGATTTAGGAAACGCTCAAAAAGCAGATCGTATTTAATGGGGTCTATATTGGTAATTCCTAAACAATAGGCAACGGCACTTCCAGCCGCTGAACCACGGCCGGGCCCAACCGAAACATCCAGATTCCGGGCCTCGCGAATAAAATCTTCTACAATAAGAAAATAGCCTGGATAACCGGTATTTTCAATAACCGAAAGCTCAAAATTAAGTCGGTCTTCAATATCGGGAGTGAGTTCCCCGTAGCGCTCTTTAGCACCAACAAAAGTGATATGTTTCAGGTATGCATTCTCCCCTCGTTTACCACCATCGTTTTTATCTTCCTCAACTAAAAATTCTTCAGGAATGGTAAATGCAGGTAAAAGTACATCACGAGCCAGCTCAAAAGGCTCAATCTTATCTACAACCTCCTGCACATTACTAATGGCCTGAGGTAGGTCTTTAAAGAGATTTTTCATCTCTTCGCCACTCTTAAAATAATATTCCTGGTTTGGCAAACCATAACGGTAACCACGACCACGACCTATTGGAGTCGCCTGCTTCTCGCCGTCTTTTATACACAATAAAATATCGTGGGCGTTGGCATCTTCTTTCGCACAATAATAGGTGTTATTACTAGCCACCAGTTTTACATTATGCTTTTTAGCAAAATCTACCAGCACTGTATTTACACGATTTTCATCTTCCTGGTCGTGACGCATGATCTCTATGTAAAGATCTTCGCCAAATTCTTCTTTCCACCAAAGCAAAGCTTCTTCAGCCTGGTTTTCTCCAACATTTAAAACCTTACTCGGCACTTCCCCGTAAAGGTTACCGGTAAGTACAATAATATCTTCTTTGTACTCCTTTATAATCTCCTTATCAATTCGCGGCACATAATAAAACCCATCGGTATAAGCTTTAGAAGACATTTTGGCCAGGTTGTGATAGCCTCTTTTGTTCTTGGCCAACATTACTACCTGGTAGCCATTATCCTTTCGGGATTTATCAGCGTGATTTTCACAAACAAAAAATTCACAGCCTACAATAGCTTTTAATTCCCTGGCTTCTGCCGGTTCGTTATTGGCAACTGCCTCTTCATTTTTTGCTCTAATTGCTTTATTATAATCGCCAATTTCTTTTACAAAATGAAAAGCGCCCATCATATTTGCATGATCTGTAAGCGCTACAGCAGGCATATTATTTTC
Organism: Salegentibacter agarivorans; assembly: GCF_900113135.1. Lineage (GTDB taxonomy): Bacteria > Bacteroidota > Bacteroidia > Flavobacteriales > Flavobacteriaceae > Salegentibacter > Salegentibacter agarivorans. The sequence goes on along the minus strand of NZ_FOOH01000010.1, from coordinate 69,392 downwards.
TACAGCAACATTTACAAGATCTTTTATACTAATTGTAGACTGTAAAACCGAAAACTGTGAATGGTTATGTAAATGCGAAAAAGGAACCTCATCAAGCTTTTCAAGGTTTTCCTCAATTTCTTCAGTAGTGATTTCTGAAGTAGGTTGTTGCTTTTGAAGCCTTTTTCTTATTTCTTCGGAGGCCTTTTTAAGGTTAATGTGTTTTAATCCAATAAGCTCTATAGGCTGCGGATTAGCTTCTGAAAAATTCTCAAAATAATCTGCAGGTACATCAAGCTGCTCCTTTGTAAAAGCTCTTTGACGCACTAATTCTAAAAAACACCTGGTAGTTGCCTCCACATCGGCAGTGGCATTATGGGCTTCGCCAAAAGGTTCATCGAATAAAAATTCGTGTAATTCGGTTAAGGTGGGTAATTTAAATTTCCCGCCACGCCCACCGGGGATTTTACACATTTGTGCGGTTACTTCGGTACAGGTATCCAAAACCGGTAACTCCTGGAGGTTATTTTCCATCGCTTCCCTATGGAATTCGGCCCCCATAATATTCAGGTCAAAACCTACATTTTGCCCTACTACAAATTTGGTTTTATTCAGCGCTTCCTGGAATTTCTCTAGCATTTCAGTTAAAGAGATTCCTTCTTCAGCAGCAAGCTCGGTAGAAATTCCGTGGACTTTTTCAGCATCGTATGGAATATTGAAACCTTCGGGCTTTACCAGATAATCCTGACTTTCAACAAGCCGCCCCATTTCATCATGTAACTGCCAGGCAATTTGTATACATCTTGGCCAGTTATCAGAATCGGTTAAAGGAGCATCCCAGCGTTTGGGAAGACCGGTAGTTTCGGTATCAAAAATAAGGTACATGTGCGGCGAAAATTAGGAATTAAGCTGAATATGAGATGTTTATTTCAGAAGAAAAAACACCTGCTTCGAGGCTAAAATTACATATAATTTAGCGCAGCCTCAAGTTAATTTTTCAGGATTTATTAACGATACTTTTTCACTTAAAAGAAGTTCCTATTTTGCATAAATAAAAAAACCTCACAAACACCGTTTCCGGTAAGTTGTGAGGTCTATACGAACACTAAAAACTACTACTTCAATCAAACATCTGTTCGTACACTTTTACGTTATTAATGCTGCTTTGTATATTTTGTTGCTGCCTGTTAAGTTTAGAACTTAAACTTGGCGGTAAATCTTTTTCTTTAGTTATTTCTTTATAATCTTCTAAAGCGGCCTTTTCCCCACGCAAGCTTTCTTCCAGCATAGCTTCATCATTGTCACTCTCTACAGAAGATTTTAACTTCATCCAGGTGCGGTGGATATCTCCTTTTGCACTACCATCTTCTTTGGGTATCTGGCCATAGCCTGTAATCTCTTCCCTTAATTCTTTAATAAAGATTTCCCGCTCCTGTGACTTTTGTTTAAAAAACTCCTGAAGCTTCCTGTTTTTTGCATTTTTAGATGCAGCGTTAAAGCCTTCTCGTGCATCATAACTCTTTTCAAGTAATTCGTTGAGCTTATTGCCCATTTCTTCTTTGGTTCTCATAGTTGATTAATTTTTTATTGACAATTAGGCTTCTAATTCCAGACTCTTTAATTTATTGAGTGAGGCTACTATCCCATTCTTTTGTTTTAATAATAGATTTGCCGTTGTTGGCGGTATTTCGGGATCTTTTAAAACCTCTTCATACTCATCTACAGCTACCTTCTCGCCCCTTATTGCTTCTTCCAGCGAAGCTTCATCTTTATTTCCTGAAAAATTTGTTTTTAGGTTCATCCACGTACGATGGGCGTCACCGGCTAAACTGGAACCTTTTTCGGGATTTTCCCCAAAATCACGGATTTCAGTTTTAAGCTCGTGGCCAAAATCGTATCGTTCCTGAGCCCTTTCAGAAAAAAAAGCTTTAAGCTGTGGGTTTTGAGAGTTTTCAGAAGCATATTTATAGCCTTTCTCGGCATCATAATTCTTTTCAAGTAAGGCGTTCAATTTTTTTGAAACTTTTTCAGGATATCTCATCTTCACTTCGCTTTTTTAATAAATTCAGTTATAAAGATAAAGCGCCCAATCTACAGCAACAACCTGTTTAACAGGGTTTAGCACTAATTAACTGCTTTTAACAACAGCGTCTTATTTTAACCTAAAAACTTCCCAAATTCGGTGATTTATAGCCTGCCGGCATCTAAAATTTATTTTAAGTCCAACTCCTTGTGAATTAGAAAAATGTAGTATCTTTGCAGCCTTATTAATAATCGGGGTCGGGAACCCCACAAATTAATTTTTATGCCAGTAAAATTAAGATTACAAAGACACGGTAAAAAAGGAAAACCTTTTTTCTGGATCGTAGCCGCAGATGCGCGCTCAAAAAGAGATGGTAAATTCTTAGACAAATTAGGAATCTACAATCCAAACACCAACCCTGCTACAATCGAGTTAGATGTAGACGGAGCGGTAAAATGGTTAGAAAACGGTGCGCAGCCAACAGACACTGCTCGTGCTATTCTTTCTTACAAAGGAGTTTTACTTAAAAAACACCTTGCAGGTGGCGTTAAAAAAGGCGCTTTAACTGAAGAAGAAGCTGAGAAGAAATTCGAAGCCTGGTTGGAAGAAAAAGAAGCTAAAATTGCTGCTAAGAAAGATAACCTAACCAAAGAACAACAAGAAGCTAGAAAGAAAGCTCTTGATGCTGAAAAAGAGGTGAACGCTAAGCGTGAAGCTGAAGCAAAAGAAGCCGAAGCGGCCGCTGCTGCTGAAGCCGAAGGTGCTGCGGTAACCGAGGAGGGTGAACCTGAGGCTAATGTGGAAAAGGAAGTTGATCAAGAGACTGCCGAAGAAGCAAAAACCGAAGAAAAAAAAGGCTAAAACCTTAACTGGCGATGACTAAAGACGAATGTTTCTTTTTAGGTAAAATCGTTGGTAAATTTAGCTTTAAGGGCGAGGTGCTTATTAAATTAGACACCGATGTTCCCGAAATGTATTTAGAAATGGAATCAGTGCTCATTGAATATAATGAGAACCTGGTTCCATTTTTTATTGAAAGAAGTTCGCTGCAAAAAAGCACCTTACTTCGCGTTAAATTTGAAGATATTGAAACCGAGCAGGATGCCGAAGACCTTGTAGGCGCTCTTACTTATCTTCCACTTACTATGCTTCCAGAGCTGGAAGACGACCAGTTCTACTTTCACGAAATTATAGGTTTTGACGTAATAGATGCCACCCACGGTAATATTGGCAAAATCACTTCTATAAACGATAGTACTGCACAGGCTCTCTTTGAAATTCAAAAAGGCGAAAAGCAAATCCTTATCCCTATGAACGATGAGTTTATAGATAAAATAGATAAGGAAAACAACACCATTTATCTAACTACTCCAGAAGGTTTGGTGGAGTTGTATCTCAGTTAGCAGTTTTTAGTAGGCAGTTTGCAGTGATGGTTTTCACCTGACGCAGAAATACATTCATGATAACTCGTCATACTGAACTTGTTTCAGCCTCTAACAACTTAGACCCTGAAATAAATTCAGGGTGACGATAAGTGACAAATCGTTCCAAAATAAAAAATCCGTTCCCCAATACCAGGAAACGGATTTTTCAAATTATATAATCTTTAAACTTTTAACCTACAATATTTACAATTTTACCTGGAACTACAATCACTTTTTTAGGTGTTCTTCCGTCTAATTGTTTCTGAGTTCTTTCATCTGCCATCACGGTTTTTTCGATTTCATCTTTTGGCATATCCAGTGGCAATACCATTGTAAATCGCATTTTCCCATTGAAAGAAACCGGATAGTTTTTAGTGCTTTCTACCAAATATTTTTCTTCAAAAACCGGATATTCAGCCGTTACTACAGATTCTGAATGCCCTAATTTACTCCAAAGTTCTTCTGAAATATGAGGCGCATATGGCGCAAGTAAAATCACTAGCGGCTCCAGGATTTCCCTGCTATTGCATTTTTGTGCTGAAAGTTCATTTACACAAATCATAAAAGTAGAAACCGAAGTATTGAAACTGAATTCCTCGATATCTTCAGTAACCTTTTTAATGGTTTTATGCAGACTTTTCAAAGAATCGGCTGAAGCTTTTTCTTCCGAAACTTCAAATTTTTCCCCACTATGATACAATTTCCAAAGCTTTTTCAGGAAATTATGCACCCCGGTGATTCCAGCGGTATTCCAGGGTTTTGCCTGTTCCAACGGACCAAGAAACATCTCGTACATTCTTAAAGTATCAGCTCCGTAATCTTCACAAATATCATCGGGGTTTACCACGTTGTACTTGGATTTAGACATTTTTTCGACTTCGCGACCTACTATATAAGAACCATCCTTTTCGTTTAAAAATTTAGCATCCTTAAATTCGGGACGCCATTCTTTAAAACCTTTAATATCCAATTCATCAGAATGATTAACTAAAGAAACATCAACGTGAATAGGCTGAACCTGATTCTTTCCAACCAGACTTTTAGAAACCAGCACGTTCTCTCCTTCCAGTCTATAAACAAAAGCACTCTGCCCCAGGATCATCCCCTGGTTAATCAACTTTTTAAAAGGTTCTTCTACCGAAAGTTGTCCACGGTCATGCAAAAACTTTGTCCAGAAACGGGAATACAATAAATGGCCGGTGGCGTGTTCACTTCCGCCTATATATAAATCGACGTTCTCCCAGTATTTTTGAGCTTCTTTAGAAACAAATTCATTATCGTTTCCGGCATCCATATAGCGGAAAAGGTACCAGGAACTCCCGGCCCAACCCGGCATAGTATTTAATTCCAGTGGAAATACCGTTTTATCATCTATCTCCTTATTGCTTACCACCTCGTGGGATTTTGTGTCCCAGGCCCAGGTAGTCGCATTTCCTAATGGCGGTTCGCCGGTTTCGGTAGGTAGATATTTTTCAACTTCGGGAAGTCGCAAAGGTAAATGCTGGGCATCTATCATTTGCGGCATTCCGTTTACGTAATAAACAGGAAATGGCTCTCCCCAATAACGCTGGCGGCTAAATACCGCATCGCGCAATCTATAATTTGTTTTTCCGTAACCGTGACCGGTTTTTTCTAATTCCAGAATCACTTTTTGCAGCGCTTCTTTATATTCCAGGCCGCTAAGGAAATCGGAGTTCGCGATTACCGTACCTTCTTTTCCGGAGAAAGCAGCCTCAGAAATATCGGTGTTTTCAAAAATATTAGGAATAGGAATTTCCAAATGTTTTGCAAAATCATAATCCCGCTGGTCACCACAAGGAACCGCCATTACGGCACCGGTTCCATAACCGGCAAGCACGTAATCCCCAATCCAGATTGGTACCGGTTCTTTGGTGAAAGGATGCTCGGCATAAGCCCCGGTAAATACACCGGTTATACTTTTTACATCGGCCATACGTTCACGCTCACTTCTTTTTGCACTGGCAGCGATATAGGCTTCAACTTCTTCTTTTTGTTGCGGGGTTGTAATCTTTTTAACCAAATCATGTTCCGGCGCTAAAGTCATAAAACTCACGCCAAAAATAGTATCAGGTCGGGTAGTAAAAACTGAAATCCTTTTTTGATGTTCAGCGAGGCTTCCATCATCTTTTACTTTTTTCAGAGTCTCACCGTATAAATTGAAATGAACCATTGCCCCAACCGATTTCCCGATCCAGTTACGCTGACTTTCTTTCAAGCTTTCGGTCCAGTCCAGTTGATCTAAACCTTGTAATAAACGCTCTGAAAATGCTGAAATTCGCATAATCCATTGCGTCATTTTTTTTCGCACCACGGGATAGCCTCCACGCTCTGAAACGCCGTTTACAATCTCGTCGTTAGCTAAAACGGTTCCCAGTTGTGGGCACCAGTTTACTTCGGTTTCAGCTAAATAGGTTAGTCTATATTTTAATAATATTCTTTGCTTTTCTTCAGAAGAAAAATTATTCCAGCTATCTGCAGAAAAATCTTCCACATCATCATCGCAGGCAGCATTTACCCGGGAATTCCCTTCAGCAGCAAAAATTTCTTCTAATTCTGAAATTGCCCTGGACTTTTCAGCTTCCATATCATACCAACTTTCAAAAAGCTCAATAAATATCCACTGTGTCCATTTATAATATTCGGGGTCACTGGTGCGCACTTCCCTGCTCCAATCAAAAGAAAAACCTATTTTATCGAGTTGCTCGCGGTATCTTTTAATATTCTTCGCCGTGGTAAGCGCAGGATGTTGCCCGGTTTGAATTGCATATTGCTCGGCAGGCAAGCCAAAACTATCGTAACCCTGTGGATGCAAAACATTAAAACCTTTGTGACGTTTGTAGCGAGCATAGATATCACTGGCAATATAACCCAGCGGGTGTCCTACGTGAAGTCCGGCACCAGATGGATAAGGAAACATATCCAGCACGTAATATTTTGGTTTATCTGATGAATTGCTGGCACGAAAAGTTTGGTTTTCGGCCCAGTAGTTTTGCCATTTGGCTTCAATTTCGTTAAAGTTGTAACTCATTGTTATATTTTTCTTACCTGCTAAATTACGCGCAACGCGACTTTTTATTAATGCCTGCAAATTTACAATTTTAAACCACTTATGGGAATTTAGGTGTAATGGATTAGAAGATAAGTTTCTATCTGAAACAAATCTTAATACCAAATAGAAACAGTTTTAAGACTTCCTTAATGCAGCTTATCCTATTATTTCAGTAGATTTATAGGGAAATGGTGATTTCAATGGCTATGATTTTAAATTTTCATAAAAAAATCATCCTAAAATTCACTAAAAAACACCTGGTTAAATCAATAATCTTTCAAAGATTTTTATATGAACGTAATACACGTAAGCGCTGAATGCTACCCAATTGCAAAGGTTGGTGGTTTGGGAGATGTAGTTGGTTCTTTACCAAAATACCAGTCTGAAGCTGGTGTTGGTGCTAAGGTAATTATGCCATTTTATGATAATAAATTTAGTGCAGCTCACAGTTTTAAAAGTATTTACGAATCAGAATTGGTTTTGGGCGAAGAGATTTATCCTTATAAATTCTTGAAATTAAAAGAAGAGGTTTTAGATATTGACGTGCTGTTTGTAGATATACCAAAACTCTTATTTAAAAATTTCGTGTATTCCGATGATGACACCGCGCGTTTTACGGCTTTCCAAATTGCGGTAATGGATTGGTTACTTACTTTAAAAGAAAAACCCTCTATAATTCACTGTCACGACCATCATACGGGATTAATTCCATTTATGGCGCAGGAATGTTTTAAATATGAATCCCTGAATCAAATTCCGGTTATTCTCACAATTCATAATGCCCAATATCAGGGTTGGTTTTCGCACGATAAAGTGTATTACCTCCCGGCTTTTGATATTTCTAATAACGGTTTACTAGATTGGGATGGCGTGATAAACCCTTTAGCTGCAGGCATAAAATGCGCCTGGCGGGTAACTACGGTTTCCCCGAGTTATATGGAAGAATTGCAACAGGCTGCGAATGGATTGGAAAGTTTATTGAGTCACGAAAATAAAAAATGTGTTGGAATTCTAAACGGAATTGATACTGAAGTTTGGAATCCTGAAACCGATGAATTTATCGAAAAAAATTATTCAGCTAAAAATATTCAAACCGGAAAAACAGCTAATAAAAAATGGCTGTGTAAACAATTTGGTTTTTCGGCTTCAAAGCCTTTATTCGCTTTTATTGGAAGACTGGTTTACGAAAAAGGAGCCGATTTACTACCCACAGTTTTAGAAGAAATTCTTTTAAAAAAAGAATGCAATATTCTCATTTTAGGTTCTGGAAATTCTGAAGTAGAAAACGCATTAGAGAATTTGAAGAAAAAATATAAAGGGGTTTATAATGTTTTTATTGGTTACGATGAAAAGCTTTCGCACCTCATCTACGCCGGGGCAGATTTCTTATTAATGCCTTCCCGCGTAGAACCCTGCGGACTCAACCAATTATACTCCCTGCGCTACGGAACCATTCCCTTAGTGCGAAGTATTGGTGGCTTAAAAGACACTGTAATAGATATTGAAGATGGCGGATTTGGATTTTCTCACGCTGAAGCTTCAGAAATAGATATTTCTAAAACCATAAATAGGGCCGTACAATTCTACAAGGAAGAGCGTACCTTTAAGAAAACCAGGAAATACATAATGAGCATTGACCATTCCTGGAATGTTTCGGCTAAACAATATATTGATTTGTATAACTCCTTAAAAAGCGGCTAATTATGTTAAACGACAAAGTATTATCGGTTATTCTTGGAGGCGGCCAGGGCACCAGGCTTCACCCATTAACAGAAAGTAGATCTAAACCCGCCGTGCCAATTGCGGGTAAATACCGCCTGGTAGATATTCCAATTTCCAACTGTATTAACTCCAACATTAAAAGAATGTATGTGTTAACTCAGTTTAATTCGGCGTCGTTAAATAAGCATATTAAAAACACGTTTCACTTCAGCTTTTTTAGTTCGGCTTTTGTAGATGTTTTAGCGGCAGAGCAAACACCACACAACAAAACCTGGTACCAGGGCACGGCAGATGCGGTTAGACAGGGAATGCATCATTTTAAAAAGCATAAATTCGATTATTTCCTAATCCTTTCCGGCGATCAATTATATCATATGGATTATAATTTAATGGTTCAGCAGCATATAGATACTGGCGCCGATATTACTATTGGTACTGTACCCGTAAATGCAAAAGAAGCCCCGAGCTTTGGGATTATGAAAACCGACCAGGATAACAATATCACTTCATTTATAGAAAAACCGAAATCTGATCTTTTACCCGACTGGACTTCCCCGGTAGGCCCCGAAATGGAAGCTGAAGGCAGAAATTATCTCGGCTCTATGGGAATTTACGTGTTTAACCGGGAATTGTTGGTAAAATTAATGGACGATGAGAGTACGGTAGATTTTGGTAAAGAGATAATTCCGCAGGCTATAGGAAATAAAAAGGTTTGCGGTTATCAATTTGAAGGTTACTGGACCGATATTGGAAACATAGAATCTTTTTTTGAAGCAAATATTGGCCTGACAGACGATATCCCTAAATTCAATCTATATGATATGGAAAACAGGGTTTATACGCGAGCACGGATTCTTCCCACTTCAAAAATTTCTGGTACTAATTTGAAAAAATCGGTTATTGCTGAAGGCTGTATTATTCACGCCAAAGAAATTGAATCTTCGGTAATTGGTGTGAGATCGAGGATTGGAAAAGGTTCAGTTATAAAAAACTGTTATATGATGGGAACCGATTTTTATGAATCTTTAGAAGAAATTGAAGGAAATAATATTGAAATCCTGGCCGGGATAGGGGAAAATTGCAACATTCAAAATGCAATAATCGACAAAAATTGTAGAGTTGGAGACAATACTACCATAAACGGTGGCCCACATTTAGAAGATGATGAAACCGATGCTTACGTAATTAAAGAAGGAATTGTAGTGCTTAAAAAAGAAGCAGTACTTCCCCCTGGAACAACCATAGGATAGTATGACAAAAGTTATAACGCACAGTTTATTTTCAGAATTTGATATTAACCTGTTTAAATCGGGTAAGCATTTTCGCCTTTACGAGAAATTTGGATCACATCCCATTACGCTTAATAAGCTTAAAGGAACTTATTTTTCAGTTTGGGCACCCGGCGCCAAACAGGTTTCGATAATTGGCGATTTTAATTCCTGGAAAGATGACGAACATCTACTAAACGTGCGTTGGGACGGTAGCGGTATTTGGGAAGGTTTTATTCCCAATGTTGAAAAAGGAAATTTGTATAAATATAAAATCCATAGTCACCATAATAGCATTATTACCGAAAAGGCCGATCCTTATGCCAGGCGCTGCGAACACCCGCCAAATACTGCTTCTGTAGTTTGGGAAGACAGTTATGAGTGGAAAGATAAATCATGGCTTGAAAAACGAAAAAAACATAATTCATTAAACGCTCCTTTTTCGGTTTATGAAGTGCATTTATCTTCCTGGAAGAAAAAAACTGAAGAAAACAGGTCACTTTCTTACTGGGAACTCGCTACAGAGCTGGTTTCCTATGTAAAAGAAATGGAGTTTACTCACGTAGAGTTTATGCCTATTATGGAATATCCATACGACCCAAGCTGGGGATATCAAATTACCGGATATTTCGCGCCAACCTCGCGATTTGGCTATCCCGATGAATTTAAATATTTAGTAGACAAACTTCACGAAAATGATATTGGAGTAATCCTGGATTGGGTACCTTCTCATTTTCCGGAAGACAGCCACGGACTCGGTTATTTTGACGGAACACACCTTTATGAACACCCCGATCCAAAAAGAGGCTATCATCCCGACTGGAAAAGTTTAATCTTTAATTATAACCGAAACGAAGTAAGAGCATTTTTAATTAGTAACGCTTTATACTGGTTAGAACAATTTCATATTGACGGGATTCGGGTAGATGCCGTGGCTTCTATCTTGTACCTGGATTATTCCCGGGAAGAAGGCGAATGGGAACCCAATCAATATGGGGGAAATCAAAACCTGGAGGCGATATCGTTTTTAGAAGAATTAAACAAAGAAGTTTACGCCTCTTATCCAGATGTACAAACCATTGCCGAAGAATCTACTGCTTATAGCGGGGTTTCAAAACCGGTATTTCTCGGCGGACTCGGTTTTGGGATGAAATGGATGATGGGCTGGATGCACGATACGCTTCAGTATTTTGCGAAAGAACCCATTTACAGAAAACATCACCAAAACAACATTACTTTTTCCCTCACCTATGCATTTACCGAAAATTTTATGCTTCCACTATCTCACGATGAAGTGGTGTATGGCAAACATTCAATTTTAGGAAGAATGCCGGGAGACGAATGGCAACGTTTTGCCAATTTACGCTTGCTATATGCGTATATGTTTATGCATCCGGGAACAAAATTACTGTTTCAGGGTTGTGAATTTGCACAAAGTGAAGAATGGAATTTTCAAAAGAGTTTAGACTGGCATTTACTGGAATATGATTCGTACAAAGGAATACAGGAAATAATAAAAGCTTTAAATCAATTTTATAAATCCCAACCTGCTTTATATGAAAAGCAATTTGTGCAAGATGGTTTTGAGTGGATAGATTATAGCGATGCCGAGAATTCGGTAATTAGTTTTATTAGAAAAGGAAATACGCCGAAAGATAATTTAATTATTGTTTGTAATCTAACCCCTATTCCGCGGGAGAATTATCAAATTGGCTTACCTGAAGCAGGTGAACTTGAGGAAATCTTCAACAGCGATAAAAAAGAATATCACGGTACAGGGAAATATAAAAATCCAAGGAAACCCGCAACCTCAAAAGAATGGCAGGGTAAAAAACATTCTGCCACTATCAAACTTCCACCACTGGCGATGCTTGCTTTTAAGTATTTGGCTTAGTTAAATGAAAAACAACGATATAGTTAATAAACGCTCATAAATATTTTGTGAATACTAACTTATATATCAAAACAATTCAGTTCTTTTATTGCCCAGTAATCCATTATAAAATATGATCACCAATACCGAGTTAGAACAAAAAGGAAATGCTTTTCCATCTAATGTAGTTTCCTTCCGTAAAGATGTGGACACACTCTATTTTACCACAGAAAATGATGTTGCATTGCAAATTACTATCCTACGAGATGGCTTGCTTCGCTTTAGATATTCTACCACCGGGATGTTTGCTAAAGATTTTTCTTATGCAATTACCAAACACGCAAGCATAGGCTATAATCAATTAGATATTGAAGAAAAGGAGGACAATTATAGCATTACCACTACCAAAATTATTTGCGAAGTTTCAAAAAAGGGTTTAAGAGTTAAGATTTATGATCGGGCAGACGGTACATTAATCAATGAAGATGAGCTGGGCTTCCATTGGGAAGAAAGCTACGAATTTGGGGGTGACATCGTAAAAATGAGTAAAGTTTCTCACGATGGAGAAAGCTATTTTGGACTTGGGGATAAACCGGGACACCTTAATTTAAAAGGAAAACGCTTTGAAAATTGGGTAACCGATTCTTATGCCTACGGAAAAGATACCGATCCTATTTATAAAACCATTCCGTTTTACACCGGGCTTCATAATAAAAAAGCCTACGGAATTTTCTTTGACAACACCTTTAGGTCTTATTTTGATTTTGCGCAGGAACGGCGTTTTGTAACCAGTTTTTGGGCACAGGGAGGCGAGATGAATTACTACTTCATTTACGGCCCAAAAATGACCGATGTTGTAGAATACTATACCGATTTAACCGGAAAACCAGATTTACCACCCTTGTGGGCACTTGGTTTTCATCAATGCAAATGGAGCTATTACCCTGAAAGTAAAGTAAAAGAAATCACTTCTAAATTCAGGGAATTGCAAATTCCCTGTGATGCTATTTACCTGGATATTGATTATATGGAAGGTTTCCGCTGCTTTACCTGGAACAAAGAATATTTTCCAGATCCAAAACGAATGGTAAAGGAACTTGAAGCCGATGGTTTTAAAACCGTTGCGATTATAGATCCCGGGATTAAAATTGATAAAAATTACTGGGTTTATAAAGAAGGACTGGAAAACGATTATTTCTGTAAACGCGCCGATGGCCCTTATATTAAAGGAAAAGTTTGGCCGGGAGAATGCTATTTCCCCGATTTCACCAATCCGAAAGTTCGGGAATGGTGGTCCGGACTTTTTAAAGAATTAATTGAAGATATTGGGGTTAAAGGTATCTGGAACGATATGAACGAGCCCGCGGTGATGGAAGTGCCAAATAAGACTTTTCCGCACGATGTAAGGCACGATTATGATGCAAATCCCTGCAGCCACAGAAAAGCGCATAATATTTACGGAATGCAAATGGCCCGGGCAACCTACCACGGCGTAAAGAAATTCTCCCACCCAAAAAGGCCTTTTGTGATTACCAGAGCAGCATATTCCGGTACTCAGCGTTACACCTCAACCTGGACTGGCGATAATATCGCCAACTGGGAACATTTATGGATCGCGAACGTGCAGGTACAGCGCCTGGCAATGTCCGGATTTTCTTTTGCCGGAAGTGATATTGGCGGTTTCGCTGAACAACCTCACGGTGAACTTTTCACAAGATGGATTCAATTAGCAACTTTTCACCCATTTTTCAGGGTGCATTCTTCCGGAGATCACGGCGACCAGGAACCCTGGACTTTTGATGAAGATATTACCGATATTGTTCGAAAATTTATTGAATTGCGTTACCAATTACTTCCTTATCTCTACACCGCATTTTGGGATTATACTGAAAAAGGCGTTCCGCTGATAAAATCTTTGGTAATGTTTGACCAGGAAGATGTGAACACGCACTATAGAATAGATGAATTTATTTTTGGAGATAGTATTCTTGCCTGCCCCGTAATAGAGCCAAATGCCAAAGGTAGACGTATGTATGTACCACGTGGAAATTGGTATAACTACTGGACCGACGAATTGGTAAAAGGCGGCAAGGAAATGTGGGTAGATGCCGATATAGACAGTATGCCAGTTTTTATTAAGGAAGGTACTATTATTCCCAAATATCCTGTTCAACAGTACGTCTCGGAGAAAAAAATAGAAGAAATAACTCTTGAAGTTTACTACAAAAAAGGCAAGGAAGATTCTCAATTCTTTGAAGATGCGCACGATGGATACGATTATACTAAAGGGCGTTTCTGCTTAAGAAGTTTTAAACTTACCGGAAGGAAAAACCAGTTAATTATTCAGCAGCATAAAGAAGGCTCTTTTGAAAGCGATTGCAAAAATTTCAAATTAAAAATCCACGGGTTACCGTTTGAAATAAAAACGATTCAGCTGGATAATGAAACTAAATCTTTGGAGCATTTACAGGTTAACGGGTGCCTCACTATGATTATAGATGAGAACTTTTCAGAACTGGATTTCAATGGGGAAAACGGGGAGAACTAATTATCCCTCGCTTCACTTTCCATAGGCAGTAAACACTCGTAGATCATTTTATTTACGGGTGTTACAAGGCCTAATTTTTCGGCTTCTTTTACTATAAATCCGTTGAAATTTTCTAATTCTGAAGGTTGTCCCGCCATAATATCACGTTGTGTGGAAGCTGTGGTTCCCGTGGGCTGATTTTGAATAATTTCAAAAGCTTTTTCCAGGTGTTCGTCTGCTAACGGTATTCCTTTAGCATTAGCCACTAATTTAATTTCCTGAGCGGTTTTTTGTAAAAGTTCATATAAATATTCGCTTTCCCTTATTTTATCTATGGAAACCCGTGTTAATCCGCCAAGACCACTTATGGTAGTTATGAAGAGGAATTTCTTCCAAATTTCCAGCTGAATATTTTCAGGAATAAAATTGGTGATTTCAGCCTTATCCAATACCTTTTTTAATTGCTGAATTCTTTCTGAATTTGAATTATCAATCTCACCAAAAGTGATTCGGGGTTCAAAAGAAATGTGTTTTATTTTTCCGGGTTTTTCTACAAAACTCACAATATGGCAGAGGCCAGCGAGTATATTTTTCTTCGGAAGAATTTCCTGTAATTTTTCAACATTATTTGCACCGTTTTGTAAAGGCAAAACAATTGTTTCGGGCGAAATTAGTGGCTTCAATTTATTTGCTACTTCCTGGATTTGCCAGGATTTAACTCCTAAAATCACCAAATCTGGAGTAGGAACTTCGGCTAAATTATCGGTAACCAAATCAGGTTTCACTTTAAAATTCCCGTTGATACTTTCAACTACGAGCCCGTTTTTCTTAATTGCTTCCAAATGTTTTCCGCGGGCAATCATCGTTACATCATAACCCGCCTGGGCGAGTTTCGCACCAAAATAACCACCAACACCACCAATTCCGAAGATTAAAATTTTCATATTATTTGTGCTTTTCATTGCAAAATAGAATTAACCTACCTTTCCTGCGAGGTTTTTTTATACCTCGTAGGTTTGCAAAAGTTCCCAAACCTACAAGGTATAAAAAAACCTTGCAGGATGTAAAATTTGGTCTCTTACAATAAGCTAGGATTTTAAACTTATTATAACCTCTAAGTTATTAAACATGTTAGAAGCTGAAACAAGTTCAGCTTGACGAAATTAGATTTTTTTGAGACAACTTATAGATATTTCTGAGATTCCTGACTAAAATATTTTTTGTACTTGCTAATTTTTTTAAACTTTAAACGTTTTAAAGATATTGCAAGCTTATCTTTTTTATTTTTACAAAAAATCTAAAGTTACCTATGAGCACATCTTTTGAAAAGTACCAAAGACGTCGATTAATTTCGTCTTATTTTTCGGTAGTGATTAGTATTGCTTTAGTACTTTTTTTATTGGGAATGTTAGGTTTACTGGTTTTAAACACCAAAAAAGTAGCCGATCATTTTAAAGAGCAAATTGCGCTCACCGTATATTTAAAAGATACCGCCAAAGAAGTTGAGATAGAACAACTCAAGAAAAGCCTGGCAATGGCAGATTATACAAAATCTACCACCTATGTTTCTAAAGAAGAGGCCGCCGAAGCCCACAGCAAGGAAATAGGTGAGGATTTTATGGAGTTTTTAGGCTATAATCCTCTGCAGAATTCTATAGATGTTTATATGAACGCCGATTATGTCTCTGGCGAACAGGTAGATGAAATAGCAGCCGATCTTACTTCTAAAAATTTTGTAGATGAAGTAATTTATGATAAACCTCTTATTGCACTTTTAAACGAAAATGTAAAGAAAATTAGTTTCTGGGTGCTTATTGCCAGCGGGGTTTTCACCTTTATCGCGGTATTGCTTATAAACAGTTCTATTAGACTTTCGGTATATTCTAAACGATTTATTATTAAGACCATGCAAATGGTAGGCGCTACAAAAGGCTTTATTCGCAGGCCATTTATTTGGCAAAGTGTAAAACTGGGAATAATTGGCGCCATAATCGCACTTATTGGTATGGCCGGGGCACTCTATTATCTTAACAATAGCTTCCCACAACTCTCATTAACTTCAGATGTAAAATTACTCGCCGCTTTGTTTATAGGCGTTTTCGTTATGGGAATCCTTATTACCTGGCTAAGTACATTTTTTGCTACCTCCCGGTTTTTAAACCTAAAAACCGACGAGCTTTATTACTAATAAGCTTGCTTTAGCCTTCTTTTTTCTCAGAAACAGGAATAATTCAGAATAATTTTCTAATTTTTTTCGGCTAAAATATCTTGGTATATTTGATAATCGCAAACGTTTTAGTAAGCGAAACCCCTTGTAAACACTATAAAGTTCCTTATCGTGTCTCCTAAAAATCATTTAAATAAACATTCTCAAAACTGACTCTCGTCATAGATTCTGCTGCATTTCTGCCCCAACTTTGTACCAAACTTAAAAACCTAATATCATGAAAGTTTTAAAATCATATCAAGTAATTCTTACAGGTGTATTTTTTATGTTGCTAACCGCAGGCAACATGTTCGGGCAAAATTTCAAAATGGATAATTCTTCTGAAATTATTGTTGAAGGAACCTCTAACATCCACGATTGGGAAATGAAGGCAACCTCAAAGCAAGGAGGTGCAACCATTACCACTGAAGACGGGAAATTAACAGGAATCTCAAAACTTCAGGTAAGTATTCCAGCTGAAAGCCTGGAAAGTGGAAAAGGCGGAATGGACAAAAATGCTTACAAAGCACTTAATACCGATAAATATAAAAACATCGAATTTAAGTTAGACGAGGTTAAGAAGATTGAAGCCAACGGCAGCAACTCTTACAAAGTAAATGGCCTTGCGACTTTAAAAATTTCGGGAGTTTCTAAACAAGTACCGGTAGAATTCACTGCTAAGCTTAACGGAAACAAATTGGAAATAAATGGTGAAGAAAGCCTTAATATGACCAATTACAAGATTGACCCTCCTACTGCTATGTTTGGAACAATTACCACCGGCGAGGAAGTAACTATTAAATTCAAATCTACATTTTCTAAATAACTATTCAATTTTAAAAATTATTACAATGAAAAATTCAATCAAATACTTCGGCTTAATTGCATTCGTTCTTTTTGGCTTGCAAATGCAGGCACAGGACAGAGACCTGGATAACTATAGAGCTCCAGATAAAAGAGGAATCAACGTTTTTGAGGCTCCTAAGGATACCATTACAGATTTTGACGGTGTAAAAGTAAGAGTTGGTGGTGCTTCTACTATTCAATTCCAGGCTATAGATCACGAAAACTCTGGTGAACCACTAATTGAAATTGGAGACAACTTTAACCTGGCTACTGCCAACCTTGACCTGGATGTTGCTCTATACGATGGAGTTAGAATGCACCTTAGAACATACCTATCTTCTCGGCACCACCCAGAACCTTATGTAAAAGGTGGTTACATCCAGATTGATAAATTAAACTTTGTAAGAGAAGGTTTTATGGAAGACTTAATGGACAAGGTAACTGTGAAAATTGGTCATATGGAAAACAACTATGGTGATGCTCACTTTAGAAGAACCGATAACGCACAGGCAATCCACAACCCATTTGTTGGAAACTATATAATGGATGGCTTCACTACCGAAGTTGGTGCTGAAGTATACTACAGAGACAACGGTTTTATTGGAATGGTAGGACTTACAAACGGTAAATTAAACCAGGCCGTAAATAACCCCGGAACAACTGGAGCTTCTTTCCTTGCAAAATTAGGATACGACGATTATGTAGCTGAAGATCTAAGAGTAAGATTAACAGGATCTGTTTATCACACCGGTAAAAGTTCTAACGCATATTTATACAGTGCAGACCGTGCAGGTTCTAGATACTACCTTGTAATGGAGAACCCAGATGCTTCTTCTGCAGGAAACTTTAGATCTGGACGTTATAACCCTGGTCTTAGAAATGAGCTAACTGCCTTTATGTTCAACCCTTTTGTAAAATACAAAGGATTAGAATTCTTCGGAACATATGAAAGAGCGAGCGGAAAAGCAGATGCTGAAACAAGCGACAGAGATTTTGACCAAATTGCAGCTGAATTGATCTACAGATTCGGTCAAAATGAAAACTTCTATATAGGTGGACGATACAATACTGTAGAAGGAACTGAAATGGGCGGTAACGACATAGATATTACCAGATACCAATTAGGTGCAGGTTGGTTTATGACCAAGAACATCCTTGCGAAAGTAGAATATGTAACTCAGGACTACAATGGATTTAACCCTGGAACTATTCTGCACGAAGGTAATTTCAACGGACTTATGCTAGAAGCAGCGATTAGTTTTTAAGTTGAATGTTGAGCCCCGGTTGCTATCTCACAAGAGATTCACCGGGGCTTTTTATCTCCTGTTGCCAACCATTTCTTAACCAGAATTCAATTACTTATCTTTATAGAAATGCCCTAAATTAAACCAGGATGAAAACTTATATTCCTTTACTTTTTATATTATTTTTTACTATTACGGGAGTAGCGCAAACCGGTTTGGAAACCAGAAAAATTGATATTCTTCCAGATAGTCACTTAAGCATTAAAGGCACAACCAATATCAACGATTTTGAATGTGATTTTAATACCCTTAGGTTTAAAAATGAAACTTTTAAAGTGCATTATACAGAGAATGGTGAAATTCTTCATTTTAAGAATAGTGTTTTACCCCTGGAAAATGTGAATTTTGATTGTGGCAACCGAAAAATAAATAAAGACTTTCACGAACTTCTAAAATCTAAAGAACATCCTGAAATCCTCTTGAAACTAAAGAAAATAGATATGAGCGAGGAAGGAAATTCTATAGTAACCATAGGCTTCACCATTGCAGGGGTTAATAAAGATTATAAGTTTCCGGTAGAGATTACAAGAGATAAACAACTATGTTTTGATGGGAAATTGAAGCTTAATATTAAAGATTTTAACCTGGAAGCACCCAGTAAAATCTTTGGGCTCATCGTCCTGGATGAAGTAATAGAAATTAATTTCAATTTAAACGTTAAAACCTAAAATGCTGAATCATCTAAAAATATTATCAGCTCAGGATGCGGTTGCCAAAGTAAAATCTGGTGACCGCATTTTTATTCAGGGTGCCGCAATGACGCCGGTAACCCTAATTGATGCATTATGCGATCGTTATAATGAATTGACCGATGTTGAAATTATACAAATTCATACCGAGGGAAAAGCAAAATACACCGAAGAACCTTACGCCGGTTCTTTTAGCATCAACACGTGTTTTGTTGCCGGCAACGTTAGAAATGCGGTCAATTCTAATAAAGGAACCTATATTCCCATATTTCTAAGTGAGATTCATAACCTTTTCCGCAGGGATATCTTGCCTTTAGATGTTGCTTTTATCCAGGTTTCCCCACCCGATAAACACGGATATTGTTCGCTGGGAGTTTCAGTAGATATCACGTTACCCGCTATTCAAAAGGCTAAAAAAGTAATTGCGCAAATAAACCCAAATGTTCCAAGAACCCACGGGGACGGAATTATTCACAGCAGCCAGATTGAGGCTGCCATAGAAGTGAATCAGCCTATTTTTGCTACCAGTGTTACTGCTCCTACCGGAATTGAAAAACAAATTGGTAAACATGTAGCCGAACTAATTGATGATGGCGCTACCCTCCAAATGGGAATTGGGGGTATTCCCAATGTAGTTTTAAATAATCTTCAAAACCACAAAAACCTGGGAATCCATACTGAAATGTTTTCTGACGGAATTTTGCCATTGGTAAAATCGGGAGTAATTACCGGGGCAAGTAAGGAAATAAAAACCGGAAAACTGGTGACCTGTTTTGCCATAGGTTCACCTGATTTATACGATTTTATTGATGATAATCCTATTGTGCATTTTAAAGAAGCGGCTTATACCAACGATACGGCTATAATTAGACAAAACCCTAAAGTAACCGCTATAAATTCGGCTATAGAAATAGATCTTACCGGCCAGGTTTGTGCCGATACTATTGGGAAATATCAATTCTCTGGCGTTGGCGGGCAAATGGATTTTATAAGAGGAGCAGCACTTTCTGAAGGTGGAAAACCTATTATTGCAATGCCATCTATCACCAAAAACGGTATTTCCAAGATTGTACCTTTTCTAAAAGAAGGCGCCGGCGTAACCACAACCCGGGCACACGTGCATTATATTGCTACAGAATATGGCGTTGTAAATCTCTATGGAAAAAACCTGAAACAAAGAGCTAAAGAACTTATTTCTATAGCGCATCCAGACCATAGGGAGCAATTAGAGAAAGAATCACATAATCAATTTAGATAGAAGCACTTAAAATATTTTTAAAGCCTGGAGAAATTCAATTTTTCCAGGCTTTTTTAATTCAATTATGATTATGCTCATAAGATTCCAGCAGCTTCAACCTTAATTTTACCTCACATTTAAAATTAAAAACTATGAAACTTTACAAAACTTTGCTGGCCGATTTTGAAGAAATGAGTATGGGATATTCAGCAATTGGTATTATCGCATCCAGCTGTTTAGGATCTGTGGCTGCAATGCTAATTTTAATGAACGGACATACATTTATAGATATGCTTCAGCTTTTTATTGTAGTTATAGTTTGTATGGGCTTCAATACCGTGATTTTAGCGCAGTTTAAATCTAAAATAGTATTTAATGCACTTTTGCTTAGCCTTGCAATATCCTCTATCTTTATCCTTATAAATATATTCTAGCACCACTGTATGAAAAATGATATTAAAACCCGGGAAGATGTTTTTTTACTGGTTTCCGGATTTTATAAAAAAGTAAGGCAAAATCCTGAAATTGGTCATTTTTTCAATGAGGTAATAAAAGACTGGGATGCCCATTTCGAGAAATTAACCGATTTCTGGGAAAGCAATCTCTTTTTTAAAGCAACCTACAAGGGCAATCCTCAAAAGGTTCACGTAAAAGTAGACCAGGAAAACAACCAGGAGATTTCCAATTACCATTTTGGGATTTGGCTAAACTTATGGTTTGAAACTATAGACGAATTGTACGAAGGTGAACTCGCCAACCGGGCAAAAAATAACGCCAGGAAGATGTCTTCACATTTATATTTAAAGATGTTTCAGGCTAGAGAAAACAAAGCATAAAAAGGTTGTCTAGAAAGATTTTAAATCATTATTTTAAATTGATTTCAGAATTATTTAAAAATTAATCCTAAATAAATAAAACAATCTTAAAACTTCGGAAAAGATCTAAATTAGATCAATCTAGACAGCCTCTTAAAATTTATTTTATCGATAAATAATTACCCAGAACAACTTTCCTAAGGAAAGAGCTGTAACTATTATTTTAGCCTGTAACTTGAGTTACATCTAAGGTTTGTATTTATTAACTATCTAAATGATAGATTTTCATCACATCTTTCAGGATTTCTGAAAAATCGATCTTAAGGTCAATTAACTTACCAGAATGAATATCGAAAACCCAACCGTGCACGGTTATCCCTCTATCTAAAAATGCTCTCTGTACTTCTGCAGTTTTTATTACATTAATACACTGTTCTTGCACGTTTAATTCAACAAGTCTTTTATAACGTGCTTCTTCGTCTTTAATATCATCCAGTTCATTTTGGTGAATACGGTATACATCCCTAATATTTCTTAACCAGGGATTTAGAATACCCAAATCCTGAGATTGCATAGCGGCTTTAACACCCCCGCAATAATAATGGCCACATACAACTACGTGTCTAACCCCAAGATGGGCAACCGCATAATCTATTACAGACATGGCGCTTAGATCAGTATTGGGCACCATATTAGCAATATTTCTATGTACAAAAACATCACCTGGCGCTACTCCCATTAGTTCTTCAGCTGTAACCCTACTATCTGAGCAACCTATGTAAAGAATATCCGGGTCTTGGCCTTTAGACAGATCGCTAAAGTAATTTGCGTCTTTTTGTAATTTTTCCTGAATCCAGTTCTTATTGTTTTCAAAAATTTCTTTAATCTCCATTTCTTTCGTTATATAAAGTTATCATCTTCTTCCCAAGTTTAATTTTATGCATTCCTTCTAAATAAAAGCAGGAGCTGCATTTTGGGAACGTGCATAAACATAAGGTTTTCTACTATAATTAGCAAAGTAGCACGCAGCTAAAGAGCTAACTTTAATAGCTAAACAGAAAACTTTAACCAAATTTTAGAAATTTAGCCGTGAAGAATAAGCACCGGAAGGTTTTGTTTCCGGGTTTCGGTAGCCGAAAGCCTGTTTAAAAGCTTTTCAGTAATATGAAGCTGGCGGGCAAAAAACACTATAATATTGGCCTTTACATTTGCTTCTGGCCAGAACTTCCCAAAGAAATCTGATTCTTCTTTGAGCGTTTTTCGGTTAAGTTTATAATTGGGCAGTTTAAAATCTTCTATTTGTCCTTCAGAATTATTCAAATTAAATTCCCATACATCCAGGCTTACATTAGGAGCAACGGGCAACTTTTGCAATAATTGTAAAGCTTCAGTATGAACAGGAAATCGTAAATCTATAGGAAGATAAAGTCTTTCCCATTGTTTAAATTCACAATTAGGCACTACCAATACAGGGCATTTTACCTTTTTTACTACATTACACGTATTCCCACCTAAACCCTGGAAATTAGAAGTATTTTTTCCAGATGCACCCATCACAATTAGGTCTATCCTTTTTTCGGTTACTGCCTTTCGGGTTGCATTTATAAGGTTATCGGCAAAAGGAAGAGTATAAAATGAATGGCCAGTTGCAGCAGGTTCTTTTTTAAGCCTGGCAACAAAGTCTACAAGCGCCTCATCTATTTTTGATGCCACGCCGGTAGAAGAGGCATGAAGCACATAAAATTTTGATGAGCCTGAATTTGAATTCAAGGCATAGCGTGCAGCATTATAAGCCTGGGGAGAAAAATCTGTAAGTATTAAAATATTCATAGGCTTGACCTTTCAGCACTAATTTTGGCCAAAAGTAGCGTGAAAGATCAATCCTAAATATGATTCCGGTCAGTTCTGTAAAAATTAACTAATTGCCTCCAGCTTTTCTGCATCTAAAAGCTTCACATTTCTGCCTTCAATTTCAATAAGTCCTTCTTTTTTAAAATCGGAAAGGGTTCTTATTAGCGTTTCTGAAGCTATACCAGCGACTCCTGCCAGGTCTGCCCGCGAAATTCTAATACTGTGTAATGGGTTTTTCTTAATTTTATGAGCGAAAAGTAAAATAGTTCTGGCTGTTTTTCTTCTTACTGAAGCATAGGCAATTTCCATTAATTGCTCTTTTACCCCCATAAGATGATCGCCCATTTCCTGGAGCAATTCCATACTAATATTACTATTGCTCTTAAGGATTTCCCTTAATTCGTCTTTAGAAACCACGTAAAGCACACTGTCTTCTAAAGCCGTGGCATATTCGCCATAAGCCGAATTCTTATTAAAGCTTAAATTTCCGAAGAAATCTCCTTCTTTGTAAAGTTCGGTAATCATTTCTTTACCGCGGCTATCATATTTGTGGGCTTTTACAACCCCGCGTTCTACCATATAAAAATGCAGGGAAGATTTTCCTTCTTCATAAATATTTTCACCAGCCTTAAAACTAATCTGCTCGCGGTTTCTCATCATTTCGCGAAAAGCCGAAAGATTTTGAACGGTTTCTCCATTATTATCCTTTTTCTGGGCTTGCAAAATCTCTACTTTTGCCAGCCTGCTTTCTATAGCGCTCAAAAGGTCTTCTTCTTCAAAAGGCTTGGTTAGATAATCGTCTGCGCCAAGGTCCATTCCTCTTCTTACATCTTTATGTTCGGTTTTCGCCGAAAGGAAAATAAAAGGAATGCCTTTGGTTTCTGAATCTTCTGAAAGGCGCGTAAGTACATCGTAGCCATCCAGTTCTGGCATCATGATATCACACACTATTATATCAGGAATTTCTTCTTTTGCTTTATCTACACCCTTCTTCCCGTCTGGTGCGGTTACTACTTCATAATTTGAGAGCTCCAGCAATTCTGCAGTATTCTCCCTAACGGTTACATCGTCTTCAATTAAAAGTATTTTTTTCATCTTAAATTATTTTCAATGTCCGCTCAAGTAACATAAGCGGTTATCTATTTTGGCTAGGTAATGTTACAGTAAATTTAGTGCCTTTATTTTCTATACTTTCAAATTTAATATTGCCTCCCATATTTTCAAGATGAACTTTAACAATATTAAGCCCTATGCCGGTGCCCTGGTTAAGCAAAGCATTTTCGGCCCTAAAATAACGTGTAAAAATATGCTTTTGGTCTTTCTCCGGAATTCCCATTCCTTCATCTTCCACCTCAAAGATAATTTTTTCTTCAGTAGGAAATATTCTAAAATAGATAGTGGAATCTTCTGGAGAGTATTTAATAGAATTTCCAATTAAATTTGAAAGAATAAGCTCCAGAATTTTTTCATCCTGATATAGGGTTACATCTCCCATTTCACTATCATATTCTATCTCCTGCCCATATTTTAAAGTCACATTGGCATTGTAAATTACCTCGTTAATAAGTTTGTTTAGGCTAAAAGCTGTGTATTTATAGTTCACGTTCCCAGATTCCAGGCGTTCTAACGAAAGGAAATCATTTAAAATATTATTTAAATAATGCACCTTGTTTTTTATGGTAGTAAGGTGTTTTGTTCTTTTTTCCTGCTGTTCGGTTTGTGTATATTTTTCGGCCAAAGTAGCCGAAGTAAGAATTCCGCTTAACGGAGTTTTAAATTCGTGACTCACCAGGGAAAGAAATTTTGTCTTTAGCTCATTGAGCTCTTTTTCCTGTTTTAGTGCAAGTTTAATACGTTTTTCGGCTTCTTTTCGCTTGGTGATTTCCTTTTCAAGGTCATCCACCGTATTTCTAAGTTCCTGGGTACGAATTTTAATTTTGTCTTCCAGCTCGGCATTGAGTTCTCTAATGCGCTGCTGATTTTCTTTTCTAATGGTAATATCTACAATTAAAGACATTACAAAACGCTCCCCATCTACCTGAAACGGATTTAATCCTGCTTCTACCGGAAATTGTGTCCCATCTTTTTTTACCCCGAACAAATCCCTGCCATGACCCATTTGTCTTTTCTCACTATCTTTCATAAACCTGTCAAAATGCTGATGGTGATTAGATTTATAGCGTACAGGAATTAAAATATTGAGATGTTCACCTAAAAGCTCCTCCTTGTTGTAACCAAACATAATTAAGGCCGCTTGATTGGCGGTAACTATTGTTTGCTGGCTGTTTACCACGATAACGCCTTCTGAAGCCGCCTCGAATAATGTATTGAATATTTGTTCGTTTTCTCTAAAAAATTCTAAAGCCACAATTTATAGGTTAGGTATTTAAGGAAACTAAATTACAAAGTGTTTAATGATTTATTAAGCAAACAGAGTTTTTATTTTAGAATACCAGAAAGAATAAAATCGGTTTTTGAATAAGGTTATCAATACTTTTTATCTTTGTTTTGCCAAAAACTTTTAATGCACTGGAGATTCCTATTATTATTTCTACTTCTACCCTTTTTGGGGCAGGCGCAACTGGTTAATATTGAAACCAAACGCCTTCAAACCGATTCTACCCGATTTGTATTAAATGCCGATTTTGCTTTTAACCATTCCAACAACGACGGGGTATCGGTAAACCAGATAAACGGAACGCTAACTACCCAGTTAAAATCAAAAGATTTAAAAAAAACCTATCTCTTTTTAGGAAATTACCGTTTAATAGATGCTGATGAAGGAAATTTGCAAAATTCCTGGTTTCTACATACCCGTTTTAACTATAAATTTAATCAACTCTTAAGGTTTGAAGCTTTTCTGCAAGGCCAATACAATCAACTGCTGGTGGTTGAACAAAGAAATCTTGTAGGTGCAGGTTTAAGACTAAAATGGATGAACCGCGAGAATTTCTCAGGTTATCTTGGCAATAGCTATATGTATGAAGTTGAATATAGCGACAGGGCCGGGACAACAGAATACAAGCATAGAAACAGCACTTATCTTTCTGTTTCCTATTTATCGAAATCAAAAAATTTCTCGGTCACCAATACGGTTTACTACCAGCCGCTTTATAAAAACCTTAAAGATTACAGGCTCTTAGAACAATTTAGACTGGACATCCCGCTGGCAGAATGGTTTAAAGTTTTTACTATTTACGATTATTACTTTGACAGTAAAACTCCTTTAAATACCCGGGAATACACCTCGCAATTACAAATTGGTGTTGGGTTTAGTTTTTAGGGATAAAAAAAGTTTCTATTGTGGAGATGTCTTTGGGCAAAAAGCTGAAGCTAAAATTTTTACAGGACTTTAAAAACAAAAAAACCGAACTCTTTTCAGAATTCGGTTAATTTTGTTGGCCTACTAGGGCTCGAACCTAGACTCTTCTGGACCAAAACCAGACGTGTTGCCAGTTACACCATAGGCCATTGCTGTAATGCGGATGCAAATTTAAAACAAACTTTCTATTGCGCAAACTTTTTCTGCAAAAAATAAACCTATTTTTTTCGAGTTCAATTTAAACGGAAATATCTACAAATATAAAAATCCCAAAACAGCTTTATTTTCAGTCATTTCAGAAAATATTTCGCTTTAACTTCCGTTAGTAAGCTATCTCAGAACAAAGCCTACAGCTGGCTTAATGGAAAAATACATCCTGGCTTCTAAGTAAGCCTAATAGCATTTAATTATCTATTATAGAGCATTCATAATTTTATTATTAAATTCGCCACATACTACTCAACTTTACTCAATAATGACAGATTTTAGCTTCAGGAAGTGGAATAAAATACTAGGATGGCTGGTATTTGTAATTGCGCTCACTACTTATACCCTCACCTTAGAACCCACCGCAAGTTTTTGGGATGCAGGTGAATACATTGCAACCTCGGCAAATCTTGAAGTAGGCCACCCACCGGGAGCGCCTTTCTACCAGATGCTGGGAGCATTCTTTTCAACATTTGCACCAGATAATTCCCAGGTGGCGCTTATGGTGAATTTTATGTCGGCCGCAGCAAGTGCATTTGCTATTTTATTTATGTTCTGGTCTATTAGTTTATTGGTTTTAAAAGTAGCCGGCCCTATAGAAAAATTAAAACCTGCCAATAAAATGGCTGTTTTAGGTAGTGCGCTAGTTGGCTCTTTAGCTTTTACTTTTACCGATAGTTTTTGGTTTAGTGCGGTAGAAGCCGAAGTTTATGCCATGGCCGCCTGCCTAATGGCGCTTATGTTCTATTTAGGTTTGTTATGGGAACGTGATATGTTTAAACCCCGCGGAAATAGATGGCTAATTCTTATTTCCCTGGTTGTGGGTTTATCTTTTGGCGTTCACTTTATGGGATTACTTACCATTCCTGCCATAGGATTTCTATATTTCTTTAAAAATTATAAAAAGGTTACCGTAAAGAATTTTATAATCGCCAATATTGTGGTGGTAGCTGTATTGATGTTTATTTTTAAACTGCTTCTGCCCTACACGCTTACTTTCTTTGCTGCTTCAGAATTATTCTTTACCAACTCGCTGGGGCTTCCGTTCAATACAGGAACCGTAATTGCACTCCTGGTAATTGTTGCTGCTTTTTACTTCGGAATCAATTATACCCGAAAGAAAAATTATTTTCAGCTTAATACATTATTCCTTTGTATTCTTTTTATCCTAATTGGATTTTCCAGCTGGGTAATGCTTCCTATAAGATCTAATGCTCCTACGGTTATTAATGAAAACAGTCCCGATAATGCGCGGGAGTTGCTCGCTTATTACAACCGGGAACAATACGGCGAAACTCACTTATTCTACGGCCCGCAGTTTTCTGAAATGTACGCCGGTTTAGATGAAGATAATCCATATACCGATGCTAAACCAAAGTATGAAAAAGACGAAGAAGCCGGGGAGTATATTATTGTAAACGATTATAAAAATGCAAAACAAAACCTGGACGATTCGCATAAAGCAATCCTGCCTAGGATGTGGAGTACGCAGCACGCTGCTAATTACATGGATTTTACCGGCCCCTTAGATTTTACCATAAAACCAGAATACCAGAGTGAAGAGAGATTGGTAAGTGCGGTAAACGAATTCCAGAATCGTTTTTCCCAGGGCGAACTGGATAATAACGATTATCACAACTTCTTGAGACAGTTTGGTGATTACTTAAATATCGAGAAACCTTCTTTCGCTTCAAATATTGGCTATTTATTAGAGTACCAGATTGGTTATATGTACTGGCGATATTTTATGTGGAATTTTGTTGGAAGACAGGACGATATACAGGGAAAATATACCGATGTTCACGGTAACTGGATTAGTGGGATAGATTTTATAGACGAGATGCACGTTGGCCCACAAGACAATCTTCCCAGCGATGTAAAAAATAACAAAGCCAGAAATACCTATTATTTTCTTCCACTGATTTTAGGATTAATAGGTCTTGTTTTTCAATTTAAACGAGATAAAAATAATTTCTGGGTCTTACTGGTGTTTTTCCTTTTTACGGGTATTGCACTAAAAATTTACTTAAATGAAAGACCTTTTGAACCCCGGGAACGCGATTATGCTTTAGTTGGTTCGTTTTACGTTTTTGCCATTTGGATTGGTTTTGGAGCCTACGCCCTCTTTGACTGGGCTAAAAAATTCCTGAAACCAAAATTGGCTGCACCAATTGTAATTGCAGCATCAATTTTAGCGGTTCCTGTACTTTTAGCTTCAGAAAACTGGGACGATCACGATCGCAGCGGTAGGGATTCTACACTTACCATGGCCAAAATGTACCTGGATTCTGTAGATGAAAATGGTATTATTTTCACCATTGGAGATAACGATACTTTTGCGCTCTGGTATGTGCAGCAAATTGAACGTTACCGTACCGATGTTAGAGTGGTAAACACAAGCCTTTTTGCCACCGACTGGTATATAGACCAAATGAAGCGTAAGGCTTTTGAAAGTGATCCTATTCCATCACAATTTGAAAATGAGGATTACAATGGAGTTAACGATGTGGTTTTTGCTAAAGAAGTTACCCGCGATACCATTCCCATTAAAACCTGGCTGAATTATATTCAAAATGATGACCCAAGAACAAAAGCCGAATTACAAAGTGGGCAAACAATAAACACCTTCCCTACCCGAAATATAAGTGTTCCTGTAGATAAACAAGCTGTTTTAGAAAATGGAATCGTAGAAGAACGCTTTGTAGATCAAATTGTAGATGAAATTGTAATTAATATAGAGTCGCAGGCTATTTATAAGAATACATTATTAATGCTGGATATTATTGCCAACAATAATTGGGAAAGACCAATTTATTTCTCTGGCGGAAGCTTTAGCGACGAAGATTATCTTTGGATGAAAGAATACCTGCAGCTTGAAGGTGTAGCATATAAACTTGTTCCTATTAAAACACCAATAGACCAAAGAAACCCATACGATATGGGGCGCATCAACACCGATAAGATGTACGATATTGTGATGAATTGGGATTGGGGTAATATGGGATCAGACGATATTTATCACGATACTGAAACGCGCCGAAATTCCATTACCTACAGAAGTAACCTTGCCAGGTTGGTAGAAAACCTGTTAAACGAACAGGACACTACCCGTGCTAAAAAAGTGCTTGACCTTGCAATGGAACATATGCCGGTAGAACATTTTCAATATTATGCGCTTTTAGAACCTTATGTTAGTGGCTATTATGAAGTTGGCGAACCCGAAAAGGCAAGGGAAATTTGGGAGAAAATTGCTAAAAACTACCAGGAAAACCTTGAATATTACAGCAGCTGGGATATAGACAGGCAGTATCGAAATTTCAATGAAATTGTATCTGATATTGAGCGTTACCGCGCGCTGGTAGATTTACTCGTAGTTCACCAGGATGAAGAAATTCTCGAAGAAAAAGCCGACGAATTTAATGAACACCTGGAAATGTTCCGTCATTTTTATGGTGAAGAAGAAGAAATAGATCCGCAAGATTCACAGGAAAGTGCTATTCAGGAGGGTTTGAATCCTGAATTGAACCGGGGAAATAATTCGCTTAGAATAGATTCTGCGGTAGAAGAATAAAAAAATTAAAAATATTCCTGCAAGGTTTATAAAACTGGCAGGAATATTTTTTCAAAATACGGAGTGGCAGCATTTGGATTTCAGGTCGCAACCCGATTCAGCTTTTCTCTGAACCACTTTTCTAATATGAACCCGTTTTTTATAAAATATCCTTCAATTTTAAGGAAACTCTATCCCAACCGAATTACCCAAATTCAGGATAAAAAAAGTATTTATCTCACGTTTGATGATGGTCCTATTCCCGAAATCACGCCCTGGGTTTTAGAGCAATTAAAAAAGTATAAAGCAAAAGCGACATTCTTTTGTATTGGTGACAACATCAGGAAAAATCCAGAAATCTTTCAGCAATTGTCAAAAGAAAATCACCGTATTGGGAACCATACGTTTAACCATTTAAATGGGTGGAAAACTAAAACCGAAGTCTATGTTGAAAATGTACAAAAGACGGAGGAAATACTTCAAGAAAAGAGAAAAAAAAGAGAAGAGAGAAGAGATAACAGAACCCAGAACCAGGAAAACGCGAAACCCGTGACCTGCAACTCGCAACCCGAAACTTCAACGCAAAAACTCTTTCGCCCTCCTTACGGGAAAATCAACAATTCACAGGCCTCAGCACTTGTAAAACTGAATTATAAAATAGTG
Source organism: Salegentibacter agarivorans (assembly GCF_900113135.1). Taxonomy (GTDB): domain Bacteria; phylum Bacteroidota; class Bacteroidia; order Flavobacteriales; family Flavobacteriaceae; genus Salegentibacter; species Salegentibacter agarivorans. The sequence goes on along the minus strand of NZ_FOOH01000010.1, from coordinate 38,816 downwards.
ATGTGGGATGTTTTAAGTGGAGATTTTGAAAACAGGATTTCTAAAGAAAAATGCTTTAAAAATGTGATAAATAATGCTTCAGGTGGAAGCACTATTGTTTTTCACGACAGCCAAAAAGCCTTTAAAAATTTGAAATATACACTACCTAAAGTTTTGGAGTATTACGCTGAAAAAGGCATCAGTTTTAAAGCGCTTTAAATATATTCCTTAAGAATACCTACCAGCGTTGCAGCGTCCTGTTCCCCGGTTTGGCGCCATTTCATCTCACCAGATTTATAAATCATTAAGGTTGGCAAAGCTTTCACCCTAAGCGCTTCGGCAAGTTGAGCATTTTTATCTACATCGATTTTTATCACTTTTGCCTTATTGCCCATAGAAGCGGCAACTTCGCGTAAAACAGGACTCATAGCCTTTGAATCTTCATTCCACTCGGTGTAGAAGTCTAACAAGACCGGAATATTGAGATCTATTAATTCTCCAAATTTTGACATGTAGTTTTTCTTTTAATTAGACTCACCAAGTGAGATTCAAAATGGGAAACGCACTTCATACTTTTTTTCGGAGCAAATACTAATTCAAATATAGCAAATTCTCCAGATTATGCAGGTTTTGAGCCTTTTTTGAGTTCAATTACACTTATTTCTGGCCAAATTCCCACGCGCCCGGGAAAAGCCAAATAGCCAAATCCGCGGTTTACGTTAATATAACGGCCAAATTCTTCATATATTCCAGCCCAGTTTTGATAACGATATTGCACCGGGCTCCATCTAAACCATCCTGGAATTTCAATACCAAACTGCATTCCGTGGGTGTGACCACTAAGCGTCAAATGATAATGTTTAGGATCTTTCTTTATCTTTTCCTGCCAGTAAGAAGGATCGTGACTCAATAAAACTTTGAAATCTTTCTCGCTTAGTCCTTCCCCAGCCCTATCTAGATCTCCTTCTTTTTTAAATCCGCCGGCGCCCCAGTTTTCTACACCTATTAAAGCGATTTTTTCACCGTTTCTCTCAATTATTTTATGCTCATTCAGTAAAAGTTGCCAACCCATTTCAGCATGGGTTTCCTTCAAAGTATCTAGGTTTTGTTTCTTTTCTTCAGAAGAATTCCAGTTTTTATAATCTCCATAATCGTGATTTCCCAGGATAGAATACACCCCATCTTTCGCTTTTATTTGACTGAACATTTCTTTCCAGGGCTCCATTTCTGAAGCTTCGTTATTAACAAGATCCCCGGTAAAAACAACCATATCACTTTCTTGCTCGTTTAGAAGGTCTACCCCGTATTTAATCTTGTTTTTGTTATCAAAACTACCACTGTGAACATCGCTAATTTGGCTTAATCGGTAACCATCAAAAGCATCGGGTAGATCTTCAAAGTATAATGTATAACGCAAAACTCTAAAATTATATTTCCCCTGGTACATTCCATATAAAACCGAGGCCAAAGGAATGGCAGCAAGTCCCATAGCTAACTGGCTCAAAAATTTTCTACGTGAAGGGAGAGCAAAATTTCCTTTAGAAGAAGATAATTTTTCATATCCTGCGATACCCATTCTGTAAATATCTTCCCCAAACATAATGAGGGTGAGAATAAGTTTAAAAAGCAATACTGAAAGTAGAAACCCAAAGGCATAACCCCGTGCCCCGGTGAGGACACTACCTTCTACTGGCGTAAGCCATTGGTATAGGAAATTACCCAAAACCGCAGCGGTAATAACAAAATATAAAATTATCACCCAGTAATTACGGGTAAGTGTTTTTAAAACCTGGTAGGCATAAATCTCTATTAAAAGGAAAAAAACTATTAATATAATCCAGCGCATGAGTACTCTTAAATTTTTGCGAATATACTTTTAATCATTACTTTATAAATTTCGTTTGGGTTTATTTTAACGCCTGTTTTAGTTATAATAACCCGACAAATTTTTATCCTAAATAGTGCCGTAAATGTCATATAGCATAAAATTTGACTATACCACTAATTGCAAAATAATAGTTAGCAGGTTACCTCAAGTTTTTAAGACCCACTAAAGCCAGTATGATAATATCTTTGTAGTTTTGGGATATTTAGAAAAACAATATTCCAAAATATATGTCTGCTCAAAAACGCTTATTCTTACTGGACGCTTACGCGCTTATTTTCCGTGGTTACTACGCTTTTATAAAAAACCCCAGGATTAATTCTAAAGGCTTTGATACATCAGCAATTATGGGTTTTATGAATTCCCTTTTTGATGTTATTAGACGGGAAAAGCCAGATCATCTAGCCGTTTGTTTTGACAAAGAAGGCAGCCAGGTTAGAACCGAAATGTTTGCTGAATATAAAGCAAACCGCGATGCTACGCCAGAACCAATAAAAGAAGCTATTCCAATTATCCAGGATATTTTAAATGCGATGCACATCCCGGTGGTAGTGCTTCCCGGTTGTGAGGCCGATGATATTATTGGCACCCTCGCCCTACAAGCCGAGAAAGAAAACTACCAGGTTTTTATGGTAACTCCAGATAAGGATTTTGCTCAATTGGTGAGCGAAAATATTTTTATGTACCGCCCGGCAAGAATGGGTAACGGAATAGAAATTTGGGGCATTCCCGAAGTACAGAAGAAATTTGGGGTTGAACGGCCGGAGCAAGTGATAGATTTTCTTGGAATGATGGGCGACGCGGTAGATAATATACCCGGACTTCCCGGAGTTGGTGAAAAAACCGCTAAAAAGTTCCTGAAGCAATTTGGAAGTATGGAAGAATTACTGGCTAATACTGACCAGTTGAAAGGTAAGATGAAGGAGAAAGTAGAAAGTCATGCCGAGCAGGGAATTCTTTCTAAAAAACTTGCAGCTATTCTTACCGATTGTGATGTTAAATTTCACGCTGAAGATTACGAACTTTCGCAACCTGATGCCGAAAAAGTGCAGGAGATCTTTGAAGAACTTGAATTCAGAAGGTTAAGAGATCAATTTATAAAATTATTTAGTGGCGAAGAAGATCAACCACAAACCCAGGTCACAAATTCTCCTTCAGCTAAAAAAGTTTCCAAAACTGCAGGCGAAGGCCAGTTTTCTTTGTTTGGAGGTGATAATTCAGAAAAAATTGAAGCCAGTTCTGGCGGAAGAAAATCTTTAAAAGATACGGCTCACGTCTACCAAAGTTTAAAGACTGAATTGTCCAGAAAATTATTCCTTCAAAATTTAATGAAGCAAACAAGCGTTTGCTTAGATACTGAAACCACAAGTTTAAATGCGCTGGAAGCAGAGCTGGTAGGTATTGCGTTTTCCTGGGAACCCGGTAAAGGTTTTTACCTGCCTTTTCCCGAAGAACGAGAAAAAGCCCAGGAACTTATTGAAGAATTAAGACCATTCTTTGAAGACGAAAAAATTGAAAAAATTGGTCAAAACCTAAAATATGACATCAAGGTTTTAGCAAAATATAATATTGAAATAAAAGGAAAACTTTTCGATACTATGATCGCGCATTATTTGATCAATCCAGATATGCGTCATAATATGGATGTACTTGCCGAAACTTACCTTAATTATACCCCGCAACCTATTTCAGAATTAATAGGAAAAAAAGGAAAGAATCAGAAGTCGATGCGGGATGTTCCGGTTGAAGAACAAACCGAATATGGTGTAGAAGATGCCGATGTTACCCTTCAGCTTAAAAAATTCTTTGAACAGGAATTAAAAGAAGCAGAAACCCGAAAGCTTTTTGATGAAATTGAAATTCCGCTAGTTAGAGTGCTTGCCGCAATGGAATTGGAAGGCATAAAATTAGACGAGAATTTCCTAAAATCCCTTTCTGACGCACTGGATAGCGACATTAAAGATTTGGAGCAAAGCATTTATAAAGAAGCCGGGGAAGAATTTAAAATAAGCTCTCCAAAACAATTAGGGCTTATTCTTTTTGAAAAAATGGAGTTGGTTAAAAAACCCAAAAAGACCAAAACAGGCCAATATTCAACCAGCGAAGATGTGCTCTCGGTTTTAGTTAAAGAACATAAGATCGTAGAGGATGTTTTAATGTATCGTGCGCTGGTAAAACTCCAAAATACCTATGTAGATTCATTACCAAACCAGGTACAAAAAGCTACCGGCAGAATTCATACCGATTATGTGCAAACTATTGCAGCTACGGGAAGATTGAGCTCCAACAATCCTAACCTTCAAAATATACCGATAAGGACCGAGCGTGGTCGCCAGGTGAGAAAAGCTTTTGTTCCGCGAGACGAAAATCATATTCTGCTGGCTGCCGATTATTCTCAAATTGAATTGCGAATTATTGCGGCGCTTAGCGAAGAAGATAATATGATCAAAGCTTTCAAGGAAGGTAAAGATATTCACGCTTCTACCGCCGCCCAGGTTTTTAACGTAAATATAGATGAAGTAACCCGTGAGCAAAGAAGCAACGCTAAAACTGTAAATTTTGGAATTATTTATGGCGTTTCAGCCTTCGGCTTAAGCAATCAGACCAATTTATCTCGTGCCGAAGCAAAAGAACTTATTGACACCTATTACAAAACCTATCCCAAATTAACCGGATACATTGCAGACCAGATAGCTTTTGCCAGGGAGAACGGTTATGTTCAAACCATTTTAGGTAGAAGGCGTTATTTAAAAGATATCAATTCACAAAATGCGGTAGTGCGTGGCGCTGCAGAACGAAATGCGGTAAATGCACCAATACAAGGTAGCGCAGCAGATATTATAAAACTGGCAATGATTAATATTTACCGAAAACTCACAGAAGGAAAATTTAAAACCAAAATGTTACTCCAGGTACATGATGAATTGGTTTTTGATGCTCATAAAGATGAAATTGAAGAAGTAAAGAAAATGATTCAGTTTGAAATGGAAAACGCCTACAAACTGGATGTTCCTTTAGACGTAGAATTAGGAGAAGGCAATAACTGGCTGGAAGCACATTAGAATTTCTCCGTCATTGCGATGGAGGCACGACTGAAGCAATCTTTAGTAAAACAAAAAACCTCGCAACCAAAGCTGCGAGGTTTTTCTATCTAACACTAAAATTTATAGGTTAGGTTCCTAATTCACTCTAGTGTATTCTAAAGATAATACATCTACATTCTCGGCATCGGTCCCATCTGGGCTACCGTTTAAATATTGTTGAGATTCTAATTTGTTTACTTCAAATGCAAAGGTATTTGTGGTTCTTTCTAATATACGTTTATGAGTATAGGTTTCTCCATTAATAGTCATAGTAATCACTAACCTTTCCTGGTCGTTTTCATTTTCAACATCCCAGAGCCCGGTATCTGTTCTGCCAGAAAGACATTCAAAATCATTATTATTTACCCCGGCTCTAAAATCAAGCCTGGAGTTAGTAGTGGTCATATCACCACCGGCATAAAATATAACCCCCATATCCTGGAAACAATCGGTTTCCAACAAAATATTAGAATTAAATACTTGATCGTTGTTAAGATCTACAGCGGTATCGGTATTCATTGCAGAAAGTTTCCATTCTCCTTCAAGATCTTCAGGAGTAATAGTTGCCATTGCATTAGTTGCGGTAATTTCAGTTTCGGCTACGTGATCCTGGTTTGGCTCACAAGAAGCTAAAACAAGCACCAACCCGAACACTGCGTAAAGGTTTCTAAACATAAATAGGTTTTTCATAGCAAATAAATTTGGGGCTACAAATATAAGGTGCATTAGGAGATATTTATGACTTTATTAACATAAATATTACCGTTTAACGTTCATTATGTGCTTTTTAACGATTCAGATTAGATGAAAAATGTAGGAGTAATGCTGTAATAGCCTCATATAGCTACAAAAACTTTATAAAAAAGCGCAATCTTAAAATTCTGAGGTACAGCTATCTTCCTCAAAATAAATTAATTAATTTCGGATTTGCTATATGAATTTATAATTGTACATTTGCACCCCGATTTCCCGACATGAATCATGCTGGGAATGGGAATGGAATGTTTAATAATAAGTAAATTTAATTAGTGTGGACACATTAAGCTACAAAACAGTATCAGCCAACAAGGCTACCGTGACCAAAGAATGGGTACACGTGGATGCTGAAGGACAGACGTTGGGCCGCCTATCATCTAAAGTAGCCAAGCTACTAAGAGGTAAGCACAAACCTAACTTCACCCCGCACGTTGATTGTGGTGATAACGTAATTGTTACCAACGCAGAAAAGATCAACTTAACCGGTAAGAAATGGGATTCGAAAGAATACATTCGTCACACCGGCTACCCGGGTGGACAAAAAAGTCTAACAGCCGCTGAATTATTCGAGAAAAATCCAGAGAGAATTATCGAAAAATCAGTAAAAGGAATGTTACCAAAGAACAAACTTGGAGCAAACCTATTTAGAAATTTAAAGGTTTACGCAGGAACAGATCACGATCATACTGCACAAAAACCTAAAACTATTAACTTAAACGATCTTAAGTAATGGAGGTTATTCACAAAATTGGCCGTAGAAAAACGGCGGTTGCGCGTGTTTACGTTTCTGAAGGAAGCGGAAAATTTAGCGTAAACAAAAAAGACCTTAAAGACTACTTTACCACAGGTCCTTTACTTTACAAAGTAAACCAGGCCCTTAACCTTACCGGTAATGACGATAACTTCGACATTATTGCTAATGTTTACGGTGGTGGAATTACAGGACAGGCAGAAGCTATTCGTCTTGCACTTGCAAGAGCAATGGTAGAACTGGATGCAGAGAACAGAGCGGTGTTAAAACCAGAAGGTTTAATGACCAGAGACCCAAGAATGGTAGAGCGTAAGAAGTTTGGACAGAAGAAAGCTCGTAAGAAATTTCAGTTCTCTAAACGTTAATTTTTATTGGAATCTATATTCCAAAGTTCATTTAATATTAAAAAGAATTTTGTTGTTATCCCAAATGCTATTGGGAGTTAGTTTAGCATCTAAACAGGTAAGGCCGTGTTTATAATAAACAGCCACTTACGTGTTGCTATCTTCAACAGAAAGTAAACTATTACAAAAATGGCAAACAAAGTAGAAGTAAAAGAATTACTTGATGCAGGTGTACATTTTGGACACCTTACAAGAAGATGGAACCCAAATATGGCCCCATATATCTATATGGAGCGTAATGGGATTCACATCATCAACTTATATAAGAGTGCTGCTAAAATGCAGGAGGCAGGTGATGCCCTTGCAAAAATTGCAGCCAGCGGTAGAAAAATACTTTTCGTAGCTACCAAGAAACAGGCTAAAGAAATAGTAGCCGAACAAGCTGAAAAAGCAAACATGCCATACATTACCGAGCGTTGGCCCGGTGGTATGCTTACCAACTTTGTAACTATTCGTAGAGCTGTTAAGAAAATGGCATCTATTGATAGAATGAAGAAAGATGGTACCTTTAATACACTTTCTAAAAAAGAACGTCTTCAGGTAGATCGTTTAAGAGCTAAATTAGAAAAGAACCTTGGTTCTATTTCTGATATGAGCAGACTTCCAGGAGCGCTTTTTGTAGTTGATATTACTCGTGAACACATTGCTATTAAAGAAGCTCAAAAATTAAACATTCCAATTTTCGCTATGGTAGATACAAACTCAGATCCTCGTGAGGTTGAGTACGTAATCCCATCTAATGACGATGCTTCAAAGTCTATCAACAAAGTGGTTTCTTATGTTGCAGATTCTATTGTAGAAGGCCTTTCTGAAAGAAAAGCTTCTAAAGATTCTAAAAAAGAGAAAGCAGAAAATGAAGAAAAAGAGCCAAAAGCACCAAAGGCTACTGTAAAGCAACCAGAAGCTGAAGCTCCTTCTAAAGATGCCGAAGATAAAAAGGCAATGCAAGAAGCCAAGAAAGATGTAAAACTTGAGTCTAAGAAAGAAACCTTAGACAAAGCTTCATCTAACGAAGAAGAATAAAACAACATTTTATAACATCCAAAAAAGTCGTTTAGTTTCTTTCCTAACAGTTGGTCTCTAAGCGACTTTTTTAAATAAAACACAATACTATGGCTAAGATAACCGCCGCAGAAGTAAACAAATTAAGAAAATCTACCGGTGCCGGTATGATGGATTGCAAAAAGGCACTTGTTGAAGCAGATGGTGATTTTGATAAAGCTATTGAAGTACTTCGTAAAAAAGGTCAGAAAGTTGCTGCTAAAAGAGCCGATAGAGAATCAGCTGAAGGAGCTGCAATCGCTAAAGTAAACAACGATAACACTAAAGGTGTTATTATCTCTCTTAACTGTGAGACCGACTTTGTTGCTAAAAACGATGATTTCGTAAAAATGGCCAACAGCTTCGCAGATATCGCCTTAACAGTTTCTTCTAAAGAAGAATTACTAAAAGCAGATTACAACGGGATTTCAGTTGAAGATAAATTAACTGAGCAAACAGGTGTAATTGGTGAAAAAATAGAAATTGGTGCTTTTAAAACTTTAGAAGCTCCTTTCGTAGGTTCTTATATTCACGCAGGGAACAAAATTGCAGTAATTACTGGTCTTTCAAAACAAACTGAAGGAGCTGAGGAAGCTGCAAAAAACGTTTCTATGCAAGCTGCCGCTATGAACCCAATCGCACTTAACGAAGAAGGTGTAGACCAGGAAACCATAGACAAAGAAGTAGAGATCGCTAAAGATACACTTCGCCAGGAAGGAAAACCTGAAGATATGCTAGATAAAATAGCAAAAGGAAAAATTCAGCGTTACTTTAAAGACAACACTTTGGTTAACCAGGCTTTTATTAAAGACGGAAAACAAAGCGTTGCAGACTACGTAAAATCTGTAGATTCAGATCTTACTGTTGTAGGTTTCGAAAGAGTTGCTTTAGGAGAGTAATTAAAATTTATCATTTCCGCGCAGGCGGAAATCCTAATAAATCAAAAACCGCTTCACTAATCTGAAGCGGTTTTTTTAATTTTACCAAATGTCAGAAAAAGCATTTCAGTTTAAAGAATTCAAGATAGAACAAGATCGCTGCGCCATGAAAATTGGCACCGACGGCGTTTTACTCGGCGCCTGGGCTTCCCTGGAACACCAACCAGACAGCATTCTGGATATTGGCACAGGAACAGGTTTAATTGCATTAATGCTCGCACAGCGCTCCCCTGCCCTTCTTATTGATGCTTTAGAAATTGACGAAGATGCTTACGAACAAGCTGTAGACAATTTTGAACAAAGCAATTGGGGAGACAGGCTATTTTGTTATCACGCGGCTTTTGATGAATTTGTAGAAGAAATGCAGGATGAAGAGAAATATGAACTCATAATTTCCAATCCGCCATTTTATGCGGAAGATTATACTTCAGAAAACGCAAGTAGAAATAAGGCACGTTTTGCTGAAGCCCTGCCTTTTTCAGAATTAGTAGAAGGCGTGTCAAAATTGCTTCATCCAGAAGGGGAGTTCAATACAATTATTCCACATAAAGAAGAAAAATATTTTTTAGCCCTGGCCAGTGAATTTGGTCTTTTTCCGAAGAAAATCACCAGGGTACGCGGCAATGAAACATCAGCAATAAAAAGAAGTTTATTGAGTTTTAGCTTTAAAGAAATTGACCTGCAAGAGAATGAACTTATCATTGAAATTTCACGACATAATTATACAGAAGCTTACAAAAATCTTGTAAAAGACTTCTATCTTAAATTATAATCTTAAAATTGTTTGCTTTCAAAAGCTTGGTTACATTTGTGTAAAACACCACACAAATGAAAACAGATAACTTCCAGGCTCCAGATTATTACAATATTGACGAGCTGCTTACCGATGAACATAAAATAGTTCGCGATGCCGCCAGAGAATGGGTGAAACGCGAGGTCTCCCCAATAATTGAAGACGCTGCTCAAAAAGCAGAATTCCCTAAATCTATAATTAGCGGCTTAGCTGAAATTGGAGCTTTTGGCCCATATATTCCGGAAGAATACGGTGGCGCTGGTCTGGATCAAATCTCCTACGGACTCATTATGCAGGAGATTGAGCGAGGCGACAGTGGCGTGCGTTCTACCGCATCTGTTCAAAGTTCCCTGGTAATGTTCCCTATTTATAAGTACGGCACCGAAGAACAACGCAAAAAATATTTACCAAAATTAGCCTCGGGAGAATTTATGGGATGTTTTGGGCTTACCGAGCCAGACCACGGTTCTAATCCCGGTGGGATGACTACCAACTTTAAAGATAAAGGCGATCATTATTTATTGAATGGCGCTAAAATGTGGATCTCTAATGCACCTTTTGCCGATGTAGCCATTGTTTGGGCAAAAGATGAAAATGGACGAATCCACGGACTTATCGTGGAGCGCGGAATGGAAGGTTTTTCTACTCCAGAAACACATAACAAATGGTCACTTCGCGCCAGCGCCACCGGCGAACTTATTTTTGACAATGTAAAAGTTCCAAAAGAAAACCTAATGCCTAATAAAAGCGGACTTGGCGCTCCTTTAGGTTGCCTTGATTCTGCCCGCTACGGAATTGCCTGGGGCGCCATTGGTGCAGCAATGGATTGCTATGATACCGCTTTGCGTTATGCAAAAGAGCGCGTGCAGTTTGATAAACCAATTGCCGGCACTCAACTTCAGCAGAAAAAATTAGCAGAAATGATCACCGAGATCACCAAAGCGCAGCTTATGGCGTGGAGACTGGGTGTTCTTAAAAACGAAGGAAAAGCAACTTCGGCTCAGATCTCTATGGCGAAAAGAAATAATGTAGAAATGGCCATAAAAATAGCCCGGGAAGCAAGGCAGGTTTTAGGCGGAATGGGAATTACCGGCGAGTATAGTATTATGCGCCATATGATGAATCTGGAAAGTGTAATTACTTATGAAGGCACACACGATATTCACCTATTAATTACGGGAATGGATATTACCGGGATTCCGGCTTTTCAGTAAATAGACAAATACATAAAATCTTCAAGCTGAATTCATTTCAGCAAGAGGGCCTATTAAAATTCTAAACATTTTATATCCTGAAACAAGTTCAGGATGACGTACTGAAAAAAGTTCAGAGGGACGTTTCACTTCAACTACAACAAATCAAAACAAGGGCAGCGTTTACAACGTTTGCCCTTTTTATATTTTTCACAGCATTCTTTTTTAAGTGGTTTGGGATTTTTAGCCACCACACCGTCTATTTTCAAATAATCTTTTGATTTTTTTGAATAAAAAACGATGACATTATATGAATTTAAAAACTGTTTCGCCATATTTTGAATATACTTTAAAAAGCTGAAATTGAGCGTTAATTCAGTTTTAAATGAATGTTTAAATTTTATAAATCCTAAAGAGAATCTTATTTTTGCAAAATGGGAGAAAAAAATAGGATAAAAGAGATAAATAAAGCGCTAGAGCCTAAAATAAATCAACTTTTAGATCATTCCTTATATCGAAAAATAACCACTCCAGAGCATCTTCAAATCTTTATGGAGCATCACGTTTTTGCTGTTTGGGATTTTATGTCTTTGCTAACCGCTTTACAGGAAAAACTTACCAAAACCACCAATCCCTGGGTGCCTGTAGGCAATCCTGAAACTCGTTATTTAATCAATGCAATAGTACTTGCTGAAGAAACCGATGTCAATTATTTTGGCGATCATCAAAGCCATTTTGAGATGTATCTTGACGCGATGGAAAAAAGTGGCGCCGATACTGGCAGGATAAAAGATTTTTTGCTCCAGGTGACCCACGGCACCGATATTTTTTTACTTATTGCAGCCACAAAACTCCCGCTTAATATTAAGATATTTCTAAAAAATACCTTTGAAGTAATTTCAGAAGAAAAACCGCATAAAATAGCTGCAGCCTTCACCTTTGGACGCGAAGGACTTATTCCCGGCATGTTCACTTCTATTATAGAAAATGTGCAACAGAATTTCCCAAAAGAAGATTTAAGTCTATTTAAGTATTATTTTGATCGTCATATAGAATTAGACGGGGATGAGCACGGGCCTATGGCCTTTAAAATGGTAGCAGAACTCTGTGGAAATGATGAGGAGAAATGGGAAGAAGTAAAAATTACCGCTGAAGAAGCGCTTGATGCCCGGTTAGAGCTTTGGAAAGGCATTGAAGAAGAGATTTCAGAAAATATAGATTCTAAAAACCTGCAAACGATTTAAAGAGATTTTTTCTGTAAAAATAAACCTCAAAGGTTTTGATAACCTTTGAGGTTTATTTAATATTTCTAATCCCCTATCCTGAGCTAGAAGCTCAAAAGATTTCACCACCTAGATCCTGAAATGAATTCAGAATGGTGATCACTATCTACTCGATAGAAGAATTAAGGTGCTTCAGGAGCAAGCTTTACTTCCAGCCCATCTAATTCTTCAGTAATGGGAATTTGGCAGCTTAAACGACTATTGTCTTCCACAAAAAATGCCTGATCCAGCATGTCTTCCTCTTCAATACTTTGTTCGGGCAGCATATGCTCAAAATTGAGAATATAACACTGGCAGGAAGCACACATTGCCATACCGCCACAAATACCAATGGTTCCTTCGGCAGCAAGTTCGTAAGAGCGAACCACTTCCATAAGGTTCATATTCATATCTGTTGGAGCGTCTACCACGTGGGCTTCGCCTTCCCTGTCTATAATGGTTATTTTAATATCAGACATATCTTCTAATAAAAGAATATTCAAGATGGACGTCATTCTGAACTCGTTTCAGAATCTAAGCTCTTAGAACCTGAAACCATCCCGCCACTTCGGGACAGGTTGACGACACTACAACTGAATTTTTCTGTTTTAATTTATACTTTTTACAACTTCTTTTTTTGCTTCTTTCTTACTGCCGTCAAATCCGCTTACGCCACTTACGGTAGTATATTTCATCACATATTTCTTGTCTGGGAAAATGCGTTGATAAGCGCTCTGACACATAATCGCTGCTTCGTGGAAACCACAAAGAATCAGCTTTAATTTGCCTGGATATGTATTCACATCTCCAATGGCATAAACCCCGGGAATATTTGTTTGATAATCGTAAGCATTATCAACTTTAATCGCATTTTTCTCTATCTCCAGACCCCAATCTGCAATAGGCCCTAATTTAGGCGAAAGCCCAAATAATGGTATAAAATAATCGGTTTCTTTAATTTCTTTTTCTCTTGCGGAATCCTTGTGAGTAATCACTACACTATCCAGTTCTTCCTCTCCTTTAAGATCGGTAACCTCAGCATTGGTAATAAGATTTATCTTTCCAATTTTTGAAAGCTCTTCTACTTTTTCTACTGAATCTAACGCTCCACGAAAATCATTTCTTCGGTGTACCAGTGAAACTTCTGAAGCAACATCGGCTAAATAAATAGCCCAATCTAATGCTGAATCACCCCCACCGGCAATTACTACTTTTTTATCGCGATAATCTTCTGGTTCCCGAATTATATAAGCTACGCCTTTATCTTCAAAATCGGTGATATTGGCAATAGGTGGTTTTCTTGGTTCAAAACTTCCAAGACCACCGGCAATTACTACCACCGGGGCGTGGTGTTTTGTTCCTTTATTAGTGGTAACTATAAAGCTACCATCTTCCTGTTTATCTATGGTTTGAGCTCTTTCTCCCAGAGTAAAACCCGGTTCAAAAGGCTTTATTTGCTCCATTAGATTAGTTACCAGGTCTCCTGCCAATACTTCGGGGAAGCCCGGGATATCATAGATAGGTTTTTTAGGATAAATTTCGGAACATTGCCCGCCAGGTTGCGGCAGTGCATCTATTAAATGACATTTTAGTTTTAATAATCCTGCTTCAAAAACCGCAAAAAGGCCCGTTGGCCCTGCGCCAATTATAAGTATATCGGTTTTAATCATTCTACTGGTAAATTTGATAGTAAGCCAGGTGCTTACCTTTGAATATTGATCACACTTTCTATTTGTGGAACATATTTTTTAATAGTCATTTCTACCCCAGATTTTAGCGTCATCTGGTTTACTGTGCAATCTACACATGCGCCTTCCAGACGAACCTTAACCAGGCGATCGTTCTCAATAGCGATAAGGGAAATATTGCCCCCGTCACTCTCCAAAAAAGGTCTGATTTCAGCCAGGGCCTTTTCTACATTTAATTTAACTTCTTCGCTCGTCATCTATTTTTTATTAACTGCACTGCATCCTGCCATTGTAGTGATCTTAATCGCTTCAGTTGGAGGCAGACTTTGGTTTCTATTCACTGTTTCCTGAACCATCCCACGGGTAATTTCTTCAAAAGCTTCTTCCAGGGGTGTTGACTCCTGCATAGCAGCAGGACGGCCAATATCACCAGATTCTCTTAAGCTTTGTACCAGCGGAATTTCGCCTAAAAATGGCGCTTCAATATCTTTTGCGAGGTTTTTAGCACCTTCTCTTCCGAAGATATAATATTTATTTTCAGGAAGTTCTTCTGGAGTAAAATACGCCATATTCTCTATTATTCCCAGTACCGGCACATTTATACTTTCCTGACGGAACATCGCTACTCCTTTTTTAGCATCGGCTAAAGCCACGTTTTGTGGAGTACTTACAATCACAGATCCTGTTACAGGAAGAGACTGCATAATTGAAAGATGAATATCTCCCGTTCCCGGTGGTAGATCTACTAAAAGAAAATCTAACTCGCCCCAGGCCGCATCAAAAATCATTTGATTTAAAGCTTTAGAAGCCATTGGTCCACGCCAAATAACTGCCTGATTTGGTTGGGTAAAGAACCCGATAGAAAGAATTTTCACCCCGTAGTTTTCTACAGGTTTCATTTTAGATTTCCCATCTACATTTACTGAAAGTGGTCTTGAAGCTTCTACATCAAACATCATAGGGATAGACGGCCCATAAATATCGGCATCTAAAATTCCTACTTTAAAGCCCATCTTTGATAAAGTTACCGCAAGGTTAGCGGTTACTGTAGATTTACCTACGCCTCCTTTTCCTGAAGCCACGGCTATAATATTAGAAATCCCGGGAATTGCTTTCCCTTTTATTTCTGGTTTTTTAGAGGTAGACTCTATTTTAATATTTACTTTAACTTTGGCTTTTTGTTCTACATGTTCGTGAATTGCTTTCATCACATCCACTTCTGCCCGCTTTTTAATATGCAAGGCAGGAGTTTGTAAAACCAGGTCTACAACCACCTCATCACCGAAAGTCATTACATTTTGAACAGCCCCGCTTTCTACCATATTTTTGCCTTCTCCGGCTACAGAAATAGTTTCCAGCGATTTTAATATTTCTTTTCTGTCTAACTTCATTTAAAAGATATTTATAATCCCAAAAATATCAGGACAATTTTAAGCTGAAATAGCGAGTTTTATCTAAAATCTCATCAGCTTATATAGATTCATTCTAAACGCAAATATAGGGGGAAAAGCTAAGAAAACGAAGTATTTACCCATAATTGATCTATGGAATAATAAAGCCCCATTATAGTAAAACTTCAGAAGAAAAATTTATCTCAAATCTTCCTGAGGATCCCAAAAGTGCTTTTTAAAATCCTGAACTTTATTATCTTTTACCGTAACCCCTTCAGAAGTTAGCATTTGCTGCATCGCGCTATGATCTCCAAAATGACTTTTGCCGGTAAGGAGTCCGTTTCTATTTACCACCCGGTGCGCCGGCACATCGTCCAGATCTTTAGCCGAATTCATTGCATACCCAACCATTCTTGCACTTTTTGCGGCACCTACGCTTTTTGCTATAGCGCCGTAAGAAGTCACTTTCCCTTTTGGAATTTGTCTCACTACTTCATAAACCCTTTCAAAAAAGTTCTTTTCTTCCAAACCTAAGAGTAATAAATTCTTAAAAGTGTTACAATTACCAAAATAAGCATTAGGGCGGTCATAAAATAATTGGAGTATTTTGAAAATGCTTCAGCCTGTTTTTCAATTCTAATAAAGGAAAGTACGTAAACATATAGTGTTGTAAAACTTCCCATGGATGCAGCCAGAATAAAGGCTATAATTCGGGACCAATCGTAAGTGGCCCCAACGCCAATATGAAGGGCTCCTGCAATAGCCACAAAATACGGAACGGGAAAAATATTTAGGGCCGCCACGAGCATTCCTTTAAAAATACTGTTGGAATTTGCTTTGCGGGATTTATGTTCTATGCCGCCCCGTTTCTTTGCCTGAATAAAAAAGTAAACAGCAAGGAGAATAAATATTACCAGGCCGGCACGTAATAAAATATTCTGAACAAATTCATTTCCGAATATATATTTAGCGAGTAACACGGCCACTGTTGCCTGAATAATTACTACAATTGTGGCACCCAACGCAACATAAAGCCCATTTTTCTTTCCTTTTTCAACACAGGTTTTAGCCACGGTCATATTCACCAAACCGGGAGGAATCACCCCAAGCAAGGCCGCGAAATAAGTAATTAGAAAAAGTTTTGTTTCCTCCAAAGAGACTTATTTTATCCTAAACTGAATGTAAGTTATAGGTTTTCCCTGGTCAAGATACTGTTTTTCGTAGAAAGTTTGAATTTCCCTAACCGCTTTGGGCGAATATTCATTTTCATAAATATCGTGATGCGCATATAGAATTTCGTGACCTTCACCGTGAAGCAAGCCAAGCGTGTAACCGTGCATAAATTCGCTGTCGGTTTTAAGATTCACCAGACCTTCAGGTTTTAAAATATGATTATACTTCTGAAGGAATTCAGCATTTGTTAAGCGATGCTTGGTACGCTTGTATTTAATTTGAGGATCGGGAAAAGTGATCCAGATCTCATCTACTTCATTTTCGGCAAAAACGCGATCTATTAATTCAATTTGAGCTCTTAAAAAAGCTACGTTTTCCAGATTTTCTTCTATAGCAGTTTTTGCACCTCTCCAAAACCTGGCGCCTTTTATATCTATTCCTATAAAATTCTTTGTAGCATCCTGCTTAGAAAGGCCAATGGTATATTCTCCTTTTCCGCAGCCTAATTCCAGTACTATAGGGTTATCATTTTTAAAAAAATCTTTATTCCATTTTCCTTTTAAACTGAATTGATCTTTCTCCAGCTCTTCCCGAGAGGGTTGTATCACATTTTCAAATGTTTCATTCTCCCTGAATCGTCTTAATTTATTCTTACTTCCCACGCCTTAATTTAATATTTTGGTAAAATTAAAGAAAATAGCGCACAGGCACTTAATATTATATTTGATATATGCAGAAGAAAAGAATTTTAGTGGCTGTTTTAAACTGGGGGCTTGGTCATGCTACACGTTCTATTTCTATTATCAATGAATTACTGAATCATAATTTTGAAGTTTTTATCGCTTCAGATGGAGTGGCGTTACAGTTATTACAGAAAGAATTCCCAGATATTAAATGCCTGGAACTTCCCTCCTATAATATTTCCTATAGCAAATCTGCGAGTTCTTTTAAATGGAAATTATTTACTGAAACTCCAGGTATTCTACGTGCTATAAGACTTGAAAAAAAAGCGATAAAAGAATTTGTTGATGAATATAATTTAAACGGAATAATCTCTGATAACCGATTTGGATGCCGGCATAAAAAAATCACTTCGGTTTTTATCACACACCAGTTAAATGTGCTAAGTGGAAATACTACTTATTTAAGCAGTAAATTACATCAAAAATATATTTCAAAATTTGATGAATGCTGGATTCCCGATACTCCCGGCAGTAAAAATTTAAGCGGAATAATGGGGCATTTAAAAGAAATGCCCGAAAACGTAAAATACATTGGTCCACTGAGCCGATTTAATAAATTCCGAGGACAAAAAAGATATGACTTCGCAGTAGTTTTATCTGGTCCAGAACCTCAGCGAACAATGTTGGAAGAAAAATTACTTGTGACCTTCCAAAATTCAGATAAAAAAATTGTTTTTATAAGAGGGATAATAGGCGGGGAAAGTATTACTTCTTTAAACAAAAGCCTGGAAATTATAAACTATCTAACTTTTAAAGAACTGGAAGAAGTAATTCTAAGTAGTGAAATTATTATATGCAGGCCTGGTTATACCAGTATAATGGATTTGGCTAAACTGGAGAAAAAAGCATTCTTTATTCCCACTCCCGGCCAGTACGAACAGGAATATTTAGCTGAACGTTTTATGAAGTTAGGAATAGCTCCTTTTTGCAAACAAGAGAAATTTGAAATTTCAAAACTTGAGGATTTAAGAGATTTTTCAGGCTTTAGCAACCTAAATTTCAGAAGTAATTTCGGGGATATTTTTGCTCTTTTCCAGCGTGAATGAAAATTCACTACCTACCCCAAAAACACTCTCTACATAAATTTTTTCATCGTGCGCTTCAATAATATGCTTTACGATAGAAAGTCCTAAGCCAGAGCCACCTTCCTTCCTGGAGCCGCTTTTATCTACACGATAAAAACGTTCAAAAACACGCGGTAGATTTTCTTTTTCTATTCCTTCACCATTATCGGTTACACGAACAATCACTTTATTCTTGATAAGGTTTTCTATGCTAACTTCAGTAGTACCATCTTCCTTTCCGTATTTAATAGAATTCACGATTAAATTGGTAAGGACCTGCTGAATTCTATCCCTATCGGCATTTACCCAAATAGGTTCGTCGTAATCAATATCAAAAGTTAGGGTGATGTTCTTTTTGGCTGCTTTCATTTCCAAAAGATCAAATGAGCCCTGCACAAGTTCCACAATATTAAAATCTTCCTCTTCTAAATGTAGGTCCCCGGCCTCCAGTTTGGTGATCATATCTAAATCGCGCACTATATAAATAAGGCGTTCAACACCTTTGCTGGCACGTTGCAGGTATTTTTTTCGCACCGCTTTATCTTTCATTGCGCCATCAAGCAGCGTAAGAATATATCCCTGAACGGTAAAAAGTGGTGTTTTAAGCTCATGCGAAACATTTCCCATAAATTCTTTCCTATAGGCTTCACGAACTTTAAGAGTATCTATCTCCAGCTTTTTATCTTTGGTAAATTTTTCAACTTCGCGGGTAAGCGTAGCCATATCTGTAGTAACCTGGCTGGGTTTTAGAGTGGTAGAATCTAAAAGGGAAACATTATCGTAGATCTTTTTAATTCTTTTATATATAAAATGTTCTACTCTATACTGAATTATAAAAAAGCATACCAAATAGGTTATAAAAATAAAAGCAAAAAAGGGCCCGGGAATAAATCCGCTGGTAAAATATGCAAAACCTGCCAACACCACACTCAAAACAAGTGTGATATAAAGTGAAGTCTTTATTGCGAATTTATATGAGCGTTTAAACTTTTTTGCCATTAAACAACAAACTTGTAGCCTACACCTTTTACGGTTTTAAAACATTCGTCTCCAATTTTCTCCCTAAGTTTTCTAATATGAACATCTATGGTTCGCCCGCCAACAATAACTTCGGCACCCCAAACCTTATCTAAAATATCTTCCCTTTTAAAAACTTTCCCCGGTTTTGATGCTAATAAAGAAAGTAATTCGAATTCTTTTCTTGGTAAAATAATTTCTTCGCCGCTTTTAATCACTTTATACTCATCGCGATTAATAATAAGATCTTTAATTTTCACCACATTAGAAGATGCGGTATCATCTTTAAATCTTCTAAGCAAAGCTTTCACTTTACTCACCAGCACTTTAGGTTTAATTGGTTTAGTAATATAATCATCGGCTCCCGCATCAAAACCGGCCATTTGAGAATAATCTTCGCCCCGTGCGGTAAGAAAAGTAATAATGGTTTCTTCCAGCTCTGGCAGCTTTCTAATTTGTGCACAAGCTTCAATCCCATCCATTTCAGGCATCATTACATCAAGGATAATAAGCTGCGGTTTCTTCTTTTTGGCAAGTTTTACAGCATCAGCGCCATTATCTGTAGTAATTACCTGGTATCCTTCGGCTGAAAGGTTATATCCCACTATTTCCAGGATATCCGGTTCATCGTCTACCAGTAAGATTTTAATGTCCTTTTTTTTCATTTTGGTTTAGTTGATTTGGTATAATGTGAGGTAAAAGTAACCATAAATTTGAACTTACGTAAGCTCTACTCCTTTGGTAACCTTAAGCTAACATTATAATCATAAACACATAATTTCAGCTTAACAGAGGCTTTACAATGCTGCCGTTAATTTGCGCCAGAGAACTAAACATAGTAATGAAGAAGTATTTATCTATCCTGAGCTTACTTATTTTAAGTGTAGCTATGCAAGCGCAAAATGATACAACCGGTAGTATTGCCGGAAAATTATCTGACAATGAAGTGGAGGGACAACCTCTTCCTTTTGCGAATGTAATCATTAAAGAAACAAACAAAGGAACCACTTCAAATTTTGACGGGCTATACTCCCTAAAAAATATTGAACCCGGAACCTATACAGTAGAATTTAGCTTTATAGGCTACGAAACATTGCAAATTCCAAATGTTGAAGTAGTAGCAGGAAAAGTTACCGAAGTAAACACCGGTCTTGGAGCCAGTGCAGCAGCTTTAGACGAAGTTGTTATTTCTACGGTTTCAAGACAGGATTCTGAAGTTGCTTTACTTTTAGAACAAAAAAGTGCAATTCAAATTAAGGAAAGTATTGGTGCCCAGGAATTAGCCAAAATTGGGGTTACTGATGCCGGCACTGCCACCACAAAGATATCTGGGGTTACCAGTAGTGAAGCTTCGGGAGATATTTTTGTGAGGGGATTGGGAGATCGTTATCTATATTCTACACTAAACGGTTTGCCTATTCCATCAGACGATGTGGAGCGTAAAAACATAGATCTGGGTCTTTTTCCAACCCGTGTTATTAAGAGTGTGGGAATAAGCAAGACGTATTCACCTTCTTACTCGGCCGACCAGGCTTCCGGGAATATAAATATAGAATCACGCGAACTTGCAGGAAGCAAGGAACTTGATTTTGGAATTAGAGTTGGGGTAAATACCAATGCAGTAGGACAATTTTCAGACTTTAAGGTTAGTCCGAATCAGGACAACGCTTATTTCGGATTTCATCAGCAAAATATTCCCATTCAATATACTTTATACAACCAGCCCTGGGACCCTCAAACTGCAAATGCCCCTGTAAACAGAAGGTATGCTTTAACCGCCGGAAAGAAATTTGGCGAAGATCTAAAAGTACTTTTAACAGCGTCTCAATCCAGTAAATTTGAATATCGTGAAGGGGAGTTTACCGAATACAGAAACAACAACCGTTACGATTATTTTACCGATGTAGAGAATTTCACTCAAACCGATAATACTACCGGGATGCTGAATGCTATCTATGAAGTTTCTGATAATCACGAAATAAAAGCAACCAGCCTCTTTATAAATAAACTTACCGATGAAGTTTACGAAAGCGGCAGAAATGGTGAAGGAGTTGTGTTTGAAGAAACCGGCCCTGCGGAGGGATTGAACCAGTTTGTACGCGATCAGAATATCAAACAAACAAGGTTATGGATAAATCAATTCCACGGAATCCATAATTTTTCAGAAAAAAATGAATTGAATTGGGGCGTAGGATATAATCTTGTTAATGCCGATGAACCAAACCGTATTAGAAACGAAGTAAATTACGACGGCGAAAATTTTATTCAGTTGGGAAGAATGGGTGGTTATCAGCAAAGAAAGTCGTCCCAAAAGATTGAGGATAATGAAATTAATGCTTTTGTAGAAGATAAAATTACTTTTAGCAAACCGGAAGATGATGCAGAAACCAAAAGCATATTCGTAGACTTTGGCGGAAATTACCGTAACAAACAAAGAGATTTTGTTTCGCGATTTTACGGAGTTATAGAGCGGCCTACCAATACCTATAACCCAACCTCATTAGATAATCTTTCCAGCGTTTTTACCATAGATAATTTTAGAAGTGGAAACCTTAAAATTAACGAGCTTACGCCCGATTTTTACCAGGCCGAATTACAGTCTTATGGTGGATTTGTAAGCTTTAACTATGGTAAAAACAACTGGAACCTTAACCTTGGTGCCAGATTCCAAAAAGACGAACTTAATGTAGATTTCAGGGTAAATAACTATCCCGCAAACCGGCCACAGTTTTCCAATCAATCTTACAACAATGTTTATCCTAGTTTGAATTTTAAATATTCACCAACCGAGAATTCCAACATTAGGTTATCAGCCAGCAAAACCATTACCCTTCCGGAATTTAAAGAAATTGCACCTTTTGAATATGTTTCTCAAACCGGGCAAGTTACCCGTGGTAATCCAGATTTGGCAGCCTCCAATAACCTGAACTTCGACCTAAAATATGAATTTTTCCCAACATCAGGTCAGTTAATTTCTTTAACCGGATTCTATAAAAATATTGAAGATCCTATCAACAAAGTACAGGATAGAGGTGCAGCGGGTGTATTCTCTTATTTCAATGCTGGGGAAGAAGCAAACATTTACGGTTTGGAACTTGAAACGAGGCTGGAGCTAATCGATAACGAAAGTCCCGAAGGTTTAGACCTAGAAATCGCGTTCAATGCTTCAAGAATGTGGCACCAACAAGACCTTAGAGAGGTTTTTGATGGTGAAAGCTTCATTAGAACTTTCAGATACAATAATAAAAGTGAAATAGGTTTGCAGGGCGCCTCAGACTGGATCTTTAATGGCTCACTTAATTTCTCTACAGAATCAGACGATCCATTTAGAGCTTCTATAGTCGGAAATTATGCTTCAGATAAAATTTATGCGCTTGGAGCACCAGAAGCCCAAAACGAAGGAGATGTATTTTATAACGACGAGATTATAGAAAAAGGCTTTGTAACATTAGACCTTATAGTAAGTAAAAGTCTTGGTGATCACTGGGATTTCCAGTTACGTGGGCAAAACCTTCTAAATCCTGAAATAGAAAGAGTGCAGGATATTAGACCCAGCTCTACGGGTATAGAAACCACCCAAACCGTAAGGTCCTATACAAGAGGGGCAATTTTGAGCTTAGGAATCAACTATTCATTTTAACCATAAATATTAACCATTCTATTTTTATTAAAACTTAAATTATGAAAAATTTTAAAAACCGGTTTTTACCAACCTTGGCCCTTGCTCTAGGGCTGGCAATTTCAGGGTGTAGCTCTGACGATGATTTTGAAAGACTGGATGGCGACGATCCAACCCCAACCCCTGAAGGCACAGAACTTAACGGCAACCTTGAAGATGACCGCGTGTTAGACGCGAGTGAAATTTACAATCTTACCGGTGTTTACTCAGTAGAATCGGGAGCGACATTAACAATTCCCGCTGGAACCGAGATTGTTGCTGATACAGATGAAGACGCGACAGGAGTGTATATCGTAGTACAAAAAGGAGGGATGATAGACATTCAGGGTACATCTTCGGCTCCGGTAGTTATGAGGTCTTCTAACGGTGAACGAGGAAGCTGGGGCGGACTCGTAATTGCCGGTGATGCTGAAAGCACTGCTGGTGTTGATGCTACTGCAGAAGTTGGGGGTATTATCTATGGTGGAAGCAATTCTGAAGACAATTCGGGTTCAATAGAATACCTTGTACTTTCTGATGCCGGTGCGCAAATTAATTCAGAATCACAATACAACGGGATCTCTCTTTACGCAGTAGGATCTGAAACAACTATAGAAAATATTGCGATCTTAAATGGTTCTGATGATGGAATTGAATTCTTTGGAGGTTCAGTTACTGCTACTAATCTTTATTTAGAAAATAACGAAGATGATGCTGTAGACTGGACAGAGGGATGGAACGGTACCATTACAAATACTTACGTACTACACAGTATTGAAAACTTCTCTACTGCAATTGAGGCAGATGGTGTAGATGGAAATCCTACTATCGAGAACTTCACCGCAGTTTCTTCTACCGGTGGTGTTGCCTTACAATTTAAAGCACAATCGGGGGCAACTATTACTGGTCTATCACTTTCTGGATACGATACCGCTTTAGATATCGCTGAAGAAACAAGAACCGACCTTTCCGGAATACAGTTAAACGGTGCTACCGCAGAATTGGATTTGGATTATTCTGAAGCTCAAACCGTAGACCCCGCGATGTTTGATTGGGTAGACAACCGTGGTAGAGTTTCTGTTCTACCCGGAACTATAGATGAAGATTTCTCATTAGATGGAAATTCAGAATACATCATTAACGGTGTGGTTTCAGTAGAGGAAGGTGCGACCTTAACTATTCCTGCAGGAACTAAAATTACTGCAAGAAGTGATGATAATGACGATGGAACTAGCATTTATCTAGTTGTTCAAAAGGGAGCAATGATAGACATCCAGGGAACTGAAGAAAAACCTGTAGTTATGTCTTCTACTTCTGGGGCACCTGGAAGCTGGGGCGGACTTGTAATTGCAGGTAATGCAGAAACTACAGCCGGTATTGATGCAACTGCAGAAGTTGGCGGTATTATCTACGGTGGTGACGATCCTGAAGACAATTCAGGTTCTATCGAGTATCTTATACTTGCAGATGCGGGAGCGCAAATAAATTCAGAATCCCAATACAACGGGCTTTCCCTTTACGCAGTTGGTTCTGAAACCAATATCGAAAACATTGCTATCTTAAATGGTTCTGACGACGGAGTTGAATTCTTTGGAGGATCGGTTTCTGCAACTAACCTTTATTTGGAAAATAACGAAGATGATGCTGTAGACTGGACAGAAGGTTGGAATGGTGCCGTAACAAACACTTATGTTTACCATACCATAGAAAACTTTTCTACTGCGATTGAAGCTGACGGTGTAAATGGAAACCCTACAGTTGAAAACTTCACTGCGGTTTCAGAAACCGGTGGAGTAGCTTTACAATTTAAGGCACAATCTGGCGCTACAATCACAGGACTTTCACTTTCTGGGTACGAAACTGCTATTGATATTGCTGAAGAAACCAGAACAGATCTTTCTGGAATTCAGACTGAAGGAGAAACTGCTACCCTGGAAGATACTTACGAAACCGATGCTACGGTAGATGTAGCAATGTTTAGCTGGGTAGAATAGTGCATTCTCATTATTAAATAATTATGTATTAGCCAAAGAAAAGGCTGCCGATAAGGGCAGCCTTTTTTAATATAACATTATGATTAAATACACAATAATTCTGGCATCGTTTTTGAAATTTTATTGTAGTTTTGTATAAACCTCGATATTAAAGAATGAAGCAATACTACTTCTATACTTTCATATTAGCTATTTTCCTCACATTCTCTGCGCCAAATGCAGTGAATGCGCAGGATACTACCAGCTCGGGGAATAAAACCGAAATTCCCATAGAGGGCCTATCTATATACCCTAACCCGGTTACTAACGGGAAAGTTTATATTAGTACTTCCCAAAATAAAGAAAAGGAAATCCAGATTTACAATGTTTTGGGTAAACCTGTACAACGCACCAAATTAAGAGGAAAAGAACTTGACGTTTCTTCACTTAGTGCAGGAATTTATATTCTAAAAATCAAGGAAGAAGAAGCCTCTGCCACCAGAAAATTAGTGGTGCGATAATGCAAACTTCACGCATTTCCTAGAATTCTTAACTTCGCCTCTCTAAATTTAACCACGAGAATGTTATCTGAAAGAATTTTTAATATTTCTAATCAGAAAGATTTTAATGAAATTACTCTTGAAGTATTTTCTTATCAATATCAGCATACTAAGGTTTACCGGGAGTTTTGCGAGTTATTAAATCGGAATCCCAAAAATGTTCAAGCTCTTGAACAGATTCCATTTCTACCTATAGAATTTTTCAAAAAGAAAAAGGTAATTTCTGGTTTAGCCTTAGAAGAAATAATTTTCACCAGTAGCGGCACTACCGGTTTAACCACCAGTAAACATTACGTAACCAATTTAAAGGTTTACGAGCAAAGTTTTTTAAAAGCTTTTGAACTTTTCTACGGGAAACCCGAAGAAATGGTAGTTTTAGCGCTTTTACCTTCTTATTTAGAACGCCGGGGCTCTTCGCTAATCTATATGGCCGATAGCCTTATAGAACGAAGCAAATATCCTGAAAGCGGATTTTACCTGGACGAACTTGAGAACCTTCAAAAGAAACTTTCAGCACTAGACAAAAGCGGAAAAAATATTCTTCTTCTAGGCGTATCTTTCGCCCTACTCGATTTAGTTGAAAATTACGATTTCAACTTAAAGAACACTACTATTATGGAAACCGGTGGGATGAAAGGCCGGCGTAAAGAAATGATTAGAGCAGAACTGCATCAAATTCTTTCTCAAGGTTTTGGAGTAGAAAAGATTCATAGTGAATACGGAATGACCGAGTTACTTTCGCAAGCCTATTCAAAGGGAGACGGAATTTTTGATACTCCACCCTGGATGAAGATTCTTATTCGTGATGCCGAAGATGCGCTAAGCTATCTCCCAGCGCATAAAACAGGCGGAATCAATGTAATAGACCTGGCTAATTTTAACTCTTGTTCATTTATTGCTACCCAGGATTTAGGCAGAAAAATCCAGAAAGATCAAACTGAAATTCTTGGAAGATTTGATAATAGTGATATTCGGGGATGCAACCTTCTAATTCTATAAGCTTTCTGCTATCAACATTCGCCAATAAAAACTTAAAGATCAGTGCTTTATAGTTAAAGTTTATTAAAGCATGTAAATTTTAAGCAGTTTTCTCGTCTTATTAAATGTAAGATGAATTATGATTAAAATAAGTCTTACAGGCTAAGTGAAATTTTTTCATATTAGATTGGTTAGTTAGTTGCAAGCCCCATAAACGTCCTGTTTGTGGGGCTTTGTATTTTATTAAACCAACCAGCAGCTTAAATTGCCCTTATAATATAGGTATTCTTCTTTCCTTTATTAATAATTACATATTTATCATTAATAAGGTCTTGCGGAGTGATGGTATAATCTTCCTTTACTTTCTCCTTATTTACAGAAACTGAATTTTCTTTAAGAGCCCTTCTGGCTTCACCATTTGATTGCAGAAAATTAGTTTTTGCCGATAAAGCCGCGATCATATCCAGGCCTTCTTCTATTTCGGCTTTAGCTACTTCAGCTTGTGGTACGCCTTCAAATACATCTAAAAATGTAGCTTCATTTAAAGATTTTAAATCGGCTGCGGTACTTTTTCCAAAAAGGACTTCAGAAGCTTTTACCGCGTTCTCAAAATCTTCTCGAGAATGAACCATTACCGTAATTTCTTCGGCTAAAGTTTTCTGAAGCACACGTTTATGAGGCGCTTCTTTATGCTCGTCAACAATTTTATCTATTTCGGCTTTACTTAACAATGTAAAGATCTTGATATATTTTTCAGCATCAACATCACTGGTGTTTAACCAATATTGGTAGAATTTATAAGGAGAAGTACGGTTTGGATCTAACCAAACATTTCCGCCTTCGGTTTTCCCAAATTTAGTCCCATCAGCCTTTGTAATTAGCGGGCAGGTTAAAGCGTAGCCTTTTCCATTTCCAATACGGCGAATCATCTCGGTACCGGTCGTGATATTTCCCCACTGGTCGCTACCGCCCATTTGCAGCGTACAATCTTTTTCCCTGAATAAATGCAGAAAATCGTAACCCTGAACCAACTGGTAAGTAAATTCGGTAAAAGACATTCCCTCGGCAGCATCAGAAGATAAGCGCTTTTTAACCGAATCTTTGGCCATCATATAATTTACCGTAATATGCTTCCCCACATCACGAATAAATTCCAGAAAACTGAAATTTTTCATCCAGTCGTAATTATTTACCATTTCGGCAGCATTTTCCTCTTCTTTTCCAAATTCAAGAAATTTAGAAAGCTGGTTTTTTATAGCCTGCTGGTTGTGCCGTAAGGTTTTTTCGTCAAGCAAATTTCGTTCTGCAGATTTCCCTGATGGATCACCAATCATTCCTGTAGCACCACCCACTAAAGCAAAAGGTTTATGCCCGCAAAGCTGAAAATGTCTAAGCATCATCACGCTCACAAGATGGCCTATATGCAGGGAATCGGCCGTTGGGTCTATGCCCACATAAGCAGCACGCATTCCTTCTTTTAAATGGTCTTCGGTTCCAGGCATGACATCATGCACCATACCTCTCCAGGTAAGTTCTTCTACAAAGTTCTTATTCATAATTCAAATAATTTTGCTCAAAAATAATAGTAAATAAGCTCGGAGCAAGTCACCGAACCCGTTTTACGAAATAATATTTAGATTTTTTGGAAAATTTTGGAGATTAAATCTCAACTATCGAGTAAAGATACCATAAACTCTTATTTTTCCTAAGTGGTTTTGGTATATTTACCACATGATTTTAGTTACAGGCGGCACCGGACTTGTAGGTTCACATTTATTGCTGAATTTATTAAAAGCCGGAAAAAAAGTTAGGGCTCTTCACCGAAAAAATAGCGACCTCGCAGCGGTTGAGCACGTTTTCAACTATTATACTTCTACTGAAGAAGCCAAAAGCTTATTCCAACAAATTGAATGGTTTGAAGCAGATATCACCAACGTACCTCAACTAAATAAAGCGTTTGAAAATATAAAATACGTTTACCACTGTGCTGCGCTTGTTTCCTTTGATCCCGCAGATGATAAAAAGCTGCGAAAAATAAATATTGAAGGCACTGCAAACATCGTAAACCTTTGTGTTGCTTTTAAAATTGAAAAACTGTGCTATGTTAGCAGTGTTGCTGCACTTGGCAGAAGTTTAAACAACAAAGAGATTAACGAGCGCGCTATGTGGAACCCCGAAGAAGACCATAGCGATTATGCAATTTCTAAATACGGTGCCGAAATCGAAACCTGGAGAGGCTCGCAAGAAGGCGTACCAACGGTAATAGTAAAACCCGGAATTATTATAGGACCAGGCTTTTGGAAAGAAGGCACGGGTCAAATTTTTTCTAAAATTGATAAAGGAATGAACTATCATTTTCCCAAAATAGCCGGTTTTGTGGGGGTAAAAGATGTAGTAAATGTAATGCAACAGCTAATGGAAGCTGAAATAAAAAATGAAGCTTATATCCTGGTTTCTAAAAATATAAGTTTTAAATCTGTTTTTGAGCAAACTGCAATTGAATTGAATAGAACTGCACCTAAAAAAGCGCTCAAAAAATGGATGCTTTGGGTAGGTTGGTTTTTTCAGAAAATTGGGGGATTTTTTGGCGCAAAAAGACAAATTACCAAAAATACGGTAAGAACCCTTTTCCAACATTCAAAATATTCAACCAAAAAAATTAAAGAAAGCCTGGGTTTTGAATTCACCCCAATAAAAAATGTAATTGCAGAAACAGCTAAATTCTACAAACAGGACAAATCTTAGTCTCGCGATCTTGGTGGAGGCAAACTGTCTATAACGCTCATGCTAAGCGAATCTTTTTTTTTAACTAAGGAATCAGAAATTTCTTCAATTTCCTTATCAGGGTTTAAAGAATCTTTTTCCACTCCCAGTGAATCACGTCTTATTTTTGCAATAGAATCTTTAATTCGTTGTTCTTGCTTTTGCAGTGTATCTAGCTCAATTTTTAATTTTTCAAAACGATTCTTTACACTATCGTAGATGCGCTGATAAATTTCAAAGTTATCGGCATAATAATCGTTGCTACGCTTAAACTGAACGCTATCTATATCGTATTTCTCGAAGATATATTCCTGGCCTCTAATCCCGGTATTTTCGAACATACGCTTATTAAAATTCCTGGCCGATTGCATTATGGAAACTTCGGCAATTATATCTATCATTTTATCTTCAGGAATAAGATTTTCTGGCCTTTCAGATTCATCAATATTCTGGCAGGCAGCAAATGCCGCACCTATAAAAAACAGGAAGAAGAATTTTTTACACATATTATCTGTCAAACTGCAAACGCTCTGCCACATTCGCAAAAGGCTGATGTTTAAAATTCTTATACACCAAATTACCGTTCACAAAAGTATGTGTAACCCTAGATTTAAAAGTTACCCCCTCAAAAGGAGACCAGCCACATTTATACTGAATATTATCTGGCTGTACAGCCCACGGCGCATTTAGATCTACCAGCACCAAATCGGCTTTGTAACCCTCTCTAATAAATCCGCGATCTTTTATCTCAAACAAAATAGCCGGATTATGACACATTTTTTCTACAATCTTTTCTAAAGAAATTTTCTCCTGATGGTAGAACTGTAACATTGCAGCAAGCGAATGTTGTACCAACGGGCCACCACTGGGTGCCTTGGTATATACATTTTTCTTTTCTTCTTTAGTATGCGGAGCATGGTCTGTAGCTACCACATCCAAAAGATCATCGTTTAAAGCTTTCATTAAAGCCTCCTGATCCTTTTTAGTTTTAACCGCAGGATTCCATTTAATCAAAGTTCCTTTTTTCTTATAATCAGAATCATTGAACCACAGGTGATGTATACAAACCTCGGCCGTAATTTTTTTGTCTTTAAGTTTCTTTTTATTGCTGAATAAACTTAGCTCCTTTGCTGTAGAAACGTGAAAAACGTGTAATCTCGCCCCGGTTTTTTTGGCCAAAGCTACCGCTTTGGATGAAGACTTATAGCAAGCCTCTTCGCTCCTAATTTGTGGATGCAATTCAATTGGAATATCATCGCCATAGCGATCTATACATTCCTCAAGATTCTTTTTAATGGTTTCTTCGTCTTCACAATGCACAGCGATTAACAATGGAGATTTTGAGAAAATTTGCTCTAATGTTTTTTCGTCGTCTACCAGCATATTTCCGGTAGAAGAACCTAAAAACAGTTTTAAAGCTGCTGTGGTTTTAGGATCTACTTTTAGAATTTCTTCCAGGTTATCGTTAGTACCGCCAAACATAAAAGAATAATTGGCATAAGATTTTGCTGCAGCCAATTCAAACTTCTTTTCTAATTCTTCTATGGTGGTAGTTTGCGGAAGCGTGTTGGGCATTTCTATAAATGAAGTAATTCCGCCAGCCACAGCCGCGCGAGATCCCATTTCTATGTTTTCTTTATGGGTAAGCCCCGGCTCCCTAAAATGCACCTGATCGTCTATTACACCAGGCAACAAATGGGTTCCTTCGGCATCAAAGATTTGTACATCTGGGGATTTGGCGCTAATGCTTTCGGCAATTTCCACAATTATTCCACCTTCAATAAAAACATCGGCTTCTTTAATTTTACCCTCGTTTACAATCTTCGCGTTCTTGATTAAGACTTTCTTCATTTCAATTTAATCTGCTTAAAAAGACTTTTAATCTTCATTATTATTACCCCAAAAATGGCTTCAGAAATTATGGAGCCACTCATTTTTGAAGTTCCTCGTGTTCTATCTGTAAAGATTACGGGAACTTCTTCTAAATTATAGTTCAGCAAATATGCTTTAAACTTCATTTCTATCTGGAAGGCATAGCCAACAAATTGTATGCTATCCAAATCTATTGTCTCCAGCACTTTTCTTTTATAACAAACAAAACCGGCGGTGGTATCGTGAATATCCATTCCGGTAATAAATCTTACATATTTAGATGCCAGCCAGGATAATAAAACCCTGCTCATAGGCCAGTTAATTACATTTACCCCGGTTTTATATCGGGAACCTATGGCAACATCGGCATTATTCCTTTTGCAGGTATTGTATAATCTTATAAGATCGTTAGGATTATGAGAAAAATCGGCATCCATCTCAAAAACATACTCGTAATCCCTTTGCAGCGCCCATTTAAAACCGTGAATGTAAGCCGTTCCCAAACCTAATTTCCCTACTCTTTCTTCAAGAAAAAGACTATCATGAAATTCGGCTTGCAGGGTTCTTACCAGGGTTGCAGTGCCATCGGGAGAATTATCATCTACCACCAAAATATGAAATTGTGTAGGTTGAGAAAACACGTTTCTAACCAGTCGCTCAATGTTTTCAATTTCATTAAAGGTGGGTATAATGACTATCCCCTTTACCATCTTATCAATTTTTGCACAAATGTATGCATTTTAAATCTTCGTTTCCCGGCATCACCTTCAAGTTTTAACCTCAAAATAATTATACATTTGCAAAAAAAGTTTTAATCCTGGAAGCCATAGAAAGACATATTGTTTCACTAGACTGGATCACCCTCACGCTAATGGGTGCGTTTCTATTACTGGCTATTGTAAGAACAGCATATCCACAACGTTTTGAGGATTTTCTTTCACTGCTTTCCTCTAACAAATTTATGATGTTTAGAGGAAAGAAGAACAAAGCTTTTCATCCTTTTAACATTTTGCTTTTCTTTGTTCACCTCATCTCTTTTTCCCTGCTTTTCTATCTGTTTTTCAGTTTCTTTTGGAAGGATACAACTTTAAACCCGGCTTTTGTTTTTATACGTATTGCTACTGCTTATGGTAGTTTTGTTCTATTAAAATTTGGGCTGGAAAAAATAGTGGGCAACGTTTTTAATTTAGACCCGCAAATAGACTCTTATCTCTATCAAAAAATAAGCTACCGCAATTTTATAGGACTTATATTATTAATTCCTAGCTTAATATTCGTCTATACCTTTACTCCTACCGCTTTTGCCCTATATACTTTATTGGGTATTTTAGTCCTAAGCAATTTTTTTAGCCTGTTATTGATTTACCGGGAAAATCAAAACCTGATTACTGGCAATTGGTTTTATTTTATTTTGTACCTTTGCGCTCTCGAAATTGCCCCCTATATTATTTTGTACAAGCTAATTACAATTTAAACAAAGGACCAAATAAAAGTATTGATATATGAAAGTGAAAACAATTTTAGTTTCCCAGCCCGAACCTAAAGTAGAGAACTCTCCTTATTTTGAGCTTGAGGAAAAACAAAAAGTAAAAATTGATTTCATCCCTTTTATTCACGTAGAAGGTGTCTCTTCTAAAGAAGTACGCCAGCAAAAAGTAGATCTTACCAAATATTCTGCAATTATTCTTACCAGCCGTAATGCTGTTGATCATTTTTTTAGAATTGCCGAAGAATTGCGTTTTAAGGTGCCAGACACCCTAAAATACTTTTGTTTGAGTGAAGCTGTAGCTTATTATTTACAAAAATATGTGGTTTACCGCAAGCGGAAAATTTATGTTGGGAAAAGAACTTTTGCCGATCTTTCTCCGCTTATTAAGAAATATAAGAACGAGAAGTTTTTACTTCCATCTTCAGATATGCTGAAGCCAGATGTTCCAAAAACGCTAAACAAACTGGGCGTAGAATGGAAACAAGCTACATTTTACAAAACCGTGGTAAGTGACCTTTCTAACCTACGCGATGTAACCTATGATATCCTGGTATTTTTTAGCCCAAGCGGAATCAAATCTTTATTTGAAAATTTCCCAGACTTTGAGCAGAAAGAAACAAAAATTGCAGTATTTGGAAATACAACCATAAAGGCCGCAAAAGAACACGGGCTAACCGTTAATATAAAAGCGCCAACTCCAGATACCCCATCTATGACCATGGCGTTGCAAAAATATATTGCAGAAGCAAATAAGAAATAACATATAGAAGAATTTTAAACCTCACTCTAGTGAGTTAAGATTACCTTCCATTTATATTTTTTTAAATAAAAAATCCGGTGCACTTTACACCGGATTTTTTTGAATCAATTAACTAATTAAAAACAATGCTAGGATGAAGTTGGCCCGCCGGCCATAATTTCATCATTAGCATATGCTTCAAACTTTTCAAAGTTCTTTTTAAAGGAATTTGCCAGTTCTCCTGCTTTTTTATCATAAGCTGCAGTATCTTTCCAGGTATTTCTGGGATTTAAAACTTCTGCAGGCACGTTAGGACAATTTAATGGCATCTGTAGCCCGAACATATTATGCGTACTAAATTCCGCATCTTTTAATTCGCCATTTAGCGCAGCGCTAATCATAGCCCGGGTATATTTTAATTTCATTCGGTTTCCGGTACCATATGGCCCACCGGTCCATCCAGTATTAATTAACCAAACATTTACTCCGGCTTCTTTCATTTTAGCGCTTAACATTTCGGCATATTTTGTAGGGTGCAAAGGCATAAAAGGCGCACCAAAACAGGCTGAAAAACTTGGTACAGGTTCATCTATTCCAGCTTCGGTACCCGCAACTTTTGCCGTATAACCGCTTATAAAATGATAAGCCGCCTGGCCAGGCGTAAGTTTACTTATTGGGGGCAAAACCCCAAAAGCATCGGCGGTTAAAAAGAATATATTCTTGGGATTTTCACCTACCGATGGCACCTGAATATTATCTATATGATGAATAGGATAACTAACTCTTGTATTTTGAGTTATGCTGGTATCAGAAAAATCTACATTCCCGTCCTCGTCCAAGATTACATTTTCCAAAATAGCTCCCGGCTTGATGGCTCGGTAAATATCTGGTTCATTTTCTTCGGTAAGGTTTATCACCTTAGCGTAGCAGCCCCCTTCAAAATTAAAAATTGTATTTTCTTTGGTCCAACCGTGTTCATCATCACCAATTAGTTTTCTGTCAGGATCTGCAGATAAAGTGGTTTTTCCCGTTCCCGAAAGTCCAAAAAATATGGCGGTATCACCATCTTCACCAACATTAGCAGAGCAATGCATTGGAAGCGTATTTTTATCTACCGGAAGTATAAAATTTAAGGCTGAAAATATTCCTTTTTTAATCTCCCCTGTGTAGCCGGTTCCACCAATTAAAGCAATTTTTTTTCTGAAATTAAGAATAGCAAAATTCTCCTGGCGCGTTCCATCTACTTCAGGATTTGCCTTAAAACCGGGAGCGTTAAGAATTAGCCATTCTTCCTTAAAGCTTTCGAGTTCCTTTTCTTCCGGCCTTAAAAACATATTATAGGCAAACATATTAGACCAGGGATACTCATTTACCACCCTAATATTTAAGCGGTATTTTTCTTCGGCGCAGGCATAGGCATCGCGAGCGTAAATTTCCTTATCAGAAAGGTAATTGGCAACCTTATCATAAAGTTTGTCGAATTTGGCAGCATCAAAAGGAATATTGATATCTCCCCACCAAACTTTGTCGCGGGTAATTTCATCTTTTACAATAAAACGATCTTTTGGCGATCTCCCGGTATAAGCTCCCGTGTTAATAGCCAGGGCGCCCGAATTTGTTTCGGTACCAAGACCATGTTCTAAAGTATCGTAATGAAGTTCTTCAGGAGATAACTGGTAGTGTACCGTTGCATTTCTGATCCCGTAGTTTTCTAACGAAATCGTTTTCGTAGTTTGGGTGTGTGCAAGCATAAATTTAAAGTGTGTGGTTTGTTATGGGTACAAAATTATAAATCTTATACACATAAACTGCTAAACTTTCTTAAATTATTTAGACTTAAATTTTATGAATTCCACCAGTAAAAAAATCCACGCGGCTATTAATAGCGTACCTCCCAGCGGGGTCACTAATGCAATTGCCGTAAAATCTATAGTTGTTAAATTATTGGTGGCGAGTAAATATATAGATCCAGAAAAGCAAATTACGCCAAATAGGAGCAGATAAAAGATTGGTTTTTGAAAACGAAATGAGGGCATTTTAAAACCTCCAATAAAAAGAAGTAACAAACCATGATACATTTGATATTTAACCCCGGTTTCAAAAGATTCCCTTGCGGCGATATCTAATAATGGTTTTAAACCATGTGCACCAAAAGCACCAATTATTACTGCTAAAAGTCCAAAAATCGCCCCGGTTATTAAAAATTTCCTATTCATTTAGGTTATTTTTTATGAGTTAAAGATTTAATACATTCGTAAACCACTACACAAAACTAATTTATTTTATGAACAACATTTTAATAATCGGGGCAGGAAAATCTACTTCTGTCCTAATCGACCATCTTTTGTCCAAAGCCGGGACCGAAGATCTCTTTTTAAGAATTGGAGATATTGATCTTGAGAATGCTAAAAAAGCCTGCAAGAATAAAAAGCATTGCGAAGCTTTTCATTTAGATGTTTTTAATGCTGAAAGCAGGGAGAATGCAGTTAAAAGTGCCGATATCGTGATTTCCATGCTGCCGGCGAGATTTCATATAGAAGTTGCCAAAGCTTGCGTAAAGTTCAAAAAGAATATGGTGACCGCCTCTTACATAAGCAAAGAAATGAAAGCTTTAGATGAAGAAGTAAAGGAAAACGGACTCATATTTATGAATGAAATTGGGGTAGATCCCGGTATTGATCATATGAGTGCAATGCAGGTTATAGATCGTATTGGTGATAAAGGCGGAAAAATACTTTTATTTGAATCTTTTACAGGCGGCCTTGTAGCTCCTGAAAGCGACACCAATCTCTGGAATTATAAATTTACCTGGAACCCAAGAAATGTAGTGGTTGCCGGGCAGGGCGGCGTGGCCGAGTTTATACAGGAAGGAAAATATAAATACATTCCTTATCACCGTTTATTTAGAAGAACCGAGTTCCTCCACATTGAAGGTTACGGCAAATTTGAAGGTTATGCCAATAGAAATTCGCTAGACTATATGAGCATTTATGGCCTGGAAGATGTACTTACACTTTACCGCGGTACCATTAGGCGGGTTGGCTTCAGCCGTGCGTGGAATATGTTTGTGCAACTTGGAATGACCGATGATAGTTTTAAAATGAAAGATTCAGAAAATATGAGCTATCGTGATTTTGTGAATTCCTTTCTCCCTTATTCCCCTACAGATACTGTAGAACTTAAACTTCGGCATAATTTAAAAATAGATCAGGACGATCTTATGTGGGAAAAACTGTTGGACCTGGATTTATTCAATAAAGACAAAAAAATTGGAATTAAAGAAGCTACGCCTGCCCAAGCCCTACAGAAAATCTTAATGGATAAATGGAGCCTGGCCCCAGACGATAAGGATATGATTGTAATGTACCATAAATTTGGTTACGAATTAAAAGGCAAGAAAAAACAGATAGATTCAACTATGGTGCACATTGGGAAAGACCAAACTGAAACTGCAATGGCAAAAACCGTGGGGCTTCCTGTAGCCATAGCTACTTTAAAAATCTTAAAGGGCGAAATAACCACACCCGGCGTTCAGCTTCCTATTAAAAAAGAAGTTTATGAACCCATTCTAAAAGAATTAGAGAAACACGATATTGTTTTTAAAGAAAAAGAGACCGAATATTTGGGTTATAACCCTTTTGGAGAAGTAGGAAATTAAATTTTTGAATTCAATTTGCTACTTTAGCTCTTTAACCAATAAACCTCCCAAATGAAAGTTGTAAACGAGACTGTTGTTATAGATGGTATAGATAAAACCATCCTGAATTTCTTAATGGAAGATGCCAAAAAATCTATTTTAGAAATCGCCAGGAATATCGGGATTACCGGTGCAGCAGTTCACCAGCGTTTACGCAAATTGGAAAAAGCAGGTTTAATTGAAGGCTCTAAACTTATGATAAACCCCCGCAAGTTGGGCTATAAAACTATGGCCTTTGTAGGGGTTTACTTAGATAAAGCAGTTAGTAACCCGCAGGCTGTAAAACAGCTAAGCCGAATTCCTGAAGTAATTGAATGCCATTACACCACCGGGAATTGGTCTATTTTCATCAAAATATTATGTAGAGATAACGAGCATTTAATGAATGTACTCAACAAAGATATTCAGGCTATAGAAGGGGTTTCAAGAACCGAAACCTTTATTTCGTTAAATCAACAAATAAAAAGGCAAATCAAAATTTAATATTCTTTGGATTTATTCTAAATAAGAATTAATTTTGGCTGCAGTATGAAAGTATTACACCAGTCTCAATTCTTTACTTCTTATCAATGTGATAAGCAGCGATGCTTTTTTATTGAATTTCCGCATAAAACCATTCAGCTTGGTTTTTGCCAGTTTTTAGCGTTTAGACAGCAAGTTAAAGAAATTGACCTGGATTCTCATTTTAATGGGCAAAACCCGCACGGTTTGGAAATGCTTATGCTATGCAATAGGCAACACTTCTTTGTTTTTAATACTTTAGAATGTATAGATCTTAAAGAATTTATTACCGGTTCTTTTGCTATGCTTGAACTTAATTCCCTGCTTACCAATTCAGTTTAATCTATTTCACTTTAGACTATTTCTAAATTCTATTCCTAATTAGGTTCTTACCGCCTATTTGGCTAATTTTATAGAAAATGACTAATAAACCGGCACAATGCTGGTCGCAAAAAAATGGTTAAGCACAAATCTGGTGAAGTAAATAGCATTAAAAATACAAAGAAAATGAAAGATTTAGTAAGACAAAATTTAAGTATCCATGTAGATGTCATGGATCTTTTAAATAAACAAATTGAAAAAGAAGCACATTCATCATCAGCTTATTTAGCTATGGCTTCCTGGTGCGATCACAATGCCCTTTCTTATAGTGCCGATTTCTTTTACGAGCAAGCTGCAGAAGAAAGAGAGCATATGATGAAGATCTTTAGATTTATTAACGATAATGGTGGTACCGCGTATTCTCCAGAAGTTAGTGGTGTAAATCACGATTTTAAATCTTTGGAAGAAATCTTTGAAACTGCTTTAGACCAGGAAATTGCTATTACCAAAGCAATTCACAATATTGTAGGTAAATGCCGAAAATTAAACGATTATACTACCGAGTATTTTCTACAGTGGTTTATAGCAGAGCAAATGGAAGAAGAGCAAACAATGCGCCGTGCGCTAGAGTTATTTGATCTTATGGGCACCGAAGGCCTGGGTCTTAAATTATTAGATGAGCGCATCCCGCAAATTAGAGACAAACGTGCAGAATAGATTTTTATAAGAAAATATGCATCATTCTGAATTTATTTCAGATCATTAAATTAAAAGAGGCCGTCTAAAAAGTATTTAGATGGCCTTTTTTATTGATAAAAGTTTTTGTGAGAGAAGTGCTTCTTCTTTTGTAGATATTCTTAATGATAAAAAAAGGCAAAGCAGCGCCCCCTTGCTATGCTATACTGAATTTTCTTAAGTTGTGCGCCATAGCAATTAACCCTATTTCAGTAGTTACTTTCTCCATTCCCCGAAGCATAAATCGCTTGAAGCCCATATTTTGCTTGATATTCCCAAAGACGGCTTCCACATCCCAGCACCGACGTTTACGATGTGCTATTCCCGCTTCACTTAATAGTAGGTTCCTGGCTTTTTCCTTGAGACGGA
>NZ_FOOH01000034.1 GCF_900113135.1 Salegentibacter agarivorans | reverse complement strand
GAGCCACATAAAATGAATGTTCTCCAGAAGAGCCTGTTCTATCTTACGAGAGGAATACATATTGCGCAGGTACGCATAGATGATCACCTTAAGAAGCATCCGAGGATGGTAACTGGAAGTACCACCTCCTTTGTAACTTCGCTCCAGGTCAGCGATGTCGATTTGATCAATAATCGTATTGACGATTCTAACGGGATGATTTACAGGAACCAAATCATCATAACTGGGAGGTAAAAGACTTAACTGCGACTGGTTATAGGTCTTAAATACAACTTTAGCTTTCATTACATGAAAATAATAAAAACCTCAAAATAATCCAACAAGAAAGGCTGCCTTTTCAGACAGCCTCTTTTATTTTCTAACAGGTTGATAATATTATTTCTTTAAAAAGCGCAATAAGATCTCATTAAACTCCTTTTTGTGCGTCATCACCAGGCCGTGTGGTGCGCCTTTAATTACTTCAAAAGTATTATCCTTAACCAGATCTTTACTTTTCTTACCGGCAATATCTATTGGCACAATTTCATCATCATCTCCATGGACTATTAGCGTTGGTACATCAAACTGTTTTAGATCTTCTCTAAAATCTGTCAATCCAAAAGAATCTACACAATCTAGTGTGGCTTTAGCTGAAGCTTTACAAGCAATACTCCAGTCATAATGTTTCTGGTCTTCACTAATACGATCTTTATTTTTGCTGAAGTTGTAAAACTTATCACCAAACCCCGCTAAGAAACCTGCGCGGTCTTTTCTAATCTCCTCTTTAAAACCTTCAAAAACTTCTTTCTCAAGCCCATCAGGATTATCGTCTGTTTTCAGCATAAAAGGCGGCACAGCAGAGATCAAGGCAGCTTTTTCAATATTTGCAGTTCCATATTTTCCAATAAAGCGGGCTACTTCTCCTCCACCCATAGAGAAACCTACGAGAATTGTTTTTGAAAGTCCTAATACAGTGATAACATCGTTTAAATCTGAAGCCAAAGTATCGTAATCATAACCTTCCCAGGGTTTATCACTGTCGCCAAATCCTCGACGGTCATAGCTTATACATCTAAACCCCGCATCTACAATTTTCTCTACCTGGTATTCCCACATCCTATGACTTAAAGGCCAGCCGTGAATTAGAATCACCGGTTGCCCTTCGCCATAATCTTCATAGAAAAGTTTAATCTTATTTCCTTTCTCTTCGTTTTTAGTCTCTATATAATTCATTGCTTATTTTTTTATTAAGTTATGCACTAAAGCTTAGTCTAAAAAAATAAAGCCCGCATTTAGCAGGCTTTTAACGTGTTTTCAAAATTTTAACCAAGAACCCAGGGGAAACCTAGGAGGTATGAACTAGAAAACTATTTTATAATTTCGAGACCATTCTCGGGGAATTAAACCCTCAATGAGAGATTTAAAATTACATAATTTCAATACTTCCTTTTCCTTCCCTTATTACTTCAGGTTCAGAATTTGTAAGATCTATAACGGTAGAGGGAATATTGTCTCCATAACCACCATCAATTACCAAGTCTACGAGATGATCCCATTTTTCTTTAATTAATTCAGGATCTGTGGTATATTCTATTACTTCATCTTCATCGTAAATAGAGGTAGAAACAATCGGATTCCCCAAAGTGGCGACAATACTTTTACAAATCGCATTATCGGGCACCCTAATCCCTACTGTTTTTTTCTTTTTAAAGACATTTGGAAGGTTATTATTTCCGGGTAAAATAAACGTATAAGGGCCGGGAAGATTTCTTTTGAGCACTTTAAAAGTTGCAGAATCTATTTGTTTCACATAATCTGAAAGATTGCTTAAATCTTCACAAATAAAAGAGAAATTAGCCTTTTCAAGTTTTACGCCCTTGATCTGGGCGATTTTTTCTAATGCCGAGGTATTGGTTATATCGCACCCAAGACCATAAACAGTATCTGTTGGATAAATTATAAGCCCTCCTTTTCTTAGGACTTCTACTACTTTATTAATATGTTTCTGACTCGGATTTTCGTCATAAATTTTAAGTAATTCAGCCATAATTATAATTTTTTAGTAATTGAGAATTTACAAATTTTCGTGCAGATATTTTTGAAATAGACTAACTAATCTAATTTAGAAACTTCACTTTCCAGCTTCAGCACTTTACTTCCATCCTCCTGTTCTATAAAAAGTGCTTTATTGCCTTCTTCGCCT
This sequence comes from Salegentibacter agarivorans, assembly GCF_900113135.1. Classification (GTDB taxonomy): domain Bacteria; phylum Bacteroidota; class Bacteroidia; order Flavobacteriales; family Flavobacteriaceae; genus Salegentibacter; species Salegentibacter agarivorans. The sequence goes on along the minus strand of NZ_FOOH01000034.1, from coordinate 39,268 downwards.
TTTCGGGTAATTTCACTTCCGGCTATTGTTTTGGTAATTTCTCTAGTGTAAGTTTCAGTTACTTTCCCTTTAGCCTTACCGTTTCCCCATTTCCAACTAACAGTGCTTCCTTCTTTAATCATTTTTTATTTTGAAGGTAAAAAGAAAGCCGCATGAAGCGGCTTTATATAACAGAAGTTTAACGAGTTCTAAGAGATCAATTTCAGCTTAGCAAATCTTAAAAGTAATTTTTTAATTCCTCCGTTTTCAAAATCAATTTCGGCTTTTTTATCCTGCCCTATCCCATCTATAGCAAGTACTTTTCCTTTTCCAAAACGCATATGCTCCACTACATTCCCAGCCTCGAGTTTTATAGCGTTTGTAGCTTTTTGAGGCTCGGGACTAGCGGGTTTTAATTTTCGAAGTTTTCTTAACTGAGATTCGCTTGGTTTATGCGCCGGAGGCGGAGTTCCCTTTTTAGGTTTACTCTGTCGAAGTTTGCTTTTATCAATATCATCCCCAAAAATATCAGTATCTATCAACGGTTTATATTTATAATCGTCCTGCGGAATCATATAATCCATATACTGCTCGTCTACTTCTTCAATAAACCTACTAGGTTCGGCATCTACAAGTTTCCCCCAGCGGTAACGTGACTGCGTATAGGTCAGGTAAGCCTGTTTTTCGGCCCGGGTAAGGGCTACATAAAACAAACGGCGCTCTTCTTCCAGTTCGCTTCGGGTATTCATACTCATTCCTGAAGGAAATAAATCTTCTTCTAAACCAACAATATATACATAAGGAAACTCCAGTCCTTTTGCCAGGTGAATGGTCATTAACGCCACGCGGTCGTCATCACCGGTATCTTTATCCATATCTGTAGCCAGGGCGACGTCTTCCAGAAATTCAGCTAAAGAACCATCAGCATCTGCCAGCTCTTTTTGGCCTTCTACAAAGTCTTTAATCCCGTTAAGTAACTCTTCAATATTTTCAATTCTGGCAATTCCTTCTGGAGTACCATCTTTCTTTAATTCCTGAACCAATCCTGTTTTTTTGGCTACAGTATCTGCAACAGTAAAGGCATCGGCATTTTCGGCTAAAATCGTGAAACTCTTAATCATATTCACGAAATTATTCAGCTTGGTCTGCGTACTTTTATTGATCTTTAGATCCAGATGATCTATATTCTCAATAATTTCAAAAATGGTTTTCCCATATTGATTTCCCGCAATGCTTAACCTATCCATCGTGGTTTGTCCAATTCCTCGAGCCGGATAATTAATTATCCGCTTTAAAGCTTCTTCATCTTTTGGGTTGATCAGCAATCTTAAATAAGACAGGACGTCTTTAATTTCTTTACGCTGGTAAAATGAAAGTCCACCATAAATTCTATACGGAATTTCCTTTTTTCTAAGCGCGTCTTCCATTGCCCTGCTTTGCGCGTTGGTTCTATAGAGAATGGCAAAATCGCCATTACTCATCTGATTTTGCATTCGGTTCTCAAAAATAGAACCGGCAACAAATCTTCCTTCTTCCCCATCAGTTAGCAGGCGATTCACCACAATTTTTGGCCCTTCATCATTTGCCGTCCAAACTATTTTTTCCAGTTTGGTTTTATTCTTTTCAATAATAGAGTTTGCCGCATTAACGATATTCTTGGTAGAACGGTAATTTTGCTCTAACCGGTACATTTGTACGTTATCATAATCCTTCTGGAAATTCAGGATATTATTAATATTTGCTCCGCGGAAAGCATAAATACTCTGCGCATCATCACCTACCACACATATATTCTGAAATTTATCTGAGAGTGCTTTTACAATTAAATACTGCGAATGATTGGTATCCTGGTACTCATCAACCAGAATATATCTAAAACGATTCTGGTATTTATGAAGCACTTCAGGAAAACGGTTTAACAGTTCATTGGTTTTGAGCAAAAGATCATCAAAATCCATCGCACCGGCTTTAAAGCAACGCTCCACATATTCCTGGTAAATTTCACCAAGACGCGGCTTTTTAGACATCGCATCGGCCTCTTTCAATTCCGGGTTTTGAAAATAAGCTTTTACGGTAATCAAACTATTTTTATAGGAAGAAATACGACTATAAACCTGCTTATATTTATAAACGTCTTTATCCAGGCGCATATCTTTAATAATCGCCCTGATCACGCTTTGAGAATCTTGAGTATCGTAAATGGTGAAGTTTGACGGATAACCCAATTTATCGGCTTCAAACCGTAAAATTTTAGCGAAAATTGAGTGAAAAGTACCCATCCAAAGGTTCTTCGCTTCACTGTTCCCTACAATCTTAGCGATACGGGTTTTCATTTCCCGGGCCGCCTTATTCGTAAAGGTTAAAGACAAAATATTAAAAGGATCTACACCCTGGCTCATAAGGTAAGCAATACGGTAAGTAAGCACCCGCGTTTTTCCAGATCCTGCTCCTGCAATCACAATCATTGCGCCATCCTTTTGCAGTACAGGCGCCCGTTGTGCATCATTTAATTCGGCTAAATAAGCTTCCAATCTCTTCAGTTTTTTAAATGCGTGAAATTAACCAAAATGATACAATTTATAAACCCGTAAACCTACTTTGTTTTAAACAAACTCAGATTAGCTTGGAGCAATTGTTTAAGTTTTTAATATCTTTAAAATTCTGCAATCCAAATTGAGCGCGAAATAAAATTTATTATGAAAAAAATTATATTCAGCCTGCTTGGGCTTTTCAGCTTCACTTTAGCGGCGCAGGAGATTAATCCCGAAATTATTTCGGCTGCTGAAGAAATAGAAGAACAGGTGATTGAGTGGCGAAGGGATTTTCATCAGCACCCTGAACTTTCCAACCGGGAAACCGAAACCGCTAAAAAAATTGCAGCTCATTTACAAAGTTGGGGAATTGAAACTACTACCGGAATAGCAAAAACCGGCGTGGTAGGAATTCTAAAAGGCAATAATGAAGGCAAAACCGTGGCTTTAAGAGCAGATATTGATGCGCTCCCAGTAACCGAAAGAAATGATCTCCCGTTTAAATCTGAAGTAAGAACAGAATTTTTAGGTTCAGAAACCGGGGTGATGCACGCCTGTGGTCACGATACTCACATCGCAATTATGATGGGTGTTGCTGAAGTGCTTTCAAAGCATAAAGATAAAATAAATGGTACGGTAAAGTTTATCTTCCAACCCGCAGAAGAGGGCCCGCCACCGGGAGAAGAAGGTGGTGCTTCCCTTATGGTTAAGGAGGGCGTTCTTAAAAATCCTGATGTAGATGCAATTTTCGGACTTCATATTAATTCGGAAACACCCGTGGGAACAATTCGTTATAAACCTGAAGGCACTATGGCTGCTGTAGAACGTTTTGTAATAAATGTAAAAGGAAAACAAACCCACGGATCTGCTCCCTGGAGCGGGACCGATCCTATTCTTATTTCAGCAAAAATTATAGATGGTTTGCAAACAATAATCAGCCGGGAATCTAAATTAGTAGATGCCGCTGCGGTAATTTCCGTAGGAAAAATTACCAGTGGCGTTCGCTTCAATATAATTCCTGAAACTGCCGAAATGATTGGTACAATAAGAACTCTTGATCCAGATATGAAAAAATTAATTCTGAAAAGAATGAACGAAATGGTTCCGGCGATTGCGAAAGCTTATGGCGGGGAAGCTGCTGTAGAAATTCAAAATAATACCGCCATTACATATAACGATCCTGAGCTTACCAGCAAAATGTTGCCGACATTACAGAAAGTCGCTGGAGAAGAAAATGTGGTTTTAGCCAAAGCAACAACCGGCGGGGAAGATTTCTCTTTCTTCCAGGAAGAAATTCCCGGGTTCTATTATTTCCTGGGTGGAAAACCTTTAGATTCCAATGAACCGGCACCCCACCACACTCCCGACTTTTTCATAGATGAAAGCGGAATGTTACTGGGTGTAAAAACAATGTCTCAACTGGCTATAGATTACCTAAACCAATAATTTATGGAAAGTATTTTAGATTTTTTTGGAAGTATTCCCTGGTGGGGATGGATTCTTATCGTTATTGTTTTAATTGCTATAAAAGATATCTTCTTTAGCCGTGCGCACACCATAAAACACAATTTTCCTGTGGTAGGGCATTTGCGGTATTTCCTGGAAGGAATTGGCCCGGAACTGCGGCAATATATCGTTGCCAGCAACCGGGAAGAATTACCGTTTAACCGGGTAGAACGAGGCTGGATTTATGCTTCAGCAAAAAATGAAAACAATTACGAAGGTTTTGGAACCGATCAGGATATTTTTTCAACGCATTATATTTTTATAAATAATGCGATGATTCCTTTTAAACTGGACGAAAAGCATCCCAACAGAATAGACCCTAATTTCATTGCCTGTGCAAAGGTGATGGGCGAATTTAACAAAAGAAAGCGTCCGTTTAGACCGGCCTCTATCATCAATGTTTCGGCAATGAGCTTTGGTTCACTTTCAGCCAGGGCAATAGAATCACTAAACGCAGGTTGTAAAGAAGCCGGAGCCTACCACAATACCGGGGAAGGCGGACTTTCGCAATATCACAAAAAAGGAGCCGATGTGGTTTTTCATTTTGGAACCGGATATTTTGGAGTTCGCGATGAAAATGGAAACTTTTCTATGGATAGAATGGTGGCGCTTGTAAAAGAGAATCCTCAAATCCGCGCTATTGAAATTAAACTTTCGCAGGGTGCAAAACCTGGAAAAGGCGGCGTGCTGCCTGCTTCAAAAATTACTAAAGAGATTTCTGAAATTAGGCACGTTCCTATGGGGCAGGACATCCTGTCCCCTCCAAATCATTCTGCTTTCGACAATATTCCAGAATTGGTAGATTTTATTGAAGATATCGCTGAAGCAACCGGACTTCCGGTAGGGATTAAATCGGCCGTGGGAAGGTTAAATCAATGGGAAGAACTTGCCGCTCTTATGGCAAAAACCAAACGAGGACCCGATTTTATTACTATTGACGGTGGCGAAGGCGGAACCGGGGCCGCGCCTCCAAGTTTTGCCGATCACGTTTCACTACCCTGGATTTACGCATTTACCGATGTTTACCAAATATTCCTAAATGAAGGGATTACCGATAGAATTGTCTTTATTGGAAGTGGAAAACTCGGGTTTCCTGCAAAAGCTGCAATGGCCTTTGCCCTGGGCGCAGATTGTATAAATGTAGCCAGGGAAGCAATGATGAGTATTGGCTGTATACAGGCGCAGGCCTGCCACAATAACACCTGCCCTACCGGCGTTGCTACACAAAACAAATGGTTGCAGGCGGGAATTAATGTAAAAGACAAGGCGCGACGGGTAAATTACTATTTTACCAAATTTAGAAAAGAACTTTTAGAGATTACACACGCCTGTGGTTACGAGCACCCCGCACAGTTTACTATGGACGATGTAGAGATAAATTTAAGCGATAAGAACCTGGCAAAAACCCTGGCCATCACTTTTGCATATCACAAAGAAAAAGTACCTTTCGACGGTATTCAAACACATATGGATAGCCCACATCTTGGTGGAATTCATAAGCAAAAAGAAGTAACCACTAAAGAAGCCGAAACCGAAGAAACTGCACCCCATAATAAGAACGAATGAACCAGATAGAACTTTCCCAAATACTTTTAGCTATTTTACCGGCTTTAATTGTTGGTATAGTAGCTTTTTATTTTTTTAGTTCCTATAACAAAAATGAAGAAAACAGAAGACGCTTTCTTTTACATAGAGAAAATCAGAAAACTTCGCTTCCTTTAAAGTTGCAGGCTTACGAAAGGATGACGTTATTTTTAGAAAGAATTTCACCCGGAAAAATTTTATTTAGGGTAAAGCCGAATTCTAATGATAAAGAAGCTTATGAGCGGGCATTAATAAATACCATTGAACAGGAATTTGAACATAACCTTGCGCAACAAATCTATCTTTCGGTTGAATGTTGGGATTATATTAAAACGGCTAAAAACGCTACTATTGGTATCATTAGAAAGGCTAACCAACAGGAAGGAGTTACTGATGCCGATAAATTAAGAGAAATAATTTTGAAGAATTTAATGGAAAAACAATCTCCTACTGAAGCTGCGATCGCTTACTTAAAAAATGAAGTAAAACGCTTCATTTAAAACAATCCGAAGAAACTTTTGCGTTTGGTTGCCAGAAATTGCAAATGCTTTTCCTTGGCGTGATCGTAACCTTGCTGCCACCATTCCCCCATTAATTTTTTATTAAAAACCAGTGAGTTTTCGGTCAATTTTGTTGGCGTGTAATAGGTATTTAGTTTTACTTTTTTGTTTAAAGCCGCTAGTTTGCCCTCTACAATATCGTGGTATTCTACCTGGTCCAGTAAAAATCCAAAAAGATTGATCATTAACGAAAATGGATTTTTCCCCAGAACCTTATTATACTCCATATTTTCGGCTTCAAGAATAATCGCATCAACTTCTGTTGCGCCGCGTTTTATGGCTTCCCGTATAGGTACCACGCAACCAAGTCCGCCATCGGCATATTCAAATCCGTCTTTATTAGCAAGGCTCATAAATGGAATATAATTACAACTTATCCAAATCCAGTCGCAAAAATCTTCGTAAGAAAAATCGTTAATCGACTTATATTCTACGCGGTTTTTAGATAAATTGGAAACTGTTACAATTACATCTTCAACCTGGTTTTTAAGCTTACTAAAATCTTCTTCAGAAAAATTTCTTTTTATATGTTTTCTAAGGTTTTGGCTTTCTCCAAAAGTTCTTTTCTTCCGCACAAACTGCCAGAACATATTAAAGTAATTGATGGTCACATACTCCCTTCCTTCTTTTCGTTTAACTACAAAAGGATTTATGCTAAAAATCTTACGCTGGTTTACATTGGTGTAGATCTCGTAAACCTTATCTATATTTCCCATCGCGAGATGCGGAATAAGCAAGCTCCCGGTTGAAGTACCAAGAAACAAATCGTATTTCTTGCCCTCTTCCTGAATTAAATATTGAGCAACGCCTCCTGCGAAGGCGCCTTTACTGCCCCCGCCAGATATTACCAGTGCACGCATTAAGGTTCAATTTGATTAATTTCCTCGCTTTTTTCTTCGGCAAACTTATAACCGCTTTTCCACCAGGATTTCATTTGCTTTTCATCAAAAATAAGGGAATTGGTAGTCAATACCGTAGGGGTGTAGTAAAAATTTATAGTTACATTTTTATTGGCTGCCGCAAATTTCCCTATTTTAATATTCTGAGATTCGATCCTGTCCAACATAAACCGAAACAAATTAGTAATGAGTCCAAAAACGTTTTTAGAAGGCATCCTATTATAAAAAGTAGCTTCAGTTTGTAAAATAATCGCATCAATATGGGTAGCGCCTCTTTTTATTGCTTCTTCAATTGGGACCATCGTTCCCAGCCCACCATCGGCATATTCGCAACCATTTTTTTGCACAAGACTCATAAAAGGCGTGTAATTACAGGAAATCCAGATCCATTCACAAAACTCCTCGTATTCAAAATCTTTAATCGATTTATATTCTACCGTATTTAAAGAAATATTAGAAACCGTTACCACAATATCCTTTTTCGCGGCTTGTAAACTTAAGAATTCTTCTTTGGTTAAAGTGGCTTCAATAAGTTTTTTAAGGTTTTTACTTTCACCAAAAGTCTTTTTTCCTTTTAGAAAATTTAGAAGTACGTTTAAGTGATTTATGCTAATTTGATCGTAGCCGTGACGTCTTTTTATAAGAAAAGGGCGATTACTAAAGATACTACTTTGATTTACCGTAGTATAAATGTTTTTTATTTTTTCACACTTATTTAAAGCAAGATGAGAAATAAGTAAACTCCCCGTAGAAGTTCCTAAATATAGTTCGTAATCGCGCTGTAATTCTTCAATTAAATACTGGGCTACCCCACCGGCAAAAGCGCCTTTACTGCCTCCTCCCGATATTACCAATGCCCTCATTAATTGAGTTTTGTTTGCAAATAATCCTGTTCTTTTTGAGAAAGACTATCCTTTAAAGCTAAGAATTTCTTACGATATTCTTCGTTTTTAAGCAGCTCATTTAATAACTGCCTGGAATAATTTCTAAACCTGTAAGTTGGGTGCTGGGTTCCCTGCATCAAGTCCAGCAGGTTTTGATTGGTAAAACTATTTATCTGGTATAAATAGCCAAAAGCATTCTCCCTTACTTCAATTGGAAAATGGGTAGCGGTATAACCCGAAAGCTCATTATATGTTTCCTGTTGTTTCTCAGGTTCGTAATTTGGTGTCACCAGGTTTAAGGTAAGCCAGAGCATTCGTACATTTTTATTGGTAAATCCTTCGATTCCCTTGGTCTGATCTAAATAGGTGGAAACTTCTTGGGGAAAATTCATCCATAATTTAAGCAGAGCGGCTTCTTTAGTAACATAGGATTCATCCTTGAGCAGAGATTCAAATTTTGATTTTAATTCCTGCGGAATTCTCTCCATACTGGTGGCAATAGCCTGGCGAACGTAAATATTGTTTGTTTCAAATGCTTTTTTGTAAAGATTTATAGCTCCGGCAGAAGTTTCACCTTCTAATTGATAAACCACTTCCTGGCCGGTATAATCGCTTACCGGGAAATCGAGTTCTGCACTTAAAAGTTCTTCCTTTTTTTCTATAGGTGTTTCTCGCAGTGCCAGAATATTTAAATGATTTTGAATAAAATCTGAATTCTTTAAAGAATTTAGAGCCGCAAACCCCTGAAAAGCGGTTTGGTTTAACCATTTCGCCATAAAGTCAGATAAGCTAACATTGGCAGCGGCTTCAACCTCAGCAATAAAATTCTCTGTAGTAGCGGTTTGAAACTTGTAGCGTTCCAAATAATTTTTCACCGCTTTTTTAAACGCCCCATCTCCCACTCGCTCACGCAAAATATGCAAAACCCAGGCTCCTTTTTGATAATAGGTTAAGGATGTTGCCCTAGCTTTGGTAACCGGTTCACCTTTTCCGCTATCGCTTATTTCTTTCAGTTTTTCACCAGATTCATAAAGTTGCCAGTAATAGTAATCATCTCCAAAGATTTCACGTTCGGCCAGCAGCGCGTAATAAGTAGAAAATCCTTCGTGTAGCCAGTGATCGTTATTCGTTTCAGCGGTCACCAAATTTCCAAACCATTGGTGGGCCAGTTCGTGTGCATTGACGCTCACATAATTTCGGTCTGTAAAACCTATCGAATCGGTAATAAAAGCGTGGTCAAAAATAGTAGCCGTAGTATTTTCCATTCCAGAATATAGAAAATCGCGTACCGGTGCCTGCTTGTAATTTTGCCACGGATATGCTACCCCAATTTCAGTTTCGAGAAAGTCGAAAATCTCTTTACTGTGCCTATAAGTCGGTTCCATATTTTTCTTTTCTGAAACCGGCATATAAAACTGTAAAGAAACCCCTGAAGCAGATTTCTTTTCTTCCACAACATAATTTGCCGCTGCAAAAGCCAGTAAATAACTGCTCATAGGCTGTTGCATATCAAAATTCCAACTTTTTAAAGAATCACTAACCGATGTACCAGAAAGTTTTCCGTTGGCCATCACTTCTAAATCATTCGGAAAATGATACGTGATATCAAATTCTACTTTTTCCCGCTGATCGTCAAAAGAAGGCAACCAATTAGACGTGTATTTCCCCTGTCCCTGTGTCCATATTTGTTTGGGAGCCGTTATAGAATCGTCTATATCCCAATTTATAAAGTATACCGCTTCTTTTGGTTTAACAGAATATTTAAGTTGAAGAGAATTATTTTCTGATGGATTTATTTCATTTTTCATCCAAATACGGGTTCCGGAATTCCTGAAGTTTTTTTGTTCCCCGTTCAGCAAAACCTCATCAAAATTCATATTACGCGCATCAACATAGAAGGAATCGATGCTTTTTAAAATTTCGAACTCGTAATTAATCTCGCCCGAAACCTCTTTATTTACCGGATCTACAAAAATTTCTGCATCAGCTTTTATAAAATCTATATTTTCAACTTGATTAAGGGAATCTGCAATGGGAGCCTGGCTATAAAAGTTCCAGCTACAGCAAAAAAGGAGGGCGATAAATGAATATTTCATACTAAAAAACTACAGGGCACAAATTACAAAAACTGGATAAATTTAATCGCTGAAAATTTCAGGTTTAATTTTTAAGTGAAATTCAGCCTAAAAAACCTGATTTTAATATCTTCGTTTGCATGAACGCCAATATTTTGCAAACACCCATAGATTATCTAAAAGGGGTAGGTCCAAACCGCGCCGATCTACTGCGGAAGGAACTTGGCATTCACACCTACCAGGATCTATTAAATTTATTTCCAAACCGTTACCTGGACAAAACCCGTTTTTATAAAATAAACGAGTTGCAAAGAAACTCGGCTGAAGTGCAGGTGGTGGGCAAAATCACCCATATAAGAAGTGTAGAACAAAAACGCGGCAAGCGCCTGGTAGCCGATTTTATTGATGATACCGGAAAAATGGAACTGGTTTGGTTTCGTGGCCAAAAATGGATTCGGGAGAATTTAAAGATCAACACACCTTATGTTATTTTTGGAAAAACCAATTGGTTTAACGGTCTTTTTAGTATGCCGCATCCGGAAATGGAACCGGTAGAGGAATATAAAAAGCAACTGCGTACCGCGATGCAGCCAATTTATCCTTCTACAGAAAAATTAGCAAAATCAGGCATTACCAACCGGGTTATCAATAAACTGATGCAGCAACTTTTTATTGAAACCAAAGGGAAATTCTACGATACGCTTTCTGAAGAAATCACTTCAGAATTAAAACTGATCCCAAAGGCAGAAGCCGTATTTAATATTCATTTTCCGCAGAGCCAGGAACTGCTGGCTAAAGCACAATTCCGCTTAAAATTTGAAGAACTATTTTATATTCAGCTGCAATTGTTGATTAAAAATATGCTTCAGAAGCAAAAAATAAAAGGTTTTGTTTTTGAAGAAATTGGGCAGAATTTCAGTGAATTCTATAAAAACCATCTTCCTTTTGAACTTACGGGTGCTCAAAAACGAGTAATTAAAGAAATTAGAGCCGATCTTGGCAGCGGTGCGCAAATGAACCGTTTGCTGCAGGGCGATGTAGGCTCAGGAAAAACCATTGTGGCCTTAATGTCTATGTTTATTGCGCTAGATAATGGTTTCCAGGCCTGCCTAATGGCACCTACAGAAATTCTCGCCATTCAGCATTATAACGGTCTAGTAGAACTTTGCGAAAACCTGGACACCAGTATTTATTTACTTACCGGTTCTTCCAAAACTAAAGCCCGCCGCGAAATTCACGAAAAGCTTGAAAATGGGGAAATAGATATTCTAATTGGTACTCACGCTTTGCTGGAAGACAAAGTAAAATTTAAAAATTTAGGGCTGGCAGTTATAGATGAACAACATCGTTTTGGCGTAGCGCAACGGGCCAAATTATGGCGAAAAAACCAGGTGCCACCCCATATTTTAGTGATGACCGCTACTCCAATTCCAAGAACCTTAGCGATGAGTCTTTATGGCGATTTAGACATTTCGGTAATAGATGAATTACCACCCGGCAGAAAACCAATTAAAACCGTACATCGTTATGACAGCAACCGACTTAAAGTTTTCGCTTTTATAAAAGATGAAATAAAAAAAGGTCGGCAGGTATATATCGTTTATCCATTGATCCAGGAATCGGAAAAAATGGATTATAAAGATTTAATGGATGGTTATGAAAGTATTGCCCGGGAGTTTCCAGATAAGCAAATTTCTATAGTTCATGGCCAGATGAAATCGGACGCCAAAGATTATGAAATGGAGCGTTTTGTACGAGGCGAAACTCAAATTATGGTCGCCACCACTGTAATTGAAGTTGGAGTAAATGTCCCAAATGCCAGTGTCATGATTATTGAAAGTGCCGAACGATTTGGGCTTTCACAGCTTCACCAGCTGAGAGGACGTGTAGGCCGTGGTGCCGAACAGAGTTTCTGTATTTTAATGACGGGTCACAAATTATCTAACGACAGTAAAACCAGGTTGGAAACCATGACCGCAACCAACGACGGATTTGAGATTGCCGAGGTTGATTTAAAATTACGAGGCCCCGGCGATATTATGGGCACCCAGCAAAGCGGTGTTTTAAATTTAAAGATCGCCGATATTGTTAAGGATAATGACATCCTAAAATTGGCGCGACATCACGCTATGAAGATTTTAAAAGAGGATTCTAACCTCTCTATGGAAAAGAATAAAGTGCTTCGTTTTACTTACGCGCAGGTGGCAAAACATAAAAATATCTGGAATTATATTAGCTAGACTTAAGGTTTAAAAAAATGATGAATCTTCTTCCTCATTCTTAATTCTCACATTTCTTAAAATAAGGCATAAAATTAAAATTTGAAATTATGCCAAAACTATTCGTAATACTATCTTTGCGAACTGAAAATATTGAGACATGAAAATTTCATATAACTGGCTTAAACAATTTATTAAACTTCCCGAAGATTCGGAGAAAACGGGAGAATTACTCACCGATCTTGGCCTTGAAGTAGAAGGACTACAGCCTTTTCAAAGCATTAAAGGTGGTCTTGAAGGTATTGTTGTGGGCCACGTGCTGGAATGTAAAAGTCATCCAAATGCTGATAAGCTACAACTTACTAACGTAGATCTAGGAAATGGCGAGCACGTACAAATTGTTTGCGGTGCACCCAATATTGGTGCTGGGCAAAAAGTTCCTGTAGCGACTATTGGTACAACTCTCTATGATGAAAAAGGTGAAGCCTGGCCAATTAAGAAAGGTAAAATTAGAGGTGAAGCCAGTTACGGGATGATTTGCTCTGAAAAAGAACTTGGCCTGGGACAAAGCCATGAAGGAATTATGGTGATGCAAGACGACCTAATTCCCGGAACTCCTGTTGCCGAAATTTTTGATGTTGAAAACGACCAGGTTTTTGAAATTGGTCTTACTCCAAACCGTGCCGATGCAATGAGCCACTGGGGCGTTGCCAGAGATCTAAAAGCCGGTTACACCCAACAAGGAAGGAATTTAGAACTAATCACCCCTTCAGTTAGTAGTTTTCATGTAGACAACAGAAGTTTAAAAGTACAGATACAGGTAGAAGATTCGGCGCTGGCACCGAGATATTGCGGCGTTACTATATCCGGGCTTAAAGTAGAAGAATCACCAAAATGGCTTCAGAATAGATTAAAAGCGATAGGTCTTGGCCCAAAAAACAACGTGGTAGATGCTACCAATTACGTGATGCACGAGCTTGGGCAACCGCTACACGCATTTGATGCTGCAAAAATTGCCGGTAATGAAATCAATGTAAAAACCCTGGAAAAAGGAACGAAATTTACCACTTTGGATGAAGTAGAGAGAGAGCTTCACGAAGAAGATTTAATGATTTGTGATGCCGAAAAACCGCTTTGTATTGCAGGAGTTTTTGGCGGTGCTACCAGCGGGGTAACCCAGGCTACCACCCAAATCTTTTTAGAAAGCGCTTATTTTAACCCGGTGAGCGTTAGAAAAACGGCAAAAAGACACGGTTTAAATACCGATGCTTCTTTTAGATTTGAACGAGGAATTGACCCCAACATTACTGAATATGCTTTAAAACGCGCTGCACTTTTAATTACAGAAATTGCCGGCGGCGAAGTAACCAGTGATATTGATGATCTTTATCCTAAGAAAATTGAAGATTTCCAGGTTTTCCTAACCTTTGATAAAGTGAATAAACTAATTGGGGAAAATCTTGAAGAAGAAACTATAAAATCTATCCTTGCGTCGCTTGAAATTAGGGTAAACAATGTTACCGAAACCGGGATGGGACTTACCATTCCTTCTTATCGCGTAGACGTGCAGCGGGAAGCCGATGTAATAGAGGAGATTTTAAGAGTTTATGGCTATAACAATATTAAATTTGGCGAAAAACTAAATGCTTCAGTTGCTAATTCTTCAAAGTATGAAGATTATAAACTTCAAAATATAATTGCCAACCAGTTGGTGGGTCAGGGTTTTTATGAAACCATGGCCAATTCTTTAACTACACCGGCTTATTCTGGATTGAGTGAGCAAATTAAAGAATCTCAGAATGTTCAAATGCTAAATCCGTTAAGTCAGGATTTATCTGTTTTGAGACAATCTATGTTATATTCGGGACTGGAGTCTGTGAGTTATAACATTAACAGGAAACGCAGTGATCTTAAATTATTTGAATTCGGGAAAACGTATCACGATTTTAATGGAAGCCGTGTAGAAAACAAACACCTCTCCATTTTTATTAGTGGAAACCGAAATGCCGAACGTTGGAATTCAGTTTCTGCCAGAACAGATTTCTTTTTATTGAAAGGAGTAATTCAGTCAATTTTTCAAAGATTTGGAATTGAAAATTTAAAGCCTTCCGCAGTAAAATCTGATGTATTTTCTGAAGGACTTATATTTTCTTCAGCAAAAAACAATCTGGTTTCTTTTGGAGTGATTCGCAAAAAGGTTTTAAAGCATTTTGATATTGAGCAGGAAGTACTTTATGCCGATATTAACTGGGATGCTTTACTGGACGTTGTAAAATCCAGGAAAACTAATTTTAGCGCAATTCCTAAATATCCGGCCGTAAGACGTGATTTTGCCTTATTACTGAATAATAATATTTCTTACGATCAAATTGAAGAAATAGCCTTAAAAACAGAGAAAAAACTCTTAAAAGAAGTTGATCTTTTTGATGTTTACCAGGGAAAAAATCTTCCCGAAGGCAAGAAAAGTTACGCTGTGAGTTTTAAATTTCAGGATGAACACAAAACTCTAACCGATAAGCAGGTAGATAAAATGATGAAAAAGCTTCAGCAAAGTTTTGAAGAAGAACTTAAGGCTGAGTTGAGGTAATTATATAAAATTGGCTGTTTAAATTTCCATCTTACGTCAACCTGAATTTATTTCAGGTTCTAACTTGAATTAAGTTTCAATTTAGCTTAGACTCTGAAACAAGTTCAGAGTGACGTTAGGAGCATTTAAACAGCCAATTTCTATTTTTAGCTAAGATAAACTATGGAAATTTTTTAAAGATTTCATCTACATAATTTCTTAGATCTCTTTCTAATCTTCTTGACCCAATTTCCTCATCGGCGGTTCCACGCCATAAGATTTGATTGGTTCTGCGGTCTATAAAATCTATAACAATAGATTTTTCTTTATAAGGTATTTGTCTAATGGCACCATCGGCTCCAATACGCTGAATCGTAAAATAATTCTCGTAGGTATAATCTTCATAATATGGCCCTATATAAAGTCCCGGACGATAATATGAGAAATTTGTATACACAGGATTCGCATTTACATCTACCTTTTCATCAAACATAGTGTGCACATAGACTAACACATCGGGTTGACGATTATCTATTGCAAAATCTTCGCTAGCCATATTATTGTTTATGGTAGAGATAATCACCTCGTGTACACGGTCATTATTATAATCCCGATTCAAAATAGTGTCCTGATTTGGCAAATAAGAATAGGTATCGTAATTTTTTAATTTTTTGGAAGAATCTTTAGAAATATTGCTTCCAGAGCCGCAAGACATCAAAAAAGCAGCCGCCATAATTGTGGTAATTAAAAGTTTCAATTTCTTCATAAGTTTCAAATTTAAATGAAAATAAGTTTTACTTTATAATTAAAAAAAGGATCTTTCCTAATTGATATTTAATTAACAAACAAAAGCGGCCATTTAGGCCGCTCTTAAGTTTTCTTTCAATAGCAATTTATTTCCCCGGTAATACTACAGTATCAATTACGTGAATAACCCCGTTTGACTGGTTCACATTTGCAATAGTTACAGTTGCAACATTCCCTGAAGCGTCTTTAAGCTTTACTTTACCATCTTCCATCATAGCATAAAGTTTTGCACCGCTTACCGTTTCAAAAGTGGCTTTACCATCAGCCTCTTTAATTGCCGCTACCACATCGTTAGCACTAAAATTCCCAGCTATTACGTGGTATGTAAGTACTGCTTGTAGTTTAGCTTTATTCTCTGGCTTTAGTAAAGTTTCCACGGTTCCAGAAGGTAGTTTTTCAAATGCCGCATTTGTGGGAGCAAATACGGTAAAAGGACCATCGCCCTGTAAAGTCTCTACCAAACCGGCAGCTTTTACTGCTGCAACGAGGGTGGTATGATCTTTAGATTGTGAAGCATTTTCCACAATATTCTTGCTGGGGTACATTTCTGCACCACCAACCATTGTAGATCCGTTTTGGGCCATTAAAGTCCCTCCAATAAATAGGAAACAAAGAATTCCTAAGTGTTTTAATTTTCTCATAACAATTATTTTTAAGTGATTTATTAGATAAAATCTGTTCTGCGAATATTTATTCAGAAAACCTAATTATCCAACTTTTGTCTAATTTAATTCTATTTTAGTTAAACAATTTCTAAATTTAACCAATTATGAAAGGTTTAACATGCATTCGGTTAAAAAAATGGATTGCATGAATCATCTTAATTACTTAATTTAGTGAAAGATGCTAAAGAAAAAGAAAATGAAGTTGAAGTTAGGCTTGCGCCGCACTAATCTGGAAGAGCAGTTATATAAATCCCGAAAACAAAGAGTTTCTTCTGAAAATATTCTGCAACAGGTTCAGGAAATCTTTGAACAGGAAACCACTAAGGACGATAATATTCTAAAAGAGATTCAAGGTGGAAATTCTGGAAACAACCATTTTAATCTTGATTTATTAGAAAGCTCTAGAATTTTTCATCTCTCAGATATTGAAAAACTATGTATTGATTATCGCCTACGCTTCTTAGACAGCAGTTATTTTAAAGGTAAAATTCCTTATGAAGCCGTGAGCAGGATTAAGGCTATAGAAAAGGAACAACAAATTACCCTGAAAGGTTTTAAAATAGTTGCGCCATCTAAACTTTTTAAACTGGAAAATGCTGACGATCCCTTACTTTTCGCTCCCATGGGGAACGATTATTTTTACCTAATACATAAATGGGGCAACGACCTACATCGATTGAGAAAATTATTAATGTGGCCGTTTAGACATCTTGAGAATTTTGTTGGCTTCTTGCTTGTGCTTAGCTTTGTAATTGCACTTTTAATTCCCGACGGACTTTTCTCACCACAGCAAACCACTACCCAGTTTTTTTTGATCTTTTTCTTTGTTTTTAAATGGGTGGCAGGACTTTCAATTTTCTATGGCTTCAAAAAAGGAAAGAATTTTAGTTCGGCTATTTGGCGAAGTAAATATTATAACGCATAGAACGTTAAACTCAGTATAAAATACACATTAAGCTATATTGTTATTTGTATTTTAGATAGGACTAAAAACTATTAATTATGAGTTTAGACGAATCTTACGAAAGAGTATATACGGGTTCGGAGCCCAATGTGCAATATTTGCAGGAATTATTTGATAAAGCCAATATTTCTTCCCGGGTTAGAAACGATTTTGATTCAGGATTACGAGCCGGATTTGGCGGAGGCCTACGAGGACAGGTGCAACTTTTTGTAGTTAAAAATCATTACGACGAAGCCTTGAAAATAGCTAAAACCACCTTCCCAAAAGATTATACAGATGAGTAACCTCAACGAAGGAGGAAGACGTAATAAATGGTATTTAATACTGGGAATTCTATTTCTGGTTTATGGAGTTTATAGACTCTATTCACACCTATCTGCAGAAGAAACCGATAATTTTGGCTCGGTACTCGCGGTTGGTTTTATAGTTTTTGGACTTTACGACCTGTTCCGATATTTCAGGAAAGTTTGAATCAATTTTTCAGAAGAAATTTCTATAAGAATTTAGAAAATAAAAAAGGTTATTTCGCGCAACGAAATAACCTTTTTTAATCTTAGTAATTAATATTCTTACCAGCTAATTACAGCACTTGCCCAGGTAAATCCGCTCCCAAAAGCTGCAAGAACCACTATATCTTCATTTTTAATTTTGCCCTGTTCCCAGGCTTCGCATAAAGCAATAGGAATAGAAGCTGCAGTAGTGTTCCCGTATTTCTGAATATTATTATGCACCTGCTCGTCACTCAATTTAAATTTTTGCTGAACATATTGTGATATACGCAAATTTGCCTGGTGCGGAATTAACATATCAATATCTTTCACTTCAAGTCCGTTCGCTTTTAGACCTTCCATAATAACTTCAGAAAAACGCTGAATGGCATTTTTAAATACAAATTGCCCATTCATATATGGATAATAAGGAATATCGTCTCCCTGTGGGTTTTCAGCAATAATTTCAGGAACCCAGTGCTCTGTACTTGGGCCTTTTAAAGAAAGTTCTAAAGCGTGTTTTCCTTCAGAATGTAAGTGTGTAGAAAGTATTCCCTCTCCATTATGGTCGCTTCGGGTTAAAACCACTGCTCCTGCTCCATCTCCAAAAATCACTGAAACAGACCGGCCACGTGTGGTAAAATCGAGTCCACCGCTATGGTTTTCACTTCCAATAACCAAAACGTTTTTATACATTCCGGTTTTAATAAATTGATCGGCAGTAGAAAGTGCATAGATGAAACCGCTGCATTGGTTTCTCACATCTAATGCCGGGCAGGTTTTTATATCTAACATTTCCTGAACCTGAACCCCACAACCAGGAAAATAATAATCTGGACTTAGGGTTGCAAAAACTATTAGGTCTATATCGTCTTTATCTATTTTAGCACGTTCAATAGCAATTTTAGCGGCTTTTACGCCCATTTTAGCGGTAGAATTACCGTCGCCTTTTTTTATATGTCGGCGTTCTTTGATACCTGTTCTTTCCTGGATCCATTCATCGTTGGTATCCATTCTTTTAGCCAAATCATCATTAGTAACAACATTTTCTGGCACGTAACTCCCAACTCCGGCTATTTTAGATTGATACATATTCTATTGTTTAGTATATTTAGACCTTATTGAATTTAAATTTAAGCATTTAATAAAAAATGGGTCCGCAATATACTAAAGATTAGCATGACTGCGATTATGACGCATTTTTATTTTCATTTCCTAAAACCACAAATTTATGAGAAAAATTATTTTAAGCATTTTTAGCCTATTGCTAAGTTTGCCCACGCTTTTTGCCCAGGAAAATTTAACTTACCAGAAACCGCCACAGGAGATCCTGAATTTGGTAGATGTACCCCTGGCGCCTTCTACAATTTTAGATAGTGATGGGGAAATGATGATCTTTTTATATCGCGACCAATATAAATCTATTGCTGAATTAAGCGAAGAAGAATTGAGACTGGGCGGATTAAGAATTAACCCTGTAACTAATATTAGCAGCCGTGCAACTTATTATAACAATCTTGAATTAAAAGAAATTGAAGCCGAAACACCAACCCAGGTAAAGGGCCTGCCTGAAAATCCTAGGTTATCAAATTTCAGCTGGTCTCCAGACGAATCCAGGATCGCTTTTACCCATACTACAAATACCGGCGTAGAACTTTGGGTATTAGATATTGAAAATGCACAAGCGAGAAAATTAACCGATGCAAACCTAAACGCAAATATGCGTGATGTTATTAACTGGTTTAAAGACAACTCGTCCGTTTTAGTAAAAATGCTTCCAGAGGATCGTAAAGATTTAATTGATCCCGAGACCGCAGTTCCAACCGGACCAACAATTTCTGTGAGTGATGGGAAAGAAGCTCAGAACCGTACTTACCAGGATTTACTTAAAAATCCTAATGATGAATATAATTTTGAACAATTAGCGCGTTCAGAATTGGTGAAAATTAATTTAGACGGTACTTCCGAAAAATGGATGGATGCCAAAATGTATAGCAGCGTTTCCTTCTCTCCCAATGGAGAATATGTGATGGTTAATCATATCAAAAAACCTTTTTCCTACCTGGTACCTTATTATAGATTCCCTTCAGAAACTAATATTTATAAAGTTTCAGGAGAATTGGTAAACCAGGTAAACGACGAACCGCTATTAGAAGATCTTCCGCAAGGTTTTATGTCTACTCAAACCGGGAGAAGAAGCGTGCAATGGAGAAACGACAAACCGGCAAGCCTGGTTTATGTAAAAGCTTTGGATGAAGGTGATCCGGAGGTAGAAGTAGATTATAGAGATGAGGTTTTTGTTTTGGAAGCTCCGTTTAAGGGTGAAGGAAAATCTATTTTAAAAACAAAAGATCGTTTTTCTGGAATTACGTGGGGAAATGATGAAATTGCTCTTGCTGATGATTACTGGTGGAATACAAGAAATACCTGAACTTATGTATTTAATCCATCTGATGCATCAGAAGAACCTGAAGTTATTTTTGACAGAAATTACCAGGATAGATATAGCGATCCCGGGCGATTTGTAACCACTAAAAATGAATTTGGGCAAAATGTATTAAAATTAGACGGAGAAGATGCTTTTTTACTTGGCGCAGGTTATAGTGAAGAAGGTCAGTTTCCATTTGCCGATAAAATAGATCTGGAAAATGGTGAAACTGAACGTTTATACCAATCTGAATACAACGATAAAAAAGAAACTCTTGTAGAAGCATTAGATATTGAAGATGGGGAAATCCTGGTAAGAATAGAATCGGCTACCGAATATCCTAATTATTACATTAGGGATATAGACGATAAAGAAGACTTAACACAAATCACTTCTTTTGAAAATCCTTTTAAAAGTCTTAAGAATGTAAGTAAAGAGGTGATTACGTACGAGCGCGAAGATGGCCTGGAATTAAACGGAACGCTTTATCTTCCGGCAGGTTTTGATAAAGAAAACCCCGAAGAACATCCTATGATTGTTTGGGCTTACCCAAGAGAATACAAGGATAAAAATTCAGCTTCGCAAAATACTTCCAACGCCAACGATTTCACTTATCCTTATTATGGATCGCCAATCTACTGGGTAAATCGAGGTTATGTGGTATTAGATGATGCGTCTTTTCCAATTATAGGGGAAGGTAATGAACAACCAAACGATAGTTTTAGAGAACAATTAGTGGCAAATGGAAAGGCTGCAATAGATGCCGTAGCTGAAAAAGGTTATGTAGATCGTGATCGTGTGGCCGTGGGTGGCCACAGTTATGGTGCATTTATGACGGCAAACCTTTTATCACATTCCAATCTTTTTGCAGCGGGAATTGCCAGAAGTGGTGCTTATAACAGAACGCTAACTCCATTTGGTTTCCAAAGTGAAGAAAGAAACTACTGGGAAGCACCAGAAGTATATTATAATATGTCTCCTTTTATGCACGCCGATAAAATGAAGACTCCACTATTATTAATTCACGGGGAAGCCGATAATAATTCAGGGACTTACCCAATGCAGAGTGAACGTTATTTTAATGCGCTAAAAGGGCTGGGAGCAACAGCTCGCCTGGTGATGCTACCAAAAGAAAGCCACGGCTATAGCGCAAAAGAATCTGTTTTGCACGTGCTTTGGGAACAAGACCAATGGTTAGAGAAATATGTAAAAAACAGAGAAGAATCTGGAAACATTGAAACTTCAGCAGAATTAAAAGACTAAAATTCTAAATTATAGCCAACTTTTTAGGCTGTTTGAGAGATGTTTTTTTCCGTCAGGCTGAACTGGTTCAGCTTCTAACATGAGTACAGTAATCAACTTGTTAGATCCTGAAATAAATTCAGGATGACGTTTTTAAAACCTTCTCAAACAGCTTTTTTATTTCACAAAGTCAATTAGGTTTAAAAATAGGAAAAGCGCCATTACCAGAGATGGTAATAACGCTTTTCCACAACCTAACCAATAAATAAAACCAACAATTATGACATGTAATCGCGGAACTTGTTAACCTCGATCTTCGCTTCCAGATCGTGCAATAAATTATATAAACCGAAAAATGTTCTATTAATATAAAGGAAATGCTTACTGCCTCTATTCCCATTCATTTTTCGTAATTCTGTGTCTTTACTATACTTTTCACTCAATGCTGTAATTGAATTCCAAAAGGTTTCATCGGCAAAATCAAAAGTTTCTTCGTGAAACGGGCTTGTAAATAAATTCAGCATTTGGTAAAATAATTCTGAAAAATATTTGATTTCCCGTTCAGAATCATCCTCCCTTAATATTTCCAGTTCAAATAATTTCTCGTTGAAAAATTCAGGATTATTAATATTTTCCTTTTTTGCCAATTCAAAATATGGCACATAAAAATCTTCAGGAACCTGCTTTATGCAACCAAAATCTATAGCAATAAGGTTTGCATCTTTATCAATTAGAAAATTCCCTGGGTGAGGATCGGCGTGTACTTCCTTCAATCTATGCATTTGGTACATATAAAAGTCCCAAAGCGCCTGCCCTACCTTATTAGCTTTCTCCTGATCTTTATTTTCTTTCGCAAATTCACTTAGATGCTTTCCATCCATCCAATCCATCGTGATAATTCGCTCACTGGATAAATCTTCGTAATATTTTGGAAATTTTAAGTTTGGAATATGCGCACAGGCTTCAGAAATTTCCTTACTCTGTTTTACTTCCAAAATATAATCGGTTTCCTCAAGTAATTTTCCTTCTACTTCCTTAAAATATTTAGCGGAATCCTTACCCTGAAGATTAAACATTCTGGTAGCAATAGGTTTAACCATCGCCAAATCTGAACTTATACTATCTGCCACGCCGGGATATTGAATTTTCACAGCAAGTTTTTTCCCATCTTTTTCGGCTCTATGAACCTGGCCAATACTGGCCGCATTCACAGAATCTGAAGCAAATCTATCGTACAACTCTTCAGGGTAAGCTCCGTTATATTTTTTAAAAGTTTTTCTCACCAAAGGCGCTGAGAGTGGCGGCACACTAAATTGTGCCAGGCTAAATTTCTCAACATAAGCGTTTGGTAAAAGGCTTTTTTCCATAGAAAGCATTTGGGCTACTTTTAGCGCGCTTCCTTTTAAACTTTTTAGGCTGTCGTAAATATCATCGGCATTGCTTTGGTCTAATTCATCGCGGGTAAGCTCAGAATCAAAAGCTCTTTTACTGTAATATTTAAGGTAATTGCCTCCCAACTTTACTCCGGTTTGCACCAGTTTTGAAGTTCGGCCAATTTTGCCTGTGGGTATTTTATCTATAGTTTTCATGATAATTTGGGGTAGACTTTAATTAAGCCATTTTTTCTTTCCAGAGGAATTTTCCTAAATCTATAACCCGTTCCAGCGGGGTATTATCGAAAACATCAAAAACAGTGTTTACAGATTTCTCTATTGCAACATCGGTGCTTTCGAATTGAGGAGAATTATCGTCCATCCAAAATTTCATTAAAAACATCAATTGTACCCAGGTTGCTTCAGAAAATATTCTCTCTGATTGTTGTAAAGCTGATATTGCTTTTTCTGAATTTTCATCCTGAATAAGTTCCGTTGCAAAAGATTTCACGTTCTTTCTTAATCCTTTTAACTGCTGTAGGTTTTTTAACTGACTTTCATGTTCTTTTAATGAGAACAAAACGTAACTCCTATTTGCAGTAAGTATTTCGAAAAAGGTGTAATAGAAAGTGAGCATTTTTTCCCTGTTGGAAAAACTGTCAAATTCAGGACTTTTATTAATCACATTCATAGTATGCTCATAAAACCGCTCCCAAATTCCCTTCTGTAAACCTTCAAAACTTCCGTAGAAATTATAAAATTCCTCTTCTTTGATCTTATTCTCCTTACAAAATTTATAAACCGTTTTAGGACGCTTCTCTTCTTCCAATACATAGTCCATATACATCGCAATAAGCTTGTCTTTATCTAAAACTTTCCTGGTTGTATTTTTTTTAGCTGTAACCATAATTTTTATTTCTTTTTCAAAGATACACTTTTGTTTAAGTTTTAATTCATAATATTAAACAAAATGTTTGTTAAAAATATCTCTGCCTATTAAAATTGAATTTCAGCAGTTTAGACGAAATGATATTTTATTAATTACAGGTTATGTCAGTTTGTCAGCGGAGTTTTAATGGTATTTTTTTTGACTATAGGTAAGCAACAATAAATAGTATTAAAAACGAAAATATATGGCAACCGGAAAAATTAATGTTTCTGTAGAAAACATTTTCCCACTGATAAAGAAATTTCTTTACAGTGATCACGAAATCTTTCTAAGAGAATTGATTTCTAACGCAACAGATGCAACTCTAAAGCTAAAACACCTTACCGATATTGGGGAAACCGATGTAAAGTACGGTAACCCGGTAATTGAGGTTAAAGTAGACAAGGAAGGAAAGAAACTTCACGTTATAGACCAGGGTGTTGGAATGACGAAAGAAGAAGTTGAAAAATACATTAACGAAGTAGCTTTCTCTGGCGCTGAGGAATTCCTTGAAAAATATAAAGATTCGGCTAAAGACAGCGGAATTATTGGCCATTTTGGACTTGGCTTCTATTCTGCCTTTATGGTGGCGAATAAAGTAGAAATCATTACCAAATCTTACAAAGATGAACCTGCAGCGCATTGGGTTTGTGAGGGAACAACCGAGTTCACACTTGGCGATGCCGATAAAAAAGAGCGAGGAACCGAAATCATTCTTCATATAAATGAAGAAGATGAAGAATTTTTGGAAGAAAACAGGATCCAGGAATTATTGGTGAAGTATAACAAGTTTATGCCTATCCCAATTAAATTTGGAACAAAAGAAGAAACTTTGCCACTTCCGGAAGATGCTCCTGAAGACGCCGAAGCAGAAACCAAAACGGTAGATAATATTATCAATAACCCTGAACCGGCGTGGACTAAGCAACCAAACGATTTAGAAGATAAAGATTACAAAAGTTTTTACCGTGAATTGTATCCAATGCAGTTCGAGGAACCTTTATTTCACATTCACCTTAATGTAGATTATCCGTTTAATCTTACCGGGATTCTTTATTTCCCTAAGATGACGCAGGATATGAATATTCAAAAGGATAAAATTCAGCTTTACCAAAACCAGGTTTATGTAACCGATAATGTTGAAGGAATTGTTCCTGAATTTTTAACGATGCTTCGCGGGGTTATAGATTCTCCAGATATTCCGTTAAACGTTTCCCGTTCTTACCTACAGGCAGATGGTGCTGTGAAAAAGATTTCCAGCTACATTACCCGTAAGGTAGCCGATAAATTGAAATCTCTTTTCAATAATAATCGTGAGGATTTTGAGCAAAAATGGAACGATATTAAGATCGTTATTGAATACGGAATGCTTTCTGAAGACAAGTTCTACGAAAAAGCACAGAAGTTTGCACTTTACCCAACGGTAGAGAATGAATACTTCACTTTTGAAGAACTTCAGGAGAAAATAAAAGTCAACCAAACCGATAAAGATGGAAACCTGGTTGTGCTTTATGCTTCTAATCAAGACGAGCAACACAGTTATATTGAGGCAGCTAAAGCCAAAGGTTACAAAGTGTTGTTATTAGATTCTCCAATTATTTCTCACCTGCTTCAAAAAATGGAAGGTGAAAAAGAGAAAATCACTTTTGTTCGTGTAGATTCAGATCAGGTAGATAACCTTATCAAAAAAGACGAAGAGAAGATTTCAAAACTTTCTGAAGAAGAAAAAGAGAAATTAAAAGGAGACTTTGAAAAAGTAATTCCGAAGGAAAAATATACCGTACAACTGGAAGCTATGGATAGTGATGCTGCTCCTTTGTTAATCACACAACCGGAGTTTATGCGCCGAATGAAGGAAATGCAGCAAACCGGTGGCGGTGGTATGTTTGGAATGGGGAATATGCCAGAAATGTATAACCTTGTGGTAAATACCAATCACCCGTTAATTTCTGATATTCTAAATACCAAAACCGAAAAGAAACAGGAACGCTTAATCAAGCATTCTCTGGATCTTGCGAGATTATCTCAAAACCTGCTTAAAGGGGAAGAGTTAACCAATTTCGTAAAACGTAGTTTTGATATGGTAAAATAATTTCCTTGAAAAGGAAAATTTAGAAAGGTCTGGAAAGTTGATTTAATCGTCATCCTGAACTTGTTTCAGTATCTAAGATGTTAGAAGCTGAAACAAGTTCAGCTATACGGTAACAAGACTTTCCAGGCTTTTTTATTTTATATGATTAAGCTTTAATACAAAGGGAAAGTTTGCCAATAGACTTTAATTCCTTGAGCTTGTCTCTAAATTTGCGTTTAGGTTACGCTTTATGGTTTGGTAGAATCGTTCTATATCATAAGGTTTTACGATAATATCATTCATTCCGGCTGCGAAGATTTCATTTCTTACTTCTTCAATTTCTACTGCAGTAAGTGCAACAATGGGTACGTCTTTACTCAGGTTTCTAATGCGCTGGGTAGTTTCCATACCATTAATTCCCGGCATATTTAGATCCATTAAAATAAGGTCAAAATCCATGGCAGTAACTCTTTCTATAGCTTCTACCCCATTGCCAACAACCACGCATTCAAAATTCTGTTTCTCTAATATGCGTCGCGTTACTACCTGGTTTATCCGATTGTCATCTACAATAAGTATTTTTTGTTTTTCTTTTAGATTATCCAAATATACTTCGTGCGCAAATCCAACTTTTTTTGTTGAAGATTTATCTTCTTTAAGGCTTAAACTAAAACAAAAAACAGAACCTTCTCCTTCTTTACTTTTTAAATGAATTTGAGATTCAAATAACTGTAATAGGCGTTTTACTATAGGCAAACCTAAGCCGGTTCCCTGGTAATTATAATTTGAAGGTTTAAGCTGAGAAAATTCTTCAAAAATTAATTTTTGTTTGCTTTTTGGAATACCAATTCCGTCATCTTTTACTTCAAAATAGATTATTGCTCTATCCTCTACCTTAGCCTGTAACTCTACATTTATATAAATGTTACCATTTTCGGTAAACTTCACCGCATTTCCCACCAGGTTCATTAAAATTTGAGAAAGCCTTACAGGGTCTCCAATAAGATTTTGGGGTACGTTTTCATCTATATTATAATGTACCTTATTCTTGTTCTGGAGTCGTGTAAACTCAAAAGTATTTACAATACTTAATATTAATTCATGAAGATTAAATGGAACATTTTCCAGTTTTACCTGTTTAGATTCCATTTTATTCATTTGCAACACGTCGTTAATTAGCGCCAAAAGATAATCGGCTGAGAATTTTAAGGATTTTAAATCGCTTTCGTGTTTCTTCAGGCTTTTATCATCCAGCAATAACGAGGTAAGTCCTACTACCCCATAGAGCGGGGTTCTTAACTCGTGACTTACCGTAGAGAAAAACTGGCTTTTTAGCATAGATAAACGCTCTGCTTCTTCTTTGGCCGAAAATAATTCGCTGTTTTTATTTTTTAGTTGGGAAATTAGCTTTTTCCTTGAGTTGTTATTTCTAACAAGCAGGATTATAAAAAATAACATCACGATTAAAGAAATAATCATGATGATGGAATTTTGCTGAGATTTGGCAATTACCTCATCTTTATACTTTTGCTCCCTTTTGGCTATTTCAAGATTTTCGCGATAGCGCTTGGTTTCAAACCGCGCCTGCGCAGATTCCATTTGTTCTAGCTTTTCCTTTTCATAAAGTTCAGCATCATATTCTATATATTTATCTAACGCGTTATAAGCTTCTTTAAATTCGTTATTTTTAAACAAAGCTTCAGCATAACCATCATAAGCCGTTACCGCCTCATAATACAGGGAATCTCTTTCAGCTATTTTAATAGCTTTTTCATAATATTTCTTAGATTCTTCTAAATTCTCTTTTCCTAAATAGTAGGTTCCAAAAAGGGACGCAACCTGGCTTAGCATATAAGGATCTTTGATATCTTCTACCAGTTTCTCGACTTGTACTAGATAGGGAAAAGCTTCGTCATACTCTTCTAAATATAGATGCGTCCAGCCTTTATTCATAAGCGGTGTGGCTCTACTATCTGCATCTTCAAGGTTAGACGCAGCTTTTATCGCTTTATCGTAATATGCAAAACCCTGGTCTATAGTTTGCTTATTGGAAGTAAACATATTACCAAGATTGTTGTATGCCCACCAAAGTAAAGTATCGTTCTCTACAATTTTAGCATACTTAAGCGCGTTCTCATAACTTTCTTTAGCCCTAATAGTATCATACAATTCATCGTACGTAATTCCCAGGTTATTATAGCCGTGGTAAAGGTGGTAGTAATCTTTTTCTTCCTCGGCAAGCTCAATTAAGTTCAGGGAATAATCAATGGCCTTGTTATATTCATAGGAATACATGGCATCTGTAGATAAGTCTAGTAGTTCCTTAATACTATCACAGCTTTCACTTTCTTTAGACTGTGAGAAAGCAATGCCGGATACCAGGGAAATTAGTAAAACAGAAATGTACTTTATACTCAATTATTTTCCTTGTTAAGTTCTTACCCAGGGGCTATAGACTATGTTAAATTAACTTTTTTTTAATATTTGACCAACCAATAGTTCCCTTAATTTTAGGATTCATCTTAAAACGGTAAAAGTTTTGTAAAAAAGATATTTTCTGAAAACCCTATTTTCTTTTAAAAAGACCAATAATATTAAATACCCATCTTTTTTAAGACAGATTAATTTAGTGCTGAAAATTCCCAATTTATTAGCCTTACTTTCTAAGACTGAAACTGTGTAGAGATTAGAGAAAGTTCCCTTTTTATTGAGGAAACAATCTTGAGCTATATAACCTATTCCAACACGCGGCTTCGATTTAACGAGCCGTTGTAGCGAACAAATTATTTAATGTATGAGACAAACCTCAGGGCATATTAATCTCAATTATCTAATAAAAATAGCAGGTAATTATGTTTCAATATAGATTAAGTTAGGTTGTAAATTGGGAGCCGAAAATTACTCTATTTTAGTGAATTACACAAAATTTTTAATACCTAGCGGTATTATTATTATAATTACACGCTCTCATAAAAATATATTTTTATCTTTAAATTATGCAATATCCCTGGCACCTTTACCTAATGGGCGCGATGTACATCGTAGCCGGTATTATTCACTTTATAAAACCTCAAATGTATATGCGAATTATGCCGCGATATTTACCGGCGCATAAACCACTGGTTTTTTTAAGCGGATTGGCAGAAATTTTTCTGGGTTTTCTACTCTTTTTTTCTGAAACCAAAGACCTGGCCATCTACGGGATTAATTTAATGCTCCTAGTTTTTCTACTTGTACATTTTTATATGCTTTCTTCCAAAAAAGCCGGCGCGGACATCCCAAAATGGGCTTTAATTTTAAGAATACCGTTACAGTTTTTTCTAATGTACTGGGCCTGGTTTTATTTACAATTTTAAAGATGAAGTCTAAAATTTTTAGCTTGCCACAAGCAGAATTAGAATATTTCCCCCATTTTCTTAATACTGAAAAGGCCAATTTTTTATTCGAAAAATTGCTGAAGGAAGTTTCCTGGCAACAGCAAAATATTAAACTCTTCGGCAAAGAAATTCCGCAGCCACGTTTAACCGCTTTTTTTGCTGAAAAAGGAATTTCTTATACCTATTCGGGCTTACAGTTAAAACCCGAAACTTTTTCTTCAGAAATTTTAGATCTAAAACAACAAACCGAAGAAGTTTCCGGCTTTGAATTCAATACCTGCCTAGCAAACCTTTATCGTGATGGAAACGACAGTATGGGCTGGCACGCCGATGATGAACAAGTTTTAGGCAAAAACCCCCTAATTGCTTCTATAAGTTTGGGCGGCGTTCGTAGCTTTCAGTTTAAACATAAAACCAACAAAAACCTGAAAGAAAAAATTGAACTTCAGCACGGCAGCCTCTTAATTATGAAAGGCATTATGCAACATTATTGGAAACACCAGCTGCCAAAAACCAAAAAAGATGTTTCACCCAGAATTAATCTAACTTTTAGACAAATTCAATAAAAAAAGCCATTGTAGAAGTTTCCACAATGGCTTTTTTGAATGTTTTGGAATCAAATTATCCGTAAATCTCGTTTAATATTTTTGCCAAACGAATTCCGCCTTTTTGCAATTGCTGCAAAACAGTAGGCAGGTGATGATACATATATTCATAACCTAATTTCTCCCCCATTTCAACTGAATTATAAAGCTCGCTTGCCATTTCACCAGACTCATACACCCAATCTATAACTTCTCCTTCTTCAATAGCTTTAATTTGAGCTCTGCTTAATTGTTTGGTATTTACTGCAAGCTCTGTATAGCTCATTTGGTAAGAATCTATCATCTGGCTATCCCAAACCCGGTGAATGTTAGATCCCTCGTTATACCAACGAACCTGCACATCATTACCGCCTTTATCGGCAGCTCTTCCCACGTGAAAAGGTTGGTGAAGGTCCCCTACAAAATGAACCAGCATTTTCAGATAAAACTGCCTGTCTTCTTTTGAAGCATTTTCATCTTTTAATACCTTTTTACATTTTAAAATAGCCTGGTAAAGATCTCCTTTTGGGTTGGCGGTTTTCTCATCATATTGAGTTTGTCCTTCGGCTAAATTCACATAATGCCAGGGGCCATATTGCCTAAAATCTGGATCACTTTTAATATCATCGGCATAATTCGCCACAAAGGCCAAACTTTGGCCGTTTAAAATTTTATCTATTGCTTTTTTAGCTTTCTTATTTAAATAATTTTCGGCGATTTCTCCAGTAGCCCTGTGCCCGGTTTTCCCCCATTCATTATCATTAGAGAAACCGGTGTTTCCAATTATAACCAACAAAGCAAATAGCAGTAATTTTTTCATTTATTGAATTTTTAAAGATTAAGAAGATATAGGTGAATCTCCTTTAGATTTTCGGCAAATATAGCGAAGCCCAAATTTTTAATATGTTAAATTTTTCTCAGTTAAGAATTAATGCAATATATTTATGATATCATTTTAATATCAACCAATTTTAAATATTATGACTCAGGAAAAAGATCTCCATGCTTCAAACGGCTATATTATGTTGTTTGTTTTTCTATTATTATTCTTCGGAAGTATTATCGGATTTATTATTTTAAATAATGCGTGGTTTATTTTGGGAATCATTATCTCGCTTTTTATCCTACCCGGGCTAATCCTGGTAAATCCAAATGGCTCCAGAGTGCTTTTACTCTTTGGTGATTACAAGGGAACGGTTAAAAAGAACGGACTCTTTTGGGTGAACCCATTTTACACCAAAAAGAAAATTTCTTTAAGGGCCCGAAACTTTGATAGCGAGCGCCTAAAAGTGAACGACAAATTAGGAAACCCGGTAATGATAAGCACCATCCTGGTTTGGCGCGTTCGTGATACCTACAAAGCTTCTTTTGATGTAGATAATTATGAAAATTTTGTGGTGGTACAAACCGATGCTGCAGTTAGAAAACTTGCCAGTCTCTATCCTTATGATAATTTTGCAGATGAAGGCTTAGACGAGGATATCACCCTGCGTTCCAGCGTAAACGAAGTAAGTGACGCCCTGGAAAAGGAGCTCGAAGAACGTTTAAATATTGCCGGAATTGAAGTTTTGGAAGCCAGAATTGGTTACCTGGCGTATGCTAATGAGATCGCCAGCGCAATGCTTAAACGCCAGCAAGCAACCGCAATAGTTGCCGCCCGTCATAAAATTGTACAGGGTGCAGTGGGAATGGTAGAGATGGCGTTACACCAGTTAAGCGAAAAGAATCTTGTAGATCTTGATGCCGAAAGACGTGCCGCTATGGTAAGCAATTTAATGGTGGTACTTTGTAGCGATAAAGATGCAACGCCGGTGGTAAACGCGGGCACTTTAAATCATTAGAAATTGTATGAGAAATTCAATCCTCAGCTTATTCCTAATTTTCTTCGGAAATTTTATTGTCTCCGCACAAGAAAAGACATTTACCGAAGAAGAAATTACGGTAGATAAATTTACCGATGGAACCCTTACATCTCCTTCGGAATTTGAAAATCCATCACTGGTAATTTTCATTCAGGGTTCGGGGCCTACAAATCGTGATGGGAATTCTCCCGAAGGGATGAATAATAAAAGTGATTTTGCTAAAAAAATAGCACACGAATTAGCAGCTGAAGGAATTGCAAGTTTTAGATTTGATAAACGTATTATGAAAGCGAAGGAGTTAAATTTAGATTCACTTTCGTTTGAAGATCTTATACTGGATGTTGAAAATATTTTAATTCATTTTAAAAAAGACAGAAATTTCAGCAATATAATTATTGCCGGGCATAGCCAGGGCTCTTTAATAGGCATTTTGGCTTCAAAAAATAATGCCGATGCCCTTATTTCTATTGCCGGTGCGGGAGAAAGTATAGACAATATTCTGGCTGCACAACTTTCGGCTCAATTACCTCAGCTTAAAGATGATATTGAGCAAGCCCTCAAGGAGATAAAAGAAAATGGAAGTAGTTCAAATTACCCATCAATATTAGGTTCATTATTTAGTCCTCAAAACCAGGCTTTTTTAGCCTCCTGGATAAAATATGATCCTGCTGAAGAAATTGCAAAACTGCAAATTCCGGTTTTGATTATAAACGGAACAAATGACGCCCAGGTAAAGGAAGAACAGGCTGAATTACTGCATACAGCAGCCGAAAATTCAGAATTAGTTCTATTGGAAAATATGAACCACGTTTTTAGAAAAGTGAATTCTAAAGATTTGACTAAAAACTATCAAACTTACAATAATCCTGAATTACCATTGCATCCCGAAATAATTCCGGTTTTAACCGATTTTATTAAGAATCTGGAAAATAAATAAAATGAGTAATAAAAAAGCATTCGCCCTACGAGTTGATGAGAAGATGCTGAAAGCCATTGAAAAATGGGCTGCTGATGAATTCAGGAGTACCAATGGGCAGATTGAGTGGATGCTAAATAAAGCCCTAAAAGAAGCAAAACGTCACCCAAAAAATAAAAAAGAAGAAGAATAATGCAATATAAGATCGTTTTTTCAGACATAGATGGAACTCTACTAAACCACGACCGGGAATTATCTCCCAACACAATTTCAACAATAAAAAATTTAAAAGACAGTTTACCATTCGTACTTATTTCAGCCCGAATGCCAGCAGCAATGATACATTTGCAAGCCGATCTTGAAATAAAAGAACAACCTATTATTTGTTATAACGGCGGATTAATACTGGTAGATAGGAAAGCTATAAGTTCTACTGAAATTTCTTTAAATACGCTGGAAAATCTTTCTGATTTCAATAAAAGTATGAACTGCCATTTAAGTTTATATAATAGTGACGAATGGTACGTTCCGCAATACGACCAGTGGGCTGCTAGGGAAGAAAATAACACCAAAGTAAAACCCGAACTTAGATCTAATCGCGAAGTAATTTCAGAATGGAAAAAAGATAACAAAGGAGCTCATAAAATTATGGCAATGGGAGACGAAGCCCATATTGATAAAATTAAAGATTATTTATCAGAGAATTTTCCTGGAGAACTTCATTTATACCGTTCTAAACCCACATACCTTGAAATTGCCAATAAAAAGATTTCAAAACTTACGGCTATTAAATTTTTATTGAAAAATCATTTCAATCTAACGCCAGAGCAAAGTATTGCTTTTGGAGATAATTATAATGATGTAGAAATGATTAAAGGCGTAGGAATGGGCGTTGCCGTGGGTAATGCTAGAAAAGAAGTTTTGGAAGTTGCTAATATTGTTACCCAAAGCGGAAAGGAAGATGGCGTAGCCAATAGCCTAAAAGAGTTGTTTCAAATCTAACAGAAGGATTCCCGTAATTCTTTAAGAAGAGTTTAAGAAAAATTGTATTTTGGCGCCGCTTATAAAAATTTCCTATGGAAGATACTCCCGTTTTTACCAATGATGCTATAGTCTTTGGACTTTTAATGCTCGCTTTGGGTTTTGTGTTTTATACCTCTTCGAAAGAAGCTGGTTTCTGGAAAAAATTCTATGGCATTGTACCGGCTCTTTTAATGTGCTATTTAATTCCCGCAATCTTTAATTCCCTGGGACTTATAGACGATGGTACTTCTCAACTTTACTATGTAGCCAGTAGATTTCTATTACCGGCTGCCCTTGTTTTAATGACTTTAAGCATAGACCTGAAAGCAATTTTTAACCTGGGTCCAAAAGCCTTAATTATGTTTTTTGCGGGTACGGTAGGAATTATTGTAGGTGGGCCGCTAGCTATTCTAATTGTTTCCGCTATTTCTCCAGAAACCGTGGGTGGTGTTGGTCCCGATGCTATTTGGCGAGGTCTCTCTACCATTGCCGGTAGTTGGATTGGTGGTGGCGCAAACCAGGCTGCTATGCTGGAAATTTACGAATACAACCCCGATCTTTACGGCGGAATGGTCTTAGTAGATATTGTAGTAGCCAACCTCCTTATGGCAGGACTGTTAATGGGAATTGGTAAAACCGAAAAAATTGATAAATGGCTAAAAGCCGATAATTCAGCAATTACAGAACTTAAAAACAAAGTTTCTAATTATGCTGAAAGTGTAACCAGAAATCCCAACCTACCCGATTATATGATTATGCTGGCCCTGGCCTTTGTAACGGTGGGAATTGCACACTGGGGAGCCGATGAAATTTCGGTATATCTATCTTCAAATTTTGAAATTTTTAATGATAGTAAAAGTGCGCTTTCATCCTTTTCCTCTTCCTTCTTTTGGATGATTACCATTGCTACCGCAATTGGAATAGGGCTTTCGTTTACACGATTCAAAACCTACGAAGGTGCTGGAGCAAGTAAGTTAGGCAGTATTTTTATTTATATTTTGGTAGCTACCATAGGTATGAAAATGGACCTTGGGATGGTATTTGATAATCCGGGACTAATTGGTATTGGTCTTATTTGGATGTCTATTCACGTTATTTTCCTCTTTGGTACCGCAAAACTCATTAAAGCACCTTACTTTTTCCTCGCTGTAGGAAGTCAGGCTAACGTTGGTGGTGCGGCCTCGGCCCCTGTGGTAGCTGCGGCTTTTCACCCTTCCCTGGCAACCGTGGGAGTTTTATTAGCCGTGTTTGGATATGTAGTTGGAACCTATGGAGCAATTCTTACTACTATTTTAATGCAAATCGCCGCCGGGAGTTAGTTTAAAATAGAAAATTATAAGATATTTGCCGCCTAAATCAGAAACCTGAAACCAGCAAGTTGCTGGAGACTAAATATGGGAGTTCGCAGGATGAATTATTAGCTTGTGATAAATTCCCACTACCAGAGAAAATTATAAAACAAATGAAAAAATTAAGCATTCTTTTATTGGCTATTACCGCCCTTACTTCCTGTAATAATAAAGAAAGCAACTTAATAGTAAATGCCAATATTGAGGGCCTAAAAAAAGGAACCGTTTATCTTCAAAAGATAGAGGATACTCTAATGGTAGATATGGACTCCGTAGTGGTTAATGGTGATGCCAATATTAGCCTGGAAGCTTTTATAGAAAGCCCACAGGTAATGTACCTCTATCTTAAAAAAGTTGATAATTCCCAATACGACGACCGTATAGACTTTTTTGCTGAAGAGGGAGAAGTAACTATCAATACAACTTTAGAGAATTTTGTTACCGATGCTGAAATAACCGGGGCAAAGAACCAGGAAAAATTAGAAGAATATCGCACAATGATGCAACGCTTCAACGATAAGAACCTGGAACTTATTCAGCAAAACTTTGAAGCCCAACGCGATGAAAACGAAGAACAGCTGATTGACGTGAATAAACAATATGAAAGTTTACTTAAACGTAAATATCTTTACACCGTTAATTTTGCGATTAACAATAAAGACCTGGAAATAGCTCCTTATCTGGCCCTTTCTGAAGTTTTTGACGCTAATATTAAGTATTTAGATACCATCTATAAATCTTTAGAGCCAAAGGTGAAAAAATCCATGTACGGAAAAGAATTGAAAGATTTTCTTGAAGAAAGACGGGAGGAAGAAGAAGCAAGCGAAAGTGTTGAGCCCGTAGAAACTGAAGAAAACGATATTAGTTAATTCAGCGACTTAACTTAATAATCTTAATGCCCGAAATTAATATTTTCGGGCTTTTTTATTACCTCATTAATAATACTGCCGCCAATTCATTTATATTTCCGCAATAAAAACTTATACTTGTTATCCTATTCAATTTAATAACAATATAACCTTGCAAAATTCTTTAAAATGATTGCTCCAACCAAAAACCGATGGCTTATTGCCGCTTCGGCAGTTTTTATTCATATTTCAATAGGTGCTGCTTACGCATACAGTGTTTATACCCAACCCCTTGTAGAAACCAAGGGCTGGTCTATGGCATCGGTTACCACCGCCTTTACCATAATGATGGTTCTCGGTGGAGGATCTGCTGCATTATTCGGAAAATTTGTAGAGCGAAGCGGCCCAAAAAAATCGGCTATGCTGGCCGCAGTTTTATTTGGTTTAGGCCAGGCGGGATCGGGATTTGCTATTTCAATGGATTCATTAACAGGATTTCTACTATCCTATGGTTTATTAAGTGGACTCGGCCTTGGAATTGGTTATATAGCGCCCGTTTCAACCTTAGTAAAATGGTTCCCAGACAAAAGAGGTTTAGCCACAGGAATGGCTGTTCTGGGATTTGGAACCGGAGCTCTGGTAACTGCTCCTGTTGCAGCGAGTTTAATAGAATCTATAGGAATTAGTACTACTTTTTACATTTTAGGAGCCTCTTATTTCATTTTAATGATGCTTGGCGCTTCTTATATCGCACCACCGCCAAAAAACTGGATGCCAACGGGAATGGAAGCAGCGGTAAAAGCCGGAACCAAAAAAATAAAAAGAGATCTGTCGCAAGCTACGTCTGGTGAAGCTGTTAGAACCAAGCATTTCTGGATGCTTTGGACGATGATGCTTATAAACACCAGCGCAGGAATTATGATGATTTCTGTAGCCTCGCCAATGGCTCAAAATATCGTTGGACTCTCAGCCGGTGCAGCAGCTACTATGGTAGGAATTATGGGAATTTTTAATGGCGGAGGAAGATTAGGTTGGGCTGCAGCTTCAGATTATATTTCGCGCCCTAAAGTGTTTATTATTTTCTTTATAATTCAGCTCGTTGCTTTTATCACCCTGCCCATTATTACAAGTGCTCTTATTTTTCAAATATTTATTTTTCTTGTAGTAAGTTGTTACGGTGGCGGATTTTCTAATCTCCCGGCATTTATTGGCGATCTTTTTGGCACAAAAGAACTTGGAGCAATTCACGGTTACTTATTAACTACCTGGTCTCTGGGCGGACTTATTGGTCCCACCCTGGTCTCACAAATCTATACCCGTACGGGAAGTTATATTCCAGTTTTCTATGTTTTTACTGCTTTAATCATCGTGGCATTAATTATTAGTTTAGTGCTAGACAGAAGTGTAAAAAAAGTTAGAACCGAGCATAAAGAACTCGAGTATAAAACCTCAACATCTGAGTGAAATATTACCATAGATTAATTAAATCTCCCGAGCTTTAATATTTCATTGGGTAAGATTGGTTTGGTATTTTTCTAAGTTTGAGAAAAACCAGGCTATGAATCAAAAAGTACTCAAAGAGAATAACTACGATCTTATTTGTGTAGGTGGCGGTATAATGAGCGCTACACTCGCTTTAATGTTGAAGTTAATAGATCCCAAAATCAAAATAATTATTTTTGAAAAGCTGGGCGAAGTATCTCAAGAAAGTTCTGGCGCCTGGAATAATGCCGGTACCGGGCATTCGGCACTTTGTGAACTTAATTATATCCCAGAAAATGCTGATGGTAGCATAGATATTAGTAAAGCTATCGAAATTTTTAGTCAGTTTGAAAACAGCAAACAATTTTGGGCCTACCTGGTAGACCAAAAACTTATAAAATATCCTGAAAACTTTATTCATTCGGTTCCACATCATAGCTGGGTGCAGGGAGATGATAATATCAATTTTCTTAAAAAGCGATTTGAAGCGCTTGTCCAAACGCCAATGTTTGAAGAAATGAAATTTTCTGAAGATCCAGAGAAATTAAAAGAATGGATTCCCTTAATTGCGAAAGGCCGTGAGAATGAGAAAATGGCTGCAACGCGAATGGAAATTGGCACTGAAGTTAATTTTGAAGCACTCTCACAACAATATTTTAAAGTTCTGGAAGAACAATTTAATGTACCGGTTTTAAGAAATACCGATGTTTTAGATGTAGATCCCGATGAAACCCTGGAATGGACGGTAGAAGCTCAAAATCTAGACTCAGGGAAAGTTACATATTATGATGCCGAACATGTTTTTATAGGTGCCGGTGGCGGCGCATTGCCATTACTTCAAAAAGTAGAAATAGAGGAAAAAGACGGGTATGGTGGATTCCCTGTAGATGGCCAGTGGCTGGTTTGCAAAAACCGGGAAGTTATAGACCAACATTGGGCTAAGGTTTACAGTAAAGCAGGACCAGATGCTCCCCCAATGTCTACTCCTCACCTTGATACGAGATATATTAATGGAAAGAAGGAATTACTTTTTGGGCCCTTTGCTGGTTTTACTACTAAATTTCTAAAAGAAGGTTCTAAATTAGATCTCCCAAAAAGCATAAATAAAGAAAATATTCCTTCTATGTGGGGAGTTTTTTGGTATAATTTACCGCTTACAAAATACCTGATGAAACAAATCACCATGGACCATTCAGACCGAATGGAAGATCTTAGGGTTTTTATAAAAGACGCCAGGCCGGAAGACTGGGAATTAAAAGTAGCCGGAAAACGGGTTCAAATTATAAAAAAGGATGAAGAACAGGGTGGAATTCTGGAATTTGGAACCGATGTAGTTCACAGCAAAGACGGTACTATTACCGCTTTACTGGGTGCGTCGCCGGGAGCTTCAGTAGCGGTTTCTATTATGCTGAATGTAATTAATATTGCTTTTCCTGAGAAAATAAAATCTGAAAAATGGCAGGAAAAACTTTCAAAGATGATTCCTTTCTGGAATAAAGAAATTGAAGAAAATATAACTGAATTTAAAAAAGTACAGGCAAATTCTTCTAAAAAACTTGATTTGGAGGTTTTACATTAGATAGCCACAATAAGTTTAACCAGAATATTTCAGTATAAAACAAGCTATAATAAAAGCCTGGCCACACGTCAAGCTGAACTTGTTTTCAGCTTCTAACATGTTTTGATTAGTTACAACCTAGATCCCCGATATAAAATCGGAGCAGGCTCTGAAATAAATTCAGGATGACGTTTAAAGGATTCCATAATCAAGTAGGGTGAAGATAATAAATATTTGAGCATTTATTATCTTCATCCCTCTTCCAGAACCGTGCATACGGGTCTCGTACACGGCTCATGTTAAATCTTATTCAGTACTGTTTGATAGTACTGATGCAAAGTATTCCCTTCAACTGTGTCCATTGCGTACAACCCTAATTCTGAGAAGTACTTATTGGGCAGGGCATAGTGTATTAAATTGGTGGAGGAGTTTCTCCATCGGGTTACCGATATCTTAAGAAAATTCCCCTTATAACCCATACGCCTTAGTTGTCGGTGAAG
>NZ_FOOH01000022.1 GCF_900113135.1 Salegentibacter agarivorans | reverse complement strand
GAGAAGGTTACGAATGATGGTGATGAAAAGCTGGAAAAGCTGGAAACCTCTTCACCGACAACTAAGGCGTATGGGTTATAAGGGGAATTTTCTGAAGATATCGGTAACCCGATGGAGAAACTCCTCCACCAATTTAATACACTATGCCCTGCCAAATAAGTACTTCTCAGAATTAGGGTTGTACGCAATGGACACAGTTGAAGGGAACACTTTGCATCAGTACTATCAAACAGTACTGAATAAGATTTAACATGAGCCGTGTACGAGACCCGTATGCACGGTTCTGGAAGAGGGATGAAGATAATAAATGCTCAAATATTTATTATCTTCACCCTACTTGATTATAAATTATAGAGAAAAGAATTTTTTTATACGTGAAGCCGTGAATGTGGCTGTTTTACAAGCTATTTCTACTTGTTTTGTAAAATCATTTAGGATGTTAAAAAAAAATTGATATACTTTTGCAGCTAGAAAAAAGAGAGTTATGGCAAAGAATTTAGTGATTGTAGAGTCCCCTGCCAAGGCGAAAACCATC
The DNA here is from genome assembly GCF_900113135.1 of Salegentibacter agarivorans. Classification (GTDB taxonomy): domain Bacteria; phylum Bacteroidota; class Bacteroidia; order Flavobacteriales; family Flavobacteriaceae; genus Salegentibacter; species Salegentibacter agarivorans. The sequence goes on along the minus strand of NZ_FOOH01000022.1, from coordinate 66,956 downwards.
GAAAAATTTTTAGGAAAAGATTATAAGGTGGCTTCCAGTTTTGGACATATTGCCGACCTGCCTACAAAAGAATTAGGTGTTGATACCGAAGGTAATTTTAAACCAAAATATATAGTTTCTAAAGACAAAAAAGATGTAGTTAGAAAACTAAAAGGTTTTGCAAAAGATGCTGATATGGTATGGCTGGCAAGTGATGAAGACCGGGAGGGGGAAGCTATAGCCTGGCACCTTGCCGAAGAGCTTAATCTTAAAAGTGATAAAACCAAAAGAATTGTTTTTCACGAGATCACTAAATCGGCTATTCTTAAAGCTATTGACAATCCCAGGGATATTAATTATAACCTGGTAAACGCCCAGCAGGCCCGTAGGGTTTTAGACAGGTTGGTAGGTTACGAACTTTCGCCGGTTTTATGGCGAAAAGTTAAAGGAGGTCTTTCGGCCGGGAGAGTACAATCTGTTTCAGTGAGACTTATTGTAGAAAGAGAAAGAGAAATTCAAAATTTTACTGCGGAAGCTTCATTTAGAATAGACGCTGAATTCAGTACGGAAGACGGTAAATCTTTTAAAGCAAAAATTCCCAAAAATTTTGATACCCGTAAAGAAGCTGAATCATTTCTTCAGCAAAACTTAGGGTCTGATTTCAAAGTTGCGGAACTTACTACCAAGCCAGCGAAAAAATCTCCTGCACCACCGTTTACCACTTCAACTTTGCAACAGGAAGCTGCCAGGAAGTTGTATTTTTCAGTAAGTAAGACCATGACTATGGCGCAACGTTTGTACGAAGCCGGTCATATTACTTATATGAGAACAGATTCGGTAAACCTTTCAGAAGATGCACGAAAAGGAGCTAATGAAGAAATTTTAAAGGCTTACGGAGATAAATACGCAAAATCAAGACAATTTAAAGGAAAAACTAAAGGCGCTCAGGAAGCTCACGAAGCAATTCGCCCAACAAATTTTGCCAGCCACTCGGTAAGGGCAGATCGGGACGAACAACGCTTATATGAGTTGATCTGGAAGAGAGCTATCGCTTCACAAATGAGTGAAGCCCAATTAGAACGTACTCATGTGAAAATTGAAGCTTCTAAACACGATAAGCAGTTTACTGCAAATGGAGAAGTTTTGAAATTTGACGGTTTCCTAAAAGTTTATCTGGAAAGTACCGATGATGATGAAGATGCGGAAGAGCAAAACGGAATGTTACCGGCTTTAAAGGAAAATCAGCCGCTTAACAACAAATACATTACCGCAACAGAAAGATTTACAAGACCGCCATATAGATATACTGAAGCTTCTTTAGTGAAGAAACTGGAAGAATTGGGAATTGGACGTCCTTCTACTTATGCACCTACAATTTCTACTATTCAGAATAGGAATTATATAGAAAAAGGGTCGGTTGAAGGTACGGAGCGCGAGTATTTGCAATTTGTATTGAAAGGTTCTGACATCAAAGAGAATAAATTAACTGAAACCGTTGGAAGTGATAAAGGAAAATTAGTGCCAACTGCCGTAGGTATGGTGGTGAACGATTTTCTTGTGAATCATTTTTCAAACATTCTTGATTATAATTTTACCGCGAGAGTTGAACAGAGTTTTGATGATATCGCGGAAGGAAATGAAGAATGGACGCATATGATGAAAGAATTCTATGAAGACTTTCATCCTCAAGTTGTAGATGTAGCCAAAAATGCCGACCGTGAAGTTGGAGAAAGAATTTTAGGCGAAGATCCCGAAACAGGGAAACCGGTAAGTGTTCGGTTAGGAAAATTTGGGCCTATGGTTCAAATTGGCTCTGTAGAAGATGATGAAAAGCCAAAGTTCGCCAGCCTTGGACCAGACCAGACTTTAGATTCGGTTACTTACGAAGAAGCGATGGATCTTTTCCAGCTTCCGAAGGAATTAGGAGAGTATAAAGATGAAAAAGTTGAGGTAAATAATGGCCGTTTTGGTCCTTATGTGAAATTTGGCAAGAAATATGTTTCGCTTGAAAAAGGCGAAGATCCATTAAACGTAGATTTTGATCGCGCAATGGAGCTGATCAAGGAAAAAGAAAAGGCAGATGCTCCAATTCACCACTACGAAGATATGCCGGTACAAAAAGGTGTAGGTCGTTTTGGTCCTTTCTTAAAATGGAATGGTATTTTCATTAACGTGAATAAAAAATACGATTTTGATAATCTTTCTATTGAAGATATTGAAACTTTAATTGAGGATAAGAAGCGTAAAGAGCGTGAAAAGTTGATCCATAATTGGGAAGAAGAAGGAATTAGAGTTGAAAAAGCACGTTGGGGAAGGTTTAATATTATAAAAGGCAAGACTAAAATTGAGTTGCCAAAAACCACAGATGCCGAAAACTTAAGTTTGGAGGAAGTAAAAGAAATTCTTGAAGAGAAATCTAAAAATAAAAAAAAGACTACTAAAAAGAAAGCTCCTGCTAAAAAAACAACTGCTAAGAAGAGCACGGCAAAAAAGAAAACCACTACAAAAAAGAAGAAGTAATATATGGATTTAGATTTTCTGAGTCCCCTTTCTGAAGAGTTGCTTAGGGAAATTGCCGGTTTTGGTGAACATTCCCTGGGAAATTCAGTAAAAAAACATACCGCCTCTCACGGTTTGCCAGAGTTAGATGGCGTACAAATGGCAGTGGTGGGTATTAAAGAAAACCGGCTGGGAGAAGAAATAGACTTTCTTGATTTTGTAGATGTAAGAAAGGCTTTTTATAGTTTATTCCCGGGAAACTGGCATATTAATATTGCCGATTTGGGGGATATTGAAAAAGGCGAAACTGTAGAAGATACTTATTTTGCAGTGCAAACCCTGGTGGCGCAATTAGTGAAAAAAGATGTGATTCCCGTGCTTTTAGGCGGAAGTCAGGATTTAGTTTATGCGCAATACCGGGCATACGATACTTTAGATCAAATGGTAAATCTTGTAAACATAGATAGCCGTTTTGATTTAGGAGATGCCGAAAACCCGATAAGCAATTGCTCTTACGTTGGTAAGATAGTAGTTAATCAGCCTTATAATTTATTTAATTATTCCAATATTGGCTATCAAACCTATTTTAATTCGCAGGACGAAATAGAGTTAATGGAGCGCCTGTTTTTTGACGCTTATCGTTTAGGAGAAGTTAGTAATAATATAAAATTAGTAGAACCGGTAATGAGGGATGCAAATATGGTGGCTATAGATTTAGCAGCTGTAAGTGCACCTTCATCGGGTTCTCGTGATATTGCTTCCCCTAATGGATTTGATGGGAAAGAAATTTGTGCGCTTGCTCGCTACGCCGGGATTAGTGACAAAGTTAGCTCTTTCGGGATTTATGAATATGATAATTTAAAATTCGGAAATTTGGGTGCCATGTTAATGGCACAAATGATGTGGTATTTTGCTGAAGGAATAAATTACCGGACTAACGAAAATACTATTTCGGCAAAAAAAGAGTTTATAAAGTATCAGGTTCCTATAGATGATGAGGTTTTGGTGTTCTACAAAAGTCCTGTTAGCGGGAGGTGGTGGATAGAGATTCCGTTTCTTGAACATGTAGATACTAAATTAAAAAGGAGTACGTTATTACCTTGCAGTGAGGAAGATTACCTGGAAGCTTGTAATCAGGTAATTCCAGAAAGATGGTATAAAGCAAAAAGAAAAAACGAAGTTTAAAATAATTTCAGGCATTCTTGGTATTTACTGTATTTTTACCTAAAATATTGTTTTTTAAAAAATAATTAGATAGGTTTACTGCCGTAAATTGAGATGTCTTAACCTAAGAGAAACTATGAAGAAATTTATTTCGCTAATAGCTGTTCTGGCCTTGCTTTCAAGCTGTGGTCGTGGAGATCGTGGACAGCTGGTTGGTGCGAAAGGGGAGAAGTGGAATCCGGAGAAACCACTTGGGATGACATTAATTCCTGGAGGTTCATTTATAATGGGAAAGTCTGATGATGATATCGCAGGCCAACGCAATGCCCCGCCTAAAACGGTGACCGTGCGTTCTTTCTATATGGATGAAACCGAAATTACCAATGCCGAATACCGTCAATTTGTTAATGATGTAAAGGATTCTATTGTTAGAACCGAATTAGCAATTATGGCTGAAAACATGGGCGAAGCAGAAGGCTCAGGCGGAATTGGAGATTACGCTTTTATGGATGCCGATGAGGGAGACATGACGCCTTATGAAGAATATATGCTGAATACATACGGCCAGGGTGGTCCATCTGACACCTACGAGAACCGCCGTTTAAATAAGGATATTGATATTATTTGGGATACAGAAGATTATCCAGATGTGTATTATGCGGAAGTTATGGATATGATGTATATCCCCATGGAAGAGGTTTATAACGGACAGCGTACCATAGATGTAGAAAAATTAAAGTTCACTTATACCTGGATGGATGTGCAGGGTGCGGCTAAAAAACAGGGAAATAGAAGTGATTATATAAAAAGAGAAGAAATTCAAATTTATCCCGATACTACAGTTTGGATAAGAGATTTCAACTATTCATATAATGAGCCTATGCATAATGATTATTTTTGGCATAGTGCTTTTGACGATTATCCCGTAGTAGGAGTTACCTGGAAACAGGCAAGGGCTTTTACGCAATGGAGAACCTTATATCATAATTATTACCGAAGAGAAAAAGGTGAGCACAACGTGCCTTCTTACCGTTTACCAACCGAGGGTGAATGGGAATACGCAGCTCGTGGTGGTTTAGAAGGAGCTACTTACCCGTGGGGAGGTCCTTACGCCAAAAACGATCGTGGTTGTTTTATGGCCAACTTTAAACCATTAAGAGGAGATTACGCGGCAGATCAGGCGCTTTATACTGTTGAAGCTCAATCTTACGATCCAAATGATTATGGTTTGTATAATATGGCCGGAAACGTGGCAGAGTGGGTAGATTCGTCTTACGATCCCGCTTCTTACGAATACATGTCTTCAATGAACCCAACGGTTAATAATCCCGACGATATGCGAAAAGTAGTGCGGGGAGGTTCCTGGAAAGATGTAGCTTATTTCCTTCAGGTAAGTTCAAGAGATTATGAATATGCAGATTCTGCAAGAAGCTATATTGGCTTTAGAACAGTTCAAGATTACCTCGGAACAGATGTTACCCTAAATCAACCAAACAGATAATTAACAACAACCTATTTAACCAGTAGAAAATCTAAATCTATTTTATTATTATGGCAAAATCGAATTCAACAAAGAGAATAACTAACATGGTGTACGGTTTAGGTGCATCAGTTGTAATATTAGGTGCGCTTTTTAAAATTATGCACTGGCCATTTGCAAACCCAATGCTTATTGCAGGTCTTGTAGTAGAGGCTTTTGTATTTGCATATTCTGCATTTGAACCTACAGATGACGACCTTGACTGGTCTTTAGTTTACCCTGAATTAGCCGGTGGACAAGGAACTCGACGTAGCGCAACAGTAATTGAGGAAGACAAAGAAACTCAGGGCCAACTTTCTAAGAAATTAGATGAAATGCTTAAAGAAGCTAAGATAGATGCTAATCTAATGAGCAGTCTTGGAGACAGTATCCGTAATTTTGAAGGAGCGGCAAAAGGAATTGCTCCTACTGTAGATGCTATGGCTTCTCAAAAGAAATACAGCGAAGAGCTTACTACAGCAGCTACGCAAATGGAAACCTTAAATAATATTTATAAAGCTCAGGTAGAATCAGCTTCACGCCAGGCAGAAATCAACCAGGAGGTTGCAGAAAATGCCGGTAAATTAAACCAGGAAATGGGATCTCTTGCAGCTAACCTTTCTTCTTTAAACGGAGTTTATGGAGGTATGCTTACAGCTATGAACGGTACCCGCAGTGGTGTGCCAACTAATTAGTGAATTTATTACCTCTGAAAACTTAAATTATTAAAGAACAAAACTAATTAGCACATGGCGTCTGGAAAACAAACCCCAAGACAGAAGATGATTAACCTGATGTATCTGGTGTTCATCGCAATGATGGCACTAAATATGTCTAAGGAAGTATTGACAGCCTTTGGTCAAATGAATGAAGACCTTGAGGAATCTAATGCTACTACATCTCAACGTAACGATATGGCAATGGCCGGTTTAGCCGCCAAAGCCGAAGAACAACCTGCAAAATATGAAGAATTAAAAGCTAAAGCCGAACAAATTGGTGTGCTTTCAGATAATTTATACAATACGGTAGGTAATCTTAAAGATGAATTATTAGCCGATTATGAAGGTGAGGAAAGGACCAATTATGAGTCTATGGATCGCGCAGATAAACTAAATAACTTGTTTTTTGCAAGTGGTAGAGTAACTCCCAGGGGAGAAGAATTTGTGGCTGCAATAGATAATTATAGAAATGAAGTACTTAATATTCTGGGAGATGGTTTTCCGCAGATTAGAAGTAAAGTAGCTAACGATTTTTCTACGGAAGAAGTAACTAATAACGAGAATGTAACTCAACCCTGGTTGATGTATAACTATCAGGGATTTCCGTTAATTGCTTCTCTTACAAAATTAACTCAGATACAATCTGATGTTAGAACAACAGAAAACGATATTTTGTCTTCAATGCTTGAAGGGCAATTGCAAAGTGACGTTTCCTTAACTAATTATCAGGCCATAGTAGTGCCAGACAAAACTGCCTTTTTTAGTGGTGAAAACTTTAAAGGTAAAGTAGTTTTAGGTCGTGTAGATCCTACTTTAAAGTTTGAAAATGTTACTATAAACGGCAATAAGGTAGAAAGCACACAGGCGGGACAGGTTATGTTAGACTTCCCTGCAGGTAATGTAGGTGAAAAAGAAATTAACGGAGAGCTTCAGTTTAAAGAAGGTGACTCAATTGTGAGAATCCCTATTAATAGTTCTTATGCTGTTATTCCAAAGCCTAATTCAGCAGTTATTTCTGCCGATAAAATGAATGTACTTTATCGTGGGGTTCAAAACCCAATGACGATTTCTATTCCTGGTGTTGGTAGTATTAGTGCTCAGGCTCCAGGACTTTCACCAGCTGGTGGTGCGGGACAATACGTGATGAACGTTACTAATTTACAGGCTAGAGAAGTAGCAATTAATGTAAGCGGTAAGCTTCCCGGTGGAGAAACCGTTTCAGATAGTAAAACATTTAGAATTAAAGATATTCCAAGACCGGCAGGTACGGTTAGGGGAGAAGATGGATCGGTGCAAATGCAACGTAATAGTTTAGAAGTTTCTACTATTGGGGCAACACTTCCAGATTTCGATTTCAATCTTGATCTAAACGTAACAGGATTTAGTTTTAAAGTACCGGGACAACCAACTATTCAGGTTAATGGTAGTAGGTTAGACGATAGAGCAAAAGCTGCTCTAAGAAGAGCAGGACGAGGAGAATCTGTGCAAATTTTTGATATTCAAGCGGGTATCTCTGGTAACTCTGGATATAAACTGAAGAAAGTTTCTCCAGTTGTTATAGAGTTAACAAATTAATAAAATTTAGAAGATGAATTGGAGAGGATTTTTATTGAATGCTTTGGTGTTTTCTTTCACAATAACATCTTTTGGGCAGGCGAATATTTTAAACGCTAAAGACCCTGAAGATATTGGCAGGAAAACCGAAGCCCAGATTCAAAGTGATATAAATGATAAACCACTTGAATATGGATACATTGAAGATCGTGATGTATTATGGTCTAAAAACGTATGGGAAAAAATAGATCTTGATGAAAGGGTTAATTTCCCATTGTATTACCCAATAGATACTAATAATATTGGGAATAACCGTAGGGCCTTGTACGATGTTTTGGTTTCTGCTATTAAAAGTGGTAAAATTCAAAATATTTATGCCGATTCTTACTTTAAAGAAAAGAGAACCCTTAAGGATATTGAAGCAACCTTATCTAAAGTAGATACTACAGATCTTGGAATTGAGCAGTATAATGCCGGGGAACAGGTTGAGGAACAATTTATAGATAGACGGGATTTAAGTGCCGCTGATATCGCAGAATATCATATTCGTGGAATGTGGTATTTTGATAAGCGCCAGGCAGAATTGAAGTATAGAATTCTCGGTATTGCTCCCGTAGCTCCCGATGTAAATTTTATAGATTCTGGTCAAACCGATCTGGTAGAATTATTTTGGGTTTGGTTTCCCGATGCCAGGCAGGTTTTGCATGATAATAAAGCCTTTACCGGTAGTAGTTCTGCGCAAACCGTCACCTTTGATCATTTACTCAATTCCAGAAGATTTGATGGGATGATCTATAAAGAAGATAATGTCTATGGAGATCGTGAAATTGATGAATACATTGTAGATAATGCGTTTATGGAACTTTTAGAGGCCCAGCGTATTAAAGAACAAATAAGAAACTTTGAGCTGGATATGTGGAATTACTAATTCCTTTAAAAGCTTAAAAATTTATTAGAAAAGCGTTCCTTATGGGACGCTTTTTCATTTTCAATAGGGAGGTTAACTATAAATTTTTAATTTTAAACTATGTTAGATTATATAGTAGTTGGTTTAGGCCTAAGCGGAATTGCAATAAGTCAAAGGCTGGAAGACAGAAATAAGAAATTTGTAGTTTTTGAAGATAATTCTCAAAAATCTTCCCTGGTTGCCGGTGGGCTTTTTAACCCGGTAATTCTTAAACGTTTTACCCTGGCCTGGAATGCAAATGAACAAATGAAAATCGCGATTCCTTTTTATAAGGAATTAGAGGCAAAATTACAGGCTAAGATAGTTTATCCTGTAGAAATTTATAGAAAATTCTTTTCAGCCGAAGAGCAGAACAATTGGTTTGAAGCAGCCGATAAACCTTTACTTTCAGAATATTTAGATACAAACCTGGTTAAAGAGATAAATCCCAATATTCCTTCAGAATTTTCTTTTGGGAGGGTTCGCCAAACCGGGGTTATTGATACCGATGTGCTCATAAAAGAATACCGAAATTATTTAAAAAATAATAACAAAATTCAATTTGAAAGATTTGATTATTCGGCGCTTCAGGTTAATGAAGATTCCGTTAACTATAATGGAGTTTCAGCCAAACAAATCGTTTTTTGTGAAGGATTTGGGATGCAACATAATCCTTTCTTTAATTACCTTCCGCTACGCGGAAATAAAGGAGAATATATCACTATTTATTCAGAAGAATTAAAACTGGAAGAAGCAGTAAAATCTTCGGTTTTTATTATTCCGCTAGGGAATAATTTATATAAAGTTGGCGCTACTTATAACAACAAGGATACAGATCCACAACCCAGTAAAACTGCACGGGAAGACCTGGAAAATAAAATTAAAAAGTTAATTACCTGTAAGTTTGAAGTTGTAGACCAGTCGGCGGGAATTAGACCTGCCAGCAAAGACCGCAAACCAATGTTAGGAAGGCATCCCAAATATAAAAACCTGTATTGCTGCAACGGATTTGGAAGCAGAGGCGTGCTTATTTCCCCCATGGTTTCAGAACAATTAATCAGGTTTATTGAAGAAAATGTTCAGCTTCCGCAGGAAATAGATTTACAAAGATTCAATAAGAAACATTATAAGGCTTAGCGTTTTCCCGCATTGGGTTTGTAGTTAAGAAAGAAATTAATCCAGATATTTCTGGAAAGCCTTATAATTATTGGCATAAATACTACAAGCGTTCCTATTATGGCCCAAAAAGAGGTCATTAATCCACCTCCAAAAAAGAAATACGCAATTACAAATGCTGCTACAGAAAATGCGATGCCTACCGCATAGCTTACATACATAGCTCCAAAGAAGAAAGAAGGCTCTATTTTATATTTTGTTCCGCAGTTAGAACAGTGCTCGTGCATTTCAAAAATACGTCCTAATTTATAAGGATTGCTTTCAACATACATACTCTCTTCGTGGCAAACAGGGCAGGTTCCTGTAAGTATACTGTAAAGCTTGGTTCCTTTTAAAAATTCCATAATTGATAATCAAGGGGTTATAAGTTTCGTTGTGGCTTTAGATTGGGAGTAAACATATTTTTTTCACGTTGTAAATTTAGGCATATTTGCAAAAATAAAATCAACAAATGCTAAATATTCATAATCTCTCTGTTTCCTTTGGCGGAGAATATCTTTTTGAAGAAATAACCTTTAGACTGGGCGCGGGAGATCGCGTTGGTTTAATAGGAAAGAATGGTGCCGGAAAATCTACAATGCTTAAAATTCTTGCCGGCGAGCAGGAATATGATGGTGGGCAGATTGCGCGTGATAAAGAACTGAATATTGGTTTTTTAAAGCAGGATATAGATTTTGAACAGGGTCGCAGTGTTTTAGAAGAAGCGCAACAAGCTTTTGTTGAAATAAAGAAACTTGAAAAGCAAATTGATGAAATTAACCATCAATTAGCAACCAGAACCGATTACGAAAGTGAATCTTACACCCAACTTATTCAGGATTTAAGTGAGATTACACATACCTACGAAATAATTGGCGGGTATAATTACGAAGGTGATACCGAAAAGGTGTTACTTGGACTCGGTTTTCAGCGGGAACAATTTGGTAAACTTACCGAAACTTTTTCGGGAGGTTGGAGAATGCGAATTGAACTCGCAAAACTTTTACTTCAAAATAACGATATTCTGTTGCTGGATGAGCCTACCAACCACCTGGATATTGAAAGTATTATCTGGTTGGAGAATTTCCTTAATAACTATTCAGGTTGTGTGATTATTGTTTCTCACGATAAAATGTTCCTGGATAATGTTACCAATAGAACCATAGAAATTTCGCTTGGCCAGATTTACGATTTCAATAAGCCGTATTCAAAATACCTGGTGCTTAGAGAGGAATTAAGAGAGCAACAACTGGCCGCACAAAAGAATCAGCAACGTGAAATTGAGCAAACCGAAAAGCTTATCGATAAATTTCGGGCAAAAGCTTCAAAAGCTTCTATGGCACAGTCGCTTATCAAAAAACTTGATAAAATAGATCGGATTGAGGTAGATGAGGATGATAATGCGGTGATGAATGTGAGTTTCCCTATTTCTATTCAACCTGGGAAAGTGGTTATAGAAGCAGAGGGGATTGGCAAAGCTTATGGTAATAATCAGGTTTTAAAGAATATTGACCTTTTAATAGAACGTGGAAGTAAAATTGCTTTTGTGGGACAAAACGGGCAGGGGAAAACCACGCTTGCTAAAATTATTATTGATGAAATTTCTTACGAAGGAAATTTAAAACTGGGTCACAATGTTCAGTTAGGATATTTTGCGCAAAATCAAGCCGATTACCTGGACGGTGAGAAAACCGTATTGGATATTATGATTGATTCTGCCAATGAAAAGAATAGAAGTAAGGTTCGTGATATGTTGGGTTCATTTCTCTTTAGAGGAGATGAAGTATCTAAGAAGGTGAAAGTGCTTTCAGGAGGGGAAAGAAACCGTTTGGCGCTTTGTAAGCTTATGCTACAGCCCTTCAACGTTCTTATAATGGATGAGCCTACCAACCACCTTGATATTAAATCCAAGAACGTATTAAAGGAAGCGTTGAACAGGTTTGAGGGAACTTTAATAATTGTTTCTCACGACAGGGATTTTCTTCAAGGACTTTCTAATAAAGTTTATGAGTTTAAGCATACCAAAATAAAGGAATATCTGGGTGATATTAATTACTTTTTAGAGCAGCGTAAACTGGAAGATATGCGTAGTGTTGAAAAAAGAGATAAGGCGGCGAAAGTTCAAAAAGATGCCGGTTCTAACAACAAAAAAGCCTACAAAGATCAGAAAAAAGTAAAATCTTTAAAAAACAGGTTGAGCAATACCGAATCTAAAATCACTAAGTTAGAAAAAGAACTCGAAACGCGTGATATGGAATTAGCTACAAATTACGATGAAGTTGCAGCGAAGCCAGGATATTTGGAGAAGTATAAAACAAAGAAAAAAGAGCTAAACTCTCTTATGAAAGAATGGGAAGAAATTCAGGAAAGCCTGGATAGTTTAGCATAAACAATTCTTATAATTTCAAGTTTAAATTAAACCAATTGGGCAAATAGGTGTCTTACACACATGGATAAACGCAAAATTATACTTTCTATACTTGGAGTATTACTTATTGTTTTAGCAGTTTTTGGTGCAAAAGCAATTATTGATAGTAATGTGAAAGAAGTTCCCGAGACTACCAAAGTGGTAAAAAATGTATTTGTAGAAACTGTTGAAAACCGAAGGGTTCCCATAATAGTTCCCGCCAATGGTAATGTTACCGCGCTTAAAAAAATGGAGCTTTTTTCTGAAGTAGAAGGAATTTTCCAGTACAGCAGTAAAGATTTTAGACCCGGGCAACGTTATAATAAAGGCCAGGTGCTATTAAGTATTAATTCAGAAGAATATGCTGCAAGTGTGCGTTCGGCTAAAAGTGAATTATTCAATAATATCACTTCCATTATGCCCGATCTTAGAATGGATTATCCAGATTCTTTTCAGAAATGGCAGGATTACCTGAATAATTTTGATGTAAACAGTACAACCAAACCTTTGCCTGAGGCAGATTCAGATAAAGAAAAATATTTTATTACCGGCCGCGGAATCCAATCGGCTTATTACGAGATAAAGAACCTGGAAGAACGCCTTAGAAAATTCAATATAGTTGCCCCATTTAATGGAGTTTTAACTGAAGCTTCCGTAAACCCGGGAACTTTGGTAAGACCCGGCCAGAAACTTGGCGAATTTATAGATCCTTCGGTTTACGAACTTGAAGTTGCTGTTGGGAAAAAGTTTTCAGATTTATTAAAAATCGGAGAAAATGTAGCGCTCCAGGATCTTGACGGGAATCAGACATACACAGGTACCGTAAGCAGGATAAATGCCAGGGTAGACCGAGCTTCACAAACCATCCAGGTTTTTATAAGAATTGAAGATCCCGATATTCGGGAAGGAATGTACCTGGAAGCAAAATTAGATGCTCGTGATGAGGATAATGCCATTGAGATTGCCAGGGAATTGTTGGTAGACCGGTCAAAAGTTTACGTGGTAAAAGATAGCGTGATGGTTTTAGAAGAAATTAATCCTGTTTATTTTTCCAGCAATAAAGTGGTGATAAAAGGCCTTGAAGATGGCGATAAGCTTGTTTCGGCCCCTGTTCCCGGCGCCCATCCTGGAATGAAAGTGCAAATACAGGAAGAGAAAGACACTGCTAAAGCCGAGGAATTTTGAGAAAATTAATTAGTTATTTTATAAAATATGAGGTAGCCGTTAATGTGGTAATCCTCGCTTTTGTAATTTTTGGCCTCGTAGGTGTATTCAGCTTAAATTCTTCCTTTTTTCCTTTAGAAGAATCACGCATCATCAATATTAGTGTAAATTATCCGGGTTCAGCTCCAGAGGAGATTGAAGAAGGGATTATTCTCAAAATTGAAGATAACCTTAAAGGCCTGGTGGGTATAGAACGAGTGACTTCTACAGCACGGGAGAGTGGCGGTTCAATTACAGTAGAAATAGAGCAGGACGAAGATATAGATGTTATGCTCACCGAAGTAAAAAACGCGGTAGACCGCGTTCCTACTTTTCCTGGCGGAATGGAGCCTTTAGTGGTTTCTAAAGAAGAAAGAGTGCGCCCATCTATTAGTTTTGCTATTAGCGGCGATGGCGTGCCGCTGGTAACGCTGAAACGTATTAGCGAGCAAGTAGAGAACGATCTAAGGCAGCTTGACGGAATTTCGCAAATAGAAATTTCTGGATTTCCTGAAGAAGAAATTGAAATTGCAGTGAGCCAGGACGATCTTTTAGCTTATAACCTAACTTTTGAAGAAGTTGCCAGAACCGTTGGCGCAGCAAATATCTTAAGTACCGGCGGAACTATTAAAACCGAAGCAGAAGATTATTTAATAAGAGCAAACAGCCGTAGTTATTATGCCGATGCTTTAAACGATTTGGTTATAAGATCTTCAGCTACCGGTCAAACTACCCGCTTAAGCGATGTGGCCGAAGTTAGGGATCAATTTGGTGAAACTTCTAACTCTTCATATTTCAACGGCAATATTGCTGTAAATGTAGCGATAAGCAATACCAATAATGAAGACCTTTTATCGGCTGCAAAAAAGGTAAAAGAATACGTAAAAGATTATAATACGAAAAGCAGTAATATTCGCCTGGATGTAGTATCAGATTCTTCTATTACATTAGGGCAAAGAACCCAGCTCCTGCTAGAAAATGGGGCAATGGGAATATTTCTCGTGTTATTGTTCTTGTCGATTTTTCTAAATACAAGGCTGGCATTTTGGGTGGCTTTTGGGCTTCCCATTGCGTTTTTGGGGATGTTTATATTTGCTGGTCAGTTTGGAGTAACTATAAACGTCCTTTCTTTATTCGGGATGATTATCGTAATTGGGATCCTGGTAGATGATGGGATTGTAATTGGTGAAAACATTTATCAGCATTATGAAATGGGGAAAACTCCCGTTCAGGCTGCTTTAGATGGTACAATGGAAGTTATTCCTCCCATAATTTCAGCTATTTTAACTACGGTTTTAGCTTTTTCAACATTCTTATTTTTAGACAGTAGAATTGGTGAATTTTTTGGCGAAGTTTCCACAGTGGTCATTCTTACTTTAGTGGTTTCATTGGTAGAAGCACTTATTATCTTACCGGCCCACATTGCTCATTCAAAAGCATTACAAGCCAGAAATGTTGAAGAAGATAACAAGAAAACCGGCCTGGCTAAGTTCTTTGTTAAGATGCGGGTAGTAAACCGCACCGGGGATAAGGTTATGAGCTATTTAAGAGATAAATCTTATAGCCCCGTATTAAAATTTGTACTTAAACAACAAATGCTTTCTTTAGGAATTTTGGTTGCTGTTTTAATTCTAACCATTGGCGCAATTGGTGGCAACTGGATTAGGATAACCCTATTCCCAAGTATTGCCAGTGACAGGGTGAGTATAGATCTTTTAATGGCTGAAGGAGTGAATCCCGAAAAAACAGACTCTATTATTTCTATGGTTGAAGCAGCTGCCTGGCGCGTAAATGAAGATTTTAGCAGTCGCCAAAGCGGAAATAAACAAGTTGTAGAAAATACTATAAAAAGAGTTGGCCCCGGAAATAATAAAGCTTCTCTGCAGGTAAATTTACTGCCCGGAGAAGAAAGAGATATTGGATCGCCAGAAATTACAAATGCTATAAGGGATGAAGTAGGACCTGTTTTTGGTGTAGAGAATCTTACTTTTGGCTCTGGTGGTAATTTTGGAGGAGATCCGGTTTCGGTGTCTTTACTGGGGAATAACCTCCAGGAACTGGAGGCTGCAAAAGAAGAACTAAAGGATAATTTTGAAAATAATGCGCTTTTAAAAGATGTTAAGGATAACGATCCGCAAGGTATCAAAGAGATTAATATTAAACTGAAAGAAAGCGCCTATGCTCTTGGCCTGGATCTTAGTGAAGTGATGCGCCAGGTGAGAAACGGTTTTTTTGGAACTCCGGTACAGCGTTTTCAGCGGGGCCAGGATGAGATTAGGGTTTGGGTTCGTTACGATCTTGAGAATCGGTCTTCTATTAACGATCTAGACGATATGCGATTAACAACACCAGATGGCGCGCGTGTACCGTTTAATGAAATTGCAAATTATGATATTGTGCGCGGTACCGAATCTATAAGCCATTTGGACGGACTTCGGGAAATTAGGGTGAGTGCAGATATGGAAGATCCCAACGGAAGTTCTACCGAAATTCTAGCAGACATCAGAAGTAACGTAATGCCCGATTTGCTTGCAAAATATCCCAGTTTATCGGTTTCTTATGAAGGGCAAAACAGGGAAGCCAACAAGCTAACCGATTCCGCTAAGGGAGTATTACCGGTGGTGTTATTCCTTATTTATGCGGTAATCGCTTTTACTTTTAGAAGTTACAGCCAGCCATTATTATTAATGATAATGATTCCTTTTAGTATTATTGGGGTTGCCTGGGGACACTGGATTCACGATTTCCCGGTAAATGTACTTTCCGCTTTAGGAATTATTGCTTTAGTAGGAATTATGGTGAATGATGGGCTGGTGCTTATAAGTAAATTTAACGGAAACCTGCGAGACGGGATGAAGTTTAACGATGCACTTTACGAAGCCGGCCGGGCAAGATTTAGGGCTATTTTTCTAACCTCGCTTACCACTATTGCGGGAATGGCGCCATTACTCCTTGAAAAAAGCAGGCAGGCGCAATTCTTAAAACCAATGGCAATTTCTATTTCTTATGGAATCGCTATCGCTACGGTACTAACCTTACTGCTTTTACCATTACTTCTATCTATCAGTAATAATATTAAAGTGAGTGGAAAATGGCTCGCCAGCGGAAACAGAGTGACGCATGAAGAAGTAGAAAGAGCTATTAAAGAACAAAAAGAAGAAAAAGCACATGGGGAGATTGGTTAATTTAATACTTGTGGTCGCTATTTTTTGTATGGGTAGTATGGTTGCCCAGGAAGAAAATGTCTTAACCAAGGAAGAAGCTATAGCACTCGCGTTGGAGCGTAATTACGGTATTAAAATGGCTAATAACGATGTGGAAATCTCCGAAAACAATCAGGGAATCCTTAATTCTGGCTATTTACCATCGGTAACTGGGCGAGCAGGTGCCGGTTACGATCTTAACAACAGGCTTACTGAACCCGAAGAAGGTGAACCCCTAGATCAACAAGGCATAGAAAGCAATTCTTATAATGCATCTATAAATTTAGATTACACTTTGTTTGATGGTTTGGGTAGGTTTTACAACTACAAAAGTTTAAAAGAACAATACGATTTATCTAAACTTCAGGCCCGGGAAACCATAGAAAATACTATGCTTCAGTTATTAACCGTTTACTATGAAATTGCACGCCTAAGCGAGAATGTTGAAGTATTAAAAGATGTTCTGGAAACTTCAAAAGAGCGTGTAACCAGGGCACAATACCAGTTCGATTACGGGCAGAGTAATAACCTGGCGGTGCTTAATGCCAGGGTAGATGTAAATAACGATAGTGTGAACCTGCTGCAAACCCGTCAACAACTGGATAATACCAAACGAGATTTAAATGTTTTGGTAGATAGACAAATAATGAACAAGGATTTTGAGGTAGATACCACGGTTACTTTTATTCCAAAATTACAAATGGAAGCCTATATTGATGAAGCCGAAGCTAATAACGTTTCCTTGCTTCAGCTGGATAGAAATTTGGCTATTACAGAATACGATATTAAAATTAGCAAATCGGGTTATTTGCCTACTATAGATCTTAACGGCTCTTATGGGTGGAATTTTAATAGAAGTGCAGCAACAGCGTTCTTTCCCGGGAGCCGCCAAACTACCGATGGTATTTCGGGAGGTGTAAGTTTAACCTGGAATCTTTTTGATGGTGGTACTACTTCTGTGCAAATTCAGAATGCTAAAATAACCCACGAGAACCAGGAGTTGCAAAAGAAACAGGTAGCCCTGGGAATTAGAAGGGATATTGCTAATGCTCTGGGAAATTATGAAAACCGGTTATATATTTTAAGGGTTCAGGAAGAAAACGTGGCTACAAACCAGGATAATTTTGAGCGTTCCCAGGAACAATTTAATCTTGGAAGAATTACTTCTATTGAATTTAGACAGGCCCAGGTGAATTTACTGGATGCAAGAACGAGTCTTAATCTCGCAAAATATGATGCAAAGATTGCTGAATTGGAGTTGCTACAGCTCACCGGCCAATTGTTGAATATTGAATTGTAATTTATGTTTGAACACTTTTTTCAATGTCCCTATTGCTGGGAAGAAATCTCTGTACTTCTAGATCCATCGGTTAGAAGTCAAACCTATATTGAAGACTGCGAGAATTGCTGTAACCCTATAGAAATACGTGTCTCTTTTGAGAATGGAGAATTAACATCTTATGAGGCCGTGAATATTGAACAGTAAGCTTCTAAATTACTTTCTATCTACTTCCAAATTCATTTTCTTTTTTTAACTTACGGAATATACTAACCATTCTATAACCCAATGGAAAAAACTTTTGAGTTTGCCGATCATGTTGTCGGTTTTATGATTAAGGAAGAAATTGATCACAAAAAAATGAAAGAGATCCTTTCAAAAATAGAAAATCGTTTAGAAAAAATAAGGCCAATATGTCTTTATTTAGAGGACGAATCTGATGAAGGAATCTCACTGGGAGGTTTTTTTAAGGCAGTAAAATTTCATTTTTCACATCCTGAAGATCTAAAAAAAATAGCTATTGTTACTGATGATAAGATGTTTAAGAAATCTATGAAAATAAAAGATTTTATTGTTCCGGCAGATGTAGAAGCCTTTAAAAAAAAGGAGCGAATGAAAGCTATGAATTGGGTAATGATTTAATTGAAAAAAAGCTTTGGAGAAACAAAAAATGACTGTATATTTGCAGTCGATATCGCGGGATAGAGCAGTAGGTAGCTCGTCGGGCTCATAACCCGAAGGTCACTGGTTCGAGTCCAGTTCCCGCTACTAGCAAAGACAAGGCTTCACAGAAATGTGAAGCCTTTCTTTTTTTACTGGGTACAGAATAGGTACAGAATTACCCCATATTCAAAAGCAAATTCTTAATTGACCTCAAATGCTTTCATCTAGCATTGTTAAATATTTTTCTATGCCTTTGACCAATTTTGGTCTAAGGTTTTACATATATTGAAAAACTGGTTTATGAATGTGGTGGTGTTCTTCTTAAATCTTATGGACAGATATGGTTTAATGACCGTTCACGGTCAGGCATTAAAGCCTTTTTAAGGACATTTTTTGTTATTACTAGTCTTAGTTTCTCAGTTGATTTGATATAATCTCTTCCTTAAATAATAAAAAATGTATCTTCTTTGAGTTCTATTAATTTACTTAAATAAATACCGTCCTTTTCTGTTTTTTCTATAATACCAGTTATTATGTACTTTTTTCCTTCTTTTTCATTTTTAAGCTCGGGATAATTATCTAATGAAACTTTTGAATGAATATTGACACCACTACTGTTTAAATGAACTTGGTTAAAAACTAAAGAGCTATCCAATTTCATAAAATCACAATGCCATTTCACCTTATAATCTCGATATTTATGTTTATTCGGATATAATTGAAAATCGTTATAAACTTTTGGAGCTGAAATAGAAGATACTTTTCTATTTGCGATCTTTTGCTCTTTTTTTTTCCGGCTTCCAATCCAGGAAATCAAATCACGAAGCTCTCCTATCCAACCCATTTAAATAAAATTTTAAAATATTTATAAATTTTGATTCTCTGGTGATTCTAATTAATTTATTTCATACAACTTCCTTTTAAATTCCTATCCAATAAATTATTTTTCAAAGCTTTTAGGAAATCTTATTACAACTTTAAAACGTAAAATAAGTACTATTGTTCTTTTAGCTTTTTTATCTAATTAAGCAAACTCATTAAATCCACAATTTCTTCTGGCCATAGTATAAACTTCCCATACCTCCCTTCTTTCTGTAAAGCACCATAGCTATTTCCTTTTTTGGTAGCGTACCAATCATTACCTTCCTTCTCCATCAGTTTGTTATCCACTAAAATTGAATTAATCTCCCTACTACTTAGGGAGGTGATTTCCGATAGTTCTTTAGTCGAACGGTACACTGAATTGGAAAAATCAATTATTTTTGTTTCTCCTTTGGAATCTTCCTCTTTTGATTCTTCTAATATAAAATAGTCGTTAAACCAATTTTTATTCAAAGTCACGGCTACAGTTTCACCCCTTTGGGGAAGTTCTTGTTTAGTATCATACCACCGGGTAAGATTCTCCCCTAAAGTCTTCATTTTTATTTGATCGTAACTGAATTGGTCATTTTGATATCTTGTATCTATTATTTCTCCAACTGTATAGCTTTGAGACCAATTCATTATATCTATTATATGGTGAGATAATTGATCGGCTTTTTTTCTATTCCGTAATATGTTTACAAGACCTGATACCGAAATATTCTGACTTGTAACTATATTAACGATATCTTCATCTGAAAGTATTGATTCAGATTTTTGCTTGATTTCATGTGAAAATTGTTTTCGAAAATCCTCTAACAAAAACTTCTGGATTTGCTGTAAATAACTTAATCTAATTGGTTGTTTAGCGTGAGACTTTTCATTTTTGGTTGCTTTATTATTTTCCAAATCTCCCTTACCTATTTCCTCCAGTTCATCTAATTTTTTTCTATCTCCATTGATTTTCAAGTCATTTATATCCTCCATCATTTTTTCGTAAGCTTCGTTATCCTCATCTC
Organism: Salegentibacter agarivorans; assembly: GCF_900113135.1. GTDB lineage: Bacteria > Bacteroidota > Bacteroidia > Flavobacteriales > Flavobacteriaceae > Salegentibacter > Salegentibacter agarivorans. The sequence goes on along the minus strand of NZ_FOOH01000022.1, from coordinate 46,786 downwards.
GCTCAATAAGAAAGCCCATTTCTATATTTTTAGCCTGACTATAGTCATAAAGATTCATTGAGGATATAATCGCTTTGTTTTCATTAATATAGCACTTAGCATGAAGGTTTTTTTTCTGAAAAACTTTCAGATCATCTATATCTTCCATCCATTTTAATTCCTTTTCTTTTAGCTGCGTGTTTCCATAAATTATGGTTATTTCCGATAATGTTCCAAGTTTACTTTTTGTTCTTAACCTTTCTTGGATTTGCTCGTTTACTTGTAGTGAAAATGTTACTAAAATAATTTTTTCCCTTGCCTCTTTGAGCAACTGCATTAATTCACTAGAAATTTGGGAAGTATCTAGATATTTTGCCATTCTATTTTGTTTTATTCTACAAAGTTTGCTTGATCAAACTCATTATATACTCTAAATGTTTATCGTCTTTTACATTTACCTCATAATCACCGTTGCCCCAATGTCCTTTTTCTGAAATATCCCTCATTAATTTTTTTGGATCGTCTAATTTTCCCTTGGGTAAGTTTATAAAGATTTTTAAGCTTTTGTGAAGCACAACTATATCGCTGATATTTTTTCCTTTCTTAAATGCTATATAAAGCTTTTTGGGTTCAATTTCTATATCATCAGCAAGGTTTAAAATAGATTGTCTATAACTTTCGTATAGTTCAACTATTTCCTGAGGCTTATTTCCTAAGTGATCTTCCTCAGTGTAAACCTTTATTTCCTCTGAAACGGATTTAAGCGTTTGGCTTTTTTCTGTTAGTGGTTTGATGCTTTCTGCCGATTTACTTTTCTTAATTTGATTGATACTTATCAAATTGTTTTCATAGCGTTTTATTTCCCAAAGTTCTATTGCTATATCTTTAAAATTAGTAGCTGTAGTTTGGTTTTCGGTAAAACCGGTAGAAACAAAAGCAACTCTAGTCTGAGACCAGTCTACCTCTTTTCTTTTAAGATTCGCTTGTAGGGCTTCATTATATTCAACTATGAAATCAGCTTTGTTCTCTAGCATAAGACTGAGATAAGTAAAGCCCTGATCTACGACACTAATATTCTTACTTCGTTTGTATTCAATAATAATGAAGGCTTTTGTCTCAGGGTCAAAGGCTAAAGTGTCTATACGTTTATTTTTTATAGAGAACTCAGATTTCACCAAAACTAACTCCATTAACTCCTTCAGATTTGACTCAAATAGAATCTGAATTTCACGCTCCAGTTTAAAAGGCTTTTCTTTTATACTAGTCAATACTTGAGAGGCGGAATTTAAAAATAACTGCATTTAGAAATAGTTTTGAGGGATTGGGTGGCATAACTCTTTATTTACAACCTTCCGGCGCATTAAGGCTTTATCTGAAAAATGTCTTGAAATCTCCATTGTTTTTTCTAAAAAATCGTCAGATCCATCAGGTCTTTTGTAATAAAATATCTTAATAGATTTGCAGTTTTTATGTTCGAAAATTTCCTTTAGCATTGTTCTGTCTGAAAGACCGCAAGAATGGCCGTAAATAAAAACCTGAAAATTAGCAGAATCAAGGAATTTAATTAAATGCTGGTAATTTTTAGTTTGAGAATATTTAAACGATTTGATATGTTCAAAAAAAGTATTTTTATTTAGATTTTCTATTCTTTGGTAATCTTTATCACTCTCATCTCCAAAACCAAATACAATAGGTGCATTTTTATTTCTAATTTGTCCGTGAATGGGATTCCATTCTGGATTGATTTCTTTTAGATGATTCCAAGTTCTAATGTCGCGGGTTAAATTAAACAAAGACTTAGTATAATTAAAATTAAGAAAATAGAGAATATCTGGTAATTTATCTTCACTTAACAAACTTTCATCCTCTAATTCATCCTTCCCAATTTCTCGGGATAGTTGACTGCAAACAGTAGCGCCAAATTTCTGCCATCCATCTGGTAAATCATCAACTTCATATAGGTGTAATTCAAGTTCCTTAGATAAAAAATCTAACTCATGATTAAGACGGTTTATATCTTCTTGTTTATTGTTAATGCAGTTTTTAAGCTCCAGATAAAATAATGACTCGATATCAACCCAACCTAAATCATCGCTATGTTTAATGATTAGATTAAGGAATTTCGATTTAATTTTATATTCGATATCATATCTTTCCCATAAGTGCTTTATATCTTTAATTGATTCAATTTTAGATATTTCAACTTCATAAGAAACATTAGAATAATTTTGCCGAATTCCTATCTCAAAAGTATCATTGTTAAGGTAACCACCATTGAAGCTTCTTCTGTCACGGGTTACAACTTCACTATTATTTAAAGTTAGAAAAAAATACTTTTTCAATAACCAAAGTACAAAATCATTGTACCCTGTATTTAATCCAAGTGCAAGGTCAAAACCATTCCCAACTAGTACAAGCCTATTAAATTTTGTAGCTTCTTTTTTCATAATTAAGAATTTTCAACTATTCTTATTCCCTCCTTTATTTACCCTAAAGTTCATAACCATTTTTAGCAAAGTAGTTTATTGATGGAGTTATATTTTGCCCCCAACACCTTTAAACTTTTCTACGAAAGCCGATATTTTTTGAAATACAGTTTGTTTTTTGGTTAGATACTGAGGGTTCAAGGGACTCATCTTTGGTAAAATCGAATTTAATTCTGTACCGTTTTCACTGGCGTATTCGCGTTTTAGTGAAGATAGCATATAGCGCTTAGCTGCTTCTTCATTTAAGTTATCGTCCTCTATTAATTCTTCTGCTTCTTTCTTTTGTTTCTTTTGAGCAAATGCAAAAAAAGCATCTATAATACTAGACTTGTCTTCTATTGCATCCAGGTCGGTTGAATTTATGAAATCTACGACTAAGCTTTCTTTTGCTCTATTCCCAATACTAGCACGAATCACACGTCTTATTTCCTCAACTAAGTCTGCTTTACTTTTTGTTTTCTTATTATTCTCAAAAATCAATTCAAGAATATAGTCTAAGTTGATTTCCTGTGATTTTAGTAAGTCTATTTCAAAAACTACATCATCCCAATCGATATTAGATTCTTCAGCTTCCTTACCTTGTTTTTCTCTTCTTAGCCAATCGCGAATATCGTTATAGGTAGAGCGATAGTCTTGTACGGTTCGTTCTTCCAGCACTTCAAGGCCTTGCATTTTTTTAATATCTGCATCACTTAAGAAATTCTCCTCCTTAAACTCTTCGATAGCCTCTGTGTCATTTTTATCTATTTTTTGAAGTTCTTTAAGATGTGTAAATTCATCATAATTCTGTAAAATGTTTTCTACACGTAAATATTCTCCAAAAAGTTTAGAAAATTCTTTTTTCTGCTTTTCCGTTTCTAATTGATCAGGATTCGGAAACTTTTCATTCAACTCGTTTACAATTTCTATGTAACCGCGTCGCGCTTTCCCTGTGGCTATGTCTTCAAACCCTTCTAAATATTCTTTATAGCTTTTCTCTAAAACCACATTTTTTGTTTTGCTATCTCCAAATAGCGTAATTGCATCTACCGTAGCTTTTTCTAAATCTCTAAAGGTTACAATATTTCCAAAAGTTTTTGTTGCATCGTAAATACGATTGGTACGTGAAAAGGCTTGCATTAAGCCGTGGTAACGCAGGTTCTTATCAACGAATAAGGTATTAAGCGTAGGAGCATCAAAACCGGTTAAAAACATCCCTACTACGATTAAGAAGTCGATATCCTGATTCTTCACCCTTTTGGCTAAATCACGATAATAGTTTTGAAATTCTTTGCTATCTACTCCAAAACTGGTTTTAAACATTTGGTTATAATCACCAATAGCTTTGGTTAAGAATTCCTTTCCACTCATATCCATTGCAGCAGGCTCGAAGGTTTCGTCCTGAATTTCACCTATTGCATTTTGTTCTTCATTGGCTGCAAAAGAAAAAATAGTTGCTATTTTTAAAGGTTTATCACTGTCTTTTTGCAACTCATTTATCATTTCGTAATAGGACTTTGCTGCATCGATACTGCTTACCGCAAACATTGCATTAAAACCGCTATTGCTGCCCCCTTTAGTTCTATGGGTTTTTTGCCTGAAATTGTTTAAAATATACTGTGATATTTCTTTGATTCTTGTAGGATGTAATAATGCCTTTTTGTTTTCTGCTGCACTTAACTTTTCTAAATCCTGTTCTGATTCTATCCCTTTAAATTGAGGACGAACATCATTATAATCTACCTTGAATTTTAATACTTTTTCATCACGAATTGCATCGGTAATTACGTAGGAATGCAACTCCCTCCCGAATACACTTGCCGTCGTTTCTGCACCTAGAGCATTTTCAGGAAAAATTGGGGTGCCGGTAAACCCAAATTGATAGTACTTTTTAAACTTCTTCTGTAAGTTTTTTTGAGCTTCTCCAAATTGTGATCTATGTGCTTCATCAAAAATAAAAACGACTTGCTTCTGGTATAAGGCTAAATTATTTTCGCTTTTAATGAGGTTATTCAATTTTTGAATAGTAGTAACTATAATCTTATTATCCTCTTTCTCAATATTTCTTTTTAACCCGGCAGTATTTTCTGAACCGTTTACACTATCTGGAGAAAAGCGTTGATACTCCTTCATTGTTTGAAAGTCTAAATCTTTACGATCTACAACAAACAATACTTTATCTATAAAATCTAATTCTGTTGCAAGCCTTGCAGCTTTAAAACTGGTAAGGGTTTTACCTGAGCCTGTGGTATGCCAAACATAACCGCCACTTTCTGTAGTTGCCCATTTTTTAGTTTCATAACTACTTTTGATTTTCCATAAAATTCTTTCAGTTGCAGCAATTTGATAAGGACGCATTATAAGTAAAGTATTACTTATATCGAACACCGAATAATTAAGCAAAATATTGAGTAAGGTATTTTTCTCAAAAAAAGTAGCTGTAAAATCTTTTAAATCCTTGATGAGTGAATTGTCAGATTTTGCCCAATTCATTGTAAAGTCGAAACTGTTTTTATTTCGCTCTACGGTATTTGCAAAGTATCGGGTATCTGTACCGTTTGAAATTACAAAAAGCTGTAAGTATTTAAACAGTGAATTTGTAGTATTAAAACTTTCTTTGGTATAACGGTGTACCTGGTTAAAGGCTTCACGAATGGCAATACCCCTTTTTTTAAGTTCAATTTGTACAAAGGGTAAACCATTGACTAAAATCGTGACATCATAACGATTGGCGTGTGTTCCTTTTTGCTCAAATTGAGAAACCACTTGAACCTTATTACGCGTCATATTCTGTTTATCTACCAGGTAAATATTTTGAATATGCCCATCGTCAAATACAAAATCGAAGATATAGTCGTCGTGTACCTTTCTTGTTTTATCAATACTATTATCGCTGGGTTTATCTAAGTATTCTACTAAAAAACGCTGCCATTCATTATTCGTAAATTGCATATTGTTCAGGTTTTGCAATTGAACCCGAACATTTGCCAGCATACGTTCCTGATTAAGCTGCGGAAGTACCTCGTAACCTTGATTTTTTAGGTCCTCGATAAGTTCTTTTTCTAAATCTGCCTCTGTTTGATAGCTAACCTGCGGTTCATTAAGTTCTGAAAACTTTTTATACTTATCTAAAACAATAAAGTTTTTTGATTCTGCTATGGGTTTATACTGTGACATTTTCTGTTTCCATTGCTGACGGTTCTACTTCTTCTTTCCAATATTTACTATCAACCAAATGTTCAAGTAATAACTTTACAGTGTTTTTCTCAGGATTAGTTGGCTCAGGTACAGTTTCATTAGATAAGGTAGAGTGACTTGTAAACTGAATTATTCTATTATAATATAATTGTCTGTCCTCTGGTAACAACCTTTTCCATTCCGGATAACCTAAAAAATTAGCTGTTTTTTCATATAAATTACGAAGCAACATAAAATGATACTTCTCAATAGTGTTTGATTGAATTGCTTCTTCAATTGTCTCCTTTAAATAAAGATGGTAGGAAAAGCTTTTGTTGGAATCTCCATATTTATCATCTAAATTAATAGTGCCATCTTCGTTTTTACTTAACATAAAAGCTCCTTTCTTCTTCTTTAAACCAAGCTCATTATACAATACATTATAGAAAAGAGGATTATGTGTTGAAACTATAAATTTTAATCCGTTAGATTTTTTAATTAATTCAGCTAAGTTTACAGCAAGCTCAATTAAATGATTTTCATCTAATGAACTAATTGGGTCATCTATAAAAATATATTCTAAATTGTTGAACTGGCTTGTGGAGCGATCTTCAATTTCTGCAATATTTAATATATCAACAATTTGTTCTAAAAGACTAAAGAAAACACACCATATAAAGTTACTTTCCTCCCCTTTAGATATTTTAATGTTATTCAAGGTATCATCACCCCCTCGTTCAATTGAGAAAGAAACTTCTGAATAATTATCGTTGAAATATGGTGTAAGGTATTTATTTGTATAATGCTGGAGATTAGACGCTATATTACCATCTAAATCTTGATCCTTGAGGAACTGCAAAACTAAATTTGTAAAATTATTAGGCCGTATAATTAGCCTTCTATTTGTGTCTGCATCTAAATCATTATCCCAATAGAAAAGATCTTCTGTAAATGCATTATAATACATTACTTTAATACGGGTATCTTCTTGTTCTTCTTCCTCCTCTGCTGTTTCCTTTGGGTCTACTAATAATCTAAATTTACGGGACAACCTTGTTTTACCTATTCCATTAAAGGCATAAATTAACTGGACCTTCTTTGGACTGTCTTTAAGTTTTTGGGCTATTTGCTCTAAGGATTGGCTCATATTATATATCTACATTTGCTTTAGGAAAGTCTAATAACAAGGTGCGGTAATACTCGTACTGTTTATGCCTTAATTCTATTTCTTTTGGTAAACCATCACTAATCGAAATAGTAAGCTTATCAAATTTATCTAGGATGGAAACTATGCGTTCTTGTTCTTCGGGTGAAGGTATAGGTATTATTGCTTGGCCCAACCCTTTTGCATTGATTGCAGAAATTTTACCTGTTCGGATATGTTTCTTAATTTGATCGTGAAATTGTCTTGTACGCGTGAAATAAGCTACATATTTAGGATTTAAATCACTTTTGTAATAAAAGCAAGCATCGTGGATGACTACTCCTTCATCACCTAACCAAGCTGTTCCTTGACCTATATCTTCAATAGTTTCACCAGCTGCGACTATAATAACATTTCCTTTTTCAGCAAGCCTTAACTTTTTCCGATCTACTAATTCTCTACTGACATAAGATTTTGTTTGATTTGCCCAAGTACCATAGTGGGTATACATCTCACCGTAATGAATTGCAGGAACTCCTTCTTCAAGAATATCAGTTTTTACAAATCGTTTACCGCGAATAAATTCACCAATATTTTCATCACCCAATGGTAAATGTAGGACTTCTTCTTTATCAAAACTTAATAACTGTTCTCGATAATAGGTGAACTGCTGTTTACGTCCGGTAAGCTCTGTTCTAAGCTCTGTTCTAAGCTCTGTCGTATGTTTTGTAAACGAATCGAGAATATCAACTAATTTTTGTTGAATTTCTAGGGTAGGGATTGGAATTTGAAGTTTTTTAAATCTTTTTTTTGAAATATTAAAACGAGTAACGCCATTTGCTGTTTTCGCTATTGCCTTACGCATAAAATGACTTCTAAATAAATATTTTGAAAATTCAGGTAAAAGTTCAATATCTGAATTAAACCTTAGTCCAAAAGAAAAACTATTTAGATATACCTTAATGTCCGATTTATTAGTAACAGCAGAAGACATTCCTGCTTCATTAGCTGTTTCTGATGAACCAGTAAAAATTACATCTCCATATTTTACTTCATATTGGTTTTCATCTGACGCAACCTTTACAGTTTCAAGTCTTTCAAAATCAACTTCGATGTTATAGAAAATATTCTTATATGACACATATTTAGCATTGCCATCTGTGAAATCTTCTTTACTTTTTCCTTTCAGACCTCCGTATATTTCAGAAATATTATTAATTTCTTTCCACTCAACTTCAACCCCTTCTAATAATTTTTCTAAATAATTCATCCTTCAATCTCTTTTACAATGGTATCAATCTCAGTACGAAGGTTATCTATTTTTTTTACGGTTTGAGCAACTTCTTTATTCAGAACCTTTATATCTATTTCCTCTCGTGTGTCTTTAGGTTCTACATAAGAACTTACCGATAGGTTATAGTCATTTTCTGAAATTCTATTATTATCGATAGTCGTGGCTACGTGGAGAACTTCTTCTTTATTATCGAACATTTTGATAATCTCGTCGATATGCGAATCTAGCAACACATTGTTATTGGTTTCCTTTTTAAAAAAATCTTCCCCGCTTACATCTATAAATTGCGTTTTAGTATCAGTTTTGCTCTTTGAAAGCACTAAAATGTTTACCGCTATAGAAGTCCCAAAAAACAAGTTAGGTGCTAAAGAGATCACCGTTTCTACAAAGTTGTTATCCACCAGGTACTTTCTTATTTTTTGCTCCGCACCGCCACGGTAAAAAATACCTGGAAAGCAAACTAAAGCCGCTCTACCTTTACTCGACAAATAACTTAAGGCGTGCATTACGAAAGCAAAATCTGCCTTAGATTTAGGAGCAAGTACACCTGCAGGGGCAAAACGATCGTCATTAATTAAAGTAGGGTCGTTGTCTCCAACCCATTTAACTGAGTATGGGGGATTTGATACAATGGCGTCAAAAGGTTTTTCATCTCCCAACTCCGGATGTATTAAGGTATCACCGTGTACTAAATGAAATTTATCGTAGTTGATGTTGTGTAAAAACATATTCATACGTGCCAGGTTGTAGGTGGTGTAATTGATTTCCTGGCCATAAAAACCTTCTTGAATAATGTGCTTTTTAAAATGTGGCCTGGCCTGTAGAAGCAAAGAACCGGAACCCACCGCTGGATCGTAAATTTTATTAACCGTTTCTTGTTTGTGCAATGCCAATTGCGCAATCAGATTAGATACATTTTGGGGAGTGAAAAACTCACCTCCAGATTTACCCGCATTGGCTGCATAGTTGGAAATTAGAAACTCATAAGCATCACCAAACAGGTCAATTTTATTATCTTCAAAACTTCCAAATTTTAAACCGGCCACTCCTTTTAAGACTTTAGCTAGTCGGCTGTTTTTACTTTCAACCGTACTACCAAGTCGGCTACTTGTAGTGTCAAAATCTGCAAACAGGCCTTTGATATCTTCTTCGGAAGGATAACCGTTGGCAGAACTTTCAATAGCAGAGAAAATAGCGGCTAAATCTGTATTTAAGTTTTCATTGCTATTAGCATCTTTAACCACATTTACAAAAAGCTGGCTTGGGTAAATAAAATAGCCTTTTGTTTTTACCGCATCTTCTTTTATTTCTGCTGTAATTACTTCATCAGATAGGTTTGCATAATCTATGCTCTCATCGCCACCTTCAATGTAAATAATGAAGTTTTCACTGATGAATCGATAGAAAAGGGTTCCTAAAACAAAATGTTTAAAATCCCATCCATCTACCGAACCCCGAACATCATTGGCAATTCTCCAAATTTGGCTCTGTAATTCGGCTCTTTGTGCTGTACTTGTCATTTATTTTTTAATTGTTTATTTATTATTTTTTGAATAAGCTTATGAGTCAATAATGGCTTTATAGTTTAATGTATCAGTTTTAAATAACACATAGCAAAGCATTGGAATTAAAATTTCCACTCCAGAAGGAAAGCTTAAAAAGCTATTATTGAGAGGTATTCCGTAAGGTATGTTATTAATTGAAAGCCCTAATTTTAGTATTGCGTTTTTTCTGATAGCCGAAAGGCAGAGTAGACTGGCAACTTTATCCGGCAGTTCTTTTTTGTACATTATAATATTGGAGTCTTTTAAAATTAAAAAGCATTACAATCTTCACTAAAAATTGGGTAATGCAATGCCAACAAGGTAGGGCTTGTTAATAGTGGTACAATTTAGAAAAATTTGGGTAATAGGTAAAGGAAAGTGAAGAAATAGAAAGCTTAAAGCTTGCTCCAGGAAGAATGTCGCTTTTTACATTCATTTGAGGGTAAGTTAAGTCTAGGATTGACCTTTTTGCATAGTTCGTTAAGCTTTTCAGAAGCTCTATGAGGTGAGATAGTAGCGGCTTCTACCATTTCATCAAAAATCCATAGGTGCCCGTGTACTTCTACCGTTTCCTCTGTAGCGTATTTCCGTAGATTTTTATCGCTTGTAATTAAAGTACCTCCTTTGGTTTTGGCCTGGAAAAAAGCTGAGCAGTCTTGTTCAGAAAGTTTGGGTTTGGATAATTGTAGCTTAGCAATTTCGATTAATTCTTCTCCAGAAATAAGAGATACAATTAACAGGTTTTGGTCTATATAAGGCCTTAAAGCTTCCTGTTGCTCCTCAAATAATTCGTCTAATACCAGAGCCGTGGTATGAAATTCAAACTCAAGGTCGAAAAAATGGGGGAGCAGGTCAAGTTCAACCAGGTCTATGAGAATATTAGCATCATTGACAATAATTCTCATAAAGCGATAAACTCTTTTCTAAATGCTGCCAATTTTAAATTAGCCAAATTCGCAGCTTTACTTAAGGAAATAATATCTTCGGAAGCTGCACGATATAAAAGTTGATTAAATCGATTGGATTTTTCAATTCCCACATATTTTCCCAGGCCTTCCTCTTCTTTATTTTTCACCATTTTTATACAAAAGCCCCGGTAATAATAATCGGTAATAACCTCTAAATCCTTAGCCCTTCGCATAATTGCCTGTACAGACATACCGTATTCTTCTTTGGTATTTATAAGCTCGTTAAGACTAATGGAAGTTCGTTTTCCTCCAAGTTCTTTAAAAAAGGTTTCTTTCGGAATTAGCATTGCACCAGCAAACCTGAAACATAGTTTTTCAATATCCTTATGCTCCAAATTGGTATTGAAGTTTAAAAGTAAGTGCCCTAATTCGTGTAAAGCAGTGAGGCGTTTACGTTCTATGGAATAGTTTTTATTCAACACTACCACCGGGTATACTTTATCGGCCCAGCCGGAGAACCCGTCAAAAGCGGGGGGCGCCTCTATCTCTACTACTTTTATTTCTTTTTCTTCTAAAAACTCCACCACGTTTGGCAAGGCATTAAAGCCCAATTTCCATTCAGTTAACAGAGTGTTTACCGCATTTTCGACATCATCGCCATCATTGATAATTTTATCGCTGACAGGATTTTTAAATTCAGATTTAATCTCAAGGAATTGTTCCAGTTCCAGATAGCGTTCTACCATATCTTTCACTTGCTCCTGAATGGCATTTAATTTTTTGGTGCCCAATTTTTTCTTTTTCCGAAATTCAATTTTTTCGATTTCCACATTATAACTTCTAAAAAAATAATCGGGCTTTACATTGAGAGCTTTTGCCAGTTGGATCAACACATTGGAATCTGGTAGCATTTGCCCTTTTTCATATTTGGAAATAGCATTTTTAGAAACCAGTTTATCTATTTTTTTCACGAGATCGTCTTGAGACATTCCGGCAAGAATTCTGGCACTTTTAAGACGTTTAGAAAAAATAGCTTGCATAAGGTTGGGTTTACAAATATTTGCAAATGTATCTATTTGTCAACTAAAAGTGTGTATAAAAAATCTTAAAATTTATTGGTTTTCTTTTTACTATTCGATTCTGTATGCTCCAATAGATTTCCGTTTAGTGAAATAAAAAAGAGGGTAAACATTACAGCATACAGCTTTCAAATTAAATGAAATTTTGAATTTGATCATCTAATCTATAACGGCTCCCCATAGTTTTTATTCCTACTAGTATGCAAGTAGCCCCGGTTATGGGACGGTGAATTAGACTTTAGATCTTTTTTTATTTCGTCAGCCTTTAGCATCCAACTTTGGGCACAGGCTTGCCACTTTGTAATTGGATTTTTACCATTTAATTTCCAGCCTATGGATTCATAAAAATTATAGAATTTTTTAGCCTCCAGAATACTTCTTTTTTCTTCTCTGAAAAACTCAATAACCTCTTGTTCATTTTCTGGACAAGTGGTTTTAAAAGAGTTTATTATATGTTTACTCTTATGTTTATTATAAGATACCAATTTTTGGACAGGTACCTGTTCAGAAACTGGACAAGTCCTGTTCATTTTTTGATCAGGGTGTGTATCAAATCTGGACATCTCCATGAGTGATCCCATTAGGGGACTACTGGAGGGATGGTATTTAAGATATCCCCAGTTTGTTAGCTCCCGAAGTAATTTGTGGTCGGTCGTTCTGGAACGTATTTTGGCTAGTGCCATCACCTGTTTACTGTTAAGTATAATTGTTTTCGGAAAACGCTTTTGGTTCCATAATTCAAAAAATGCCAAGTATAAACTGCGGTGTGAGGACGAGATCTTGTCGTCATCAGCGAATTTCCGTAATACTCCGTTTAAGTGGCTAATGTAATTGACTTCGCTCATATCAGTAGGTTTTCAGGTTTGTATATTGCTTTCGTTTCTTCATATCCTTTGGGAAAATTCAATTCCAGATCTTGCTCGGAAAAAAAGATATTTGATAGCATAACAGATGAATTTAATAACCGATAGAACTTGATTTAATTCCGGTTTCGATGATCCTTTTTAGTTGTTTATAGGCGAACCCAACTTTACTAGTAGGCAGGTTTAATACGGGTAATTGTAACCCTGCTTGTCGGATCATTTTAAAAGCGATCTTTTTCTCATTGAACCCCAGGTTCCTTAAGCCTAAAAAATATTGTTTAGGATCCTTACTCAGCATCTTTTTGGCTGCATAGCTTTCCACATAATTCCGGTTGTACTGGAACATCTTATCAAAAGCTTTTTCGGAATTCTGAAAAAAGCGATCCCGCTCAAAACCCCGCTTGACCATTTTACCATGCATCTCCACTTCAGAAGCTTTGTATTTACTGCCTGGGGAAAGGCTGTAGGTATTTGAAGCATCTTTTCGGCTTACAATAATATGGATATGGCTTTGCAGCCCTTCTTTTTTCATTCCCGGTTCTATCACCTTTCCCCGGATTTTATAAGGAGCATCCCTAGCCAGTTTTTGAATTTCACTTTCAAGTTTCCGTGGGTTTCCCGAAATTTCTCCACGTTCCACTTTGCGAAGTTCATTTTTAAGATGGGCGATCTGCTTGCTGTAGGCTTTATTTTCCCGAATAGCTACATCGTTACTTTTATAAGATCGCTCATATTCGATTTTGGCGTAATATTTAATATCATCAACATTAATCGGTTTTCCATTGATCTCCCGGTTGAAGGATCCGGCATATTCCTTCATTGCGTCACGGACAAAAGCTTTTAGCTTTTCAGGATTATTACGAATATGTTTTAATTCGTACTGGCTGGGGCTCATGGTGATGGAATAATATTTGGGTTCTTTGTTTTTTAATTTCGCGGTATTCCCATCGATCCCTTTAATTACTTCGTACGGCTGTATATTATCTTCATACTGATTAAAGAAATATTCCTTTTTCAACAGGCTTTTTCCCGCGTTTTCTTTTTCCAGGTAGCTCACAAAATCTCCTGCACTTTTTGAAAAAGCGGCACCAGTTTTCTGAGGAGAGATGCTGATATACATTTAGTTCTTTTGTTTAATAGCTATTTTATAATGTTCAAATTCTGAACGGGGGATATTGAGTTTTAAATAATCCGGACCAAAGGCATTGCTTTTAATCTCTACGTGCTGTATTAAGTACAGCAGATCCCTTTTGTTAGTTTTCAATACCTCCTGGAGCCTGGAGATTTCTAATTTCAATTGTGCCGGGCTTTTTTCATTAGAAGCGGATATCTTTTCTTTTTTGGCAACTTCAAGCTTTGGGACTGAGCGCCCTTCCATAAGTAACTCTAGCATTAATAAACTTGGTTTGGTCTGGGTCTTCTCAATATTTTTAAGGATGGCGATAACGGCATCGATCCTTTTTTTAATCAGTTGTTCCAGGCTCACTTTTGAAGGCACTAAAGTTTCAAAAGGAGAGAGATTATTATGCTCAAAAAAGTCCAGGATCAGGTCTAAAGTTTCAGACTGGTTGCTATTGTTTTTCTTAGAAAACTCCCGGAACCGCTTTGCAGTACTTGCTTTTAATTGTAGTCTTGATTTCGCCATAATGGATACTATTTTACTATTTACTGGCTACCGCCATCTTTATTTTACGGGCCTTTCCAGCGGGGTATATCCAGTAGGGTGGATATTTTTTAAAGCTTCAATTTTAGAAAGCCCTATAAACACAGGGTTTACAAAAAAAGAAATCGAATAACACCGTGCAACGTGTTACCCTCTTGCTATTCGATTTCGTCCCGCAGGCGGGACAAAATTTTCATACAATTTGATTTACACCAACTGCTGGAATTATATAATCCACTTCCTTTTTGTGCACATTTAAAAATTCAGCGAACCTCAAAACCGTAGAATTCCTTTAATGATATTTATCAGAAAATCAACACTTTAAAATACTATTTCTACAGCTTCATTAAAAATGAAATTTTCATTTGATTTGGTGCCGGTTGGTCTAAATTGATATAAAAACCTCCAAATATTTCAAATCAGGATTTTTGAGACGGCAGATTTTTAATTACGGAGGCTAAAAGCCATTTAAAATTTCCACTTTTAATTTTAAAAAAATCATATCCAATTTTAGAAAACTTACCCCACTCATTGAATTAATTTTTAAATGATCTACTTATTATATCCAGAACATTTTCCTTTTTTTAAATATTAACTCCAAGCTCGATCTAACCTATTTAAGGTTTTGAGCTGAGTCTACCTCTTTCTTGTGGATTTACTCCCTTAGAGCAGTCACATTAGCCTTTCTTGATGCTTTTGCTTACAATATTTTTGTCTTATGAAAGTGTATAAGAAGAGTAGGGAAATTCGGAACGGCTTTATACCACAGTTATGATAAGAATGTTTTTTAAAGTTTTAAAAAGGGAGGGTTGTGGGAATGAAGTTTATGGAAGTATCAGTAACGGCCACTATAATCTTTGGAAGATGAACAATGACTTTCCGGTCAGCGGACTTCATCGAAAAATTTCGAACTGGAGTGGAGCGACCCGATTTTTCATCGGCTTAGTGTAATGGAAGTCGCAATTTCTTCGATGGTGTCCAAGCCCCTTAAGAGAAGCGCTTTTCCCGAAATGGAGCTTTTGCGAAATGCAGAGGGAATGGGCTGAATGGGTTTTTGTATAGCTGGTATTTGCTTGATTCCGGATATGAAAGAAAGTTAAAAAATCTAGCGAGATCTTTTACGGAGCACTAACCCCGTTCCTTCTCTAAAGTTTATTTTTTGTTAACACAGGCCTTACGCAATATTAAAGGATAAGCCTTAAATATGTTCTTTCCAAAAGTAATTAAATAAGCTCTTGTTTTTAATATGGTAAATGAAAAGAAATTTGACCAAATTTATAATGAACATTGGTTTGAGATTTACACATACTCCAATAACCTTCTAAGAGATAAAGAAGCAGCTGAGGATGTTACCCAGGAAATTTTCCTGGATCTTTGGAAACGCTTTGCAACTTTGGAAATTGAGAATTATAAACATTATTTACTTCGGGCCTGCAAGTTCCAATGTATAAAAAGACTCAAGAAAGTTACTTTTGACCATGTCCAATTAGAGAAGGTAGAATATGCATTGAGCAGTATGGAAGAAAGTATTTGCGAGGATGAAGTCAGATCTGTTTTATTAGCCCAGGTAGAATCGAATGCCCAAAAGCTACTTCCACCCAAATGCTATGCGGTGTTTTGGCTCAGATATAAGGAGAACCTTTCATATATAGACATTTCCTCGCGCCTTGGAATTTCGGTAAACACTGTAGAAAACCATATCAGCAAAGCTCTCAGCTTACTTAAGCAAGCCTCCATTTATGATGACATTGTTACTATTAGTCTAATAGTCTCTGGAATGGCCTCTCTTATTGAATGTTAATTAAATGTAGCTCCTGTTAACAAAACATCATCTCTCCAATTTGTAGTAGTGGATATTTCATTTGGCGGTACTTATATAGTAGAAGGACCTTAAATCCACTACTATTATGAAGGAAAGGCTGTTCAAAAAGCTTTTAGAGAAATATGAAAAAGGAAATGCAACCAGCCGGGAAAAACGTGCTGTCGAATTATTCCTAACCTCGCTACAAGAGACTGGGGGATCACCTTCCGAAAGGGAGTACGAGCATCAATTAAAGTATCGTATTCTAAAAAATATAAAGAAAAAGGGAACTCAAAGGACCAGGCAAATTTATCAGGCTATAGCCGTCGCAGCCGCTTTATTGTTAATGCTAGGAAGCTATGCATATATTTCAAATTTCCCCTCGCCAGAACTTACGGAATATTCAGAGATAATTACACGAAAGGGAGAGCAAAAAAGCATAATTCTAAGCGATTCTTCACAAGTTATTTTGAATGCCGACAGCAGAATTATTTTTCCAAAAAAATTCAGTCAGGAAGAAAGGGCAATTAAGTTGGAAGGTGAAGCCTACTTTTCAGTAACACACGAAAAAAATAGACCATTTGTTATTTCATCCGGAAATTTTGTTACTCAGGTGCTTGGTACTCGATTTACGGTACGAAACTATCCTGAGGAAACTTCAGAAGTAGTGGTATTGTCCGGAAAAGTTCGTGTATCCGATAAAATTAATCAGTCCCAGATAATTACCAAAAATCAGCGCATACGTCTAGTTAATAATAAAATACTATTGGACCAGGTGAATTCCGAAATGGTCACTTCATGGCTTCAAAAAAAGGTACACTTTGAGGAGTCTACTCCTGCAGAGTTGGCTAGAATACTAAACCGAAGATATGATATAAAAGTGCTAATCGATGAATCCCGGGCGGGGCTACCACCCTTATCAGGAAATTTTTCAGGAGAAAGCATTTGGGATGTACTTGAAAGTTTAGAATTCATTTTCGGTATTGAAAATCGAAAGATAAATAGAGATACCATCGAATTATTCAAAAATAAATAAATGCCATGCCTATGTAAATCGACAACTCCAAAACCAAAAAAACCCCTCTTCGGCGGCTACCGATTCAGGGCTTATTAAAAAATAACAAAATTAATAATCAAATCTAATGAATAATAAGATGTTTAAAAAGGGTTTAAATCTTTTCGTGTTCTTTACTATACTTTTTGGTACTAAAACCATGATGGGAAGTGAGGTCCAGGATTTAGATCAGACTTATGTAAATATTCAAATCAATAATGAATCTATTACCGCAGTTTTCCAGAAAATTGAGAACCAGACTAATTATACTTTTAGTTTTCCGGAAGAAATTTCTCAGCAAACAATAAAGTATAACATAAATCAAAACAATATCAGTGTAAAGGATGTTCTGGAAAAAATATCAAAAATAAATCCCATTGATTATCAGCTTGTAAATAAAGTTATATCAGTAAAAATTACAAAGCCTGACTTGTCAAAAGCAATGTATCAACAACCTATTACCGGTGAGGTAATCGATGAAAAAGGAATTCCCCTGCCCGGGGCCTCGGTCAATATATTGGGTACAAACGTGGGGGTTATCACAGATTTTGATGGAGAATTCTCTATTCGAGCCGAACAGGGAGATACATTAAAGGTTTCTTATGTAGGTTTTCGTCCTTATGAAATAGTTGTAACCAACGATTATGAGCTTGAAATTCAGTTGGAGACAGATGCCTCTCAATTAAATGAAGTTGTAGTGGTTGGATACGGTAATAAAAGAAAAGGGAATTTGATGGGGGCCGTTGGCCATATTGATGCAGCGGATATCGCCCTGCGTCCGGCGGCTGATATAACATCCTCGTTGCAAGGTTTATTACCCGGGCTCAATGTTCAAATGAACTCAGGGGATCCTACTGCAGCACCGGATATAAACGTGAGGGGCTTTAATTCCATAAATGGGGGTGGACCTCTGGTTCTTATCGATGGTATTGAGGGAAATCTAACAAGGATCAATCCCCAGGATATCGAGAGCATATCCGTATTGAAAGATGCGGCTTCGGCAGCCATATATGGTGCCAGAGGTGCTTTTGGAGTGATCATAGTGACCACAAAGTCCGGGACCGTTGGTGACTTGACAGTTAATTATACCAATAATTTTAACTATACTACCCCGACCGTCCGTACCGATTATATCTCAGATCCATATGTTTACGGAAAAACAGTAGATGCAGCAATTTTCGGGTATAACGGGACGAACTTTACCGGTTATGACGAAGAGGACTGGCAGACCATTCAAAGTGTTGCAAGTGGTGAGCTAGCACCATTTCTTGAACTTCAGGAAGACGGCTCCAATAAATTCTTTTACAAGACTGATTGGTACGACTATATATTTAAGGAATGGCAGCCTTCCACTATGCATAATATATCTATTTCAGGTGGGAGCGAAAAAATCCAGGGGTTTCTATCCGGAAGGGTCTATGAAAGAGAGACCATTAATAACATCCAGGATTCTGAGATGGAAAGGTATAATCTCAAATCCAGTGTCACTTATAATCCCACATCCTGGTTGGAGCTCTCAAATAATATTTTATTTAGCCATGAACAAAATAAAGAGTTTGGAGGATATCGTAATGGCTACGGCGGAATATTCAGTACGACTACCTGGTATGACTTGATGGCTTTTTATCCGAATTTTGTCGATGGCGTGCCTACGGATGTAGGAAGGAGCGGAAACGGAGGCCAGGGAGGAGGCCCGGCGATGGAAGCCGGAAACAACTGGCAGCGATTTGATACGGAGGAGTTTACCAATATATTTCGGGCAAAATTAACCCCCCTTAAAGGCTTGGAGGTAAATCTCAATTATAGCAATCGTTTTACCAATACATCCAATAGCTATAGATATAACGAATTCGAATATCTAAGTAGTGATAGGTTAGAAATGACCACGGCAGGACTAAACAGGCTTACCGAGTACCGTTGGAAAGATCGCTACAATGTATTAAACCTTTATGGTTCCTATGATTATAATCTGCTGAACAAGCATAATTTCAAGTTAATGGTCGGGTTTAATCAAGAAGAATTCGACCGGGATCGTATAGCAGCCCAGCAGGGAGGCCTTCTGGTTAGGGAATTAGACAACCTGGCATTGGGTACCGAAATAATGGCCGCAGATGGATCGGCCCTTAACTGGTCCATTAGAGGTTATTTTGGACGATTCAATTATGATTATAGGGGCAAATACCACCTAGAAGTAAATGCACGATATGACGGATCTTCACGTTTTCCGCAGGATAGTCAATACGGTTTTTTCCCTTCTGTGTCAGCTGGCTGGCAAGTCGATCGTGAGGATTTTTGGAGACCATTGGAAAATTCTATTAGCTCCTTAAAACTGCGTGCCTCCTATGGTCAACTTGGAAATCAAAATGTAGGAGTAAACACCTTCCTGCAATTGATGAATGTTGGAGTATCTTCCTGGCTGGACAACGGAGAACGTCTGAATTATGCCAGTGCTCCGGGATCACTTCCAAGAGTGGTTAGCTGGGAGACTACTTCCACACTTGATTTTGGGTTTGACCTTGGTATTCTTGAAAACAAACTGACAACAACTTTTGACTGGTATGAAAAAAATACGGAGGATATGTACCTTCCTGGAATGCCACTTCCAGCAGTATTTGGTGCCGCGGAACCGAGAGAAAACCTTGCCTCCCTTAGGACCAGAGGTTTTGAGCTGGGAATTGGCTACCAGGATTCTTTTGAAGTTGGAGGTTCTCCCTTTCAAATCAGTACATCAGCCAGTATAAGTAATTTTAAGGGGATCATCACTAAGTATAGTAATCCAGAAGGACTTATGAGTACTTACTGGGAAGGACAGGAATTAGGTCAAATCTGGGGGTATCCCACTGATGGTCAATTTCAGAGCGATGAAGAAGCCCTGGCTTATCAGGATAGTTTCGAAAACCCATCAAATAGCCTGGGAAATGTCTATAATTTTATACTCAACATTGCCCAAAATAACGAGTGGAGTCATCTTAGAGCAGGAGATATCAAATATCTGGATGTAGACGGTGATGGGAGGATAGATAGAGGAAACTACACCCTTGAAGATCATGGTGATCTTCAGCCAATCGGGAATGCCATGCCTAAATTTCCTTTTGGTTTTAATATCAATGCAAACTGGAAAAATTTTGACCTCTCGGTAGCAGGAGCGGGTGTAGGAAAGCAAAACTGGTATCCTACAGGCGACATCTACTGGGGAACTTACCAGCGACCTTACCTTACTTTGTTAAGGAAAGATCTGGTTTCAAACGCCTGGACCCCAGAAAATGGAGGAGAGTATCCGCAGATAGAACGAGGATATGCCTCACTGGGATCAGGCAGGTCCCTATACGAGATGAATGATCACTACTTGAAAAATGTAGGCTTCCTAAGGATTAAGAACCTAACCCTTGGTTACAGACTTCCAAAAGATTTTACTGAAAAGTTTGAGGTAAAACAATTTAGGATCTATTTCAGTGGAGAGAACTTATTTACCTGGCGTTTTGGAGACCTATCTAAATACATTGATCCGGAGATGGCTGGGTCAGCGATTAATTATTCCAACCCTGGTAGTGCCGTAGGAAGAGCAGATTTAAGATCCTATCCTATGGGTAAAACCTATTCACTAGGTATCAATATTTCATTGTAAAATTTAAATAAAACGACAAAAAATGAAAAGAATACTTTTAATGAGTTTCCTTGTTATTTGCCTTTTGATGCAAAGCTGTGATGATGATTTTTTAGTAAATCCTCCAGAAGATCAGGTGGCAGCTGAATATTTTTTCAACACAGGCAAGGACCTAGAGGTGGCGACTAACGATTTCTACACTATGCTGCCTACTACAGGAACATATACAGATGATGGATCGTCAGATAATATGATGCAGTTAACCCCTGCGGCTAGGATACGTGGTGGGAGAATTGTCCCAACCGAAAGAGGCAGCGGTGGATGGAATTGGACACGTTTGCGCGACATTAATTTTTTTCTTGAGAATTACAACAAGGTGGAAGATGACATGGCCAAGCAGCATTATAGTGGTGTAGCTAAATTCTTCAGGGCATATTTTTATTTTGATAAAGTGGTAAACTTTGGAGATGTTCCCTGGTATGGGCAGGTAATGGAAGCAGGAGACCCTGAACTTTATAAACCAAGGGAATCCAGGCAAATAGTTATGGATTCAGTTTTGGCTGATATTGATTATGCCATTGAAAATATTCCAGAACAGGTGCAGTTAAATCGAATTACCAGGTATACTGCTCTCATTTTAAAAGCGAGGATAGCTCTTTTTGAAGGCACCTTCAGGAAATACCATAATATTGACGGTTCGGACAAGTTTTTAAATGAGGCGGTTTCGGCATCTCAAGAGCTTATTAATTCCGGAGCCTATGGTATATATTCTGCAGGCGGCCCAGAAGAGGCGTATCGAGGCTTGTTTGCTCGAGATGACCAGGATGTGACAGAGACCATACTCGCTCGTGATTTTGACCAGGAACTCGAACAGCATAATCTCGGATATCTCATGACTGCACCTACAATGGGAGGTTGGGGAATGACCAAAGATGCAGTGAATAGTTACCTTATGACCGATGGCAGTAGGTTTACCTCAAAAGAAGATTTCCAAACTATGGAATATTATGAGGAAATGCAGGACCGTGACCCCAGACTGACACAGACCACTGCAGGCCCAGGTTTTACGGTAATAGGAGAGAGTTCACCTGAACCGGTGTCTTTGGATGCCTCGACTACCGGGTATAGGATAATCAAAGCGCTACCCCCTAGAAGCCAGTGGAATGCTGCTTATTTTGATGTGATTATTTTTCGATATGCGGAGGCCCTATTAATCTTTGCGGAGGCAAAAGCTGAACTAGGAACCTTAACCCAGGGCGATCTTGATATTAGTATTAATTTATTAAGAGATCGTGTAGCGATGCCACACCTAATGCTCAGTGAAGCCAACACTAATCCAGACCCATATCAAGAAAACCTTTATTCTAATATCGAACAAGGAGAAAACAAAGGGGTCATTCTGGAGATTAGGAGGGAAAGAAGAATAGAACTTTTTAACGAAGGCCTTAGATGGCAGGATCTTCTACGATGGAAAGAAGGCAAAAAAGTAGAACAACCAATGGTGGGGATATATTTTTCAAGCCTGGGAGCTCATGATTTCAATAATGATGGTACACCAGATGTTTACCTTCACCAGGGAGATGCTTCAGGTGCCCCAAGTGGTGTGACTTCTTTAATTAATGTAATGCAAAAACCACTGACCAATGGAACCTCAGGAAACCTCGATCCTTTCAGTGATGGAGGAGAGTTTGTTGAGCCCAAAGACTATTTCTACCCCATACCAATTGAAGATTTACAATTGAATGAAAATCTAGAACAAAATCCAGGCTGGTAATAATTAGCGCCGAAAACTTATGAATTCTCAGCCATTATTTATTCTCCCTGCATTTGGTAGGGAGAGTAAATATTAATCAGCTGAATAAACCAACCTTTTTACTAGTCGGCAAAAACATAAGGCGCAAGGAATATTCCCTTTTTAAATTTGAATGGTTTAATGAAATTAAACAATAAGATTTTAATTCTATGGATGCTGTACTTTTTTTGTTGGCCTATTGAAGCTCAACAAAAAGATATCAGCTATTACTGCGCATTGGATTTCACGCTAAAGGGGAAGGCCAAAGAAATTAACTCAGAGCCCTATGCCCGTATAGATGCTACATTCGTTAAACGTCTTCCTGTAAAAGTGCAGGAGCTTGCTGGCAACACCTCAGGTTTAAATTTGGAATTTCAAACCAACTCCAGGAAGATTTATTTAAAATGGAAACTGGATAAATACCGGGTATTGGGTAATATGACTCCCCTGGCTGTTAATGGATTTGATCTGTATTGCCAAACTGCTGGAAATTGGCAATATATGGCATCAGCGGTCGCCTCTTCCAGTGAGAATGAGCTGGAGTTAATTAGAAATATGGATGGAAAAAACAGAATTTACAAACTTTATTTTCCATTGTATTCAGGGGTTCAGGAATTAGAGATAGGGGTAGAAAACATAGCATCGATAAAACCTGTACCAAGAACAAAGCAACCTAGGGTGGTTATTTACGGTTCCAGTATTACACAGGGAGCTTCGGCTTCCAGACCGGGTATGACTTTCACTTCCATCATCTCGAGGAAACTTGATGTAGAGATCTTTAATTTAGGGTTCAGTGGCTCAGGTAAAATGGAAGCTGAAATGGCTCATATCCTGGGACAGATAGCTGCTGATGTTTTTATTCTGGATTGTGTGCCAAACATATCACCACAACAAATTGAACGACGTGCTATTCCCTTTGTGACCATACTCCGTGAATATAGACCTGATGTGCCCATCCTGATGATAGAAAGCATCTTTCGGGAAACCGGACACTGGGATAAAAAGATAGGAAAGAGGGTACACGCCCAAATTCAAGCTTTTTCAGAAGCCTTCTTGAAATTAAAAAATAGAGGTGAGCAAAAATTGTTTTACCTGGAGGGAGATAACCTAATCGGAGAAGATCATGAAGCTACAACCGACGGGGTTCATTTGTCCGATCTGGGAAATCATAGAATGGCAATTATTTTAGAAAAAAAATTACAACAAATATTAAAGCTAGAAAATAAATAATAAAATCATTAGAAGTAAAATGAAAAAAATAACCAAATGTTTCATCCTTTTGGTACTGTTTACCTGGGTTTCCATTGCCTCATATGGACAGGAAAATAAGGAAAGAAATACTTTAGTAAATCTACCGGATATCCCCGGTTTTATAACACTTAAAGGAGATTTTCACATGCATACTGTTTTCTCTGAT
This sequence comes from Salegentibacter agarivorans, assembly GCF_900113135.1. GTDB lineage: Bacteria > Bacteroidota > Bacteroidia > Flavobacteriales > Flavobacteriaceae > Salegentibacter > Salegentibacter agarivorans. The sequence goes on along the minus strand of NZ_FOOH01000022.1, from coordinate 23,002 downwards.
GGTCACGTCTGGCCTACTTTTAGAGTCAGGGAGGCACAGCGGGATGGTCTTGATGTAATTTCCATAACGGAACATATTGATTACGAAGGGTTTCCGAATGAACTTAAGTATCACCGAGAAGAGGCGTTCAGAATCGCTGAGGAAAGAGCAAAGAAAACGGATGTTATTTTAATCAAGGGAGTGGAGATTTCTCCTCGAGTACCTCCGTATCACAACAATGCTCTCTTTCTGGAAAATGTGGATAAGCTTCCTTATCCTTACATGAAAGATACGCATCACACCTTTGTTATGAATGATGAAATAAAAAGGAAAGATGTCATGGCTCCTTTTGAGGAGGTAGAGAAACAGGGAGGTTTCGTTTTTTATAATCATCCCTCTTATAAATGGTGGGATAAAAAAGAAAAAGAACTCTTTACGGATATTCATCAGGAACTATTGGCCAGGAAAATTCTTGGTGGGGTGGAAGTGGTAAACTCCGGAAAGTACAATATTATCGCGCATCGTATGGCAGAGAAATATGACCTCACGATGTTTGCTAATTCTGATGAACATTATGAAATAGAAGGATCATATAGTGACCATCGGCCTATGACCCTGATTTTTGCTACTGAAAAATCAAAATCGGCTATTGAAGAGGCTATCCGGGATAAACGCACAATGCTTTATTTCGGAGACTATCTGGTGGGAAGGATGCGTGAGGCAGAACCTTTTTTCAGGTCTTCACTTGAGATAACCACAAAAAAAATAACTTCCGGAAAAGCACCAATGCTAAAAGTAAATTTCACTAACAATTCGGATGTGCCATTTGATATTAAACTGGAAACAGATTATATTGTTGAGAACCTTCCATTAGGTAGGTTGAAACTTAAAGCAAATGAAACCACTTCTGTAATGCTTCATCCTGTCTGGGAATATCCAGATACTCTCACAATGGACCTTGTAGTAGAGAATATCTTAGTGTCTCCGGAAAAGCCTTTAGAGACCCAGATTAATGTGGACTTATAATTAAAAATCATTAAAATCACAGATTATATGAAATCCTATATTAGATTCTTTTCCGGAATACCAGTTTTGATACTACTGTTTCTTAATGCTTCCATATCTACTGCACAGACTAATGGCAGTGATCTGATTAAAATGATCGATAAGGAAGAATTAAAGGTGAGGGAAGTGTCAGATGGTATCCTGTGGAAGTACGGACAGTTCGATTCTCTCTTCAACTCTACACAGAGTATCACGATCCTTGAGGTCGACCTGAAAAATGTAAGGATACAAGTTCCTTATGTTAAAAAAGGTTTCTTTAAAACAAGCGATTCTGCTGAGGAGTCGGAAGCTGTGGCAGCTATCAATGGATCATTTTTTGATACTGAAAAAGGTGGTGGAACTGTCTTTCTTAAAGTGAATGATGAGCTTATCCACTCCACAAGAGAAGGATTTCAGACCTACCGTGAAAATGCTGGATTTGTTTTTAATGATAACAAAGTCGATTTGATAGAAAAGCCAGGAGACGGATGGGAGCCACTAAAAAACTATCATTCCGTACTTGTTTCGGGGCCCATGTTAATAGCAAATGATCGATTGCTTAACCAGGTCGCTGAACCCTTTAATACCAATCGGCACCCACGTACTGCAATCGGCCTTACTCAAGACAATAAGCTAATAGCAGTTGTAGTGGACGGAAGGAATGCCCAGGCTCAGGGTATGACCATAACGGAATTAGCCCAGCTTATGCAATCCCTGGGGTGCAGCAAAGCAATGAACCTTGATGGAGGTGGGTCTTCAAGCCTCTGGATAAAAGAATTCGGAATAGTTAATTATCCCAGTGATAATAAGTTGTTCGATCACCAGGGAGAACGGGAAGTGGCAAATGCAATTCTATTTATTAATGAGTAAAATTAGATTAAAAAGACCCATTTTACACCTATTACTAATTTTCAGGTTATTAAGGCAGAATAAACTTCTGCCTTAATAAAAAAAACCAAACAAGCGTTGCCTATAAGTTCTATATGCTAGTACATTCAATGAGGCTAATTAAAATTCTCATGGGTATACAAGTAACCCCTATTTATTCGGTTAATTGTATATAATTTATAAAACCATTAAACCAAAAAATTCAAAATTCTCAGCTACCCAGTTTTTAGGTTATCCACTGATTCTTACTGCCATTTCTTAAATAGTTCATAGCTTACTCTTAGGTAGTTTGCTTATTATATCTAGTACATTCCCTTTTATTTTTAATCACAAGTTTGATCTAAATTTTTAAGGTTTTGAAATGATGATAGCTTTTTCTTTCGAATTTACTTTCTCTAGCAGTTTATTGGCTTTTGAATGCTTTCTATTTTACAACATCTTGGCCTGGTAAAGCGAAAAAAAAGCCGGCCAAGACGGAACCGCTATATGCCACTGTCCACGATATAATGTTTTTTGATGTTAAAAATGGAGGGTTTCGGGAATGGAGTATACGTAGCTATCAGTAACGGCTACTATAATCTTTGGAAGATGAACAATGACTTCCCGGTAAGCCCAGCGGACTTCATCGAAAAATTTCGAACTGGAGTGGAGCGATCCGATTTTTCATCGGGTTAGAGTAATGGAAGTCGCAATTTCTTCGGTGGTGTCCAAGACCTTTAAGAGAAGCGCTTTTCCCGAAATGAAGCTTTTGCGAAATATAGTGGGAATGGTCTGAACGGGTGTTACCATTATTACCGCAAATTGTTTATGCACTTTACAGTGCGTGAAATTTTTAAAAAGATCAACTCTTAATTTCTCATAAAACCCATAGATTTCTGAGATTCTGAAGAATTGTTAGTCGGGGTGTAGTTAAAGATTTCGGCCAAAGTCATAGGACCTGGATTATTTACTTCTATACCTTGGTTAAGAAGAAGGCGGAAAGTCTTTTCTTCCGGCAACTCTTTAAATTCATAGGAAAGTTTAAGCCGACCTTTTCGGATTAATGCAGAATCTATATTTTTCAATTCTGTATTGAATGTTGCGATAATCTGGATCCCCAGGCTTTCACCCAAGATTCCATCTGTTAAATTTAAAATCATCGAAAGGTTAGAATTCTTTTCATGATTTCTGGAGACTACCAACCCCTCTGCGTCCTCTATCACTATTATACAATTTTTATTATCCAGTAAAAGTCTTGTTATTTCAACATTATCAAGATTCCCAGCCATTTTTGGTGATATAAATATTGTCTTTTTCTTAATTGTTTTTATCAGGTAACGTAAATACGTACTTTTTCCTGTACCTGGTTTTCCGTAGAATAGAAAAAGTCCACTTTCATTTTTCCTCTTAAGTTGATTTTTCACTTCCTGATGAACAGCCAAAAAATCATCACAATAATTTTCCTGAAAATTAATTATGGGTTTTTTAAATTTTATATTTTTCGTACTAAGATATCCGCTACCTTCTGAAACAATAACGGCAATTTCTGGTTTCTTTTTTTTCTCCTTATAACAACTTAAAATTATTTTTTTTAATTCAATAACTAGTTCTTCTTCGGACCCAGAGTATAATAAGTTAATATCTCCATATTCCAAATAAATTATTACATTATCCCGAAGAATAAGATATTGGGATTTTAGCGTTTCCTTTCCATTTCTTGAAATAGACTTTTCAAAAAAATCCTTGAGAATTTTATCTGAATATTGCTTTTTGAAAAGTTCAAGAAAAATATCTGGATTTACGTCTTCAAACTTCAGACTTTTAGGAATGTCCTGGAAATAATAGAAAAATGTTTTGTCTGGTCTAATACCTTTAGCACCGGGATGAAAAATATCAGGAATTTGGGCTTCTAATTTTTTACTACTCACTTTTTCCGGAACGTTTTTATGGGATGTAGAATTCTTCATATTAATTTAGTTTTAGCGACATGCGGACATTACTAAAAATAGTTTTAGCCTAAACTATCCTGATTTTATCAATTAATCCCGATTTTTAGACTGAAAATGAGATGAATAAAAGGTAAATAAAATTTTATAAATGAGGGAATTCAATTAGATTATAAGAACTTTCCCGCATATCAAGTTTAATATTAAGTCATCCGCAAGAATTTCTAGTGATAGGCTTTTGGCCATTGTTTTCAATAATTTTTTTTCTGCACGCCTAAAAAAATCTAAAAAATGTAATGGAAATTAGAATCAGTGCCTGCTCCTTCAATATTGTGTATGCCAAGAGCATATAATGAGTATGATTTCAACTCCATCTTAGCGGTATACAGGAACCCTCAAAATTTAATCCACTATAAGTCCAATACCGGCTTTACCGGCCTTGTATTTTATTTTAGTCATCTTCTCACGATAATTCCAGTTCTTTTCGGCTTTCAAGCTAGGCTAATCGAATTAAGTTGTATATGCTAAACGCATTTAGTGAGTGTTATTAAATACCTCACCTTATGGGTATACAAGCACCCTCATCATTGAATTTAATCTACCATAAGTTCAATACCGGCTTTCTCGGACTTATATTTTATTTTGGTCATCAGTTCATAATAATTGCAGTTCCTTTAATCTTTAGGGGGAGGTTGTATATGCTGCGTGCATTTAGTGAGTGCTATTAGGGACCTCACCTTGCGGGTGTACAAGCACCCTCATAATTAAATTAATCCAGTATAAGTTCAATACTATCTTTACCGGCCTTGTCTTCGATTTTGGTCATCAGTTCATAATAATTGCAGTTCCTTTAATCTTTAGGGGAGGGTTGTATATGCTGCGTGCATTTAGTAAGTGCTATTAGGGACCTCACCTTGTGGGTGTACAAGCACCCTCATCATTGAATTTAATCTACTATAAATTCAATACCGGCTTTACCGGCCTTGTATTTTATTTTTTGGTCACCAGTTCATAATAATTCCAGTTCCTTTTAATCTTTCAGGGAAGGTTGTATATGCTGTGTGCATTTAGTGAGTGTCATTAAATACCTCACCTTATGGGTGTACAAGCACCCTCCTAATTCGATTTAACCTACTATAAGTTCAATACCGGCCTTCTTGGCCTTGTATTTTATTTTGGTCGTCAGTTCATAGTAATTCCAATTCCTTAAAAGAAATCCGTCTTCTTCTTTGGCGATTCCTTTTTTATCCTCCTGGTTTAACAAAATGAGTGTCCCTGCCTGTTGTTTAATGCAAAAATCAATTAGCTTCCGGCTGTATACATGCAAGCGGTTACTTACATAGTTTTTTTCCAGTTCGTAGAATTTATCCACTGCTTTTGTTTTGCGTTTACGGCCTTTTCCGGGTCTGCAATAGGTGGCCCCGCTTTGTGCCCTTTTTTGAGCAGCCTGTATGGCTAGCCTTCTATATAGGAATTCCTCCCTATTGCCGATACTAAGTGTTGCTTTTCCGGATTTCACTGTTATAGGGTATTCAAGAGATAAAGAAGCTTCTGCAATTACTTCCGGTTTCAGGCTATGCTTTTCTTTCTCAAATTCAAAGGTCGCTAACAAATAAATTTTTTGTTTTTTCAGTTGAATTTTAGAAGTACATAGCTTGATTTTTCCGGCTATTACCTGTTCCAGCAAGCTTCGTTTATCAGTATAATCCTTCCCTAAATATGTTTTAAGTGGAATGGAAAACAAACGAAAACAAAATGCTTTTTTTTCTTCTTTATAAGATAAACCATGAATACCTACCGGTCCAAAAGGAAAAGCGATATTCCTTTTGAAATTTGCCAGGGAGCGTTCTCCTCTAATATATTCTGGCCAATTGTTACGAAAGTTATTGATGATATTATTGTTCAGGTTGTTTAAAATGTTGGTGGGAATTTCCCCTTTAAACCGATCGGATACCACCCGGTAGGTAGTACTGAGCCGGTGCCGATCCAAGATGCCGTCTTCAGCTTTTTTATCATCTGCCAGCTTATATCTTACTCCTTCCGATAAATAAAGGAATTCTTTGATCATTTCCTGCACGTACAGATGTGAAACAATGAGATTGGCTGCTTTAAAGCTACGGTTCTGCCAGCGGTACAGCGTGTCATAAACCTCCTTTTTTTCTTCCTTGGTAGGGGCATCCACTTGTAGCTGGATCTTCCGGGTGAGTTTTATCGTATCTTTTCCCATGACTAAGCTGATTGTTGTTGTTCGTGTTTGAGCTGTAATAATTTATAGGCAGCCATAAATTCCTGATGTACTTCCTTTTGAGAAAGGTTCAGTTCCTTAGCGATGGCAGCAAATGAATATTGCTTTTCTGTACGCAGCTGTAACACCTTTTCCTGTTCCCGGGTCATGGTACCCTGGATATTTACCGCTATCATCGGTTGTGGTTTAGCTTCAAGGGGCCTCCCTTTATTAATGATATTCTTAATATCTTCAATGGCGCATTTTACTTCGATACTGGTTTTGGTGATGCTGGTTCCCATCGCTTCGGCGATGGCTTTATACTGAAAACCGTATTTTAAACAGAGTTCAATCAGGAGCTTTCTTTTACCGCTAAGCAAAGGGAGAACATTTCGAATCTGGTCGAAAGCTTTCTGGTCCGCTTCCTGCTCCAACAGATGCTTATCCTCTTCCTCCGGGTCATAACCATGCATATATTCCTGGTAGTCTTCATAAAATTCTAACCTTTCTATGTTCCGTTGAAACTTTTTCCGAGGTCGGCAATAATAATAGGTACAATCTCTTTTCATTACATAACGAAGGAAAAAGTAAATATGTTCCGGGTCTTCTATCCGGTCTTTTTTCTCCCATAGTTTTAAGAAAGTATTCTGAAGGATGTTTTCTATGACAAATTCATCCTTAATTGTTCTTTTGCCAAGCCAGAAGAGGCTTCGGTTATACCTGGCATAGATCAATTCCAAAGCCTCTGGATGTCCTTGTTGTAATAATTCAAAAATACGCTGCAACATAATAAGCTAGATTTATAAATTCATATTACGTAGGGTTTTTTCAGGTCATTAAAAAGAACTTTTACAACATGATGGAATAAAATGCTTACAAGTCTTCTAATAACACTCAAATATAATAAAATTTTTCAACCAATGGTACAGGTACCTTTGTTAAAAGTTTTATTATGTTCCTAATTGTAGCCTTGGAACATAATCCGTGGTAAGCAAAATTGAAATCTATATAATTGAAAAAGTAAAAGAGATGCGCAAAGAGAAAGGCCTATCTCAAATAGCCCTTTCCCAAAAATTAAACTTGAGTGATAGTTTCATTTCGCATGTAGAATCAAAAAATAGAAGGGCAAAATATAACCTAAACCACTTGAACGAAATTGCACAAATCTTCAATTGCTCTCCTAAGGACTTTTGGCCAGAAAAACCACTTTAATTTATCAGGTTACGGTTTTCCACATATTCCTGCTATTTTATATTTAGCGAAAGTGGATTAATCCCATGGCATTTCTTATTTAAAAAGTATATTGTGGGGAATATAACATGTTGGTAGCAAGCAAAAAACATATGGATAGCTATTCATTTTATAAAAGTCTTTATGACAGAGAACTAAATAGAAGGATACAATTAGATAATTCAATAAACTTACCCGTTACAATTTTAACTTTAATAGTTGGTCTAAATTATTATTATTTAAAAAATGTTGGAATAAGAGATATAAACGAAATTCTAATTTTGGATTATTCTGGATTTCCTGTAGTCTCTCTATTATTTCTGATTAGTCTCTTCTTTTTAATTAAATCATACAATAATCTATTCAGAGGATTTAGCTATAGAAACTTAGCAAAACCATCAGAAATATCTAATTTCCAAAATGAATTGGATAATTATAATAATCAAGTAGATGAGAAGGTGACTTTTGAAAGCATAATCATTAAAAGACTAAATAAAGTTTCTGATAATCATATTTTAATTAATGATCAGAGAAGCATAGATTTATATAGAAGTAGAACATTCATAATTCTTACATTAATAGCTTCAGGCTTGAATATAATTATACTAACAATAAAAACTCTTCAATTATGAGCGACAAAGACAAGCACGAACCAAAAAAGCCAGAGAAACCAGTACTTCCCAAATTTCCAACCGATAGAATTGAAAAAGGAGAAGTTCCCACAGATCCAAAAACCAAAAATGGAAAAAAATAAAGGGAATTTTAATGGATAAATTAAAATCAGAACAGGTTTCTACACTTTCAACAAAAATTTTTAATGAGGACGAATGGAAACCTGTTATTGAATTTTTCTGGAATCGATATAACAAAAGGTATTTTGATCAAATAAAAATTTTAGAAAACCACGATAATGAAAATAAGAAACAATTGGGTTTTTTGACTGCTAGTATTATGGGCCCCCGGGGTTATCACTTCCTTTTATCCATTGATCGTTCACTGAACGCGATTAAATTAAACAATTCCCGCATCCTGCTCCGCACCCGGTTTCCGTAACGTACTTCCAGTTCTTCAGCGTTTAAATTTGTGGTGGCATGTGTTTTGAGCTTTTTATTGGTTTCCAGATAAAGTTCATACCTCGATAGCAGTACCTCGCCCATAACATTTAAATCCTTGCCATAAAACCTGCCGGGTGGTTCAACGCCCAGGTCATCAAAACAAAAGAATTTAGTGCTACCATAGTCTTCGATGGTTTTATATCCAAGATGATTAAAACTAAAAGTCACGTTCCGGCTGGGTATCATTTCATAGTGTCGCTGGTTAGGTACTAAATGCCGCAGTAATTTCATTAAGCTAGTTTTTCCGCATCCTACAGGGCCTGATAGTAAAATCCCCTTATCGATATCAATTCCGTGCTTTTTACAATTTTCCTTATCACGGATAAAGTAGGAACACAGTTTTAGCAGGACCGCTTTATCTTCCTTGTAAATTTTAAATTTATTTCCAAAAAGGAGTTTTCCTTTGGCGTTGAGATACACTAAAATCTTAGGAAAATCATATTGTACACATTTCCCATCGAACTTACCCAGAGAATATTCCACACCACCTTCGGTTATTTTAGAGGGGTTGTCCATAATCCTTATTTTTAGTGGTTCGCAAGTTGTCCCGAAACTGGGACCCCTCCTTTTGATTTAATTTCTTTTTTTGTCTCGCCAGCGATTTTTTTTCAGCCCAGTACAAAGCAAGGGATCGCCAATCCCTGACCTCCAGGCCATCGCTGGTAAGCCAATCCCGATCCTGATAATATTCGAAGAATGTTTTTGCGTAATCCGGATCAAGATCCTTATCCTTAAAAAAATTCAAAACCACCTCCAGGCTGTTTGGTTGTTTATTATGTTTTATTAGTTTGGTATTGTTTATAGTAGATACCAATGCTTGTCCACTCACGGGACGCTGCGAGTCCATTACCTGTTCACTGACCGATCGGTGACGGTTCATGACAGGTTCCCGTATGGGATGGTACTGATCTGCCAGTTGTTCCAATTTGGGATCATACTGGTTCGGTTGCGATTCATCACCTGTCCCGAGAATGAACATCTTGATCTTACTGCCTTTGTAAGGATTGTTAGAGGGATAATAGCTAAGGTAAGACCAGGCATTAAGATCGGTAACACACCTGTGGTAGGTAGATTTGGAACCGATCTTAGCTACCTTCATCAGATCCCTGCGGTTCACAAAAAATTCATCGGCAAACCTGCTGCTATTCCATTCCTGAAATAAAGCCATGTATAAGCTAATGTGGGTTGGATTTAACCGGTCATCAAAGTAGAACTTCTCAAAGGCCGCATTTAATTGCTTGATATAGTTCATTTCTTAAAAGTTTAAATGATGTATCCGGTTCTCTTCCATAACCTTCTGAATTTCCTGCGCATCATAGTAAATGATGCCACCTACCTTGGAATAGGGAAGAGTGCCATTTACCCGTAGATTCTGGAGTGTTCCCGGACTTATTTGTAGCAAGTCCATAACTTCCGAAGATTTCAGGTACCTTTTAAGAGTTCCGGAATCCTGGCTGGTAAGAAGTTGTTTAATATCATCGAGCAATTCCATTTTGAATTCCCGAAGATCATCGGTGGTAATAATTGATGTTGGCATAATAGAACAAATTTTAGGGGTAGAGACATTTCATTTGAGAGTCCCTGACCTTGTTTGACAATTGTTCTACAAATTTGACTTGCTTTCTGCTTTTTCTTTCCCTATATCTTTCGTAGTACGAAAAAGTTTAACACTTAATAAATTATGATGGGAAATGGTGAAGTTTGATGGTTAACGGGTGGGAGGGGAGATGGATTTCTTGATAAAATTAATGAAGAATTGAATTTTCGTAGTACGATTTACTACGAAAAATTACTTTTCATCATCTTCTCGCATTTTGGTTTCCAGGATGCTTGCGATCTTGTAAAGATATTTTGCCCTGGGATCTTTCCGGGCTTTCATTTCGCCGTAATTCTTGTAATAATTATCAAATTTAATATTGAAGATATCCTCAAAAACTGAAAAAAGGGTTTTAAGATCGACTGTTCCATGGTTGATGTCTCCTGCATGGTAAAGGGAGTAAATCATTTCAACCAATGAAATTTTAGCGCCTGACCAAACCAGAACATTGGGTTGTCGTTCCCGGTAACTTCCACTGCTTCCGGGTTCAATGCGTTCTGATTTTTCACGGATGTAGTGTATATAACGGTAAAGGGCTTGCACCTTAGCCCATAACATATCGTGACTGGTGGAGAATTCTGGGTTTATGTAATAATTAATGGATGGGGAAAAGGAGAAATCAGGCCTTGCATTTCGGCTGAAGAACTGATGATCCAGGTAAGTACGGCCTTGTTCCATATAGCTTACAAAACTGCTATTGACGGTAAAGAACTTATTGATCTTTTTCATCTCTTTTTTTAGAAACCGCACCTTATTGGAATTTCCGGCTTTAGGCAGCATCAGTTCGCAGGTGCGGACTTCAGAGAAATAAATGAGATAACTCATCGGGAAAGGTTTGATGTTCTTGAAAAAATCGATCTCCTCCTGAGCATCCTCGAAATCTTCCTGCTCCACCTTCTTTTGCAGTTTTGATAATGTTTCAATACATAAACTTATCCCATCTTCAGCTTTCTTCAGGTCCGGTTTCTCGGACTGAATTAAGCTTTCGACTTTTTCGCTAAATGTCGACATGGCCTTTTCAAACATACTGTTGGTAAATGAAAGTAAATAAAAACGTTGCTGGGCTATCAAGTCTGGTTTGTTTAAGGATGGTTTTACTGGGTAATCCTCATCTGGTATTAAATTAATCCAAATGAGATTAAATATGTTTGTTACACCCTAAAAATTACTGATAATTCATTAAATTCACAATTTTACCTTCAGAATATATAAGTTTTTTTTATTTATAGTTTATATTTGGTATATGTTTAGCCTGGTGGACCAGGCACTTTCTTCCTTAAAAAACCATTCCTTAACTAAAGTAAACCCCCATGTTTGAAGGAAGGTATGGACAATATTGGAGCCGCGATAATATACTCTTTGTAGTTTATAAGCCCGAACTGGTAATAAGCCTGAAGGTTGCAAAGCAGGTGGTAAGGGATCGCCTGGAGTTTCAACAAAACCTTGAATACCCTGTGTGCTGTGATCTTTCCGGGGTGACCGACTCCAGCTTAGACGCCCGTCATTATATGGTACAAGAAGGCACCCTTTTAATAAAAGCGCTTGCCTTCTATACAACATCGCCGGTCGCAGGCCGCCTCACGGAATTCTACCTAAAAACCCTGTCCCATAAGGTTCCCACAGAATTTTTCACAAAAAAAAGCCAGGCTATAAATTTTTTAAAACCCTACATCGATATGAAGTAATAACTAAATTTATTTTTAAAATGGAACGTGAATTTAATCAAGCTAATTTACGGGGGATCTACCGTATGCTCACGGAATGGGCTAAAGGAAATTTTTCTTACAAGATAAAACGAACCAGGTACCAGGATAATCTGGAAGGCCTGGTAGCTTATTTTAACCAGACCGGGGAGGAACTCAATAATAAAAGAGACCAATTTCTTTGGCTTAACCTTCGAAATGAGATCGTAATGGTGCGATCAGCGGTGTTTATATTGGATGAAAACCTGGAAGTTCTCGATTATAGTTATAGGCATCCCGATAATGAGGAAGTTGAATCCTCGAAAATAATAGGTAAAGCATTTCAGGAATTATTGATAGGAAAATTCCAAGGGCAATGGCAGGAAAAAATAGTGGATTTTTTAGATAATAACGCTCAATCTTTTAATCTAAACCTCGAATATCAATTTGATGAATATTTAAAAATCAGTTTACCATCAGTGGTCTCCAGGTTAAAGGGAAGGGGTAAGGGGAAGTTTACTGTCACCTCTTATCACCTGGATACTTCAAAGGATTTTTTTTCTGAGCTACCTAAGGATTCTGGAATTAAGACCTATTCGAAATGGGACCAGAAACTATTTCATGAAATCCATATTTATATTATGCATCACCTAGAAGAAACTTTAAAACCTTTGGATCAACTTGCGGAGCTATTTAACACTAATGAGCATAAGATTAAAACCGTTTTTAAAGAGATTTTTGGCTGCACTCCGTTTCAATACCACGCCAGGGAAAGAATTAAACGGTGTAAATTTCTTATTGAAACCACAGATCTAGATCTAGCCAAAATTTCTGATAAGATGGGGTTTGGATCATATCCGCATTTTTCAAAAAGCTTTAAAGAAAAAACCAAGGTTACACCCAAGCATTATCAGAAGATCATCCGAAATTCATAAGTAATGAAGCTGTGATTTTTAAATAAGAGGCAATTTTGTATCCCACTTTTAAAAGCGTGCTTATACTTCGCTACAAGGAAAAACGTGCAATTTAAATTGTAGGGAAAAAGTTGTTAATCTCCTAAGATTATGATATTTGACTATTTAGAAGCTTGGGGTATATAAAAATGCTAGATAAATTTTTAGAATGGAAATTTCCCATTTTATTTACACCTTACCCGAATAATCTCATCAATTCTGCTGGTGTAACGGTTTGAAAGACGTTCCTGTTTCATCTTCCAGGTACGACCAAGATCCATACCTGCAAATTTCACTTTTCCGTTTTCTGTTTGGTTTAGGCGGTCTATGGTTTTCATAAGCATCTGATGCCTGGGATCCTTCTCAGCAAACAAGGAAAGCTGCCGCTCAGAAGCTGGCGTAATTCCCATAATAATTACTCCGGCTTTTTTATATTGATAACCGGGTTTGAAAATCTTTTTAAGCCCATATAAAGCAGCTTTTGTTAATACCATAGTGGAATTGGTTGGAGTGGAAAGTTTCACCACCATATTGGCGCGATACTGCTTAAGGTCGGTTCTAAAAGGATTAGTAATCAGAAATACATAGAGTAGCGTGCAATTTGAATCCTGTTTGCGGAGTTTTGTTGCGGCTTTTGCTGCATAAGTAGCTACCCGTTCCCGAAGATCGTCGAATTCACTGTACATTTTCTCAAAGCTTCGGGTAACCGCGATGTTCTTTTTATTCTTCACTTCCTCAAAATCCAGCGTACTTTCTCCTGAGAGATCCCGTTTTAATCTTAAACCCACTACACTCATTTTTTTCAGGGTAAATTCATTGGGTAACTGAATAAAATCCCAGGCATTTTTTACGTTAATACCAAGTAATCGTTTTTCGTGCTGTCTGCCAATCCCCCATACATCGCCAATTTTGGTCCAGCGTAATGCCTTTTCTTTCTTTTCTTCAGAATCGATGGCGTAAACACTCCCGGTACGATCAGCGAATTTTTTGGCGATCTTATTGGCAATTTTTGCCAGGGCTTTGGTAGGAGCCAGGCCCACACTAATAGGAATACCGGTTTGCCTGAACACACTTTCCACCATCTCTTTTCCAATCCGCTCCAGGTCGTATAATTCAAAGCCGATAAACTTAAGAAAAGATTCATCTATGGAGTAGATTTCAATATCCGGGGTGAATTGGGAAAGGATATTCATTACGCGGCCGCTCATATCTCCGTAAAGCGAATAATTACTGGAGAAGACCGAAATTCCTTTAGCTTCAAAATCCTTTTCAAATTGAAAAGCAGGGGCACCCATGGGAATGCCCATTGCTTTAGCTTCATTACTTCGCGCAATAACACAACCATCGTTATTGCTAAGTACTACCACCGGTTTATTTCGAAGAGAAGGATCAAATACCCGTTCACAACTCGCATAGAAATTATTGCAATCTACCAGGGCAAACATATTACAGGTCTTTTATGCAGTGAGTAACGATACCCCAGATCACAAAATCATTTTCGCTAGTGACTTTAATTGGTTTATATTTTTCATTTTCAGCTACAAGCCAGATCATATCCTTTTCAATTTTAATACGCTTTACAGTAAACTCTCCATCTAAAAAGCACACCGCGATATTTTCATTTTTTGGTCTTAGACTTTTATCGATGACCAACAGGTCGCCGTTACCAATCCCGGCACCTATCATACTATCACCTTCAGCTCTGCCAAAGAAAGTAGCTTCTTTATTTTTGATCAGTTGATGGTTAAGATCTATAATATCCTCTAAATGATCATCCGCCGGGGAAGGAAAGCCCGCAGAGATTCCATTGATAGAAACCGGCATTATAAGATTATGTAAAGAATATTTTTTGTAAATTTTCATAAGCAAACATTGAAAAACAAAATTAGGTAAAATTCCATATAAATGGATATAATCCAATTTAAAATTATGTGTTACGAAACCAGCCTGTCCAAAAAATTAAAATCAATTGAGAAACATGCCGGTGCGGTTATGCGATACCCAGAAGTTTATGAACCCTGGTATCATTTGTCGGGATTTACTCATCCTAATATGTTTTGTATTCCTATGGACGAACCGGATATTATTTTGCCGATGGAATGGGGGCTACTTGCGCCGTGGGCAGACGACATTTTGAAATTTCGAAAAAAATATAATACGCTGAATGCGAAAGCAGAAACACTTTTAACCAGTAATATGTATAAAGAAGCTTCCAGAGAACGTCGCTGTTTAATACTTGCAGATGGTTTTTTTGAACCTCACTATGAAAAAATGAGTGGTCCGGCTACGCCATATTATTGTTATCTGGAAGACCGTAAACTCTTTAGCTTTGCAGGAATCTATAATACTTATGATAAGGGCTATTGGACAGTGAGTTTAATTACTAGGGAGGCGAATGATTTCTTTGCTGAAATCCATAATAAGAAGAAAAGAATGCCATTGGCCGTAGATCGTAATTTTGAAGGAGAATGGCTTGATCCCGATTTAAACGACAAAGGAATTGAGGAAGTGCTGGCTACGAGTTTTATGCGAGAGCCTTTTAAAGCGCATCCGGTAACCAGGGATCTATATAAACGAGGTATACATACTAATACTCCTGAAATATTGGAAAAAGTAGAGGAAAACCCTAATCTTTTTAATGAGTGATTTTACTGGGTTTAATAATACCAAAACACTAGTAAAACCAACCGATTAGTTTCAT
This sequence comes from Salegentibacter agarivorans, assembly GCF_900113135.1. Lineage (GTDB taxonomy): Bacteria > Bacteroidota > Bacteroidia > Flavobacteriales > Flavobacteriaceae > Salegentibacter > Salegentibacter agarivorans. Next base: position 7,664 of record NZ_FOOH01000022.1, on the reverse strand, counting down.
ATTATGATGGGTTTTCTATACTCAATAATTTTTTATGGCCTTGATTCTATTTTTAAAGTACCCTATTTACACAAATATTATTAATTGGGTAAGGCAACAATCCAATCATAGAATTAATTTTTAACTGATTTACTTATTATATCCGGAGCATTTTCCTTTTTTTGAATTTGAACTCCAGACTCGATCTAAGCTTTTTAAGGTTTTGAACTGAGGCTTCCGCTTCCTTGTAGATTTACTTCCTATAGCGCCTTCACATTACCTTTTTTGATGCATTTATTTAAAACATCCTAGCCTGGTAAAGCGTATAAAAAGAGAAGGCGAAGCCAAACCGGCTTTATGCCGCTGTCCAGGAAAGGATTCTGTTCTTTGCATCTTAAAAAGGTGAGGGGGCTTAAGGATGACGTTTGCATATGAATTAGGAAAGACCACCATTTTTTTAAGAAAGAAGTACTATGATGGAAAGTTCAACCAAGCGGACTTCATTGAAAAATTTCGAACTGGAGTGGAGCTTTCCGATTTTTCATCGGGTTAGCGTAATGGAAGTCGCAATTTCTTCGATGGTGTCCAAGACCTTTAAAGAGAAGCGCTTTTCCCGGAATAAAGCTTTTTCGGAATGTAGTGGGAATGGGCTGAACGGGTACACTTCTATTAATAGATACTGATGTAAATCTAATTAAGTAATAGTTTCGTTTCTCAAGTTGAATCAAAAAAAGAAGAGCAAAAATACATCCTTAACCACTTAAACAATGAATGCTCTCCTAAAGATTTTTGGCCGGATAAACCACTGTAGTAACGTATATTTCCAATTTTTTCCCTCCTATTCGATCTCTATCCTTTACGGTTTTCCGTTTTTTTCTTTTTTTTATTGTTTTATATTTAGCGAAACCTGGGTTTATCCCGTTCTATCTATTGTTAAATAGATAAATCATGTGAGATATAACGAGTTGTGGCCAATACTAATGAAAATTCAAACAATAAATGAAATTCAAAAAATTACGAATCACCAACTTTAAAGCAATTGAATTTTTAGAATTAGAATCCTTAGGAGATTTAGTACTAATTGCGGGGCAGAATGGAGTTGGCAAATCTTGCATTTTTGATTGTATCAGATTATTTAAATCTAATTATGGAAGTTATAATCAAAATGAAGTAAACAATTTTTATAATGAATTTCAGATAAAAGTTGGAAATCAATTTAATCTAGAAAAATTATTTAGGAACAGAGATAAACCTATAAATATTAAAGCTACAATTGAGCTTAGTGAGTACGAAATTAACTTCTTAAAAAAGAATGGAGAGTATTTACTTAAAAGGCTATTATGGAGGTTGTATACCAAAAATCCTAATTATGATCCTATAGATGATATTGCTAATTCAGCTGCATCAAATCAAAGAATGTATGGCAACAAAGTTGACCAAGAAGCCAAGAAATACATGGTAGAATTTGATAGGTTAATTAAGTCAAATGAATTTTATGGCGAGGTTCTAATATTTTCAGATAATACACAGAAAGTTCTTTCAAATATCGTTTTAGAAATTCTATTTAATACATTCAGTCCAGACGAGTTGGGCATAATAGATTATCACGGTGCTCATAGGAATTACCAAAAAGAAAATTTGCAAAATCTTAATTTAAGATTTGATAATTCCAATGATAATTACCAAAATCATGCTTTATATAATTATACAAATAAGTATAATAATGTAAAGACAGAAATGGCATCGAGTTATGTGAAAGCTTTGATAGCTAAAGAAAGTGGCGCCACTGATCACGCACTATCAGATCTCAATAATTCTTTGAGTTCATTATTTTCAAACTTTTTCCCGGGAAAAAGTTTTGATGGAATGATTCCTAATGCGAACGGTTCGTTAGAATTCCCCGTTAAAATTAAAACTGGTGAAAAGCATGATATTGCCGATTTAAGTTCTGGAGAAAAAGAAGTTCTATTTGGATATCTAAGGCTTAGAAATCAAGCACCAAAAAATTCTGTTATTCTTATTGATGAACCAGAATTACATCTAAATCCTAAACTAGCTAAAAAATTACCTGAATTTTATTACGAAACCATAGGAAAAGAATTAGGTAATCAAATATGGCTAGTTACTCACTCTGATGCAATTTTACGCGAAGTTGCTGGCAACAAAGATTACAGTATTTTTCACATGTCTGAATCGTTGAATGATGGCCATAATCAAGCAAGAAAAATTTCATTAGAAAATGAAGCAGAAGCAGCATTAATAGATTTAATAGGTGAATTCTCAGAATATGATCAAAATAATAAAATCGTAATTTTTGAAGGAGAAGATTCTGAGTTTGATAAAACAATGACTAGTATATTATTCCCAGAATTTGAGAATAGTACAAATTCAATTTCTGCTGGAAGTAAAACAAATGTTTCGAATCTTCAGAATGTTTTAAAAACTGCAGCTGACGAAGGAATAATTTCCAAAAGATTTATTTCAATAGTTGATAAAGATTCCAGTAAAGTTATTGAAGATCTTGAAACTCTAGAATTCTCATGGGACGCCTATCATATTGAAAACTATCTACTAAATGAAGAATATATTTTAAAAGTATTACTGGATCTAGGCTATAATAAAGAACAATATGATTCCCACAGTAAGATATTAGACGAATTGAAAAATTGCGCAAAAAATAATCTGAATTTTCATATCCAACATGAACTAAACCAATTTGTAACATCTGAATTACAACATTCAGTAACAATTAAAATAAACGATACAAATCCATTGAATGAAGAATATTTTAAGGCCATAGAAAAAACGATCTCAGAAATTGAATTGAAAAAGAATAATATCTTAAGTAAACGTGAACTTTTAAAAAAGGAAAAGATAATTTCAAATAAATTTCAAACTTCACTTAAGGATGATTCTTGGAAATTAATATTCAATGGTAGAAATATTTTAAAATGCTTTACCAATAAAATAAACATTATTAGATACGAGCAATTTAGAAATCTTATTATCTCCAAGATGAAGAATGAGGGGTATAAACCTGAAGGAATGAAAAAGGTAATAGATCAAATTTTAAATATAGAATAGTACTGGCCACAACAAAGAACTGAGGTAAATTCCAATAGCCGGCACCGTTAGAAAGAAAATAATTAACGTGACCAACAAACCAATACTATAAGCCGACAAATCCGCGCCCCCTACTCCGCCAACTGGCGATAACCGAGACCGTTGTGCGCAAGCTAAAAAAAGTAATATATGAACGAAGAGTTTAATCCAAACAGTTTTGAAAACCAAAGAGAAATGGACAAAATAGGCTTGGAACTATTTGTTCATAATCTTAAAGAAAACAGCTTCAATGATGCCGTTAATGAATTAATAACAAATTTAAAAACGGAACTAAATAAGGAAATAACGGAATTTTTAGAGTTTCAAGAACAAGAGGAAAATGCTCATCAGAATTACCACCTTGACACCTATTTCTTAGAAGATAAACTGTTGGCTCTTTCCGAAATGAATATTGTTTACGCATACAAAGATTTTGAAATAAACCTTAAGAAACTAATTAGTGCCGCTTACGGTATTGAAATCAAAGAATTCTACAAATGGGATTCCGTTACCGATTTTTTAAGGTCTAAAAAAATTAGATATTCAGAACTGAATGCATATCAAGAGATTAATGATTTACGCAAAGTCAATAATTCTATAAAGCATTCAACTAAACATATCGACAACAAGATTAAAAGTATTTCGGAGTTTTCGGATCTTAAATATATGAGACACTATGAACTTTCGGCATTTTTTAAGAGAATAAAGGATTGTCCTAATAAATTTTTAGAAGCTCTTTCTTCAGAAATTTACCGAAATTTATATGAATTTAACGATGACCGATTGAATAAAATAGCTGAGTTATATTCGTTGAGAATGGACAAAGAAACTGCTACCAGATTTATGAAATATTTAAAACAAAAGTATTGATAAATGGGATAAAAGCCAGCGCACAACAATATAAAAACAAAGATGCTCAAACCTGTCTCAAATCGAAACATCGTGCTTGTTTGCTTAGCGGATTTTCCGCAGGAAAATCAACGCTGGCAATCGCCGCACAGTTTTTTTTGAGAAGTTGGGCGTAATTCTTAAGAGAAAAATTTAAATGACTATAAAGACCTCTACAAAAGTTTTTAATTTACTCAGTTTAATATCATTAGGTTGCTTACTAATAGTTATTAAAAACTCTACCTTATCAACTCCAAATTTTATTCCTAATTTCATAGCAGACTTATTACAAAAACCACAAGTAAATACTGAAACCGGAGAATTATTTCGTCTACTTGAAAATTTCAGTTTAGCAATTATTTCAGGTTATCTTATTTATTTAATAATAGATTTCATTCCTAATAAAATTGCTTCCAGAAAAGCTTTTTTAGCCTGTAAATCTAATATTAAAGGAATTTATTTGACGATGAGTTCAATTATAGCTCCTTTAAAAATGATAATTGATTTAAATAAAGATGATAAGGAAATTAAAATAGAAGATTTAAAGAAAATTGAAAAGTACAAACCGGAGTTTGAAAGAACATATTATCAATCTCGCATAATTATTTTCAATTCAAAAGAGATCATTAAACAAGAAGATCTTTCAAAGGGAGTTTTTACTTTCCATCATAGTCTTGATGAATTTCATAAAAAATTATCAAAGCAAATTGAAGATCTATTTAGACTTCCAATTTCCAACAATCTAGATTATAAATTAGTTGAAATATTATCAAGTATAGATAATTCTCAGTTCCTGAAATTATCAAAAAATATGAATAAGTATGCAAATTTAGGCTCCTATACTTTGCACAATAGTGACCTCCATTTATATGAATTCTTACAATTATATTTAAAGTTAGAGAAATATAATTTTGATAAGCATAAATATACATTTAAGAAATTACCAGAAAACGAAATAGCCAATCTTAAGGAAGAAAGAGAGAGGATATTTCAACAACAAAATTATAAAGATGGAAAATTCTATCACAATAACGTAGAGTATATTGTAAAAGATGGCAAATTGATTTAACCAGAGAACTACGCCCAACAAAGACGGTTCATCGCCAATTGGATATCTCGGATCGATTTGTGCCAGTGATTTCGGTCGGTTAGTGCCAGGCATTTCGGTTCAAATTGTGCCACTTTTAGGTTATAGGTGAACCTATATCGGTTCGATTTGTGCCAGTTGTTTCGGTTCGTTTTGTGCCACTTTGAAAGATCAAGTAAATAATACCTTGTCGCTTAAAAACAAGCGATATGGCCAATACACTTGATCCAATGGACTTAAAACAAATTATTTCCTTACATCTCGATGGATTTAGCAACCGTAAAATAGGTGCCACCCTTGGGATCTCCCGCAATACGGTAAATACTTATATGCGGCTGTTCAAGGCCAGCGGCTCTTCCCTTAAGGAATTATTGGCCCTTGATAATGCTGGCTTAGAAAAGCTTTTTCCTTCACACACTACTATTGACAACCCTCGTTATGAGGAACTGATGTTATATTTTGAGGGGGTCAACAAGGCCCGGAATCATCCAGGGTTTACTTTTTTATACCATTATCAGGAATATGTAGCGCAGGCTAAAGATCCTTATGGTTATACCCAGTTTATGGAACACTACCGGCGCAAATATGCCAAGGTTAAAGGTTCGATGAAACTTGAACACGATCCTGGGAATGAAGTCTTTATTGATTATGCCGGCAAAAAGCTCCAAATTATTGATAAGGAAACCGGTGAACTAATCCCGGTAGAAGTATTTGTAGCCATCCTTCCCAACAGCCAGTACACTTACGTGGAAGCCTGCAGGAGCCAGAAACGAGAGGACCTGATTACCTGTTGCTGTAATGCCCTGCACTTTTATGGAGGCGTTCCCAAAGCCATTGTCTCCGACAACCTAAAATCAGCGGTAACCCGGGCCAGCAGGTATGAGGCTGACATCAACAGGAGTTTTAAAGACTTCGCACGGCATTACGACTGTGTGATAAATCCTGCCCGGGGCTATGCCCCGCAAGATAAAGCCTTGGTGGAGAATGCCGTAAACCTTGCCTACCAGCGAATCTATTATCCCCTTCGGGAAATGAGCTTCTTCTCTTTGGAAGATCTGAACCGGGAGATAAAACGCTTGTTGGAGCGGTACAATGACCTGTTGTTCTCCCGCAAGGAAGCCAGTCGCAGGGAACTCTTCCAATCTGTGGAACGGGAATACCTAAAGCCCCTGCCAGAGACAGTCTATGAACTGAAAGGCTACCGAAGGGCAAAGGTTCAGAAAATAGGCTATGTATACTTCTCCCCGGATAAAAGTTATTACAGCGCACCCTATCGTTACATAGGAAAGGAAACCACCATCCATTATACCAGTTCCGTTGTAGAAGTATATTATTATCATCAGCGGATCGCCCTGCACCAGCGCAACCCATCAAAAGGCAGTTATAATACCAACAAAGATCATTTAAGCAGTACCCATAAATACTATAGCGATTGGAGTCCTGAATTTTTTAAAAAGAAAGCGGCCATACATGGCAAGCACGTGCTGGGCTGTATTGAGAAAATAATCACCGCGGTAGACTATCCTGAAATAGGATATAAACGAGCTATGGGGGTCATCCAGCTCCATAAATCCTATGGCTCCCAGCGATTGGATGATGCCTGTAAAAGAGCTTTGCAGGCAGACGCGGTTACTTACCTGCGCATTAAAAATATCCTGAAAAACAACCTGGACAAAAGCTCCCTGTTTTACCAGGATCTCGAAGAAGATAAACCACACATCCCGGAACACGATAACTTACGGGGTGCTTCTGCATATAAATAATAAACCATTTAAATCCAATGAATATGAATAACAATCAGACTATTGAAAAACTTAAACAAATGCGCCTGGGGGCTATGGCCCAGTTGCACCAGCAGCACATAAAGGACAATCGTATAGAGAATATCACTGCTGATGAATACCTCGCTCTGCTGATCGATCACCAATGGGAAGACCGGCAGAACCGGAAGATAGAGCGGCTCTTAAAACAGGCCGGCTTTAAACAAGAGGCGAACCTGGCCGATGTAAATTACACCCAGCAACGAAACCTGGACAAGAACATGTTTACCCGCCTGGGGACACTGGATTTTATCACCAGAAAGGAAAATATTATCCTTACCGGGGCGTCCGGGGTTGGCAAAAGTTACCTGGCCCAGGCTTTAGGTCATCAGGGGTGTATGATGGAATACAAAACCATTTACACCAATACTGCCCGCCTTTTTAAGAAATTAAAACTGAGTAAAGTGGATGGCACTTATCTTAAGGAACTTGGGAAACTCATTAAAGCGGATGTACTGATCCTCGATGACTTTGGCCTGCAGAGTTTTGATAACCACGCCAGGGAAACACTGATGGATATCATCGATGACCGGTACAACAAAGCTTCCACAATTATATCTTCACAAATACCTGTATCCGCCTGGTATGATATTATTGGGGAAGGAACTATTGCAGACGCTATCCTAGACAGGATCGTGAACTCCTCGCATCGGATCGACCTCAAAGGAGAATCACTAAGAAAAGGAGCTTTAAAGAACGAGTAACATTAATTTTTTATATAATTGCAGTATCTTTCAAAGTGGCACTGTTTGACCGAAACAGGTGGCACCATCACTCCGAAATAGCCA
>NZ_FOOH01000005.1 GCF_900113135.1 Salegentibacter agarivorans | reverse complement strand
TTGGATATCTCGGATCGATTTGTGCCAGTGATTTCGGTCGGTTAGTGCCAGGCATTTCGGTTCAAATTGTGCCACTTTTAGGTTATAGGTGAACCTATATCGGTTCGATTTGTGCCAGTTGTTTCGGTTCGTTTTGTGCCACTTTGAAAGATCAAGTAAATAATACCTTGTCGCTTAAAAACAAGCGATATGGCCAATACACTTGATCCAATGGACTTAAAACAAATTATTTCCTTACATCTCGATGGATTTAGCAACCGTAAAATAGGTGCCACCCTTGGGATCTCCCGCAATACGGTAAATACTTATATGCGGCTGTTCAAGGCCAGCGGCTCTTCCCTTAAGGAATTATTGGCCCTTGATAATGCTGGCTTAGAAAAGCTTTTTCCTTCACACACTACTATTGACAACCCTCGTTATGAGGAACTGATGTTATATTTTGAGGGGGTCAACAAGGCCCGGAATCATCCAGGGTTTACTTTTTTATACCATTATCAGGAATATGTAGCGCAGGCTAAAGATCCTTATGGTTATACCCAGTTTATGGAACACTACCGGCGCAAATATGCCAAGGTTAAAGGTTCGATGAAACTTGAACACGATCCTGGGAATGAAGTCTTTATTGATTATGCCGGCAAAAAGCTCCAAATTATTGATAAGGAAACCGGTGAACTAATCCCGGTAGAAGTATTTGTAGCCATCCTTCCCAACAGCCAGTACACTTACGTGGAAGCCTGCAGGAGCCAGAAACGAGAGGACCTGATTACCTGTTGCTGTAATGCCCTGCACTTTTATGGAGGCGTTCCCAAAGCCATTGTCTCCGACAACCTAAAATCAGCGGTAACCCGGGCCAGCAGGTATGAGGCTGACATCAACAGGAGTTTTAAAGACTTCGCACGGCATTACGACTGTGTGATAAATCCTGCCCGGGGCTATGCCCCGCAAGATAAAGCCTTGGTGGAGAATGCCGTAAACCTTGCCTACCAGCGAATCTATTATCCCCTTCGGGAAATGAGCTTCTTCTCTTTGGAAGATCTGAACCGGGAGATAAAACGCTTGTTGGAGCGGTACAATGACCTGTTGTTCTCCCGCAAGGAAGCCAGTCGCAGGGAACTCTTCCAATCTGTGGAACGGGAATACCTAAAGCCCCTGCCAGAGACAGTCTATGAACTGAAAGGCTACCGAAGGGCAAAGGTTCAGAAAATAGGCTATGTATACTTCTCCCCGGATAAAAGTTATTACAGCGCACCCTATCGTTACATAGGAAAGGAAACCACCATCCATTATACCAGTTCCGTTGTAGAAGTATATTATTATCATCAGCGGATCGCCCTGCACCAGCGCAACCCATCAAAAGGCAGTTATAATACCAACAAAGATCATTTAAGCAGTACCCATAAATACTATAGCGATTGGAGTCCTGAATTTTTTAAAAAGAAAGCGGCCATACATGGCAAGCACGTGCTGGGCTGTATTGAGAAAATAATCACCGCGGTAGACTATCCTGAAATAGGATATAAACGAGCTATGGGGGTCATCCAGCTCCATAAATCCTATGGCTCCCAGCGATTGGATGATGCCTGTAAAAGAGCTTTGCAGGCAGACGCGGTTACTTACCTGCGCATTAAAAATATCCTGAAAAACAACCTGGACAAAAGCTCCCTGTTTTACCAGGATCTCGAAGAAGATAAACCACACATCCCGGAACACGATAACTTACGGGGTGCTTCTGCATATAAATAATAAACCATTTAAATCCAATGAATATGAATAACAATCAGACTATTGAAAAACTTAAACAAATGCGCCTGGGGGCTATGGCCCAGTTGCACCAGCAGCACATAAAGGACAATCGTATAGAGAATATCACTGCTGATGAATACCTCGCTCTGCTGATCGATCACCAATGGGAAGACCGGCAGAACCGGAAGATAGAGCGGCTCTTAAAACAGGCCGGCTTTAAACAAGAGGCGAACCTGGCCGATGTAAATTACACCCAGCAACGAAACCTGGACAAGAACATGTTTACCCGCCTGGGGACACTGGATTTTATCACCAGAAAGGAAAATATTATCCTTACCGGGGCGTCCGGGGTTGGCAAAAGTTACCTGGCCCAGGCTTTAGGTCATCAGGGGTGTATGATGGAATACAAAACCATTTACACCAATACTGCCCGCCTTTTTAAGAAATTAAAACTGAGTAAAGTGGATGGCACTTATCTTAAGGAACTTGGGAAACTCATTAAAGCGGATGTACTGATCCTCGATGACTTTGGCCTGCAGAGTTTTGATAACCACGCCAGGGAAACACTGATGGATATCATCGATGACCGGTACAACAAAGCTTCCACAATTATATCTTCACAAATACCTGTATCCGCCTGGTATGATATTATTGGGGAAGGAACTATTGCAGACGCTATCCTAGACAGGATCGTGAACTCCTCGCATCGGATCGACCTCAAAGGAGAATCACTAAGAAAAGGAGCTTTAAAGAACGAGTAACATTAATTTTTTATATAATTGCAGTATCTTTCAAAGTGGCACTGTTTGACCGAAACAGGTGGCACCATCACTCCGAAATAGCCACCAATAGGCGGTAGCGTTAGAAAGAAAATAATTAACTTGACCAACGAACCAATGCTAAGCCGACAAATCCTCGTTCCCTACTCCGCCAACTGGCGAACCGTTAGGCAAAATTTATCAGAGAGAGAGAAAGAATGAATCAAACAATAAAAATTTCCAATCAACAAAAAATTGGAGAAGGTGGTAATTGGGAAGTCTTTGAAGCTTACTCAGAAAATTACCCAGATTATTCATCCATTATTCTTAAAACACGAAATGGAGATCCGAATTGTTCAATTAAAAAATATATTGAAAAATTCAAGTTAATTCAGTTAAATGAACTTCCCACAGTATCTTTTTTAGAAAAAATTTACAATGACGGAATTGCATATATTATTACGGAAAATCTAAATATTGTCTCGCCCTTCTATGTCAGTCCAAATAGTGTAATTACAAAAGAACAAAAAGAAACTAATGAAAAATTAAAAGCACTAGGAAGTCCCATCAAGAATAGAACTGAATGTGTATATGAGCAGAAAGTATATGAAGAGAAAATTAAAGTTATAAATGGACTCGAGAATATGATAAATAAAGTAAAGGAAGATTTAAAGAGAGTATCAAAAAAGGGAATAATTATAGATTACGATTCTTATTTTTTAAAGGCTTCAAACTTAGAAAACATAGATTATAAAATTGCTGATTTCGATAATATTTACGAAGATAGAAAAAACAGTTTTTTAGATATTTTAGAGAATAATTTTCAAGAGTTTGAACGGGCACTAAATTCTTTTATCGATTATTTCGTTATCAAAGAAAAGCGTAATGAATATAAACTTTGCCTAACAAAGACGGTTCATCGCCAATAGACGGTAGCCTTAGAAAGAAAATAATTAACTTGACCTACAAACCAATACTAAGCCGACAAATCCGCGTTCTTTACTTCGCCAACTGGCGAAGTAGAGGTGACCGTTGGCAACAATTATTAACATTATTCCAATTTAATGAGTATTTATAAAGATATATATGACCGAATAAGACCACTTATAGAAAAAGAAAACTTTAAAATTCCTAACAATCAACCTTGCAATACATATTTTCTCGAATTCTTAGAACAAATTTTAAATGAATATCAAGGTTTTTACGAAACTAATCTAGCAAAATATATTGATAGCGAAGTTCCATTTAATGATGAAGAAGGAAAAAGAAATGAAAATGTTACTCTAAATAAGATTAAATATATTTCCGAAACTATAATTAAAACAGTCCAATTGTATTACGATGGTAAAATTCAAAAAGCATCAGAATATTTCACTAAAAGGTTAAATGATGAGTTAGTAAATGATCTGATTTTCTCAACAACAATTAAGGAAAATGAAAATTTTTATCGGGCTAGAAAGGATGATTGTCAACTTTACCATCCCTCAGATCTTTTTCACATAAAATTTGAATTGAGAGAAATCGTCTCTACGGCAAGATATAGTATTCCCGGTCTACCGGCTTTATATTTGGGTAATAACACATACACGTGTTGGCAAGAATTTGAGAAATCAAAATTTAGAGATCTCTGGTTTGCAAAGATGACAAATCAACGAGAAATGGAAGTAACTTCTATTTTAAGAATTGAGGATTTTTTGAAAGAATTGCAAAGTATAAATTCAGTTCTTCAACTTACATTTTTATTGAGATATTTAGTAACCTTTCCTCTAATTTTAGCTACTACAATCAAAGTGAAAAATGGCAGAGCAACCTTTAAACCTGAATATATAATTCCTCAAATGCTAATAGAATATATTACCAGTAAATCCACAATTGATGGAATTAAATTTCCTTCTACTAAAGTGAATTATTCATCACTTCATAATATGCAGGCATATAATTATGTTTTTCCAGTAAAAAAGATTGAAAAATCAGGATACTGTGAGCAATTGGTAGAAGACTTTCTAGTCACTAAGCCTACTTGTCTGGATATGGAAGATATTATTCATAATCCACCAATTATTGGAACTACCCACGGTTATGGAACTACTATAGATAAAAGAGAAATTGAAATAATAAAAGAAGTTAAAGTTCCATACAACAAAACATCATTTGGAAAACTAGAAAATAGGTTGAAAAATAGAGAAACTTATCGTGTAGAATAACTGTTGCCAAGTCGGTTAATCGCAAATAACGGGTTTATCCGAAAAAGTGCAATTTTAGAAACCAGGATACAAAATGGTTAAGCCGACAAGTCCGCGTCCTTACTCCCGAAACTTGCGATAGTGTGCCGAGCAAACAATGACCTGCAATAAATAGTCATTGTGAACTATAATTAAGATGGTAGAACCGACCTACCGATGTCGTCTTATAGGAGAAGGCATTAAACCATCTAAAGGTGCTTTGGTAGTACCCACCCCACCAACTGCATCTTGATTAGCTGACTTTGTACCGATAGTTTTGCTGCTCTAAAATAATATTATTATGAGCAAACAGGAAGAAATGTACACTTTAGTTAATGAATATCGTAATAGCGGCCTTTCGGCAAAAGCCTTTAGCAAAGAAAAAGGAATCAGTCCATCAACCTTTTGTTACTGGATCCGCAAGAAGAAAGATGAAGATCAGCCCGGAGGGTTTGTAGAAGTTACCAAGGGATCAAACTTGTCTTCGGGTGAGCTGGAACTTATTTATCCCAACGGGGTCAAACTCCAAATGAATGCTACGGACCTGGGACTTATTGCCCGGTTAGTTAAGTTGTATTAATGTTCTCCTTAGGTTCTTCCCATAATTATCACTTTTATCGTAAGCCTTGTGATATGAGGAAAATCATTTAATGGCCTGAGCGGATTGGTGAAAAATGAGCTCAACCGGGAGCCTACCAGCGGTGATGGGTTCGTTTTTCTTAACCGGAATCGCATCCATCTTAAGCTGCTTCACTGGGAGCGGGGCGGCTTTGTTTTATACTACAAACGCCTGGAGCGGGGAAGCTTCACTCCGCCTGTAATTAAAGGAGATCAGACCAGTTTTACCTGGCCGCAATTGGTGCTGATGATAGAGGGTATTACGGTTGAAAAAAGTGTTCAGAAACTGCGCTATTCTCAATAGAAAATAATGGTGTTTTATCAGTAAAAACAGGGGTTCACAATAGGTTTAATAGGTCGGTTTTTGTATCTTTAACCCATGCAAGAACCCTTAGAAAACCTTACTAAAGATCAGCTTTTGGCCCTCCTGAAAAAGGAGACGAAAAAGAGGGAAAAAGCTGAAAAAAGTGTTTCTAAAAGGGAACAAGAAGTTGAAAAAGCACAGCATAAGATTGCTGACCTGAAATTCCAGGTGGAATATTACAAACGCCTGGCCTTTGGCCAAAAAAGAGAACGCTTCGAAGGGGATAAAAACCAGATGAGCCTTCCCTTTGAAATGGAACCCCAAAAGGCAGCAGCACAAGAATCCGAGTTAAAAGAAAAGCTCAGTGACCAACCTCGCAAAAAAACTTCCAACCACAAAGGAAGAATGGCCCTTCCGGAGCATCTTGAGGTAAAAGAGATCGAGATCTTTCCTGAGGAAGATCTTACCGATATGGTTTGTATCGGCAAAGAAGTGACCGATGAACTGGAATACGAGCCTGCTAAATACTATATCAAACGCTACATCCGCTATAAGTATGCTCCTAAAACTAAAGAAGGAGTAATCATGGGGGAACTTCCCGAGCGGGTGATTGAAAAAAGAATCCCGGGAGCTGGACTCCTGGCTTCGATTTTAGTCGATAAGTACCAGGATTACCTTCCGCTTTACCGGCAGCTTCAACGCTTTAAAAGAGCAGAGATCCCTATAGCATCTTCCACCCTGGAAGGCTGGACCCGGCAAAGCCTTAAAATCATCGATATCCTTTATCAGCACCTGCTGGAGGATATTCGCTCCAAGGGCTACCTGCAAAGTGATGAAACACCCATAAAGGTGATGGATCCTGCTAAAAAAGGAAAAACACACCAAGGCTATTATTGGGTACATCATTGTCCTATAGATGGTACCGTACTCTTTGATTATCAGCCCGGGCGTAGCCGTGAGGCTGCCGATCATGTATTGGCCGGCTTTAAAGGCTACCTTCAAAGTGATGGCTATGCCGCGTATGATAAAATCGGCAAACGTGAAGGGGTTACCCACCTGAACTGCTGGGCCCACGCCAGAAGGGAATTTGACAAGGCAAAGGATAATGACAGGGAGCGCGCTGAAAAAGCCCTGAGCTTTATCCAGAAACTCTACGCGGTGGAAGCCCAGGCGCGGGAGCAAAACTTAAGTCCTGCGCAGCGTAAATCTCTGCGCCTGGAAAAAGCATTGCCTGTTATCAATGAATTTGGAAAATGGATGTTCGATCAGATGAAACATCAACTGATCCTTCCCAAGAGTCCTATCGGGAAAGCCTTTAAATATTCTATGGATCGTTGGGACCAGCTCAGCGCCTATCTTTTTGATGGTATTCTGGAGATTGATAATAATTTAGTGGAAAATGCCATCAGGCCATTGGCCCTGGGCAGAAAGAATTACCTATTTGCGGGTTCTCATTCAGCGGCAGAAAGAGCCGCAGGAATCTATTCCTTCTTTGCCATCTGTAAAAAACACGAGGTGAATCCATATGAGTGGCTCAAATATACCCTGGAGAATATCATGTCCATAAACCATAAAGACATCCGGAATCTCTACCCACAGAATTACAAAAAATTACAGCAAGTTTAGATCAAGCTTACCAGAAGGTAGCCAGGTAAATAAAATTATGCTAAATTAGAAGATGTGGTTAGTGGGCCGCATACACTCCGCCAACTGGCGATAACCGTTAGCCAGGAGCTAAAAAACATCACAAACCCGAATGGAATCAATGTCTGAGATAAAAGAAAGGTACATCAAATCCCAAATTGAAGAACGGAAAAAGCAACTTGAAAATCATTCAGAAACTATTGACGATTTCATCAGATTATGTTCAAAATCTGGACTGAAATTGACACGAGAAAATTTCAGCTATATTCAAACAATCGGAATAGTTGCCAACTACCCTGATTTACTCTTCCATCTCAAACCTGAATTAGAAAAAGTGGATGAAGATTTAATTGAGTGTAAATCATTAGAAAAACACTTTGAGAAAAAAGTATTCAATAGCGGAGTGCTTTATTCAGATAAGTTCATTGCTATGGCTCATCCATATTTTAGAAGAGGAATGAGTGAATTTGCAAATTTCGCACCTCGATTTATTGACCTTTTTTGGAAATTTAGAGATGATAAAGTCAAAACATATATTGCTTTAGATGCAAACCGGGTAAGAGTTAACGTGGATGAATCAGCATATTTGGAACTTGATACTTGGTATGGAGCATCTTTCAAAAAGCGGATTGAGGAAATTCCAAATGATGTTGTTAAAATTCGTCCACCAGCTCAATTAGACGAAACCTCGATATCACTTTTATTTAATGATGCTTATTCACTTGATATTAAATGGACTGAAAAAAATGGAATAAAAACTTTTCAAGCTGAAGAATTTAAAACTGACAAAATTACTGTGAATATCGACGACACGGAATACTATCCAGTTAGATATATTCACGCTGAATACGAAATCAAAGAGAAAATTTTCAGACATTTTGATGGAGCAATTCATTTCTACGACAAAGATGAATATCGCCAAAGAAGAGATTCCGACTTAAACTTTAATGAAAAAATTGGAACTCATTTAAAGGCTAAAACTTACAAGTTGTTTAAAATGAATGAAAATATCAGTGTAGATACTTGGATAACATATACAAGTCACTTTTGCTCTGGTAACCCGTTAGTTTTTGAATATTTCGAAGGAAAATATCCTGACCGAATACAAAAAATTATAGAAAAAATCGGAAATAATGCCAGTGGCTAAACATCGGCTACATCAAATGCGAACTGACTGCTTGAAAATGAAGATATTCCAACTAAATAAATTTACGGTAGGCAGGCAAGAACGAGGCTTTGAAATCTCCCACTTGCATAGCGAGGGCCGTCCTGTAGCATTTTTTTAACTTGCGCGAAAAACTATAATGACAAATAAATTATATAACTCATCTTTTACAAAAAACTCATTCCTTGGCATTGCTGCTAAACTTTCAAAACCGGAGCAGGAAAATATTCTCGCTGAGCTCTTTGAACAATTATTATTATTTGATAAAATAATAATAAGTACTGATAAGGATAATGAAACACTTGCATTTCTTATTTATAAATTGGGACTTGATACCGTAGTGAGATTGGTTCGAAGTGGATATGTACAATTCTCTATTAAAAGTGCCATGATTTTTACTAGTACTGGGAGACGAAGAGAAGATGGTACTATTGATGAAAGTGTCATTTATAACCAGCCTCCTATTAGTGGAGGTAGTTTGCATGGAGATGAAATAGATCCTAGTACCAATGTTTACCGAGGGCTAAAAATGTTAGGAATTGACAAAAAAGAAAGAAATAGGCTAATAAATATTATTGTACCTAAATATGTGAACGATAACAATTTTGAATTAGGAGGTAATGTTGCTAAAGTAATATTGGATGCTTATACGAATAACAATTTAGAACAATTAGGCCTACCTTTTCATAAAGATCCTTTTGATCTAAATATTGAAGAGAGAAAAATTCTATTTCAACTTGGTAATACAATTCTTGATTCCTCAATGCTTGCTAAAAATAATTATAAGAGTTATAATAATTACGAACATATTGAGATTCAAAAAAAGAATTTAGAAAATATTGGAAAAGCTTATAATGTATCAAAAAATGTTTCTGAGATTTTAAAAATAGAAAACACTCCTGATTTAAAAAATCTATATTTGGAAAATTCATTTGACATGTCTGATATTTTTAAAATCAGACATTTGTCGAGTGCTAAGTATTTTAGAAATTGGATTAATTCTGTAGGAGAAAATGCAAATTCATATGAAGTAACAGAAGCATATCTAAGCGAAATTAATGGTCACAAAAAATTCTTCAATACAATAAGTGGCAAGTTTATTAAAAACACTTTTACGTTTGGCGCAACAACAGGTTTAGGTTCATTACTTGGAGGACCAGTAGGTGCAGTAGTTGGAGCGGCTGCCACACCTATTGCGAATATCGGTATAGACTATAGTCTAGGATTATTAGAAGAATATGTATTAGAGGGGTTGATTGAGGGTAAAAATCCAAAATCCTACATTGATAAATTAAAGATTGAAATAAATAAAACTAAATAAAAAATACTCGAGATGTCAAATAAAGCAGAATTGGAAATGAATGATAATTGGACCACAGGTTCAGAATGCCAAGAAAGTGCAAATTATTGTTGTGATATGCATACTTACGTAGAAGAATTTGTTCGTAAAGGTGAAAGCTTCCCAAAATGTACACAAAAAGGAATTCCACACGATACACAGTGGAACAAAATAATTAGATGATTCCTCCAGAAATTTCACATAACATCGGTTCACCGCAAATAACGGATTTTATCGAAAAAATGTAATTTTAGGAACCAGGAAAAAAATAGTTAATCCTGAAGTCCTGAATTTAAAAAAAACCAAATATGAAAAATCTAACAAAGAAAAAATTTGTTCTAATTGTTATATTAATTCTTACCCTTGCAGAAGTTGGCTCATCTTTTATGGCAGGGATATTATTTCCTTTTACAAGTAATTAAAAGAGAAAATAATTTAAAATCATAATCATTATTAGATTCAAAAATTGATTACACTATCCAGTGCATCATCTGCATCTCTATGAATAAAGTTGGCCTGGTAATTTAATGTGGTTTTTAAATCACTATGCCGGTATAGCTTTTGTAACATTAAGGGGTGTATTTTATCTCCGGCTATGTTTCCAAAAGTATGACGGGCTATGTGGTTTGAGAGGTTCTTGTCTATTTCACACTCGTTAGCTATTCGTTTCAGGAATTTATTTAAAACCTTAGTAGCATTCCTCATTTTAAGAAATACGCTTTTTGGATCCTGTTGATCAGCATCTTTTAAAAATGGAAAAATATAGCCATTGTTTTCCGTCTTATCCATCCGGTAGAGTTTAAAGATGGCTTTGGCCTTGTCCGGGACTTTAAAGCTCAATGGTTTTTCATTCTTATTCATCACATAGTACAGGCGGCCATCTTTTACATCTGTCCATTTCAAGGCTACAACATCTGAAATCCTTATACCTGCAAAGTAGAAGGAAACAAGCCAGATATTCCTGGTGTGCCATATCGAAGAATGACTTTCCACTGCAAGATTTTCTATTTTGGTAACTTCCTCAGCAGTCAGTCCAATTTTATTTCCTGAGCCAATTCTGATTTTTTCTTTTTCGCCCCCGAAAGGATAATACTTTTGAGAAACAATCCCGTCTTTTATAGCAACATTAAAAAGGGTTCTAATAAAAATTAGTTGGTTTGTGATGGTTCGGGTCTTTTGTCCCAGGTAAGTGGAGCAGAAGGCTTTGTACTTATTTAGAAATGATTCATTCATTTCCCGAAACTCCAGTCGGGTATTCCTCTTAAAATAAGTAATGGCATCCTCAAAAGAATATTGACCTTTTCGGGTCTTACTCACTCGTATTCGTCTTCGCTCTTTTATTAAGTTTTTAACCTCCTCTTTCTTTTGATTGGTTTTGAGGTTCAGAAACTCTTCTAGGTTATAGAGAATAGACAGCTCAGATTTCGCGACAGAAAAAGTTCCTTTATCATATTTTTGCTTTACTCGTTCAGCCGCTACAGCAAAAAAAGATTGAGAACCTCCCGGCCCTTTGAGTTTGTTTTTAATCTGTCTGGGCGTCAAATCATCTTCTGAATGAAAATACAAATCTTGTGCTTCGGTAATTTTCTTGTTGAGAAAATAGTTTAGCTTTTTGTAGTTCGGATGGGTCTTTTTTACTTTTTTCAAAGTTTCATCCCAATCTTTCTCTAAAATCGAATGACCCAAAAAATAATAATTGGTCTTGTAATTTTCACTTATTCTAAGGGCAAGAGGAATAGTGCCATTTTTCTTCATTTTGTTGGGACGCAAGACTACTTGAATATTTGTCATAACCATCTAATTTTTAATGTTTTAAAGATAGGGTTATTTTTTCAAAAAGGGTACAGAATAGGTACAGAATAATTCCATTTTACCTGCTATTTTTTGATATCAATAAAAATGTAAAACCCTGTAAAACATAGTATTTATGCGTGTTTGATGGATTTTACTGATTCTCTAAATCAAGCTCATAACCCGAAGGTCACTGGTTCGAGTCCAGTTCCCGCTACTAGCAAAGACAAGGCTTCACAGAAATGTGAAGCCTTTTTTATTTCACATTACGCAGAATTATTTTTACTTCAAATTAGCTCTGCCATTCTTGAAATCAAATGATTTTAAGCGGTATGCAGTTTCTGTAGATTCTTTGATTTTAAAATTACTAAGATTCTCTTCTCTCTTAATAAGAAAATAACCTTATTAGGTTTGAAACCTTAAACCTTTCAAATTTCCTTTCTGTATGGTGAATTTATCCTTGGACTTAGCTAACTCTAATGGCAAGAAGTTAATACTATGCTAATCAAGCCCTCTATATTTCTATAATTCTTTACATTTGTATCGTGCACGATTTAATTTTGTGCGATTAAAATATAAGAAATGAAAGGAAACGTTGAAACAACACTCACGCAAAATATTTTTAGAATCTTACTTGCACTGTTTATGACTTATGCTGGCTTTAGCCACTTAACCTTTAATAGAATAGAATTTCAGGCTCAAGTGCCAGATTGGCTTCCGTTAAGCAAAGATTTAGTAGTTATTTTATCTGGAATAGTTGAGATGGCATTAGGTCTCGCTCTGCTATTTTGGAAAAAGCAACGTGCTACCATTGGTTGGGCGTTAGCGATTTTCTTTGTTCTTATTTTTCCGGGTAACGTTGCGCAGTATTTAGACGGAAAAGATGCCTTTGGGGCTTTAGATTCAGATAGGGCAAGATTAATAAGGCTTTTCTTTCAACCGGTTCTTATAGCCTGGGCACTCTGGTCATCTGGCGCGTGGAGAGCCTGGAAAAACTCAAAAAATAAATAGTATGGACAATCAGCAACTTAAATTGAACAACCAGATCTGTTTTCCTATTTATTCGGTTTCCAGACTAATAACGAAAGCTTATAAACCCTTCCTGGAAGAAATGGGTTTAACTTATCCTCAGTATTTGGTTTTGTTGGTATTGTGGGAAAAAGATAATATAGCGATGAATAAAATTGGAGAAAAATTATTGCTAAACACCAATACCCTTTCTCCGCTTATTAAACGGATGGAGAAAATGGAGCTGCTGCAGCGCAAACGCTCTGATAAAGACGAAAGAAGTGTATTTATTCAGCTTACGGAAAAAGGAAGAGGGCTAAAAAATACTGCGATTCCAATTCCAGAGAAACTTCTAAATACTTTACTGACGGAAGATATAACCCCAACAGAAATAATGCTTCTAAAGGATACCCTGAATAAATGGTCTGATATTCTTTTAGACAGGCAAAATGATAAATAATATAGTAACTTACTGATAAATAAATTTTTAACCTCGAGAATAACGGGAGATGTACTCGAATTTTGTTTCGAAAATCTATTTTTTCAATCGAAGCAAATATTGAAACACCTAACTCTCGATTATCGAATAAAAAACAATATATATGAAAGCACTACAGATAGTAAAATACGGAGAAATTACAGAAAGTTTATCGATTAATGAGATCGAAAAACCAACGGTACAATCAAAAGATATTTTAGTTGAAGTCAAAGCTGCTTCACTAAATCCTATTGATTATAAAATGGCT
The DNA here is from genome assembly GCF_900113135.1 of Salegentibacter agarivorans. GTDB lineage: Bacteria > Bacteroidota > Bacteroidia > Flavobacteriales > Flavobacteriaceae > Salegentibacter > Salegentibacter agarivorans. The sequence continues at coordinate 173,794 of NZ_FOOH01000005.1, read as the reverse complement.
CAAGGTCATTTAAAAGAACTGCTGGATTTGGACCTACCAGTAACCATTGGCTTTGATGTTAGCGGCGTGGTTGTGGAAAAAGGCAATGATGTTACTAGCTTTGAGATAGGAGATGAAATTTACGCCAGGGTACCACAAGAACAAATGGGTACCATAGCAGAATTTGTTACTATTAATGCCGATAAAGTTGCTAAAAAACCAGAAAATATATCTTTCGAAGAAGCTTCCGGATTGCCGTTAACAGGACTTACCGCAATCCAGGCTTTAGAAAAAGCAGGGCTAAAAGAAGACGACAGGATTCTTATTCATGCCGGCTCCGGTGGGGTGGGTAGTTTTGCCATTCAATACGCCAAAGCAAAGGGAGCAATTGTTTATACCACCACTAGTAGCAAAAATGTAGATTGGGTGAAAGCCCTGGGAGCCGACCGGGTGATAGATTATAAAGAAGAAGATTACAAAGAAGTTGCGAATAACCTGGATATAGTTTTTGACACTTTGGGAGATGATTATACGTTTGATGCCTTCAAAATAATTAAAGAAGGCGGAGTGGTAACTTCAATCGTAGGTCCGCCAGACGAAGAATCGGCTAAAATTATGGGAATACCAGATTATAATTTACCCGAACAATTATCCAATCTTATTGAGGAAAAATCGATAGCCTATAAGCATACCTGGATGCAGCCTAATGCTGCCCAGTTGAAGGAAATCAAAACAATGGTAGAAGAGGGAGATATCAAGCCAACAGTAGACCTTATTTATGAATTCGAAGATGGAATTGATGCCTATGAATACCTGGCGACGGGAAGAGCAGAAGGAAAAGTAATTATTAGCTTATCCTAAGCTTCTTAAAATTAATCAAGATTATAATTAAAAAAAGAAAATGATTATGAGAAAAAAGAAAAATGTATTAGTTGCCGGTGCAAACGGCAGCACGGGAAGAATCATTATCGACTTATTAAAGAAATCAGGTGAATACCAGCCTATTGCGATGGTGAGAAAGCAAGAGCAAAAAGAGCATTTTGAAAAAGAAAATGTAGCTGCTGTGCTGGCCGATTTAGAAGAAGATTTGAGTAATGTTTTTAAAAATGTGGATAAAGCAATTTTTGCAGCCGGCTCTAAAGGAAAAAATGTAGAAGGAGTTGATCAGGAAGGAGCAAAAAAATTTACAGATGCGGCTAAAAATGCAGGAGTTGAAAAATTTGTAATGCTTAGCTCTATGGGAGCAGACAATCCCAGTATTAGTGAAGATTTGGAAGACTACCTAGAAGCAAAAGGAAATGCTGACGAGTACTTGCGTAAAAGTGGTTTGGATTATACCATTGTAAGACCGGGTGCTCTCACTAACGAAGAAGGTTCAGGTAAAATTCTGTTAAAAGAAAAATTAGAAGAACAGGAGAGTATTTCCCGGGCTAATGTTGCTCGCACTCTTGTTGAAGTTCTGGACAACGACGTTAAGCATAACCAGGTTTTTGAAATTCTGGATGGAAAAACTCCAATTGAAAAGGCTGTACGTAGTTAAGAAGTTTCAAATATTTAAATGAATAAAGAAAAAATAAAAGATATGAAAGTACTATTTGTATTAACCTCTCACGACAAATTGGGAGACACAGGAGAAAAAACAGGATTTTGGATTGAAGAATTCGCAGCACCATATTACAACTTAATAGATAAAGGAGTTGATGTTACGGTAGCTACACCAAAAGGAGGGAAAGCGCCAATAGATCCGAATAGTGAAAGTGAAGATGCTCAAACCGAAGATACAAAGCGGTTTTATAAAGATGCTGAAACTCAAAAAGTGATTGAAAAGACTAAAAAATTAGATACAATTAAAGCGGAAGAATTTGACGCGGTATTCTATCCTGGAGGTCACGGCCCACTATGGGATCTTGCAGAAGATAAAACTTCTATTGCTTTAATAGAAGCCTTTAATAAGCAGAAAAAACCAATAGGTTTAGTATGTCATGCACCTGCAGCTCTTAAAAACGTAAAAAATGAAAATGGTGAACCTTTAGTGAAAGGGAAAAAAGTAACCGGTTTCACAAATACTGAAGAAGAGGCGGTGCAGTTAACCGAGGTAGTTCCATTTCTAGTAGAAGATATGCTGAAAGAAAATGGGGGTATTTATTCTAAATCTGGAGACTGGGAAGTTCATGTTCTGAAGGACGGGAATTTAATTACCGGGCAAAATCCTGCATCTTCCAGTAAAGCAGCTGAAAAGTTGTACGAGATGCTTCAATAAATTAAGCGATCTTACTTTGAAACCTGCAATCTTAAAAATTGCAGGTTTTTTTGAAACTTTTAATTTGATGTAACCTTCTAAAATCTATGCTAATATTCTAAACCAATATTTTCTTAGGCTAATTATTTGATAAAAAATGGGTTATAGAGGATTAAACATTGGGGAGGCGACCTACTTCAGTATTATAGGTGATTTTCTTAAAAAAAATTCAGCAAAAATATCCTAAAATTGAGGTCTCCGGGGAATATTCTGCTATTTTAGCGTTTTAAATTTTAAAACTACTATCATGAAAGAACTTGTTGAAAACATTCAATCTACATTTGAAAATTTCCAAACAGAAGCTAATGCGCAGCTGGAGTCTGGCAATAAAAGCGCCGGTACCAGAGCGAGAAAATCTTCTCTAGAACTGGAGAAACTTTTAAAAGAATTCCGAAAGGTTTCAGTTGCAGAATCAAAAAAGTAAAACAAAAACCTCCTGAAAGGGAGGTTTTTTTGATTTAAAAAGATTCTTTAAACGGAGTTGATTCTACAAACTCATTAATTAAAAAAAATCCCCTGAAAGCGAGTTTCAGAGGATTTATTATAAGGTTTAATTAAGCCGAATTCCTAATACGAATTGGCAATAATTTGCTCGTATAATTCTTGCTTGCCGCTTATTTGTTTTGGTTCGCCAAGCTCTTTAGCTATTTTGCTAATTTCTTCAAGAGAAAGATCTCCATTTTCAAATTTGCTTCCGTTACCGCTATCAAAAGATGCATAACGCTCTTTTCTAAGCTTTTTATAATCGGTGTTTTGTAATACGTTATCTGCAGCGATTAGTCCGCGTGCAAAAGCATCCATACCGGCAATATGCGCTATAAATTTATCTTCAAGATCGGTAGAATTTCTTCTTACTTTCGCATCAAAATTGATTCCTCCACCCTGAATTCCTCCTCCTTCAAGGATTACTAACATAGCTTCGGTAATTTCATACACATCTATTGGAAATTGATCGGTATCCCATCCATTTTGGTAATCTCCACGGTTGGCATCAATACTTCCTAACATCCCGGCGTCTACTGCGGTTTGTAATTCGTGCTGAAAAGTATGGCCTGCAAGGGTAGCGTGGTTTACTTCAATGTTTATTTTGAAATCTTTTTCCAGTCCGTAATTCTTTAAGAATCCTATAGAAGTAGCGGTATCATAGTCGTACTGGTGTTTTGTAGGCTCCATTGGTTTTGGTTCTATAAGGAAATTTCCTTTAAAACCTTGTTTGCGGGCATAATCACGACAAGTAGTAAGGAATTGTGCTAAGTGATCCTGCTCACGCTTCATATCGGTATTTAAAAGGCTCATATAACCTTCACGGCCTCCCCAGAATACATAATTCTCACCATTTAAGGCAATGGTAGCATCTATTGCTATTTTTGCCTGTGCGCTGGCACGAGCAACAACATTAAAATCTGGGTTAGTAGAAGCTCCATTCATATAGCGAGGATCGCTAAACAGGTTGGATGTTCCCCAAAGTAGTTTAATCCCGGTTTCCTGTTGCTTTTGTTTAGCATAGTCTACCATAGTTTCCATACGCTTTTCAAATTCAGAAAGCGAAGAACAATCGTCTACTACATCTATATCGTGAAAACAGTAATAAGGAATTCCAAGTTTTTCAATGAATTCAAAAGCGGCATCCATTTTATCTTTGGCACGATCTATTACATTTTCCTTTTTGTCCCATTCAAAAGTTTCAGTTTCTGCTCCAAAAGGATCTCCACCTTTATTATTGAAGGTATGCCAGTATGCCACCGCAAACCTTAAATGCTCTTTAAGCGTTTTTCCGGCTACTGTTTTATTTTCGTCGTACCACTTGTAGGCTAATGGGTTTTTACTATCCCTGCCTTCAAATTGAATTTTATCTATTCCTTTAAAAAATTTGTTGTTACTCATAATTATTATTCTTTAATTTTAATATTCTGTTTCCATTCTTGATAAATCCCCTGGTACTGCTTACTTAATTTGGGATCAGGCTCCATTCTTTCCAGGCATTTTAAACTTGTAAATGCGTCGTCAAATTCTTTATAAAATCCATAACCTACCGCGGCACCACGGGCAGCACCTTCTGCACCAGATGTATTGTAAAGTTCTAAAGTAGTTTGGGTGGTATTGACAAAAATTTCTCTAAAAACCGGACTTAAAAAAAGATTGTCTTTCCCGGCTCTTACCACTTTTCCTTCCACACCTATAGATTGCATTACCTCAAAACCGTAGTTCATAGCAAAAACAATTCCTTCACAAGCAGATCTTATAAGATGAGCCGGTTGGTGAATGTTATAATTAAGATTCTCTATACCAGAATTTACTTCTTTATTGCTGAAAATTCGTTCTACACCATTTCCAAAAGGGTAGAAGCGGAGACCTTTACTGCCTGGTTCTACCTTAGCAGCTTCTTCGTTTAATTTTTCATAGGGAATAAGTTCTTCCCTACCCACTGAAATTATTTTACGTAACCATTGGTAAAGAATTCCAGAACCGTTGATGCATAAAAGAACTCCGTTGTGTTTAGCCTTTTCGGTATTATTTACGTGTAGGAAGGTGTTTACCCTGCTTTCTGGATCAAACGTGTTTTCTGCACTCACGGCGTACATTACTGCCGAAGTTCCTGCTGTTGTAGCAATGTCTCCCGGCTTTAAAGCGTTAAGTGAAAAAGCATTATTGGGTTGGTCTCCAGCCCTGTAATTGATTTTTGTGTCGGGATCCAGTCCAAGTTCATTTGCAATAGCTGAACTTACCGTGGCCTGATCTCCAAAGCTAGGAACAATTTCAGGGATAAAATCTTCTGAAAGTCCCATTTTATCCAAAACTTCAGTGGCTAATTTTCCTTTAGAGAAATCCCACAAAGCGGCTTCAGATAAACCTGAAGTACTTATTTGAGGAGTTTCAGAAAGTTTTGCCGCGATATAATCTCCTGGCAACATCATAATAGAAGCTTTCTTGAAGTTTTCGGGTTCATTTTCTTTTACCCACTTCAGTTTAGATGCAGTAAAATTCCCCGGGCTACCCAGGATCTGGTTTTTACTAATTTCTTCACCAATGGCTTTATAGGCTTCATCTCCTATTTCTACGGCGCGACTGTCGCACCAAATAATTGAAGGCCTTACCGGGTTAAGTTTATCATCGGTTAAAACGAGCCCATGCATTTGGTAGGCGATACCAATTCCTTTAATTTTTTTAAGGTCTACGCCTTTTTTATCTCTAAGAATGCTAAATCCTTTCTTTACATTTTCCCACCAATCTTCTGGATTTTGTTCGGCCCAGCCAAATTGAGGGGCGGCGATCTCCATTTCAAATTCTGGAACTTTAGCCGAGGCTATAGTTGTTCCTTTTTCAGCATCGAGAACCGATAATTTGATTGAAGAACTTCCTAAATCTATTCCTAAAAAATACATACGTTAATTCTTGATTTATTTTATTTTGAGATCCAAATGTTTTCCATTTCCTCAAGTGTTTTCTCTTTGGTTTCCGGTACGAATTTCCAAATAAACAAGCCGGAAAGGATCGCCATTATTCCGTAGATCCAGTATGGAAAACCATTGTTGAACATCGCTACCAAATCTGAATTATTATTCATCATTGGGAATGTCCACGATACCACCAGGTTAGCAAGCCATTGTACGGCTACAGCTACTGCCATAACTCCTTTTATTGAATTTGGGAAAATTTCAGATAATAATACCCAAACTACAGGACCCCAGGACATAGCGAATGCTGCGATGTAGAAAAGCATAAACATTAGTGCCGTAATTCCTGTTGTTTCCAGGTAAAGTGCGAATCCAAGGCCAATCATACTTAGCGCCATAACAGCACTACCAATCATCATTAATTTTTTACGGCCAAACTTGTCTACGGTAGAAATTGCCACTACTGTGAAGATCATATTAATGGCACCTACAATAATGGTTTGTAGCATAGAAGCATCGGTTTCCATACCCATTCCTCTAAAAATTTCGGGGGCGTAATACAGTACTACGTTTATACCCACAAATTGTTGAAAAATAGATAAGAGTAAACCAATTACGACCACGGTTCCTCCAAAATAAAGCCAGTGGGCCTTTTTCTTGCCAAAAGACTTTTTAATTTCTTCTAATACACCCGGTGCTTTTTCGGGGCCATTTAAATTGGAAAGAACTTTAAGAGCATCCTTTTCATTGCCTTTCATTACCTGGAACCTTGGGGTTTTAGGCACTAAAAGTAGGGCCAGGAAGAAAATAGTAGCAGGAATTCCTTCAGAAAGGAACATATATCTCCAGCCAGAAGTGTTTATCCAGCTTTCGGTTTGCCCCTGGACAATAAAATAGTTTACAAAATAAACCACCATCATCCCGCTCACAATAGCTAACTGGTAGAAACTAACTAGTTTTCCGCGTATTTTAGGCGGTGCCATTTCAGCAATATAAAGCGGTGCCAGCATACTTGCCAAACCAACTCCCATTCCTCCTATAATTCTATAAACAATAAAAGCTGAAAGTGAATCTCCAAAGAAGATATTCATAGTATCGGGGTAGGCTGAGCCTATTGCAGAAAGTACAAACAGCATAGCCGCTATAAGGAGTCCGTTTCGCCTTCCTATAGAATTTGCAACGTTATCTCCAAGTGAGGCTCCAATAATACATCCCACAAGCGCACTACTTACCATAAACCCGAGGATGGAATTCTTTAAGTTTTCGGTTAAAACCCCTGGCAGCGTTAAAAATTGAAAGTAGTAAACTGCACCTCCTATAAGCACAAAAAGCCCAATAATAAGATAGGCTTTTGATTTACTGAAAAATTTGAGTAGAAATGAGCTGAATAAAATTACAAGCGCCAGCACACAAAAACTAATAATTACTTTAAACTGAAAGATAGCAGCTATTGCAAGGTCTTTATCAGTTTCTAATGCTCCAATAAAATAATTTTCAAGAGCACCCACGGCTCCAGAAATTACTGCCGTATCATACCCAAATAATAAGCCTCCAAGACTTGCTACTATGGTGATTAAAACAATACCACTCTTATTTAATTTTGCCATTTATAGATATCTTATGGTTTATTTGACTACAAGTATAGTTATTTTTTTTTATATTAGCAATTTACAAGGCTTAATTAAAGTAGGATAGTAAAAATAAAGCCTAAAAATTGTCTATATCTTTATAAAGATACCTATTGTATACACTTATGAAAAACCCTTTGCCATTTTTACCTACAAATGATCTTTCTGCAGCAGAAGTTATGAGTTCCATAACGATTGACTGTTGTGTGTTTAGTTTTGAAAAAGGCTACCTGGAGGTTTTACTGGTACAACACGGCGAAGGTATTAGTAAAGGGAAATGGGGTCTTCCCGGTGGTTGGATTAAAAAGGAAGAAGATATAGATGTGGCTGCCGATAGGTTGCTTTCAGAATTAACCGGGGTAAAAGATATTTACCTGGAACAGGTTAAAACCTTTGGTAAGCCAGACCGATTTCCGCTGGGACGTGTTATAACCGTAGGCTATTATGCTTTAATAAATAGAGAAGATTTTAAGGTTAAAGCCGGTTTTACCGCTTCAGAAGCAAAATGGTACAGAATAAAAGATATTCCCCATCTTATTTACGATCATAATGAAATTTTGCAGTCCAGTTTAAACCGTCTACGCGGAAAAGTAAAACGCGCCCCTATTGGTTTTAATTTACTTCCGGAAAAATTCACTTTGCTCCAGCTGATGCAACTTTATACTGAAATATTAGATGTGGAAATGGATAAAAGTAATTTTAGAAGAAAATTTTTAAAAATGAAACTTTTACAGGAGGCGGGAGGTAAACAAACCGGGGTCTCCCATAGGGCGGCCAAACTATATAGGTTTGATGAAGAAATTTACCAAAACCTTACCCGTAAAGGATTTAATTTTGAATTCTAATTAATTATTATCGCTAAAACCTAAAAATTTTTATGAGGCTGGATCTAAAAAAGAAATTATTTGTAGTTTTATTTTTTGTAAGTGTAGGATTTACATTTGCACAAATTAAATTGCCTAAATTAATAAGCGATAATGTTGTGCTCCAAAGAGATACAGAGCTTAAAATTTGGGGTTGGGCCGCTAATGGAGAAGTTGTAACGCTACAATTTCAGGGTAAAAATTTTACGGCAAAGACCAATGAAAATGGTAAATGGGAAATTAAACTTCCCGCTCAAAAAGCCGGAGGGCCTTATACTATGTCATTTAATGCCTCGAATAAGGTTGAGGTTAAAAATATTTTGTTTGGAGATGTGTTTCTATGTTCTGGCCAATCTAATATGGAACTACCAATGGGTAGGTTGGCAGATACCTATGCATATGAAATTAAAAATGCAGACAATTCTAAAATCAGGCAATTTGAAGTGCCTGATGAGTATGAGTTTTCTAAGGAAAATGAGGATTTATCCTCAGGATCCTGGAAAGAGGTAAATAAAGAAAACATACTTGAATTTTCTGGAGTGGCGTATTTCTTTGCCAAAGCGATCTATGAAAAAGAGGAAGTGCCTATTGGGCTTATCAATTCAGCGCTGGGAGGTTCCCCGGTTTCAGCCTGGATGGATAAAGAAGCTTTAAAAGAGTTTCCGCAGTTTTACGAAGAACATTTAAAATGGGGGAATCAGGCTTTTTTAGATTCGGTAGTGAATGCTGAACAAAAAGCAATTAATAGCTGGTATAGCGATTTAAATAAAAAAGATACCGGTTTACAAGAAGAATGGTTTAAGACCGATGTTGATAAAACATCCTGGACGGAGATTGAAATTCCGGGTTTTGTTTCAGCAGAAGATAGAAATGATAGTGCCGGAGTAGCCTGGTTTTCAAAAACTGTAAATATTTCCCAATTACCTGAATCTGATACCGTGAAGTTGCATTTGGGAAGACTGGTAGATATGGATTATGCCTATGTAAACGGAAAGCAGGTGGGGCATACCGGTTATCAATATCCGCCCAGAAAATATAAGTTTGATGCAAAATTATTAAAAGAAGGTGAGAATGAAATTGTAGTTCGTTTGGTAAATAATGGCGGCCCTACAGGTTTTATAAAAGATAAACCTTATCATTTAATATTAGTTAAAGATACACTGGATATTGATGGAACCTGGAAGTTTAAGCAGGCAGCTGCAATGCCAAATACCCCGGGACAAACCTTTATTAGGTGGAAATCTGGCGGACTTTTTAATGCAATGATAGCTCCTTTAACAAATTTCGAATTGAAAGGGGTTCTATGGTACCAGGGAGAATCTGATACTGATGATCCAGATCTTTATTCAGAAACATTTCCGAAGATGATAAAAAGCTGGCGTAAGCACTTTGAGGATCTCGAATTGCCATTTCTTTTGGTGCAACTGCCAAATTTTATGGAAGAATCCACAGAGCCACAAGAAAGTAGCTGGGCTAAAATGAGAGAGGTACAAAGAAAAACAAACCTGAATGTCCCTAATACCGGGATGGCCGTAACTATAGACCTTGGGGAGTGGAACGATATTCACCCGTTAAATAAAAAAGACGTAGGGAATAGATTAGCGCTTGAAGCTAGAAAACTAATATATAATGAAGATATTATTAGTTCCGGTCCCGCACCTTCAGCCTGGGAAACCAAAAATGGAGTTGTTTTAGTCAATTTTGAGAATTTAAAATCAGGCTGGAAAATTAAAAACGGAAATCAACCTACCGGTTTTACAATTTCAGAAGATGGTAAGAATTTTTATAAAGCCAAAGCTGAGGTAATAGATGATAATACTTTGAAAATTTATAGTAATAAAATTAAAAATCCGGGTGTATTAAGATATGCCTGGGCTAATAATCCCGGGAACGCCAATCTTTATAACCAGGAAGATTTACCGGCTGTCCCATTTGAAATAGAATTAACTAAAGAAAAATAATTAAAAACTAAACTTGAGATGAAATTTTTTATTGATACAGCAAATCTAGATCAGATTAAAGAAGCGCAGGATCTGGGCGTTTTAGATGGAGTAACAACTAATCCGTCTTTAATGGCAAAAGAAGGTATTACCGGTAAAGATAATATTCTTCAGCATTACCTGGATATTTGCGAAATTGTAGATGGTGATGTTTCTGCCGAAGTGGTAGCAACAGATTTTGACGGAATAGTACGCGAAGGGGAAGAACTTGCGAAATTGCACAAACAGATTATTGTAAAAGTTCCTATGATTAAGGAAGGTGTAAAAGCCATAAAATACTTTTCAGATAAAGGAATAAAAACCAATTGTACGTTAGTATTTTCAGCCGGGCAGGCTTTACTTGCAGCAAAAGCTGGAGCAACTTATGTTTCACCTTTCCTGGGAAGATTGGACGATATTTCTACCGATGGATTAGACCTGATAGCAGATATCCGACTTATCTATGATAATTACGGATTTGAAACTGAAATTCTTGCAGCGTCTATTCGCCACACTATGCACGTAATTAACTGTGCTAAACTTGGTGCCGATGTTATGACAGGACCACTATCTTCTATAGATGGCTTATTGAAACACCCACTTACTGATAGCGGACTTGCGAAATTTTTAGAAGACGCTAAATCATTTAATGTATAGATTATGGAAATTAAAAAATTAGAAGATTTTGCGACCCAGGTTCGCCGGGATATTTTAAGACAGGTTCACAAAGTGAATTCGGGACATCCGGGAGGTTCGCTTGGTTGCACAGAATTTTTCACCGCTTTGTACCAGGGCGGAATTATGGAACACAAACCCGAGTTTAACATGGACGGGAAAGACGAAGACCTTTTCTTTCTTTCCAACGGTCATATTTCCCCGGTTTTCTATAGCGTTTTAGCTCGTAGTGGTTATTTTCCTGTAGATGAATTAAATACTTTCCGACTTATAGATTCCAGGTTACAGGGTCACCCTACAACGCACGAAGGCCTGCCGGGTATTCGTGTTGCCTCAGGATCACTGGGCCAGGGAATGTCGGTTGCTCTTGGAGCTGCTCAGGCTAAAAAACTGAATAAGGATAGCCATTTAGTATTTTCGCTTCACGGAGATGGTGAATTACAGGAAGGCCAAAACTGGGAAGCCATTATGTATGCTGCCGGAAATAAAGTTGATAATATTATTTCAACGGTAGACGTAAACGGCCAGCAAATAGACGGAAGCACAGAAACCGTTTTACCCATGGGTAACCTAAAAGCTAAATTTGAAGCTTTTGGTTGGGATGTAATGGAGATTGAAGATGGTAACGATATGCGACAGGTAATCGATGGATTAACTGAAGCCAAAACCCGCACCGGAAAAGGAAAACCGGTTTGCGTACTAATGACAACGGAAATGGGTAATGGTGTAGATTTTATGATGCACACCCACGCCTGGCACGGAAAAGCGCCTAATGACGAGCAATTAGAAACTGCGCTTTCTCAAAATCCTGAAACTTTAGGAGATTATTAAAAGCCCCACCTAGCCTCCCCGAAGGGGAGGAATTTGATATTTTAAGGGGAATGGATAAAACAATATAGATTTTCAGAAAAGTGGAAATGACAATAAAATTTAGAATGAAAACATTTACAGATACAGGAAAAAAAGATACCCGTTCCGGTTTTGGTGCGGGACTTACCGAGCTTGGCCGAACGAATCCTAACGTAGTAGCACTTTGTGCCGACCTTGTAGGATCGCTTAAAATGCAGGATTTTATTGATGAAAATCCGCAGCGCTTCTTCCAGGTAGGAATTGCCGAAGCCAATATGATGGGAATGGCTGCAGGTCTTACCATTGGTGGAAAGATTCCATTCGCAGGAACTTTCGCCAATTTTGCAACGGGAAGGGTTTACGACCAAATTCGTCAATCTATTGCTTACTCAGGGAAAAACGTGAAGATTTGTGCTTCTCACTCTGGAGTAACTTTGGGAGAAGATGGTGCTACACACCAGATCCTGGAAGATATAGGTCTTATGAAAATGTTACCGGGAATGACGGTAATAAACACCTGCGATTTTAACCAGACCAAAGCCGCAACTTTGGCTATTGCTGAGCACGAAGGCCCGGTTTACCTAAGATTTGGAAGGCCAAAAGTAGCTAATTTCACTGCTGAAGATCAGAAATTTGAGATTGGGAAAGCGGTTCAACTTTATGAAGGGGAAGATGTCACCATCATCGCTACAGGACATTTGGTATGGGAAGCGATCCAGGCAGCACAGAAGCTATCAGAAAAAGGAATTAGTGCTGATGTGATTAATATCCACACCATAAAACCATTGGATGTAAAAGCCATTATCAAATCGGTTAAGAAAACCGGTTGCGTAGTAACTGCTGAAGAACATAATTTCCTTGGCGGACTTGGAGAAAGCGTTGCCCGCACCTTAGCCGAAAATAATCCGGCACCACAAGAGTTTGTGGCCACCCAGGATACTTTTGGAGAAAGCGGTACCCCGGAACAATTATTTGAAAAATACGGTTTAAATTCAGAGGCTATTTTAAAAGCAGCTGAAAAAGTAATTAAGAGGAAGTAGTTTCTTCCATATTTATCTTAAAAAAGCCAATGAATTAAATTTTCATTGGCTTTTTTTATGTCCAAATTCTAAAGCGAAAAGTAGGAAGCAGGCCTGGTTCTTTTATTTCTTCAATCATTTTTGATCACCTAAATGCTTGCCTTATTAATTACCTTCAAAGTACATTTCATCCGTAAAAAATATTTCAAGTTGTCTTCTACCGCTATTATTGACAAATCATCTTTTTTCGTTATTCTTAAGGTAAAAATCCGGGTATAATTTTTTTTTCAACCGTCTCAAATAATCTTCATTTCTCATTAACCAAATTAGAATAATCGAAACCAATTTTATAGAAACACAAATTCTTGAAAATTGAGTTGAGAATTAGCGGTTTTTTGCTTCAAAATCATTTGAAAATCGAGGAATTTTAAACCATTTTTTGCCAGCTAAGCACTTATTTTTGTTTTAAGTCGATGTTTAAGTGTAAAATTAACATTTTTATATACTATAATCCTTGCCAAAATCACAATGCGTTGAGGGGTATAGTTTTTATAGGGGTTCAGGTCATTAAGTTATCTCAAAATATGTCCTATTTTAACCCAATTTACATTGATTTTACCATTTTTTTTCTTGCATGTAACATACCGTAAAGTATTTGTAACACCACAATTCTTGATAAGCTGAATTAACGGATATATTTGGTTCAGATTTTTTAAGGAATAATTCACAATTAAGCCTTTTTGAAATCATCAAAACCTTAAAATAAGCTGAATTTTAATCCCAGGTTAACAAAACGAAACAATACTTCTTAAAACTATCTTAAATATCAAAAAGGAGTATGTATTCATTTTTTAAACTATTTAATAACCCTTAAACGAAATAATAATAAGAGAATGACAAATTATTATCTAACGGAAACGAAGCTTCACAGAAACCATTTTCGGAATGAGGTTTTATTCTTCAGGAATGATCCCGGGAATGTCACTTTTTTTATTCCTAAAAACTAAAACGTTATCGAATATGAATAGCAAGCCAATTAAAATGACTTTGAGCCATTTTAATAGAGTTTAAAACATTTTTAATATGAAAATAAATTTAATAAATCTTCCTTACCTAACTAGAACAATGGTTTTTGGACTATTGCTTCAACTTCTGTTTTTTCCCTCGGTTTATGCTAATGATAATAAGCCAAAAAGTGGAAGTGAACAACAAACAATTAGGGGAACGGTTACTTCATCTGAAGATAATCTTGGAATACCAGGGGTGAATATTCTTGTAAAGGAAGTTCCAAATCTCGGTGCTGTTACCGATATGGAAGGGAATTATACCATAGAGGCTCCTGCCGATGCTACCCTGGTTTTTAGCTTTATAGGCTATAAAACCATAGAGAGAAAAGTTAATGACCAATCGGAAATTAACGTGATTATGGATCCAGACCAGGATGCGCTAGAAGAAGTGGTAATTGTTGGTTATGGAGAACAAAAAAGAGAGACCGTTGTAGCATCTATAGCAGAAGTTAGCGGTGATGTTCTGGAAAGAGCAGGTGGTGTGACAAACATTGGTGCAGCTTTAACAGGAAATGTGCCAGGAGTTATTACCAGTGCCAGTACGGGTATGCCTGGAGAAGAGGATCCCAGAATTCTAATTCGTGGGCAAAGTACCTGGAACGACTCTTCCCCGCTTATTTTGGTAGACGGAGTAGAGCGACCAATGTCCAGTGTAGCAATTAGCTCGGTAGAATCCATTTCAGTTTTAAAAGATGCTTCTGCTACCGCTGTATATGGAGTTAGGGGTGCTAACGGTGTTATTCTTGTGACTACCAAAAGAGGTGAAAAAGGTGAAGCCGTAATAAGGGCAAGAGTAAACACTACAATGAAAAGGCCTTCTAAATTGCCTGGTAAATACGATGCTTATGATGCTTTAAGAGTCCGTAATGAAGCAATTGAAAATGAACTTGGTTTAAACCCAAGCGCGTGGAATGATTATATGCCATTAGATATTATTGACAAATACAGAAATCCAGCAAACCAGGCAGAAAGAGAGCGATATCCAAATGTAGATTGGGCAAACACGCTTTTTCGAGATTATACGATGTCTTATAACGCAAACGTAAATGTAAGTGGGGGTACCGATTTTGTAAAGTATTTCACTACAGCAGATTTCCTTAGGGAGGGAGATTTAATGAAACAATATGATAATAACAGGGGCTATGAGCCCGGGTATGGATTCAACAGGTTAAACGTAAGAGGTAATCTTGATTTTCAGATTACCCCTACCACTTTGTTCCAGGTAAACCTGGCTGGTTCACACGGTGTAAAGAAAAGTCCGTGGGGAGCTACAGGAGATGAATATAGCATGTGGGTGGCAGCTTATAGTACTGCACCAGATGTATTTCTACCTAGATATTCAGATGGAGCCTGGGGATATTATGCGCCCAATGAAGGTGCGGCTACCAATTCGGTGAGAGTTCTGGGTATAAGCGGAATTCAGTATATGACTACCACTCGCTTAACTACGAATTTCACCCTGGATCAGGATCTTGATATGATTTTAGAGGGACTAAATTTTAACGGTACCATCGCATTAGATAACACTTTTGTGGAAGCTGATCGTGGAATTAATGATTTATACAATGATGCGCAGGAAAAATGGATAGACCCTGAAACCGGTACCGAGCTATACCAGCAGGCCTACGACCCAAATAGCCGTTTTGATTTTCAGGAAGGTGTAAAATGGTCTACCAGCCCAGGGGCTGTTCAGAATTGGTCTTCGCATAGAAAACTTTTCTACCAGTTACAACTTAGATATGCCAGGAATTTTGACGGGCGTCACGATGTTTCTGTAATGGGACTTATGAATAGAAATGAAAATGCTACCGGAAGCCAAATACCTCGTTATAGAGAAGATTGGGTTTTTAGAACTACTTATACCTTAGATAATAAGTACACTTTTGAATATAACGGTGCTTATAACGGTTCTGAGAAATTTAGTCCTGAAAACCGATTTGCTTTCTTTTCTTCAGGAGGTGTGGGATGGATTTTGTCACGGGAAAATTTCCTTGATTCTGCTTCATTCTTAGATATGCTTAAACTAAGAGCTAATTACGGTGAGATTGGAGACGACAATGTAGCCGGTAGATTTCTGTACATGACGCAGTGGGGCTACAATGGGCAGGCAAGAATGGGTGTAACCGGGGAAGCCGCAGAGCAAAGTCCGTACACCTGGTATTTAGAAGAGTCCGTAGGAAATCCAGATGTTTCCTGGGAGAAGGTAAAGAAAACGAATGTAGGAGTCGATTTTGGATTCTTTGACGGGTTTATTGAAGGTAGCTTCGACTATTTTATAGATGAAAGAACCGATATTTTAATTAATGGAGTGGATAGAGCGATACCTTCTTATTTTGGTACCGAAGCACCAGTTGCAAACCTGGGTCACGTGAAAAATGAAGGTTATGAATTTGATATTGATTTAAGCTACAGGTTTGAAAATGGCTTGAGATTATGGTCAAATTTCAATATGACGCATTCTCAAAATGAAGTGATAGATGCCGATGATCCTTCTTTGCTGCCGGCATATCAGCAAAATGCAGGTTTACAAATTGGGCAGGCATATTCTCACGTTACTCCTGGTTATTACAATACATGGGACGATCTCTATGCAAGTACCATTCATAATGCAAACGATAACCAGAAATTACCCGGAAACTATCATATTATAGATTTTAATGGAGATGGAGTAATAGATGCTTACGATAATATTCCATTTGGTTTTACCGGGAATCCTCAAAACACTTATAACGCTACTATTGGGTTTGACTGGAAAGGCTTTAGTAGTTATGTGCAATTCTATGGAGTAAACAATGTAACCCGCCAGGTAGTTTTAGGAAGTTTAAGTAGCCAAAATCACGTGGTTTATGAAGAAGGAAGTTACTGGTCTAAAGATAACTTTAATGCAGATTCACCGGTGCCAAGATGGCTTACCACGCCAAGTGAATATAACGCTGCCAACAGGTATATGTTTGATGGTTCTTACCTAAGACTTAAAAATGCTGAAATAGCCTATACTTTCGATGCCGGCTCTAGTTTAGTAGATAGGCTGGGAGTAAAAAACCTAAGGGTTTTCTTAAACGGAAACAACCTCTTCTTATGGTCTGATATGCCAGATGACAGGGAATCGAATTTTGCCGGAACGGGATGGGCATCTCAGGGAGCTTACCCAACCGTAAGTAGATATAACTTAGGGGTAAATATTACTTTTTAAAATAGCTTGTTATGAAAAATTATATAAAAAACATTATAAAATTTAGTCTGGCAATATTTGCTTTAGTTTTCATATCATCTTGTGAAGATTACTTAGACAGGGAAGATGAATCTATAGTTTCTGAAGAGGAAGCCTTTAAAAATTTCACCAATTTTCAAGGGTTTACTGAAGAATTATATCATTGTATCCCAGATTTCACCAATGCCTACTGGACCAACTCCTGGAATTGGGGAGATGATGAAATTGAATCTACAGCCAGGGATTTCCACTTTATTAATAAAATTGAAAATGGAAACTTTTGGGGCTGGCAGTCAGAATTTGATGGCTGGCAAGCCGGCTGGATGGATAGAAATAATACCAGTACAGATGATGACCGATTTTCAAAATCCCTTTGGCAATTAGGCTGGTATGGAATTAGAAAAGCCAATTTAGGTCTTGCTAATATGGACCGTCTTACAGATGCCACTCAAGAAGAAAAAGACTTAATAAGAGGGCAGTTATTGTTTTTTAGAGGATGGTTTCATTTCCAATTCATTCAATATTTTGGAGGATTACCATATATAAATGAAGTTTTACCAAGTGATGAACAACTACAGTTACCCCGCTTAAGTTATCACGAAGCTGCAGATCTCGCCGCACAGGATTTTCGTGCTGCTGCCGATTTATTACCTACAGATTGGGACGAAACAGATGCGGGAAGCGCAACATTAGGGAAAAACCAATTGCGTATTAATAAAATAATGGCGCTTGGTTATTTAGGGAAGAATTATTTATGGGCGGCAAGTCCACTAATGAATCAGGAGTCTACAGGAAATGCGGTATACAATACTTCTTATGCCCAAAAAGCTGCTGAAGCTTTTGCCGAATTACTTACTCTAACAGAATCTGGAGAAGCAGATTATTCTTTAGTACCGTTTTCAGATTATCATTTAAACTTTTATACAACCGGGCAAAACTGGCAAATACCAGGTAGTACTGAGGCTATTTTTAGAGGACCTTATTTTGGTGCGCATGGATCTACTTATGGTACAGCAAAACAATATCAACCTTCTCCAATTTTAACCGATGGGGATGTGAAATTCCTTCCTACTGCAAACTATGTAGATTTTTATGGAATGGCCAATGGGATGCCAATTGAAGATATTACGCAACCCGATCCAGAATCTGGTTATGATCCCGAATATCCGTGGAAAGATCGTGATCCAAGATTTTATAATGATATTGTATATGATGGCGTTCGTACCGTTCAGGGTTCTATGCCAGCAGATGAAGAATATAATCGTTATGCTAATCTATTTACTGGCGGAAGTTATAGAAATATAAGAACGGGTAGTAGAACCGGGTATATGCTTTACAAGTTTATCCCAATAACAGCGAATAAATATGATGAAGGTTATGGTTATGGGAACAGCTTGAATATTCATTTACCATGGATGCGACTCTCAGATGTATACCTAATGTATGCTGAAGCAGCTGCCCAGGCTTATGGTTCACCTACAGGACAGGTTTCGGGCTATAGTAAAACAGCGGTAGACGCTATTAATTTTGTAAGAGATAGAGCCGGTGTTGGTCACGTGGCAGATGAATTTTTAGGATCTCTGGATGCTTTTATGAGTGAAGTGCGCCGGGAGCGTGCAGTAGAGTTAGCTTTTGAAAGACACAGGTTTAATGATCTAAGACGTTGGTTGTTGTTAACCGAAAGTCCATATACTTTAAAGAAATCTGTAGAATTTGACCGGGCCGGAGAACTTAATACCGATGATCCTTCACAAAACAGGGTTCTAAACTTAAGAGAAGAAGTTATTCTGGAAAGAAACTTTAGTAGCAAACATTACTGGCTGCCTTTAAAAAATGTGGATGTAAATATGTATTTAGAATTTAGTCAGAATCCTGGCTGGTAACCGCATTGTGTTCAATTTAAACATAGAGAGAATGAATATTATAAAATTTAAAGTAGTTTTTTGTGCACTATTTGCCTTGATGCCTTTTATAGGGGTCGCACAAACATCTGAAGATATTGATGTTGAAGCCATCGTTAGAGGTAAAGAAGGAAAGCCGTTAGTGGGTGCTACCGTAACGACAGAGGCTGGCAACACCGTGGTTACAGATTCTATTGGGAGTTTCTCACTTTCAACAGGCCTGTATTCCACTTTGGCCGTAGCAGCTCTGGAGTACAAACCTACAACAGTAATTGTAACTCCATTTGTGGATAATATAAGTCTTGAGCCTGCAGAAGGTTATGAAGATGTAAATGTTGCATTTCGTAAAGTTGAGAAGAGAAATCTAATAAGTGGAGTTTCTTTTGTAGATCTGGATGAATTAATGGAGAAGAATTATAATACGAGTACCCTGGAAAATATGGAAGGATTTGCCAATGGTTTTCACGGAAATATTTGGGGTATGGACGAGTATTTAGTGCTTATAGATGGAGTGCCAAGAGATGCCGGAAGTATAATGCCTACAGAAATAGATCAAATTAGTTTCTTAAAAGGAGTTTCTGCAGTGGCGCTCTATGGAAGTCGTGCTGCTAAAGGTGTTGTTCAAATTACTACAAAAAGAGGAAAAATTCAGAAGCAGGAAATTGATGTTAGGATAAATGCAGGAATGTTTGTTCCAAAAAGTTATCCAAAATATCTTGGTTCTGCTGAATATATGACCCTTTATAATGAAGCAAGGGCAAATGATGGGTTAAGTCAGCGGTTTGATGATGAAACTATCTACCAACATGCAGCCGGGGACAACCCATACAGGTATCCCGATGTAAACTATTATTCTTCAGATTATTTACAGGAAACCTATAACAGGTATGATGCTACCGCCCAGATTTCCGGCGGAAATGAAACCGCTCAATATTATACAAATCTTGGTTTTTATTCAGCAGGTTCGCTACTAAATTTTGGTGAAGCTGAAAATAACAGAACCCAGCGGTTTAATATTCGTGGGAATGTAGATATTGATATAACTGAAACTTTATATGCTACGGTAAATGCATCAGCTGTTTATTATAACGGTTGGGGTGTGAATACAGATTATTGGTCAGGTGCTGCCAATTTAAGGCCAAACCGATTTTCGCCGTTAATTCCAACAAGTATGATTGAGGAAAGCGATGAGAATTCTCTGCAGTATGTTAACAATAGTAGTAACCTTATAGATGGACAATATCTTTTAGGGGGTACGCAGCTTGACCAAACCAATCCTTTTGCTGCAATTTATGCGGGTGGAAGTAATAATTATACCAGTAGACAATTTCAGTTTAATACAGGTATTGGAGCAGATTTAGGAAATCTCCTGGAAGGCTTAAGTTTTCATTCAAACTTTGGAGTAGATTATTCTACTTCTTACAACCAATCATATAACAATGAGTACGCAGTTTACGAGCCTAGCTGGACTAATTATGATGGGGATGATTTAATTGCAAGTTTAACCCAGTATGGGCAGGATGCCAGGTCTGGTGTACAAAATATAAGCGATAGCTGGTATAGACAAACAATTTCTTTTTCAGGGCAATTTAATTATGAGACTAAAATAGAAGAAGATCATAACGTTTCAGCAATGCTTATTGCCAATGGATTTCAGCAATCTATTTCAGAAGAATATCACCGAACCAGTAATGCCAATTTAGGCCTGTATGTGGGTTACGATTATTTAGATAAATATTTTGTGAATTTCAGTGGAGCGCTGGTACATTCAGCAAAATTACCTGAAGGAAACCGTCAGGCTTTTTCACCAACCTTTACTTTAGGATGGCGTTTAAGCGAAGAGAATTTTCTTCAAAATTCAACGGTATTTGATGAGTTAAAACTTACCGCTTCCGCAGGTATTTTACATACCGATATTGATATACAGGATTACTATTTATATGAAAGTATTTATACCCAAACCGATGGTGCCTGGTTTAACTGGAGAGATGGTGCTCTAAGCCGTTCCACAGATTCCAGAAGAGGCCAGAACGATGACCTAACTTTTTCTAAAAGAGAAGAAATAAATTTAGGGGTTGAAGCTTCGTTATTTGATAATCTTTTCCAGATACAGGGTTCTGTTTTTGCCAATAGAATGACGGGTGGTATAGTACAGGCATCTGTATTATATCCTAATTATTTTGAAACCGGATGGCCAAACTCTTCATTTATCCCTTATGTGAATTATAACGATGATGAACGTGTAGGGTTTGATTTTAGAGCCGATTGGAATCAGCAATTTGGAGAATTGAAAACTACGCTTGGAGTTGTTGGTACTTATTATGACACCAAGGCCACCAAACGAGCTGAAATGTATGAAGATGAATACCAATCCAGGGAAGGTAATCCTTTAGATGGTATTTGGGGGCTGGAAAGCGACGGACTGTTTGCAAGTGCTGAAGAAATTGCGAATTCACCTTCGCAAAGTTATGGACAGGTTGCCCCGGGAGATATTAAATATATAGACCAGAATGGTGACGGGGTAATAGACAACCAGGATGAAGTTTATCTAGGCAAAGCTGGCTGGTTTGGCCCGCCGCTAACTTTAGGTGTGAATTTCACAGCTGAATGGAAAGATTTCACCTTTTTCGCTCTTGGAATTGGAAGATTTGGAGCTCACGGTATGAAAAATAGTTCTTATTTCTGGATGGATGGTGAAGATAAATATTCAATCGTAGCTCGGGATCGTTGGACGCCAGAGACAAGTGAAACTGCAACCTATCCAAGATTAACTACCACTAATAGTAATAATAACTTTAGAAATTCAGATTTCTGGCTTTATAGTACAGATCGTTTTGACCTGGCAAAAGTTCAAATCTCCTATAATTTTCCAAAAGAATTATTTGCCCAATCGTTTGTGCAGGAATTAGGAGTATATGTAAATGGAGCTAATTTACTAACAGTATCCCCTGAACGTGAGATTTTGGAGTTAAATGTAGGAAGTGCACCCCAGAATAGATTTTATAACCTGGGCGTAAAAGCAATATTTTAAAAATTTAAATATAAAAGGAAATGAAAAGTAAATTACTACTTCTTTTATTAATGGTCTTTACAATTACAAGTTGTGACGATCTTATAGAACCTGCCATAGAGAATAATAGAGGCCTGGAAGATATGTATGCTGAGGCCGAATATGCTCAGGGTATTCTGCTTAACGCTTATACCAGGCTACCAAATAATGGTTATTCTTTTAGTGAGGTAGCAACAGATGATGCCGTTAGTAACGTAAACAATAATCCTTACCGTGAAATTGCTACGGGGCAATGGACAGCTCAAAATAATCCTTTTGACCAGTGGCAAAATGCAAGGGCAGCTATCCAGTATATCAATATCTTTCTTGCCGAGACTGATAAAGTAACCTGGTCTGAAGATGAAGAAATAAGCTCCCTTTTTAACGACAGGCTTAAAGGTGAAGCCTATGGTCTTAGGGCGTTATATATGTATTATCTCTTACGTCAACATGCGGGTTGGGCTAATGGAGAGCTATTAGGGGTTCCAATCTTATTAGAACCTGAAGAAACCGGCTCAGATTTTAATCAACCAAGGGCAACTTTTGAAGAGTGCATACAACAGTTATATGCAGATGTAGAACAGGCTGAAGCTTTACTTCCTTTAGATTATGAAACACTTTCAAGTTTACCGGAGGCTTATTCAGATTTGGGAGATTATAACAGGGTTTTTGGTGAATATGCCAAACAAAGAATGACCGGTAGAATTGCCAAAACTGTAAGGGCACAGGCGGCTTTACTTGCTGCAAGCCCTGCTTATGCCGATGGAAATACTACTACCTGGGCCGATGTAGCCAATTATGCCGGGGAAGTATTGGCAGAAAATGGAGGAGCAAGTGGTATTGCAACAAATGGTCATACCTGGTACAAAAATGCTTCGCAAATAAGTGGAATTGGAGGGGGAAATAACCCGCCCGAAATTATTTGGAGAACCGATGTTGTAGAAACCAGTGATTTAGAACAGCAACATTTTCCACCAACTTTATTTGGCGACGGACAGCTAAATCCAACCCAAAACCTGGTGAATTCATTTCCTATGGCAAATGGTTATCCTATTACAGATCCGGCTAGTGGGTTTGATCCCGCTAATCCTTACGAAAACAGGGATCCAAGGTTAGATCATTACATTGTGGTAAATCAAAGTACCGCAGGACCCGGTAATTCAACTATTGTAACCGCCGCTGACGGAAACACCAATGATGCCTTAAATGCCGTAGAAACCTCTACCAGAACAGGTTATTATTTAAAGAAATTGCTAAGGCAGGATGTGAATTTAGATCCAGTAACCAGCAATACTCAACAGCATTATACCGCCAGAATGAGGTATACCGAATTATACCTTATTTACGCAGAAGCTGCTAACGAAGCCTGGGGGCCACAAGGAACAGGAACTTTTGGATTTTCGGCCTATGATATTATTGCTGGCTTAAGGGAGCGCGCTGGTATAACGCAGCCCGATGCATATTTAGAGTCAATTAGCTCAGATCAAAATGCAATGCGAGAATTAATAAGAAATGAACGCAGATTAGAACTAAGTTTTGAAGGTTTCCGGTTTTGGGATATCCGCCGTTGGGGCGACGATTTAAATGTTCCGGCCAGAGGAGTAAGTATTCTTGATGGGAATCATCAAACAATAACTGTTGAAGACAGGATTTATGAAGAGTATATGCGATATGGACCAATCCCTTTTAGCGAAGTTTTAAAATACGATGCAATTATCCAAAACCAGGGCTGGTAGTTAGTTTAATTATAAAGAACAGAAAATGAAAAATAAAATATATTTAATCGCTTTAATTATTCTTTCAGGCTTTACTTCTTGTGAGAATGATAAATGGGAATTTGACGACTATGAATACCAAACCGTTTATTTTGCTTATCAATACCCGGTAAGGACAATTACACTGGGAGAAGATATTTTTGACACTTCTCTGGATAATGAAGGTAAAGCGAGAATAATGGCTACTACCGGTGGAACTTACGATAATGATCAGGACGTTTTTATAGATTTTGAAGTAGATAATTCTTTGACGGAAGGTCTTGTATTTGATGATAGCGGCCAACCTGTTCAGGCAATGCCCGAAAATTATTATACACTGGAATCTAATGAAATCAGGATTCCGCAAGGTGAACTAACAGGTGGAGTTGAGCTTCAGCTAAGCGATGCATTTTTTGCCGATAGTCTTGCTATTGGAAGAAATTATGTAATTCCACTTCAAATGACCAACGTTGTAAGCGCAGATTCCATTCTTAGGGGAATACCACAGGTTACAAATCCACGTAAACCGGTTGCAGAAGATTGGGATGTTTTGCCTAAAGATTTCATTCTTTATGCCGTAAAATATGTGAATCCGTGGCACGGGAATTATTTACGCCGTGGGGTAGATGAAATTGAAGGAACTACCGGTAACGAGAATCTTGACGATACTGTAATAAGAGAAGAAGAGTATGTAGTAGACGATCAGGTAGTAGCCCTTACAACCCGCTCTTTAAATGAGGTAGAGTTAGATTTGGTTTTTCAAAACAGCGAAGGGTATGCTGTAAACTGCACCTTAATTTTAAGCTTTGACGATTCTGGTAACTGCACTGTAAGAGCTGCATCAGATGAGTATACGGCAAGTGGTAGCGGCCAATTTGTAAAAGATGGCGAACAAAACAGTTGGGGCGGAAAAGATCGTGATGCCCTTTACCTGGATTACGAAGTTAACCTTGAAGAAATTAATGTGAGTACAACAGATACACTTGTACTTAGAGATCGTGGGGTACGTATGGAAACATTTTCTCCCATATTAGAATAAAATTAAAAAATAAATCGATTATGAAATATTTAAATCGTTTTCTTGTTTGTAGTGGCTTATTGGCTTCATTATTTTCCTGTGCCGATCCAGATCCATTAGCATTTGAAATAGAAAAACCTGAAGGCCTCGAAGCACAGGAAGATATTAATTCTTATGCACCTCTTAAGAGCTATAAAGATAGTACCTCAAATTTCACCTTAGGTGGGACTGTTTCTATTTCAGATTATATTAATAAGGGAGTAATGTACAGGCTTATTAATAAAAATTTTGATGAGCTTACCGTAGGTTATGGAATGAAGCATGGTGCCATCGTGCAAAATGATGGTTCTATGAATTTTGCTCAGGTAAATGAACTTATAGCTGCGGCACAGCAAGCAGGAACTTCTATTTACGGGCATACGCTTACCTGGCACGCTAATCAAAATGCTGAATACCTGAACAGCACTATTGCGCCAACAGTAATAGGTGGCGGACCAAGCTGGGATGAGATTGCTGGTGCTGACTTTGAAACGGATGAAGCAGCAAATTATGAGGCTAACGAAGATGATAGTATGTCTTTTACGGCTGACGGAGAAGGTGCAGACGGTGAGGGCAGGGCATTGGCGGTGACCAATGGAGAAGTTCGGGAAAACGATTGGGAAAGCCAGTTCTTTTTTAAGTTTTCTCCGCCTATGGAAGTAGGGGAAGAATACGAACTTACTATGGATGTTCGCTCAGATGCTGATGCCTCTTTTGCTACCCAGGCTCATATTCAACCTGGAGAGTATAAACACTGGGATTTTTTTGGTGCTATTCCCGCTTCTGCGGAATGGACTACTTTTACCAAAAGAATTATTGTTTCTGAAGAAATGGCAGGGTCAAGTACTATTGCTTTTAACCTCGGCAATGTTGCCACTACTTATTATTTTGATAACATAAGCCTGAAAAAATATAACGAGGAAGGCAGTGGTGGCGGTCCCGCACTGGATCCAAGTGTAATTTCCAATTCTGATTTTGAAACTGGCACTGATGGCTGGGCTGGCTGGGGAAATGGTTCTACCATGGAGCGCTCCTCAGAAGGTGAGGGCTATGGTGATACAGGTTATGCTTTTACCTTTACGAATCCTTCAGCTACGAATTTTTGGGAAGCACAGATTGCCTATGATTTACCTACATTGGAAATGGAAGAAACTTATGTCTTGAATTTTAAAGTAAAAGCAAATACTGCCGGTACTCTTCG
This sequence comes from Salegentibacter agarivorans, assembly GCF_900113135.1. Taxonomy (GTDB): domain Bacteria; phylum Bacteroidota; class Bacteroidia; order Flavobacteriales; family Flavobacteriaceae; genus Salegentibacter; species Salegentibacter agarivorans. Next base: position 147,868 of record NZ_FOOH01000005.1, on the reverse strand, counting down.
TGCCGAGCTACAATCGCCATCTGATTATTCAAGTGATGGGCTTGGCTCATTTAACGTATCAGAAGACTGGGAGGAATATACTTTGGAGACGACGATTACCAAAGAAGATCGTGAGCGATTAGTTATTAGTTATGGTGACTTTGCAGGGACGGTTTATATTGATGATGTAACGCTTTCGCGTGTAAACCCCAATGCCGGTGGTGTTATAGAGAAAACACCTGAAGAAAAGGAGGAGATTATTGGTGGCGAAATGGAAAGATGGATTACGAGCATGATGGAAGTTTCCAAAGACTATGTAGATGCCTGGGATGTTGTTAACGAACCTATGGATGATGGAAATCCATACGAATTAAAAAGTGGAGCGACCGATTCTGATATCACCAGCGACGAATTTTACTGGCAGGATTACCTGGGTAAAGATTATGCGGTTAAAGCCTTTAAACTGGCCAGGGAGTATGGTAGCCCCGAAGATCTCCTTTTTATAAACGACTATAACCTTGAATATAATTTAGACAAGACCAGGGGACTCATTGAATATGTAGAATACATAGAAAGCCAGGGTGCTACTGTAGATGGTATTGGGACTCAAATGCATATAAGTATAGATTCCGATAAAAATAATATTGCTCAAATGTTTCAACTTCTTGCTGAAACCGGTAAACTCATAAAAGTTTCTGAACTGGACGTAAGAACAAATGTCTCTGAACCTACAGATGAAGTTTTACAACAGCAAGCCGAAATGTATAGTTATGTAGTTGAAGCTTATAAAGAACATGTACCTCAGGCACAAAGATATGGCATTACCGTTTGGGGTGTTACCGATAGTCCTGAAGATGCAAACTGGTTGCCCGGTGAATTCCAGGGCTTGTGGGATGTTAACTTAAACAGGAAACCGGCTTATAAGAGTTTCGCTGAAGCTTTGGAAGAATTATAATACAAAATGAATGCTGGTTAGTAAGGTTCTTAACAAAGTAGCAATTCTTATGATTTTATTCCTGGTATTACCAGGATGTTCAGCCGATGATATTTCCTTGCCGGAAAAAGAAGCCGAGGAGGAAGATCCTATTGAAGAAGCTGATGAAATAGAAGAAGATGAACCTTCTAAAGATATTGAATGGCCTTTAAATACATCTAAATTGAGTGTTGATGGGAGGTATTTGAAAAATGCCTGTGGAGAAAAAGTTTTGCTTCACGGGGTGGCCATGACTCCAAATCCCTGGTTTAACGGGGGCCATGTAGGTGAATGGCGATGGAATAATTATGACGTACAGGGAGCATTAGATTATAATAAATCGGTTATGGATAAACTGACCAATAAAGATGACGACGACTGGTATTTAAATATGGTACGGCTGCACATAGATCCTTATTGGTCAAATAATCCCGGGGCCGAGGTAGATGGAGAAAAAGATATTTCAGAATTTAATTTTGATCGTTTTGTAAATGCGGTAGATGAAGTAATACTTCCTCTTATTGAGCATGCGAAGTCAAGAGGAATGTATGTTATCCTTAGACCACCGGGAGTCTGCCCCGAAAGGATAGATGTTGATGATGAATATCATGAATATCTTAAAACTGTATGGGACTATTTATCGAAGCATGAAGCCTTAAAAAATTCTGAACATGTTATGTTCGAATTAGCCAATGAACCAATTCATATTTTAGGCACTAATGGGGAATGGGGTAGTAATACCCAGCCCCATTTCGATAAATTAAAAATGTTTTTTCAGTCTTTGGTAGATATGATTCGTAATAATGGGTTTGAAAATGTGATTTGGATCCCCGGGTCCGGTTATCAATCGCATTTTAAGGGATATGCAAATAATCCTATTGAAGATGACAATATTGGATATGCGGTACATATTTATCCCGGTTATTGGGGAGAGGATAATAATGATCCGGTAACTTTTAAAAGTAATTGGGCAGAGAATATCAAGCCGATTGCAGATATTGCTCCCATTGCAGTTACTGAAATAGATTGGGCTCCCGAAGGTTATAATGCCTGGGGCGAAGGTGGTGTTACCGGCGAGGCCGGCTCCTGGGGATTTGGAGCAAATTTTAAAGCTCTTGCCGACGAGAGCGGGAATGTAAGTTGGAATTTACTGGCACCTGAGAACTTAATTGATCGGGGAGACCCGAATGCTGGTATAGCCTATGATAACAATCCTGAAGCCTGTGCTAATGCTGTATATAAATGGTTTGGGGAATATGCTGAAGAAAAAAAGGAATGTGAATAAAAATCAATTAGAAATAATAGCGTTGCTATCCGTTTAAATTTAATCATGTGTGAGTTTTACTGAATAGTTCTCCTAACTCAAAAAAGTCTGGATACCGGTTGGATTAGCAACGCTTACCCGGTATGAATTAGCCTTTTTTAGAAGTTAGGGGAACTTTTTTATAAAGAAATTGTAAATTATTATAAACTTTCTTCCTGGAATTTTAAAATCAACTGCTATGTACAAAAGAAAAAATTTGTCTATTTTTATATTATTGTTAAGTGTGTTTTTCACATTTTACAGTTGTAATTCTAATAAAAAATCAGTTGATAATAGCGAGGTATCTAAAGTGAGTTTAAAAAATGCTTTCGCGAATAATTTTCATATTGGGACCACTCTCAATGCCTGGCAAATTATGGGAAGGCAGCCTGAAGAACTTAAGGTTGCCACAGAGAATTTCAATTCTATTGTTGCCGAAAACATTATGAAAAGTGCACGAATTCAACCGAAAGAAGGGGAATTCAATTTTGAACTTGCCGATGAATTTGTGAAAATAGGCGAAGAAAATAATATGCATATCCACGGGCACACCTTGATATGGCATTCCCAGGCTCCTGACTGGTTTTTTGTAGATAAAGATGGAAATACGGTGTCTAAAGAGGTGCTAACCCAAAGAATGAAAGATCATATTCATACAGTTGTGGGCAGGTATAAAGGTAGAATTCACTCCTGGGATGTGGTTAATGAGGCGATAGAAGATGACGGGAATTATAGAAATAGCAAGTTCTATCAAATTTTAGGTGAAGATTTTATAAAACTGGCCTTTGAATTTGCACACGAAGCCGATCCCGAAGCCCATCTTTATTACAATGATTATTCTATGGCAGTACCAGGAAAGCGTGCTGGGGTAGTGAGAATGGTAGAAAAGCTTCAAAAGGAAGGAATTACCGTACACGGGATAGGAATGCAGGGACATATTGGATTAAACCATCCCGATATTCGTGAATTTGAAGAAAGCCTGGAAGCATATGGAAGCCTTGGGAAAGTGATGATCACTGAATTAGATCTTAGTGTTTTACCTTCCCCTTGGGGCGATGCCGGGGCTGAAATCTCAGATAATTATGAGTATGAAGATAAAATGAATCCATTTCCTAAGGGTCTGCCAGTCGATGTGGAGCAACAATTCACAAAGAGATATGTAGAATTTTTTGCACTGTTCTTAAAACATCAGGATAAAATTGAAAGGGTTGCCCTTTGGGGAGTGAACGATGGAAATTCCTGGAAGAATAACTGGCCGGTGAGGGGAAGAACCGATTATCCGTTGCTATTTGATCGTGAAAATAATCCAAAACCTGTTGTGAAGGAACTTATAGAACTGGCTGCAGCAAAATAACCCTACAAAATTTAAAATTAGAAATGAAAAAAGTCTTTTTATTTATCTGCCTGTTAGGAATTTTTCCCTTTGTTGTTGCGCAGGAAGCAACCATCCAGAGTCCCGATGATGCTGTAAGATTAGAAGTTAATCTGGAAGCAGGAATACCAACCTATTCTGTTTTTTATAATAATGAAGTGGTGCTGGAAAAATCCCGACTGGGACTAAAAACAAATATTGCAGATTATTCTGAAGGTTTAAGTTTTGAAGGGAGTAAAACCACTACCGTAGAAAAGAGTTATGAATCTAAAAAACTTAAAGATTCAGAAATCAATTATAACGCACAGGAACTAACCGCCACTTTTACCACTCAAAAAGGGCAAAAAATGGATGTAATTTTCCGGGTGAGTAATAATGACATTGCGTTTAGATACCATCTTCAAAAATACAGCGACACCATAGCCCACGTGGTCACTAAAGAATTTACAGGATTTAATTTCCCAAATACAGCAAAAAGTTTCCTTACACTTCAGTCCAAATCTATGGTAGGTTTTCAGCGCACCAAGCCTAGTTACGAAGAGGGCTATTATCTAGATCAGGAGATTACTAAAGCTTCCGCCAATAATCTGGGGTATACTTTTCCGGGATTATTTAAAACCGAAGATCACTGGGTTTTACTTTCTGAAACCGGGGTTGACGGCACTTACGTGGGCGCTCATCTCAGCGATCCAAATGCCGAAGGGGAATATACGATCGCTTTTCCAGACAGTACTGAAAATAATGATTTTGGATCAACTGGGGCCGCAATTTCCCTTCCGTATAGTACTCCCTGGAGAACAATTACCGTGGGAGAAAGTCTAAAGCCCATTGTAGAAACTACTATTCCTTTTGATGTGGTGGAGCCGCTTTACGAGGCTTCTCAGGATTATAAATTTGGGCGCGGTGTATGGAGCTGGATTATGTGGCAGGATGCAAGTATGAATTATGACGACCAGGTAACTTATATTGATTTTGCTGCTGAAATGGGTTATGAATACATCCTCATAGATGCGCTCTGGGACCAGAATATCGGGTACGACAGGATGGAAGAGTTGATCAAATATGCCAACAGCAAGAACGTTGATGTTTTTTTGTGGTATAACTCCAATGGTGTTGCCAATGACGCGCCTATGACTCCGCGTAATAAAATGCACCGGGCTATTACCCGCAAACAGGAAATGCAGTGGTTACAGGAGAACGGGGTAAAAGGCCTGAAAGTTGACTTTATGGGTGGTGATAAACAAGAGACCATTCAGCTTTATGAAGATATAATGTCTGATGCCAATGATCACGGATTAATGATGATCTTTCACGGAGCCACAATTCCAAGAGGTTGGGAAGTAATGTATCCTAATTTTATAAGTACTGAAGCTGTTCTCGCTTCGGAAAATCTAATGTTTAGTCAGTATGCAAACGACCAGGAAGCCCGAAGCGCTGCCATTCATCCTTTCATACGGAACACGGTGGGAAGTATGGATTTTGGAGGTACTGTTCTAAACGAACGTTACAACCGAACCAATGACGGCGGAAACTTTAGAAGAACCTCTGATGCCTTTCAACTGGCAACCGCAGTTCTATTCCAAACGCCGGTTCAATTCTTCGCATTGACGCCGAATAACCTCGAAGACGCTCCGGAATTCGCAGTGGACTTTATGAAAAACGTTCCCACAACCTGGGATGAGACGATTTTCATTGAAGGATATCCTGGAGAGTACAGCGTAATAGCAAGAAGGCACAAGGATCAATGGTATATCGCCGGGATCAATGCTTCAAAAGAAGCAAAAAAGGTGAGCTTTTCCCTTCCGGAACTGAAAGGAAATACATTCAGTATTATTAATGACTCTAAAAAAGGGAAAACTGAAAAAAAAGAGATAAAACAAAATAGAGGAAAATTTGAAGTGACCATTCAACCTCAGGGCGGATTTGTGATTACAAATTAGCCCAGGTTCCTCCTCCTGTAAAACATTAAAAATGAAACAATTATTTGTCATTATCGTTTTTTTTAGCTGCGTCACTCAATCGATAGCGCAGTTTTCTCAGGAGGAGCGGGACAGTATTTATCGTTTAAGTACGCAGGATCATCAATTAATGCTGAAGGAATTAGGAATAGAATCCTTGCGGCACGGACCTTCCGGAAATCCCAACGATCCTAATGCCGCAAATTCCGATGAATCTAAAGTTGTAGATTATAACTTGCCAGAGCTTTTGGTTTTTAAAGATGGATCAAAAGTCACTTCAGTTTCTGAATGGGAAAAGCGCAGGCAGGAGATCAAAGAAGATTTTAATGCCGAAGTTTATGGAAGATTCCCCAAAAATATCCCTGCTGTAAACTGGAAAGTTGTTTCCAGAAAAGATTCAATTATTGGTGAATACCCAGTGCAGGTTGAGGAACTTTTGGGAGTGGTAGATAACTCTGCCTATCCCAAAATTGACGTTGAAATCGAGATGACCCTGACCCTTCCAAAAAATACAGATAAAAAAGTGCCGGTAATCTTGAAATTCGACTGGAATTTTCCAGCGGGGTTTTTTCCAGAGCCCGAGCAGGAAAAACCCTGGCAGGAACAATTACTGGCTCAAAACTGGGGCTATGCCAGTCTGATCCCAACAAGTTATCAAGCCGATAATGGCGCCGGACTTAGACAGGGAATCATCGGATTAGTGAATAAAGGCAAACCTCGAAAATTAGATGATTGGGGTGCTTTGAAAGCCTGGGCCTGGGGTGCCGGCCGTGCGCTTGATTATTTTGAAAATTATTCAAAAGTTGATTCAAAAAAAGTGGCTATAGAAGGACTTTCCCGCTACGGGAAAGCTGCAATGGTCACTATGGCCTACGATGATAGATTTGCTGTGGGATTTATAGGCTCTGCCGGAGCAGGTGGTACAAAGATTCTGCGGCGCAATTTTGGGGAACAGGTAGAGAATTTGGTCTCTACTTCCCAATATCACTGGTTTGCTCCGAATTTCATAAAATACGGCGGACCTTTAGAAACAAAAGACCTTCCGCTAGATGCACATCATTTGATTGCGCTTGCAGCGCCACGTCCGGTTTTTATCAGCAGTGGAGATCCTAAAGTTGAAGGGAATTGGATAGACGCCAAAGGGATGTTTTTAGCCGGAGTCCACGCCAGCCCTGCTTATGAAATCTATGATGAAAAAGCACTGTCAAAAACTGAATTTCCTCAAGTTGGGGAGTTTTTATCTGAAGGTAAACTCGTTTTTAGAATACACGAAGGCGGTCATACCGTAGTCCCTAACTGGCCATATTTTATAGAATTTGCCAAACCCTATTTCAAATAAAGAATATGAAAAAGAGAAATCTACTCATTATAATTTTAAGCCTGTTTTTAGGAAATTCAGTCGTTGCGCAACAGCAGGCTCAAAATCCTATCATCCACGCCGATGTTCCCGATGCTTCTATAATTAGGGTTGGTGACACCTATTATATGAGCAGTACCACTATGCATATGAATCCGGGAGTACCGATTATGAAATCCACCGATTTGGTAAATTGGGAAATAGTGAATTACGCTTACAATACTTTGGGGGATTCTGATGCCCTGAATATGGAAAATGGAGAAAATGCCTACGGGAGAGGATCCTGGGCAAGCAGCCTTCGTTACCATAACGAGAATTTTTATGTTTCCACTTTTTCGAGCACCACAGGGAAAACTTATATTTTCAAAACAAAAGATATTGGAAATGGCACTTTTGAAGAGATTTCTTTTAGTCCGTCTCTTCACGATAACACCTTATTTTTTGATGACAACGGAAAGACTTACCTCATTTGGGGTGGAGGTAAACTGAATATTGTAGAGCTTAAAGAGGATCTTTCAGGAGTGAAGGAAGGTACAGAGCGGGTTCTTATTGAGAACGCTACTGAACCTATTGGATCCAACTATATTCTTCCTGCGGAAGGCTCTCAAATATTTAAGGCTAACGGAAAGTATTACTTGTTCAATATCGCCTGGCCAAGAGACGGGATGAGAACGGTGATCATTCATCGCGCCGATAAAATTACCGGACCTTATGAAGGAAAACTCGCTTTTCAGGATAAAGGTGTGGCCCAGGGTGGATTGATCAATACGCCTCAAGGGGATTGGTTTGCCTATTTATTCCGTGATTACGGGGCAGTGGGGCGCATTCCTTACCTGGTCCCTGTAAAATGGGAAAACGGCTGGCCTGTATTAGGTGAAAATGGCAAGGTGCCTGAAACCCTGGATCTACCCGCAAATGAAGGATGGATTCCGGGAATTGTGGCCTCTGATGATTTTAACAGAGAATCAGGAGACAGAGATTTGCCTCTGGTGTGGCAATGGAACCATAATCCCCAGGATGACTACTGGTCTCTAAAAGACCGCGAAGGCTTTCTCAGGTTGACCACAGACAGGGTAGATACTTCCTTTTTAAATACCCGAAACACACTTACCCAAAGAACCATTGGTCCGAAAAGTTCTGGCATTACTAAAGTTGATCTCTCCGGAATGAAGAATGGAGATTTTGCCGGGCTTGGTTTACTTCAGAAAAATTTCGGATTTGTAGGGGCTAAAATGATAAATAATAAGAAGCACATTATTATGGTCAATGGAGCTTCCGAAGAACCCGTTGAGGTGGAAAGTATTCCTTTGAATCAGGAGGAACTTTACCTTAAAGCCGTCGGGGATTTTAAGGACAGGAAGGATACTGCAAAATTTTACTACAGCCTTGATAATGAAAACTGGAAGGCCATTGGGAACGAACTTAAAATGTCATACACCCTGCCGCACTTTATGGGCTACAGGTTTGCGCTGTTCAACTACGCCACAAAAGAAGCAGGTGGTCATGTAGATTTCGATTACTTTAAAATTGAAGCTGAAAAAAATAATTAAGATGAAACACTCAAAAATGCCGAAAACGATATCTCTTAGTCTGATTATATTTTTCTTGTCAGTAAATGCTTTTGCACAAAATCCGCTGATTATGGACCAGTTTACTGCCGATCCTACGGCAAGGGTATTTAACGGGAAACTATACGTATTTCCTTCCCACGATATTGTGCCACCAAAAGGGGAAGGCCGTGCCGAATGGTTTAATATGGCCGATTACCACGTGTTTTCTTCGGAAGATCTTACCAATTGGACAGACCACGGAAAAATCCTGGATCAAAAAGATGTTTCCTGGGCCGATCCCGAGGCTTACAGTATGTGGGCGCCTGATGCGATATCCAAAAATGACAAATTTTACTTCTATTTTCCCACCAGACTCAAAGATGCCGGAGACGGGGAAAAAGGTTTTTCCATCGGGGTAGCCATTGCCGATAAACCTGAAGGGCCTTATAAGCCACAGCCAAATCACATTCAGGGAGTAGAAGGCATAGATCCCAATGTTTTTATTGATAAAGACGGGCAGGCTTATTTATACTGGTCCCGTGGAAAAATTTATGGTGCGAAACTGAAGGATAATATGCTGGCGTTGGAGTCAGAAATAAAGACCTTCGAGGAGATCCCTCAAAAAGGGCATATTGAAGGACCTTTTGTTTTTGAAAGAAATGGCACATATTATATGACCTATCCGCACGTTGCCAATAATATTGAAAGACTGGAATATGGAACTTCAGATAATCCAATGGGACCTTTTGAACACCAGGGGGTGATTATGGATGAATCGGCTTCAGGGACCTGGACCAATCATCATTCCATCGTAAATTATAAAGATCAGTGGTACTTATTCTATCACGATAATGACCTTTCCCCCGATTTTGATAAAAACCGTTCCATTCGCGCCGATAGTTTATTCTTTGAAGGGAACGGAAACATTAAAAAAGTGATTCCAACCAAACGCGGAGTGGGAATTACCTCCAGTACTTCTGAAATTCAGATAGATCGATATAGCGCGAAAGGCAACTATGGAGCTGCTTCAGTGTTTTTAGACCGGCTTGATCCTTTCCAGGGTTGGAAAGTGGTTTTAAATAAACCTGATGCCTGGGTGAAATATAACCGGGTCGATTTTGGTGCTGAAGGTACCGAAAATGTCAGAATAAGAGCAAGATCTTTAACTGGTGGTACTGTAGCGCTGAAACTTGCAGGTGAGAACGATGAGGAGATTGCTGAAGTTACCATCCAAAAAGGTGGAAATTGGGAGGTTTTTTCGACTCCTGTAAGATCTGAAGCAACAGCTGTGCAGGATCTGCTCGTGCAACTTAAAAGTGGTGACGGAGTTGAGGTTGACTGGGTTCAATTTGAAAAATAGAAGATATGGGAATTGGTAAGATCAAAATTTCAACAAATAGTTATTCCAGTATTGGATTTTCCGTTATTTTGGGAATACTGTTTTTGATTTCACCATTTCAATCCTGGAGTCAGGGAGATTCCCAATTAAAACTCTGGTATAACGAGCCTGCTGAAAAATGGGTAGAGGCACTTCCCGTAGGAAATGGGCGATTGGGGGCAATGGTTTATGGAGATCCGCAGGAAGAGGTTATTCAGTTAAATGAAAATACCGTCTGGGCTGGTGGACCTAACCGAAACGATAATCCGGAAGCCAAAGAATATTTACCCGAAGTTCAGAAACTTCTTTTCGACGGAAAAAGTGCAGAAGCCCAGGAACTGGTAAATGAACATTTCATAAGCAAAACTTCCCACGGAATGCCTTATCAAACCGCAGGGAACCTGAACCTATCTTTTCCGAGTCACCAAAATTATACTGAATATTACCGGGAATTGGATCTGGAAACTGCGGTTACCACAACTCGCTATAAAGTTGAAGGTGTTGGATTTGAAACAAAAGTTTTCGCTTCCCATCCCGATCAGGTGATCGTGGTACAAATTACGGCAGATAAACCCGGAGCTTTAAATTTCACAGCTACGATGGATCGCCCTGGCGGTGCTGAAGTTTCAGCTGAAAATAGGACATTAAAACTACACGGTAAAACCAGCGATTTTGAAGGGATAGAAGGTAAAGTTAAATTCCTGGCGATCACTAAAATTCAGACTGAAGGGGGAGAAATAATTTCAGAAAATGAAGCTCTTAAAATTCAGGATGCAAACAGTGCTACACTGTATATTTCCATCGCTTCTAATTTTAAAAACTATAAAGATCTCAGTATTGATGAAGTAGCAAAAGCAGAAGAATATCTTTCAGCAATTGAAAAAAAGGAGTCAGCAGAGATCTACGAAACCCACCTGGAAGATTATCAAACTTATTTCAACCGGGTATCACTGGATCTTGGTGAAACGGAAGCTGCGAAGCTACCCACCAATGAAAGGATCATAAATTTCAAAACCGGAAATGATCCAGCCCTTGTTTCCCTGTATTTTCAGTTTGGGCGCTATCTTTTAATTACCTCTTCCCGGCCGGGAACGCAACCCGCCAATTTGCAGGGAATTTGGAATGACCAGTTAACCCCTGCCTGGGATAGTAAATACACGGTAAATATTAATACAGAAATGAATTACTGGCCGGCCGAGATCATGAATCTTCCGGAATTTCACGAGCCATTGATCCAAATGGTGAAGGAACTTTCAGAAGTGGGAAGAAATACCGCCAAAGATATGTACGGCGCAGAAGGCTGGGTGATGCACCATAATACCGACATCTGGCGAATGACGGGTGCAATAGACGGTTCCTATTGGGGAATGTGGCCAATGGGAGGAGTCTGGCTTTCCCAGCATTTGTTTGATAAATACGATTTTTCAGGAGAAAAAGAATTTTTAAGATCTGTATATCCCATCGTAAAAGAAGCTTCGAAATTCTACCTGGATTTTATGATCAGGGAACCTGAAAATAACTGGTTGGTGGTATCACCTTCCATTTCCCCGGAACACGCCCCAACCGCACATCCAGGCTCATCTTTATCTTATGGAGCTACGATGGATAATCAGCTAATTTTCGATCTTTTCTCAAGAACAGCAAAAGCAGGAAAAATACTGGGAGATGATGAAGATTTCATAGCTGAATTGAATCAAAAACTTCAGGAATTGCCTCCAATGCAAATTGGAAGTTGGGGACAACTGCAGGAATGGATAAAAGATTGGGATGATCCTAACAGCGATCATAGACACGTTTCTCATTTATACGGACTTTATCCGTCTAACCAAATTTCCCCATACCGCAATCCGGAATTATTTGAGGCTGCAAAAACATCTTTGGTGGCCCGGGGAGATGAATCTACCGGATGGTCTATGGGCTGGAAGGTGAACCTGTGGGCGAGATTACTTGACGGGGATCACGCACTGAAATTAATAAAAGATCAGTTAACCCCTTCCATGCACGAAGGTCACAGCGAAAAAGGCGGCACGTATCCCAATCTTTTTGATGCACATCCTCCTTTTCAAATTGACGGAAATTTTGGTTGCACAGCCGGGATTGCCGAAATGCTTTTACAAAGTCACGATGGCGCCATTCATATTCTGCCTGCATTACCTTCAAACTGGAGTAAAGGACAAGTTTCAGGTCTAAGAGCTCGTGGAGGTTTTGAAGTAGATCTTGAATGGGAGAATAATAAGCCTGGGAATATTCTTATTAAATCTGAATTAGGTGGTGTTCTTAGGATTCGCTCATATACCCCCTTGGAAGGAGAAGGTTTGGAAGAAGCAACAGGTGATAATTCTAATAAATTCTATAATCTCCCGGAGATTAAGCAACCGCTTATTTCAGAAGAATCTGATTTAAATCCGGTTGGAATTCAGAAGGTTTATGAATACGATTTAAAAACTTCTGAAGGAGAACAGTATACATTAAATATTAAAAAATGACTATAACCGATAAATAATAAAATTATGAAACTAAAAATTAAAATGCTCGCATTGGTAGGATTAGGGGTAATGCTTGCACCACAGCTTACAAAAGCTCAAAATCCCATTATTACAGATGTTTTTACAGCAGACCCCGCACCGCTGGTTTATGACGATACGGTTTATTTATATACCAGTCACGATACGGCTTCAGTATCTTCCACCAACTATGAAATGAAGGATTGGCTGGTTTTTTCTTCTACCGATATGAAAAATTGGAAAAATCACGGACCAAAACTTTCGCCAAAAGATTTCTCCTGGGCAACCGGGGATGCCTATGCAGCTGAGGTTGCAGAAAGAGACGGTAAATTTTATTTCTATGTATCCACCTTTCATAAAGATGATGACAGGAGTAATGGGGGTGCTGCAATAGGAGTAGCGGTTGCAGATTCACCCTTAGGCCCATTCAAGGATGCTAAAGGAGAAGCCTTAATTTATAATGAAATGACCACCGATAATCCACACGGCTGGGATGATATAGATCCTTCAGTTTTTGTGGATGATGATGGCCAGGCCTATATGTACTGGGGCAACGGTAGCCTTAAAATGGTGAAATTAAAAGATAATATGATTGAATTGGATGGGGAGATCCATTATTATAATCCAAAGAATTTTATAGAAGGACCCTGGGTTTACAAAAGAAAAGGCCTGTATTATTTAGTATATGCCAGCAAAGGAGAAGAACGCGAAAGAGTTGAATATGCTACCTCCGATAGTCCGGAAGGACCATGGGAATACCGTGGAATACTCGCAGACAGCGCTCCCAATAGTTTTACCATTCATCCCGGTATTATCGAGTACAAAGGAAAAGATTATTTCTTTTACCATAATGGCGTATTACCAACCGGCGGAAGTTATAGACGTTCAATTACGGTAGATTATATGTATTACAATGAAGATGGTACCATTAAAAAAGTGGAACAAACAGAAGAAGGGGTAAAAGCTGTAGAATAAGTTTTACACACTGAAAGAGTGGAGAATAAATTCCTTCTAAAAAATATTAAGCACCATTCTAAATCTTAAATTATGAAACATTCATTCCTGTTATTATTAATTTTTTCAGTCTCATTTTCCTTTGCTCAAACGGAACAGGAAAAGATTGTTGAAGATTTTAAACCTTCTTCAGTAAATCAACCCGGAAAAGAATTTCCGAAGGTAAATTCAGAAGGAAGAGTTCGGGTTCAAATTGAAGCGCCCAAAGCAAATAAGGTGCAACTGGATATTGGCGGGGTAAAGTATGATCTCGAAAAAAATAAAGAAGGTGTATGGTTGGGGGAATCTGCCCCGCAGGATGAAGGTTTTCACTATTATCAGCTTAATATTGATGGCGCTTCGGTTCCAGATCCCGGTTCAAAATATTATTATGGTGCTGGTCGCTGGGGCAGTGGAATTGAAATTCCAGCGGGCGACAAAGAGTTTTATGCCCTAAAAGATGTGCCTCACGGAAACGTTTCTGAAAACTTATATTTTTCAGAAATAACTCAACAATGGAGGCGTAATTTCGTGTATACTCCACCCGGATATTTTGAAAATCTTGAAAAGAGATATCCTGTTCTTTACCTTCAACATGGAAGTTATGAAGATGAAACCGGCTGGTCCTCGCAGGGTCACGCCAACCTAATTCTGGATAATTTAATTGCTTCAGGTGATGCAGAACCTATGATTATTGTAATGGATAACGGCTATGCATACAAACCTGAGGATCTTGAAAAAGCAGGAGAGAATCGGCCAATGTCTTCTTTTGAAGAAGTGCTTATAAACGAGGTTATTCCCAAAATCGACAACAAATTTCGCACTATTTCCAATAGGGAAAACCGTGCCATTGCAGGGCTTTCAATGGGCGCAAGCCACACCATGAGTATTATTATGAATAACCTGGACCATTTCTCCTACTACGGAGGTTTTAGTGGTACTGCTAATTTTCCCGGTAATAAAAAATTGGATGCCGATACTTTTCTAAACGGTGCTTTTAGTAATGCTGAAGATATTGAAGAAAAACTGAATATGATCTTTATGAGCCTTGGGACTAAAGAAGCTGAGATTTTCTTTAAAACCGTAAATGAATTCAGGGATATGCTGGAAAAACAGGATATAGATTATACTTTTTACTCTTCCCCTGATACTGCTCATGAATGGTTAACCTGGAGAAGATCTTTATATCAATATGCCCAGTTATTATTCAATTAAAATCAATAGTATTTCAGGCTATTGATGGATATCAAGGAATGAATAAAAATCAATTTATGAATATTACAAGAACTTTATTATGCCTTGGTCTTATGCTAACTTTTAAGGCAGGTATTTCTCAAAATCCAATTGTTCAAACCAATTTCACGGCAGATCCTGCTCCAATGGTTTATAATGATAAGCTGTATTTATATACTTCTCACGACGAAGATGAGTCTACCTGGTTCACGATGAACGACTGGCGTTTATATACCACCGAAGATATGGTTAACTGGACAGATCACGGCGCAGTATTAACTTATGACGATTTTGAATGGGCAGGGAGAAATGCCTGGGCCCCACAGGCTATAGAAAGGGACGGTAAATTCTATATGTACGTGCCAATAACAAGCAGGGAAGGAAAAAATGGTATCGGCGTTGCCATAGCCGATAGTCCGTACGGACCTTTTATTGATCCACTTGGAAAACCTTTAATAAGTAACAGCCAGGATGATATAGATCCTTCAGTTTTTATTGATGACGATGGACAAGCATATTTATTTTGGGGAAATCCGGTGCCGTATTATGTAAAGTTAAATGAGGATATGATTAGCTATGAGGGTGAAATAACCCAAATTCCCAATACTACTGAAGCATTTGGTAAACGAGAAGGCGAAGAAAATACCAGGAGGCCAACAACCTATGAAGAAGGTCCCTGGCTTTATAAAAGAGATGGAATTTACTATATGTTTTTCGCGGCCGGCCCACTACCGGAGCATATTGGATATTCCACAAGTAAAAATATAACCGGGCCTTATAAATACCAGGGTGTGGTAATGCCACAAGAAGGTGGTGCTTTTACCAACCATCCCGCAACTATAGATTTTAAAGGAAATACGTATTTCTTTTATCACAATGCCGCACTCCCCGGTGGAAGCGGATTCACAAGATCTGTAGCCGTAGAACAAATGCATTTTAATGAAGATGGTTCAGTAAAGCAAATGAAAATGACCGATGGAATTGAGGAAGCTCTACAAACTTTAAACCCGTATGTTAAAAATGAAGCCGAAACTATTGCCTGGTCAGAAGGCTTAAAATCTAAAGAGAACGATTTGGTTGGAAATTTCATTGTGGCAACGCGCAATAATTCATTTTCAAAGGTTCGGGAAGTAGATTTTAGAGCACATGGTGCTTCAAACTTTGCTGCCAGGGTGGGAACCACACACAATGGAAACGTAAGTATGGAAATAAGGCTTGATTCCGTTGATGGAAAATTAATAGGAACCATAGAAGTTCCGTTAACCGGTGGTAGCGATAGGTGGGAATTGCTAACCACAGAGGTAGAAAAAGTTACCGGTGTGCACGATGTATATTTTGTATTTAAAGGCAGAGCAGCAAGTGAAATTCTGTATTTCGATTACTGGATGTTTTCAAAATAAGATTTAATAGAAAAACGATAAGAATTAATTAAAAAGTAAATAATGAAAAAAAATCAAGTTGTTTTAATCACCGCCTTTTTGGCTTTATTTGTTTTTACCGGTTGTAATGCCCAAAAAAATATTCCGGTATTTTCCAGCGTGATATACGAAGGTGATGACGATATCTATAATGAAAATCCTTTGGATTCTAATGAGTTCTACAATCCAATTTTACAGGGAATGTATCCAGATCCGGCTATTGCCCGCAAAGGTGACGATTATTATTTAGTCTCTTCATCGTTCGCGATGTTTCCGGGGGTGCCAATTTTTCATTCCAATGATTTGGTGAACTGGACCCAAATTGGTCACGTGTTAGATCGCAAATCTCAACTTAAAGTGCAGAATACCGAAATTAGTCTGGGAATTTTTGCGCCAGATATTCGCTACAATCCCAATAACGATACGTTCTATATGATCACCACACAATTTGCGGGCGGTTTTGGGAATATAGTAGTTAAAAGCCAGGATCCTAAAGAGGGATGGAGTGATCCTATTAAATTAGATTTTTCGGGAATAGATCCTGCAATCTTTTTTGATGACGACGGGAAGGCTTATGTAACTCATAACGATGCACCAAATGAAGGAGAAGAATTATACCAGGGCCATCGCGTGATTAAAATCTGGGAATACGATGTAGAAAACGACCAGGTAATAGAAGGCACTGATAAAATTATTGTGGATGGTGGGGTAGACCTTTCTAAAAAGCCAATCTGGATTGAAGCACCGCATATTTATAAAAAAGACGGTCAGTATTATTTAATGTGTGCTGAAGGTGGTACCGGTGGTTGGCATAGCGAAGTGATTTTTGTAAGCGATAAGCCAATGGGGCCTTACGAGCCTGCACCAAGCAATCCTATCTTAACGCAGCGCCATTTTCCAAAAGACAGGGAGAATAAAGTAGACTGGGTAGGACACGCCGATTTGGTAGTTGGTCCAGATGATAAATACTACGGAGTATTTTTAGGAATACGCCCCAATGAAAAAGACAGGGTAAATACCGGGAGGGAAACTTTTATTCTACCCGTAGATTGGTCTGGTGAATTTCCGGTTTTTGAAAACGGTTTGGTTCCTATGGAGCCAAAACTTGAAATGCCTGAAGGTGTAGAAAATAAGACCGGCGAGGGAGATTATTTCCCTAATGGTAACTTTACCTATACCGAAGATTTTACTTCAGAAAAACTCGATTATCGTTGGATAGGTTTAAGAGGTCCGCGTGAAGATTTTATGGAGATAACTAAAAATGGAGTGAAGATAAATCCTTTTGACGTAAATATTAAGGAAGTAAAACCTACTTCTACGCTCTTTCACCGTCAGCAGCATAAAGATTTTTCCTTTACAACTACCATGAATTATAAACCTAAGTCTGAAAAAGATTTAGCCGGAATTACAGCTTTACAAAGCGAAAAGTTCAATTATGTATTTGGTATTACCAAAAAGGGCAATAAGGATTATTTAGTATTAGAAAGAACAGAAAAAGGTTCTTCTAAAATTTTAGCCACTAAAGAAATAGAATTCAAAGGAGAAATTCAGCTTAGAATAGAGGCTGATGGAGATGATTATAAATTCAGTTATGCTTTAAACGGGGATGATTTTGAGAATTTAGGAGGTACTGTTTCAGGCGATATATTATCTACCAATGTGGCCGGTGGTTTTACCGGGACTCTTATAGGTTTATATGCAACCTCGGCAAACGATGTGGTTCCTGAGGAATAGGGAATTTCGTAATTCAAATTTTAAACACGAGAAAAAATGATAAAAAAGTTTTATATACCTGTATTGTGCATTTTTTGTCTGCTGTTTTTTACAGCAGATATAATTGCACAAAATTGTGATGAAGAAGTAGAAGGTCCTCGTGGAAAAATGGAGCCCTGGACTAAGGGAGCCTGGGAAACCGGGGAATATAGAAACCTATTTTTAGAAGCCGGTTATTCTCAAGCCGCCATTGATGCAAAGCTGAAAAAGGCTTTTTACGATGTCTTTGAAGGCCCAAATAGGGTGTATTTTGAAGTAGAAGATTCCCTGGCATATGTATCTGATCTTAAAAATAAAGATGCGCGTACCGAAGGACTTTCTTACGGATTAATGGTGGCGGTTCAGTTTGATAAAAAAGAAGTTTTTGACAAATTGTGGCGCTGGACGGTGAAATATATGCAGCACCAGGAAGGACCCAGTGAAGCTTATTTTGCCTGGAGTGTAGATCCAAAAACGGGAAAAAAGAATGCCGAAGGATCGGCTTCAGATGGGGAATTATTCTTTGTAACTGCACTGCTTTTCGCTTCTAATCTTTGGGGAAATGACACCGGGATAGATTATTACGCCGAAGCCAGGAGAATTCTGGATGCTATGTGGAGCAAAGATGGTACTAATGGCGTTAGGAATGTACTCAATGAAGAACATAAACAAATAACCTTTGTTCCGCACGATGGCGGATATGACTGGACGGACCCTTCTTATCATGTGCCGGCTTTCTTTGAGATTTGGGCAGAATATGCCAATGATGGTCGGGAGGAATTTTACAGGGCAACTGCCGATACAGCAAGGGTTTTTCTTCATCGCGCCACTCATCCCGAAACCGGTTTAACTCCAGATTATGCTGAATTTAGCGGAGAACCTCATAGTCGAGGAAAAATGGGGGATGCATTTAGATATGATTCCTGGCGTGTGCCTTTTAATATTGCAATGGATTATAGCTGGTTTGCTAAAGACAGGGAATGGCAGCAACAATATGCACACCGATTCCAAAATTTCCTGTACTGTGAGGGGCTGGAAACTTATGTAGATCAATATAATATAGATGGCTCAACTCCAGATTGGATACTTCCTGCGGGAGGTTTTCAGAAGTTAAGGCATTCTCTTGGCCTTGTTTCTACTGCTGCTACAGCTTCTTTAATGACTACTCATCCCAAAGGCTGGAAGTTTGTAGATGAAATTTGGGACGCAAAATTAGAACCTTACGAAGATGGCTATTTTGATCCTTATTTTGATGGGCTGCTCTACCTGTTTAGCTTTATGCAATTAAGTGGTAATTACCAAATCATAACTCCCCAAGCAAACTAATCTGATTAATAAACTAAAATATGAAAGCAATATATTTTCTAATAGCACTTTTACTAACCGGGACGGTTGGTTCTGCACAGGATTCCAATTTTCACGTGTATTTAAGTTTTGGTCAGTCCAATATGGAAGGGCACGCCAAATTTGAAGCCCGGGACACCGTTGGGAATGAAAGATTCCAGGTACTGCAAAGTGTAGATTGCCCGGAGCTGGGACGTGAAGCAGGAAAATGGTATACCGCGGTTCCGCCTTTGTCAAGGTGTGATACCGGGTTAACACCAACCGATTATTTTGGAAGAACTATGATTCAAAATCTCCCTGAAAATGTAAAAGTGGGGGTGATTAATGTTGCTGTGGGAGGATGTAAAATTGAACTTTTCGATAAAGAGAATCATAAAGAATATGTTGCCAACGCTCCCCATTGGATGCTACCGGCTATTAACAAATACAACGGGAATCCTTATGGACATTTAGTAGATCTTGGGAAAAAAGCACAGGAAAAGGGGGTGATTAAAGGAATACTTTTACACCAGGGAGAATCTAATACCGGAGATGAGCAGTGGCCCGAAAAAGTGAAGGCCGTTTATGAAAATTTACTGAAAGACCTGAATTTAAATGCTAAAGAAGTTCCGCTAATAGCCGGAGAAATGGTTTCAGAAGAACAGGGCGGCAAATGTGCCAGTATGAATAAGATACTTGCAAAGCTTCCACAGAAAATTCCCAACGCGCACATCGTTTCTTCTGAAGGTTGTGAAGCGGTGGATGATGGTTTACATTTTTCAGCAGCAGGATATAGGGAATTGGGGGAGCGTTATGCCGAAAAAATGCTTCCGCTTTTGAAGTAAATGATAACAATTTAAACTATTTGTACTATGAAAAAATTCAGTACGCTATTAATTTTTCTCCTGATGTTAGGACTTTCTTCATCGGCGCAGGAGATTTCCAAAGAAATGCCTCAGGGTTTTGATGAGGAACGCACAGGCATTGCCACCGGGAAAATTGACACAATTAGTTATGCTTCCAAAACGGTTGGAAATACGCGAAAAGCATTAATTTATACTCCACCGGGTTTTTCAAAAGAAAAGAAGTATCCTGTGTTATACTTGCTTCACGGTATTGGTGGGGATGAAAAAGAATGGCTGAAAGGAGCTAATCCGCAGGTAATTCTTGATAATCTTTATGCTGAAAACAGGCTTCAATCGATGCTGGTGGTAATGCCTAACGGAAGAGCGATGAAAAACGACCGTGCCGAAGGGAATATCTTTGCGCCGGATAAAATTGAAGCTTTTAGCCGTTTTGAAAGTGATTTATTAAATGACCTGATTCCTTTTATTGAAAAGAATTATCCGGTGCTGACAGATCGTGAGAATAGAGCTATTGCGGGGCTTTCTATGGGTGGTGGTCAATCCCTGAATTTTGGTCTTGGCAATCTCGATAAATTTGCCTGGGTGGGAGCTTTTTCAGCTGCACCCAACACCAAAGAACCTGAAGTGCTGCTACCAAATCCCCAGGAAGCCAAAGAAAAACTTGAGCTACTTTTTATTTCTTGTGGGGATAAGGATGATCTTATTAACGTAAGTCAGCGTACTCATAATTATCTCTTTCAGAAAGGAGTGCCGCACATCTATTATCTGGAGCCCGGTGGGCACGATTTTAAAGTCTGGAAGAACGGGCTTTATATGTTTAGCCAATTTTTATTTAAACCGGTAGATGAATCATCTTTCTCAGAATACACGGTTTTAGGAACTCCTGCTTCAACAAATATTCGTTCTGCTGATTATCCGCAGATTTTGCCGGACAATCGCGTAAGCTTCCGTATAAATGCTCCGGAAGCAAAGAAGGTCCAAATTGATCTCGGGAAAAAATACGATATGGAAAAAGATTCCAGCGGAGCCTGGACGGTTACTACTGATTCTATAGGTCAGGGATTTCATTATTATTCTTTGGTAATAGACGATGTAGCAGTAGCCGATCCTGCCAGCGAAACCTTTTACGGAATGGGTAGAATGGCAAGCGGAATTGAAATTCCATCCCGGGAGGGAGAATTTTATGCTCTAAAAGATGTACCGCACGGGGATGTACGGATTAAACGCTATTTTTCAGAAGTAACTAATAGCTGGCGCAGAATGTATGTTTACGCTCCTCCGGGTTACGACGCTTCAAATGAAGATTACCCGGTGTTATATTTACTGCACGGTGGAGGTGAGGACGAACGTGGCTGGTCTACCCAGGGACGTGCCGATTTGATTCTGGATAACCTTATTGCCGAAAACAAAGCTGAACCTATGCTGGTGGTAATGATGGATGGAAATTTAGGATCCCGTAATTCTTTTCAGCAATCACTTCAAACTTTTGAGCAGGAGCTGAAACAGGCTGTAATTCCATTTGTAGAAAATAATTATCGTGTAGCACCGGGGGCTGAAAACCGGGCTTTGGCCGGGCTTTCCATGGGCGGCCTTCAAACCTTATATGCTGGTATTCGAAATACCGATCTATTTTCTCATTTAGGAGTTTTTAGCTCCGGCTGGTTTACAGACAATCCAGAACTTACCAGGCCGGAATATGCTTTTATGAAAGAAAATGCGGCTAAAATTAATAACAATCTTAAATCTTTCTGGATTGCTATGGGTGATGAAGAAGATATAGCTTATAACAATAATAAAGCGATGATGGCCAAATTTGATGAGATGGGAATAAAGTATGATTATAGTGAATATCCCGGCGGCCATACCTGGCCAGTGTGGCGCCACAACCTTTATTCTTTTGCACCGCTGTTGTTCAAATAAGAAGATTTTTCTGGATAGGCTAATCTAATTATTAACATTTAAAATACTTATTATGAAACACTATAAATTAATACTCGTTCTAAGCTTAGCCTATTTGTTTCACCCTGGAATTGCACAGAGTCAAGGGAGGAACAATGAGGAAGAGTTTAAACCCTCCCCGGTAAATCAGCCGGGTAGTGAATATCCTATGGTTAACGAGAAAGGACAGGTTCGCACACAAATATCTGCTCCTGAAGCCCAAAAGGTTCAATTGGATATTGGCGGGGTGAAATACGATATGGAAAAAGATGAAGAAGGAGTGTGGACAGGTGAATCGGCACCGCAGGATGTAGGTTTTCACTATTATCAGTTAAACATAGATGGAGCTTCTGTGTCCGATCCCGGGAGTCTATATTTTTATGGAGCAAATCGCTGGGGAAGCGGTATTGAAGTGCCGGCTCAAGATCAGGAATTCTTTGCTTTAAAAAATGTTCCGCACGGTAAGGTTGAACAAATCCTTTTTCCGTCAAAAAGTACCGATACTTCGCGGCGAGCTTTTGTTTATACACCACCCGAGTATGATTTGGAACCACAGAAAGACTATCCGGTTTTATATTTACAACACGGGTATGGCGAAAATGAGACTTCCTGGCCCAATCAGGGGCGTGCCAACCTTATTATAGATAACCTGCTGGCGGAAGGAAAAACAAAACCTTTTATCATAGTGATGACCTATGGCATGACCAACGAAATAGAATTTGGAGGTTTAGAAGACTTCGATATCAAGCCTTTTCAAACGGTGTTGGTAAACGAATTAATTCCTTATATAGATACTCATTACAGAACAAAAGCCAATAAGGAAAACCGTGCAATGGCTGGCCTTTCTATGGGAGCTTTTGAAACAAAACTTATAACCCTAAACAAGCCTGATGTGTTTTCTCACTACGCTCTGTTTAGTGGAGGTATTTATGAACCGAAGGAACTCGAGGATAGAACCAAGCCTGAATTAATTTTTATTAGTACCGGCAGTAAGGAAAGACCTGATGCCGTAAAAAGTGCAGTTTCTGAATTGCAAAAGGAAGGTTTTAATGCGGTTTCATACGTTTCTGAGGGAACAGCGCACGAATTCCATACCTGGCGTCGTAGCTTACACCAGCTCGCTCCGTTGTTATTTCAAGCTGAGGATTAAATTATTGACTCTTTTTTAAAGTTAATTAAGCGTGTTTTTGCTTTTGCCGGTAATTTGTTGGAGGCATTCCATACAAATCTTTAAACCTGGTTGAAAATTTTGACGTGCTGGAAAAACCAACCGCGTAGGCTACTTCAGCTATATTAATATTTTTGGAAATCAGTAAATTGGCAGCTTCTTTCAGCCTGATATTTGTGATTAATTCTCCAGCCGATTGGTTGGTGAGCTGTTTTAATTTACGATAAAGATGAACCCGACTTATACCTAATTCTGAAGCAACCATTTCTACATTTAAATTTGGATTGCTTATATTATTATTCACAACTTCCATAAATTTTTCAACCAGGGTTTCATCACCAGATTTTAAATCTATATGCTTAATTTTCTCGTCGTGTAATTGGTTTCCGGAATAAGTGTTCTTTAAAACATTTCTGTTTTTAATGAGATTTTTTACCGTCTTTTTTAAGATATCTATATTAAAGGGTTTGTTGATATAAGCATCTGCACCTATTTCCAGCCCTTCCAGGTTAGTTTCCTTATCGGTTTTACCCGTTAAAAGAATTACAGGGATATGATTGGTATGAATATTTTTTTTGATTTTTCGCGTAAGCGTTATACCGTCCATTTCGGGCATTACTACATCACTAATTATTAAAGCGGGAGCGTTTTTAATCACCTCGGGAAGAGCTAATTTTCCGTTTTCTTTTTTTATAATGTTGTAATGGTTTTGTAATTCTATAGCGATATAATTTCTTATTTCATCATCATCATCAACTATTAAAACGGTAGGTTTATTCTTTTCTGAAGGACTTTTTACTTCCTCTCTATTAGGAATAATATGTATGGCATGAGTTTCTTTGTTAGGATATGAAGTGGCAGAAGTTTCTTCAGCAATCATACTTTTTTTTAAATGGCTTTTTCCCAAGGGTGCGCTAATTATAAACTTACAACCTTCCTGGTTCTTATTATTTTCAACTTTAACGGTGCCGTGGTGAAGTTCGGCTATAGATTTGGTTAAATGCAGGCCTATTCCTGTACCTTCAAACTGTCTGCTTTCATTATTAGAGACCTGGTAGAAACGGTTAAAGACGTTATTTAGTTCACTTTCCTTGATGCCAACGCCGTTATCTTTTACGCTAATGTAAAATTGGTTCTTTTTTTCATGAGTGCCTATATTCACTTCAATAGTTCCATTTTGGGGAGTGAATTTTATAGCATTGGAAATTAAATTCTGAATTATCTTATCAAAATGATTTGGATCTATATAAGCTGTTATTTCTGAATCTGGATGATTAATCTCGAATTTGACTCCGTGACTTTCAATCTGGTCGTCAAAAAGTGAAGTTATAGATTTTACAAAACCTATTATTTCAGTTTTTTGAAATTTCAATTCAATTTTTCCCTGGTCAAATTTTCGGGCATTAATTAATTGGTTTAAAAGATGCAAAATCCGCTCAGAATTTCGCTCCATAATTTTATAGAGCTTTTGGCGATCTTCTTCGGTATCGGATTTTATAAGTTTTTTTAACGGATTTATAATTAAGGAAATTGGGGTTTTTATATCGTGAGAAATATTAGTTAAAAATTGCAGCTTAGCTTCATTAATCTGTTCTGCGCGTAAATGTTCCTGTAACTCATTCTTTGTTTTACGTCGCTGTAATATTTCCTGCACTATAACATAAGAAATAACAATAAGCAGTAATAAATAGCCTAATTTGGCCCAGCTTGAAAAATACCAGGGCGGGTGAATAATTATGCTAAGTTCCTGCTCGTTGGAGTATTCTCCATAATCTTTAGCTCTTACTTTAAAATTATAGGTCCCAGGTTCAAGGTTATTAAAGGTTACGGTATTCATCCCAGGTCTTAATTTTATCCAGTTTTCTGAATTAAGGGAATAAGAATACGTAATCCACTGCTGGTTTTTGAATGCAAACGAAGAAAATTCAATACTAAAATCGTTATCGTTATGAGCCAGTTCAATAGTATCAGCATCAGTAATTGCTTTTTCTATTATGGAATAAGAACCAGATTTCATTCCTTTTTTTACCGGTTCGTCTTGAAGATAAAATCCTGTAATTCTTAAATCTACATCACTTCCTTTTGAAGTTATTTCTGAAGGATCAAAAAAAGTGATACCGTTGGTGCTTCCAAAATATAGGCGACCATTAGCTTCAGCATAAGACGCGTTTTTATTGAATTCATTTCCCTGAAGCCCATCCCGGAAATAGTAATTTTTAAACTCTTTGGTTTGAAGTTCGAATTTTGAAATACCATTATTGGTACTTATCCACAAATTATTATTGCTGTCTTCCTCTATCGCGCTTATTACATCACTGGGAAGGCCTTGCTCCATAGTGTAGTTTTGGGTAATAGTATCGTTATGTGGTTTGTAAAATAAACCTTCAGAAGTTCCAATCCATAAATTATTTTCTTCATCTTCATATAGGCTGTAAACAATTTTATTGGTTAAGATATGGTTTTCACCTTTTTGGTTCAGGTAGCTATTTTTCTCTAAATCCAGGGTGGCAAGCCCATCATAAGTACCTATATAAAGCTTATTGGTATTAGATAGGAGTAAGCAGTTAATCCATTTATTGTATAACTGGTCAAAAGGGGCTCCATTTTCAATAACATTACGGTTTGTGCTTTCTTTGGTTTCAAGATTATAAGAATAAAGTCCGTATCCCAGGGTACCAATCCAAAGATTTTTCTTGCTATCTTCAGTAATATTATAGACGCGTTCTACGGTATTATTTTTGTCGTCTTTAAAAGGCTCAATATATTTTAAATCCTGCGTTTCCCTATTTACTTTTGCGAGACCGTTAAGGTACGTGCCAATCCATAATTCATTTTCGGAATCCTGGAAAATGCTCATAATACTCGCCGATCCCTGTATCCCATTTTGACCTAAATGAAAACGCTGTTTTTTATCTTCGGTTACACCATATAATCCGTCCCCATCGGTACCTACCCACAAAATCTTTTGCCTGTCCTTAAATATAGATACCACGCTGTTGGAACCTATAATGTTGTTTTTTACCGATTGATAGCCTATATAATTAAAATTATTGGCCTTATCTGGAATTAGTAAAACTCCTTTTTGATAAATACCGAGCCAAAGATTATCGGCTTTATCCTGCATTATAGAGTGAATTTTAGTTTTCTTAAAATCGAAATTAGCAATGCTAAAATCGTTCACACTCATTTTTTCTCTTACAGGATCATAGATCTTTAAACCCATCCCATCTGTACCCACAAAAATTTCATTCTCTTTATTTACAAAAAGTGTTTTTACCGGTAGATTTTTAGAGTCTTCTATAAATTTAAAATTATCTTTTTCACGGTTATATTTAAACAGGCCCGCACTCAAACTCCCCACGTACAAATTCCCATTTTGATCTTGAGTAATACTGGAAATTTGAGTTTCATAATCATTTTCATTAAAATACTCGGTGATTTTACCTTCGCGCGTTATTTTAAATAGCCCTTTATCCTGGCTTATGGCCCATAGATTTTCATTTCTATCTTCAAAAATTTTTTCAAGAAACGAAGTGGGAACCATCTCGGGAAACTTCCTAGCAACAGGTTTACCATTCTCCTGGCTTAATTTTAAAATGCCCTGCCCAGAAGTTCCTATTAAAATTTCTCCATTTTCTCTTTCAAGCATAGTGGTAACGTGCGCGGGATAGGCAGAACTATCTTCCGTTAAGAGAGGAATTTCATGGAATTCTTCAGTAGCGTGGTCAAAATATTGTAAACCATTAAAAAAACCGAAATATAAAACACCCTCACTATCCTGAAATATGGACTTTACATAATTGTTTAAGATTGAAGTAGAATCTTCCCGTTCTTGTTTATAAATTGAAAATTTGGCCCCATCGTACCTGTCTAAACCATCTTCGGTGGCAATCCAAATATAGCCTTTGCTATCCTGAAAGATTTGATTAATTAAACTACTGGAAAGTTCTGCATCTGTAGAAAATAGATTTCCTACCTGCCCATAATTGAAGAGTGGAGATAATAGAAGGATGGTTAATAATAAATAGCATCTATTTAAACAGGCTACTTTAAAATTGGGTGCTTTCATATAGACCTCATCGTAATTTTTAGGGTGTAGAACTTTTTTAGAATAATTAATTATTGAAATTTTTCATTAAAACTGGCGCAGCATAAAAAACTTATGGTTTGTATGACCACAAGTTATAATTTTTTTCTTAAATTAGCAATCTATTAGAGATTTATAAAAATTACGCCCCAATAAATACTTATTTTCATCCTTTTGGGAGAAAAGTTTTAATTTCAATTTTACGGTTGATTATTCATTAAGTTCGATAAAACTACTCTCAAAAGGATTTTTTATTGAAAATATTTAGAAAAAAATATTGGGTAGTATTTGCTAAATCATAGTTTAAAAGAAAAACCTTCTTCCACTTTCTGCTGATATTTTTCGGCATCAAACTGGTATAAAAAAGAACCCTTCCGGGAAGAATTCATATCTTTTTCTTCCAGTTTAATTAAAATATCCAAAGCATTGATTTTATTGATAAAATTGCGTTTATCCAGCTTTTCTCCAAGTATAGATTCATAAAGTTTTTGAAGCTGGCGCATCGTAAATTTTTCGGGTAGAAGTTCAAAACCAATTGGCTTTTTAGAAGTTTTGTAGCGTAACCTTTTTATAGCTTTGGTAATCATTTCAGAATGGTCAAAAATAAGCTCGGGAAGTTCTGTGACGCTAAACCATTTGGCCGAATATTTATCAATTAGAGCCTTGTCATGCTCTTTAATATTAATAAGGGCAAAATAGGCTACCGATATGGTTCTTTCTGCAGGATCCCGGTCTACTTCACTAAAAGCGTACAACTGCTCCATGTAAATTTGTTCAATTCCGGTTAGTTGATAAAGGATACGGTTAGCAGCGATATTAAGGTTTTCGTGTCTTTTAAGAAAACCTCCCATCAAAGACCATTTTCCTTTTTCGGGTTCAAAATTTCTTTTAATAAGAAGAATTTTTAAATCTTCCTCATCAAAACCAAATATTATACAATCTACTGCCAGAAGAACTTTGTCTTCTAATTGGTATTTCTGAACCATTTTTTTCCTGAAATTTAAAACCGAAACGCGGCCATGCTAATATTGAATTTAATTTCTGAACTTACAAAATTAAAAATTTGTTAAAGAAAAATTGTTTTTGAGATTTACTTTTATTTATATTTGGAAATGTATAATTAACACTTAAGGAGTTTAAAGATATTTAATTCACTGTAAATCAATAATAATATGAAAGTTAAAATTTTATTTGCTCTTATGCTCGGCTTCGTTTTTAATGTACAGGGGCAGGAGACAAAAATTTCATTCAAAACGGCAGAAGATGCGCCTAAAATTAGTAAGCATATTTATGGGCATTTTGCTGAACATCTGGGCAGATCTATTTATGATGGATTTTACGTAGGAGATACCAGTGCTATCCCAAATAAAGATGGGGTGAGAATAGATATAATTGAAGCTTTAAAGGAAATACAAATACCAAACCTAAGATGGCCCGGAGGTTGTTTTGCTGATACTTACCAATGGAAAGATGGTATTGGCCCCCAGGAAGACAGACCTACTATGGTAAACTCCTGGTGGGGTGGCGTAACCGAAGATAACAGCTTTGGTACTCATAATTTTTTAAACCTTTGTGAAGAACTGGGTGCAGAGCCTTTTATTTCGGCAAATGTAGGAAGCGGAACAGTTCAGGATTTTATGGACTGGGTACAGTATACAAACCATCCAGAAGGAAGTCCTATGGCTAAGCTGAGGAAAGAAAATGGAAGAGATGAACCCTGGAAAGTAAAATATTGGGGTATTGGAAATGAAATGTGGGGTTGCGGTGGTAATATGACCGTTGAATATTACGCGAATATATATAAGCAGTATTCAACCTTTATGACCGCCGGAGAAAATAAAGACAATCTTTACAGAATTGCCGCCGGAGCTTCCGGAGACGATTATCACTGGACAGAAGTTTTAATGAAAGAAGTTCCAAAATCTTTAATTGAAGCCGTTGGTCTTCACCATTATGCAGTAATAGATTGGGAAAATAAAGGTCCAGCTACAGGCTATGACGAGGAGATCTATTTTAAAAGTATGGAAGAAGCGCTTAAAATGGATGAGTTTGTTAAAGGGCATATAGAAGTCATGGAGAAGCATGACCCTAAAAATGAAATAGATCTTGTAGTAGATGAATGGGGCGGCTGGTACGACGTTGAAGAAGGTACTAATCCCGGATTTTTATATCAGCAAAATACTATGAGAGACGCTATGATTGCCGGTACAACCTTAAACATTTTTAATAATCATAGTGGGAGGGTTAAAATGGCCAATTTGGCGCAAACTGTAAATGTTTTACAGGCAGTGGCGCTAACCGAAGGTGAAAAAATGATTCTTACGCCAACTTACCACGTATTTAAAATGTACACCGTACACCACGATGCGCAGTTATTACCCGTTGAGTTTGATTCTCCTGAATATACCTACAATGGAGAATCGTTGCCTGCAATTTCTGTTTCAGCTTCTAAAAATGAAACCGGAAATACCAATATTTCATTGGTAAATATTGATGCCAGTGCAGAGCATAAAGTAGAAATAGATTTGGAAGGTTTAGATGTTAATAATATTGAAGCTGAAATCCTGAAATCAGGGAAAATCCAGGATCACAATACTTTTGATAATCCTAATAAAATAAATATTGCTGAATTTAAAGATTTTAAATTGAGAAAAGGCAAGTTGGAAGTTAGCCTCCCACCTTTTTCTGTAGTAGTATTATCGTCTAAATAATTTAAAATGAAATTTTCCTTTGCTGATCTTAAAATAAATCTTTTTAGCTTATTAGTTTGCCTGGCCTCAACATTTATGTTTGGCCAGCAAACCAAATTAGAAACTTTTAAGCTTCAGGATGTCAGCCTAGAAGAAGGTCCTTTTCGCAATGCGATGCTGGTTGATTTAGATTATATCTTAGAATTAAATCCCGATAAACTTTTAGCACCTTTTTTACGTGAAGCCGGGTTGCAGCCAAAGGCAGAAAGTTATACCAATTGGGAAAATTCAGGCTTAGATGGTCATATTGGGGGGCATTATCTTACTGCCCTGGCCCAGATGCAGGCTTCAGCGGGAAGTGAAAAAGCCGATTCGTTGCTTACCTATAGTTTAAATGAATTAGAAAGAGCGCAGCAAGCTAATGCTAACGGATACATAGGTGGCGTTCCCGGAAGTAAAGAATTATGGAGTCAAATTTCTAAAGGCAAAATTGATGCTGCAAGTTTTAGCTTAAATGGAAAATGGGTGCCTCTATATAACATTCATAAAACCTACGCAGGGCTTCGGGATGCTTATCAAATTGCCGGAAAATCTAAGGCCAAAGATATGTTGATCAGTTTTTCTGACTGGATGCTGCAGGTCACCAGCGGACTGTCAGAAGAACAAATTCAGGAATTATTGGTTTCAGAACACGGTGGATTAAACGAGGTTTTTGCAGATGTGGCCAAAATCACCGGTGAAGAAAAATACCTGGAATTGGCCTATAAATTTTCACATCAAAAACTGCTTAAACCATTAGCCTCGAATAATGATATTCTAAATGGAATGCATGCCAACACGCAGATTCCTAAAGTAATTGGTTTTGAAACAATTGCTGGTTTAGATGACAACGAAGATTATCATACTGCTGCGACTTATTTCTGGGATAATGTGGTCAATAAACGCTCGGTAGCCATTGGAGGAAATAGCGTTAGGGAGCATTTTCATCCTACTACAGATTTTTCTGAAATGATTTCCAGCGAGCAGGGGCCAGAAACCTGTAACACCTATAATATGTTAAGGTTAAGTGAGAAATTATTTCTTACTAATCCAGATGAAAAATATATAGATTATTATGAAGAAGCATTATACAATCATATTCTTTCTTCCCAACATCCCGAAAAGGGAGGCTTTGTATATTTTACTCCAATGCGTCCCGGCCATTACCGGGTTTACTCCCAGCCGGAAACGAGTTTTTGGTGCTGTGTAGGTTCCGGAATTGAAAATCATGGAAAGTATAATCAGTTTATTTATACCCATTCTGAAAACGAGTTGTATGTAAATCTTTTTATTCCTTCTACCTTAAAATGGGAAAAACAAAATGTAGAAATACTCCAGCAAACTGATTTCCCAAAAGAAGAAACCACGAATCTTAGTATTAAGACTAAGGAGCCGAAAAATTTTATTCTTCATCTGAGGTATCCTTCCTGGGTGAAAAAAGGTCAGTTTAAAATTTATATAAATGAAGAATCTTTTGCAGTAAATCAAGAGCCGGGTTCTTATGTAAGTATTAACCGAACCTGGGAAAACGGAGATAAAGTAAGAGTGGAATTACCTATGCAAATTACAGCCGAAAAACTTCCCGATGGTTCAGACTATGCCGCGCTAAAATATGGACCAATTATTTTGGGAACAAAAACCGGGAAGGAAGATAAAAAAGGAGTTTTTGCTGATGACAGTCGGGGTGGCCATATTGCAGATGGTACTCAAATACCAATCTCTCAAATGCCTGTATTTTTATCTGAAAATCTAGAAGATCTGGTGGAAAAAGTCAAAAAGAATCCGGGTGAACATCTAAGTTTTTCAGTAGCCGATGGTATTTATCCAGAAAAGTTTAAGGAACAGGAATTTATTCCTTTTTATAATATCCACGAGTCCAGATATGCCATTTATCTTCCACTGGAAACGAAAGAAAGTTACCAGAAAAAACAAAAAGACTTAAAGGAAATGGAAATCGTTGAGCGTGAACTGGAAGCAAATACCATAGACAGGGTAGTTCCCGGTGAACATCAACCGGAATCAGATCATTTTATTCAAAGTAAAAATTCTAATACCGGCGTTCATCAAAATCGTCATTGGCGTGATGCTTCAGGATGGTTCAGTTACGAGCTGGAAGACAATGCACAAAACGCCAGCAAGCTTCAAATTACTTACTATGGAAAAGATGCAAATAGGGAATTTAGTATTTATATAAATGATGAAGTTCTGGTTGAAGAAAATTTTAATGGCGAAGAAGGCGACCAATTTTTTTCTAAAGAATATAAACTGCCAAACAATTTAGAATATAATGAAGAGGAAAAAATCACCATACGTTTTGAAGCCAAATCGGGATCCAGAACAGCAGGTATTTATGATATAAGATTATTAAAAGAATTGCAATAAAAAAGATTTAAATAGCATACCAAGAATGAAGAATTACGTTATAGGCCTGGATTATGGAACTGACTCAGTAAGAGCAGTACTTGTAGATACAGGGAGTGGAGAAGAACTGGCCACTGATACATTTTATTATCCGCAGTGGCGTGATAAGAAATATTGTAATGCGGCAATCAACCAATTTCGGCAACATCCGGCAGATCATATTGAAGGCTTAGAAAAAACAATAAAAGGTGTTTTAGCAAAAACCAGTGTTGATGGTTCTGCAGTAAAAGGAATTTGTATTGATACTACCGGTTCTTCACCAATTGCTGTTACAAAGGAAGGTACTCCGCTGGCTTTTGAAGAAGGTTTGAAGGAGAACCCAAACGCAATGATGGTACTTTGGAAAGACCACACCGCCATTAACGAGGCCAATGAAATAAACGAATTGGCCAGGACCTGGGGCGGGGAAGATTTTACCAAATACGAAGGTGGAATTTATTCTTCTGAATGGTTTTGGGCAAAAATTGCGCATGTTATTCGTGAAGATGAAGCCGTGAAAAACGCCGCCTATTCCTGGATGGAGCATTGCGATCTATTGACGTTTATGCTTATTGCAAATCAGGATTTAGCTTCTTTTAAACGAAGCCGTTGCGCTGCAGGTCACAAAGCGATGTGGCATGAAAGCTGGGGCGGGCTTCCTCCTAAAGATTTTCTAAATAAACTGGATCCTTATTTAGGTGAATTACGGGAAAGGCTATACACCGAGACCTATACTTCAGATGAAGTTGCCGGAAATTTAAGTGCAGTCTGGGCCGAAAAGCTTGGACTTTCTACCGATTGTGTAGTCGCGGTTGGAACCTTCGATGCCCATTCCGGGGCGGTTGGTGCAAAAATAGATAAGCATACCTTAGTTCGCGTTATGGGAACTTCTACCTGTGATATTATCGTTTCAGAACAGGAAAATGTTGGAGATAAAACCGTTCGCGGAATCTGCGGACAGGTAGATGGATCGGTAATTCCTAAAATGATCGGCCTGGAAGCCGGACAATCAGCTTTTGGCGATGTTCTCGCCTGGTTTAAAGATGTGCTAAACTGGCCTTTGGAGAATTTGGTTTTCAATTCAGCTATTATTTCCGAAGAACAAAAAGCAAAACTTAGAGATGAAATTGATAAAGATTTCATTAAAAAACTTTCTGAAGCAGCCGAAGAAATTCCGCTTTCAGAAAGTATTCCTATTGCTTTAGACTGGATAAACGGGAGAAGAACTCCAGATGCTAACCAAGAGTTAAAAAGTGCGATTACCAAACTTTCACTGGGTTCAAAAGCACCTCATATTTTTAAAGCGCTTATCAATGCCATTTGCTTTGGTTCCAAACAAATTGTAGATCGTTTTGAAGAAGAAGGAGTAAAAATAAATAGCGTAATTGGTATTGGGGGAGTAGCAAGAAAATCGCCCTTTATTATGCAAACCCTAGCCAACGTTTTAAATATGCCCATAAAAGTTGCTTCTTCAGATGAAGCTCCTGCTCTTGGTGCTGCAGTTTATGCAGCCGTTGCTGCGGGGCTTTATCCAAATGTAATCGAGGCCAGTAAAAAACTGGGCAGTGATTTTGAAGCCGAATATCATCCTGAACCGGAAGCTTTGGAAACTTACGCCGGTTTAATGGAAGAATATAAAGAATTGGGCGCTTTTGTTGAAAATAATATTAACCGAAAATCTACCGTGAATGAGCTCTAAATATAAAGCACTAAAACAGGAATGTTACGAGGCCAATATGGAACTTGATGCTTTAAACCTGGTGATCTATACTTTCGGAAATGTAAGTGCCGTAGATCGTGAAAAAAAGGTTTTTGCAATTAAGCCAAGTGGCGTTCCCTATGAAGAATTAAAACCGGAAGACATTGTAATCCTGGATTTTGATAATACTGTGATTGAAGGTGAAATGCGGCCTTCTTCTGATACCAAAACCCACGCTTTTCTTTATAAAAACTGGGAAAACATTGGTGGGATAGCCCATACTCACGCTACATATTCTGTAGCATGGGCACAGGCGCAATTAGATATTCCTATTTTTGGAACTACACACGCCGATCATCTTACCGCCGATATTCCCTGCGCACCGCCAATGCGTGATGAACTAATAGAAGGGAATTACGAACATAATACCGGGATCCAGATTTTAGATTGTTTTAAAGATAAAAACCTTTCTTATGAAGAAGTACCTATGGTGTTAATTGGTAATCACGGTCCCTTTACCTGGGGAAAAGACGCCGCCAAAGCTGTGTACAATAGTAAGGTGTTGGAAGAGGTGGCAAAAATGGCATTGCTTACCAAACAAATTAATCCGGAAGCACCAAGAATGAAGGATTCCTTAATCAAAAAACATTACGAACGTAAACACGGCAAAAATGCCTATTACGGCCAAAATTAATATCTACCCTAATAATCACCTCACAGGCTTCAAAAACCTGTGGGGTTTTTTAAAAAACTAAATAATTCTGAATTCAAATGATAAATATAGAAGCAAAAGAAATATGGTTCGTCACCGGGAGCCAGCATTTATACGGCGATGAAACCTTAAACCAGGTTGCCGCCGATTCAAAGGCAATTGTAAACGGACTTAACGAGTCGAAACATCTTCCGCTGAAAATAGTATGGAAAGACACGGTAAAGACCGCAGATGAGATCACTGATATTTGTCAGGACGCCAATGCCAATAAAAATTGTATTGGAATCGTAGCCTGGATGCATACTTTTTCGCCTGCCAAAATGTGGATTAAGGGGCTAAGCTTACTTAAAAAGCCTCTTTGCCATTTACATACGCAATTTAATGCTGAAATTCCGTGGGGTAAAATTGATATGGATTATATGAATCTTCATCAGTCAGCGCACGGAGACAGGGAATTTGGTTTTATGATGAGCAGAATGCGTAAAAAGCGTAAAGTAATTGTTGGTCACTGGAAAACAGATCGCGTTCAGCAAAAACTTGGGATTTGGTCTCGAGTGGTTTTAGGTTGGGACGAACTGCAGCATCTAAAAGTAGCGCGTATTGGAGATAATATGCGCAATGTAGCCGTTACCGAAGGTGATAAAGTTGCTGCGGAAATGAAATTTGGAATGGCCGTAAACGGTTATGATTCTTCAGAAGTTGTAGCGCATATCGATAAAATTTCAGAAGAAAAAATAAATGAATTACTGAAGAAATATGAAGCTGATTATAACTTAAGCCAGGACCTGAAAGAGGGTGGTTCACAAAGAGATTCTTTGGTGGACGCCGCTAAAATTGAATTAGGATTAAGATCATTTTTAGACGAAGGTGGTTTCAAAGCTTTTACCGATACTTTTGAAAACCTTGGAAAGCTGAAACAACTTCCGGGTATTGCCGTACAACGGCTAATGGCAGATGGTTACGGTTTTGGCGCAGAAGGCGATTGGAAAACCGCAGCGCTTTTACGTGCTATGAAAGTTATGGCTGTTGGATTAGAAGAAGGGACTTCTTTTATGGAAGATTATACCTATCATTTCACCCCACAAAAATCTTATGTTTTAGGCTCGCATATGTTGGAAATTTGTCCTTCAATTGCTGATGCTAAGCCAACCTGTGAAGTTCATCCGCTTGGAATTGGTGGAAAAGAAGACCCCGTTAGATTGGTTTTCAACGCTCCAAAGGGCGATGCTTTAAATGCATCGTTAATAGATATGGGCAATAGGTTTAGGTTAATTGTAAACGAAGTGGAAGCGGTAGCGCCGGAAGCCGATTTACCAAATTTACCGGTAGCGCGTGTGCTTTGGGATGCAAAACCCAATCTTGAAGTTGCCGCTACTTCCTGGATTTTAGCCGGGGGAGCACATCACACGGTGTATACACAGGCATTAACCACTGAGTTTTTGGAAGATTTTGCCGATATAGCCGGGATTGAATTACTGGTTATTGATGACAAAACCAGTATTAGGGAATTTAAAGATAAAATAAACGCTAATGAGGCGTATTACCATATGTTTCAACACGGAATGTAATTTCTAACCTAACGCATCTAATTATGAAAATTTCAAAAAATAATCTTTTCGGCTTCGGGATAGTTTTTCTGTCCTTGTTTTTTATTCAGTGTAAAAATAGCGACAAGGAAGCTGAAACTAAAGAAAATGAAATGAATACCGAAAAAAGCCAAAAAACGGAAATGCAAAAAGAAGACTACGGTACCACATCTGATGGTGAAAAAGTAGCGCAATATACGCTCACCAATGAAAATGGAATGGAAGTAAAAATCATCACTTATGGTGGTAGAATTACTTCTTTAAAAGCTCCCAATAAGAACGACGAATTTGAGAATGTGGTTTTAGGATTTGATTCTTTAGAGCAATACACCAAGGACAATCCGTTTTTTGGAGCTTTAATTGGCCGTTTTGGAAATCGCATTGCAAATGGAAAATTCACCTTAGACGGAGAAGAGTATACCCTGGCTCAAAATGACGGGCAAAATCATCTGCATGGTGGTGAAAAAGGTTTTGATAAAGTGGTTTGGACTGTTGATGATGCCAGTGCAAATTCTCTTAGCCTTTCTTATATAAGTGAAGATATGGAAGAAGGTTATCCTGGAACCCTGAAAACTACGGTGGTTTACACTTTAACTGAGGATAACGCCCTGGAAGTAGATTATAATGCTACAACCGATAAGAAAACAGTATTGAATTTAACCCAGCACGCTTATTTTAACCTTTCAGGAGATTTTTCTGAAACTATTTTAGATCATAAAATTGAAATAAATGCTGATGAATTTTTACCGGTAAACGAAACTTTGATCCCAACAGGAGAATTAAAGGATGTGGCAGGAACTCCTTTTGATTTTCGCGAAGCGAAAACCGTGGAACAGCATATTGAAGGAAAAAATGAACAACTGGAACGTGGCCAGGGTTACGATCATTGCTGGGTGTTAAATGAGCAGGATAGTGGAATGCGCTTTGCAGCTTCCGCTTATCACGAGGAAAGTGGTAGAATGCTGGAGGTTCACACCAATGAACCGGGAATTCAGTTTTATTCTGGGAATTTTCTAGACGGGACACTTCCCCAGGCAGATGGCGAGGGAAACTACGGTCATAGAAGTGGCTTTTGTCTTGAAACGCAACATTACCCAGATTCTCCAAATCAGGAAGGTTTTCCTTCTGTAGTATTGGAGCCGGGAGAGACTTATTCTTCAAAAACCAGTTTTAAATTTTCAGTAAAATAAGTTATGAAAGCATTAGATATTTATGACTGGATTGCGATTAGCCTGTACTTTTTGGTGTTAGCAGGAATTGCCTTTTGGGTAATAAGAAAAAAACAGTCTAATACCGAAGATTATTTTCTTGCTGGGAGAAATGTGGGTTGGTTTGTTGTTGGAGCTTCTATTTTTGCATCCAATATTGGGTCAGAACACGTTGTTGGCCTTGCCGGTGCCGGTGCGGGGAATAAGCTGCCAATGCTTATTTATGAAATACAGGCCTGGGTAGTGCTTATTCTTGGCTGGGTATTTTTACCATTTTACGCCAGGAGTGGTGTTTTTACAATGCCCGAATTTCTCGAAAAACGATTTGATGCCAGGTCAAGATGGGTGTTATCTGTATTTTCTATAATCGCCTATGTACTTACAAAAATTTCGGTAACTATTTATGCGGGAGGTATTGTGGTTTCTGCTTTACTCGGAATCAATTTCTGGACCGGAGCACTTTCTACGGTAATCTTAACCGGTATTTATACCGTTTTAGGCGGAATGCGGGCAGTTGTTTATACGGAAACCCTGCAAGCTATTATTCTTGTGCTTGGTGCTGCCGCCCTTACGTTTATCGGCTTAGATGAAGTAGGAGGTTGGGCAAGTATGAAAGAAACCGTAACGCCCGAATATCTTAATATGTGGCGCTCTGCTTCAGATCCCGATTTTCCCTGGCCATCACTTTTAATTACCAGTACAATTGTTGGTATTTGGTATTGGTGTACAGACCAGTATATTGTACAACGTGCACTTACTGCAAAAAATATTAAAGAAGGAAGACGAGGAACTATTTTTGGCGCTTTACTAAAATTACTTCCGGTATTCTTATTCTTAATTCCGGGTATTATCGCCCTTACGCTTAAGATGCGTGGAGAATTACATTGGGATAGCCCAGATGAAGCTTTTCCTGTTTTGATGAGTAACTTATTACCTTCAGGATTACGCGGACTTGTAGCTGCCGGATTACTTGCTGCATTAATGAGTTCTTTAGCTTCAGTTTTTAATTCTTGTTCTACATTATTTACGGTAGATATTTATAAAAAATTGAGACCAAATACCCCGGAGAAAAAACTGGTGAGAACCGGGCAAATCGCAACTGTGATTATAGTGATCATCGGAATTATTTGGATCCCGATTATGGCGAATATTTCCGGAGTTTTATATGAATATTTACAGAAAGTACAATCATATATCGCACCTCCAATTACCGCTGTATTCTTACTGGGTATTTTCTATAAGCGTATAAACGCACAGGGTGCTTTTGTGACTTTAGTAGTTGGATTTATTGTAGGAGCTCTCAGGATTATCCTGGAATTATTTAAAGATTCCTTAGATCCAGACGGGTTCTTATTCCTGGTAGGAGATATTAACTTTTTAACTTTCGCGGCCTGGTTCTTCCTTTTCTGTGTAGTGCTAATTACCGTGGTAAGTTTCTTAACCAGTATTCCTTCAAAAATTAAAACCGATAATCTTACGTTCCAGACAATTTCTGAAGAAGAAAAGAAAAACAACAAAAACAGCTATAACTGGGTTGATATTGTAGTTTCTATTCTTGTAGTACTATTGGTTATTGGAGTGATGATTTTCTTTAACGGAAGATAACTGCTGAGTAAATAGTAGGCCTAAAATGGAACTTATATAGATATATTAAAATCGACCAGGTTGAGCAGGAAGTATTGGAGATGCGATTAATAATAAGTGAACCTTAAAATGTGAATTATATTTTTTTGAATAACTAACTTTAAAACTAATTTATTATGTCTAACACACCAATTAACTTAGCAAAGTCTGCCATTTGGTCGATTTTATTCCTCGTTGCTGCATCGGGAATGGCGCAAGACGGAACAATCTACCCTCTTGAAACTCCTCAAGAACCTAATGCTATTCCGTTAGAAACAGGTGGGGTTGAAGATCAACCCGCTTCAGAAACCTGGTTTCGCCAGTGGGGAGATCCCATGGCGAGAAATATAACCAAAGCGACTCTTACCCCATTTCTGCCCGATCCTGAAAAAGCCAACGGAACAACTGTAATTGTAGCTCCCGGTGGGGGCTTTAGGTGGCTTTCTTTAGGTAATGAAGGTTGGGAAGTTGCCGAAGCGCTTGCAGAACAGGGAATCACCGCTTTTGTACTAAAATATCGCTTACACCCAACTCCTAAATCTCTGGATGATTTTAGGGCGTCCATGGAAAGACCAGCCACTCCTCCAGCTGAATCTTCAGATGACACGCCGGAAACGCGCCTGGAAAGACCGCGTTCTAACCTTTCTAACCAACTCGAAGATGCCGAGGCTGCTTATGCTATGATCGTTGAGCGGGCTGAAGAATGGGGAGTTGATACAAACAATATAGGTATGATGGGATTTTCGGCCGGTGCCGGTCTTACCATGCATTCAACACTTAATTCCAAAACCATGGATCTGGCAT
This sequence comes from Salegentibacter agarivorans, assembly GCF_900113135.1. Taxonomy (GTDB): domain Bacteria; phylum Bacteroidota; class Bacteroidia; order Flavobacteriales; family Flavobacteriaceae; genus Salegentibacter; species Salegentibacter agarivorans. Next base: position 107,955 of record NZ_FOOH01000005.1, on the reverse strand, counting down.
TTATCGCTCCAATTTATGGAGGTTTAAATGAAGTAGAAGTTCCAGAAGATGCTCCTCCTATGTTCAACGTTATTGCTGCCGATGATTTTCTCTTCTACGGAGAATTTGGTTTAATCGAGTCCTGGCATAAGGCCGGAAAACCGGTGGAGTTTCATCTTTATCAAAATGGAGGCCATGGCTTCGGACTTGGAAATCCAGACCGTACCAGTAACCGCTGGTTTGATGCTTTTATTCACTGGTTGAAGGTTAATAAATTTCTTGTATCCAATACTGAAGAATAATGTGAGGTTTTTTTTGTGTAATTTTAAATGCTTGAAGACCTTTTCTTAACCAATTCTGGAGAAGAAAAAAAGTAATAAAACAACTATAACCGGGATGAAACTGTAGCTTTTGTCCCGGTAATTGTTTTTCTAAAAATCAGAAAATATTTTAAAACTAACTTTTATTAAACCAGCTTTTTAAACTTAAATTATGAAAATACCACAGGAATTTCAGATCACAAACTTGCTTCATCAACAACACTACCTTAGTAATGGGGAGTTGATTAAATGGAATGGCCAGACAGATGAGGTTTATTCCACTATTTCTTCCATAGAGAATTACAAACCAACTTTACTGGGTACTATTCCGCATATGGATAAAGATTCTGCGCTAGAAGTTTTAGATTCAGCTTGTAAAGCTTATGCAAAAGGGCAGGGCGATTGGCCTACTATGAAGGTTTCAGAGCGAATTTCCTGTATGCAGAATTTTGTGGCCGAAATGCAAACTAACCGGGAAGAAGTTGTAAAATATTTAATGTGGGAAATTGGTAAATCGCTCCCCGATTCTCGCAAAGAATTTGACCGCACAGTTGAATATATTAATGATACTATTGAAGATTATAAACAATTAGATCGTGATAGTGCGAAATTCTTTAAACGCGATGGTATTCACGCGCATATTCGCCGTGGTCCGCTTGGCGTGGTTTTATGTTTAGGACCGTATAACTATCCTTTAAATGAAACTTTTGCCTTGTTAATTCCCGCCCTTATTATGGGAAATACCGTAATTTTTAAACCGGCAAAAAATGGAGTTCTACTTATTTCTCCACTTCTTGAAGCATTCAAAAACAGTTTTCCACCTGGTGTGGTAAATGTAATTTATGGTCGTGGCAGGGAAGTAGCAGCACCTATAATGGCGGCAGGAAAAATTGATGTGTTAGCGCTTATTGGAAATAGTAAATCGGCTATCGCATTGCAGGATCAGCACCCATATAAAAACCGATTACGACTGGTTTTAGGTTTGGAAGCGAAAAATCCGGCCATTATTTTACCAGATGCCGACTTAGATCTGGCTATAGAAGAATGTATTTCGGGGTCTTTATCCTTTAACGGGCAACGATGTACCGCGCTTAAAATTATTTATGTTCACGAAGATGTCAGGGAGGAATTTAATAAGCGTTTTGCTAAAAAAGTAGATGCATTAAAATTCGGAAATCCCTGGGAAGATGGCGTAAAACTTACTCCTTTGCCTGAAGCCGATAAACCCGATTATATTAAAGAATTAATTGATGATGCCAGGGAAAAAGGTGCTGAAATCTTAAATGAAAAGGGCGGTGAAATTTCAGAAAATTATATCTATCCGGCAGTTCTTTTCCCGGTAAGCAAAAAAATGCGGGTTTACCAGGAAGAACAATTTGGTCCCGTGGTACCAATTAAACCTTTTACAGATATTCAGGAGATTTTAGATGAAATGGCTGATTCCAGCTATGGCCAGCAAGTTAGTTTATTTGGTAAGGATATTCAGGAAATCGCTCCGCTTATAGATACACTGGTAAATTTAGTGTGCCGGGTAAATCTTAATAGTTCCTGCCAGCGTGGGCCAGATGTTTTTCCTTTTACTGGAAGAAAAGATTCCGCGGTAAGTACGCTAAGTGTTCACGATGCCTTAAGATCTTTCTCAATTAGGACTTTTGTAGCTTCAAAAGATAATGATTACAATAATGAGATCTTACAGGAATTATTAAACTCAAAAACTTCCAATTTTGTAAGTACAGATTATATCTTGTAGTGAGGTTTTTGTAAATTGAAAGAAGAAAAAAATTATATGAATTATAGAAAATTAGGAAAAACAGGTTTTGAAATTTCAGAGATTTCCCTCGGAACCTGGCAAATAGGTGGAAAGTGGGGATCCGGTTTTAGTGATAAAACTGCTGAAAAAACCATTAATACCGCCATAGATAAAGGAATTAATTTTATTGATACGGCCGATGTTTACGAAGCCGGTTTAAGCGAAAAAGCTGTAGGCCGCGTGGTTAGATCCAGGTCTGAGCGTGTTTTTGTGGCTACTAAATGTGGAAGACAAATCAACCCGCATACGGCACAGAATTATACGCCTGAAGCACTGACCGCTTATGTAGAAGAAAGTCTTAAAAGAACCGGTTTTGAAGCGCTAGATCTAATCCAGTTGCACTGTCCACCCACCGATGTATATTATCGCCCCGAGATCTTTGAAACCTTTCAAAAATTAAAAGATCAGGGTAAAATATTGCATTTTGGTGTTAGTGTTGAAAAAGTTGAAGAAGCTTTAAAAGCGATTGAATATGATAATGTAGAAACCGTTCAAATTATATTTAATTTATTCAGGCAGCGACCTTCAGAGCTTTTCTTTGAACGAGCTAAAAAGAAGGATATCGGGATTATAGCCCGTGTGCCCCTTGCCAGCGGATTGTTAACCGGAAAGTTTGATAAAGATGCCAGTTTTGATAAAGAAGATCACCGGAATTTTAATCGAAATGGAGAAGCTTTCGATAAAGGAGAAACCTTTTCAGGAATAGACTTCGATCGCGGTCTAAAAGCCGTCGAAGAGCTTAAAAAGTTGTTCCCGGAAGTTCAAAATTTAGCTCCAATAGCTTTACAGTGGATTTTAAAATTCCCGGAAGTTAGTTGTACCATTCCCGGGGCTTCCAAAGAAGAACAATTGCTTTCAAATTTATCAATATATGATAGACCTGAACTTAGCAACGACAAAATTAAAGAAATGAATAAAATTTATGATGAATATCTAAAACAGGAAGTACATCACAGGTGGTAATTTTATTCCTGCAAAGTTTCTAAAACTTTATAGATTTATTTAGAATTTGGAAGGCCAGGGCTGAGGGTTCGTCAAGCTGAACTTGTTTCAGCTTCTAACTTGAAATAATTCTATGAAGCTTAGATTCTGAAATAAATTCAGAATGACGATAAATAACCTTGGAGAAAAGATTTCTACATAAATTTTGCCTTAAAATATAGCAGATTAAATTGCTTTTAAAAGCCTTTCTTTATCTTTAGAGAAAGGCTTTTTTATGGAAACTATGAAATTAAATTTGTTATCGTTTGTAATCCTCGGATTAGGATTTATTTCCTGTAGCTCACAAAAGAATTTGATTAAAGATGGGCAAAAACCCCAGCTTATTTCAAACGAGTTTGAGTTTACTGAGGGGCCAGCTTCAGATGCTGAGGGGAATGTATATTTTACCGATCAGCCGAACAACAGAATCCATAAATGGTCTGCAGAAGATGGTGCTGTTTCGGTTTTTATGGAAAATTCGGGCCGGGCAAACGGACTTTATTTTGATGATGCGGGAAATCTTCTAGCCGCTGCTGATAAAAATTCTGAAATGTGGAAAATTAATCCTGAACAAGAGGTTGAAGTTTTAGTTGATTCTTACCAGGGAAATCGGTTAAACGGTCCCAATGATTTATGGATTGGTCCGGATGGCGGACTTTACTTTACAGATCCTTATTATCAGAGGGATTACTGGGAACGTACCGAAAAGGAAATTGAAGAGGAGCGCGTTTATTATGTGAATCCGCAGGGCGAAATAAATATTGTAGTGGATGATCTGGTACAACCTAACGGAATTATTGGAACTCCTGATGGGAAAACCTTGTACATCGCCGATATAGGTGCTAATAAAACCTATTCTTATAAAATTAATCCTGATGGAAGCCTTTCAGATAAAAAACTTTTCACTGAATTAGGTTCAGATGGAATGACGATAGATAATAAGGGCAATATTTATCTTACCGGTAAGGGCGTGACAGTTTTCGATAAATCTGGAAATAAAATTCAGCATATTCCAATAGATAAAGATTGGACAGCCAATGTGACTTTTGGTGGTAAAGACCAACAAACCCTTTTTATCACTGCTCAACAGGCTCTTTACAGCCTGGAGATGAATGTAAAAGGGGTTCGCTGGTAATTTTGAGACGTGGATTTTTAAACTTTTGGGAGTTTCCAGCCGTTATGATAATTAGCTCTTACCAACGCATCTGCCTCAGCATCTTCGAATGATCCAGATTCAGCATTCCAGTACAGTTTTTTTCCGGTTTTATAGGCGATATTCCCCATATGAGCGGTTATTGCGGCAATACTTCCGGTTTCTACGCCGCAGGTGAGTTTTGAACTATCGTTTACTCGAATAGCTGATACAAAATTTTCGGCGTGATTTTCTAACGCATTTCCTTGTGGAGTAATTAGATCTATTCTTTTAGTTTTGGTCACCCATTCATCATTTTTATTTTCTCCTTCAGGAATAACTTCCCAGCCATCACGGTTTACTACTAAGGTGCCGTTATTTCCAATAAAAGCTATACCCTCGGTTCTTCCGTAGTTTCCGCCATCTATACCCGTGGCGTGCTCCCATAAGAGGTTAAAATCTTCAAATTCATAGACGGTTTGGAGAGTGTCCGGGGTTTCAGAAGCATCATTAGGATAAGCAAATTTTCCGCCTGAAGCTAAAATTGATTTTGGTGCTTTTGCTCCCATAGCATAAAGTGCGATGTCTATCTCGTGGACGCCCCAATCGGTCATTAAGCCACCGGCGTAATCCCAAAACCATCTAAAATTAAAATGAAATCTATTTTCGTTAAACGGCCTATCTGGCGCGGGGCCTAACCACATCTGGTAATCTACACCATCCGGTGGAGTAGAATTGGGTTTAACCGGAACCGGATTCATCCAACCCTGGTAAGCCCAGCATTTAACTAATCGAATTTGCCCAAGTTCACCCGATTGCACATATTTTATGGCATCGTCATAATGTTTTCCGCTTCGTTGCCATTGGCCAACCTGAACCATTTTATTATACTTCCTGCCTGCATCAAGCATTACGTTACATTCTTCAATACTGTTAGCCAGAGGTTTTTCTACATATACGTGTTTATCAGCCTGCAGGGCATCTACCATATTTAAACAATGCCAATGGTCTGGCGTGCCTATAATTACCGCATCAATATCTTTGTTTTCTAACATTTTACGATAATCTTTATACTGTGTTGGTGCCTTGCCGCTTATTTCTTTTATCTGGGCAGATCTTTCATCTAAAACACGCTGGTCTATATCTGCCAGGGCTATACAATTTATATTAGGTAATTTTAAATGTGCCTGTATATTGGCCCAGCCCATACCTTTGCAACCAATTACCCCAAAATTAACCGTATCATTTGCTGAAAAAATAGAAATAGGATTTGCTAAAAGTGATCCAGATAAACTTAAACCGGCTGTGGCCAATGCCGTTTGTTGCAAAAATTTTCGTCTTGGGAGGTTGCTCATCTTGTTTTTAGTTAAATGGTTTTACACTGATGAATATACTATTTTTTAATTGGCTGGAATCAGGTTTTTAAAGCTGAAAATCTTCTTCAATTTTGTTTATTTAGCAGTTTTGCTCTCTGGTGGGCCTAAATAAGATTCTCCTATTTCTCCTTTTCTAATAATTATTTTCTGAAGCGCAATTCCAGAATCTATAGCCCAAATTTTCAACGTATGATTTCCTTTTTCTTCTAGATTTAATTCTGAAGTTACCCTGGTAATATTATTCCCTACCGAAGTACCCCAATCATCTTTAGTATCCTGATGCAGATTAATAATCTGCGGTTCTTTATCGTCAATAGAATACGCAAATCTTAACCCTCCCTTATTATGAAAATCGAGTGTAGGAGAAAGCAGGAATTCTATTTTCATATTTCCTGTGCTTAAATTATGAAAATCATATGCCAGGTATGGATTATTTTCTGACCATTCTCCGTGGGTTGGGGTTTTAGCAAAAGCAGTCATTGTTGAGCGTGTTTTTCCTAAATTCGGCACTAAAGTCCATCCTTTTTCGTTATTGCCTTTTTCGCTATAGTTGGCAGCTTCTATAGCAATATAATTGTTGCTTTCTACAAAACCTTTTATGTTTCCAGGACTGATGTTATGGATTGGAACTTCAATTTTAACTGATTTTCTGCCCTGCTGAATACTAAAATTTCCTGTAGATTTTCCCTTTGGAACTTTGTTCCAATCAATACTAACTGAAATTCTCTTTTGATCTGAAACTGAACCAGATTCTTCTGAAACCTGAATCCATTTATCGTTTTTCTTTACTTTAAAATCGAAAGTTCCTTTTCCTTTATTAAAGATTTCAACATAATATTTTTGATCTGCTACAAAAGTAAATTCTGGCAGTCTTGCCGTTTCATTTGAAGCGGGCCAGGATTCTTTAGAACCTTCAATTGCAACACCCATTTCAGGTTTTTTAGCAACTTCAATGGTTTTAACCTCTGGCATAACCTGTTCTTCGGGTTGTTGCCAGTAAGTATAGCCAATATGATTTTGCGACATCATATGGTTCCATTTGCCATCGGCGATATTGTGATATTCTTCAGTTAATGCTGAATCTATGTTATATAATTCTTTTACTTTTTCAGCATAAGAATTTGCTATAGCACGACCTTGTTCTGCATACAATTGGTTTTTGGCGGTGTCCACATACAATTCATTTAAATTGGCCGATGCTTTTACCGGAAACAAAACCAATTGAAAATAGGCGTCTTTATATTCGGCAGGAAGTCTCTTGTATATTTCTTCTGCTTTTTTAACTAATTTATTATAATCTTTTACTACGTTTTCCGCTTCATTATAATGGATTAAACTATAAGTCTCCGGACTCAGCATTTCAGGTTTTCTGCGACTATTATACTTAGTGTATGTATCTAAGATTTCACCAATTTCCGAAGCATATTCCTCGCCGAATTGCTTTTTGGCCCAATCTTTCGAATAATCTTTAAGATCATTAGCATCTATAGCTTCCGGATCCCAGGCAAAATCTAAAAAGAAACTAATTGGAAATTCCATTGGTTTTAAATCGCCTACGTTTACCACCCATAATTCGGTAGCGTCGTATTGATACGCAAGATTCATTTGTTCCCAAACCCGCTCAATTTGCGTGGTATTTAGCCATTTATAATTCCGCGGCCCACCTACATAATCAAAATGATAGTAAATTCCGTAGCCGCCTTCCCGGGGTTCATCTTCCGGGTCTGGTAATTTTCGTATGTTTCCCCAATTATCATCAGCAAGGAGTAAAGTAACATCATCGGGAACGCGCATTCCCTGGTCGTAATAATCCTGGACTTCTTTATACAAAGCCCAAACCTGCGAGGTTTCACTTGCCGGTTTCCCGGTAACTTCTTCAATAATTTGGCGCTGATCTGCGACAATAGTTTCCAGTAATTCTATAGCGGTGCCCTCGGTCATTGGTTCGTCCCCGTCACCACGCATTCCTATGGTTACGAGATTTTCGTAATTCTGGTTTCTTTCAAAACCGTCTCTCCAAAAGTCGCGTAAACCTTCAGCATTAGTTTGGTAATCCCATTCACCGTTCCCATAATTTTCGCGATGCGTGCCCCATTCTTTTTGCGCCCTAACCATAGGCTCGTGATGAGATGTTCCCATTACAATCCCATATTTATCGGCTAAGACCGGATTTTTAGGATCGTCTTCATTAAAAGCTTTTCCCCACATGGCAGGCCATAAATAATTTCCTTTTAAACGCAGAATAAGTTTAAAAACCTGTTCATACATTTTGCTATTTATGCCACCAAATTTTTCCCGGGCCCAATTTCCAAGTCCAGGTTCTTCATCATTTATAAAAATTCCGCGGTATTTAACTTTTGGGGTTCCCGATGTATAGCTTCCTGGTTTTACATATAATTGCTCTACTTTTTTAACCGGAACATCTGCCCACCAGTGCCACGGAGAAACTCCCATTTTTTCTGAAAGATCAAACATTCCAAAAATAGTTCCTCGTTTATCGCTGCCAGCAATTACCAAAGCTTTTTCTACTCCCGGCGATGGATTTTCAACCACTTCAATTAAGAAGTTTTCCCATTTTCCTTCTATTTCAGAAACGTCCAACTTAGCGCTGGTAATTAACTCATCAATCAATTTACTTTTTCCAATAGTTCCAATAATTACCGGGTACTTTCCATTGATTTCTTCTGAATAAATTTCAGGCTCATTGCCGGTTACTATTTTGAAATCTGTTTGTAGATCTTCAGCAACTAAATGAACTCCCTCGTGATCTTCTGAGTCTAAAAATAGCCTTACAGAATTTAATGGAAAAGCCTTTTCAACCTTCTCAAAACTTACATAATCCTTTTGCGCAAAAGCAATTTGGAGAAAGCCGAAACAAAGAAAAAGAGAGCAAACTTTTTGCAAATTGATAATTGATGGTTTTGGCATTTTTAAGGAGTTTTGGTTTCGGGTTGGGTTTCAAATTCAACCACTTTTTCGTATGCTTTTTTACGTTCAAAATTTTCATCGAATAAAAGCGGATAATTCTTTCGTCCCGCAACAGGGTAGGTGTCTAGCCACGAATATCTGTCTGAAATATTCCAGAAAGTCACCCCGGTAATTACGTCTTTGTAATCTCTAAAAACCCTAAAAAACATATCGTAAACTTCAATTTGTTTTTGTTCCAGTTCTGGAGTAAATTCATCTGATTCACCTTCTTTAAGTTCGCGGCGTTCCTTTTCCCAGGGATAAAGTGAAACATCAAGTTCGGTAATTTGAATTTCCAGGCCTAATGCTGAATACAAATCTAGGGCTTCTCTTAATTCTTCTTCTGAAGGTCCGTGAATAGACCAGTGAGCCTGAATTCCCACACCATCAATTGGAGCATTATTTTCCTGGAGATATTTTAATAATTCAATAATCCGGTCTCTTTTTTCAGGAATAATCGCATTGTAATCATTATAAAATAGCTTCACATTTGGATCTGCTTCGTGAGCATATTCAAAGGCTTTTACCAGGAAATCTTTTCCAGCAATTTTAAGCCATTCTGATTCTCGATATACTTTCGTAGAATCATCTGCCACGGCTTCGTTTACAACATCCCAGGCATAAATAATATCTGAATAACGCGGAACAACCGAATCTATATGATTTTTCATTCGTTTTAACAGCTCTTCTTTATTTACTTTGCCGCCATTTTTGTTTTCAAAAATCCAACCGCCGGTTTGTTGATGCCAAACCAGGGCGTGTCCTCTCATTTTTAAATTGTTTTCTTTTGCAAATTCGGCGAGTAGATCGGCGTCTTCCCAATAGAATTTATCTTTTTCGGGATGAATAGGTCCCATTTTCATCACATTTTCTGGCGTGATACTGTTGTATTCCTTTTTGATCAATTCAGCCGATTTTCCTTTGACAGAATTTGGCGCAACCGCCACACCCATTGGGAAATAGTCTTCATAATAATCTTTAAGTCCCATTTCTGAAGAATCTTCTGTTTGAGCTTTAACTTCTTTTTCTTCAGAATCGGTATTAGATTTGCAAGCGGTAAACGTTGCAGCAATTGCCAGAATAAAAACCGATTTTTTAAATATTTTTAGTGAATTCATAGTTTCTAATGTGTATAAACGTTTGTGTAAATCCTGCAAGGTTTATAAAACCTTGTAGGTATGTCTCTTATTAAAACCTACGAGTTATAAAAAACCTCGCAGGATAGATATGTTCTCCGAAAATTCAGTTTTGTAGAAATATGGAAGCTTCATAGTAATTATTTAAATGATTCCTGTAATCCTAATTCGAGTCCGCGCAATTCAGCGAGCCCTTTTAACCTACCTATAAAAGAATAGCCGGCATAATAGTTTTTATTGACTTCTAAAGTATGCAGGTAGCCGTGGTCTGGACGCATTGGGATACTTTGATTACTTTTTTGCATTGTTTTTATAATGCGTTTCACCACTTCTAACATTGGAACATCACCATCCAGATGGTTAGATTCCATAAATACTCCGGTTACTTTCTTTTTTACATTTCTGAGGTGTAAAAAATGAATTCTTTCTTCAAATTCATCGTAAATCTCAAGAAGATCGTGAGCAGGATTTGCACCTAAAGACCCGGTGCAATAACAGAGTCCGTTGGATTTACTTTTTACGTTTTCAAAGATAAATTTCAGGTCTTCGTGGTTGCTCACTACACGTGGCAAGCCTAATACCGAAAACGGCGGATCGTCTGGATGAATAGCGAGGTTTACATTGCTTTCTTCAGCTGTTGGGGTAACTTTAGATAGAAATTTAACGAGGTTTTTGCGTAATTTTTCATCGTTAATATGTGAATATGATTCCAGGAGATCTTTAATAATTTCGGCTGTAAAATTTTCGGTACTTCCCGGTAATCCTAAAAGAATACTTTTAAAAAGTTCATCTTTTTCTTCAGAAGAAAGATTGTCACCTACTTTTTTGGCTGCAGTAATTTGCTCTTCGGTATAATCTTTTTCTGCATTTTTTCTTTTCAGTAGAAATAAGTCGAAATAGGCAAATTTTAAAGGATCGAATTTTAAAACTGCAGCACCTTCTTCATTTTCATGAAAATGATCTGTGCGAACCCAATCCAGAATTGGCATAAAATTATAAGCGACAACGCGAATACCGCATTTGCCAATATTTTGAAGGCTTACTTTATAATTTTCTATGTATTCTTTATAGTTTCCCGATTCTTTTTTTATGTCTTCATGCACCGGCAGGCTTTCTATCACGCTCCATTCCAGGCCGTGGCTTTCTATGAGATTTTTTCTTTCCAGAATAGCTTCTTTGGTCCAAATCTCACCTACGGGAATTTCGTGTAAAGCGGTAACTATTCCAGTTATACCGGCCTGTTTTAAATCTTTTAGCGATAGTACATCGTTAGGGCCGTACCATCGCATGGTTTGTTGCATTGCAATCATCCTAAAATCCTATTGAATTTCCACCGTCTACCGGTAGAATTGTTCCTGTAACAAATGATGATTCATTAGTAGCAAAATAGTAAACTGCATCAGCAATATCTGAAGGTTGCCCTAATTTACCCATTGGCGTTCTGGATAAAACCTTATTTTTTCTTTCAGGATCGTTGTTTAAAGCTTTTCGAGACATATTAGTCTCAATAAAACCGGGCGCCACCGCGTTTACACGAATTCCAAATTGCGCTAAATCTACAGCCATAGCACGCGTCATCCCATCAACTGCAGTTTTACTGGCAGAATAAGCAATAACTTTAGGAATACCATATTGGGCAGCCATCGAGCTAATATTGATGATACTACCCGAGTTTTGCTTCTTCATTATTTTTACCACTTCCCGACTAATTGCGAAAAGTCCCAAAACATTAGTGTGTAAAATATTCTGAAATTCTTCATTGGTTACTTCCAGGAATTCTTTTTTCATATTAATCCCGGCATTATTAACCAGAATATCAATACTTTCGGCTTCCTGCCCAATCTTTTCTATCGCTGCGGGAATTTGATCTAAATTATTAAGATCCAGAATAAAGGGTATGGCGTTTTCGCCTAATTCTTTACAGGCCTCTTCGGTCTTTTCTTTATTTCTTCCGTTTACGTAAGTTTTAATTCCTTTTTCACAGAATTTTTTGGCTGTTGCAAAACCTAGTCCAGCGTTTGCTCCCGTTACGATTGCTGTTAATTGTTTGGTCATTTTTATAAATTTTTGTGTTACCAGGAAGGATTTATACCTGGTGCATATGGACGTTCTATTGATTTATAATATTCTAAGTTATGTTCTGGTTCAGGTACTCCGGCAGGTAACTCCATTTCAGAGAATTTCTGAAAATAGCTCAGGCATGCATCTCGCCACCATTTTGCTTCTTTTAACTGAATTTCCAGTAACATGGAGGTTTTTTTAAATTCTGTTTCATTTACATATTGTTCCATTTTTTTCCAGGTAGCCTGCATTTCTACAACCTGTTCTACACCTTTTTGATAATGTAGAGCCATATTATCCCAAAGCGTTTTACCATTATCCATTTTGTAGTCCCAGGGAAGATGATGAAACCACAGTAAGTATTTTTCAGGCGTGGTTTCAGGATTGCTATATTTTTCTTCAATAGGTTTAGCGTATTGGGCAAGTGCATTACTGCCAAAACTGGTTCTATCAAACCCTATCCCATTTTTATCAGCTTTATGATAATATACGGGGTTCCATTCTGGCCGGCCAAGATCGTCTACCCAGGGCCCCGGACCGTAATGGTGACTGGTGGCCATAATATGGTGTAGTCCCAAAGGTGTCATGTAATTTACTACCGCTTCGCGAGATTCTATTAAGAGATCGGTCATAGGTTTTATAAAGTCTTCTTCATTAGAAAAATTTATTTTTAACCATTCTTCTGCGATAACTTTAGAATCCATATAAGGATCCCAGGCCAATCTCCCAAAGCCATACCAGTTTGCCTGCCCAAAGGGGTGTCCTGTCCAGTTCTTTTCAGTACCAATATTGGCAACCCCAGCTATTCCGGTTAATTTTTTATTTGAATTTGTGCCGTCAATTACTTTGGCTACCGTAGAGTTTTCACCATCGGCATAAGTGTCTTCGTCTAAAACTTCCTCAAACAGTTTTGGAAGAAAAACCAGGTGAGAGCTGAAGCCTAAATATTCCTGAGTTATTTGAAATTCCATCATTAAAGGAGTATCTGGCATTGCCCCAAATATTGGGTGGAATGGTTCTCTAGGTTGAAAATCTATAGCACCATTTTTAACCTGTACCAAAACATTATCTGCAAATTTTCCATCATAAGGAATAAACTGGTCGTAAGCTTGTTTTGCGCGATCGTCAGGATCTTCTTCAGAATAAACAAAGGCTCGCCACATTATGATTCCGTTATGGGGAGCAACCGCTTCGGCCAACATATTGGCGCCGTCTACGTGGGTTCTATTATACTGAAAAGGTCCTGGTTGGCCTTCCGAATCAGCTTTAACTAGAAAACCTCCAAAATCGGGGATTTCAGCATATATTTCATCAGCAATGTTTTTCCACCACTGCTTCACATCTTCATTTAAAGGATCGGCAGTATCAAGATCGCCTAATTCAATTGGGGCAGAAAATCTTGCCGTTAGGTAAACCTGGATTCCGTAAGGTCGAAAAACTTTGGCCAGGGCTTTTACTTTTTCAATATAATGAGGGGTTAGAATTAGCGCGTTAGAATTTACATTGGTCAAGACCGTACCGTTAATTCCTATTGCAGCATTAGCTCGGGCGTAATCTTTATATTCGGGTTTTATAAGTTCGGGTAAAAGATGCCAATCCCAAATTGAAAAACCGGCGTACCCACGTTCTACCGTGCGGTCTAAATTATCCCAGTGATTTAAAACACGCTTCTGGATTTCCGGTTTTTCTTCAATTTTTAAATCTGAAATATCATTTTTTTGCTGCATTTCGCGAAGCAAGCCGTAAGTTCCATAAAGAAGCGCTATCTCAGAATTTCCACTTACTACAATAGTCTTTCCATTATTAAGAGAAGTGATTTTATAACCTTCTTCTCCCAGGTTTTCAGTATTGACAATGTTTCTTATTGCCGTTGGCAGTTTACTTTGTATTCCAATAATTAATTTTGAATCATTACTGAGTTTTGAATTTTCAAAAGCAAAACCTTCTCGAGCTAGTTGTAACTCTTCCTTTATAGCCTGAATTGTAGAAGAATTACCAATTAATTCCACATTATTTAGAAAAGGTGCATATTTTTTTTCAACACCAGGATCCTGTATTTCTATATAATCTAACCAGAGTTCATAACCTTTCTGGGCTTGAATATTGACTGCGAAAAGGCATAAAAAGGCCAGGGAAATAAATTTCTTTAAATTCATTATAATATTATCAAACGATTGTGAGCTGAAAATTAGACAAAAAAAGCTTGCCGACAAAATTTTGTATGCAATCGGTTGTGTTTATGATAAATTTATGTTTAATTTGTTAAGACATTTTTAAGAAAAAATCGTTTATTTAATGATTTATAAACTTTAAACTCATAAAATTATGAATTATAAAGTATTGGGAGCCTTTCTGTTGGTTTTTGTTTTCGGAAATCTAGGGTCAATTAATGCCCAGGAGAAAGGCATGGATTATGGTTTTAGGAACGAGTCATTAAGTGTAGATGAAAGAGTTGCTGATTTAATCAATCGATTGACTTTAGAAGAAAAGGCGATGCAAATGATGCACGATAGCCCGGCAATAGAGAGATTAAGTATCTCTGAATATAATTGGTGGAATGAAGCATTGCACGGAATTGGTCGTTCTGGTGTCGCCACGGTTTTTCCTCAGGCTATTGGGATGGGTGCTACTTTTGATGAAGATTTAATTTTTAAAGTTTCTTCGGCAATTTCAGATGAGGCCCGGGGAAATCATAATACCGCCGTTGAAAATGGATATAGAAGACAATACAGCGGACTAACATTTTGGACTCCGAATATTAATATTTTTCGTGATCCGCGGTGGGGAAGAGGACAGGAAACTTACGGGGAAGATCCTTTTCTTACTGCAAAATTGGGGGTGGCATTCGTAAAAGGCCTGCAGGGAGATGATGATAAATACCTTAAGACGGCAGCTGCAGCAAAACATTATGCGGTGCATAGCGGTCCAGAGAAATTAAGGCACGAATTTAATGCAATAGCCTCACAAAAAGATTTATGGGAAACTTACCTGCCAGCTTTTGAAGCTCTTGTAAATGCTGAGGTAGAGACTATTATGTGCGCTTATAATGCTACTAACGGGGAACCTTGTTGTGCAAATGAATATTTACTTACCGATGTGCTACGGGATAAGTGGGGTTTTAAAGGCCATGTGGTAAGCGATTGCTGGGCATTGGAAGATTTTTATGGAGGTCACAATGTTGTGGGAACTCCTGAAGAAGCTGCGGCTCTCGGCATAAAAAGCGGCGTTAACCTTAACTGTGGTAGCGTTTATCCTTCTTTGGTAGAAGCGGTAAATCAAGGCTTGGTGACCGAAAAAGAAATAGACAAGCAACTTGCCATTTTGATGAAAACCAAGTTTAAACTTGGTCTTTTTGATTCCCCTACAAATAATCCTTATTCTAAACTTTCTGCAAAAGATATTAATACAAGGGAGCACAGGGCATTGGCCAGGGAGACTGCCCAAAAGTCTATCGTGATGCTTAAAAATGATGATGTACTTCCTTTGAAAAATGACCTGGCGAAATACTTTATTACCGGGCCAAATGCTACAAGTATTGAGATTTTATTAGGTAATTATCATGGTGTTAATCCTAATTTAGTAACTATTATTGAAGGAATTGCCGGGGCTATAGAACCTCAAAGTCAGTTGCAATACCGGCAGGGGACTTTGTTAGATCGTCCAAATGCTAACCCGCAGGATTGGGCTTCGCCGAATGCTGGAAATAGCGATGCTACTATTGCCGTGTTAGGGATTTCCGGCGTATTAGAAGGTGAAGAAGGGGAGTCTATAGCTTCAGAAACTTTTGGAGATAGGTTGGATTATAATCTTCCTGAAAATCAGCTGGATTATTTACGAAAATTGAATGAAGCTGCCGGCGATAACCCGGTAATTGCTGTAATTACGGGGGGAAGCCCAATGAACCTGGAAGAAGTACACGAACTAGCAGACGCGGTATTAATGGTTTGGTATCCCGGCCAGGAAGGTGGTAATGCGGTTGCAGATATTATTTTTGGAGAGGTTTCTCCATCAGGCAGATTGCCAATTACTTTTCCAAAATCCCTGGACGATTTGCCTCCTTACGAAGATTACACGATGAAAGGAAGAACCTATAAATATATGGATGCAGAACCAATGTATCCTTTTGGTTATGGGTTGAGCTATTCAGATTTTGAATTTTCTGATATAAAATTATCTAAAGAAAAAATTCGAAAAGGGCAAAACCTGGAAGCTAGTTTAGAAGTATCTAATGTGGGAGATCGTGAAGCTGAAGAAGTGGTACAACTGTATGTTTCAGATTTAGAAACTTCTGTAGATGCGCCTAAATATCAACTTTACGGAATTAAAAGAGTAAATTTAAAAGCAGGAAGTTCCAAAGAAATAAAATTTGAAATTACCCCAGAGATGATGGAACTTGTAAACCATGATGGGGAAAGTGTAATCGAAAAAGGAGAATTTAAAATTTATATAGGAAGTTCCAGCCCTTCTGCCAGGAGCCTGGAATTAGGTGCAGCCCAGTTTAAAGAAGCCGTTTTTACCCTAAGATAACAACCGAAAAGAGTGAATTAAATGACGAATTTTATTGAAGAAGATTTTCTTCTGGAAAATAGCTTTGCTAAAGAGCTTTACGAGCGCTATGCTAAAGATATGCCTATTATAGATTATCACTGCCATTTGCCAGTTGAAGACATAGCTGAAGACAGGCAATTTAAAAACCTTACTGAAATCTGGATTGCCGGAGATCATTATAAATGGCGTGCTATGCGGGCGCTTGGTATTGAAGAAAAATATATTACGGGAAATAGCAGCGATGAGGAGAAATTTCAGAAATGGGCAGAAACCATTCCTTATACCATGCGAAATCCGCTTTATCATTGGACGCATTTAGAATTGCAACGCTATTTTGGTATTACCGATTTATTGACTGAGAAAAATGCCAAAAAGATCTACAATCAATGTAATTCTTTGCTTGCTACCCAGGCTTATTCTACCAGGAATTTGCTAAAGAAAATGAATGTAAAAGTGGTTTGCACCACAGATGATCCTGCTGATGATTTAAAGCATCATAAAAAGATCGCGGAAGATGGTTTTGAAGTAAAAGTGCTTCCCACTTTTAGGCCAGATGGTTTATTGAATATTGAAAATGATGATTTTGCAGCGTATTTAAAAAGAATAGGAAATCAAACTAAAATAGATATTAAAGATTTTGATTCCCTTATTAAAGCAGTAGCAAGTAGAATAGAATATTTTCATCAACACGGGTGCAGGCTTTCAGACCACGGCTTGGAAAGAATGCTGGCTGAAGATTTTTCTAAGGATGAAATAGATAATTTACTCAAGAAAAAATTAGCAGGAGAAAACCTTACTGTGAAAGAGTCTGATAAATATCAATCCGCTTTATTATTAAAATTAGGTAGTTTGTATGCTGCAAAGAACTGGACCATGCAATTACACCTGGGCCCGGTGCGAGATACCAATTCCAAATTACTCAACCAGATTGGTAAAGATGCAGGAGTAGATAGTATTGGAGATTTAAACCAGGCTAAGCCGCTGGCAAAATTTTTAGATACACTAAATAGAAATGAAGATTTGCCTAAAACCATTCTTTATAACGTGAATCCTTCAGATAATGAAGTGATGGCTACGATGGCCGGGAATTTTATGAGTGATTCCCGGAAGGGAAAAATTCAGCATGGCTCTGCCTGGTGGTTTTTAGATCAAAAAGATGGAATGGAAAAACAGTTGAATTCATTATCAAATATGGGTTTAATTAGCTGTTTTGTCGGAATGTTAACTGATAGTAGAAGTTTCTTATCTGTACCAAGGCACGAATATTTTAGACGCGTTTTATGTAATTTATTCGGAAAAGATATTGAAAACAAAGAACTTCCTGAAGATATAGAATGGATAGGTAAAATAATTCAGGATATATGTTATTACAATGCAGAATCGTATTTTGAATTTCCTGAAATGAACAAAAAGTAATTTATGAAAAAGCTGGTGAGCCTAGGGGAATTATTGATGCGCCTGTCTTGCGAAGATGCGCTAAGGTTTTCGCAGGTAAATAATTTTAAAGTTGTTTACGGCGGGAGTGAGGCAAATGTGCTTATAACTGCAGCAAACTTTGGTTTAAAAACCGAATTTTTAAGTGTCTTACCCGAAAACGATTTAGGGAAATCAGCCATAAATGATTTACGAAATAATAATGTGGGTTTAAATCACATAAAATTTGACGGAAAGCGATTAGGATTATATTTTTTGGAAACCGGGGCTATCAATCGTCCTGGGAAAATAATTTATGACCGGGAAAATTCAGCTTTTTCACAAATAGAACCCGAATGGTTTGATTGGGATGAGATTTTTGAAGATTGTAACTGGTTTCACTGGTCAGGCATTACTCCGGCAATTTCGGCAAAAGCTGCAAAAGTTTGTTTGCATGCAGTTGAGGTGGCCAAAAGTAAGGGGATTAAAATTTCCGGAGATCTTAATTTCCGCGGAAATCTTTGGCAATACGAAGGTGCAAATTCTGAAGGAACCATGACCAAACTAGTGGAACAAAGCGATGTTTTGCTTGCGGGAGCT
The DNA here is from genome assembly GCF_900113135.1 of Salegentibacter agarivorans. Lineage (GTDB taxonomy): Bacteria > Bacteroidota > Bacteroidia > Flavobacteriales > Flavobacteriaceae > Salegentibacter > Salegentibacter agarivorans. Next base: position 89,632 of record NZ_FOOH01000005.1, on the reverse strand, counting down.
TATGCCTGTAGTCAGTTTTTCAATATAAAAGATTTTCAGAATAATCACGAACTTTCTAAAGCCTTACAACAAAAATTTCCTTCCTTACAAAGAATCGCCATTACAAATCGTAAAGAATTAAACGCCTCTCATCATAAATGGTCGGCAGATATGTTTACAGGAGCAGAACTATTATCATCTACAGAATATGATATTTATCCAATAGTAGATCGTGTGGGGGCAGGAGATAGTTTTATGGGAGCACTTATTTATGGGCTTCAGCATTTTGAAGATCAAAAAACACTTGATTTTGCCACGGCGGCTTCCTGTTTAAAACATTCTATAGTGGGAGATTTTAATAGGGTAAGTAAAGAAGAAGTATTAGAATTAATTGAGGGTGATGGTTCAGGACGAATTATAAGATGAAATTATGAAACCGGCATGATGCTGGAGGTAATAATGTAGCACATATTGAATTCTTATAAACAAGTGACAATTTTACCCTTTGGGCATAAATTTTAAAAATATGAAAAAAATATCCAGACCAGAAATTGCGATAAAAATGAAAGAATTGGGGCTAGTACCTTTATTCTATCACCAGGACCAGGAATTAGTTAAGCAAGTGCTTAAAGCAGTATATCAAGGAGGAGCACGTTTTTTTGAATTTACACACAGGGGAGAATTTGCTCACGAAGTCTTTGCAAATCTCGTGAAATTTTCAAGAAAAGAATGTCCCGAAATGATTCTTGGCGTAGGTTCTGTAGTAGACGCCAGTACAGCCAGTCTTTATATGAATTTAGGTGCAGAATTCGTAGTGAGCCCGGTAATTAGAGAAGATGTTGCTAAAGTTTGTAACCGTAGAAAAGTGTTATACCTACCCGGTTGCGGTAGTCTAACCGAAATAAGCCAGGCTGAAGAATTAGGCTGCGAAGTAGTAAAATTGTTTCCGGCGGCTGTTTTAGGACCCGGTTTTGTAAAGGCTATAAAAGGCCCGCAACCCTGGACTTCAATTATGCCAAGTGGCGGAGTTAATCTTGAAGAAGAAAATATAACAGCATGGTTTAACGCTGGAGTTACTTGCGTTGGAATGGGGTCAGCACTTATTCCAAAGAATATGGTTGAAAATTCTGATTTTGAATCTATAAAAAACAATGTGGCCAAAGTGCTAAAAATAATTACTGAAATAAGATCTAAATGAGATCAGTTTTCAAACTTTTTATTGTCTTAATTCTTTTTGCTTCCTGTAGCCAGAAAGATGAAGTAAAATCTTTAAAACTTTCCCACGGGTTGAGTCTTGATCATCCTGTTCACCAGGCTTTAGCATTTTTTGCTCAGCGTGTTAAAGAAAAATCTAATGGAGAATTAATAATAGAGGTTTACCCCGGCGGGCAGTTAGGTTCAGAAAGGCAGAGTTTGGAACTTTTGCAACTGGGCGGTTTGGCTATGACCAAAGTGTCATCTGCCGTGATGGAAAATTTTTCCCCTAAACTTCGCGTTTTTGGTTATCCTTATATTTTTAAAGACCGCGAGCATCGTTATAAGCTTTATGATAGCGAGCTTGGAAATGAACTTCTTTTAGACGGCGAGAAATATTGGTTAAGGGGCTTAACCTATTTTGATGCGGGCAGCCGTTCATTTTATACAAAAGACACTCCTATTGAAACTCCGGAAGATTTAAAAGGTTTGAAAATTAGGGTAATGCAAAGTCCTACGGCAATTAATCTTGTGAAAACCCTTGGAGGTTCCCCAACACCGGTTTCCTGGGGAGAACTTTATACTTCACTACAGCAAGGAGTAGTAGAAGGAGCAGAAAATAATTTGCCCAGCTTTTACACGTCAAGACATTACGAAATTTGTAAAAATTTTTCATTAGATGAGCATTCGGCTGTACCCGATATTTTGGTGATAAGTACGCAGATTTATAACAAGCTTTCTTCCGAAGAAAAGAGATGGATCCAGGAAGCTGCTCAGGAAGCTTCAGTAAAGCAAAGGGAATTATGGGAGATTGCCGAAATAGAGGCATTGACGGCAATTAAGAAAGAAGAGGTGAAAGTCACTTACCCTGATAAAGAATTATTCAAAGAAAAAAGTAGCCATATAATTAAAGATTTAGAGAAAACAGAACCTGAATTATATAAAACCATTCAAGAAATTAAAAACTTAGGAAATGAGTAGAAAGCTTAATTGGTTTTTAGAATGGTTGGTTGTTTGCCTGGTAACGGTAATGTTGTTTAGCGTGTTATGGGGTGTTTGTAGTCGTTACCTCCTGGCAGATCAAAGCTCGTGGACAGATGAGCTGGCGCGTTTTATGCTAATTTGGGTTAGCCTTTTTGGGGCTGTTTATATTTCGGGTAGAAATACGCATATCACTATAGATTTACTTCCAAAATCGTTTAGTATCAGGACAAAATTAAAACTCGATCTCCTGGTGCAATTAATAATTATGCTTTTTACCGCTGCAGTTTTTATAATTGGCGGTGGTAGGTATGTGTATGTTTCCTTTAAGCTCGAACAAACTTCTGCAGCTTTAGGTTTACCTATGGGATTTGTATACCTGGTTTTACCTATTTCAGGCCTGATGATAATTTATTTTAAATGGATGCAAATGCGGCAAACCTTGCAGGAATTAAAAGCAAATCGGTAAATGGAAATATTTGTTTTAATATTTAGCTTTATAGTTTTGGTGGGAATTCGCGTTCCCATTGCCTGGAGCATTGGGATAGCTTCGGTACTAACATTGTTATTTAGTGTAGATACTATTCCTGCTTTTACTACTATTTCTCAAAGAGTGGCTACTGGTTTAGATAGTTTTTCCTTACTTGCTATTCCTTTTTTTATACTTGCCGGCCACATTATGAATAGTGGTGGAATAGCCAAAAGATTAATTGAATTTGCAAAATCCCTGGTGGGAGCTTTACCCGGTGGTTTGGCGCACGTAAACATTGTAGCTGCAATGATGTTTGGTGCAATTGCAGGTTCTGCCGGTGCTGCCGCTGCCGCTATAGGTAGTTTTATGTCTGAAAGGATGGAAAAAGAAGGTTATACCAAAGAATATGGTGTTGCTGTAAATGTAACTTCGGCCACCACGGGACTTTTAATTCCACCGAGTAATATTTTTATAATTTATTCTCTTGCCAGTGGTGGGGTGAGTATAGGGGCATTATTTTTAGCCGGTTATCTTCCCGGAATTCTTACTGGTTTAATTTTAATGGCCATTGCTTTAGTTTGGGCAAAAAAGAAAGGTTTCCCTACAGGAAAAAGAAGTTCGTTTAAACATATTCTGCGGTCTTTTTTTGATGCCCTTCCAAGTCTGCTTTTATTAATAATTATTATTGGAGGAATTGTTGGCGGAATTTTTACTGCTACTGAAGCTTCCTCTGTAGCTGTTGTCTATTGCCTCATTCTGGCTTTTCTATACAAAGAATTGAATTTCTCTAAACTTAAAACCGTACTGGTAGAATCAGTAGGGACCATTTCTTTGGTAATGCTGCTTATTGCGATGTCTATTGCAATGTCCTGGGTAATGTCTTACGAAAACATTCCGCAGGAAGTAACTTCAGCTTTATTAGGTTTTAGTGATAATCCTTTTGTAGTGATTATTTTAATAAACCTGATATTATTATTTGTGGGAATTTTTATGGATATGACTCCGGCGGTATTAATTTTCACCCCAATATTTCTTCCGGTTGCAGTAGCTATGGGAATAGATCCGGTACATTTTGGAGTAATAATGATCCTAAATTTATGTATAGGCCTTTGTACGCCGCCAGTAGGTTCCGTTTTATTTATAGGGGTAGGAGTTGCAAATACTACTATTCAAAAAGTGGTAAAACCTTTGCTACCACTTTTTGTGGGAATGTTGATTTCCTTAATATTGGTGATAATTTTCCCGTTTTTGAGCCTTTGGCTTCCTGAATTATTCGGATTCTAATTAAAATCTTTTTACTTTCTTTTACTGGAATTTCTTATAATAATTTCGGTATCTAACATTGTAATTTCTGAAACAGCAGCGTCAAGTTTGCGCGTGGAGTGTTCTAAAATTCTTTTTGTTGATATTTCTCCCATTTTTTGGGCGGGATGCGAAACGGTAGATAGCGTAGGTTCTACGATTCTGGAAATAGGATCATCGTTAAAGCCAATTATAGCGAGTTCCTCAGGAATTTTAACTCCTTTTTCTTTAGCATATAAAATTGCACTTACTGCAGCAGTATCGATAGCAGAAAAAATACCATCTGGAGGATTATCAAGTTTTAATAACTTTTCGGTTGCCTTCTTTCCTTCTTCAAAACTAAGGGTTTTCATATCCATTATGAGTTCTTCGTCAACCTGAAGTCCAGAGTCTATAAGAGCATCCACGTATCCTTTCTTTCTTAAATTATAAACATTAACGTGTTGAGCTCCAGCGAAATGTGCAATTCTTTTACATCCCTGTTCTATTAAGTGTTTTGTAGCCCTGTATCCAGCAGCGTGATTATCAATAATCACACGGTAAGAATTGAAATTTTCAGGTACCCGGTCTACAAATACTATAGGTATATTTTGTTTCACATATTGGTCAAAATGGCTGGTGTCTCTAGTTTCCATTCCTAAAGAAACAATTAAGCCTCCAACTCTAGCGTCGTATAAAGCTTTTACATTATCAACTTCATTTTTGTATTTATCATCAGATTGTGTGATAATTACATTATAGCCTGCTTTTCTGGCGGTTTTTTCAATTCCTGTAATCAAAGAAGCCTGAAATGGATGATTTATCTTAGGAATTGTTATCCCGATGGTTCTGGAAGTGTTATTTCTTAAACTGGCAGCTAAGGCATTAGGGCGGTAATTAAATTCTTCTGCAGTTTTTTGAATCTTTTTTATGGTTTTCTTTCCAATACTTTTATGGTTGTTTAAAGCTCTTGAAATAGTGGAAGGAGAATAGTTTAGCTCTTTTGCTAAATCATAAATTGTAACTTCTTTCTTTTTCATCAAATAGACACTAAAATTAGGTTGTGCAACAATATTACGAAACATTTTTTTATGGTTGCATAAAAATTATAGATTTCCGGTTGAATTCCTATTTTTTAATCATACTTAATTCTTTTAATATGAAAATAAACATATATTTGAGCTAACAATCGATTGCATTTATTATGAGGAAATTATTATTTAGTTTATTGTTATTATTCATCGTATTGGGCAGGGGGGCTGCACAGGAAAATTTTTTAAACCCTATCCTGGCCGGGTGGTATCCTGACCCCGCCATAACCGATGATGGAGAGGGAAACTTTTATATGGTACATTCTACCTTTGCCTTTTACCCCGGCATTCCTGTTTTTCATAGTACAGATTTAGTTAATTGGAAACAAGTGGGAAATGTGATACACAGGCCAGAGCAGGTAGATCTGCATGGTTTTGGTACTTCCCGGGCAGTTTTTGCACCCGATATTAGTTACGATAAGGGTACTTACTATTTAACCTGTACCATTGTTGATGGGAAAGGTAATTTTGTAATGACTGCAGAAGATCCTGCTGGCCCGTGGTCCGATCCGGTTTGGCTTCCGGAAGTTAGTGGAATAGATCCCGGATTATTCTTTGACGATAACGGTAAATCTTACCTGGTTTATAACAGTGAACCGCCAAATAACCTGGCTAAATACGAAGGACACCGTACCATTAGAATGATTGAGTTTGATAAAGAAAATCTAAAAACTATTGGTGAGAACCGAATTTTAGTAGATGGCGGGGTAGATATTTCTACTGAACCCGTTTGGGCTGAAGGTCCCAGGATTTATAAACTAAACGGCTATTATTATTTAATGACAGCTGAAGGTGGAACCGCGGTGAACCATTCTGAAATGATTTACCGAAACACCAATATTGATGATGAGTTTATTCCTTTTGAAGAAAATCCGATTCTAACCCAGCGTCATCTTGATCCAAATAGAGAAAATCCTATTACTTCTGCGGGCCATGCCGATATTGTACAACATCCAAATGGTGATTGGTACGGAGTTTTCCTTGCTGTGAGACCATATGAAGGCGATTTATATAATACGGGAAGGGAAACTTTCTTAACTCCGGTAAAATGGGAAAACGACTGGCCTATTTTCGATTTAGGGGGCGAAGAGATTAAATATTCTTATCCACTGCCAGAGGGAGTTGAACTTAAAAAGAATTTAATTCCGTTAAACGGTAACTTTTCTTTTAAAGAAACATTTGATAAAAAGGAGTTGCCGCTAAACTGGATGATGCTTAGAAACCCAAAAACTAACTGGTATGATCTAAAAAATGGAGCGGAAGGAATTATCCTTAAAACCCGTCCTGAAACTGTAGAAGGCGAGGCTAATCCTAGTTTCCTTGGTCATAGGCAGCAACATATAATTGGTGAAGTTTCTATTTCAGTTGAATTTGACGCAAAGGCTGAAAATGAGAAAGCCGGTTTGCTCGCTTTTCAAAAGGAAACCCATTATTATTACGCAGCGCTTTCTAAAAAGAATGAACAACCTGTTGTGCAATTATATAAGTCGAATGAATTAATAGAAAGCATTTCTTTAGACAATACAATATCTGAAGTTGAATTTAAACTGAAGTTTGAAGAAGATGAATATACTTTCTACTACAAAACCGAAGGTGAATGGCAGCAATTGGGAGAAACACAGGATGGGAAATTTCTTAGTACCCAGGTAGCCGGCGGATTTGTAGGTGTTAACTTAGGGCTGTACACCACTTCTAATGGAAAACCAGGTGATAATGAAGCCTTATTTAATTGGTTTCATTATTCTGGAAATGATGAAGTGTATAGGGACTAATAGTTATAGTTTTAAGGATATATTAAAACCGGTGCATCCAGGCATCGGTTTTTTAGTTTAGATTATTTCAGAAAGATATTCTTCGTTAAAATATGGAATAAAAAAAAAGCTGCTGATAGTTTGAATATCAGCAGCTTTTCAATAATAACAGCTTTCTTTAGTCTAATTCAGTATAAGACTGCATTGTTTTTATTTTACCATTTTCATCGTGTTCAATTTCCATCATTTTCATACTTCTTAAGTAGGTTTTCCCGTCTGAAAGTGAACTATCGTGGTAGAATAAATACCATTTTCCTTCGTATTCAACTATAGAATGGTGATTTGTCCAACCTACAACTGGTTCTAAAATTACTCCCTGATAAGTGAAAGGGCCATAAGGGCTATCGCCAATGGCGTACGCAATATTGTGGGTGTCTCCGGTAGAGTAAGAGAAATAATATTTACCATTATATTGGTGAACCCAGGCTGCTTCAAAGAATCTACGGTCGTTGTCACCTGTGGTAATAGGCTCTCCGTTTTCATCTAATATTTCAACATCTTTTGGTTCTTCAGCAAAACTCAATAGATCATCGCTCATTTTTGCGATTTTAGGGCTAAGTGCTGGTTCATCATCAGCAGGATATTCGTCTTCTTCAACAAATTCTCCCGTTTGCCAACGTTGTAACTGGCCACCCCAAATTCCCCCAAAATACATATAATATTCACCATCGGTATCTTTGTAAACCGCGGGATCTATACTATAGCTGCCTTCAATTGGTTTTTCTTCCGGGGTAAAAGGACCCTCTGGCTTATCAGATGTGGCTACTCCAATTCTAAAAATATCGTCTTTATCTTTTGCAGGGAAGAAAAGGTAGTATTTACCATCTTTTTCGGCCGCATCAGGTGCCCACATTTGACGTTTTGCCCAGGCTACGTCTTCTACGTGAAGAACTTCACCATGATCGGTTACTTCGCCATCAGGGTCTTCCATAGAATACACGTGATAATCTTTCATGTTAAAATGGTTTCCGTCGTCCATTTCAGGTTCTCCGGAATCCCAATCATGTGAAGGGTAAATAAATATTTTATCTTCAAATACGTGAGCGGAAGGGTCTGCAGTAAAATGATCGGTAATTAAAGGCTCTGAGTGATATTTAATAGTATCTTGTTGTGCTATAGAATCTTCAGATGTCTCATCTTTCTCCTCCTGTTTGTTGTTATCCTTACAACCAAAGGCGATAAGCGCCGGTAATAAAATTGGAAGGCTTTGTTTTAATTTCATTTTAAAATTGGTTTTAATGTTTCGGGTAAAAATATAAAAAAATCAATCGTATTCGTAAGTTAAATTAGATAATATCCCCTGTAAAATAGTTTTTTAAGCAAAATATGAGCTTTCAGAATAGGTTTTTTAACACAAACGGTTGCGTAATTAATTTAAAGTACCCTGAATTCTTAATGTAGACTTATTTTTTCCTCATTGCTGCTAAAGTTGCTTATCAAAATTTGGGATAATAATGTATATTTAAACTGCTACAAGTTTGCTAATAAACCCATTAGCCAGTAGTTTAGTAAGTGTATGTTTGAGCCATCTGGTAGCAACGTGCACCGGATGGTTTTTTATTTGAAATAAGCTTGTGGAGTGGGGGAATCTTTTGGAAAGTAGGGAGTATTTTAAATTATCCTATGCTTTTTTATAAAGAGAGATTCTTTTAAATCAATTTAAGGTCTTTCATTATCCCAATGAGATGAGGATTGGTGTTTGCTTTAAATTCTTCGCGTAGCTCTTTTAAACGCTTTTCTATAGCGCTTCTACTGCTGGGTTTAATATTTTTTTTCTTCAACTCTCTTTCAATTTCATCCTGAGTGTAACCGTTGGAAAGATACTTTACAATACTTATCTCAAATTCGTTAAGGCTAAGCAGGTTTTTCTGTTTTAGGGCTTTTTCAATAGAAGGAGAATTGTATTTTTTGTTTTTACTTACAGCTTTAATCGCTTCCTTCAGATCTTTAAGTCCGTTACGGTCTTTACAAACATAAGCATCAATATTACCGGAATTCCATAAATCACGAACGGTTTGAGGATGATCTTCAATAGAGTTTACAATAACCTTTAGGTTGGGGTCTTCGTTTTTTAAGATTGAAATAAGCTCCTGGCCCGAAGTTATTTTTTCATCTCTATAATCCTGTTTAAAAGAGAGGTCGCAAATAAGTAAATCAAAGTGATTGTTGTCCTGGATAGCTCTTTTTGCCTTTAACCACGCCTGGTCACAATATTGAACATGAACAACTTCTGTAATTCCCAGATCTTTTAAAACAAGGGAAACAGCCTGGTTAATACTATCCATATCTTCTGCAACAAGGATCTTTTTAAACATAAGAAAATCTATAGCGGAATACAGATTATAATTTTTAATCCTTTTCCTTTTTCAGTTTCAAAAGTAAGTTTTCCATTTATGGAAAAAATACGGTTTTCCACATTTTGCAAACCATTTCCGGTTTTGATAGCTTGCATAGAACTCCCTTTCCCATTATCTGAATAATCTATTTTAAGCTTTTTTTCTTCTTCATTAAAAATCAAAGCAACAAGACTGGCGTTGCTGTGTTTCTTCATATTCACCATTATTTCCTGTAATACCCTGTAGATTATAAGTTTTTTTTCGGCTTTAATCTTACTCCAGATAATATTCTTTTCTCCGCTTATAATTAGCCGTGTATTTTCAGGACAAATGCTGGAGAGCGATGCAATTAGATGGTTTCGATATCCGGCACCGGTGGTGATATTGCTATTCTCCCTGGAGATATTTCTTGTGCGGTTGTAGATTTGCTCCAGTTTATCCATCGTTTCATTTGGAGCTATAGTCTCCATGCTGCTCATTACATTATAAACATCGTTCGCTAGTTCGTCGTGAATTACCTTTGAAATTCGGGTTTCAGTATTATAAATTTCTGTTATTTTTTCTTTTTTGTGCTTTTGCCTATTATAATAAATGATAAAAATAGCTATCCCAATTACTAAAATGGCAAAAAAGAGCAGCATGTAATTTCTTAGTTTTATTTCCTGGTTTTCCACTGCTTGTACTGCTGCAGAAGCTTCTAAACCTGATATTTGCTGCTGTTTCCTTTCTTCGTCGAACTTAATTTTGGCAAAAATATTTTTTGCCTGTAAATTTAATTTGTTCAAACTATCGTTTAACCGAATATATTCCGAAACGTAATTTGTTTCATCGCCTTTATCGGAATTTAAGTTAATAAGCCTTTTTAGTGCATCTATTTGTGCTTGAAGCTTATTGTTTTTCTTACCGGTTTCTAACCATTTTTTAGCATAATCTATAGCTTTTATTTTATCTCGATTCTCATAAAACTGCGCTAAATTCTCATAGCTTGCTGTGATGCCTATATTATCATTTTGTTCTTTACGCCACCGTAGCGCCAGTAATAATTCTGATGAAATATCCTTTTCTGAATCCTGTAACCATTTATTAAAAGCGAAGTTATCAAGGTAGCGCGCTCTAGATTTATAGTCCTGTTCTGAAACTTTGGAAAGAATCTTTTCAAAAATAAACTCTGCTTTTTCATAATCTTCCTGATCCTCATAAACCAATGCAATATTATTTTGGTATGTGAGACTATCTTCCAGGTTTGTGGCATAGTGAAGTGCATTTTGATATTCTTTTAAAGCATCTTTATAAAAACCCTGGTTGCGATACGCAATAGCAATTATATTATAAGCACTACTGAGATATTGGGCATCTTTTTCTTTGTTAAGATAGCGTAAAGCTTCTGTAGCCGATTCCTGGCTGCCGGTATAATCTTGCATTCGACCTTGAGCAACGGCTATTTCGAGAGTTCTGCGTGCAGCTTTAATACTATCTCCTATTTGAAAATATCTTTTTCGGGATTCGAACGCGTTTTTAAAAACTCCTTCCTGATTTTCCAAATACCGATTAACAACCGCTTTTCGGTAGAAAGACAGGGCAATCCAGTTTGTGTCTTTTTGAAAATTTGCAACACGCTCAAGGCTATCGGCAAAAAAGAGGGCGCTGTCATATTCTTTTAATCGGTTGTGATAATAAATTTTATAGTCTAGCAATAAAGGCAATAAAGTATCAGATTTTTGTTGAACTTTTTGGAGCCCTTCATTCAAAAGAAATATTTTCCGCGGAATAGAATCGGTGGCTTGGGCTTTTTCAAGGAAATAAGAAACTGAATCTGCCGGATGTTTATTCTCCTGGGTATCCACCTCTTTATTTTGGCAGCCTAAGAGTAAAATGGCCAGACTTAAAAATAAGCAGTAATAGTGCTTCATATGCTCAAATTATGAAAAGCTTACGGCCCAGGGCTGAAATCAAATATTTAATTTTTAAAAATATAAAATAAGTAATCCGGAAATTCCGAATTTGAACAGATAGAAAAATTGGAATTTTCACAAAAATAAACAGAGAATTTTTTTATTTGTTTAATAGAAAGAAGAAATTGTATATTTGCCAGCCCTCTTTTAAACCCTCCGGCTATTTTTAAAAGAGATAAACATTAGTAAATGAATTAAGTGTTTACTTATAAAAATAAATTTGGGTTTTAAAACCCAGTACTAAAGAGGATAATTGAACTTTAGTGTTAAAATTAAGTTGTGTTGTTTGCCTTGTTAATTCAGGGCGTGTAGTTAGCCAGTAATATCCTATGTTGTGTGGATTTGGCTAACCAATGAGAAGCTTTTTTCCGTGTATTCGGAAAGAGGCTTTTTTATTTTTAGGGAATTTTAGAATTTTAGGAAACAACCGAGACTAAAATTAAAAAAGCCCGAAAACACTATGTGTATCGGGCTTTTAAGGTGGTGCCTCCAGGAATCGAACCAGGGACACAAGGATTTTCAGTCCTTTGCTCTACCAACTGAGCTAAGGCACCAGTTGCTTATTGTTGTAAGCGGGTGCAAATATATATTCATTTTTATAATCTCGCAAAGGAAAATTTAAAAAAATGCTTTTGTAATTTAGCTGGCACAACTAATTATTATGAATTTAATTATTGATATTGGTAATTCTGCCGTAAAAAGTGCTGTATTTCAGGATGCTAAAATTTTGAGGTCTTATGTGTTTCCATTTGAAAATTTTTCAGAGAATTTTCAGAAAATTAAAAAAGACTACCCGCAAATAGCTTTTTCAATGCTTTCTTCAGTGATAAAAGATACTTTTGAGATCGAAAAAATACTGAAAAGAGAGACTAAACTTTTTGTTCTGGGAGAAAATACCAGGCTTCCGTTTAAAAATAATTATGCCTCTCCTCAAACTTTAGGGAAAGACCGTTTAGCACTTGTGGCAGCCGGTTCTTTAAAATATCAAAACATAAACCTTCTAATTATAGATGCAGGTACCTGTATTACTTTTGATTTTAAAAACGATAAAAATGAATATTTAGGTGGCGCTATTTCGCCGGGTTTACAAATGCGACTAAAAGCCCTTCATAATTTTACCGCCAAACTTCCGTTAGTTAAATTGGAAGAAAATATTACATTAATTGGTGATTCTACTAAAAATAGTATTCTATCTGGAGTATTAAACGGTGTAGCAGCCGAGCTTGATGGAATAATTGATCGGTACAAGGCTGATTATAAATATTTAACAATTATTTTAACAGGAGGGGATAGTCAAATTTTGTCAAAGCGGGTAAAAAATGGCATATTTGCCAACCCGAATTTTCTTTTAGAGGGATTAAACTACATTTTAGAATTTAACAAGACTCAATGATTAAACGATTTATAGTAATCGTAGCTGTTTTTTTTACAGTTGTTGCTACAGCTCAGGAGAATGTATCTTCACCCTATTCTTACTACGGAATTGGCCTTAACACTTTTAAAGGAACTGTAGAAAACAGATCTATGGGTGGCTTAAGTATGTTTTCAGATAGTATTCACCTTAACCTTAGAAACCCTGCAGGCTATGGTAGATTAAGAAGAACAACTTACGCCCTGGGAGGTTCCCACGAGCAATTAACCTTAAACTCAGATGCTGCAGAAGATAAAGCAAAAGTTTCTTCTTTAGATTATTTAGCAATTGGTATACCGGTGGGAGGAAATTTAGGTTTTGCTTTTGGCGTTTTACCTTATACCTCGGTAGGATATCAAATTCTGGATATTCGGGAAGATGTGGCTAGCAGGCTGGAAGGTCGTGGCGGGATGAATAAAGTTTTTCTTTCGGCAGGATATCAGGTAATTCCTTCTTTAAGCTTTGGGCTAGATGTTAATTATAACTTCGGAAACCTTCAAAATCGTAGAACGCTTATTAGAGATGAGGTTCAATTAGGTTCTCGTGATGTAAGCAGGTCAGATTTACTGGGTTTTAGCTATAATTTTGGTGCCGATTTTCAACAGCGATTAAAAAACGGACTTAAACTACACGCAGCGGCAACGTATTCACCAACTACAACTATAGATGCTGAAAATTCCAGACAATTAGCCACTATTGCTTTTTCGCCAAACGGGGGAGAGTCTGTAGTAGAGGAACGCGATCTAAATGTAGCAGACTCAGAGTTAACCCTGCCCGCTAAATATACAATTGGTTTAGGATTGGGAAGGCCCAATAAATGGTTCTTTGGTGGGGAATATGTAAGTACAGATGATAATTCATTTTTAAGTGTAAATGGTGCTGGCGGTGCAAATGCAAATTTTGCAAATGCGGCCCAGTATAAGTTTGGTGGGTATTTTATTCCACAATATAATTCAATCACCAACTATTTTAATCGTATTGTATACCGTGCAGGATTCAGGTTTGAAGAAACAGGTTTAAATATCAATAACCAGGACATTAATGAGTTTGGCATCACTTTTGGAGTTGGACTACCTGTAGGACCAGGATTTTCTAATATAAACCTTGGATTTGAGTATGGACAGCGCGGTACCACAGATTCAGGTTTAATTCAGGAAGATTTCTTCAGGCTTTCAGTAGGGCTTTCCCTTACCGAAGCCAGGAGATGGTTTGAAAGAAGAAAATTTAATTAACCACAATAATAAAACAAGAAAATGAAAGCGAGATTTATAGCATTAATTACGGGAGCCGTTTTAGGTTCAAGTGTTCTAAGCGCACAGTCTAATGATTGTGCAACAATGGCTGCCCTGGCTTATGACGATGCCAAAGCCAAGAATTATGAGGCCGCTTACGAACCTTTAATGAAAGTAAGAGAAGAGTGTCCAAAATATAGTTTGGCTACTTTTCAATATGGTGAACGTGCTCTTAACTATAAAATTGAGAACGCTGAAGGTGCCGAAAAAGAACAATATATAGAAGAGCTTATTAGCCTTTGGGAAGAACGTTTGGAATTGTTTCCAAATAAAACTTCTAAAGGAAAAATCTATTCTGATATCGCTCAGTTAAGATATGACAATAAAATAGGTACTAAAGAAGAATTATATAACGCTTTTGATAAAGTGTATACCGAAGATCGAGAGAACTTTACCAGCCCAAAAGGTTTGTATGCTTATTTTGATCTAATGGTAGAAATGCAAGATGCAGGAGATAGAGAACTTCAGGATGTTTTTGATAATTACGATAAAGTAATGGAGAAGATTGAAGAAGAAGAAAATGATGCTGCAGAAAGATTGGCTCCTTTATTAAAAAAGCAGGAGGAAGGTGAAGAACTTACTTCAAAAGAGAAGAAGCAAATTGAATATGCTGAGATTAACCTGAAAAACTACAACCTTGTAAAAGGAAGTATTAATGCTAAATTAGGTGCTAGAGCAGATTGTGATAATTTAATTCCTCTTTACAAAAAAGATTTTGAAGCTAAGAAATCTGATGTTTCATGGTTGCAGAATGCTAACGCGAGATTATCTGCTAAAGATTGTACTGAAGATCCATTATTCTTCCAGGTTTCTGAAGCATTACACCAGTTAGAGCCTTCTGCAAACTCTGCTTACTCTCTAGGTCAGTTAGCTGAAGCCGATGGCGATAGGGCTAAAGCTTTAGAGTACTATAACGAAGCTGCAGAGTTAGAAGAAGATCCTAACGACCAGGCTAGAATTTACTATAGAATTGCTACTAACTATAAAGAAAGAGGTAGCTTTTCTCAAGCTAGAAATTACTATAGAAAAGCACTGGAAGCTAAGCCATCTTTAGGGAATGCATATTTACAAATTTCGAATATGATTGCTCAAAGTGCTAACAATTGTGGTGAAACTACTTTTGATAAAAGAGCTGTTTACTGGTTGGCTGCAGATTATGCTGCCAGAGCTGCAAGGGTAGACCCTTCTATTGCATCTAATGCAAATCAAACTGCTACTGCTTACAGAGGTAGAGCACCTCAAAAATCTGATGTATTTCAAGGCGGAAGAAGTGCGGGTGAAGCAATACAAATAGGATGTTGGATTGGGGAGACCGTGCGTATCCCACAAATGTAATATGAGATTAACATATAGGGAAATAATAACAGGCATTGTCACGCTAACCGGCGTGACAATGCTTTTTTCATGCCAGGGTAATCTTAATGAGATTAGGGCTCTGGAAATTGAGGGTGATGCACCGCAAGCTATTGCCGAAGGTATTAATCTAAAGTATACCGATTCTGGTAGGATGGTGGCTAATTTAAAAAGCCCTAGGATGATGGATTTTACAAACAAAGAATTTCCTTACCGCGAATTTCCCGAAGGTTTGGAACTGGAGATTTTTGACGAAAATAACGAGAAAAGTACGGTTACTTCAGACTACGGAATTATTTACGATGGTACCAACCTTATAGATTTACAGGGAAATGTGGTGATCTTTACAGCCGATAGTATGCGGCTGGAAGCTTCACAGTTGTTCTGGGATCAAAATATTAACTGGATTTTTACCGATAAACCTAATACCATTAAATTTCCAAATGGAGCGCTTAACGAAGGGGAGGGTTTTGATGCTAATCAAAATTTCGGTAATTTTCGCTCCAGAACTAATGTGGGAGTGCAAATTATAAAAGACAATAAATCAGATGAGTAAATATTTTAAATACTTTGAATACGCTTATTTGTTTATAGCGGTTTTCTTTCTGTACGAGAGTATTCGCATTTGGAATACCGAGCGTAGTAGGGCATATTTATTCATCTTTTTCGTGGTAATATCTATCTTTATGTTCTTCTTTAAAAGAAGATTTAGACGAAAAATAGAAGAGCGTAACAAGCAGGAATAATGGAAGTTGAAATTCTTATCATTGTCCTTTCCTTAATTTTATCTGCTTTCTTTTCCGGGATGGAAATCGCTTATATTTCTTCAAATAAAATCTATATAGAAATAGAAAAGCGCCAAAACGATTTTCTGGCGACCATTCTAAAAAGATTGACCAAAAAACCTTCAAAATTTATCGCTACCATGCTGGTAGGGAATAATATTGCCCTGGTGGTGTACGGTTTTTTTATGGGAGATTTACTTATGATTTGGCTTGAAGGGCTCCAACCTGTAAATAACGCTTTTCTAGAATATCTTATCGTAGATCTAAACTTATTTACCCAAACCGTAATTTCTACACTCGTAATTTTGCTTACTGCCGAGTTTCTTCCAAAGGTGTTTTTTCAAATCTACGCAAATACCATGTTGAAGTTTTTCGCAGTGCCGGCTTATATTTTTTACCTGGTTTTTAGCTTTATTTCCTCTTTCGTAATATGGATTTCTGATGTTATTCTAAAAAGATTTTTTAAAACCGAAGGAGACGAGGTACAACTCGCTTTTAGCAAAGTTGAGCTGGGAAATTTTATAAACGAGCAGATGGAAACCGTAGAAGATGATGATGAAGTAGATTCTGAAATCCAGATCTTTCAAAATGCACTTCAGTTTTCAGATATTAGAGCGCGGGAGGTGATGGTGCCAAGAACCGAAATCATTGCGGTAGACCAACACCAGGCGCCAAAAGATCTTGTAAATACTTTTACCGAAACCGGGCTTTCCAAACTCCTAATTTATAACGAAACCATAGACGATGTAATTGGTTATGTTCACTCCTTCGAACTTTTTAAAAAGCCCGAATCTATAAAATCTATATTGTTACCGGTGGTTTTTGTTCCCGAAACCATGTGGGTAAAAGATGTATTAAATAATCTTACTAAAAAACGAAAAAGTATAGCCGTGGTTATAGATGAGTATGGTGGTACAAGCGGGATGATTACTGTAGAAGATATAGTAGAAGAACTTTTTGGTGAAATTGAAGACGAGCATGATCCCGTTGTACTTACCGAAGAAGATTTAGGAGAAAATCATTATAAATTTTCAGCCCGTTTAGAAGTAGATTATCTAAATGAAAACTATAAATTCAGTATTCCTGAAGGAGAAAATTATGAAACCCTTGGAGGTTATATTGTGAATCACACCGAAGAAATTCCGCAGCAAAACGAAGAATTAGAGGTGGATAATTTTTCATTTAAAATCCTGGAAGTTTCCAATACCAAAATAGAATTGGTAGAGTTAAAAATAAAACCCGCAGATTAATTAGCGATTAGTTAATATTTTGCTAATTATAAGTTTTATAATTAGGTTAAAAACATTATTTTCGCCCACTATATTTCGATAAAATAACAACTACAAATGGCAGTATTAAATAAAATCAGACAACGTTCTGTTTTCTTAATCATCATCATTGCATTGGCACTTTTTTCTTTTGTGCTTGCAGATGTGATTCGTAACGGCGGTTTTTCTTCGCAAAAAGACCAGAATACCATCGCAACTATTAATGATGAAGAGGTGAGTAGGGAAGATTTTGCCCGGCAGGTAGAAGCTTACCAGCGTAACATGGGCTCCAATGCGAGCACTGCCCAGGCAGTAAATCAGGTTTGGGAACAAACCCTTCGTGAAACCATTCTTAAAGAAGAAATGGAAAAGCTTGGTATAAGAGCCGGTAAAGCTCAAATTAGAGAAGTAATGCGTATGCAAATGGGGAATAATCCTGCTTTTAGAAACGAAGCCGGGATGTTTGATGAGAACCGTGTACGTGAATATATTGCCAGTATTAGATCTACCCAGCCTCAAGCTTACGAGCAGTGGTTGCAAATGGAGAGCAATATGGGCGATATGGCCCGCCAGAATATGTATTTCTCTATGGTAACTGCAGGAATTGGTGCAACACTTACCGAGGCCGAGCAAGCTTATCGATTTGAGAATAACAGCGTAGACCTTCGCTTTGTACAATTGCCTTATTCTTCTATTCCAGATGAGGAAGTAGAGGTAAGTAAAGATGAGATTAGAAATTATATAAAAGAAAATCCGTCACAATTTGAAACCGAAGCTTCAAGAAATATTAGATATGTTTATTTTGAAGAAAAAGCTTCAAATGAAGATGTGCAGGAAGCTGAAGATGCTTTAACTTCTTTACTGGACAGCCGTGTAGAATATAATGCGGTAACCAGCAGTAACGATACACTTCCAGGTTTCAATAATACTCAGGATTACGAAGATTTCGTAGAATCAAATTCAGACCTTCCTTACCAGGACAGGTTTATGTTTAAAAACGAATTACCTTCAGAATTTGCCGATGAGCTTTTTAATTTAGAAGAAGGAGAAACTTTTGGACCATATCAGCATAATGGATATTTCAAAATTTCAAAATTAGTTGAAACAAAGCAAATTCCAGATTCAACAAAAGCAAGTCATATTCTTGTAGCTTACCAGGGGCAACAGTTTGCTCCAGATGTTACCAGGAGTAAAGAAGAAGCTGAAGCTTTAGCCGATAGTCTTGTAAATGTGATAAGAGGAAACAAAGAAAAGTTTGCTGAGCTGGCTGCTGAATTCTCTTCAGACCGTTCGAATAGCGAAGACGGAGGAGATCTTGGATATTTTGGTCCTGGAACTATGGTGCCAGAATTTGACAGCTATGTATTTGAAAATAATGCTGGAGATGTTGGTGTTGTAGAAACCGATTTTGGTTACCACGTTATTCATATTGAAGAGCAAACCGAAAGAGAAAAAGCAGTAAAAATTGCGACTATCGCGAGAGAGTTAGAGGCTTCAGAACGTTCCAGAAACAACCTGTTCAACGAAACTACTAAGTTTGAAATCGCGGCAGGTGAAGGAGATTTCACAGAAGTTGCTAAAGAGGGCAATTATAACGTGAGAACCGTTAATAATGTGAAAGCCCTGGATGAAAACATTCCTGGTGTAGGAAACCAAAGAAGAATTGTGCAATGGGCTTTTGAAGATGATGCAAGCGTTGGAGACATAAGACGTTTTGATATTCCTTCAGGATATGTTGTGGCGCAACTTACTGCTAAGAATAAAGAAGGATTGATGACGGCTGAAAACGCTTCGTCTAAAGTAATTCCTATTCTTACTAAGCAAAAGAAAGCTGAAATCCTTAAAGAGAAAATTAATAGCAAGGATCTTCAGGAAATTGCTTCTGCCAACAATACTATGGTACAAACGGCCAATGCTGTAAACCTTTCAAGCCCAACTTTACCGGGAGCAGGAAGAGAGCCTGAAGTTGTAGGTTCGGTTTTCGCTTTAGAGCCCGGATCTGTAAGTAATCCAATTGCCGGAGAAAAAGGAGTTTATGTAGTAGAGCTTGAAAGTAAAAATGAAGCTCCTGCTATGAATTCTTACCGCGGAATTGCCGAACAGGAAACTACCAGCAGAAGACAAAACGCGTCCCAAAGACTTTTTGAGGCCTTGCGTAAAAAAGCAGATATTGAAGATAATAGAGCTAGATTCTATTAGTAGAATAAGCCATTAAATATAAAGCCCTGGTAAATTTTACCGGGGCTTTTTTATGTATAATTGTTTTTGAACAAATTTCCCGAAGAAAATTCGAGAGTTTAAGGTCTTTTAAAGTCGGTTTTTACAGAACAATATCTTCAAAAGCGAAAATAGTAGAGAAACCTTTATGGTTGAAATATTTAAAAACTTCTTCTCTTTTACCGGTAACCATTACAAAGTCGCCGCCCCATCCACCAAGGCTTTTAACAACTCCCAGGAAATCTGGAAAGCGCTCCTGTTTTACTTTTGGAGTTTGCAAAGCTTTTGAAAGTAATGTCTCGTGAATATTAATTAAAAGATCAAATTCGGTAAGACTGCTGCAGTTTATAAATTGCTCGGTAAGCGAGGAAATTTTTTCTGTAAGTCCGGTTTTATTTGCTTCGGGTAGCGCTTTATAATGTGCGATAGCCTCGCGGCTATTTTTTTTCTCATTTAAGTATACAAAAAAAATATTTTCTGCAAATTCAGGATAAAAATTAGCCTTTAAAACCGAAGGGCCATTTTCAGTAATTTGATAAGTTACCGGTTGATTGTTTTGCGCCGCAGCGATATCATACCCACTGCCTCCAAAAGTGTTTTTAAGCAGCTTGTAGGCATCGATTTCAAACCAGGAAGCAATGTTGTTAATTAAAGTTGAAGACGTCCCTAAACCCCAGTTTCTATTAAAATTCAATCGGGTGGTAATCTCAATCCCTATTTTTTCTTCTGAAAATATTTTAGGGTTTAATTGGTGTGCAACATTCAGTATTTGTACAAGTTTCTTTCCGATATTTTCTTCGCCCTGAATTAGTTCAATTTCTCCATTTTTAAAACCAAACTCGCCCTGAAACCAGAGTTTTTCGTTTTCATCAAAACTATTCCATTCAATATTCTTGCCTTCAGAAGTTTTTACTTCCAGCGACTGACCAAATTTTGTGGGTATGGCCAGTGCTTTTGCACCGTCCAAAACAGCATATTCTCCTGTGATTAAAAGTTTTCCGTTACTGTAAAACTCTTTCATGAATTTCGTAATTTTTTTAATTCTTCTACCGCGCTGCTATGGGTCACCGTATTGTTAGTGAAGTATTGAATAAGGATTTTCTTCTCGGCTTCAGTAGCTTTATGTTGATTTAAAATATTCATTAAATGCATTTTCATATGGCCTTGCTGAATTCCGGTAGTAGTAAGAGAATTAATTGCCGCAAAGTTTTGTGCCAGGCCGGCAACGGCTACAACTTTCATCAATTCCCTGGCGGTAGGCTGCTGTAAAATATCTAAAGCAAGTTTTACTAAGGGATGTAAACTTGTTAATCCGCCAACAGTTCCAAGTGCTAAAGGAATTTCAATCCAGAATTTAAAAATACCATTTTCAATACTGGCGTGAGTTAAACTTGAGTATTTTCCTTTACGTGAGGCATAAGCGTGAATACCGGCTTCTACAGCTCTAAAATCGTTTCCGGTAGCCAAAACTACAGCATCAATCCCATTCATAATTCCTTTATTATGGGTCACCGCACGATAAGGTTCTACTTCGGCAATATTCACGGCCTGTATAAATTTCTTTGCGAAATCTTCGGCGTTTAAATCTTTGTTTTCATTGAGCTCTTCTACCGGGCAGGAAACTTCAGCTCTCACTAAACATTCCGGCACATAGTTAGAAAGAATGCTCATTATAATTTCAATATTCCTTTCTTCCAAAGAAAAATCTTCATATTGCTGAGCTTCATTTTCAAAAACTTCTGCGAATTTTTCCAGGCAGGAATTTATAAAATTCGCTCCCATGGAATCTTTAGTTTCAAACTCGCAATGCAGCTGATGATAATTAGTGATTTCAGCAGTTTTATCTCTCAATTTTATATCTAAAACTCCACCGCCGCGTTTTTCCATATTACGGGTAATAGGTTTTACCGCTTCCAAAAGTTTAGGTTTGGTGGCTTGAAAGAACTGTTTTAGTTTTTCCTTATTTCCAAAGAAATTAAAATGAACCTGGCCTATTTTTTTGGTATCAATTACTTCAGCTTTAAATCCGCCTCGGGTTCTCCAGAATTTAGCGGCTTTACTCGCCGCTGCGATTACCGAGCTTTCTTCAATAGACATAGGAATTGCGAGCAAATCTCCGTTAATCAGGAAATTAGGCGCCAGGCCAAAAGGCAGGTAGAAATTTGAAAGGGTATTTTCGGTAAATTCGTCGTGAAGTTGTTGTAACCTGGAATCTTCGTTCCAGTATTGTCTAAGAATAGCAACATCTTCGGGGCGGTCTTTCAGGTAGGTTTCAGCCAACCAGTCTATTTTTTCCTTCTTTGTAAGTTTGGAAAATCCGCTGATAGGTTTTATCATTTTCAAGCTAATTTATAGATCGCAAAGATACAATTGTTATTTAAGGGAAGCAGGTTTTAGGTTTTTAGAAAATACGGGGGAATATTTCTTTAACAAATCCTTAGTATTTAACACTCAAATCCTACTTTTTTTGCTGAAAATTTAGTAAACTTGGCAATCAAAATTCATTCTATAAATTTTATGAAGTTCTCCAAAATACTGGTTGGGTTGTTAATAGCGGCAACCTCAACAATTTACGCGCAGGATAAGGAAATTAGCCTCGAAGAAATCTACGACGGCACCTTTAGACAGGAACGTTTACAATCCCTACAATCTTTAGATAATGGTAAAGAATACCTGGTTTTAAATCGCGATCGCGAGGCAAATACCACGAGCATAGATGTGTATTCTTATAAAAGTGGCGAGAAAGTTAGAAGCCTCTTAAATAGTAAAGATCTTAGTGAAATTTCAGGTTTCCAGGGATTTGAGCTTAGTGAAAAGGAAGATAAGATTTTGCTTTCTACCAATATGGAGCAAATTTACCGCCGTTCTTCTCGCGGAATTTATTATATCTATGATGTAGAAGATAAAACGCTTACCAAATTAAGCGATAATAAAGTTCAGGAGCCAACTTTTTCTCCAGATGCTTCTAAAGTAGCTTACGTTTTTGAAAATAATATTTACACTTACGATATCGCTACTGGCGAAGAAACCCAGGTGACTACAGATGGTGAGAAAAACAAGCTGATAAATGGAGTTACCGATTGGGTGTATGAAGAAGAATTTGCTTTTGTAAGAGCTTTCGATTGGAATAAAACCGGAACTCATTTAGCTTACCTTAAGTTTGATGAAACCGAAGTTCCTGAATTTTCAATGGATATTTTTGGGCAGGATCTTTACCCAAGTCAGCAGGTTTTTAAATATCCTAAAGCCGGAGAAACAAATTCTGAAGTATCCCTTTATACTTATGAATTAGCTGCTAAAGAAAGTGAAAAAGTTGAACTTGGAGATTATGAAGATTTTTATATTCCAAGAATTAAATGGACGCAGGATCCTGAGATTTTAAGCGTACAGGTTTTAAACAGGCACCAAAATAATCTGGATCTTATTTTCGTAGATGCTGAAGATAATGAAGCTGAAGTGGTGATGAATGAGACTGATGAAGCTTATATAGATATCACTAACAACCTTACTTTTCTTGAAGACAACAGTTTTATTTGGACTAGCGAAAAGGACGGTTGGAACCATATTTATCTGTATGATGAAGATGGTGAGCTAGAAAAACAGGTTACCGAAGGAAACTGGGAAGTAACTGACTATTATGGTTACGATAAAGATTCTAAGAAGATCTTTTATCAAAGTACAGAAAACGGAAGCGTTAATCGCGATGTATATTCTATAAAGATTAACGGTAAAAACAAAACCCGTTTAACTGAAAAAGAAGGAATGAATAGCGGAGATTTTAGCGCAGACTATACCTATTTCATCAATTCTTACACAAGCACCGAAACTCCTTATGAGTTCACCTTACATAATGCGAAAAACGGTAAACTGGTAAGAAAGATTAAAGATAATTCGGCTTTACTGGAAAAAGAAGCCGCTTATAATTTCGCTCCAAAAGAACTAAGCACTATTGAGGTGAATGGTAATGAGCTTAATATGTGGATGATTAAGCCAAACGATTTTGACGAGAATAAAGAATATCCATTATTAATGTTTCAATATTCAGGGCCAGGTTCACAGTCGGTTTCAAATTCTTACTTCGGCACAAACGATTACTGGTATCAGCTACTCGCTAACGAGGGATATATTATAGCAACCGTAGATGGGCGTGGTACAGGATTTAAAGGTGCAGACTTTAAAAAGGTTACTCAAAATGAATTGGGTAAATATGAAGTTGAAGATCAAATTGCCGCTGCCCAAAAACTTGGCGCAAGAGATTATATAGATGAAAACCGAATTGGAATTTGGGGCTGGAGTTATGGAGGTTTTATGTCTTCTAACGCCATTTTAAAAGGAAACGATACTTTCTCTATGGCAATAGCTGTAGCACCGGTAATTAGCTGGAGATTTTACGATACCATCTATACAGAAAGATATATGACTACGCCTCAGGAAAACCCTTCAGGGTATGATGAGAATTCACCTATAAACCACGCAGAAAAATTAAAAGGAGATTATCTTTTAATTCACGGTGGGGGAGACGATAATGTACACCTTCAAAATACCATGAGAATGGTGGAAGCTCTAGTACAGGCTAATAAGCAATTTGACTGGGCTATTTATCCAGATAGAAACCACGGAATTTACGGCGGAAATACAAGGTTACATCTATACACAATGATGACCGATTTTATAAAAGAAAAACTATAATCTAAATGGCAACAGTAACAAACAGAGCGCCTCAAAAAGAACTTTTTGGGCATCCGGTAGGACTTTATATTTTATTTTTCACCGAAATGTGGGAACGCTTTTCCTATTATGGAATGCGTGCTATTCTGGTTTTATATCTAGTAAGTGCCACAACCGGTGGAAACGCAGGTCTTGGATGGACAGGTGGAGAAGCTATTGCCCTTTATGGTTGGTATACTATGCTTGTTTATGTAGCCTCCATTCCCGGGGGAATTATAGCAGATAAACTTCTGGGCCAAAAGAAAACAGTTCTCTGGGGAGGAATAATCCTGGTAGCTGGTCACGGTATTTTGGCTGTAGAAGAAATGTGGGCATTTTATAGCGGACTAGCTTTAATTATTATTGGAGTTGGAATGCTGAAACCAAATATCTCAACAATGGTTGGAGGTTTATATAAACCCGGCGATATAAGAAGAGATAAAGGTTTTACCATCTTTTATATTGGGATTAACCTTGGTGCTTTTCTTTCCAGTTTAATTGTTGGTTATGTTGGTGAAAATATTGGCTGGCACTATGGTTTTGGTCTTGCCGGTATTGCTATGGCATTTGGACTCATAGTTTACTTATGGGGACAAAAATATTTGCTGAATGTTGGAAACCTATTATCTAAGGTTGAACGTAGTGAAGGAGCCTCTCTTAGCAATATGTTTAGTGAACTATTAAAGTCTCCACTACAACTTGCTATTACTTCAATTTTAATGATAGGTTCCATATATGTTCTTATTATGATGTCCGTTCCGTTTGGACTGCTGTATATATTCTTAACACTTGTAATCGCTTTGATGCTTATGGTGTACAAAGATCTTACTACGCAAGTTATGAAAGACAGGTATGTAGTAATGATCTTATCATTTTTACTTGTAGTTGTTTTCTGGGGAGCTTTTGAGCAAGCTGGAGGATTAATGAATATTTACGCGGCCGATAAAACTGATAGAACACTTTCGTTTAGCTTACCACTAATTGGAAATGAAGTGCCAGCCACCTGGTTTCAGTCCTTAAATGCCATGTTTATCATTATTTTTGGAGTAATAGTTGCAAATTTCTGGGCTAAAAGAAAATTGAAGAACAAAGAAGCTTCTTCAATCTTTAAAATGGCTACAGGGGTGATTATTATGGGGCTTGGCTTTCTATTTATGGCCATAGCTGCAAAAGAATATACCGCTTTTGAAAGTAAATCGGCTATGTATTGGTTAGTGCTTGCTTACTTGCTGCATACCATTGGAGAATTATGTTCTTCTCCGGTAGCGCTTTCTTTTATTACTAAGCTGGCACCGGTAAAATATGCCTCTCTTATGATGGGGGTTTATTTTGCTGCTACAGGACTTGGAAATAAAATGGCGGGACTTATTGGTGAATTCTCCCAGGGAGAACCCGCTACCGTTCAATTGAGCACAGAAGGCAGTGATGTAGCTAATAGATTGCAATTAAACGATACCATACTTCAAAATAAAAACGACTTTACGTTTAATGGTTTTGTTTACCTGGACAATAATGAGCTTGCGGTAACTAATATGGAAACTAAGGCACCGGTATTGGGGCTTATGAATTTTGAGAATAAAGATCAAAAGTCTGAGATCATAGCAAACCTCAAAGAAGAGGGTGTAACCGCCCAGGATCCCTATCATGTAATGCTTAATTTTAGGCAGGAGGAAGATAAAGTTGGATATTACGGAGATTTTGTGATCGAAGAAGTTCAAACCCAGTTGGAATTCAGAACTTTTATTGGAATTACTATATTCACAACCGTATTTGGACTAATTGTGATTTTTATGTTGAAACCTTTAAAGCGATTAACGCACGGTGCTGAAGACAACGAGCGGGAAATGCTGGAGCAGGAGCAATATGAAATTGCAGATACAGAAAGGGATAAGAAAAATTCTTAAAACAGTATTTGAAACAAAAAACGTTCTTTAATTTTAGGAACGTTTTTTGTTTTACAAACATTCTAAAAGCGATACATGATTAGAATAATTACCATATTTTTTCTGTTTATAGGAATTAATAGTCAAGCTCAGGAGATTAACTGGATGAGTATGAACGAGGCACTGGCAGCACAGGAAAAAGAACCAAAAAAGATATTTATGGATGCCTATACCGTATGGTGCGGCCCCTGTAAAATGTTAGATAAAAATACATTTACCAATTACGATGTAATCGAGTTTGTAAATGAAAATTATTACCCGGTAAAGTTTAATGCTGAAGGGCCTGAGGAAATTGATTTTAAAGGTCAGCTATTTAAAAATCCGCAATACGATCCTGAAAAGAAGACAAGAAGAAATTCTCCTCATCAATTGGCAAGGGCTTTAAAGATTACCGGCTATCCAAGCCTTGTTTTCTTTGATGAAGAAGCCAATTTAATTGCTCCTATTCCAGGGTATAGAACTCCACAACAGTTGGAGCTTTATTTAAAACTCTTTGCGGAAGATGAATATAAAAAAATGACTTCAAAAGAAGCTTTTGCAGATTACCAGGAGAATTTTGAAGGTTCTTTTGAGTAAAATATTTCGCTTCCGAGACTTTCACATCGTTTTAAGTCTCGATTACCGAGTAAAATTTAAGTGTTAGTTGATAGTGGGCCTTATGGTTCAGTAGAGATGCGAAAAGCCCCGTTTTTACCTGTATGGTGAAAACGGGTTTTTTGTTTTTTGGCGGTTTCTACCCAACGGGATACATAACTATGGTAGTTGCTTCCGTCGGCAACAATTATTTTTGGATTTAAACATCCAATTAGCCGTTCTAAATTGATTTTAGGAGAATTCCGAAGTAACACCAGGTCAGGCTTAAAATTGTTTAACTTGTAAACTCTAGTGCTATCGACAATTAAAACCATAGTTTCAGAAAATGCTAAAATATTCTGGATTTGCTTTTCTTCAATTTGATTGATATTCCGTCCGGTTTTATAATCTTTTAAACGGATTTTCCTCTTGAATTTCATTAGCTAAATTATGATATAAAATTAGCTTTTTATCTTTTTGAATACCTATCATAGTTTTTCTCGGCTTATGAAATACTATACTTTCTGAAGTTGAATTCTGCATTTTGCTATAGAGCATGCTGTTTTGAAATATTAGAATTCCGCAGAGAAAGAAAACAAGATTTCTGAAGCTTTTTTGATAGAGTAAAAGAATAAAAGAGATAATCAATAAATAGGCACTGAGGTTTTGCCAAATATTAAAGTGAATATCGGTAAACACAAACTCTTCTTTTCCCGCCACCCAGGATATAAATTGATTCATTAAACTGATGAGTTTTCCATAAGTTTCAGCGATAAAATTTGGCAGTAAATTCAGTAAAGAAAGTAGAATTACCAAAATGCTCAGTCCTAAAATAATTCCCAGTACCGGTAGCACAACCAAATTGGAAAGGAAAAATAAGCCCGGAAACTGATGAAAATAAAATAAACTTAAAGGTAAAACTCCAATTTGCGCTGCTATACTTACGCTTAATAATCCCCAGAAGTACTTTGTGATTTTAAATTTTGGTTGCCAGAGCTTAAATAATTTAGGCTGAATGGTAACAATTGCAAAAACCGCAAGATAACTCAGTTGAAAACCCACCTGAAATATGAAATAGGGATTTACAAGCAGTAAAATAAACAGCGAAATAAATAAACTGTTTAAAACACTGGTTTTTCGCCGCATTTGCATCCCGATAGGGATAAAAGAAAACATCGTTACGGCTCGAACCACTGATGGCGAAAGCCCGGCCAAAATTGCAAAGCCCCACATCAATATTATTAAAAGAATGGTTTTGAATATTAATCCGTTTTTGAAGTAATTGAAGGGTTTAAAAAGCCAGTTTAAAATGAGTAAAATAATCCCCACGTGAAGTCCCGAAACCGCTAGATTGTGAATGGCACCCGCGGCGGCATATTCTTCGTAGATTTCCTTTGAAATATCCTGTCTTTGCCCCAGCAATAAAGCCTGTATTATTGCAAGCTCATTTTTTTCTATTTTGGTTTCAGGGAGTTTTTTAATAATTTTTTCTCTCAATTTCGAGGCATAACTAACCGCAGATTCTTCCTTTTCGTTTATAATCTTTATTTCAGAATCGCCAACTTGTAACTGCTTTTCTACCCGTTGTTTCTGCATATAGTTTCGGTAATTGAAGCGATATGGATTTAGCGGTTCGGCAATATTTTTTAGTTTATAAGGAACAAGTAGTTTCATTCCCGGGACCAATTCTTTATTTATTGAATCTTTTGAAATACTCAATAGAATCTTTCCTTTTACTGCCCTTGAATTTTCCGTAGAAAAAATCTTTTCAACTTCAGCGAGATAGGGTTCGTTGTAAAGGTTTGGTTTAAGACTTTCGGTAATGCGAATTTGCATTATTCCAGCTTCAGAATCTTCAAGATGTATATAATGATTTGCCTGGTTATTGGGCTGGTGAAGAAAAGCTGTTGCAACTCCCAGGGTGAAAATTAAACTCCAGGTAATTATTCCGAAGAAAATATCATCAAATATTTGTTTACGTGCCCTTACAAAACCTGCAATGAAAAGAAGAAATAAACAACCAAAAAATGTAAAAAAAGCAGTGCCGGGAATTTTAAATGAAAATCCGGTGATTATTCCCAGGAATAGGAATAGAGAAAGTTTAATTATGGTGAAATTCAAAAATTGCATCCCTATTGTTTTTTGTAGGGCGGCAATTACTTTTGAAGATACTAAAAATTATAAAATTCGGCGAGCCATTACAAAAGTATCATTCCAATAAGGTTCTGAAAGTGAAGAAATAATAACTCCGCGAGAGGTGGAGGAGTGGATAAAATAAATATTGTCCCGTTCCTTTTCTACTACTAAACCAACGTGGTTAATTACTTTTCTGTTTTTGTTGGTTTCAAAAAACAATAAATCGCCGGGGGTTACCTCTTTTATATAAAGCCGTTCGCCTTCTAAAGACATGGCGCGGGAAGTTCTGGGAACAGCGATATCTTCTTCTAAAAACGCTGTAAATATGAGTCCGGAGCAATCCATTCCTCGTTTGGTAGTGCCGCCATACTTATAGCGCGTGCCTTCAAAAGTTTTGGCTTTAGATATGATGTTATAAACTTTTTTGTTTGCAGGTTCAATTTCAGTATTTCTTGAATCAGAAACTCTTTCAGAACGATTATCATCACTTTTAGTGGTAATAATCTTGGAGCGTGAGCTTCCGCAGGAAATAAGGCTTAGGATAAAAAAGCCTAAAAAAAGTGACTTAAAAACTTTCTGCATAGTTCAATTTTTAATCGCTTCTACAATAAGTTGAGCTGTTTTCTCGCTGGCGCCTTTTCCGCCCAGTTTTCTCTCCAGTTCAAAATAATCTTTAAAGATTCTCTTACGATTTTCTTCGTCCAGTATTTTCTTAAACTCTTTTTTTAGCGTTTTCGTATTAAAATCGTCCTGAATTAATTCTTTTACAACCTCCCGTTTCATAATAAGATTTACCAAAGAAATATAATCAAGGTTTACTATTCGGCGAGCAATTTGGTAAGAAATATAGTTGCCTTTATAGCAAACCACTTCAGGAATTTTAAATAATGCGGTTTCTAAGGTTGCCGTGCCCGAGGTTACCATAGCAGCGTGCGAGAGGCTAAGTATATCGTAAGTTCTGTTCATTATTAATTTTATATTTTTTTGCTTAATAAAGGGAGCGTAGAACTCTGCATCCTGGCTGGGAGCACCGGCAATTACAAATTGATATTCAGGGAAATTTGGGGTAATACTTAACATAACCTCCAGCATTTTTGAAATTTCCTGTTTTCGGCTTCCGGGTAATACTGCAATTATTGGCCTATCGTCTAATTGATATTCTTCTTTTACTGCCTTTACATCGGGAAGATCTTTTTGGCCAATGGCATCAATAAGCGGGTGGCCTACAAAATGAACGGGGAAATTATGTTTTTCTTCATAAAATTCTTTTTCAAAAGGCAGGATTACGTACATATAATCTATATCGCGCTTTATTGCCTGAATTCGGTTTTCTTTCCAGGCCCAAATTTGCGGAGAAATGTAGAAATGTGTCTGGTAACCCTCCTTTTTTGCCCATTTAGCAATTCTTAAATTGAAGCCGGGATAATCTATAAAAATAATGGCGTCTGGATTAAAAGCGCTAATATCTTTTTTGCAAAACGAAATATTACTTAAAATGGTTTTTAAGTTAAAAAGTACTTCGGCAAAACCCATAAAAGCAAGTTCCCGGTAATGTTTTACCAGTTCACCTCCCTGCGCCTGCATAAGATCACCACCCCAAAACCTAAATTCAGCTTCGGGATCGGTTTGTTTTAAAGCGCGCATTAGATTAGAAGCGTGAAGATCTCCAGAAGCTTCTCCTGCTATTATGTAATATTTCATATTTATAAAATTTATCCCAGTTTTGGCATTGAACACAAACTTATAATTATTACCAATTTTCGGGTTCAGTAGCAGCTGATTTCATTTAAACTATTTTTGTAATGAAAATGGTAATTGCTGCTATAATACTAGCCAAAAGTACACCTCTTGCGTGATAGATTTGTTTTTTTCTAAGGAAGACGAAAAAGGGTAGAAAATTTAAAATAGCTCCCAGAGCAATGAGCTTGCCAATATAACCTTCAGCAATTGCATCGTCTAGCGTTTCGTCTATTCCCATTTCTGAAAAAAGTAGGATATAAAGAAAAATGCCACAAATATTGGCAGAAATTCCGGTTAAGAATCCTATAAAAATATTTTGCTTAATCATTAAGTTCCCAATTATTTAAATCGTCTAAAAAGTGATGGGCCGTGAGATCAAATTGTACGGGAACTACCGATACATACCCTTTTTCAAGCGCCCATTCATCGGTGTCTTCGCCTTTATCTTTATTCACAAATTTCCCCGTAAGCCAGTAATATTCACGTCCCTGCGGATTGGTTCTTTTATCAAATTCTTCTTCCCATTGTGCGTTGGCCTGCCGGCAAACTTTCATTCCTTTAATTTCTGAAGCGGGAAGTTTTGGAATATTTACATTTAAAACTACCCCTTTTGGAAGTCCGTTTTTAATAACATTTCTGGTAATGGCTTTTACATATTTCCTGGCAGGTTCAAAATCGGCATTTAACGAGTAATCTAATAATGAAAATCCAATAGCGGGAATTCCTTCTACACCAGCTTCTACAGCAGCACTCATAGTCCCCGAATAAATTACGTTTATAGAAGAATTTGAACCATGGTTAATTCCGCTTACACAAAGATCTGGTTTCCTGTGCAAGATTTCCTGGGTAGCAATTTTCACACAGTCTGCGGGAGTGCCCGAGCAGCTGTATTCTTTATGCTTATAATTTTCCTTAATAGTAACCTGTTCGCAAAATAAAGTATCGCTAATGGTTATAGCGTGTCCCATTCCGCTTTGTGGGCTATCTGGTGCCACTACTACTACATCACCCAGTTCTTTCATTACCTCAATTAAAGTCCTTATTCCGGGAGCGGTAATACCATCGTCATTAGTAACCAGTATTAATGGTTTTTTCTTTGTCATAGCCTATTTTTTATAGGAGCTAAAATAGTAATTTCAAGAAGAAACCTTATCTTAGTAGTTTAACAAATTATTATTACCTGTTAGCTTTATTGGCACAATTTTTAATGTATTTTGGGGAGCTGTTAATGATGAAATTTATGTTATTTATGAAAAAGAATTTTAAAATCCTGGTGGTAGTGCTTTTAATGGCTGCTACTTCCTGTAGTTTTACTACTAAAAAATTCGACGATCCTAATAAAGACAAACTTCTTATAGATCTTATTACCTATGTGCTTAATGAAGGGCACTATGATGCAAGAGAGATTAATGATGAATTTTCTGAAGGGGTTTACGATAAGTACCTTGGTGGCCTGGATGGTTCTAAGCGCTTCTTCTATGCCAGTGATGTTGAAGAGTTTAATGAATACAGGGATAAAATAGACGACCAGATTAAGAAAAAGGAAATTGGCTTTTTTGATCTTACTTATAATAGACTTCAAAAACGGTCTGAAGAGGCACGAAAAATCTACAAAGAAATCCTTGAAAAACCTTTCGATTTTTCTGAAGCTGAAGATATAAATACAGACTTTTCTGAAGCTGAGTATGTATCTTCAAAAAAAGAACTAAAGGAGCGTTGGAGAAAACAACTTAAATTTTCTACTCTTATCACTTATCACGATAAAGTTGAGGAAGAGGAAATGAAAAAAGAAGAAGACTCTGAATATGAAATGAAATCTAAAGAAGAACTTGAAAAAGAAGCCAGGGAGGTGACTTTAAGTTCTTTAGACGAATATTACGATTTCACAGATGATTTGGAGCGTAAAGATTACTTTTCAGTTTATTTAAATGCTATTGTAGAATCTTTTGATCCTCATACACTATATTTCGCACCACAGGATAAGGACAGGTTTGATATTGCAATGTCTGGAAAACTGGAAGGAATTGGCGCCCGTCTTCAAAAGAAAAGCGACAATATTACCGTAACCGAAGTTATATCTGGTGGTCCTGCCTGGAGAAGTGAAGAACTTTCTGAAGGAGATGAGATATTAAAAGTACAGCAGGAAGATGAAGAAGACCCTGTGAGTATTGTAGGAATGCGCCTGGAAGATGCGGTGGATCTGATTAAAGGCCCAAAAGATTCTAAAGTTACCCTAACAGTTCGTAAAAAGTTAATGGGTAATATTGAAGAAATCACTTTAACGCGTGACATTGTTGAAATTGAAGAAACCTATGCTAAAACTGCTATGGTTGAGCAGGAAGGGAAGAATTTTGGGATAATAAATTTGCCGAAATTCTACTTTAATATGGAAGATTATGAAGAGCGAAATGCTGCTTCAGATATCAAAAAGGATATCATTCGTTTAAAAGAAAAAAATATGGACGGCCTTGTGCTGGACCTTAGAAATAACGGTGGAGGCTCTTTAAAAACAGTAGTAGATATTGCCGGACTTTTTATTGAAGAAGGGCCAATTGTTCAGGTTAAATCTAACGGACAGAGAAAAGATGTACTTTCAGATGAAGATCCGTCTGTACTGTGGGATGGTCCTTTAGTTATTCTTGTAAACGAACTTTCAGCTTCGGCTTCAGAAATTCTGGCGGCTGCAATGCAAGACTATAAGCGTGCAATTATTATAGGAAGTAAACAAACCTATGGTAAGGGAACCGTACAAAATGTGATAGATCTTAACCGTTGGTTAAGAAGTAATGAATTTGGAGATGTTGGTGCACTTAAACTTACTACTCAAAAGTTTTATAGAGTTAATGGTGGTTCTACCCAGTTAGAAGGGGTGAAAAGTGATGTGGTGGTGCCAGATCGTTATAGTTTTGTAGATATTGGCGAGAAAGACCAGGATAATCCATTACCGTGGGATAAAATAGATCCTGCTAAATATGAAGTTTGGGATGGTTATGTAGATTTTGAAAAAACTATTGCAAACAGTAAAGACCGAATGAACGCTAATGAGCAGTTAAAGCGTATTGAACAACATGCTAAATGGATTAAAGACCAAAGTGAAAATAGTGCACATTCCCTTAATTTTGAAGAATACGCGGCAACCGCTGAAAGAAATCAGGAAATGGCAAAAAGCTTTGATTCTATAAATGATTATAAAACCAATCTGACATTTACTTCTTTACCCTATGAAGAAAAGATGTTTGAAAACGATACTATTCTAAAAGAAAAGAGAGATCGTTGGCATAAGAATTTAAGTAGGGATGTTTACGTTGAAGAAGCAATTCACGTACTATCTGATATGCGAAAAAATAATATTAGAGAAGATAAATTAGCGAAAGTAAGAGACTAGTTTTCTTCTAAAAAGGTAAAAGCGCTTCAGCAATGAGGCGCTTTTTTTATGTGATAATTAATTAACTGAAGAAATCTGAGTAAGCTTTATTACCAAAAAGTTTAAATTTGCTGTATGCTGAAAAGAAAATATATTTATCCGCTAATCATTCTGGCAGTTGCCGCTGCTTTATTGTTAGCAGAGCGATGTAATTAGAAAGACATCCTGTCTGAATCCAGTTTGACAAAAATAAATAGGAGAATTGTAAATGCCCAAAGTCCTGAACCTCCATAACTTAAAAATGGTAAGGGAATTCCAACTGTAGGAAAAATGCCTATAACCATGCCAATATTTACAAGGAAGTGCATAAAGATTATTCCTATTACCCCATAACCGTAAACCCGGTTAAAAGTTGAACGCTGTCGCTCTGCCATATAAAGTAGACGCAACATAAGCAGTATAAACAGGGCAAGAATAAACGTGCTTCCTAAAAAGCCCCATTCTTCACCTACCGTGCTAAAAATATAATCGGTATGTTGTTCAGGCACAAAATGACCTTTGGTTTGAGTTCCTTCTGTCCAGCCTTTTCCGAATAATCCGCCGCTGCCTATTGCAATTTCACTTTGGTTAGTATTATAACCAATACCACGAGAATCTACTTCTTTGCCTAATACAATATTAAATCTATCCCGGTGATGCTGTTTAAAAACATTCTCAAATACATAATTTACTGAAAGCGAAAATCCAACTGCAACCGCTGCAAAAAATAAATATTTTAAAATGTTAGGTCTTCTTTTTCGGTTTTTAAGATAAACCAGTATTGCAATTAGTAATATTCCGCCAATTACCCACAAGGGGCCGAATGCCAGTGTGGCTACAAAAAGAATAGCAGCGAAAAACCCGAGTAACAAATAAGCAAAATGCAGTCCCTCCCTGTACAGTGCAAATGCAAATGAAAAATAGACCATTGCACTACCTGCATCGGGCTGTAAGAGCACTAAGATCATTGGCAGGGCAATAATTAAAAATACTCGTAATTGATGCTTAAAATCTTTAATATTGGTTTGTATACCACTTAGATATTTTGCTACGGCCAAAGCGGTGGCTGCTTTTGCAAATTCTGCAGGTTGAATACTAACTGAGCCAATTTGGTACCATGCAGTCTGCCCGGCAATGGTGCTTCCAAAAACAAATAATCCTGCTAAGCTTAAAAGGCTTGTGGCATAAATTACACTAGAAAACCGCTGGTAAAATTTTGCTTCAATTGAAAGGATTAGAATAATAAGGAAGATGCTTAATGCTATAAAAAGGGCCTGCCTGCTATAAGGAGCGTCCATATTAAAAAAATCAATAGGGCTGCCGGAGCCCAGAGACGCCGAGTAAATATTGGCCCATCCAAAGCCTACTAATAAAAGGTAAATTAATATAGTAATCCAATCAAATCCTGCTACGCTTTTACTCATTTACCTATTTATTATAAAAGGTTCTCCACTTAATGGTTTTGCGTACTCTTCTTCAAGACTGTGGCTTAAAATCCAGTCTTCCATATCTGTTCTGGTAATTTCTTTTTTAATATATTTTTCAACCATTAAGCTAGCAATTCTTCCGGCATAACGGCTTCCCCAATATCCGTTTTCCACAAATACTGCAATAGCTATCTTTGGATTGTCTACCGGTGCAAAAGCTACAAAAATAGAGTGGTCTGTAAGTTGGGTGCGTTTCCCATCAATTTTTGTAAAGTTTTCTGCGGTACCTGTTTTACCAGCGATTTCAATTCCGGGGATTTGCAGACTTCTAGCAGTACCATTTTTGTAAACCTGGTGCA
Source organism: Salegentibacter agarivorans (assembly GCF_900113135.1). Classification (GTDB taxonomy): domain Bacteria; phylum Bacteroidota; class Bacteroidia; order Flavobacteriales; family Flavobacteriaceae; genus Salegentibacter; species Salegentibacter agarivorans. The sequence goes on along the minus strand of NZ_FOOH01000005.1, from coordinate 53,921 downwards.
TACCTTCAACTACAGGGTCGAAATGTTTGGAGTCTACCGTTGTGATGTTTTTTACTGTAAATTTCTCTTCTTTTATAGGATCACCTTCTACAGCTTTTAAAATATGGGGAGTGTAGTACCATCCACGGTTTGCAATAGTAGCCGTCATATTTGCGAGTTGAATGGGCGTCATTAAAACTTCTCCCTGGCCAATGGCATTAGATATTGTTGCCGTAGAATACCATTTGTATGTTGGGTAATTATAAATTCGGTTATAATAATCGGCATCAGGAATTTTACCCGGTCTCCCTGTACTAAGATCATTTCCCATAAACTGACCAAGGCCAAAACTTTTTAAATGTGCATTCCAGGTATCAATCCCTTCTTGTGGGGTGGGAAATTTTTCTATTGTTTTTCTATAAACCTGTGCGAAATAAGAATTACAGGAGTTTGCGATACCCGGCACTAGATCCAGGGGGCTGGGATGAGCATGGCAACCCAAAGGACGCCTGGCTCCGTAATTATAACCGTTGTTGCATGAAAACCTGTCTTCGGTATCTATTACCCCTTCCTGCAGCCCAATTAAACCGGTTAAAGCTTTAAAAGGAGATCCGGGAGGGTATTCTGCCAAAAGTCCGCGATCATAAAGTGGTTGTGCAATAGAATCATAATATAGCCTGGTGTAATTTGGAGATCTTTTTCGGCCAACTAATAAAGCAGGGTCGTAATTAGGCGCAGTTACCAGGGAAAGAATTTCGCCACTTGCCGGCTCTATAGCTACAATTCCACCTCGTTTGTTTTCCATTAGTTTTTCGCCATACGCCTGTAATTCGGCATCTAAAGTGATATGTATATCTTTTCCTTTAGTGGGAAGCGTATCGTAAATACCGTCTTTATAAGGGCCAATGTCCCTGTTAAACCTATCTTTTTGAATGTATTTTACACCCTTTTCCCCACGCAGTAATTCTTCGTAAACTTTTTCTACGCCGCTTCTTCCAATAAGGTCACCAGAAATATAATACGGATCTTCATTAACTTTTTTCTGATTCACCTGCGCGATATAGCCTAAAACATTGGCACTATGATCTACCTGGTAATCTCTTAACGAACGTTTTTGAATATAAAAACCTTCATATTTTCGCATTTTTTCCTGTAAATAAGCGTATTCCGATTTTGTTAATTGCGGAATAATTACTGACGGAAGAATAGGAGAGTAGATTTTGGCCTTATCTAAACGGCGCCCTAATTCCTTTGGATCTATACTTAGAATTTCGCAGAATTCAGTAGTATCAAAAGGTTTAAGATTGCGTGGAATGGCCATCACATCGTAAGATGGTTGGTTAGAAACCATCAACTTCCCATTTCGGTCTGAAATATAACCTCGCTGCGGATAATCGTACACCACTTCAATAGCATTATCCTGAGATCTTACCGCAAAAGAATCGTCCATTATTTGCAAATAGAACAACCGGGCAAGAAAAATAATGCCGGTGGTAAGAATAATAATGTAAAGAAGTAATTTTCTCATCTATATTTTTTACTGAAAACAATAAGGCTTAGCATAATAGTAATAACACTGAAGATCCCTGAAAATAACGTTTTTTTGAGGACTATTATTATATGACTAAAGCTGAACATTTCCAAGAAAAACAAGATAAAATGATGAATTATAATACTGATAAAAATATAGCTTAATCTGGCTCCAAAAGGTGTTGTGGAAAGCCTTAAATTTTGATGATCATAGCTTATTCCAAAAGAAAATCGAAGCAAATTTGGCCTAATAAAAGCAATAACCACACAAGCTGCCGCATGAACGCCGCCGCTGTCTTCAAAAAGATCTATACTAAAGCCTAATAAAAAAGACAGTATTAAAAATAAACTCTGATTTGCATTAAATGGATAAAGTAAAATAAATAATACATAAAGGTAAGGATTTATATAGCCCAGGAAATTAATATTGTTAAGTATTAGTACCTGTATAAATACTAATCCTACAAACCTGATTATATTTTTTAAAATACTATTGTTCATCTTCCTTCTCTAATTCCAGTATTTCTTCCCGGTCCAGGTTTTCAATTACATATACATAACCAATGTTGGTCATATCATTAAAAAGCCTAACATTAATATTGTAATAACTCTGGCTTTGGTCCAGTTTAAAATTTTCTACACTACCAATGGGAATCCCTTCAGGAAAAATTAAAGATTTTCCCCCAGTGACTATGGTATCTCCTTCTTTTACGGGTGCCTGTCGTGGCACATCTACCAGCTGAACGATATTAGGATTTTTACCATCCCAGATTAAACTCCCAAAATGATTGGTTTTATTTAACTGTGCGTTAATTTGAGAATCTGAATTTAATATGGAAATTACTCGCGAGAATCTGCTGTTCACACGGTCTACAATTCCAATTACTCCCTTACTTGTTATAACCCCGAACTCAGATTTTATACCGGCTTCTTTTCCCTGGTTTAAGGTTAGAAAATTGTTGGGTTTGGCATAGTTGTTATTAATAACCCTCGCGGTTCTAAAATAGTACGTGCCATCAAAACTGGTGGTATCGGTATAATTTTCTACCGAAATGGTATCGTTTAAATTGGTCAATACGTTACGCAGCTGCTTATTTTCTTCCATTAAGCGCTCGTTGTACTCGTCTAAATGCATGTACTTGTCAAAATCGTTGGCCCAGGAATAGATGCCGCCGGTAAGTACGTTTGCCGAGCTTATAAAACTACTTTTATGAAAAGAATGGGTTTGAATGGTAAAGAATACAGCTAATGCAAGCAGAAACAGGAATAGGATATTATTCTTATTCCGAATAAGAAAATTAAAAATTTGCTGCATAAAACTACTTCTCCTACTTTATCAAAATTCCCTTATAACGATTAAGGGTCTTTAAGCATATTCCGGTTCCTCTTACTACGGCTCTTAATGGATCTTCGGCGATATAAACCGGAAGATCGGTTTTTTGAGATAGCCTTTTATCCAATCCTCTAAGCATAGATCCACCACCGGCAAGATAAATACCGGTATTGTAAATATCGGCTGCAAGCTCTGGAGGGGTTTGAGATAAGGTTTCCATTACCGCGTCTTCAATCCTTAAAATAGACTTATCTAAGGCTTTGGCAATTTCACGATAAGAAATGTTTACCTGCTTGGGTTTTCCTGTTAAAAGGTCACGTCCCTGCACGCTCATTTCTTCTGGCGGAACTTCTAAATCTTCAGTCGCTGCACCAATCTGTATTTTTATTTTTTCAGCAGTACGCTCTCCAACATATAAGTTGTGCTGCGTACGCATATAATAAACAATATCATTAGTAAATACATCACCGGCAATTTTAACCGATTTATCACAAACAATTCCACCAAGGGCAATTACCGCGATTTCAGTAGTACCACCACCTATATCTACGATCATATTTCCTTTAGGCTGCATAATATCTACGCCAATACCAATGGCAGCAGCCATAGGCTCGTGAATAAGGTAAACCTCTTTCCCATTCACACGCTCTGCACTTTCTTTTACCGCACGCATTTCAACTTCTGTAATTCCAGATGGAATACAAATCACCATTCTAAGGGCCGGTGTGAACATTTTCTTTTTAAGCGCCGGAATTTCTTTAATGAACATAGTGAGCATTTTCTCACTGGCATCAAAATCTGCAATTACCCCATCTTTTAATGGGCGAATGGTTTTTATGTTTTCATGGGTTTTTCCCTGCATCATTGCAGCTTCTTTCCCTACTGCGGTTATTTTTCCCGTAGTACGGTCTCGTGCAACAATAGAGGGGCTGTCTACCACCACTTTATCATTATGAATAATAAGGGTGTTGGCAGTTCCTAAATCTATCGCTATTTCTTCAATGAGAAAGTCAAAAAATCCCATGCTTTGTTTGGTATTGAGGTTTGGTAAATGTAATAAAATTAATGTTTAAAATGGCGTGTTCCCGTCATCACCATAGCTATATTATTTTCGTTGCAATAATCTATACTTAACTGATCTTTTATAGATCCCCCGGGCTGGATTACTGCTGAAATTCCTGCGTTACCTGCAATCTCTACACAATCTGGAAACGGGAAAAACGCGTCGCTAGCCATAACCGCTCCCTTTAAATCGAATTTAAAAGATCTCGCTTTCTCTATGCTGTGTGTTAAAGCATCCACACGAGAAGTTTGCCCGGTGCCGCTGGCGCATAATTGTTTGTTTTTTGCTAAAACGATGGTATTCGATTTTGTATGCTTGCAAATTTTTGAAGCAAACAACAAGTCAGATAACTCGGCATCTGTTGGTTTATTGTTTGTAGCCTCTTTTAAATCTTCAAGCGCATCAGTTTTGTTGTCTTTATCCTGTACCAAAACACCGTTCAAACAAGTTCTAACCTGTTTCTGCGGAAGTTCAGTTTCTTTCTGAGTCAATAAAATCCTGTTCTTTTTTCCTTTCAGAATTTCTTCGGCCTCCTTAGAGAAAGAAGGGGCGATAACCACTTCACAGAATAATTTATGAATTTCTTCAGCTGTAGTTTTATCAATTTCAACATTGCTAATTAAAACTCCTCCAAAAGCAGAAACAGGATCACCCGCCAACGCATCTACATAAGCCTGGTGAACCGTGTCGCGTTGAGCTAGACCACAAGCATTATTGTGCTTTAAAATCGCAAAAGTTGGTGCTTCGCCTTTAAATTCGTTGATGAGGTTTACCGCAGCATCAACATCTAATAAGTTGTTGTAAGAGAGTTCTTTTCCGTGCAGTTTTTCAAACATCGCATCAAAATCTCCGTAAAAAGTTCCCTGCTGATGTGGGTTTTCACCATAGCGTAATTCTTTTCCGGTTTGGATACTTGTTTTATAAGCTTTTACTTCGCCTTCAGCATTAAAATAGTTGAAGATTGCCGTATCATAGTGTGAGGAAATATTAAAAGCTTTTCCGGCAAAAAGTTTACGATCTGCAAGGCTGGTATCTCCATTTTTTTCGTCCAGTAAATTTTCAAAATCCTTATAATCTTCTACCGAAGAAACACAAAGCACATCTTTAAAGTTCTTTGCAGCGGCGCGAATAAGCGAAATGCCGCCAATATCTATTTTTTCAATAATATCCTGTTCTGAAGCTCCCGAAGCAACGGTTTTTTCAAATGGATAAAGGTCTACAATCACAATGTCTATCTGCGGAATTTCGTATTCTGCAAGTTCTTTTACGTCACCTTCATTATCCTGCCTGTTCAAAATTCCTCCAAAAACTTTTGGGTGGAGCGTTTTTACCCTTCCGCCTAAAATTGAAGGATAAGAAGTTACATCTTCTACAGGTACAACTTCAATTCCAAGATCTTTTATAAATTTTTCGGTGCCACCAGTAGAGTAAATGGTGATTCCCAGGTTGTTAAGTTTTTTTACAATAGGTTCCAGGCCTTCTTTGCTGAATACAGATATTAAAGCAGATTTTGCTTTTTTTAAGTCGCTCATTGTGTTGTGTTTGTTAAAGTGGCAAAAGTAAGTATTTAACCCAAAAACATAAAAGGCATTTACTTTATTTATCCAGAAATTTTGTAACGAAATTTAAACCCGGGCGTCATACCACTAAGCACATAAAAATCCGGGCTTTATTTACTCGATATCCTGGTATTTATATGTGCCCGGCTGGCAGAATGTTTTAATTTACAATTTAATGCTCCGTGGTTCTGTCCCCGAGCTTTATTTATTATGCTGATATATCTACGCGTACTTAGGGAAAGTTTTAATTTTGCGATAAACGCGCTAAAAAATAATAAGCTAAGAACATTTCTTTCTTTGCTGGGGGTTACTATTGGAATTTTTTCCATTATAGGCGTTCTTGCTGCAGTAGATTCTTTAGAACGTGAAATTAAAGGAAGTTTAAGCGCTTTAGATAACAGCACCATTGTGGTAATGCGTTTTTCTTTTGGCCCCACCGATGTGCCGCAATGGAAACGCCAGCAGTTTCCAGATGTTTCTTACGATGAATATCAATACCTGAAACGAAATCTTCCCAATACCGAATCTATAAGTTTTACAATTGGCGTTCCCGATGAATCTATAAAATATCAGGATGTTACCAGTACCGGTGTTGGAGTTGGCGCTATTACCCACGAATATTACGATATTGAAGCCCTGGAACTGGAAGAAGGTAGGTTTTTTAACGAATCTGAGTCAGTAAGTGGTTCTCCGGTAATTGTGTTAGGGCACGAAATAGCAAATAATCTTTTTGGTGGACTTAATCCTCTTGGTAAGGAAGTGCGTTTATATGGCAGAAAGCTTACCGTTATTGGTGTGCTTAAAAAGCAAGGAGCTAGCTTATTTGGTGGCTCCAGGGATGGCCAGGTGTTCGTTCCTGCAAATATTGTGAGAAGAGTTTATGGAGATAATAATAAGGGTGTTTTCCCGCAATTAATTTTAAAGCCAGAAGATGATGTTGATAATGCCGAATATATGGCAGTCTTAGAACAACAGCTTAGAAATTACCGCGGAATAAAACCTGGCGATATCAATAACTTTTTTATAAATCAACTTCAGGGTTTTGCCGATTTAATAGATAATATTACCGGTCAGCTGAATTTTATAGGATTAATAATTAGCGGATTTTCATTACTCGTGGGCGGTTTTGGAATAGCCAATATTATGTTTGTAAGCGTAAAAGAGCGAACCAATTTAATTGGAATTCAGAAATCTTTGGGAGCCAAAAATAAATTTATTCTCTTTCAATTTTTATTTGAAGCGGTAATCCTGGCTGTTATTGGCGGTCTGGTAGGATTGGGATTGGTTTGGTTGGTTTCTATCGCGGCTTCGCAATTTACCGGCGACTTTGAGTTTGTGCTTTCTTCCTGGAATATGTTTGTTGGCTTTGCAGTCTCAGCAGTAATCGGGTTAATTTCGGGAATAATTCCGGCAATTTCGGCTTCAAAATTAGATCCGGTAGAAGCTATTAGAACAGGAATGTAAAATTCAAGAAATGAAATTAAAATTTAAAGTATTCTATGTTTTAATCTGTCTTTTTACCGCATCAGTTGCCGTTGCCCAAGACGGTTTGATTCTTACTGCTGAAGAAAATAAGGAATGGATAGAAAGTCTTAAAGCTGAAGAAAAACTCAAACAACAATTAAATTCCTTGCAAAAGCGAATAATGGCAGATACAGCCGTAAACTCATCCTCGCATTTTATATGCTTCACAGGCCTTTCTTCCGAAAGGCGAAAAGAAATAGAAGCTAAAACAAAAGCTGAAAAACCAGGTAAAGACTTACATTCTCGTCACCGGCCTATATATCAATTCGTCAATAACGAAGAAGTAATTTATCTTAGCTCCATAAAAGGAAAAACAGCAGAAAATCTGCAAGAATTTCTTACAACCAAAAAGGTTTCTGCTTTGGAAATATATTATGATCAGCCCGAGAACGTTCTATATGGCGTGCGCGGTGAAAGTGGGGCGATTTTAATTAAAATAAAAGAGCAAAAAACTTTTGATTGTTTACAACAATTACTGCTTTAAGTTTTAACTTAAAACTTCAGCCACTTTCTCATTAACCCATTCCAAAAATTCTTCATCTTCCTTAGAAAATGGATCTGGAGTGTGAGAATCTATATCAATCTGGCCAATGTTCTCGCCGTTTAAGAAAAGCGGGACAACAATTTCAGCTTTCACGTTAATGCTACAGGCTATATAATTAGTTTGTGCTTTTACATCTGGCACTACAAAGTTTTCATTAGAAACCGCTACCTGCCCGCAAATCCCTTTTCCAAAAGGAATAATAGTATGGTCTGTAGGTTCGCCTGCGAAAGAACGCAATTTCAATTCGTCTTTATCGCCATTTTTAAAATAAAAACCTACCCAATCATAATATGGGATATTTTCTTTTAAAACCTCACAAACCTGCGATAATCGGTGGTCTACCGATAGATTATCGTTTTCAAGAATAGTTTTAATTTCTGGTTTTAATTTCTGAAATGGCATAGTTGATATTTTGGTGCAAAAGTATTCAAAAATTATAGCAAGCACAGGCTCTTATTTATATAAATTTGTTAAAAACACTCTCTAAAATTGATCAGGTTATTTATTAAATATAAATCGGTTCTTCGTTTCATTTTTATGTTTTTGGGAAGTTACCTGGTGCTCACCCTTATTTATAATCTTTATTTAGAATTCTTTAGGTCGCCTATTTATTTTCCAGATTACATTACTCATCTTGTGGCAAAACAAAGTGAAATCTTAATTAGTAGTTTTGGTTATAACGCGCAAATTTTACCGCACCAGTCAGAACTTTCAATGAAGCTTATTGTTAATGAGGTCTATTTGGCCAGAATCGTGGAAGGCTGCAATGCAGTTAGTATCATTATTTTATTTATCGCTTTTGTACTTTCCTTTTTTGGCCGATTGAAACTCACACTACTTTATCTTTTAGCGGGTAGTGTAATAATTTATGCAATGAATATTATTAGAATTGGTATTCTCGCTGTGGGAATTTACGAGTATCCGCAACATACCGAATTTCTACACAGCATTATATTCCCATTAATTATCTACGGCACCGTATTTTTACTGTGGGTTATCTGGGTGCGTATTTATAGCCAAAAACAGAAATTATGAAACAATTTTTAAGGCTATCAGGCATTGGGGTTTTAGTTATTTTGCTGATTTTGGTGAGGTTTTTTGAGCATCAGTTATTTTACGATCCGCTAATAGATTTTTACCGTTATGGCGGTTATTTAGCAATGGAAGTACCCGAAATTAATTTCCCTAAATTATTGCTTAACCTTAGTTTACGCTACTGGCTAAATACTGCTATTTCCCTGGTAATCCTTTTTGTTAGTTTTCGCGATAAAAATATTGTGAAATTTGCCGCCTTGCTTTTTACCTTACTTTTTGGAATTGGTCTGGCAACATTCAGTGTACTTTATTTTAATTTGAATTTAGAAAATGTAATGGGTTTATTTTATGTACGCCGATTTTTAATTCACCCAGTATTTATCCTTATTTTATTGCCTGCTTTTTATTATTACAGATTAAAAAAACGGGAAAACCTATAATATTGAAAGTTATTCCCAAAAATCTGGAAAGACTTTATTTCAAAATTTTACCTATTTTTGTAGCTGATGAAAAAAGCTTTTCAACATAGCATTTCTATAGCAATGGCATTTTTAGTGCTGTTTTCAACCTTTTCTTTTACGGTTGATAAACATTTCTGCGGAAGCTTTTTAGTAGATAAAGCAATTTTTTCTGAAGCCAAAACCTGCGGGATGGAAATGGAAACTTCAACTGAAGATTCCTGCTGTACCAATGAAAAAGTTGCGGTAGAAGGCCAGGACGAGTTAAAACACCAGTTTGATTCGCTAGATCTAAATCAACAGCTTTTCCTCACAGGCTTTGCTTATTCCTACATTTTTATTTTTGAAGATTTTTCAAAAGAAAATATTCCTTTTAAAGATTATTCTCCACCACTTCTGGTCAAAGACATACATCTCGAAGACCAGGTTTTCCTTATTTGATATACATTTTTGTAAATGTCATCCTGTTTCAAAATGATAAAATCGTCATTGCGAAGCACGACGCGATCTGTTAATATCAGCAGATTACTTCTCCCGATAAACATCGGTATCATAATGACGTTTACAGTTTCATTTTGAGCTATTTCTCATTTGTTTATAGCGCTTAGTTGTTTTATTAATGTATATCCACATTCATGTTTAATAAGATTATAAAATATTTTCTTTATAACCGACTGGTTTCTGTCCTGCTGTTAGTATTTCTAATCGGCTGGGGATTGGTAACTGCGCCTTTTAATTGGGACACCGGGTTCTTGCCAAGTGATCCAGTTCCTGTAGATGCCATTCCAGATATTGGAGAAAATCAGCAAATTGTTTTTACCGATTGGCCCGGGCGTTCTCCCCAGGATATAGAAGATCAAATTACTTATCCGCTTACCAGTTCACTTTTGGGAATTCCGGGAGTGAAATCTATTCGTAGTTCTTCCATGTTTGGTTTTTCCAGTATTTATATCATTTTTGAAGAAGATGTAGAGTTTTACTGGTCAAGAAGCCGGGTGTTAGAAAAGTTGAATTCTCTTCCTGCAGGTTTATTACCCGATGATGTTCAACCAACATTGGGTCCTGATGCTACAGGTTTAGGCCAGGTTTTTTGGTACACTTTAGAAGGTCGGGATAAAGACGGAAATGTAACCGGTGGCTGGGACCTTCACGAATTGCGTAAAGTTCAGGATTATTATGTGAAACTTGGACTAAGCGGCGCAAAAGGAGTTTCAGAAGTAGCTTCTATTGGTGGTTTTGTACAGGAATATCAAATTGATGTAAACCCCGATGCGCTTAAAGCCTACGGAATTGGCATCAACCAGGTAATGATGGCGGTAAAGAATTCTAACCGCGATGCCGGGGCGAAAACTTTAGAGGTAAACAAGGTGGAATACCTGGTTCGTGGTCTCGGTTATATTGAATCTATTGAAGATATTGAAAATACCGTGGTTGCCGAAAATGATAACACCCCGGTACTTATTAAAGACCTTGGCCGGGTAAGTTTGGGCCCTGCCGAACGCCGCGGAGTTTTAGATAAGGGAGGAGCTGAAGTTGTTGGCGGTGTGGTTGTAGCGCGCTATGGCTCAAATCCGCTGGCGGTAATTCAAAACACGAAAGATAAAATCCAGGAAATATCTACCGGATTACCATCTAAAACGCTTTCTGATGGTACCGAAAGTCAGTTAACTATCGTCCCTTTTTACGATAGAACACAACTTATTAATGAAACTATAAACACCCTGGAGCGAGCACTTTCCCACGAGGTACTAATTAGCATTATCGTAATTATTGTACTCGTTTTAAACCTACGGGCTTCCATTTTAATTTCCAGTTTATTGCCGGTTGCGGTGCTTATGACTTTTATCGCGATGCGCTATTTAGGGGTAGATGCCAATGTGGTAGCCCTTTCCGGGATTGCCATAGCCATTGGAGTGATGGTAGATGTTGGGATTGTTTTTGTTGAAAATACCATTCGCTGGCTGGAAATGCCCGAAAATAAAGATCTCCGCGGAAATAAACTCGCCGGAGTAATCTACAAAGCTACCGCTGAAGTAGCTCCAGCGGTAACAACAGCACTGGCCACCACAATTGTGAGTTTTATCCCGGTGTTCTTTATGGAAAATGCTGAAGGAAAATTATTCCGTCCCCTGGCTTTTACCAAAACCTTTGCCTTGGTTGCGGCTTTCCTTATCGGGGTTTTTGTGTTGCCAATGCTTTCGTATTTCTTTTTCAACATTAAAATCAATAAAAAGAAGACCCAGCAAATTTGGAATATCGTTTTAATCGTTTCAGGAATCGCTCTGGCTATTATTTTTAGTTTCTGGTTGCCTTTAGCTCTAACGTTAATTGGAATCGTAAAAATTCTTGAAGAAAGGAATCCACAGTTTTTTGGAAAATATACAAATTTGGTTATTCCCGGTTTAATCCTGGCGGTTACCGTATTCTTTCTGGCTGAAGAGTGGATGCCGCTTGGCTTTCAGAAATCGGCTTTTGCCAATTATATCTTTGTAATTCTTTTACTAAGTATCACCTTGGTGGTATTAATGATGGTGGTGAAGTTTTACGAACCGATCTTAAACTGGTGTTTAACCAATAAAGGGAAGTTTTTAACGCTCCCTATTATTACCATCTTTTTTGGGACGATGATCTGGTTTGGTTTTCCAAAATTATTTGGATTTGTAGCAGGCGGATTTGATAAAGTAGGTTGGAATGTGAGAACAACCCAGGTTTGGAGTGGAATGGCTCACACTTTCCCTGGGGTGGGCAAGGAATTTATGCCATCGTTAAGTGAAGGCAGCTTTTTACTGATGCCAACTACCATGCCGCACGCCGGGATGGAAGAAACCACCAAAACCTTGAAACAGTTGGATATGGCGGTAACCAGTATTCCTGAAGTTGAGGTTGCGGTTGGTAAATTAGGTCGGGCAGAAACCGCTCTGGATCCCGCGCCAATTTCTATGTTTGAAAATATCATTAATTATAAACCGGAATATATTCATGCTGAAGACGGCTCGATGCAGCGTTTTAAAGTTGATGATGAAAACCGTTTTATTCTCAAATCAGGGGACACTTTAACTAATGCTGAAGCTATCCAGCGAGATGTAATCGCTTCAAATTTAATTGAAGATGAAGATGGAAGGTTCTACCGAAACTGGCGTGAACATATTAATAGTCCCGACGACATTTGGAATGAAATTACAAAACGCACCAAACTTCCCGGGGTTACTTCGGCGCCAAAATTACAACCCATAGAAACCCGTCTGGTAATGTTGCAAACCGGGATGCGGGCACCGATGGGAATTAAAGTTTATGGACCAGATTTGAGGACTATTCAAGATTTTGGAATGGAACTGGAGGAATTGCTAAAGGAAGTACCTTCATTAAAATCTGAAGCTGTTTTTGCCGATCGTGTAGTTGGAAAACCTTATCTGGAAATAGATATAGATCGAAATGCGATTGCCCGTTACGGACTTAGTATTGAAGACGTTCAGCAAACCATTGAAACTGCGATTGGGGGGATGGAAATCACTTCTACGGTAGAAGGCAGGGAACGCTTTCCGGTTAGGGTGCGATATCCCCGCGAATTAAGGAATGATCCTGAAAGTATTAAAAACATTCTGATACCGACTTCGGATGGGGCTCAAATCCCGTTAGGAGAGCTTGCTGAACTTAAGTATGAGCGCGGGCCGCAAATGATAAAAAGTGAAGAAACTTTTTTAACCGGCTATGTCCTTTTTGATAAACGCGACGGTTTTGCCGAAGTAAACGTGGTGAATGATGCCCAGCAGCATATTCAGGATAAAATTGATGCTGGCGAACTGCAAGTGCCGCAAGGGATTAGTTATAAATTCTCCGGAAATTATGAAAACCAGGTACGGGCTGTAAAACGTTTGGCAATCTTAATTCCTATTTGTTTGCTTATCATTTTCCTGTTGCTCTATTTTCAGTTTAAAAGCATTATTGCTTCAACAATCCATTTTTCAGGAGTATTTGTGGCCTTTGCCGGCGGCTTTATTATGATCTGGCTTTACGGGCAGGGCTGGTTTATGGACTTTGATATGTTCGGCACCAATATGCGTAGCCTTTTTCAAATGCAGGAGGTCAATTTAAGCGTAGCAGTATGGGTTGGATTCATCGCTTTGTTTGGTATTGCAACCGATGATGGCGTATTGATGGGAACTTATATTCACCAGGTTTTTGAAAGAAAAAATCCAAAAACAGTTTCAGAAGTTCGGGAAGCGGTGATGGAAGCCGGTTTAAAACGGGTACGCCCTGCAATGATGACCACGGCAGTAACAATCATTGCGCTTTTCCCGGTACTCACTTCAACCGGGAAAGGATCTGATATTATGGTTCCAATGGCCATTCCAATTGTAGGTGGGATGTTGATCCAGATTATGACAATTTTCGTAGTGCCGGTTTTACAGGCCATATGGCGGGAGAATGCTTCTTCCAATTCCACAGAAGAAAATGGAGAACAACCAGCAACAATTCAGTCATAGAATTTCTGAAAGAAATAAGAATTAGATAATGAAAATAGACACAAAAAAAATTTTTATAAGCTTGCTTCTTATCTCTCTTTGGGGAGGAGTGGGAATTGCGCAGGAGTTGGAAGATTATCTCAAAATCGCAGCAGAAAATAATCCTAAGCTACAATCTGCTTATACGCAATTTGAAGCTGCATTGCAGCAATCGCCGCAAGTTTCTTCTTTACCAGATCCCACGCTAACGGTTAGCGCATTTGGCAGAATGGTTGAAACACGTTTGGGCGCCCAGGAAGCCCGGTTTAGCCTTATGCAGATGTTTCCCTGGTTTGGAACTTTAAAAACAAAAAAAGAAGCAGCAGATTTACTGGCAGAAGCAAGATTTCAGGAGTATTTGGCAATGCGAGCCGACTTATTTTTCGAAATAAAAAAAGCATATGCCCAACTTTTTGCTATTGAGAAAACTATTGCTCTAAAGGAGGAAAACCTGGACATTCTGGATTCCTATCGTGAGCTTTCCCTTAGTAAGTTTAGAAGCGGAAGTTCAAAAATGGTAAATGTGGTTCGGGTAGATATTAAACGGGACGAAGCCTTAACAGAAATTGAGCTTGAAAAAGAACAACTGGAAAGTTTAAAAAAGCAGTTTAATCTTTTACTGAATAGAGATAGGCAAGCTGATGTTGCAATTCAGGATACCCTGATTTTTAATCCTGAAATACAGAACGAAATAATTAATCCTGAAGAAGCTTTTAAAATGCATCCAGAACTTGCCAAATTCGATAGGGAGCGGGAGGCATATGAAAGTCGTGCAGAAACAGCGCAAAAATCGGGCTTACCTAATTTCGGGATTGGCGTGGATTATTCGATTATTTCAAAACGAAGAGATGCAAATCCGCCAATGAACGGGCAGGACGCAATAATGCCTATGTTTTCGGTGAGTTTACCAATTTTTAGAAAAAAATATAAAGCCGCAGAAAAAGAAGCCGAACTAATGCAGGAGGCTGCCATTCAAAATAAAGAAGCGAGAGAGAACCAGTTACTAAGTGAATTTGAGCAAACGGTCTACGATTTAAATAAAGCCGATAAATTACTAAAGCTTTATGAACGGCAAATTGAAAGTTCTAACCAGGCAAATAGGCTTTTGGTTTCGGCTTTTAGTAATAACGATGGCGATTTTGAGGAAGTGCTTCAAATGAATCAGGATATTTTAATGCTGAAAACTCAGCAAATAGAAGCCTTGAAAACCGGATTTACGGCTCAGGCAAAAATGGATTATTTATCAGCTAAAACTGAAAATTACGATGAAAAGAATTAATAATATATGGAAAGCTGCGGGGATTCTTATCCTTGGACTTTTACTCGGATACCTGCTTTTTGGTGGAGGGAATGATGCTGAACAAGTTGAAGAGCACGATCACTCTGAAAGGAGCGAAGATCAAACCTGGACCTGTTCTATGCACCCTTCGATAAGGCAAAACGAACCGGGAGATTGCCCAATTTGTGGAATGGATCTAATTCCGGTTTCAGAAGATGAAAACGAACTGGATTCAGACATGTTTGTGATGAGTGAAAATGCACTGAAACTTGCAAATGTTGAAACCATGCTGGTTGGAGCAGGTGAAACTTCAAAAGAAATTAGACTTAATGGAAAAGTTGAGGTAGACGAGCGTAACACTTACACGCAATCTACCCATATTCCTGGGAGAATTGAGCAATTGCAAGTGAATTTTACGGGTGAAAAAGTGAATCGTGGACAGGTTCTGGCCAGCGTTTATTCGCCAGATTTAGTAACTGCCCAGGAAGAATTATTACAGGCAGCCGAGATAAAGGAAAGTCAGCCAGAACTTTTTGAAGCCGCAAAACAAAAGCTTAGAAACTGGAAAATTAGTGAGGCGCAAATTAATAAAATGTTGAGTAGAGGTGAGGCTATGGAGAGGTTTTCAATTATTGCCGATGTTGGTGGCGTAGTGACCGAACTTATGGCTGAACAGGGTGATTACCTGGAGCGGGGAATGCCTATTTATAAAATTGCTAATCTTGATAAACTTTGGGTGCTTTTTGATGTTTACGAGAGCAATATGTCCTGGATTAAAGAAGGCAGCACCATAAAATATACTATACAATCAATTCCCGGGGAAACCTTTGAGGGTGAGGTAAAGTTTGTAGATCCGTTGCTAAATAATAATACCCGGGTGGCTACTGCCCGGGTAGAAATTAATAATGAGAATAGACGAATTAAACCAGGAATGTTTGCAACAGGAATTATAGAAAATAACCTTAGTGCCGAAAACGAAGAAATTGTAATTCCAAAATCTGCAGTTTTGTGGACGGGGAAACGTTCTGTGGTATATGTGAAGGAAAATGTAGAAAATGGCGCCGGATTTAAACATCGGGAAGTGGTTTTAGGTTCTTCTTTAGGGGATTCTTATGTTGTGGAAAAAGGTTTAAATGAAGGCGAGGAAATTGTGGTAAATGGTACTTTTACCGTAGATGCGGCAGTGCAATTAGCCGGAAAATCCAGTATGATGAATCCGCAGGAAAATGGTACAGGCCATATTGAAGAGATAGAATTATCTGCAGCCGGGAAAAACGAAATTCAGGAGGTATTTAATTCTTATTTGGCATTAAAAAATGCCCTGGTAGAAGATGATTTTGAAGCTGCAAAAAAACACTTGAAGACAGTAGAAAGTAAAATTGAGGCTGTGGATGTTTCGGCTATTCCGACTTCAGCGGCAGGTGCTGTTGAAAATTATAAAACCCAGCTTCAGGCTAAACTATCTATCATGAAAGCTTCTGAAGATATTTCAGCATTAAGAACCGGTTTTATTGATTTTTCCGCAGAAATGATCAGGATGGCAAAAAGTTTAAAACCATTTAATGAGCAGATTTACATACAGCATTGTCCTATGGCGAATAACGATGAAGGCGCCGATTGGTTAAGCCTTTCAGAAGAAATAAGGAATCCATATTACGGTAGTGCTATGCTGAATTGTGGGGAAGTAACGGGTGTTATTGAGCAATAAGAAAAGAGTAAGTGAAAAGAATTAAGGAGGAATCGAAAAATAAATTTATATAAGTTTGCTGAATCAAAAGCCTTAAAGTGGTTAAACAAGAATAAATACAAATTAAATTAAAAACAGAAACGATGAAAAAAAATCTAAGAAACTTAATGATGCTTAGCCTGGTAGCAGGAGCCATATCACTAACCTCCTGCCGCGATGCCGAAGAAAAGAAGAATGAAGCGGCAGAGCCTATGCAAAATGAAATGCACCAGGGTGACGAGCAGGCCAGCATGGACACTTATGAAGGAGAAGCCTTAAATGCTGAATTTAAGAATGAAAATACTGCCGAAATCTATAATTTATATGTAGAAATTAAGGATGCTTTTGTAAATACAGATGCTGAAACTGCCAGTGATAAAGCTGCAAAACTTGCTGAAAAAGCTGGTGAAAACCAAGAAATAGCTTCTGCGGCAACGCAAATAGCTGAAAGTGAGGATGTAAATAGACAACGGGAAGATTTTTCTAAACTTACTGCAGCTATGGAGCCTGTGTTGCAGGATGCTTTAGAATCGGGTGAGATTTATAAGCAATACTGTCCCATGGCTTTTGAAGGAAAAGGTGATTATTGGTATTCTAATTCAAAAGATATTTTTAATCCTTATTATGGCGATAAGATGCTGAAATGCGGTAGGGTAGAAGCTACTCTAAATTAAGATATACTAAATAACAAATAGAGCCTGCCTACTAAGCGTTGGTGGGCTTTTTTATACGTAGTTTTTCGAAAAATTGAAGGTTTTATTTGAAAAGTTCGATTAGGAAGTTATCTTACAAAGATTTAATAATAAGAACATGAAATTGTCTTCCCTTGCCAGTATATTACTGGCTATTTTTCTTTCCATATCTTGTGTAGATGAAGCTAAAAATAATTCCTCGAGTGAAAATCAATTAGATAAAGAGCCTGAAGAGCACGAGTTTACCAATATGCTTGTGAATGAGAGCAGTCCGTATTTATTACAGCACGCCCATAATCCTGTTAACTGGCATCCCTGGAGCGAGGAAACTATAAATAAAGCTAAGAAAGAAAATAAATTACTGGTAATTAGCATTGGTTATGCTGCCTGCCATTGGTGCCACGTAATGGAAGAGGAAAGTTTTGAAGACCCCGAGGTGGCCGAACTTATGAACGAGAATTTTATTTCGGTAAAAGTAGACAGGGAAGAGCGGCCAGATGTAGACAATTTATATATGAATGCTGCACAGCTCATGACGGGTAGCGGAGGTTGGCCGTTAAATGTTTTAGCACTGCCAGACGGGAAGCCATTTTATGCCGGTACATATTATCCTAAGGAAGACTGGTTAAAAATTCTTAAGCATTTTGTAAAACTCAATAAAGAAGATCCTGAAGCTATACTTGAACAAGCCGAGAAAATAACCGATGGTATTCAATCTTTAGAGCAAATGCCAATTGTTGATAAGGAGAAAGCTTTTTCTTTAGATGAACTTGAAACGGTGTACACTCAATTAAAATCTAAAATAGATTTTGAAAAAGGGGGGAAAGTAGAAACTCAAAAGTTTCCGGTGCCGGTTTTATGGAAATTTCTTCTTCACTATAATTATTTAACCGACGACCCCAGTGCTTTGGAGGCCGTAGATGTTACGCTTGAAAATATGGCTTTTGGAGGTATTTACGATCAGCTTGGTGGTGGTTTTGCCAGGTATTCTACAGATGAAGATTGGTTTGCACCTCACTTTGAAAAAATGCTTTACGATAATGCCCAACTTATTGGGCTTTATTCCCAGGCCTGGCAAAAAACCAGGAATCCGCTGTATAAAGATGTAGTTTACGAAAGTCTTGAATTTGTTGAACGCGAACTTACCGCTAAAAATGGGGCGTTCTATTCCTCCCTAGATGCCGATACCGATGGGGAAGAAGGGAAATTTTACGTTTGGACCGCCGATGAAATTGATGAACATTTAGGTGGAGATTCTTCCATTTTTAAAGCCTATTACAATGTAGAAGAAAACGGTAATTGGGAAGATGAAAAAAATATCTTACACAGGGAAAAATCTGATAAAGCTTTTGCTGAAGAAAAGTCCCTTTCTGTTAAAGAATTAAAAGAAATACTTTCTGAAGGGAAACAAAAATTGTTGAATGAAAGGCAAAAGAGAACCTTACCTGCTCTTGATGATAAAGTACTTACTTCCTGGAATGCATTAATGATAAAGGCTTACCTGAATGCCTATAAGACTTTTGATGAAAAACGATTTTTAGAGGCCGCACTAAAAAATGCCCGTTTCCTTAATGAAAATGTTATTGCTGAAAATGGTGCTTTAACCAGAAATTATAAAGACGGAAAAACCAGCATTCCTGGCTTTTTAGATGATTATGCCTTTGTAATTTCTGCATTTATCGATCTTTACCAGGCTACATTTGATGAAAAATGGTTGTTTAAAGCGCAAGATCTTGCAAATTATACGAAAGAACATTTCTTCGATTCTACTTCCGGGATGTTCTTCTACACCCATGATGACCATTCTGGTCTAATTTCACGGCAAAAGGAAATTCTGGATAATGTTATTCCTTCTTCTAATTCAGAAATGGCGAAAAACCTCTTAATCCTGGGGCATTATTTTTACGATAGCGAAAAGAAAGCTCTGGCAGAACAAATGTTATTAAACGTACAAAAGGATTTAAAGGAATATCCAGATTTCTATGCAAATTGGGCTATAGTTGAAGTACTCCTGGTAAAACCTCCTTTTGAGGTAGCCATAGTAGGAAAAGAGCACCACAGGGTGAAAAAAGAAATCAATCATAATTATCTCCCGAATGTCCTGTTAATGGGCGGGGAAAAAGAAGGAAATTTAGAGTTATTGAAAGGTAAATTTATTGAAGGGCAAACCACCATTTATGTGTGTAAAGATCACGTATGCAAGTTTCCTGTAACCACAGCCAGAGAAGCTTTGGAGCAAATCAATGAATCTGGAGGTTTTTGGTAAGATTAGCACCACCTGAATTTTTGTTTAATTGTATTTTTGCAATCGAATTCCCTGCGGAAACGATTTTTCAGCATACATCGTCTTTTTTAGTTTATTTCTTCATCTAAAACCCCAAAATATTTAGATTCAGTTTTAGGATTTCTTGCTTTGCTGAATAGAAAGGTATATTTTTAAGAAATAATACTGCTTTTCAGTATTCTATATTATATAAAACAGGAAATTTCCCCTTAAAATGCTTTTCCGGGGATTTATTTAACTGCATTACGCAACCGATTGATTTAAGTGGTATAAGCAGTTTATAGAGGTTCCCTTTTTTAAAATAATAACCTATTAAAGCTTTTAAAATCAATAAGAATTATGAAAAATATTACACAAAAACTTTATTTAAAATATACTTATATCTTTCAAAAGTACGGGGTAAAGTCCGTTTGTTTTGGCCTTTTTTTAATGATGGGTAGTGTCTTTGCCCAAACTTCGCCGTTAACGCTTAATAAAGAAGAGTATTTTGAAAAAACCGGAGTAAACATTTTGGCATTTAGTAATTGGTATGATGGGTTATTTAGTGATTCAAAAATAAGTGGAATAGAAGTAATTCATCATGGAGTGAGAACAGTGACTAATGGTGATGTGAGGTTAAACGCCACCCCAGAACAATGGGATGCGATTCCCACCTTTGTTAGAAGAGAAGTGGACAGGGAAAATAATCGTATTGATACATATGAAAAATATCCCGATTACGATTTTGAATATATGATACGGGCAGAACGAGATGAAGATGAAGTGATTTTAAGTGTACACTTAGATGAGCCAATTCCCGAAGAATTAAAGGGAAAGGCCGGGTTTAATCTGGAATTTATACCCTCGGCCTATGCTGAGAAAACTTATTATATGGACGGTGAAGGAGGTAATTTCCCCCTATACCCGCACAGTAGCATGGATAAAGATACTTCAGGATATACGGCACCGAAACCTTTTGCTGAAGGAAAGACCCTGGTAGTTGCGCCCGGAGATCCTAAACGAAAAATTACAATTATTTCAGATGAAGCAAAATTAATGTTGCACGATGGGAGAGATAAAGCCCAGAATGGTTGGTTTGTAGTTAGAAGTTTACTTCCTGAAAATAAAACCGGTAAGGTTCTACAATGGCGTTTAAATGTAAATTCTACCCCAGGCTGGTCGCGTAAGCCGGTTATTGGTCATTCACAGGTTGGCTATCACCCTAATCAGGAAAAAGTTGCGGTTATTGAGTTAGATAAAAATGATTCTCCTGCTTCCCGGGCCACGCTTTATAAGTTAAATGAAATGGGAGAAAAGGTGGAAAAACATACAGCTGCCTTATCTAATTGGGGGCAATATACCAGGTATAAGTATTTATATTTCGATTTTTCTGAAGTAAAAGAAGAAGGCTTATATGTTATCTCTTATAAAGACGAAACTACGGCACCTTTTAAAATTAATGAAGATGTGTATGAAAAAGCCTGGCACCCCACGAATGATGTTTTTTTCCCGGTGCAGATGGATCATATGTTGGTAAACGAAGCTTATAGGGTTTGGCATGGCGCTTCCCACCTGGATGATGCGCTGCAGGCACCTGTTAATCATGAGCATTTTGATCTTTATGCCCAGGGTCCCACAACAGATACCGAATATGAACCGGGAGAACACATACCGGGACTTAATATTGGTGGTTGGTATGATGCCGGAGATTATGATATTAGAACTCAAACCCAATATTATGTAGTTTCTCATCTTGCTCATGCATACGAAGATTTTAATTTACAACGAGACCAGACCCTTGTAGATTACGATGCTAAATATGTAGATTTACATAACCCAGATGGAAAACCAGATATTCTTCAGCAAATAGAACACGGTACCCTGGGGTTAATTGCCCAGCACCGAACTTTGGGAAGGGCGATTCCTGGGATTATCGTGCCCGATATTTCTCAGTATACCCATTTAGGAGATGGTCTAACTATGACAGATAACCTGATTTATGATAAAGAAATGGATCCTCTGGAAACTGATGGATACAAAAGTGGAAAATTTGATGACAGATGGGCCTTTACAAGTAAAAGCACACCTTTAAATTATGGTTCTATTGCTGCATTAGCGGCTGCCAGTCGTGTTCTTAAAGGATATAATGATGAATTAGCTGAAGAGTGTATAAACACCGCTATAAATGTATGGAAAGAAGAACACTCAAAAGAGCCAGATCTTTTTCATCACGGAAATACTACCGGAGGCACTTTAGAAGATGAAGAATTAAAAGCCGCCGTAGAATTATTACTTTCTACAAAAGATGAAATGTACGCCACTCGCATAAAGGAGATGTGGCCTACTATAGATAAAAACTTTAACCTTCATGCAGGTCGGGTTATGAAGATCTTAACCTATATGGATGAAGATTTTAAGCAGAAGTTAAAAAATAGGGTAAAAGACTATAAGAATGAAATTGCTGAGCATAGGAAAGAAAATCCGTATGGTGTTCCTATTGGTAGAAGGGGTTGGGCTGGCAATAGTCAAATTGTATCCTATGCAATTAATAATTACCATTTACATAAGGCGTTTCCCGATCTTATTGATAAGGAAGAAGTTTTTAAAGGTCTTAATTATCTTTACGGAACGCATCCTGATTCTGATATATCCTTTGTTTCTGGAGTGGGGACAAAATCTAAGAAAGTAGCTTATGGAATGAACCGTGCAGATTTTTCATTTATCGCCGGTGGGGTAGTACCAGGAGTTTTAATCTTAAAACCAGATTTTCCTGAAAATAAGGAAGATTGGCCGTTTTTATGGGGAGAAAATGAGTACGTGGTGAATGTTGGTGCATCTTATATTTATCTCGTGAATGCCGTTCGTGATCTACTCAATAACCAATAGTGAAATGCTACTCCTCGGGTTTATCTTCTCATATAATTTAAGTTGAGATCTTTCCCAAAGCTGATGATTTTTCTGAGAGCCAAAAAATAATAGTTTATACGTTAATAAATAGTTTTAGATAAAACCACTACTGAAATAAAATAATCTGGTCTTATGGCCAGATTATTTTATAAGCTCAAATAAGTATTTCCAATGGAAGTGTTTACTATTACATTTTCTTTCTGTAAATGCTCCTGCAATTCCCTGTTTAATAATTTAGGCTAAGGAAAATAGGTTAATTTGATGTGTGGATTAATCTATTAACTGCTTATAATTAAAGACCGTTGCACGGTAGGTTTAAAAAATATTATGATAATTACGATATTTAGATTAATTTCATGGAATGGAAAAGCAACAACACCCAAGCCTTGCAGACAGCATCTGCGACCTACGTTCTCGAAAGATAAAACGTACTTTTTTCACTCAGATAGGCGTTCTTATAGATTGGGGACCTATTGAAGTGGTCATTAAAAAATATTATACCAAAGGTAAAAGTGCTACCGGTAAGCCAAGCTATAGCGGGCTGTTGCTTTTTAAAATGAGTTTGTTACAGACCTGGTATGGCCTTAGTGATTATGAAGTTGAAGACCGTGTAAACGATAGTATCTCTTTTAGTTATTTTTGTGGGCTGCACATCGATGAAATAGCCCCAGATCACAGTACTCTTTCCCGTTTCAGGACGATTATGACCAAAGCAAAGGCTTACCAGTCGTTATTTGAAGAGATCAATAAGCAATTGGAATCTCACGGTATTATCGTAAAGACAGGAGCCCTTATAGATGCCAGTGTTGTGGACACCCCTTTAAAGCCCAAAGGAAAGCCCAAGCATAAAGTTACAGAGGACAGAAAGGACGAAGAGGAAGTTGAAGTTACCAAAGATTATTCGGACAGCGTAGATAAGGATGCAGCTTGGCTAAAGAAAGGGGGCAAGTACAGGTTTGGTTACAAAAAACACCACCTTACAGATGAAGAGGGCTTGGTCCTGGGGGTATTGACCACAAAGGCAAGTACCAATGAGATTGCCAATTTAGAAGAAGTACTCAATACTGCCGATTTACCCAAGGATATCCCCCTAAAGGCCGATAAAGGCTACCAATCCAAGAAAAACACGGAGCTACTTAAAAAAAGAAAATTGAAGGACCATATTTTAAAGAAAGCCTATAAAAACAAACCATTAACCAAATGGGAAAAGAAGTTCAACAAACTTATCGGTAAAACCAGATTTAAGGTAGAGCGCACCTTTGGCAGTATAAAGCGATGGTTTTCTGGAGGGATAGCGCGTTATAAGGGAATAGAAAAAATGCATACTCAAAACCTAATGGAAGCTTTAAGCTATAATTTATACAGGAGTCCAGGGATACTTGCGTCCAAATCTGAAAATTAAGAGGAATTGAACCTATAAAAGCAGCGTGTAAGTGCTAAATGGAGGATTAAATGCAAAATTAAGCGAACATAAAACCGAAAAAAATAATTCTCAAAAAAGAAAACCTATTTCAAGGAGGTTTTGCAACGGTCTTAATTAGTCTATTTATAACGATGGAGATTCCTTTCCTTATTACCGAAAAACTAGACCTGATAATTCTTTCTCAACTAATTAATTTACTTGATAATTGAGATTTCAATGTTGCATTCTTGTTGAGGGAATTAAATTAATGAGGCTCATCAGGATACGCAGAGTTAGTTTACTTTTTTATTTTCTGAAGAAATTTCACATAAAAAAGCCCTTTCATTTATTTGAAAGGGCTTTAAGTTTAAGGGTTGAATACTTATTAGTATCCTGGATTCTGATCTTCCTGACTTATACCCTCATTTGCTGATATTTCATCATTAGGAATAGGCCAGATTTCGTGTTTTCCTGCCTGGAAACCAAATTCAGAAAGATAATCGGCAGCAAGTCCCCATCTTACAAGATCTGGGAAACGTACTTGTTCGCCGGCTAATTCTACCATTCTTTCGTGTACTATGGCATCAAAAACTTCATCTTGAGAAAGACCGTCAGAAAGAGGGGCTAATTCTGCTCTCTCTCTTACTTCGTTAATATAATCTATAGCATCAGCCTGGTTGCCTAAAGCATTTTCAGCTTCGGCCATCATTAAAAGAACATCAGCATATCGAATAACTTTCATGTTTATTCCTGAAGCCTGATCTTCATTTACATCTTTGTAGTAATTCTGGTACTTTCTCCAGGCTGCATCTCTTTCCAGAGGTAATTCTTCAATTAAACCACCAGCAAAAGTATCACCGTTGAAATAGAAAGATTCATCAAGTCTAATATCACCTTCTTCGTATTCAGCTATAAGAGCGGGATTAGGATATACGTTAAACCAGTCGTTAAAGCCATACTCCTGGCCACGGAAGGTTACTTCATTAGCATCTTCACCGGCTGCATTAGAGTTCCATACGGCAGAGTTCCCCATATCATCATCATACTGAATTTCGAAAATTGATTCAGGACCAAATTCTTCTTCTTCTCTAAAGTTTGCAAAATAATCGTCTTCTAAAGAATATTGCCCGTAAATATTTTCGAAAGCAGCTAAAGCCTCATCGTATTCTTCAAGATAAAGGTGTGTTTTTCCTAAAAGGGCAAAAGCAGCACCTTGAGTAGCTCTACCATTTTCAGTACGTCCTTTATCCCATAAAGACTGGCTGGCATCATTTAAGTCTGCTATTATCTGGTCGTAAACCTGATCTGCAGGGGTACGTGGAAAACCAGAACCATCTTCAGGCACGGTTGTAATTAAAGGAACATCGCCAAAACGGGTTACCAATAAGAAATAGTAAAAAGCTCTCATATACTTCGCTTCACCAATAAATCTTGCTTTTTTCTCATCACTCAATAATGAAGATGGAATTTCATTAATTCTATCGGCATTATCAATTACAAAATTTGCTTTGTTTATTCCTCTAAAACAGGCATCCCAGTACCACGCGATTGGTGGGTGGCTGGCATCAAAAGACCATTCCTGGTAAACTCTTTTATCTGCTTCTAATTGCGGATTCCCAAGGGCTTCACGAGACATAATGTCCATTGCAAAGAACAA
This sequence comes from Salegentibacter agarivorans, assembly GCF_900113135.1. Taxonomy (GTDB): domain Bacteria; phylum Bacteroidota; class Bacteroidia; order Flavobacteriales; family Flavobacteriaceae; genus Salegentibacter; species Salegentibacter agarivorans. Next base: position 28,468 of record NZ_FOOH01000005.1, on the reverse strand, counting down.
AGTTCTGGTGTATAATCCAATAGTTTGCGTATTGGCATATACAGCATTCACTGCCGATTGCACCTGGGCTTCTGTCCTAAAATAGGTTTCAGGAGAAAGACCACTAGGGTTTGTTAGTTCAAAATCTTCTTCCTCACATCCGTTAACTACGAACAATGTGGCAAAGACCATTAATATTATTCTTATTTTTTTCATAATTGTATTTTTTTAAAATCCTAATTGTAGACCAAATGTTAATGAAGTAGGCTGAGGATATAAACCTCTATCAATACCTATAGCTCCCGTACCCTGTTGCAATACGTTGTCAACACCAATTTCAGGATCAAGTCCGGAATAATCGGTTAGGGTAATCAGGTTTTGTCCACTTATGTATATTCTTAAATTGGCAAGAGATTCACCAAATATATCTTCATCAAAAGTATATCCAATATTTAAATTCTTAAGCCTGGTATAAGATCCATCTTCTATAAAACGATCCGAAGCATTAAGGTTTTGTGGAGCTCCTAAAGCACGTGGTATCGTATTTGAAGTTCCTTCTCCTGTCCATCTATTTAAAACAGCTACACCGCTATTAAATAGTCTTGGCATTCCTTCAAGGTCATATAAGTTAGTATTATAAATTTCGTGACCATACGCACCCTGAATAAACATTGAAACATCAAAGTTCTTATACTGGGCACTTAAATTAAGTCCCATTGTAAGTGTTGGATATGGATTTCCTATTACAGTTTTATCTGCAGCAGTAATATCCCCGTCTCCGTTAAGATCTAAAAAGCGAATATCTCCAGGTTGCACAGCTGTTTGATCTGGATTTGCAGTGAATACCTCATCTACTTCTGCCTGATTTTGGTAGATACCATCGGTTTTTAAGCCATAGAAATGGAATAATGGTTCTCCCGGAGCAATTCTTGTAAGATATTCATTCTCAAAAAATCCTCCCTGAACCTGATCCAGGCTACCTATAGAAAGAACTTCGTTTTTACTGGTTCCCAGGTTTAAATTGGCAGACCAGGTAAATTCACCTTCGTAATCGTTATATCCAAGATCAGCTTCAAAACCTGTTGTTTTTACGGACCCAACGTTAGAAGCTATAGTTGGTACATTGTAACCTAAACTAAGCGGAAGTGGTAATTCGTAAAGAAGATCATCACTTTGGTTACTATAATATTCCATGGATAGAGTTAAGGCATTATTAAACATACCCAAATCTAAACCAATGTTCTTCATAGTAACTTCCTCCCATTTAAGGTTTTGATTGGGAAGTCCTTCAGCAGTAGTACCCTGTACAGCTGCACCTCCAATTGGGTAAATAAAGCTTGTAACAAGTGTAGAAGCATAACGATAGTTACCAATCTGGTCGTTACCGGTTGTACCCCAACTACCTCTAATTTTGAAGTTATTAAAGTCTGTATCTTGCATAAAGCTTTCTTTAGCTACGTTCCAACCTGCAGAAACAGACCAGAAAGTACCCCAACGGTTATTTGCTCCAAAACGGCTGGAAGCATCTTGACGATAAGATCCAGACAAAAGATATTTTTGATCAAAATTATAATTTAATCGTCCTAAATAACCAACTCTTCTATATTCTGAAGAAGCTGAAGACAGGCCTGCTTGATTAAGAGATAGTTCTTCTACATCATCTGTAATTGGATTCTGGCTACTTGCATTCAGGCTTTCACTATCAATAGTTTGATCTTCTGCTAAAACTAAAACTTCGAAGTTGTGAAAATCTGCTACCTCAAATTTATAGTTTAAGCTATTGGTAAGTGTAAGCGATTGATTGGTACCACTGTTTTTTGTGATTTGAGCAAAACCAAATTGATGGGTTCCACCATTACTATCATCGTTATAAGAAGGAATAAAATTATTGTTATTATACTTATAATAATCTATACCTGCCTGGCTCTTAAAAGTAAGGCCATCAATTATTTCGTATTCAGCAAAAAGGCTACCTAAAATAGTAAGTCCTTTATTCTCGGCGCTTCCTAAGGTTTGAACTCTAACCGGGTTGGCCGCATCCTGGCCATCTAGTGCAGAGTTTGGTCCCTGGAAACCACCTCTATTGTCTGGGTTATAAACGCTTAAATATGGCGCTGATTTTATTGCGTGTTCTATTATTGATCTACCTCCGTCTTCTCTTTCAGGATTCTGTAAAGTGAAAGCTACGTTTAATGTTTGACCAAAACTAAGTTTACCAAAATTAAAGTTACTATTAGATCTAAAGTTAAAACGTTCAAATTCTGTTTCTATAACCGCACCTTCCTGGTTTAGGTATCCTCCAGAAAACCTGTAATTACTGTTTTCATTACCACCTGAAAGTCCAAGGTTGATACTTTTCATCACCCCGGTTCTAAAAATTTCATCCTGCCAGTCTGTATTATTGTCAATAAAGTCTGCATACTCAGGATTGGTAAGGCGCTCTGGATCAGTATCTGTTACTTCTCTTGCGTATTGTATGTATTGCTCTCTATTTAATAAATCGTAACGATTACTATTAAATTGAACTCCCGTATAAGTATCAAGACTTAGTTGAGCTTTTTGTGAAGCCGTTCCAGATTTGGTAGTAACAAGTACAACCCCATTTGCACCTCTAGAACCGTAAACAGCAGTAGTAGACGCATCTTTAAGAACCTGTATGTTCTCAATATCATTAGGGTTTAAACTACCCAAACCACCGGCGATAACACCGTCTATAACATATAATGGGTCGTTATTGTTAGGTGAGGCCAAACCTCTAATTCTAACAGCAGGTGAGTTACCGGGAGAACCTGAGTTAATTACGGTAACACCAGAAGCTCTACCTTGTAAGGCCTGCTCTGCGGTAGATACCGGAAGACTATTAATCTCTTCTGTATCAATAGATGAAATAGCCCCTGTAACTTCTGCTCTACTTTGAGTACCATACCCTACCACAATAACATCGTCCAGGGATTCTGACCCGGCGACTAAGTTTACATCAATAACGCTTTGATCGTTAACGGCAATTTCCTGGGTTTGATAACTTATATAGCTGAAAACGAGAACTGCGCCTTCGCTTACCTCTATACTATAATTTCCATCAAAGTCTGTAGTTGTACCGTTGGAGGTTCCTCGCTCTATGACGTTCACTCCTGGTATAGGACCGGATTCGTCACTTACTGTTCCCGTAACGGTTTGCTGGGCTGTAATAAAGCCAAAACAAAAGAATGTTACAATGAAAAGCCCCCTTTTCAAGTAATTGTTTTTCATAATTATTTGTTAGTTAGTTTATTAATTCGGTTTAAATGTAATAAAAAATAATTTTACGCAATCGGTTTTCTAAAAAAAATCTCTAATTTTCGTAATTTTTTTTCATTATATCATTGATTATGTAATAATTATAAGTGTTATTATCACATCATTAACGTTATTGGTCTTTCATCTCAATATATTGAATAGGACTGTTGTTTTTTACTGCAATAATAACTTCCTGGTTTTCAACCTCAATGGTGGCCATATCTTTCACATCTCCTGGTACGAAGAAACCACTTTTAGAAGGTACAATTGGGTTAAAATTACCGGTTCCATCTCCTTTAAGGAGCATTCCATACCCGGCATCGTTTCTTGTGGTTTCTACTTCAGACCAGAAAAGGTTCCCGGCAATTAAAGCGTCAAGATGGCCGTCCTTATCATAATCTTTTACAAGAATTTGATTAATTGAAGATATTTGGGCCACGTTTGGTAGTTTGTGAATTTTAAATTTCCCTTCAGCATTTTCTAAATAGATGCTGGAAAAAGATTTTACCTGGTAATGGAGAGAATTCTCCAGTTCTTTTTCCGAATAAACGTCCTCCAGGGTAGCTGTTGAAAAAGATTCGTAATCTGGAAACTTCTCCTTTATACCGGGAATTTGTTGGGAGGAGCATTCTCTTCCTCTCAATGGAAACTTTTCTCCTTTGTTATAATAGCTTAAAACAATATCACTGTTATTATTTCCATCAAAATCTTTAAAATAGATGTCAAAGGTTTCGTCTTCGCTGGCTGTATATTTATAATTTTCACCTAGATTTCCTACTATAAAATCCTGGTCCCCGTCATTATCAAAATCACCTTTTTTAATACTCCACCACCAGCCGGCAGTATCATCGCTAATTCCCATATCTTCAGAAACATCCGTAAATGCTGTTTTATTATTCCTGAAAATTTTTATTGGCATCCATTCACCTACTATAATAATATCCTGCCAGCCGTCATTATCAAAATCAACAATTTCTGCACTGGTTGCCATCCCTAAAGATTGAAGAAATGGAGCAACCGATTGAGTTACATCTTTAAACGATACTTTTCCATTTTTGCTGTTATTTTTTAAAATATAACTGTTAGCGGGTTTTGGATAATTACCGGGAACTAATCTTCCCAAAACCAATAATTCTTCCTTTCCATCTTTATCAAAATCGGCTTTGTATACTTTAGAACCACTGTCGTGCATTTTTGGGAGAGCATTTAAGTCTCTTGTAAAATTCCCTTTTCCATCATTGATATATAACCTGTCCTGAAGCATTTCAGAATCTGGATCAAACTCATTGCCTCCACTAACTACATAGATATCGTTATGGCCATTTCCGTTAGCATCAAAAATTAACGCGTCAAGGTCTTCGTAAGCTTTATCCTTTCCAAAAGCAGCACTGGTTTGCTTTTTAAAGCCGTTCTCAGTCCAAAAATATAATCCTGCTTCATAAGTGGCTGCACCTCCTACAATAAAATCTTCTTTACCATCGCCGTTTAAATCTCCAACCGCGATACTGGGACCAAAGGTAGAGGTGCGGTGGGGAAGAAGTACTTCGTCTTTAAAATCGTCGTACTCATTTTCAATATGCTTATGATTAGGAAATGAAGTTGAATCTGTTATTGTTGAAAATAAGGTTTCAGGCTTTAGTTCATTAGAGGTTTCTATTGCTGAAGCATCTTCGTAATTAAAACTTAGAAACTGATTTGCTTCTACATCCTCCCTTATTTCAACTTTCCCATCTGGCCATTCAATTCTAATTTCGTCAATAAGATCTGCCTGCGCAAGTCCAAAATGAAGTTGAGGCGCCACAGAAGACTGAAAGCCACGGGACAAAGTTAATTCCTGCATCTGTTCAGTATCGTTTGCGGTAACATACGCCCTGCTGCCTATACCGAATTTATTTTTCTCGGGTCCTTGCAGTTTAATTTGCACATAATTATTTTTTGTGGAACTCTGGTTTTCAAAAACCGAAGCTGTGTCGTCTATATTGTTGGTGATAATTTCCAAATCACCATCATTGTCAAGATCTACATAAACTACTCCGTTAGAAAATCCTTCATATACAATTCCCCATTTTTCATTAGCTATATTAAAGGTAAGATCACCGTTATTTTCAAAAATAAAATTGTCTATTTTTTCTGAAGGAATATTTAAACTTTTTTCAAGACGGTCTTCTTTAGTAAGCGACTTGTTTTTAAGCTCGTTAAAATAATCGTTGTTGTTTATTTCTCTTCGTGTGCCGTTGGTTACAAAAAGATCTTTATGGCCGTCATTATCAAAATCGGCAAAAAGCGGGCCCCAGCTCCAATCTGTAGAAGCGGCACCGGCAATACGGGATTGATCTGCAAAAAACGGTGTGTTATTGTTAAAAACTCCCGTATTGGTTTGCAGCACGTTCTGCATGTATTGATAGTGAAAACCAGCTTCTACAGTACCCCAGAACAAATCGGGGTTCATACTGGCCATATTGGCTTTTTTTCTCCTATTATCTTTGGCAGACATATCTACCTGATAAATATCTAAAAGCCCATCGTTATTATAATCTGCTATATCTACACCCATTCCGTAAAATGAAGTGTGAGAGGTAGCATCTTTTACCACTTCTCTAAAACTGCCTTCCCCATTGTTTATATACATAAAATCTGGGGAACTAAAATCGTTAGAAATATAGAGGTCTGGCCAACCATCGTTATTTAAATCTCCAACTGTTGCAGAGAGCGTTAACCCGAAACTTCTAACCCCTGCTTCGTTAGTAACATCGGTAAATTTCCCACCGTCGTTACGCATTAAATGATCGGTTTGCAGATCGGTTACACTATTCATTTGGTATTCATATACAAAATTTGGAGCGTCAAAACGGGTTGGAGGGTAATTGGCTATGTAAACATCAAGGTCACCATCTTTGTCGTAATCAAAAAAGGTGGCCTGTACACTATTACCGGGATCGTCTAAACCATATTCTTTAGCTTTTTCACTAAAAGTTCCATCTCCATTATTTATAAAGAGCTGGTTGTTTTTAGGTTGAAATTTTCCTCCTACAGAAAGATAAATATCCAGAAAACCATCTGCATTAACATCGGCCATGGTGACTCCTGTGTACCATCTCTCATCTCCCGCAACCCCGGCAGATTCTGTAATATCTTCAAATTCCATATTTCCTTTATTCAAATAAAGTTTATTGGGAACCTGGTTTCCTGTAAAATAAAGATCTGGAAGGCCATCGTTATTAATGTCTCCGGTAGATACCCCTCCACCCATATAAATATAAGAGTAGGTAAAGTAATTTAAGGAATCGTTTTCGGTAAGGTTGTTACTAAAATTGATACCAGATTTTGCGGCAGAAACATTGCTGAAGATTTTAGTATTTTCAGTCGATTCTTTTTTCGCTAATTCCTTTTCCTCTGGGGCAGAATCCTTACACGAAATAATTAAAAAGAAAAAAATCAGGAAAAATGACTTATAAAGTATTTTCATTTTGGGATGATTATTTTGGAGGGTATTGTTTGAATTTAACCTGGTATGGCTATTTATTGAAATTCCAGGGATTAATTATTTGAAAGACTGGTGTGGTTGCTTATTACAGGTTCTCCTATGTGTTTTTTAAAGAAGATCCAGTTTTCCCGGGCTACCTTTCTTCCTAACTTTAGCCCTTCAATATTATCTGCCTGGATATGGTAACCGCCAAGAACCCGGGATAAACCGGCCATTTCTGCAGCTTCCGAGAAAGTAGGGAATTCTAAAGTGACTTCCTTACCAAGTCGGTTTGGCTCTGTTAGGATGCCGGGAGTTAATGTAACTTCAGACCCAAATTCGTCACTTCCGGTAAAAAGTTTTAAAGCTTCACCACAGGCACCACTAATGGCACTGTGGCCCGATACATAACCGGGAAAAGGAGGGCATAAGAAAGTTGAAGGAGAATATGGTCTCCAGTCCTGTCCTTTCATTTCTACCATTCCTTTTTCTGGGCCTCCCCAACCGTAAATATCTTCGTCTTTGAAAAATTCATGAACTAAAGCATAAGGCCGGGCGTAATCGTAATACATTTTACTATCCCAGCAGGCAATAAATGCATCCATTGCAGTGATCTGGTTGTAGAAATACATTTTTACATCTTTATCCAGGTTATGTTGATCCCGAACTGAAACTTCCTGGGCAAACTTTAGCCAATGGCCGGCCTGTTGTACCGATTGCGGGCCATCTCGCATAAATTCTACCAGGGCTCTTTGCTCATCGGTTAGATTTGCCTGTAATTCTACTACTTCTTTTACTTCTTCCTCTAATTGTTTTGAACCTACCATTGGTGGTGGTCCCGGCCTGAACTGGTCTGCCGATTGTAATCCAACTGGCTCCACCTTGTGCCAGTAGGGCGTTAAACATTTTGGAACGAATTGGCCTCCTTTTCCATCAGAGAAATATTTAGATTGCCACCTGTTAAGGTCTATATTCTCATCGGCAGAATTAACGGGTTTGTAACCCATATAATCAAAATAAGCCTTACCATTAGAGCCTTCTTCTTCTCCATATTGATTTGCGCCATCATTATGCCTGGCTTCTATTACGGCTTTTGCTGCCAGGTTACCTATTCCAACAGCGGTATTAGGATCTAAAGAGGTGTCATCTGGGTCTAATCCCAGTTCTACCATAAATTCCCGAAACATAGACTCATCGGTAAAGTAATATTCGTTCATAGTCCTAAAAGCCGCATAACTTATGGCAATTTCCTTATTTTTTAAATTCTGTTCTTGAAGTGGGCGTCGTTCAACGCCCTGCATATAAACTGGAATTGCTTTATCATCATACCGGGACCAGGCATCAAAAACTGCGGTGAAAATAAGCCCGAGGAAACGAGAACTTATCGTGGGTCTTGGATTAAATCTGTCGGTATCTTTTGCTGTAGCTTCTAAAGCTAATTTTCCCCATTTGTAAGCAAGATTATTTTCTCCCAGTTTTTCGTTAGGAGTAATTACTTCAATTTTATTGTCTGTAGTTGGAGGAGAGGTTGTAGTAACTTCCATTCCACCTTGAAAATTTAAAAAAAGCAATGTAATAAATCCCCACATAATTTTTTGTTTTTATTAACATATAAAATAAGTGAATTTTTTTTATACCTACTAAATTATTTCCGGCTTTTTTCGGGAGCAGATTGCCCTAAACACTTTTAAATTAGGGTGGTAGTGCCTCGTAGCCCAGTCTACGCAATGGATTGCCTAAAAATGTAGGTTTTAAAATTTTTTTAAATAATTTTTTTAAAAATCACTTTTATTCCCTTTTCCTGAAGTTTATTAAATAAAAACCCTCTTCAAGTTTAATTTGTAATTTTTCGGTACTCTTTAAGATTACAGAGGAAAGATTAATTCTTCGTAAATTTGCACTCACTATTTTTTATTTCAGCAAAGCATACCAGCTTAAAGAAATTCTAAAAACTAAATTATAAATGAATAGTATCTTACATATAAAAAACATGGTTTGTGACCGTTGCCTTATGAGTGTAGAAAACACTTTGGAGCAACAAAAACTTAAATATGTAGATATTAGTTTAGGCAGGATAGAGTTTGAGAAAGAGCTCTCTTTAGAGCAATTTAAGCTTTTTGAAGAAGCGCTTAAAGCAAACGGATTTGAAATTGTAGCTGAACGCCATGATAAAATTGTTACCGATATTAAATCTATAATTATTGAATGGGTTTACGAACGCAAAGATTTTAAAAACAAAAAGCTTTCTGAAGTTTTAAGTGAAGAACTACATTACGATTATAGTCATCTTACCAGTATTTTTAGTAAAGCCGAAGGACAAAGCATTCAAAGTTTTCAAAATAAAATTAAAGCTGAACGCATTAAAGAATTACTGGAATATGATGAATTAAATATTTCAGAAATTGCCGATAAATTGCAATTTGGTAGTGCAGCGTATCTTTCAACTTTTTTCAAAAAAGAAACCGGCTTAAACCCATCCCAATACAAACTTCACCACCAGGAGCGAAAATCTCTGGATAAATTGTAGCAAACAAATTTAGACCATAGTAATATTGTTTTATTAGTTAATTGGGAGTAAAATCCGTTTTAATCTTTTCAATTTTCTTATAACTTCTTACCATAATTTTAAAACTCATTGCGGTTAATAGTGCTTAACTTTGATTTAAACCATTAAAAACCAATATTATGAGAAATGAGAAATTGTTAAGCACCTTAGGGAATTGCATTAATCATTGTAACTATTGTGCTGATGCCTGTCTTGATGAAGACAATGTGAAAATGATGAAAGACTGCATTAGAACCGATCGTGTTTGTGCAGAGGTTTGTAGCACCCTTAACCAGGTGTTGGTCACCGGCTATAAAAATGTAGACGGACTTGTAAAATATTGCATTGAAATTTGTAATGCGTGTGCCGATGAATGCGGTAAACACGAACATCAACACTGTCAGGATTGCGCTAAAGCCTGCCGTGAATGTGCAAAAGCTTGTGAAGCTTACTTAGCATAAAATTTAATTTTAAAGGCTGTTTGATTTTTTACTAGTAGACGTTACCCTGAACTTGTTCCAGGGTCTAATTTCTTTCAATTTAGATGCTAAAATAATCCCGAAGCTTCGGGACAGCATGACGTAAGTAACAATAGAGGTTCAAACAGCCTTTTTTTCTCCAATAAAATCTATGAAACATACTTATCAAATTTCCGGGATGACCTGTATGGGTTGCAGGGCCCACGTTGAAAATACTTTAAAAAATGTTGAAGGGGTTATTGATGCCCGGGTAGATCTTGAAAAAGCTGCTGCGGAAATTGAAATGCAAAAACATATTGAAATTGAAAAATTTCAAAAAGCACTGGAAGACAGCAACTATCAAATTCATCCAAAAAACGAAAGCCTTAAAACATATCCGGTGAGTGGAATGACCTGTATGGGTTGTAGATCTCACGTAGAAAAAACGCTAAGTAAAGTTGAAGGGGTAAAAAGTGCTGAAGTAAATCTCGAAAAAGAGGAAGCAAAAATTGTTGCTAGACAGGATGTTTCTTTAGAAAAATTGCAGCAAGCCTTAAAGGAAGATGGGGGACATTATGAAATTCACGAACCCGGTAAAAAAGTAAAATCGAAAAAGAAAAAAACTTCTCAATCAGAGCAGGGAACAGGTGTTTATTATTGCCCTATGCATTGTGAAGGCGATAAAACTTATACTGAGCCCGGTGATTGCCCGGTGTGCGGAATGGACCTGGTAGAAGAAGCCAGCCTAAAACCACAAGCTACTACGTATACCTGCCCCATGCATCCTGAAGTGGAGCAGGATGGTCCCGGTTCCTGTCCCAAATGTGGAATGGACCTGGTGCCCAAAGAACCGGAAGAATCTTCAGAAAGTAAATCTTATAAAAAGTTACTCAAAAAGTTTAAAATAGCCGTAGCATTTACCCTTCCCATTTTTATTATCGCGATGTCTGAGATGATTTCAGGCAATCCGCTTTATGAAATTTTAGACCAACAATATTGGAATTGGATTCAGTTTGGTTTATCAATTCCTGTGGTCTTTTATGCTACCTGGATGTTTTTTGAACGTGCGTGGAAATCTATAAAAACCTGGAACCTCAATATGTTTACGCTAATTGGCATTGGCGCCGGGGTAGCCTGGGTTTTTAGTGTTTTCGGCTTATTATTTCCTGATTTTTTTCCACCGCAATTTAAGACTGAAACGGGCACTGTGCACGTTTATTTTGAAGCGGCAACGGTTATTCTCACACTTGTTTTACTTGGCCAGGTTTTAGAAGCCCGGGCTCATAGTAAGACAAATTCTGCGATAAAAGAACTGCTGAAACTTGCTCCAAACAAAGCGATAAAAGTAGTGAATGGCGAAGAAAAGGAAGTTGCTATAGACGAAATTGAAAAAGGAGATATTCTAAGAGTAAAACCGGGAGATAAAATTCCGGTAGACGGAACTATCGAAAACGGGAATTCCAGTATTGATGAATCAATGATTACCGGAGAACCAATTCCGGTGGATAAGGCTGAAGGTGATAAAGTAAGTTCAGGGACCATTAATGGAAACAGAAGTTTTACAATGAAAGCTGAAAAAGTGGGAGATGAAACCTTGCTTTCTCAAATTATAAAGATGGTAAATGATGCCAGCCGGTCCCAGGCACCCATTCAGAAATTAGCCGATAGAATTTCAGCTTATTTTGTGCCGGTGGTAGTAATTATTGCGATAATTACCTATATAGTTTGGGCCATTTATGGGCCAGAGCCGCAATATGTTTACGCTTTAGTGAATGCCATCGCAGTATTAATAATTGCCTGCCCCTGTGCGCTTGGCCTGGCCACACCAATGTCGGTTATGGTAGGAGTTGGAAAAGGTGCACAAAATGGGGTGCTTATTAAAAACGCCCGTGCGTTAGAGCAAATGGATGATATTGATACTTTGATTATCGATAAAACCGGAACCATTACTGAAGGTAAACCCAAAGTGGAAAAAGTTGAAGTGATTTCTGAAGAAAATAAAGATGAAATTATAAAACTTATCGCTTCGGTAAATTCTCAAAGTGAACATCCGCTCGCTAAAGCAACTGTAGATTTTGCAAAAGAAAATCAGCTGAAATATACAGAAGCTTCAGATTTCGATTCCGTTACCGGAAAAGGGGTTACAGGCATGGTAAATAACAAAAGGATTGCCATTGGGAATGATAAACTCATGAAGGCTGAAAATGTTGAAATTCCTTCAGAAATAAATAAAAAAGTAACGGCTGAACAGGAGAAAGGTAAAACCGTTTCTTTTGTAGCGGTAGATGGGAAAGTAACGGGATACTTTACAATTACCGATCCTATTAAAAAAACGAGTAGAGAAGCTCTAAAATCTTTAATGGATGATGGGGTTGAGGTTTATATGTTTACCGGCGATAATGAGAAAACTGCAAGATCTGTTGCTGAAGAACTCGGTTTAACCGGTTTTAAAGCTGGAATGCTGCCGGAGGATAAGCAAAATGAAGTAAAAAGACTTCAGGAAAAAGGTAAAAAAGTAGCAATGGCCGGTGATGGAATAAACGATGCACCCGCCTTGGCCCAGGCCGATATTGGTATTGCCATGGGAACGGGAACAGATGTGGCGATAGAAAGCGCAGAAATCACCCTGGTAAAAGGTGACCTTAAAGCAGTTAAAAAGGCCAAAATGCTAAGTAAAAAAGTGATGAAAAATATTAAGCAAAACCTGTTTTTTGCTTTAATCTATAACACACTTGGAGTACCAATTGCTGCCGGGGTTTTATACCCGGTCTTCGGACTTCTACTTTCACCAATGATTGCAGCTTTGGCGATGAGTTTTAGTTCGGTTTCAGTAATTGCAAATGCTTTAAGATTAAAAAGCGCGAAATTAGACTAGAATACTAACCACCAAAACTAATAGAAATGCAGGATTTTTTGAGTAAGTGGGGAGAAGCGGCCTATACCAGCGCCGGTTTTTTCTGGATGGCTTTATGGGCCTTTATTTTGGGTTATGTAATAAGTAGTTGTATCCAAATTTTTGTAACCGAAAAGCGTATGGAAAAGACTATGGGTAAAGACGAATCTAAAAGTATGTTACTCGGTACTTTCTTTGGTTTTATTAGTAGTTCGTGTAGTTTTTCTGCTTTAGCTTCAACTAAAAGCTTGTTTAAAAAAGGAGCCAGTTTTTCTTCTTCAATTGCTTTCTTACTGGCTTCTACTAACCTTGTTATTGAGTTAGGAATCTTAATTGCTATCTTTTTGGGTTGGCAATTTGTGGTAGGTGAATATGTTGGTGGAATATTGCTAATCCTTATCAGCTGGATACTCATTAGGCTAATTAATCCGAAGAAATTAATACAAAAGGCACGCGAACGCCTGGACGAAAAAGATGAAGATGATGAAGATTCCGAAAAATCCTGGAAGAAAAAGATAAAGTCAGAAACCGGTTGGGCTAAAGTGTCCAGACAGTATGCTATGGAGTGGAAAATGGTTTGGAAAGATGTGACTTTAGGTTTTACTATTGCCGGGGTTGTCGCAGCTTTTGTTCCCGATTCCTTTTTTCAAACTTTATTTATAAATACCGGAAATGGAAACACAGATTTCGGCTTTTTCACTATTCTTGAGCATATAATTGTTGGCCCAATTGCCGCATTTTTAACCTTTATAGGTTCTATGGGGAATATTCCTTTGGCAGCTTTGCTCTTTGGAAAAGGAGTAAGTTTTGCCGGGGTAATGGCTTTTATTTTTAGCGATTTGGTAGTCTTCCCGGTCTTGAGAATTAATGCCAAATATTATGGCTGGAAAATGTCTTTCTTTATACTTTTCCTTCTTTTTACCGCACTAATTGGTACTTCTCTATTATTGCATTACGGGTTTAATCTATTTAATTTATTACCAGATCCTTCTTCAGTAAAAATTACCGATGCCGAACATTTTAAAATAGATTATACTTTTTGGCTGAATATGCTCTTTTTAGCAATTTCTGGGGTGCTAATTTATCTAGGATTTTTTAAGCGAAAAGATGTGATGCATATGAAGGAAATGGCACCTAAAAGTCAGTTATTGGAAACGAGCTTAAAATATATTGCTTTTGTATGCTACCTATGGCTTGCGGGTGGACTTATTGCTAAGTTTTTACTTTAAATAAAAAAGAGAGCAGAAAGGAGGTAAATTTTACATGGGTATCATAAAATTTAGATTTTCGATTTTTCCCGATACTGCTCTCAATTCAAACAAACTAAACTAACTAATCTAAAAACTCACTTTTCACTTTTTGATAATTAAATCAAAAAATTCTTTTTCATAGCAATTTAAGTGGCTTTAATAGTAAGACTATAGAATTTAAAAAAGGTTTAATTTATTTATAAAAAAAACCACCGTGTAGGGACGGTGGCTTCCAAACTAATTAATCCAAAAAAATGTTGAGGTTATTTTATTGGGTTTAGAATTAAATCTATTCTTTCTAAAGCATCCTGAAGGTGGTACCTTGTTAAACGGTCTCCACGGTTAGCTGCTCTTCTAATTTGACTTTGAAGCGTTTTAAGCTCTCCTCTTACTACAGGACGAATATCGCTTTGAGCAACATCTATATTGCTTCGGCTAATCCAGCTTCTGTATCTTGAAGGAATTTCGCTCTGCTCTTCAGTCATTAAATGCTCCATACGCTCAATATAAGCACGCTGAAGATTTCTGCGGTACCGGTCTATCTTTTGTCCCGAAGAAAGTTCGCTCCAAATTCCGGTTCTTACATCAGTCATCATATCTATAAGACCGTAAGCTTCGTTGCCGTTTATTTCTTCATTTTCCATTAAACGCGCCATTCTTCCGAAGTCCAGTAGATTATTAAGGCTACGTTCCTGCATATTTCTAATGCGTTCAACCTGTCCGTCAAATTCAATCTTATTAAAAATTTCCTGGTCTATTAACCATTCTGGAGTTTCAAAAAGTTGTTTGTGCAAGAAATTCATCGCCTTCTTTTGATGAGCTGCATCTACATGAGAGTAAACGGCACCTTCCTGGTCGTAAGTTTTATAATATTCATAAACTCCACCAATATTAGCCGTAACGTGCCCCATATAACGGTTAAACTGACTTAATATCTGGCCGTACATATCGTCAAGATCATCGTAGTTTTTACCGTCTTCGGCAGTCCACTCGATCAATTTTGGCATTATGCGCTTCAGGTTTTTAATTCCGTATTCACTGGCCAAAACTGCATCGTCACCAAGATCTTCAGTTTGAGAACTCGGGTCTATAACTCCACCACTTTGCTGACTTCCGAAGCGATATAAAGGATCACCTGCTTTTTCAAGAATCCATTCATCAAGAATTTCCTTTTCTTCTTCTGCAGATTTATCTAAAATTGGTCGGTATCCCCATTCTATAGCATATTTATCATATGGTCCAATATCTGGCATTAAAGCCACATCTCCATCTTCTGGCTGGGCGATATAATTGAAACGTGCATAATCCATTATGGAAGGTGCAGTTCCATATTCAGCAGTAAATTCTGGATCACGAAGATCTTCTACGGCGTAAGCAACACTACTTCCCATATTATGCGGAAGACCTAAAGTGTGCCCAACCTCGTGAGAAGAAACAAACCGAATTAAACGACCCATTACTTCGTCTTCAAATTCTACACTACGAGCGTCTTCGTTAATTGCCGCAGTTTGTACAAAGAACCAGTTTCTAAGCAGGGTCATTACGTTGTGATACCAGTTGATATCTGATTCCAGGATCTCTCCAGAACGTGGGTCACTAACGTGAGGCCCGTTCGCGTTTGGAATTGGAGAAGCCAGGTAACGAACTACAGAATAGCGTACATCTTCCGGGCTCCAATCCGGGTCTTCTTCTTTAGTTGGAGGGTCTTTAGCAATAATTGCATTTTTAAATCCTGCAGCTTCAAAAGCTACCTGCCAGTCTTCAATACCTTGCTTTATATAGGGAATCCACTGCTTTGGAGTGGCGCGATCTACATAATATACTATTGGCTCTTTTGGTTCTACCAATTCGCCGTTTTCAAACTTTTCTTTGTCTTCTTCTTTAACTTCAAGTCTCCAGCGGTCAAGATATTTTACTTCTTTACTTTTTTGAGCATCAAGCCCATAATCTGTTTGTCCGCGGGCAAACCAACCAACACGCTGATCGAAATAACGACGTTTCATTGGTTCTTTTGGAAGCAAAATCATAGAATTACTAAATTCTAAAGAGATAGAACCAGTACTTGCATTTGAAGGCGGTTCGCCTGCATTATAGGTTTTTACGTGTCTAACCTCAATATTTTCAGGATAGCTACGAATAGTATCTATATAAGAACGGCTATCATCTAAACGCGAAACCTTATATTGTTTTCTTGTGCCGTCTCTTAAACCCAGCGCCTGAACATCTTTGGTATAAAGATCGGTTACCTCAATTACGGTTGTTTTATTTACGGAATCTTTCCCTACAGTTTTTATAGGAAAACGTTGTAAAACAGGCTCAAAATTAGAGTTTACCACCGCCTCATGAACCGGAAGTGAATCTGCTGCGTAGATTTCGTGAGAAACAACTCTTAAAAGAACGTGGCCGTCTTTTTTCTGCCAGCGGTGAACCTGGGTATTTTGCTTTCCGCCCCCAAAACCAATTCCGGTAGCTGTCTTTGCAATTCTTGTTACCGTAAGCATTTCCCGGTTAAAAAGACTATCTGGAATTTCGTAGAAATATTTATCGTCTACCCGGTGTACAGTAAATAAGCCTTCGTCGCTTTTAGCGTCTTTAGTAATTACCTTGGTGTAAGGTTCTAAGTCTCCCTTCTTTTTTGAGGCTTCTTCTTTGGAGGCATCAGCCGAAGATTTATTGGGCTGAAATACCGCGCAACTGGAAACCGATACCGATAAGGCTACTAAAAAGAGCTTATGCGTAAATCGTTTGGTCATAAAGTTTAATTTTGGTTTGTGTGATTAAATGGAAGTGATAAATTTTCTTTAGCGAAGGCTAAAAAACGAAAAAAGACCACCATTTGGTGATCTTTTGACTAATTTATCTTAAAAAGGTTTAAAAAGTGAAGTTAAAAAGTCTTATTTTAACTGTTGTTTATCTAAACTGGAAAAGGTTTCTGAATTTTAAACTGCTTTTATCTTCATAGTTTCATCATCTTTAAAAACATCTATCATCTTATGTTTTCTAAGTGATTTAAGGGTTTTGTCCCATTTTTTATTACTTAAACCAGATTTTGTTTTTATAGTTTCCAACTCCTGAATTTCATCACTTTTTAATAGCTGAAATACCGCTTTTTCGTCTTCGCTAAGTTCAACAGCTTTTCGTTCAGGTTTCATTTGTGGGAAGAATAATACTTCTTGGATTGATTGATTATTGGTTAAGAACATAATTAAACGATCCATCCCAATTCCTAATCCCGATGTTGGAGGCATTCCGTATTCTAAAGCTCTTAAGAAATCCTGGTCTATAAATTCTGTAGCCTCATCGTCTCCTTTTTTGGCCAGTTTTAGCTGCTCTTCAAAACGCTCACGTTGGTCTATAGGATCATTTAATTCAGAATATGCATTTGCGATTTCTTTTCCACAAACCATTAGTTCAAAACGTTCAGTTAATTCAGGGTTTTCGCGGTGCTCTTTACAAAGCGGACTCATTTCCTTCGGATAATCGGTAATAAAGGTTGGTTGAATATAATTTCCTTCACATTTTTCACCAAAAATCTCGTCTATGAGTTTTCCTTTCCCCATCGTCTCATCAACTTCAATTCCCATATCTTCAGCTGCTTTTCTAATTTCAGCTTCAGATTTTCCGGTAATATCGAATCCGGTGAATTCTTTAATGGAATCGGTCATGGTAACACGTTTGTAAGGCGCTTTAAAATCTATTTTATGCTGGCCAAAAACTGCTTCCGTAGTATTATTTACTGCAATTGCACAATGCTCCAGCAAAGTTTCTGTAAATTCCATCATCCAGTTGTAGTCTTTGTAGGCTACATAGATTTCCATCGCCGTAAATTCTGGATTATGCGTTCTATCCATTCCTTCATTTCTGAAGTTTTTTGAGAATTCGTAAACGCCATCAAATCCACCTACAATTAACCTTTTAAGATATAATTCATTGGCAATTCTTAAATAAAGCGGAATATCTAACGCATTGTGATGGGTAACAAATGGTCGTGCAGCAGCACCACCGGGAATAGATTGTAAAATTGGCGTTTCTACCTCAAAATATTCTCTTTCATTAAAGAAATTTCGCATAGCGTTGAACAACTTGGTACGCTTTACAAAGATTTCCTTAACCTTTGGATTCACGGCCAAATCGGCATAACGCTGGCGATAACGGTGCTCGGGATCGGTAAATCCGTCGTAAGTGTTTCCGTCTTTATCTGTTTTTGGAAGTGGTAAGGGGCGAATAGATTTGCTTAGCAAAATGAAATCTTTAACCATCACAGTCATTTCCCCAACCTGGGTTTTAAAAAGTTCGCCTTCAATTCCTATAAAATCGCCTATATCCAGCAATTTTTTATATACATCGTTATACTTGCTTTTATCTTCCCCGAGACAAATCTCGTCGCGGTTAAAATAAACCTGGATTTTACCTTTAGAATCCTGTATTTCGGCAAAAGAAGCTTTTCCCTGGATACGGCGGGACATTAACCTGCCGGCCAAAACCACTTTTTTTCCATCTTCAAAATTCTCCTTTATTCCCTTGCTGGTGTCCTTTACCGGGAATAAATCTGCCGGATAGGGGTTAATACCAGCTTTTCTCAGTGCAGAAAGCTTTTCTCTTCTTACTATTTCCTGTTCAGATAATTGCATACTCGTATTTAAATTAATTGCTTGCTTTGGCAAAACGAGTGCAAATATAGTGACTATGTGGCTACCAACCAATGCGATATAATCCTGAATTTTTGATAATATTTGGAAGATAAAAATGCAGTTCTTTATCAAATAAGTTTCTGTATTTATAATCTTATCTTTGCAACATACTTGATAAAAGTTTTAGATAATATGAGTGTTTGGCGGGTAATTCTTTCGGTTCTATTCCCACCCCTTGCGGTTTACGATAGGGGTTGTGGATCTATTTTAATTGTACTAATCCTTACTATTTTAGGTTGGATTCCGGGAGTGATCGCGGCACTTATTATTCTGAATAATCCGAGAAAAGGCGTATGAACAAGCAGATAAATTTACAGAAATTAGGATATAAGGATTATAAAGAAACCTGGGATTACCAGGAAAGTCTTTTTAAGGAAATTCTTGATCTTAAAATTAAAAACCGAAGACAAAATTTAAACGAAATTACGCCTAATTACCTTTTAATGGTAGAGCATCCGCACGTTTATACTTTGGGTAAAAGTGGTGATATTAAAAATCTGCTTATTTCTGAAACCGAACTTGAAAAAAGGCAAGCTAAATATTATAAAATTAACCGTGGTGGTGATATAACTTACCACGGGCCGGGGCAATTGGTTGGTTATCCCATTCTAGACCTTGATAATTTCTTTACCGATATACATAAATACCTGCGTTTCCTGGAAGAATGTATTATTCTCACTTTAAAAGATTATGGCTTAAAGGCCGAACGGAGTCCGGGTGAAACCGGGGTTTGGCTGGATGTGGGAACACCATTTGCCAGGAAGATTTGCGCAATGGGCGTTCGTGCCAGTCGCTGGGTCACTATGCACGGATTTGCGTTAAATGTAAATGCTGATTTAGGATATTTCGACCATATTATTCCTTGCGGAATTGAAGGGAAAGCAGTCACTTCTTTAAATGTGGAAATCGGGAAGAGGGAAGTTTCTCTTGCTGAAGTTCAGGAAAAAGTTTTGAAGCATTTTGCGGAATTGTTTGAAGCAGAATTTAATTAGAGTTTATACAACAAAACTTCTTTCTCCCCACCTTTTACTGCAAATTCCGGGCGGTTATCGATATCGGCATTGTTTAAATTGATTTTTGAAGTCCCATAAACCGGAAGGCCGGCAAGCAATTCTGCGTTGCTATCAAAGATGTAAACTTTTTGGGTTTGTAAATCGGTTAAGCTGATGTAATACTTGTCGTTTACGTAATGGATTTCCGGTTCAGTGTAAAGTCCGTAATCAAGGTTTAATTCTTTCTCCCTGATTTTCAAAATATTTTCTGAAAGGCTAACCAATAAATTTGGTCTTGCTGAAATCTTATGGTTTTCGCTGAAATTGGCATTTTGAGTAGTTACCTCTCCGGATTGTGTAACTTTAACCAGATTACCTTCAGCACTGGTTGAAACAAAATCGTTTTCAAATTCATACCATTGGTTATCTGAAAAATCTATATTTTCTTTTACGTTTACCCGATGTTCTCCCTGCCGACTCAAAATATTTAGTTTGCCAGATTTTTCAGGAAAAACGATATAATCTTTATTCTGAATTCTCAAATGTTTTGGTGCTTTTAAAATTTCAGAATTGGTTCTTCTAAAATCAAATCCTTTTACACTTTTTCCGTTTTTATCATACATAAACACTTCATCATTTTGAGTAATCAAAAAGCGATATTTTCGGTTATTATCATAATCAAATAGAGACAAAGGTTGTGTAATTTCATCTTTAAATTCTAATGGAAAAGGTTTTACGGTATTTCCGTTTCGGTCTAAAACCTCAATAGAATAGGGAGTTGCAAAAGCGAGCTGAAATCTTCCATTTTTAAAAAGATCTACCTGTTTAATTTCACCTAGGATAGGCCCGCTTAATTTTTTCTTCCAGAAAATCGTGCCTTTATTAGAAATTAGATAGAGCGTATTATTAATATCCTGAACCGCGATATCCATTTGATTATTTAAATGATTTTTTACCAAAACCGGTTGGTTTAGTAATTCAGCATCCAGGCTTACCGAAAGGATTTCTTCTGTTTTGGTGTTTGAATTACTTTCGTTGTTTTGCGTCTCGAAAGTACCGTGAATATGGGCAAAATCGCCTTCTTCTACCAATTGTAAAATCGCCAGTTTATAATCGCCGAAATCCAAATTGCTCATTTCTTCGCTTAATTCGTTGACTACCACCTCGGCCAGTTTAGTTTTTAATTTCTCGGTTTTTCCAACTATGAGAATAGAAGATTCCATAGCAAGTTTTTGCTGACTGTTTTTATAATAAGATTGATGCGCCAGTGTATTCTCGTTTACATAATTGGCAATTAATTCACGCAGTTGAGGTATTGAATTTGCGAAGATTAGATATTCATCAATTGCAAGGGCAAAATTGTTCTTTTTAGAAATAAATATCGGGCTAAAAATTGTCTCAAACATTTCTGGCTGGGAAACTTTATATATGGGAAAATCACGATAATTTTCTTCCAACTCGGCATAACCTGATATTAAGTCGGTTGCTTCAATATCTACCAGGGTTTTTATTCCAAAAAGGGTGTTTTCTTCAGTGTAAATAATTCCTGCTTCCTGGCTTTTTAGAATAATTTCATCAATAGGATTGGAAGTGGAATCGCCTCTAAAGGTTTTTAAATTCTGAAGAAATATTTTAGGATTTTTATAAGCCAGGGCAGTAAAACCAAGCGCATTTTCAGGAATTATGGAAGCAAATTCTTGAGAAACTGTTCCTGAATTTTGAAAAATCTTATGCAGATTAGAAGATTTTGCCGCAATGCTAAGTCCGTTAAAAGAAATGCCTTTATTTTCTATATCAAGATCTATTGCACTCCACGGCGCATAATTTTCTACATTTTGCAGCGCTAAATTTGGAAATAAATTTTGCTGAAAAACTTTAAAATTTTGATGATTAAAGATTATAGAAGTCTTCTTAAGATCTATAGCCGAATATACTCTTTGAAATTCTTCGGTTTTTAGTAATTTATCTTTACCTAGAATTTGTATCAGATTTTCTTCAGAATTTGAAGCTATAAAAGGAGCATTACCTGTTGAAATAAAAAAGGTATTATCTTCCAAAACCATTTTTTGATAGTCAATGCCTTCTGTTTTAATACTTTCTAACGATTTATTTTTGATAGAATCTAATTGAAATTTTGGTTTGTCTTTAAATATTAAAGAATAGGTCAATTTCTCGTTTTCAGAGATTGAAAACGCGATTATGGCCGAGGTAAGCGTATCGGCGTGTTTCAAATATCCTAATTCCTTTTTCAGATAATTCTTAGCAGTCAATTTATTTCCATTAAAAAAGCTAAAATTTTCTAAATCCTGCTGAAGATTTTTAAGGTTAGGAGTTTGGATAATTACAGCAGCATCCTTTGGAATAAACTTATAAACAGCAATATTTTTTTCCTGGTTTTGACAGGAAATAAGAAAGAAAACCAATAAAAATTTGAAGAGAATTTTCTTCATAAAAACTAAGAATTTCAACAAATATAGAAGTTATAGGGTAAGTTTTAATTGTTCGGGTAAAAGTTTGAAGCTTTTCCTGTGATATGGCGTACTGCCAAACTTCCTTATTGCCTGGCGATGTTCTTTTGTAGGGTAACCTTTATTTTGTTGCCAGTTATACATTGGGAATTCATGATGTACCTTTTGCATAAATTCGTCCCGGGCAGTTTTTGCTAAAATAGAAGCTGCAGCAATGCTCAAGAATTTCCCATCTCCCTTTATAATACAATCATAGGCAATATTGCGATAAGGTTTAAACTTATTCCCGTCTACTATAATATGCTCAGGTTCGCAGCTTAGTTGATCTATGGCTCTATGCATAGCCAGAATGGAAGCATTTAAAATATTGATTTCATCAATTTCTTCCATATATACGTGGGCTACCCCATAAGTAATAGCCTCACTCATAATAATTTCTTTTAGTTTATTACGATCGTCTAACTTAATTTGTTTAGAGTCGTTTAGTAACTTATTTTTAAATTTTTTGGGTAAAATAACAGCTGCAGCAGTTACCGGCCCCGCAAGGCAACCGCGCCCGGCTTCATCGGTGCCGGCTATTTGACAGGGGAGATTGAACATCTTTAACATGGTAGTGCAAAAATTGTAAGATTTTCGGGTATAAACAAAACTATTACTTCTTTTTGTTCGTATATAATATAGGGTAGAGAATAAAATAGGTCGCGCAAACGTATAAAAAACTATGTTATTGTCTTTTTTGTATTAAAATCCTCATAAAGTTTCACTTTGTTAAAAACCACTATATTAATGAGATTTTGCAGTATTCGTAAAAAAATAACCTTCAAAACCGGCTATATTTTATATCTTTTAAGGATGTTCTGATAATCGGAATGATAATTCAATTAAAAAATCATTTGGTTTATTAAGAATTTATTATGATTTTTGGCGTAGGCTAATTCAAATTTAAATAATAATGAAAAACAAATTACATGGAATTCTTACGCTACTGTTAGCGTTCGTAGTGCAATTTACTTTTGCACAGGAAATGACGGTGACCGGAACGGTTGTCGATGAAGATGGTTTACCTCTCCCCGGGGTGAACGTAATTGTGAAAGGGACCAATACAGGAGACCAAACCGATTTTGACGGTCAATACTCTGTTTCAACCTCAAGAGGTGAAACTTTAGTGTTTAGTTATGTTGGTTTTGGAACTGAAGAATTGCTCGTTGAAACTTCAGAAGTAATTGATGTTGTTTTAAGAGTGGATGCCGGTTCCCTTGATGAAGTGGTGGTTGTAGGATATGGTACATCTACGAGAGAATCTTTTACAGGTACAGCTAAAG
Source organism: Salegentibacter agarivorans (assembly GCF_900113135.1). Taxonomy (GTDB): domain Bacteria; phylum Bacteroidota; class Bacteroidia; order Flavobacteriales; family Flavobacteriaceae; genus Salegentibacter; species Salegentibacter agarivorans. Next base: position 5,131 of record NZ_FOOH01000005.1, on the reverse strand, counting down.
TTGTAGATGGAGAGTTGTTAAACAGGAAGAACGTTTCTAACGTTTCTCAGGCTTTAGCCGGAGAATCTGCTGGGGTAAGGGTAATTAACAATTCCGGGCAGCCTGGATCATCAGCAAAAGTTAGGATCCGTGGTATTGGTTCGGTAAATGGAAATACAGATCCCTTATACGTAGTTGATGGGGTTCCTTTTACCTCTTCATCACCATCTGCTTTGGAAGGTGAGTCTGATACCTTTAATCTTAACTCAATTAACCCTGAGGATATCGAATCTACTACCATCCTTAAAGATGCTGCAGCAACCGCTATTTATGGGTCTCGTGGTGCGAATGGGGTGATAGTAATAAACACGAAAACAGGTAGAGCAGGCCAATCTAATATTGAAGTTTCTACCAAAACAGGTGTAAACTTTGCGTTGTTACCTAGATATAATACACTTAATTCACCGGAGCAGTATATCGCTTTAGGATGGGAAGGTATCTATAATGAAGGAGTGGCTAGCGGTGCTGAAGATCCTACTGCTTATGCTAACGAAAATCTTTTTGGCGATAGCGGTTTAGATCCTCGTTATAATATGTGGAACGTAGCCGATGGAGGGGAATTGATAAACCCAGATACTAGAATGGTACGTGACGGTGTTTCCAGACGATATAACCCAGAAGATTGGGAAGATTATGGTTTTCAATCCTCTATTAGAAATGAAGCTAATTTAAAGATTAGTGGAGGTAGTGAAAAAACAACTTATTATTCTTCCTTTGGATATTTAAAGGATGTGGGCTACATTATTGATTCAGATTTTGAAAGATATACCGGGCGTTTAAACTTGACGCACCAGGTAAAAGATTGGTTGTCTGGCTCTATGAATATGGGCTACTCGCTTTCAGAAACTAATAATAATGGTCAATCTGAAGATTCCGGTAGTATATTTTGGTTTGTAGATAATATTCCTCCAATTTATCCTTTATTTACAAGAGATGCTGAGGGTAATCGTATTCCTGAGCCTATTTATGGAGGTAGTCAGTATGACTACGGGGAAGGACGTGGCTTTGGAGGTTTAACTAACTCTATTGCAGATGCCAAATATAGCGGAAGCAATACGATGAGACATGATCTTAACACAAGCGCTAATCTTACAGCAGATATTACAGATTGGTTAAGTTTTGAAACTACTTTTGGTGCACAGTATTATAATAGTAGCTATAATAGCTTGCAAAATCCTTTTTATGGACCAAGTGCCAGCCAGGGTGGTTCTATTTATAAGACTAAAACCGAGTTATTTACCTATAACTTCTTACAGCTGTTAAGATTCCAGAAGGATTTTGGTGGTCATAGTTTTAATGCTTTGGCAGCACATGAGAGTAACTCCTGGGAACGTCAGTTTTTATTCGGTAATAAAAACCAGTTAATTAATCCTAATGGGACCGAGTGGAACAACGCTGTTGTGGTAAGCTCTCCTCCGGGATCTTATACTGAGGATTATACCTTGGAGAGTTATTTTGGCCAGCTTCAGTATAACTTCGATGATACTTATTTCCTTTCAGGAAGTGTTCGTAGAGATGGATCTTCAAGATTCGTTCAGGAAAAATGGGATACTTTTGGCTCTGTGAGTGGGGCCTGGGTACTTTCAAACGAAAGCTTTTTGCAGGATCAAAGCGTTTTTGACTTCCTGAAATTAAAAGCAAGTTATGGTACTCAAGGAGAGCAGGCAGGTGTAGGTTTTTATCCTGGCTATAACCGTTTTGATATTGGTTCTTTAAATGGTATGCCATCTTTCTCTTTTAATACTTTAGGGAATCCAGATCTGACCTGGGAAACATCTACAATGATGCAAGCTGGATTAGAATTTAGATTTGGTACCTGGTTAGACGCAACTTTTGATTATTATAGAAAGAATACTGATAACTTATTATTCGAAAGAAGAGTTGCGCCATCAACCGGTGTTGCTATTATTGATGTTAACGATGGGGAGTTGCTTAACGCTGGTTTCGAATTTGATCTAACTGCTCATATCATTAGTACTCAAGATGCATATTTTGATGTTACTTTAAATGGTGAGATTATTAAAAACGAACTTTTAACTATGCCTATAGCTCCTGAAACCGGTGAACCAAAAGTACTGGACCAACAAGGAATCTATGGTAGAGCTGAAGGAAAATCAATTTATGATTTTTACACAAGAGATTTTGTAGGAGTAGATCCTGAAGACGGGCAGTCTCAGTGGAGGGTGTTTTATAACGATGCTAACGGAGATGGTGCGTTCCAGCCTGGAGAGCAGGTTACAAACCTTACAGATTATCTGGCAACTACTCCAGATGTTAGTAGAGGTGATCTAGCGGAAGGAACCACTAAAAACTATGCTGAAGCAACTCAATATTTTACAGGAGAGTCTGCTATCCCAGATGTACGTGGTGCATTTAACCTCGCGGCTGGATATAAAGGATTTAGTTTAAGTGCTCAGTTCTTGTACCAAATTGGAGGTTACTCTTACGATGGTGCTTACGCAACCTTAATGAATAATGATGTTGTAGGTGGGAATAACTGGCATACAGATATTCTTGATAGATGGCAACAGCCAGGAGATATAACAAACGTTCCTCGTTTGTCTAACGATTATGATCCGAATACTAATGCTCAATCTACGAGATTTATTACCAAGGCCGATTTTCTTGCCTTGAACAATGTTAGACTGGGTTATTCTGTGCCACAAAGTTTTACAGAGAGTATAGGTGTTAACTCCTTGTCTTTATTTGTCTCAGGTGATAACTTATTTTTAATGTCAGAACGTGATGGGTTTAACCCATCTACTCATATTGCCGGTTCTTCCGATACATATAGGTATTCTCCGCTATCTACCGTTACCGGAGGAGTTAGAATTAATTTTTAAAAAATATTATGAAAATGAAATTTAAATATTATTTAGGACTTGCAGCGGCCGCGCTTACTATGGTTGGTTGTAGCGAGGAATTTTTGGATACTGAGCCAACAGAGTTCGTTTCCAGCTCACAAATTGCTGAATATTCAGAAGCTAATCCCGGCCTTCAAGCTGCGAACGTATCTGGTATCTATGCAACAATGTATGAAACAGGAACAGGTGGAACAACCGGTCATGACGATTACGGTCAAAAAGGTTACGATTTGTATTCTGATATGCTTTCTTCAGATGTAGTATTAGCCGGTTTAACTTACGGCTGGTATTCTGATATTTCACGTATGCAGGTAACCCAGGATTATACTATCCAGGATAATTACCAGGTTTGGAGATATTACTATAGAATTGTATTTGCTGCCAATAACGTAATTGATGGTTTAGGTGGTAATGATGCTATGCCAGAATCTGATGCAGGTAAATTATACCTTGGTCAGGCAAAAGCAATGAGAGCTTACGCATATTTCTATTTGTCGCAATTTTTTGCAGAAGAATATGATCCTGCTCAACCTATTTTGCCAATTTATACTGAACCTGTAACAGAAGCTAAAGGATTAAGCCCGACTTCTGAAGTTTTTGACTTAATGATTTCAGATTTGAATCAGGCTATAGAATTGCTTGATGGATCATCTGTTGCTGCTCTTCAGGAAGTTGATAAAGCTGTTGCTCAGGGATTATTAGCTTATGTATATGGAGCTATGGGTGAGTATGAAGAAGTTCAAACTATTACCGAAGATGTAATTAACACCAGTGGTCATTCTATTCTTTCTGCTGAAGAAGTTGTTTATGATATGGAAACCGGAACCGGTGGAGGTGGCTTGAATACGGTAAATAACAATAGCTGGATGTGGGGTGTAGACCTGACAAGTGACCAGGGTCTTAACTTAATTTCCTGGTGGGGTCAATTTGATATTTTCACCTATAGCTATGCATATGTTGGTGATCCTAAATCTATAGATTTAGGTCTTTATAATGCTATCCCTGATAATGACGTTCGTAAGAATCAATTTCAGGTTGTAGATGGTTTTGGTGAAAATCACCCATTGCCAATTAACAAATTCTATGCTACAGGAAGAACATTAGGAGGGCAACGTTATATTGATACCGATTATGTTTATATGAGAATAGAAGAAATGTACTTACTTCATGCTGAAGCGGCTGCAAAGAATGGTGATGAAGAAAGCGCTAAAAATGCGCTTACTACATTACTTTCTGAAAGAATGGATGATACTTCTTATTTAGATGGTCTTTCTGGACAGGCTTTAGAAGATGAAGTTTATCTTCAAACTCGTATCGAACTTTGGGGAGAAGGGAAGTCTTACCTGGCGATGAAACGTAATAAGGCAACTATTACAAGGGCATCAAATCACCTTACAGATGCTGGTGCAGAAATTCCTTATAATGATGACAGGTTAACTTTTGAAATTCCTTTAAGTGAAATTCAAAATAACCCAAATATTAATGAACAATAGTAATTCTTTTGTTCTTATAAATAAAGAGGCTGTCTGAAAAGGCAGCCTTTCTTGTTGGATTATTTTGAGGTTTTTATTATTTTCATGTAATGAAAGCTAAAGTTGTATTTAAGACCTATAACCAGTCGCAGTTAAGTCTTTTACCTCCCAGTTATGATGATTTGGTTCCTGTAAATCATCCCGTTAGAATCGTCAATACGATTATTGATCAAATCGACATCGCTGACCTGGAGCGAAGTTACAAAGGAGGTGGTACTTCCAGTTACCATCCTCGGATGCTTCTTAAGGTGATCATCTATGCGTACCTGCGCAATATGTATTCCTCTCGTAAGATTGAACAGGCTCTTCTGGAGAACATTCATTTTATGTGGCTCAGTGGTCAAAGTAAACCTGATCATAATACCATCAATGATTTTAGAGGAAAACGCTTAAAAGGGAAGTTTAAAAATATTTTCAATCAGGTGGTTCTTTTATTGGCCGACCAGGGTGTACTGTCCTTAAAGGAACTCTTTGTGGATGGCACTAAGATAGAGGCCAATGCCAATCGCTTTACTTTTGTATGGGGCAAATCGATCAAGAACAGCAAGGAGCGTATCAGAAACAGCTTCGGGAACTATGGTTTTATGTGGAACAGGTTTATGACCAGGAACAAATGCTTCCCAATGAACCTGATTTTGAGGCTATCGATCCGGCTGAAGTAGCCAAAACCATTGATGCCATTAATGACGCATTAAA
>NZ_FOOH01000003.1 GCF_900113135.1 Salegentibacter agarivorans | reverse complement strand
AATCCTATTGCACCGCGGTATATGGAGAATGAAGAAGATATTAATGAGGTTTCTCGTGTCTTGATTGAGAACCTATTGGAACAAAAAGAATCGGGTGCGGTAGGCGTAGGAAAATTTTTTAATGATGCTGCGCAAGGACTAATCTCCGGTTTAATTTGGAAACTAAAGGTTTCATTTCCGAAATTTTGTACCCTCCCTCACCTCATTGCGATTTATCAATATTTGGACACCGATGAGCTTATTGGTTTTTTAAAATCAAACCAAACTTCACGGGCATTTGCAGATGCTTTTATAAGCGGTAAAGATTCCGAAAAACAAACTGCGGGGGTAAAGAGTACCCTTTCAACAGCTTTGATGAAAATTAGCAGTAAACGGATTTTTATGGCGTTGGCTGCAGATGATATTCCGCTAAATATTAATAATAAAGATAACCCGGTGGTAATCTCGCTTGTAAATAATCCCAAATACGATTCCTCCTATTCCCCGGTGATCGCTACGGTAATGCATACTATTGTAAAACAAATGAGCGTGAGGCATTCCAAATCATCTTTCCTACTTATTGAAGAAGCGCCAACTATAAGGTTATTAAATATGCATCGTATTCCAGCCACTCTTAGAAGCTATGATATAGCAACCGTTTATGTGATGCAGGATAAGATTCAGAATGATATGATGTATGGAGACAAAGCCAGTAAGGCTATTTTAAGCAATCTATCTTATCAATTCTTCGGAAAAGTTAATGATCCAGACACTGCAAGGTTTTATGAACGCTTTTTCGAAATTATTAAGGATGAAACAAAAACAGTAATGCGGGGTACCGGTTTAGATTTCGATACTAAAATATCAACGGGCGAAAAAGAAATTTACAAAGTAAGAGCGAATGTGTTTTTTGGTTTAAAACAAGGCGAGTTTATCACATACGCCGATGGGAAGGATAAAAAAGTACATTTTAAGCAGCAGCTAATTGAAAGGGAACTGCCTGAAGGAGGGCAATTCTTTTCAGATGAGGAAATCAATAAAAATTATATAAAAATATATAGGGAGGTACGTAATATTTGTAAGGCCTTTAAGGAAAAGAAAAGCTGAATTAGAATTTGAAATTACTCATAAAACCATTCTTCGGCTTTCATTATCCCTTGTTTTATGGCATTTTCTCTAGAATAGCCTTTTTCAACAACCAGTTTTTTTGCTATTTCTAGTGTTTTTTCTTTTATTTCAGGATCGAGCTCATCCAAACTGGTTTTAAATTATTCAAAGGTTCATTTCATAATTTCTTTTAATCCTAAAAAATCATAACCTTCTATTGGCTATTTCAGTCTTAGTTATTCCACGTTCAATAGCTTCTTCTTTTGAACAATTTTTGTTCAAATAGAAATCCCTCGCATAATTTAATGCTACTACTCTAATTTTTTCATCCAGCATATTGAGTCTCTCCTGGTAATCCTTAAATAAATCCTCCTTCATTTTTTAAAATAGTTTTAAAACAAAAAAGACCATAGTCAATAGATACACGATATACGCCGCATCGAAAACGAATATTTGGCATTTGCTGAACCCGTGAAGCTCCTTGCTTTGATGTACAAATAATGAATATAAAAGTGGCATCAACCCTACAAAAGCCAGGTTAACCCAGAACAATTGAAAATCTTCGATAGGGGTTGTTACCAATGCCAAAGGAAAAAATGCTATCGTCATGGTAACGGCATTATCTGCAATCACGCTCGTGGTTCCCGCGGTCACTTCACCTCCTTTTACCACACTCCAAGTTTTAAATATTTCTGGGGCAGTCGTCATTATTCCGGTAATAAACAGCCCTCCAACAATTTCAGAAATGTTCAACACCGAAACAATATTTTCCGTAGCCTTAACAATAAAAAAAGCACCCAAAGCTATAGCCATAGCTCCGGCTACTGATAACCATACCTTCTTTTTATCCCATTCAACATTTTCGCCCTTTTCCCTGCCTTTTATAATGGCGTGCGTTAAAAAGGCAGCATAGGCCGCCAGCATTATCCACCCATCAATAGGTTGTAATCCCCGCCATGCTTTTGGTAGTGTTAGTATAGCCACTAAAGCGATAATTACCAGGTAGGGTATAGATAATACCGCAACGGAACGTTTGTTTAGAGCCAGCAGGTTGGCATCCAAATGTTTTTGATGCTCCTTGTTGTTTTTAAATTTCTTTCTGGAAGCGAAATAGGCAATGGTTACCATGAGTGGGATGGAAATTATATTGGAACCCAGCAAATTTCCCAACCCGATATCAGATACACCACGGGCGGCGCTAGTAATATTTATTGCCACTTCGGGACTTGCCGTTACAATTGCAAGAAAAGCGGCTCCGGCAGAAGCCGTCAGACCCCACTGTTTACGAAGCATTTTTAAGGGGGTTAGAAGTTGATCAGCCCCCCAATGAGCAGCCCACGCCGCAAGTATTAAAACGCCTATCCACAACCAGACATTCATTTTTATCGTTCTTTTTTTATATTACTCTCATCGTGAAAGCTTCAATATTTTAATCGCCCCACGCATCACAAATGTGAAGACAATACCTCCAATGATCAAATCTGGCCATTTACTTCCTAAAAAATAAACCAAAACTCCCGCCAAAATTACACCGCCGTTCACGATAATATCATTTGAAGTAAAAATGGCACTAGCTTGCATGTGGACTTCGTTACTTTTACCCTTGTTGATTAGCCATAATGAGATTAAGTTTCCGGCAAGTGCTAAAAAAGAAATTATAATCATCCATTGAAATAAGGGAGTTTCACTACTCATAAAAAACCTGCGCAAGACTTCTATAAATCCAAGAGTCGCCAGTAACATTTGAAAGTACCCACTAAATTTCGCGACCTTCTTTTTTCTTGAAACGGCACCACCTACTGCAAATAAACTTAGCGCATATACGATCGAATCTGCCAGCATATCGAGCGAATCTGCAATAAGGCCCATCGAAGAAGATATCCAGCCGGTGATCATTTCAACAAGAAAAAACCCAAAATTAATACCCAACACCCACCAAAGAATATTTTTTTGTTTGGTTTCGTTTTCCCCAACAGGAACTTCCGCCTGTTCTGATCCTATAAATTTATCGCCTAATTTTAATTCTGAAAGCGAGGAATGAATAGCCTCAATCCCTTCCCGATGATACACTTCAAGTTTTCGATTGGGAATATCAAAGTCCAGATATTTTATCTGTTCATAAGATTCCAGTTTCATCCTAATCATCTGCTCCTCGGAAGGGCAGTCCATTTTACTGACTATAAAAACGCTTTTGTTCATTTTTTATAAGCTAAAAGTCTTAAAGCGTTGAAAACTACCAAAAGTGTGGAACCTTCGTGTATAACTACCGCCACTCCTATGTTAGCGAAACCAAAAATGGTAGCAGGAATAAGCAAAGCTACAATTCCCAGACTTACCCAAAGGTTCTGCTTGATTATAGCCTTTGCCTTTCTACTCAGTCCGATGGCAAAAGGGAGGGTTTCCAACTTATCGGCCATGAGGGCAATATCCGCCGTTTCCAGGGCAACATCGCTACCAGCAGCTCCCATGGCAATTCCCACCGTGCTATTTGCCATGGCAGGGGCATCGTTCACACCATCACCTACCATTGCTACCTTAGATTCCTTTTCTTTCAGTTTTTTTATTGCTTCCACTTTTTCCTCTGGCAGTAAACTCCCCCAGGCATCCGTCAAGCCTATTTCCTCTGCCACGGCATCAGCTACATTTTGGTTATCGCCGGTAAGCATGATCATTCGTTTAATTCCTATTTCTTTCAATTCAGAAAGCGTCTTTTTTGCTGCCTCCCGAGGAGTATCCATTAAGGCGATAATACCAATATATTTTTCATTTTTTCGAATTAGCATGGTAGTATTCCCTCCACCTTCAAGGTCACGGACTTTCGTAGTTATTTCTTCAGATGGAATATGATCATTCAGCTCTTCATATAAATCAAGGTTCCCAATAAAAATCTTATCATTTCCTAAAGTCGCTTTAATACCTTTACCCAAAACCGCTTCCAGGTTGGAGGCATCTGGGATTTCCTCGCCTTCCATGCGCTCCTTTCCATCACGAACTACAGCTTTTGCCAGGGGATGATCACTCAAACTTTCCACGGCTACTGCTATTTTGAGCAATTCATTTTCTGAATTTTCCCCAAGTGGTACTACTTGTGTAAGTTTTGGCTTTCCTTCCGTTAGAGTCCCGGTTTTATCAAAAGCCAGGGCGGTTAATTCTCCCAGATCCTCCAGGGGTCGTCCCCCTTTGATTAATACCCCGCCGCGGGCCGCTCTGGCCACTCCACTCAATACGGCACTTGGAGTGGAGATTGCCAACGCACAGGGACTTGCAGCTACCAGTACCGCCATTGCCCGGTAAAAGCTGGCGCTAAATGACTCGTCAATTACTAAGAACGCGAATAAAAGAATGCCAACCAAAATAAGGACGGACGGCACAAAATATTTTTCGAATTTATCGGTGAGCAACTGAGTAGGTGATTTTTGGGTCTGGGCTTCATTAACCAATTTGACCAGCCTTGACAAAGTAGAATCTTTAGCTGCTTTGATCACTTTAATTTCCAAAGTACTGTTCCCATTGATAGTTCCGGCAAAAACGCGGTTTTCATCTTTGATATCATCTACCTCTGAGTAATCCTTTTCAACATCTTCTACGGGAACTTTATCTACCGGTACACTCTCCCCGGTTATTGGAGCCTGATTTACACTGCTCTTCCCATCTACCACTACTCCATCTGCTGATATTTTACTATTAGGTTTCACCACAATGATATCGCCAATATTTAGTTTTTCGATACCAACTTCTTCCGTTTCACCATCTTTTTTGAGCAAAGCTGTTTTTGGCGCTAGTTCTGCCAATGCGGCTATAGATTTTCGTGCTTTGTTCATTGCATAATGCTCCAGGGCATGCCCCAGGCTAAAAAGGAATAACAACAAGGCCCCTTCTGCCCATTCCCCTAGTATAGCCGCTCCAATAGCTGCGACCAGCATGAGAAAATCAATTTCAAAACCACCTTTGGCTACAGTTTCTACAGCTTCTTTCGCGGTATAAAATCCTCCAAATAAATAGGCTCCAATATAAAGCGCAAGGCTAACCCATTGGGGAACTGAATCAACAAAGGATAAACCAAATCCTATCCCCAGTAAAATACCACAAATAATTGCAAATATAAGTTCTGTATTTTTTCCAAAAATACCTCCGTGGGCGTGTGAATGTTCTTCCCCGTCCCCGTGGCTATCAGCTTCTTTAGGATTCTGGACACTCTTATCTTTATGGCTGTGTTCTTTGCCCCATTTATCTTGTTTACTTAATTTCTTAGAAGCTTTTTCTGTAAATTCAAAACCATTTTCATGACCAGAGGAGCTTTTTTTAACTTGTAGGTTTTCCTTTTCGAGATTTGCTCTTATCCCTTCAAAACTGGTCTCACGCTTGTCATATTCCAGGCGGATCATTCCTCCGGCATTGGCGGAAGCTTCCAAAACGCCTTCGATATCTAGCAGACTCTTTTCTATAGTTCTTGCATGGCGGGTATGTCTAATCCCCTCAACCTCTAAAAGAAGATGACCATATTTTTCTGTAATTTTTGCCCCTGCATTTTCCGCCAAAGATTGAATTCGGTCAATGGAGATAATGTCCGGGTCATAGTGAAAGCACAGTTCCGGCACCCTGTCTTGCTGATCATCTGTTATATGTACTTTTTCAAGACCCTCTTCGGATTCTAAATCCCTAATAAGCCTTTGCACACAAGTGTCTTTTTCATTAGGCACCTGGGGTAACAATACCGGAATTTTTAGTTGTAGCTTTTTCATATCCCTATTGGTTTAATATCCATCTTTTAGCTTCTTCCTTTTCATTAAGGTCGAAAAATTTAACTTCCGAGCTTGTAAAAAAATCAGTGGCTTTAGCAGCCCATTGCTGCCATTCTTTTTCACCCACAAACGCCATTTTTCCATAATCTGAAATATGGGCGGTATCAACTTTCAAATCTGCCCAAAGACCTTTTAGATCATAACCTTTAAAGTTAATTAGTTCGAAAAAGAAATCCACCTTATCCCCACTTTTGACAATATTATGTATCAAAGGATGGATTTTCTCAATATCCTCCTTAGTGATCTTACCGCTTATTGAAGCGTATATCAAATTGCTTTTTTCGACATTTTTGATTCGTATCATTGTTTTAAATTTTTATGAGAGATCGATCTTTGCTGTAATTTAAAATATTTGCTTTTATATATTTTACACACATCCTTTTAATACCAAATTTACACCGGTTATTTCATATTTATCCGGTAAGTTTATTTGCTGAACTTTATTGGAGAAACAACAAAGTATAATTAATCGCCACTACATTTCTCACATATTCCCTTTACTACCAGGTTTACATTTTCTGCCATATATCCCTCTGGTAGGTTTATATGCGGAATTTTATGATCGGTCAAACAAACAGTTTCATCACAATTATTACAGTGAAAGTGGATGTGTAAGTCCTGTTCTACTTCGCAATTACAATCACTTTCACAGAGCGCATATTTTGGTATCCCTGTACCATCATCTATTTGATGTACAATATCCTTTGCTTCAAATGTGCGGATTGTTCGAGATAATGTAGCCCGATCTGCTTTTCCAAAGGCATTTTCAATTTCGGTAAGCGTTACAGCTCTGTCTTTTTTAGCCATGAATTTATAGATCAGGATACGCATGGCTGTTGGCCGAACTTCATGTGCCTCTAAAATTTTTTCGATATCACTCATTTCCATCGTTTTTTAATCCAGATCGTTTCAAAGATTCTCCAGTTTTAATTCGGAAGGCATCTTCAATATCGGAAAGGTAAATGATTCCGTCACCGGGTTCAGTTGTTTTAGCATTCTCAAGGATAATATCTATTGCTGATTGTGCTTCTTCATTTTGACATACCAGTTGCAACTTTACCACCGGACTGTCGGTTACACGGAAATCCAAAGAAGGCGACGCGCCTTTTGCTTTAAATGCCCCGGTACCTTCCCCCTGAGACAGTGTCATACTTTTGAATCCACTTTCACTAAGGGATTCTATCACTTTTTGAACCCGTTTTGGTTTTATAAATGCTTTTATTTCTTTCATCGCTTTTTTATTAATTCTTTATTAAGGATGAACCCTCTGGAATTTTATTTAAGACAAACATTTTACAGAGAGCCCATCCATCTAAATTTTTAAAGCTCAATTTAATGACCATGAGAGGTTTGGCTTTTCTGCATTTCAGATACCAGGTAATAGGCATTGTTATACGCAACTAAAGTACCTTCTGGAAGGGGCTCCAACAGTTTAATTTCTACCCATCCATCTTCATTGATCCCCGTTCTTACCTGCACCGGTTTTAATTCCCATTCTGTTTTACCCTCTTGCTGATGTTTTTGTGCCGTAAAGATGTAAGGATTTCCCTCTTCTTCTATCACCGCCTCTTCCGGTAGAGCAGGTACGGTTTGTTCTCCTGTCCTAATTTTTCCTTTGATATACATTCCCGGAATGAGGTAATCTTCCTTATTATCTATTTCTGCATGAATATGCACCGCTTTAGGATTTTGTTCAAATTGCTTCCCCACTGAATATATTTTTCCTGTGAGATTACTTCCGGGGACTGATTCCAGCCTAAAAGAAATCTTTTGACCTTCCTTCACCTTATAAATATCTTTTTCGAAAACCATTAGATCGGCATGAACATGCTCATTATCTACCACCATAAACATGCTGGTTTGAGGTTCCACATATTGGCCAATTTGAACCTTTACTTTTTCTATATAGCCAGCAATAGGACTAACTATAGGCACGTATTCGTAGAGGGTGCCGTTTCTTATTTGGGAAGCGCCTAAATTTAACTGCCTTAATTGGGATTCGTAACCACTCACCTCTCCCTTTACCGACTGAAAATCTGCCTGTGTTTGTTGAAAAGTTTTCCCGGAACCAACTTCTGCCTCATACAAACGTTTTTGTCTTTCAAATTCTTTTTCCAAGAACTGCATCCGGTTATAGGCATTGATATAATCTGTTTGCATTTTAGTTAAATTGGGATGGGATAGATACGCCAGTACCTGACCTTTATTTACCTTATCCCCTTCAATAACTTTTATTGAATTAATATTACCCCCTAATACAGCTGTAACGGTAGCTTCATATTGAGGAGGAACCTCTAATTGTCCATTTGCTTCTACTATTCCAGATAATGCTTTATTTGGTAAGGTGTCCACCTTGACCCCTAAACTATTGAATTTCATTTCTGAAAGATAAACCGAGCGCATCCCGCCTTCTTCTCTTTCAGGTTCTTTTTCATTCGTAGTTGAATCTTCAGTTTCGTGAGAAGTAGTTTCTGATGTATCAGAATTTTCTTTACACCCAAAGAACAGGCTGAATGATAGGGCGAGCATTAGAATATTTATTGATCTTTTATTCATATCGTTTTTCTTTCTAGTTTTAGTTTGATTTTTCGAGGTAATATTCGAGTTGATAACGGCTTTCGAGATAATTATCAAAAGCACTCCAGGCATTTACCTCGATTCTAATGGCATCTCTTATATTTTGAAGGAAGGTTACATAATCTATAGCACCTTCTTTAAATGCCAATACAGTTCCTTCCTGTTGCTCTTTAGCCAAGGGAAGCGCTTCATCCTTATAATAATTCCATGAATTTCTCCATTTGATGAATTCTTCCCGCATATTTTTATATGCAGTTTCCAGCTCGAGTTTATCCTGGTAAAAATTTTGCTCTGCAATCTTTCGATTTACTTGTGCTTCCTGGGTACGGCCTAATTCAGGTCCAAGGAATAAAGGAATTTGAATTCCTATTTGATATTGGAAGAAACCCGATTGCCCATTAATTTCCTGCCTGGCATACTGTCCCTGAAATTTTGGTAGAAATTCAGATTTCCGTTCTCTGGTTAAGGCTTTTGCAACATTAACTCTCTGTTCTGAAACCTCAAGAGCCGGGTGGGTTTTGAGTGACTCTGTCAGAAAATTTAAAGGTTCATCTAATGCTTCAGCGGGTAAATCTGGTACATCATAGATCGTATCACTAACAAACCATAAGTTTAAACGCTGCAATGATTTCAGGTAATTTCGATAAGCTTGTTCCAGTTGTATTTTTACTTCGTTTCCCTGGTTGGAGGTAGCAAGGTATTCCAGTTTAGAGGTAGCTTCTGTTTCATACCTGATTCGTGCAGCTCTTTCAATGTCTTCAAAAATTGAATCCATTTTCTTATATACCTGATACCTCTTTTTACTTGTATAAACTGAAGACCAGGCCCTGCTTACTTCACGTTCCACTTCTAAGGTATTTAGTTCTAAAGCATTTTCAGCAAGGGCCGCCTTTTCTTTTTGCAATTTTAACCGGGGGGCAATTCCAAAAACATCTATGCCTTGTTGTTGAACACCAATTTGAGTATAGATTCCATCAGAACCATTTCCTACCTCTTCTTTTCCAGTAAAGATTTGGGTATTCCCAAAATCATAAGCGGTTTTACGCAGTACTTCTTCACTTTCAATTTCAAGCTGGGCGGCTTTTAGCTGAGGAAAGTTTTTGATGGCTATTTCGCGGGCTTCTGTCAAACTTATGGTCTGTAAAGTATCCTGTTGTGGATATTCAGATGAAACAGCATCAGATTGTGCATTTACGGAAAAGGTTCCGCCTAACATCAAGCCAATTATCAAAATCGTAGCTAAAGATCGCGTATTGGAAGAACCTAGATTGTTCTGTTCCTTCTTCTCACGTCTTCTCTCCACGAGGGTATATAACACTGGTAATACAACCAGCGTAAGCAAGGTAGCCGTAAGCATACCACCTATAACCACCGTAGCAAGTGGTTGTTGAACTTCTGCACCTGCAGATGTGGAGAATGCCATTGGTAAAAAACCGAAAATATCTGTTGTTGCTGTTAACATAATAGGTCGTATTCGTTCTTTGGTTCCTGTAAAAATTCTATCTTTTATACTGGTTACTCCTTCTTCTTTCAAAGAATTGAATCTATTTATTAGTACCAGTCCGTTTAAAACTGCAACACCAAACAGAACAATGAAGCCTACACCTGCGGAAATGCTAAATGGCATACCTCTTAACCAAAGGGCAAAAACACCTCCGATAGCAGCCAATGGTATCGCCATATAGATCATGATAGATTGCGAGAAAGATTTTAAGGCAAAATACAGAAGCACGAAAATCAGAAATAAGGCTATCGGTACCACAATCACTAATCGATCTTTGGCATTCTGAAGGTTTTCGAACTCCCCTCCATAAGTAATATAATAACCGGGTGGCAATTCTAATTCCTCATCTAATTTTTGCTGGATGTCGTTAACCACAGATTCCACATCCCTTCCCCGTGCATTTACACCCACATAGGTTCTTCTGTAGGTGTCATCTCTCGAAATTTGCATAGGTCCAAGAACATATTCAATATCTGCTATTTCTTTGATTGGTACCTGGGTTCCATCTGGCAGGTCGATATACATTCCTCGTAAGTCATTAATATTCTTTCTATGGTTTTCATCAAACCTTACAACTAAATCGAATCGTTTTTCACCTTCAAAGATCACCCCGGCCGTTCCTCCGGCAAAAGCAGTACTTATATAATCATTAACTTTCTGAATGTCCAGTCCGTATTGGGCAATTTTATCACGGTTAAATCTAACTGTCATTTGTGGTAGACCGGAGGTTCTTTCAGCATTCACATCTCCTGCACCAGGTACGGTTTGGATAATATTAGCCATTTCCTGCACCTTTTCTGACAATACTTCTAAATCTTCACCATATAACTTTACCGCAATATCTTCTCGAACCCCTTCTAATAACTCATTAAATCTCAATTCTACGGGTTGCGTAAACACTAAATTAACCCCTATAAGATCTTCATTTAGTTTTTCCTTGATCTGTTCAATAAGCCCTTCCTTAGTTTCAGAAGATTCCCATTTGTCTTTGTCTTTTTCCAGGATTAGGTACATATCGGCAATATCCATTGGCATGGGATCTGTGGGAATATCAGCTACTCCAATCCTAGCCGTTACCGTTTTAATTTCAGGAAAGTTTTCTAAGAGTATGTTCTCTATTTTTTTAGAAACTTCTATGGACTCTGTTAATGAACTTCCTGGTCTTATTAATGCCTGCATGGCGATATCCCCTTCATCAAGTTGAGGAACAAATTCTCCTCCCATTCTGGAAAAAAGAAAACCGGCTAAAACAAGCAGTACTACCGCAGATCCTATAACCATCAATTTCAGTTTTAATGCTCCTTTCAATAAAGGCATATAAACTTTTTGTATTCCGCCAATTATCTTATCGCTTATTTTCTCCAGCCAGCGTTCAAATTTTCCAAACCAGTTCTTTTTATTCTGAATTGGTTTCATAAATAAGGCCGACATCATAGGTACATAGGTAAGACATAAGAAGATAGCACCTATCATGGCAAAACCGAAAGTGTACGCCATCGGCTTAAACATTTTACCTTCGACCCCGGTAAGAAAAAGAATGGGTGTAAATACGATAAGAATGATAATTTGTCCAAAAAATGCAGAACCCATCATCGTACTTCCGGCATCATAGGCTACCTCATCCATTTTCGCCTGATTGAATTTTACTTTTCCAGACCTAATTCGTTTTTGTATTTCATATACTGTACCCTCAATGATAATCACAGCACCGTCTATAATAATTCCAAAGTCAATAGCTCCCAAACTCATTAGATTGGCCCAGACATTGAATTGCCTCATTAATATAAAAGCAAAAAGAAGTGATAATGGGATGGTAGTAGCGGTTATAAGTCCACCTCTTAAACTACCTAGTAATATCACCAGGGCAAAAATCACGATTAAAGCACCTTCCAGTAAATTTGTTTTAACGGTGTCGGTTGTTCGTGCTATTAACTCACTTCGATCAATTATTGGTGCTATGGTCAAACCTTCAGGAAGGGACTTCTCGACTTCAGCCATACGATCCTTGACATCCTGAATGACCGCGTTGGGATTCGCACCTTTCAGCATCATGATGATTCCTCCAACGGCTTCCTCCCCATCCTGGGTAAAAGCTCCGTAACGTACCTGATTACCAAACTGAACATTTTCCGCAACATCACCAATCGTTATTGGGATTGCATTTTCCGTGGTAATCGCAATTTTCTTGATATCCTCCAGTGAACGGATTAAGCCCTCACCCCTAATAAAATTTGACATTTTATTTTTCTCGATATAAGCCCCACCGGTATTCACATTGTTCCGTGCCAGCGCCTCATAAACTTCAGAGATACTTATACCCATACTGTTTAATTTCTCTGGGTTGATTGCTACCTCATATTGCTTTATGGAACCACCAAAAGAATTCACTTCCACTACACCTTCGAGTAAGGTAAGTTGTCGCTTGACTATCCAGTCCTGAATAGTTCGCAGTTCCAGGGGGGAATATTCAGTTTCGTATCCTTCTTTTGGCTTTATGGTGTATTCATAAATTTGACCTAATCCGGTTGAAATGGGGCCCATAGCAGGACTTCCAAATTTATCAGGAATGGTCTCTCCCAATTCGTTAAGTTTTTCTTGTACTAGTTGACGTGGGAGATAGGTCCCCATATTATCTTTGAAAACAATAGTAACTACCGAAAGGCCAAAGCGTGAGATAGAGCGAATCTCTGTAACCCCAGGTAAATTACCCATCGAAAGTTCTACGGGATAGGTTACAAATTGTTCAATGTCTTCTGTAGCAAGATTAGGTGATTGGGTGATCACCTGAACCTGGTTGTTGGTAATATCTGGTACCGATCCCAGATTTACGGTGGACATGGACCATATACCCGTTCCTATAAGTGCCAAGGTGAGTAGCCCAATAATAAATTTATTATTAATGGAAAATGAAATGATTCTATTGATCATATAAAAAAATTAATTCAGTTAAACATCTCGATATTCCCTAAGTAGAGAGAGTCGATATACTGGTCTGAAGAAGTTATAGGACTTCAGATATAACTATCCTATAAAAAAACTGAATTAAACTTTTGGAGGATCTAAAAAGGAAAGTATAGGTTCTTCCACTGAACTATCAAAATGAAGAAAAGCTTTTGATGGAATTTCCGCAATCAAAGCTTTGAAATTTGAAGAACCAAAATCTACTGTATGCACATGGCAGCAATGACAACTACAAAAAGGAGGGCATAAATCCACTACTTTATCATGTGAATGGTCGAAATCTAAATCCTGGGCAGCAATCACTGTTACTTCTGAATCAGAATTCAATTGTGAAGTATCATTATCATTACAGGCTAATAAATTAAGCCCGAGTACATAAAGCGATAATATGAGTGCCATTATTTTCACATTACAAAGATAATTAAATATGCATGCACAGGGTATGCAAAGTAAACCATCAGCCTCTATTATTTTTTTAAATTGGTGGGCAAGATTCAGTTCGGTATGAACAGTAAACACAACAAATACCTCCTTTTGGTTTTAAAACCGTTTTACAATTCCCACCCTCGTAAAAAATTGGCAAGATTCTACTAACATTACTTCTCTTTTTTTGCCCACATTCAGGATAGGTGATTTCTGATTTTAATATAGTAGTTTCCATTAACTTTTTCTTTTGTCGGTTACCTTATAACGTGTTGTGTTATTTGTTTGCTAAATTTCCATATCGCTTGTTCCAGCAATTAGTGTCAAGACAGATATTCTGAGATACGGCGGGAACACTCATTTTAAGAATGTCAGCTATATCGCAAGGGCACAATTCATTCTCTATGTTCAACAGGAATAGGATTTTCAGTCGTACCCCGCTTTCCGCAAGAGACAGAATTTTGCTTATTGCCTTAAAGCCGTCCGAATTATTATATTGTTTCCTTGGAAGACGATATTTGCTTCTTGTCCCCTTCATTCCGTGGAGAAGTTATTTCTAGGCTCATCTTTTTTTACTCAAAGTAACAACAATTATATATTTATCGTATGATTTAACAAAATACTTGAATAATAATGCAAATAACTGTAAACTTTTAAACAATCCTTGGTTTTTAAAATCCTTTAATCAAATCTCATCCAATGACTTTCGGTGTTTGTCCACAGATTTCTTAAACTGCGTGGGTGCTATTCCCATTACTTTTTTGAACTGATTGCTTAAATAGGCAACGCTACTATAATCTAGTTTAAAAACTATCTCACTTAAAGTCAATTTATAATAATCAATGAATTCTTTAACACATTCAATTTTCTGGTTGATGATGTATAACTCAAATGCTATGCCTTCTACAGCAGAAAAAAAGAGCTAAGGTACTTATAGTTAAGATGTAATTTTTCACTTATAAATTCTGGCCATTTTATATCGAAAAACTTATTGGAGTGGTGAATTTTTTCCACTACCAGGCTTTTCATTTGTTCAATGAGTTGACTTTTTCGATCGGTTTTTAGACTAAAACCAGAATTCCGAAGTTCTTTTTTCAAAAGGTTTTTGTTTGTTCATTTAATTCTTATTCTAAATATACTTCACCCAGTTTGATGACACTGTAAGAAATTTTCAACTTATCTAAGATAAACGCGACTGAGCTTATACAGCGTGCACACACCATATTTTTAATATAAAGAGTTGGAGTTATAAAGTTAATTACCGGGACCATAGAATATTCTTAGTCTGCCCAAAAATGCGCAAAGGAGCCACGAATCCACCAATAAATTGTAGAAAGTATTCGTGGATTAGTGGCATAATATAATATAAATATGTCTTTAAGGTAAATTCATTAGGCCCAAACATCTTAAATTATTTAGAAGTACCCGCATTATTCTGGTCATTTAAAATGGAACTTAAATTGATAACTCGATAAAGAGTATTAATCATAATTTAGGTTTTAAATATATACTCTAAGCCATAAAAGCAAAAGAAATGGCAGCAAATAAGGCTGCGAAAAATAAAATAACCAAAGCAAGAATACCATAAATTTTATCTTTTTTAGAAATAGTATCTTTCTTGTATTTTGTCTTTTTCCGGTTTTTATTTTTTCTTCTATCTCTTCTATTTGCACTCATTATATTATATTTATATGATTGGTAAAATTGTCCAGTTAAGAGTTATTTCTTATAATTAGCTAAGAATCAAAAGATATGATCGTCCTAATTTTATTAAGTAACCTCAGGCAAAAAACCGCCCTGAAATTACTTTAAACGCATATATGAAAGTGAAAGGAAAGAGTAGTTTTTAAGGACTGCGAAAGCACAAAATATTATAGATTAAGAGCATCAAACTGGCAATTGACCAGTTGCGACCTCAAAAACATTGAGGTAGTTTTCAAATAGGTTCAAAAACTAACATAGCCTGCTAAATCGTAAATAAAAACCCGGCCTAAACCGGGTCCCAGTTACAATTAAGCCAGATAAGCTTCACAAGCTTCTACACATTCTCTACAAGCCTGCGCACAATCCTTGCAGTGTTGATGATCATGCTTATCGCATTCATCTGCACAATCCTGACATACCTTTTTACAATATTCAACCAGGGCATTCACATCGCTATAACTCGTGGCTAAAATTTGATTTAAAGCAGCACAGGCTTCAGCACATACCCTGTCAATTCTAATGCAATCTTTCATCATCTTTACATTGTCTTCATCAAGACAGGCATCAGCACAATAATTGCAATGGTTAATACAATTTCCAAGTGCATTAATTAATTTTTCATTTCTCATAATATTGATTTTTAATGGTTTATGTCGAAATTATAAACTAAAAACCAAAGTGGGTTTTAAAATTATGCTAAGATCTTTCAATTTTAAAGGTATTTAACAAAGTCCTTAAAATTTTAAGGCTTTTTTTCTTCTAATTGTGTCCATTTCCAGCCATCCTGCAATAATAAGGTCTTGAAAAATCTACGTTTTTTCATAAATTTTTCTTCTATATCTTTTTGTTCTATAGTGGTAGACACCAAGCCGTGTTCCTGCAAAATTGCAACCGAAATTTTTGCAGTATTTTTTTCTTTAATATTGATATGGGTAACTTCAGATATAATTTTAAAATAATTTTCAAAAGCTACAATCAAAGGCCGAATATCTTCTAAGGGGGGCTGTTTTTCCTTTTTTATTTTATGGGTAAGGATAACTAATGCCTCGTATAGGCGCGCCAGTTGCAAAACTACATTGTTACTTTGATTTGGGTTGTGGAAATAATGAATAACCGGATATGTTCTATGATGCTGGCTGTATTTAATAATAGAGTCGGATATATCATCAATTTTATTCGTCAGTCTTGAAAAGTCTTTTTTATTCCAGGAATTAAGTACAATTTCTTGCGGTGTGCTTCCTAAGGTACTAAGTTTTATCCCCAATTTTTGTTGGTCTATAACTGCTGAAAGAACGGGAATAAAATAAGTTACCGACATAGTAAGAAGAATAAGACCTGTAAAGGAATAAATAGTGGTTAGTAGCCTCCAATAATTTCCTGCCGCTATAAAATCACCAACGCCCAGAGTGGAGAGGGTAAAACCGCTATAATATATTACCTCCCATAATCCTGCGGTGGTCTTGGTGGAACTTTGAATTATTGATCCAGGATTGGAATATAAAATCAACACCATACTACTCCACAGGGCAAAGACCCAAATTATTACAATTGCAATAAGCAGGATATAACCTGCATGACTTAAAAATTTTGAGCTTCCGTCTTTGCCAGAAATATTTAAAAATCCTTTCCAGAAAAAATGGGAAAACCGGCTGGTTAACCACCCCCCACCCTGCAAGGAAAGAGTTGTTTGAATAACATCTAACACAATTAATAGATAAATAATTATGCCTAAGATTGAAAGAATGTTCATATTTTATGCTTTATTTTATTTGACCTAAGTAGCCCCTTGAACAAGCTAACCCTGTTAAACTTCCATACCAAGGGAAACTTAGACCATATTTATACTTTTCCGGTCTTTTACTTGTAACTTCCTATAACCTGAAGGGGAAAGCCCAGTTGCCTTTTTAAATGAAGTTGAAAGATAGGCGGCTGTGGAATATCCAAGGTTATCTGCAATCATCGCGATACTCCAATCATCGTAATTTAAAAGTTCTTTTACGCGTTCAATTCGAACCGAGATGTAAAGCTGCTGAATACTCTGTCCCTCCCTATCTGTAAAGATGTGGGTTATATGTCTATAATCGAAGTGCAGGTGCGAGCTAGGCATAGTTGAAAATTTATCGTTTGCGGTGTCTTTTGAATAAACCTTTTTAGTAATTAAGGATTTTATCTAATTAATTTTTCATTACGGCTTTCAATGATCTCGAACCCTAATTTTTCAAATTCTGTTTATAGTTGCTCTTTCTCAACAGCAGAGAGCTTCCTTTCTATAATGGCCTCACAAAGGTTTACCACGGAAAAAGGAATATTCAAATTATTAAAAATTTCTTTTACCACTATAAGCACCTCTAGCACACCACGTTTATTTATGCACCCTTTATTTACTTTGACCCAAAAACTTTTGAACAACCTACAAGGTGCGAAAACCAAGCAAGTTATTCTTACGCTTATTTGATTGTTTCTTGAACTCTACCACATTTCAACATTTTATTTCCGTAATATGGATTAAAAATATCTTTTGAATTTGAATACCAATAGTCTCCTTTTCCTTCAAAAGCCATGGGGCAGTATTGCTTATAGATTTCTCCAGAGGCTAATGCATTCCTTAAAACAGGTTCCATAGCTTCTGTAAGTTTAGAAAAAGCTTCCCGCTGCTTATTTATATTACCGCTTTCTGCAATTTCATTTGCAATAGCCACTATACCCTTCTTATTGGTTGCCGTTTCCGCAAGTTCTGCTGCTTTTGCACTAGCGGCTTGGGAATTGGTATTTACAAATGCGTCTTTAATAGCTACATACAGGTCATAGAGATCAGCAGTTTTTTCATCCTTAAATTCTGCTTGCAATCCTTCATCCTCATAGCCTTTTGCTTCAGCATTTTCATCAATGTTTGGCTGGTGCATTTCATTTTGCATAGGCTTTGGGGCATCCTTTGTGTTTTGGTCATTTTTACAGGAGAATATCGCTAAACTTCCAGCAATGAGACTTAAAACTGTTATGCTTCTAATTATTTTTTTCATTTTCCGATTTTATCGCTATTAATGTTCAAAATTAGGTTTATTTGAATTTTTTTTGAAATTTTCTTATTGATGGTGATGAAATATACCAGAGTAAAAAACCGCTCAAGACCGTTATAAGGCCCATAAGAGAAAAAATACGTAGTATAAGGTTATTAAAATCGTCCCTTCCTTCGTAATCCATGGTATGGGTCATCCAAAGAAAATCGAACCAACGCCAGTCGCGATAACGTACCGTTTTAAAACTTGCATCGGTAGCACCCACATAGGCTTTTAGGTTTTTAGGTTGGGCATAATTAATAACATAAGCCGGAAAAGATCCACTACGGTATTCATGATGATCCCCGACTTTGTTGATTTTTTCTACTGAAATTATTTTAAAATCATCTTTTACATATCGTTGCGCAATATTCTTGGCATCTTCTTCTGAAATTTCATCGATAACTTTGCCATCTTGTGCGTGTACCAGTTTTTCGTTGTTTACAAAATAGTAAGGCATTCCCGAAACTTCTTTTAAACTAATACTATGAATTTTCATTTCTGGAATGAGCGTGGAAATACCGGCAAGATTTTCAAAATTTGAAGTTTCAGGAGGCAATTTTTTAAAGTGATCTCCGTGAATTTCATCGATATCGGTCCAGCTAAAATACATCCCGCTAATAGTCCACATCAAGAACTGAATGCCTATAAAGATTCCCAGATATCGATGGGCTTTACGAATTTTCATCGCTGTTTTTCTCTTCACCATTTCTAATTAACTTCCATATATTAGATTATTCTTTTTACGTTTGCAATTATGTTTACGTTTACCTACGTAATCCATTACAAATTTACTTTTAGTCATTAAAGATCACTTATAAAGTTCACTATAGGATTTACTATCCGACTCACTAATTTTTCTTACAATACTGGTTTTGTTTATTCCATTTCTATCTGAGATACCCATTGATAGTAACAATTCCTTTAAACCCTGAATGGTGTTTTTATGATAATTAGCCACTTTGTGTTTCTTATCCTCAACTACCAAAGCCTTTACCCGCTTTGAATCCATAGTGGTTATTCCGGTAGGGCAGGTATTTAAATTGCATTTTAAAGATTGGACACACCCCAGGGCAAACATCATACCCCTGGCACTGTAACAAGCATCGGCCCCAACGGCTAATGCTTTATAAATATCGAAAGAAGAAATTATTTTTCCCGCAGCTATAACCTTAATATGTTTGCGCAGATTATATTTTTTTAAAGTTATATCCACAAAGTGGAGCGCCTCAATTAAAGGTGTTCCGCCCCAATGTAATCCATCCATGCTTGCAGCCCCAGAACCACCTTCTGCTCCATCTACCGCAATAAAATCTGGAAAATTATTTTCTTTATTTTTCGAAAATATTTCAATCATCTCATCAAATTCGAGTTTTAAACCAATACAGAGTTTAATCCCTATAGGTTTTGCAGAGGAAAGATCACGTAATTCTTTGATAAATTTAAGCAACTCGTTAGGGTTACTGAAAGCACTGTGGTGCGCCGGGGAATGAATCTCTGTATGTGCTTCAATATCCCTATATTCTGAAATCTCCCTGGTATTTTTACTGGCAGGAAGTATAGCACCAAAACCTGGCTTAGCTCCTTGTGAGATTTTAATCTCGATCATTTTTACGAGATCATTCTGGGCTATTTCAGTGAACTTTTCAGCATCAAAATTCCCTTCAGCATTTCGGCATCCAAAATATCCGGTGCCAAATTGAAAGATTAGATCTGCCCCGTATTTTTGATGATAAGGTGTAAGCCCCCCTTCACCAGTGTTTTGTGCAAATCCCGCTATTTTAGCCCCTCCATTAAAAGCCAGGGTAGCATTTTTACTAATAGAGCCATAACTCATTGCCCCTAAATTCAAAATACTTGAACTGTAGGGCTTAGTACAATTTGGACCTCCAATATTAATACGAAAATTATCGCGAAATTCCTTTGAGGGAAATGTAGAATGCAAAAACCATTCACGGCCAGTACTCTCATAAGATAACTGGGTGCCAAATGGCTGATTCATGTTTGCATTTGCGGCCCGCTTATATACAATTTCCTTTTGGATCCAATTGAAGGGCATACCTTCGGCGCGGTTGAGAAACAAAGCTTCTTGCAAAACGTGACGTTGTTCTTCTAATAAATTGGTAAGCCTACCAAATAAAGGATAATTACGCTGAATATTGTCTGCTTTTTGAAAATAATCTTTAAAGCCCAATATATAAATAGGAAGCAATAAAATCGCTATCCACCATAGATGCGGCCGCCACAATATAATTAATATAAGTCCTACCGCGGATACTGAAGAACCTATTAAAAAAAAAATTCTCATAAATCCAATTTAATGCGAGTGTCCTTCGCCTTTGCTATTTCCATCTGTTTTTTCAGTTTCAAGATATTCGCCCTGAGGGCCCACTCCTTCTATATATACCAGCTGGGAACCATAATGTCCTGCTTCTGCAACAGAATATGCTGAAAAAGCAAGAATTAGGAATACAAAAATTTCAAAAACCCGGTTCTTCTTCAATAAAAATAAGCTGATCAATTTTAAGGTAGCAGCAACTGCGCTGGAATAAATGGTCCATTCGGCAAATTTATCATGCTGTTCTAATACTTTTTTGGCCATTTCAGTTAAATCCTGGGTATGGGGATGGGCATACACCCCGGCTATATAGGCACCGATAAACCCTCCGCCTACGGTTAAAAGGATTATCCAATCCAGATTCCTTTTCAGAGTAAAAATCTGAATTAGCTGCAAAAATGCCCCCAGTAAAAGCAAAACAATGGGAAAATGAACCACCAAAGGATGAAGATTTGGAAAATCATCAAGCGCCGCCTTAACTTCCCTGAAACTATCTTCTGATCCTAAAGCCGGATCCTGCCTGGTATTTTCTGTAGCTATATTTGTGGTTATAGTATCGGGGTCTAATCCCTGTTCCTGACCTAATGGAGAATGATTATGATCGTCTTGCGCCGGGAGTAATAATGGCAACATCATTAAAAAGAATATAAAGACAAAATTTTTCATAAAAATAAATGGAGTTATAAAGTTAATTACCGGAAGCATAGAATATTCTTAATCTGCCCAAAAATGCGCAAAGGAGCCACGAATCCACCAATAAATTGTAGAAAATATTCGTGGATTGGTGGCAGAGTATAATGTAAATATGTCTTAATGGTAAATTCATTAGGCCCAAACATCTTAAATTATTTAGAAGTACCCGCATTATTCTGGTGATTTAAAATGGAACTTAAATTGATAACTCGAAAAATAAATTTAAAATCCATACCGGGTATCTTAAATATCTGCCATATCGCTATATGGTTTGGAATTCTACAATGAAAAAAGAAAAAGGAGGGAAATTAAGACTTCAACTAATTATCATAAACAACGATCCCTCCATTTCCTTTAAACTTTAATCCCAGATTCTAATCATGATCCATAGACTCATTATGGTCCATTTCCATATCGTCACCTTCCATCCCTCCCTGTTCCATTTCCATATCGCCGTGGTCATCTTCGGTGGTTTCCCTACAGGAAATCATGGTAAGGTTAAAAGTTCCCACAAATAAGACTAACAGTAAAATTCTGAATTTTTTCATTGTTCAATTATTTAATTAAAGGTTCGAAATAACTTTTTGAAGTTTTACCTTGATCTCTTTAGCCACTTTGCCTAGCGCATCATCTTCCACCGCCTGCATGGAAGCAATGGGATTTACCACCGCTACTTCTATCTCTCCTGCCTCTTTTTCCTGTACAATCACATTGCAGGGCAGCATAGCCCCAATCTTGTCTTCCGTTTTTAGAGCTTTATAAGCGTAAGGCGCGTTACAGGCTCCAAGAATGCGATAGTTTCTAAAATCCACATCCAGCTTTTTCTTCAAAGTTTCAGTAACGTTGATCTCTGTTAATACCCCAAAACCTTCTTTTTCCAATTCCTCGGTAACTTTAACGATTACCTCTTCGAAATTTCCTTTAAGGCTTTTGTTAAAATAATAGTCCATGATTTTTTATTTAATGCGTTTTACAATTTTTTTGACTGCATTTAAAATTTACATCTTTTCCTGATGTGCCTTCATTTTGGCTTTCATCTTTTCCATAAGCTCAGGATTCTCATGCAAAAACTGGATCATTTTATCCATCATCTTCTCGGCCATTTCGGGATTAGATTTCATCTTGGAATGCATCTCTTCCATCATTGCTTCTTTCATAGCCGGATCTTTCATCATTTTCTCTTTCATCTTTTTCTTCATTTCTGGATTCCTGTCCAGTCTCTCCTGCATCATCTTATGCATTTTTTCTTTCATTTCAGGATCATCCATCATTTTCTCCATGTGGGATTTCATCTTTTCTTTCATCCCCGGGTTCTTTTGCATCATGGCTTTCATCTTGCCAGATTCCATCATTTGCATATGGCTTTGCATCATGAGTTTTCTTGCCCCTTCGTCTTGTTGTGCCAGATCAATAAATTCATTGAATTGGTTTGGGTTCGAAATAATTTCCTGGTAAACAGCGTTTCGATTGTCTGGAACATCCATTGCTTCAGAAGCGTTAAATGTTGATTTACAACTTATCAATGTTCCTACTGCTACTATAATCATTAAGGTTTTTACAATTGTTTTCATTTTACTTTGTTTTAGAGTTAATAAAAATTTCATCGTTCAGTTTTTTTTAATTCTCTTATCCTGTTCTTTCTACACTATTTTAAAGTTTCTCATCATGCCCATATCCTCATGCTCCAGATTATGGCAATGGTATAGAAACAATCCTTTATAGTCTTCAAATCGCATGATCAAATCCATTTGCATTCCTGGTAAAAGATAAACACTGTCCTGCCAGCCTTCGTTGATAAAACCGTCTTTGGTTGCTTCCCAAAGCTTATCATCTACCTTATCAGCGTCTCGGTTTAAGATGTTGAATTGTAATTGGTGGATATGAACAGGATGTGGCATTTGCATCATATTTCCCATGCCTCCCTGACCGCCCATCATTCCGCCGTTGCCATGCATTCCGCCGCCCATCATTCCGCTGTCATCATCAGGATCTGAAGAAAACTGGTTTCCATTATTGATACGCCAAATTTCGGTAGTATCTAATTTCACGGTCTCTTCTTCGGCTACTTCGGTGCCATTATAGGTGCGACCGTTAATGGTCCATTCCATCATTCCGCCCATAGCGAAGGTGAAAGTCCTGGGATTGTCTTTATTGATGGCATCTGTGGCCGCCAATGTATTGAAAGAACTGAGCTCACCAGGTAATTGAGCATCTTTGTTTTCTGCGAAAGCCCCCACATTTATTTCCAGAATATCAAACTGAGTGTCATAAGGCAAGTGATTGCTACTGCTATTTCCCATCATCCCGCCATTCATCATGCCACCACCCATCATGTCCAGTGGGATAGGTAAATGGACCAGTTTAATACGACTATTTTCTGACTGTTGAGATAAATCCAACCATACATCTACCCGCTGAGCCGGCCCTAGCATTAAATAAGACATTCTTTTTGGCGCTTTAAGCAGACCTCCATCTACACCCAATACGGTTATCGCTTCGCCGTTATCCCATGCCAATTTATAGGCACGGGAATTGGAACCGTTTAAGAGCCTTAAACGATATTTCCCGTTTGCGCCCAGGTTCAGGGTATTATCAATTTTACCATTGATCAATATTTGCTCACCTAAAAAACCCTGCATTCGATCCATCTGACCATCGCCTAGGTATTGGAGCTGCTTATTATCATTAAAAGTCCTGTCCTGGATTACCACAGGAATATCATATTCACCCTGGGGTAAATTTAATTTTTCTTCTTCTTTATCAGATACGATAAACAATCCTGCCAGTCCCTTATATACCTGTTCCCCTGTATGTTTATGCGGATGTGGGTGGAACCAATACGTTCCAGCCCTGTTCATCACTTCAAATTCATAATAATAGGTTTCTCCTTCACTTATTACATGCTCTGGGTGGCCATCATTCTCGTGAGACACGTGCAGGCCATGCCAGTGTACAATAGATTCGGCCGGAATCTGGTTTTCATACCTCACCCTAACCTTATCCCCTTTCTTTACCCGAATAACAGGTCCTAAATAGCTACCCTCTATATTTTGTAAATTATCTTCACTACCTTTTATAATAGATGCTCTATAGGAATATGTTTTGGTACTACTGTCTGGATAGATGTTGGTCTGGGAAGGTAATGCGGTAAGTTGTAGATCTAAATCGGCAATAAAATCCTTGTTCATTTTATTTACGGTCTCAGGATGCCGGGTGGAGGTATCCGATTTACAGGAGGCAAAAAAAGGCATTACATAGAAACCTGCTGCTGCCAGGCTTGCAGTTTGTATAAAATTTCTTCTGTTTACGTTTTTTTTCATCATTATATTATTTTGAATTGCATTCGTAAAATTTCAGCACAAGGAAGGTTAAAGCCCCGCTTAAATTTTAGATACTTAGACAACTTAAAAGTCGTAGGCTGCTTAACAGCTAATCTACCGCCCCTTTTTCTGGAGGTTTTCGATTTAGAAACCATTTTTCACCTAAAAATATGAGCAACATAGAACCAAATGCTATCCAAATTAGGGTGGGATCACGTTCTATTTTAATATAAACGAAGGAACCCAGAACTACCACATCCAGAATTATTGCGCTTATTACGATCCCCGCTTTGGCCTCTATGTCCTTTCTCATTGTGGTAAGCACTCCCCAATGAATAATAATATCCATCACCAAATAATATATTGCGCCAAGGGAGGCTATCCTGGAAAGGTCGAAAAAGATAGTAAGCACAATGGCAATTACTATAATATACACCAGCATATGCTTTTGTATACTCCCTTTCATACCAAAGTGACTGTGAGGTATCAACTTCATGTCAGTTAACATAGCAGTCATTCTTGAAACTGCAAAAACACTGGCAATTACTCCAGAAATAGTGGCGATAATAGCAATAGCCACGGTAAACCATAAACCAAATTGACCAAATAATGGCCTGGAAGCTTCAGCTAGACTATAATCTTTGGCCTCAATGATTTCAGGAATACTCAAGTTGGAAATCACCCCCCACGAAACGAGTAAATAGGTTAGCCCGCAAATGAGCAATGAAATGATAATGGTCCTGCTCACGTTTTTGTGTGGTTTCACAATTTCACCACCACTATTGGTTATAGTAGTAAAACCCTTATAGGCAAGGATAGATAAAGCCAGTGCTCCAAGGTACTCCATTACTCCCCTTTCCCCGCCGGTACCTCCTGAAGGTACTAAATCTGATACTACAAAACCCGAGGCATAGATAGCTCCTCCGGCAAAGATCAATAACCCACCGGTTTTGAGGATCGCCATGGCAAGGGAGGATTTCCCTATTACCTT
Source organism: Salegentibacter agarivorans (assembly GCF_900113135.1). Lineage (GTDB taxonomy): Bacteria > Bacteroidota > Bacteroidia > Flavobacteriales > Flavobacteriaceae > Salegentibacter > Salegentibacter agarivorans. Next base: position 182,307 of record NZ_FOOH01000003.1, on the reverse strand, counting down.
ATTGCCTGCAATATTAATTACAAAGGCAAAAATGAGTAGGCCCACCCCTAAAACGGGAATGAGATAACTGTCTTTTGGCGCATCGAACAATTGCAACGTATAACTACCAAAGGTCCTGGCCACCAGACTTTCATTAATAATCATAGAGAACGTCATCAGTAAAGCTGCAAAAGCAGTTACAAGTCCCTTTCCATAAGCTTTCTCCAAATACATGGCGATACCTCCTGCAGATGGATACGCATTAGACATCTTGTTATAGGAATAAGCACTAAATCCTGATATAATTCCACCCACAATAAAAGCTATTGGAAAATACTCACCAGAAAGTTCTGCCACTTGACCAAGAAGCGCAAAGATCCCTGCACCAATCATAACATTGGTTCCCATTGATATTGCACCCACCAGGCTTAGACTGTTTTCTTTATAATTTCCCATATTGTTTAGAATCGTAATGATAATCCACCTCCGGCGCCAAATCTATTGTCGTAACTTCCCATTAATGAAAAGTTCTTACCAAGAAAATATTCCAGCCCGGCGCTCCATACTTGCTCATCTTCAAAATCTTTTCCTGGTTCAAGATCATTGACCCAGCCAAAATCTGCCTGGAATTCATATTCCCCGAATAAAACAAGTCGAGGGAAGATCATAACTTCCCGGGCAAGGCTAATTTGGGGCCTCAATTTATTATCTACACGAAGGTCTAAAGCAAACATATAGGGAGTAAAATACCTAATACCTCCAATGGCGGTGGTACTGAGTTCTTCCATACTATCCTTCATTTCATTCTCCATATTCACACCGGCAAACAAACGTACCCAGTCATAGAGGTAATATTCATAGGTGAATTCTGCTTCAATATTTTCGTTCCAGCCGTATTCTGCCAAAACGTTAAATTGATTCCTTATATTGGAACTTACCACATTTAATGTTGTCATGTGTGAGGCGGCATCCAACATTCCCCAGGTATAAAATTTATTGGTTTCCCTTACTAGGTTACTCAATGGGAAAGGCTTCATACGTTCGTCCCTTTTAGTGTCATAACTTACCACTCTCGCCATTCCGGAATCCAAATGATAAAGGATGTGGCAATGCAGGAACCAATCGCCATATTCATTCCCATAAAACTCGATAGTCACTTTTTGCATGGGCGGGACATTGACGGTATGTTTCAAAGGGGAATGTTCTCCGTTTTTATTAATTACCCTGAAAAAATGCCCATGTAGATGCATAGGGTGGTGCATCATGGTAAGGTTGTTAAAGGTGATCCTGGTAACCCCATCACCTTCAATTTTTATTTTATCGGTTTCGGCCAGGGGCACCCCGTTTAAGCTCCAAACATAGCGGGCCATATTTCCGGTTAAATTCAGCAGGATTTCCTTTACAGGCGCATCTTCGGGATGTGTTGTAGGATTTTTAGATTCCAGGTAATCATAGTTATATTCTGAAAACATATCCATACCCGGCATTTTTCCTTGCTCCATTCCTTTCATCTTATCCATCTGCATGGTTTTTTTCCCGCCACCGGCCATTTTCATAGAGTCCTTTTTCATCTTCACACTATGGTCCTTATTGGCCATTGTGGAGTCCTTCTTCATGTCCATTTTGGAATGATCCATTTTAGAGTGGTCCATGGCCTGCATATCTCCCTCTTTTTTCATATTCATATCGCCATGGTTCATCGCTTCCATGTCCATCTCATCCATTTGCATTCCCCACTTATCCATCATTTCATAGGGATCAACATTTTTTGGATTGAATTTAAGGGCTGGTGCCCCCATTTTCATATCCATTTTTGCCATTTTTTGCATCATCCCAATTTTATCGGGCCTGGGCACATTAGGGGCGGGAAGTATCCTACCGGTGCCTAGAAAAGCTGAAGCTGTCCCAGAACCATCCTGTGCAGTAATTTTAAATTCCATTTTGCCATCATCGGGTATGGTGACAATAAAATCATAGGTTTCTGCTACTGCAATAAAGGTTTTATTTTTCTCCACCGGCACTACATCTACACCATCAGCAGAAACCAGCGTAGGCATATTACCTCCAAAGGTCATCCAGAAAGAAGTAGAGGCAGCTCCATTAATAATTCTCATTCTAACTTTTTCCCCAGGCTTGAATTCGGGATATTCTATTTTCTCCTCACCATTTATTAAAAATGCAGGATAGTAAATATCAGCAATATCGGCACCTTCCATCCGTTGTCTCCAAAAATCAATTTGTGCGCCCAAAGCTCCACGCTTGATCACCTGATTTAGGGGAGTAGCTGTTCCTTTTTTAATATTGTACCATTCTGTGCCCCTTTTTAAAAACCTAAGCACATCTTTTGGCTTTTCATTGGTCCAGTCTGAAAGTACCAGCACCAGGTCTTTGTCATACTCCAATGTTTTTTCTCTTGGATTGATTAGCAGAGAGCCATATACCCCACTTTGTTCCTGTAACATGGTATGGGAATGGTACCAGTATGTACCATGTTGTTTGATCTCAAATTCATATTTAAAGGTTTCGCCCGGTTTAATGGGTGGCGTGGTTAAATAAGGGACACCATCAAAGAAATTTGGCAAAATCATCCCATGCCAGTGAATGGAAGTTTCCACATCCATTTTATTTTCAACATAGATCACCGCATATTCGCCTTCGGTAAATTCCAGGGTCGGGCCGGGGATTCCCCCGTTAATGGTCATCCCCATGACCTCTTTGCCTTCGGCTTTAGTAACCTTTTCCTGGTCTATGGTCAGGTTATATTCGTGTACCGGTAAATTATTTATATTTCCTTCAACAGATTTTTCCATGTGCCGTTGGCCATAGGAAATCATCATTGAACACAAAGTTAATATTAAAAAAAAATTATTTTTCATTCTTGATATTTTAATGCCTAAATATTTTAGGTTTCATTAGTAAGGCTTTAACAAGGCTAAAAAGATCGATCCTGTTGAAAATATTCTACATTGATTATTTAAAGAAGACCCCACAGGTTTTCAAAACCTGTGGGGTCTCGCTTAATATTATTCCTCGTTCTCCAAACGATAAATGATCTTCTTCATCTGGGCAATTTCGCGTTTCTGGGCCTCAATTATTTCTTCGGCCAGTTTCTTGGTTTCAGGATCTTTAATATCTGCCCGCTTACTAGTTAAAATCGCAATCGAATGGTGGGGAATCATTGCCTTCATATATAAAACGTCGCCAATAATAGGTCGTTGTGCTCGTACTAAACCTAAAGCAGAGACAAACAGCACCAGGCTACCCACGTAAATTGCTATATTCTTCTTCTTATTTTTATACATTTTCAACATCAACGACAACATAATTACCGCCATTGCCGCTATCCCCAAACAGGTCATATAAAAACGGGTCAAGCTGAAATAAACATGATCAAATTCGTAGGTATTCAGGTACATGGTAATGTACATGGCTATAAAAGATAACCCGAGCATTAGAAAAAATCTACCGTAATTGCTACCACCAGTTTTATGGTGGTTTTTTGCTTCTGAATTCATTATTTTTTGGTTTTGGTTAGGTTGGTTTTTACTTTTTAATTGTCTTTTTTACGGAACCACAATTGGGCATTTTATCACCGAAATATGGATTGTTTATTTCTTCGATATCAGCATACCAATAGGCTCCTTTATTGTCAAAAGCCATAGGACAGAACTTTTTATAGATCGTACCACCAGATAATGCATCTTCAAACATAGGCCCAGCTTTTTCTGTAAATGCTGCGAATAATTCCCTTTGTTTTTCCAGCTCGCTGGTTTCAGATAATTGTTGTGCAATAGCTTTCAGTTCTGCTCTTTCTTCTGAAAAAGAGGCTACCATACTTTGAGACGCATCCTGTACCTGGTCTGCATCAGCATTGGTTAATGCTATTTTTATTTCCAGGTAATTATGCCAGATTTTTCCCGTCATTCCATCTATAAAATCCTGATCGGCAATATCTGCTGTTTTCTCTTCGGCTTTTTTAACCTCTTCAGGGGTGTTTATTTCAACCGATTGCTTCCCTTTGTTATCTACACAGGAAAATAGGGCAATAGCTAGTAAGAGAACAACACCAAAATTTAAAATTTTACTTTTCATTTTTTTCTGGTTTTAAATTTGATTTTTAAAATTAATGGTAAGAAAAAGGATTTATTGTCATAATTTGGTTAAACATCTATAAAATTTGGTCTAAAGAATTTCTAAAATTGTTATTAAGTTTTTTATATTGAGATAAATTCATCCCTGTTTCTGCTTTAAATTGCCTGGAAAGATAATTTACATTAGTATAATCCAATAGCTGACTAATCTGGGTAAAATTATATTGTTTGGACTGAATGAGCTCTTTTACTTTTTCAATTTTCAGCTTTATAAAATACTTTTCTACCGTTATGTTTTCGGTATAGGAAAAAATTCGACTCAAGCGCGAATAATCAGTTTCGGTTTCTTTGGATAAGTAGCTGGATAAAGTCCCCGTTTTTTGCAGGGGAAGGTTTTCCAAAAGCCGTATAAGACTTTGTTTTACCTTCTCGACTAAAATTTTATCGGATCCCTCCAATATTTCAAAACCATTTTCATCGAGGACCTTTTCTAACTTTTTAGAATCACGAGCTATATTTTTGCTTTTATAAACTACCCGGCCTAGTTCTACTTTTGTTACTTCCACCCCTGCTTCAAGTAACTCGTTTTTAATTACTTTTATACACCGGTTACAGACCATATTTTTAACAAAGACTTCTACCATGATAATTTTTTGGTAATGTTTTTTAAAAATTTATTTTTTATCATACCCTAAGCATTTATTTAAGCTACCACGCCCATGTTTTTCCCAGTAGTCTAACAATATTTCATTTTTTGGTTTTTGTGCCTGTCAAGGGAAGAGGCTTTATAAACTAATTAAATTTAAGAATACCCTTCCCTCACAGGACTTTAACATCATACTCTCAAAAGAAAAAGATTAACTAACCAATCAATGAAAAAATTCCTTTCCTTTTTTGGGATATGATATTGTTTATTTTAAAAATCCCCTATAAACTATTTTTAAGCTGGGTCATATATTGTATCATTTCTGTTTTTTCTTCTTTGGAAAGTTTCGCATCCCCATGAATAAAAGTGTAGGAGTCCAGTGGCATTTCATCATCTTCAATCTGACTGATGATTGACCGGAGTTTGCTGTTTTTTCTTCGGTCGGAATATTCACCCCATTCATTAAAATTCAATTCATCTTTTCCTTCTTTTATATGATCCTCTAAAAACCAGGCAGCTGGTTGTATTTTATTGTACCAAGGGTATGCTGTATTGTTGCTATGGCAATCATAACAGGAAACCTTTAATTTATCCTGTACGTCTTTCGGGACATTGTTCACCAGCATAAAATCTGATTTTGGCACCACTTCACTTTGGTTGCGATTGGTGGGCACAAACTGGATGCCCACCAACACAACTAAAAAAACCAGTGCAATGATTTTGATTGTCTTCATTTAGTTAATTTCTCTTTGCACCTCTCCGCAATCCATCATTTTACTTCCATAATAGGGATTTTTGATTTCTTTGGTTACACTCAACCACTGTGCACCTTTGTTATTATTGTACATCGGGCAATAAGCTTGGTACAACTTTTGGCTGGTTCCGACAATGTCAATCAAGTCTATCATGTCCTTGCTCAAAATGTCGAAATGTTCCCGCTGGTGGCCTATGGGGCTTTCCGCAATGTGTTCGGCATGCTCAGTGGCGTCTTCTATGATATCTTGCAGTTCTTGTTGGTCGTTCTGTTCGTAGTTTTCCGTTTTAAAGGTCTTTAACTGTCCCACCATTTTTTCCCCGGCTTTGGCCGCGGCCTCCTGATCGTCATTTACCAAGGCATTTTTAAGCTCCAAGTATGTGGTCAGGCTGGCATCGGTTTGGGCAGCATTGCTGCTTTCCATCCTGTTTTCTTCCATCGGGACAGCGCGCTCGGTCGCCGCGTCTTCAATAGTTGTATTGCTGTTTTTCTCGTTGTTCTTGCAAGAAGTGCTTATTACGGCAAATGCCATAGCCATCACTCCCAAACTTACTTTTACTGTTTTCATTTTTCTTGTTTTTAAAAGGTTGATATTTCTGTTACTGCAATTAATTAAATTTTCCGGATGCCATAAAACACAGCCCGGAACTTAGTATTTTACTTGGTTGTTCGACCGGAAACAAAAAAAGCACTTACCGGCTTTCCTTTTCCCCAGTCCTTATTTTTATACGCTGTTCCACGTCGCTTACATAGATGAGCCCGTCCCCGCTTTTGCCAGTACGGGCACTTACTTTTATAATATTTACAATTTTATCTACATCCTCTTTTTCGCACACTATCTCCATTTTAATGACTTTGCTGTGCATAAATGGAAAATTCAAACTGGGGGAAGCGGTTTTGGAATCAGTTTAATCTCCAACCCCCTCGCCTTGAAATACGGTAAAACAACAAAAGTTTTCTTCCCGCAGATTCATGGTCACTTCACTAAGTCTTTCGGGTCTGATAAAGGCTTTGATCTCATTCATATCTTCTAAATTTAAGTTGAAATAAGTTTTGTTATGCTTAGCTCTTTTTTGTGTAAGCTGTGTAATTCGCTTCTGAATTAAAATAGCCAACCCGGCCATTCGCGTCAAGCAGTACAATAAAGGCTTCGGTTTTATCCACTCTTTCCCCTGTTTGGGGATCGGTGGCCATCCTTGCAGATTCTTCGTTGTTCAAGGTGCCCACGCACATCTCGCAGCAACCATAATAGGTTTTCCCGTTTACCGGAACCGGGATTTGCGGTTTGGCCATATAGGCATCGTTTACCATACATACCAGGTCATTAGGCAACTTGTCTCCTATCTGAAAATCTAAAGAAAAGGTTTGTTTATTGGCGGTACTTGTACTAATTTCTGTAGCCAGTTTGTCTTGCTTTTTTTGTTTTTGCTGCTCCCCAGAGGAGTTACAAGCACCAAAAACCACGGCCAGAAGAAATACCGCTGTTAGAACTTTGAATGTATTTTTCATTTCATTCTAATTTTGTGCCTGCAAAATGGATAGACCTATAAAAAAGAGTCTATCCATACCTTGCAGGACTTTATTAATTGATAGTTTCTTTTACACTACCACATTTCAGCATTTTTTGGCCCATATATGGGTTCTTGATCGCCTTTTCATTGGAAAGCCAATAGCCGCCTTTATTAGAGTTTGCCATAGGGCAATATTCCAGGTAAATTTCACCTTTGGCAAGCTTCCCATTTTTAACCAGTTTCAACATTGCATCGCTAAGAGCATTAAAATTGTCACGTTGGTCTTCCAGAGAAGTGGCACCGGCCATTTGCGAAGCTTCTTTGCGAGCCGTCTCAGCATTTTCCACTTTTGCCAAAGTTTTCTCGAGTTTCATCGAATGCTTGGCGGCCTTTGCATCATTTGAAGCCACTAAAGCGTCCTTTACCAATAGGTAATGTTCATAAGCAGCGCCCAGATCTTTGTCTTTGAACTTAGGCGACATTTGCATTTCTTCACCATGACCAGCCATATTGTCGTGGTCGTGTTGTGCATAAACTCCCATGCTTAACAAAGTTAGAAGGAGCATCATCATTGTTCTTTTCATCTTAATAGGTTTTAAAGGTTATAAAAATTTGTTCTTCCCTGCTTTAGTTTATAGTTTCCACGATTTCGCCGCAGGTTAACATTGCGCTACCGTAATAAGGGTTTTTGATCTCTTCTGAACGGCTGAGCCAGTAGGCTCCCGCATTGTCATCTGCCATAGGGCAAAATTGCTTATAAACGGTCTGTCCCACTCCAAAAAGTTGCATCGCTTTGCTCAAATGGGCAGACAGGTGTTTAAAATGATCCCGCTGAGTAGAAATATCTTCACTCTCCGTTATTTTTTCCGCAGCACCAATTACTTCTTTTGAAATCAGCATCCAGTGGTCGTGAGCTTCACGATCCTCTAAAAGACTCATATCTATCTTGTTCATTGCTTCCAGTACTTTATTTGCAGTTGCTTGGGCGGTTTTGGCCTCATCTTCCACCAGGGCGTTTTTCAACTTCAAATATTGATCAAAAACGCCATTTAGCTGGTTGGTGAACTCTTCAGGTACCACGATGCGTTCCTGCATTTCGGTATGGTCAACGTTGCCGGTTCCTGCCGTTTCCATATTGGCATTACCCTCGCTACCTGCCATGTCCATACCGGCGTGGCCCTCGTGACCGGTAGATGTCTTGCCTCCGTCCTTGTTCATCATAGACTTTTTGCCCTGGAGTTGTGCGGCAGCATCTACGGTAAAGGCACCGTTTACCACAATGCGCTCTCCGGTACTCAAGCCATCTGTAACCGCATAATTACCACCCGCTGCGGCACCCAGGCTCACTTCCCTCATTTCAAAGACAGGCCTGTCTGGATTGGGTTGTACGTAAACCAGCGAACGTTCCCCGGTCCACATCACGGCCGATTTTGGCACTGTAATAAGCTGGGGTTCTTCAATATCTGCATTTTTTTTCTTGGCCGGTGCCACTTTTCCACGCACGAACATTCCGGGTTTTAGACGACCTTCCTTATTGGGCAGGACTGCACGTACAGTTACCGTACGGGTGGCAGTATTAAGCAGTGGTTCAATAAAAGTAATGGGCACTTCATATTCTTTTCCCGGCAAGGCATTGGCAGTCACGCTAATCTGTTGCCCTTCTTCAAGCTGGGCAATCTGGTTTTCATAAGCATCAAATTGTGCCCATACAATACTAAGGTTGGCAATCTCATAAAGGGACTGGCCCTGCTCTACATAATCACCTTCTTCCACCAGTTTTTCGGTCACCGTACCTGAAACCGTAGCATAAATAGGGAAATATTCTTTAACTTCCCCAGAAGCTTCAATTTCTTCAATTTGCTTGTCGCTGAGTTTCCATAATTTCAATTTTCGGCGTACAGATTCGTATAACCGGGACTGAGAGTCCTTCATCCCCGCAGCGGTAAGCAATTCCTGCTGGGCAGAGACCAGCTCTGGGGAATAAATAGTGGCCAACACCTGCCCGCGGCGTACTTCCTCCCCGGTGTAATTTATATAAAGTTTTTCTATCCTGCCGCCAAAATAAGAAGCCTGCACACTTTTCACCTCTTCGTTCTCCACGATCTTCCCGGAGAGCACCAGGTCGTGATCCCCTAAGAGGCTATCGCCGATCTCCACGGTGTGGATATTGGCCAGAGCCAGGGCGGTTTCAGACATTTCTATTTGTTGCGGCCCAACCTCGCCGCCGCCACTCTCGGCAGGGATAAGGTCCATCCCGCAAATGGGGCAATCGCCCGGTTCGGGCTGCATAATCTGCGGGTGCATAGAGCAGGTCCACAGCTGGTTTTCCTCCTCGTGATTGTGTTCTTCTGTAGTGGCTGTTTCGACATTTTTTTCAGACGAATTGCCACCAAAGAACAGATAGCCAAGGAGCAATCCTGCTAACACTAATCCGGTGTAAATGATATATTTCTTCATCGTTTTTGTTTTAATTTATTCTGAATTATTCACTTAAATAATTAATGTTCGCACTGGCTTGGTAATAGTTTTTTACCGCTTCTATCAGGTTCAGCTCAAAATTTAGCTGTAACTCCTGTACGTCCAGCACATCATTGAAATCTATGGTACCGGTTTCGTAATTCCGCCTGAGGATTTCTTCGGCATCATTGGCTTGCTCGATGTTGAGCAACTGGGTACGGTAGCTTATGCGTGCCTCTGCCCTATTGCTCACCGCGGCTTCCAGGCGCGACACCAATTCGTTGTGCCGGTTCTCCCGTTGTGCATTTAGCTCACGTTGCTTCAGTTCATTTTGTCGCGTAACCGATTTGTATTTATTACCGAAAATTGGAACCGTTATAGAGACCATCGGCATCAGGATGTCCTTTCCGCTATCCGGGGCTTGCATCGCAGTGGCTTCCCCCACCGCAACGTAATCCAGGCCAAATCCCAGATCGGGCAGGGCTTCCTTTCGGTTCATTTTTTCTGCTTCTCCTACCGATTCATATAGCTTGTCAAAACGCAACAACTCTGGGTGCACTTGAGGCACTTCTGGCAACTGCACCGGGTCTTCCTGTGGCACTGCCAGCGAATCGTACACCTTTACCGTAGCACCACGTTCGGCATTGAGTAGGGTATTGAAAGCGGCTTGTTCGGCTTTAAATTCTTCATCGAAGTTTTCCAAACGTTCCCGTAGCTGGTTTTGCCGCATTTGCAGGCGAAGCACATCTACGGACGAGGCTTGGTTTACCTCCAGGGAAGTAAGCGCAAGCTCCTCATAGGCTTCCAGCAGGTCTATGTTTTGTTCCAATACGCGTTGCTTTGCCCTAATGGCATAAAGCCTGTAATAATTTTCGGCCACATTTAGCAGCAGTTGCCTCTGGGCCGTGGCGATTTCCACATATTGGGCATCGGCAAGGCTTGATGCATAATTCTCCCTTGCCGTGATAGTCCCAAACCACGGAATCATTTGTTGCACCGATAGTTTGTACTGCTGTGGGCCCGTTCGGGTCTCTGGTTCGCTGGCAAAATAGCCTACGCTGAACTGGGTTTCCGGGAGTACCCCAACTTCTTCAATCCTCTCCCGGGCCGTTTCATAACGCAGTTCAAACGCCTGTATCTTCGGGTTATTTTCCAAAGCCTGGGTAAGGTAAGGCTGGAGCTGCTGGGCTGTTCCTGTAAGAAAAAAGAAAAGAGAGACAATCACCGCTAGCATTCCGCTTCTTCTATTCAATTTTATTATTAAAATATCTTTTGATTTCATAGTAAAAGGCTTTCTTCTATTTTCTATTTTCAATTCTCTTGTCATTATTCGCCGTCTCCAGGGTTTTTATGCCGGCTTCTTTTCTCCAACTAAATAACACCGGCACTACAAACAATGTGATTAATGCTATAGACATACCTCCAACCGCGGGGATGGCCATAGGGATCATAATATCGCTACCACGCCCCGAAGACGTCAGTACGGGCAGGAGTGCCAGGATTGTTGTAGCCGTGGTCATCAAGGCGGGGCGAACACGCTTGGACCCTGCTTCCACCACCGATTTACGGATTTCCTTTCGGCTCTTGGGCTCGTTCCGGTCAAAAGTTTGGGTAAGGTAGGTACCCATTACCACGCCATCATCAGTAGCGATACCAAAGAGGGCGATAAAGCCTACCCATACCGCCACACTCAGGTTTATGGTTTTTATCTGAAACATATGCCGAAGGTTTTCGCCAAAAAAGTCGAAATTCAGGAACCAACCCTGGCCATAGAGCCAAATAAGGATAAACCCGCCAGAAAAAGCCACGAGGATCCCACTAAAGATCATAAGCGAGGTAGAAACTTTTTGAAACTGAAAGTACAGGATCAAAAAGATAATCATCAGTGCCAGTGGCACCACAACACTCAGCGTTTTTTCAGCGCGAATCTGGTTTTCGTAAGTCCCCGTGAATTTATAGCTGAGACCTTTGGGCACCCTGAGCTCCCCGTTATCGATTTTATCCTGAATAAGGGCCTGGGCATTTTCTACTACATCCACTTCAGCAAAACCATCCTGTTTATCAAAAAGCACATAGCCAATAAGGAAGGTATCTTCACTTTTTATTATCTGCGGCCCCTGCTCGTAACGGATATCTACCAACTCATCTAACGGCACCGGCGAGCCGCCCTCAACCGGAACATAGATATTGCCCATATCTTCCGGGCTGTCCCGCAATTCCCTTGGGTAGCGCACGCGTACACCGTAGCGTTCGCGTCCTTCAACCGTTTGACTTAGGCGTTTTCCTCCCACAGCAACCTCCAAAAGTTGCTGAACTTCTTCTATGCTAATACCATAACGAGCCAAACGTTCACGCTTGATATCAAGAAGCAGGTAAGGTTTTCCAACAATACGGTCGGCAAAAACGGCTTCGTCTTTTACACCTTCCACTTGCTTTAACAGGTCTTCCAGTTGGAGTCCAAAATCTTCTATTTGTCGAAGGTTTTGCCCCTGCACTTTGATTCCCATAGGTGCGCGCATCCCCGTTTGAAGCATTACCAGCCGTGTCTCGATGGGCTGGAGCTTGGGCGCCGAGGTTACCCCCGGCAGCTTGGTGGCGGCGGTGATCTCGTTCCAGATATCATCTGGCGACTCTATTTCGGGGCGCCAGTTACGGTAATATTCCCCGTCATCATCTGGAATGAGCTGTTTGTTTTTTACGCGGTGGAATTCCACGATTTCGCTGTCATTATAACTGCCAGCTGCATCTTCGTCCACCTCTAAACTTGGGTTTATTGCCAATTTGCCATTTTTTAACATAAATAAACCGTCTTCATTTACCTGGTAGCGCTGGCGTTCGCCGTGTTCATTCAGCATATATTCAGGTTTGTATTGGATTGTATTTTCATACATGGATATAGGTGCAGGGTCCAGGGCCGACTCTGTACGACCTGCCTTGCCCACTACCGTCTCAATTTCCGGGATAGCGGCCACGGCCATATCCAGCTGCTGCAAGACCCGCTTGTTCTCCTCTACACCTGCATGGGGCAGCGAAGTGGGCATCAACAAGAAGGAGCCTTCATTGAGTGAGGGCATAAATTCCTGCCCAATGTTGCGCATAATCATAAAACCGAGAATAACCAAAACGGTGGGCACCGACAAGAACAACAACTTATTGCGCAAGGCCCAATTGAGGATGCGGGTATAAAATTTTTGGAACAGGGCAAAAACACCCAGCAAACCAAAGGATATAATCCCTACCACAATAAAATTCCAGAAAACACTTTTTTCCAGACCCAACGGACGCCAATACTCGGCTAAAAGTAGCACTATGGCGAAAGCCGAAATAGCTATATTGATAACATTTGATCTTTTGGAACTAATTTTCTTTTTAAGAAGCAGTATTCCGGTTACGCCAAAAGCAATTAGGACAATACCGATGAAATATCCAAAAACAATAGCGGTAAGCCCTGCAATTATCAGAATCCCCTGTATTACCCAGCCCGCGGAAGTACGCCGGGTCCGTTTCTTAAAGAAAGATGCGGCAAATGGCGGAATAAGGAAAAGCGCAACCACTAGGGAAGCCACCAGTGCCATGGTCTTGGTAAATGCCAGTGGGCGGAACAGTTTCCCCTCTGCCCCCACCATAGTAAAGACGGGAAGGAAACTGATAATGGTGGTAAGCACGGCCGTCATAATTGCCCCGGAAACCTCGGCAGTGGCATTGTACACGATTTCATTCGTGGTCAAATATTTCCGTTCTTTGTCCTGATCGAGATGCCGGATGATATTTTCAGATAAGATCACGCCCACATCCACCATGGTCCCAATAGCAATGGCAATACCGGAAAGGGCCACGATATTGGCATCGACATTAAAGAACTTCATCGAGATAAAGACCATTAAAACCGCTACTGGCAATAAACCGGAAATGAGGATGGAGGCCCGTAGGTTAAAAACCATAACGATAATTACGAGTACCGTAATCAGGATTTCCAATGTAAGGGCTTCATTAAGCGTGCCCAGGGTTTCCTGAATCAGTTGCGTACGATCGTAAAATGGAACAATAGTTACCTGCGACTCGCGACCATCTTCCAGCACCTTGGTGGGCAGGCCGGGGCTAAGTTCATTTATTTTATCCTTTACATTATTGATTACTTCCAGCGGATTTGCGCCATAACGAGCCACAACCACTCCGCCAACCACCTCGGCACCTTCTTTGTCCAGGATACCACGGCGGGTTTCCGGACCCAGGTTTACTTTGGCAATGTCGCTTATTTTGATACTGGTAAATTCTTCTGAAGTTACCACGGCATTTTCAATATCTTCTATTTCCTGAACGTAGCCCAGCCCACGTACCAAATATTCGGCCTGATTTATTTCCAAGGTTTGTGCACCAATATCACGGTTGGTTTCCTTTACGGCCTTTACCACCTGTGCCAGGGAAATATCGTATTGACGCATCAGTTCGGGATCCACATCTACCTGATATTCCTGCACATAGCCACCTATGGATGCAACTTCGGAAACCCCGCTGGCACCGGAAAGTCCATATTTCACATAATAATCCTGAATGCTTCGCAGTTCGTGCAAATCCCAGCCCCCGGTAACATTGCCATCTTTGTCACGTCCTTCTAAGGTGTACCAAAAAACCTGGCCCAGCCCGGTAGCATCGGGACCCAGGGCAGGGTTTACACCTTCGGGAAGCAGGTTTGCCGGCAGGGAATTGAGTTTTTCCAAAATCCGGCTACGGCTCCAGTAGAACTCAATATCCTCTTCAAAAATGATATAAATACTGGAAAACCCAAACATAGAGGAACTCCGGATGGTTTTCACACCGGGAATTCCCAGGAGCGAAGTAGTAAGGGGATAGGTAATCTGGTCTTCTATATCCTGGGGGGATTTCCCCTCCCATTTGGTAAAGACAATTTGTTGATTCTCGCCAATATCGGGGATGGCATCTACCGCCACGGGATCGCGCGGAATTAAACCGGTTTCCCAATTAAAAGGGGCATTTACCACGCCCCAGCCTACAAAAAGGACTAGGAGGATAATTGCTACTAGTTTGTTTTCTATAAGAAATTTTATGCCTTTATTTAGCATCTTTATTGATAATTAAACAGTTATACATTGAATAACTTTCTGATAATATCAGAAAATTAAACACAACAAAGTAAGCCCAAGATGGAAGTAACCATAGAGCAAATCTTTCCGATAATTATCGGAAACTGTTTAAAATCAAATTAAATAAGTTTCGTGTAGTTTTTGTACGTTCCTTACAAGATAAGGAGGTGTATAATCTCTAAATGGAACAATGTTCTTATCCAGTCCATCAAAAAGATTAATATAAGTATAAAAGAAAGTAGCAACAAAGGCTTGATGCTCAAAGCTTAAATTGGTGTAAGATGTTTTTAAATCATCTTGACCGTCATTCACTATTTGTGCATCTGAACAGCAAGATTTTTCCGAAAAACCTGCTTCACAACTTTTTTGGGATGATTGATTTTCCATACCACAGGTTTGAGCATTATGAAATAAAGCAAAATCAACCAATGAATCTCCACAATAATGCATATTTACAGTAAACGACATAGTGGTAACAAATACCAAACTCGCCAAGGCTACAGATAATATTTTATGGAAAAACGATTTCATAAGATTGCAAATATATATAAAACAACGAAATATAAAAACATTAATAATTCTTTTCGTTATGTTAAACTTTTACTTCCTATACTATTTTCGACAAAAATAAAAGAATCAAACTTCTAAAAATATGATAAATATCATATTTTTATTTTCTTTTTTGCAGTATGTTCGGCAAAAATAAGTCCTAAAAAATTCATTATTAAAAATTAGTTAACATTTGTTAATTTTTTTTATATTCGTATTATGCAAAGCTTTAATAAAATAATAGCTGTTTCATTGGTACTTGCAGTAATGTTTGCTTCATCGTCTTTTACTGTGAATATGCATTTCTGCTGTGATAAACTCGTGGATATGGCGGTTTTAAATAAAGCTCAGGTTTGTGATAATGCGGTGAAGGCTCAGACCAATCCTTCAAAAAAATGTTCGTTCGAAAAAAAAGGTTGCTGTGCTAATAAATCTATAGTTAAAGAAAGTGGCGATAACTTTCAAAAAGCTTCATTTGAGATGGAAAATCATAAACTGATTTTCCTACACACATTTTTTTACACTTACGTAAATCTATTCGAAGGGTTGGAACAAAATATAATCCCTTTTAGGGATTATGACCCACCCCTCATACCGAAAGATTTTCAAGTACTCCACGAGGTATATTTAATTTGATTTCATCCTAAGTAGGTTCTTTTTCAAACAACCTACCTTATATGTTGGCCTGTACTACGCAAAGGCTAACAACTGGTGCGCTCTATCCTGAGCATACCACACTTTCAACTATTTGAAAAACAGAAATTTATAATCTATTAGAATAAATACCATTCTAAGAATAAATAATTAATACTATGGATTTACAGAGAGAATTCTGGATAAAGAATATGGTATGTAGCCGTTGTCTAAAAGTAATAACGCAAGAACTGGAAGAGATGGGAATAACCGTACTCTCTTTGGAATTAGGTAAACTATTGGTTGAATCTTCAAAAAACACCACCACGGAGGTTACGTATAAAGTTACCAAAGTACTTCATTCCAATGATTTTGAAATAGTACAAAGTGAAGGGGAAATGCTGGTTGAAAAAGTAAAAATCATTCTAATCCAACTGCTTACTCAGTTACCACTTCATTTGAAAACAAATACTTCAGAACATTTGTCTTCTACGCTCAACAGGGATTATAAAATACTGAGCAGGCTGTTTTCTAAAAATGAAAACACCACCATTGAAAAATACTTTATAAAACTGAAAATTGAAAAAGTAAAAGAACTTATTCAATTAAAACAATATTCTTTTTCAGATGTGGCATATATGCTGGATTATAGTAGCATTAACCATTTATCAAGACAGTTTAAAGAGATTGTGGGAATGAGTATGAGCGACTATAAAAACACAGAAAAATGGAAACGAAATTTCTATGATGAAATTATATAAATAACAACGAAAGTTATGCAGATGAAGTAGCATAAAAACAGATAGCTTTCGTGTTAATTATAATATTAAAAACCCTAAAGCCCGAACTCCCTAAGGCTTGTGTTGATAATCCCCCAATTACAACATAAGCCAGTTCAGGTCTTAAAAAGGCGAGGAATAAACATTAATTAAAATAAAAAACAATGAAAAATCACTGGTTATGGATGGTCCTCGGTTGTGGACTGCCGCTTTTACTCATCTTTTTAGCACCATCTATTGGAATTGGTGGTGGCACCTGGCTTTTTGCATTTATTATAATAATGTTCGCAGTACACTTGTTAATGCCCATGCGGCACGGGAGCCATACGCACGGATTGTCCAATGAGAACTTAAAAAAGAAGGATAAAAAAAAAGAAGGACAACATCACTAAAATTTATGTTATGAAACGAAAATTTCAAATTAATGGTATTAGTTGCGGCGGCTGCATTAGCAGGGTCAAAAAGACATTGGAAGAACATCCAAAGATTGAAAAGGCAGAAATTTTTCTGGCACCAAAAGGAGCTACAATCATCACTATGAAGGAAACGCTTTCAGTAGATGAATTACAAAAACAACTCAGCAACCTTGAGGGTTACACAATTGAAAAACTATAAAAGTAACTTAAAATCAAAAATTATGTTTTTTCACGACGGAAGTTTCGGAGGTATGCACCTGATATGGTGGATTATTTGGATGGCGTTTATCATTTGGATTTTCTTTATCCCAACTGATATCCCATACCAAAAACCAAAAAAAGAAAAGCCATTGGACATCCTAAAAAACAGGTTTGCCAAGGGCGAAATTTCAAAGGAGGAATTTGAAGAATCCAAAAAATTATTAAAATCAGATAACCAATCTTAAAACATATAAATTATGTATCGATTAAATGTAAAAAAATTCGGTTTTGCCCTCGGTCTAACAGTATCCTTAATTTATTTGGGCTGTATGATCGTGATGGCTACAGCAGGACAGGAAGGAACGATTATATTTTTCAACAGCCTTTTACACGGTCTGGACACCAGTAATATTATAAGAATGGACGTGCCACTATTAGAAGCATTTTTTGGTATTGTGCAAAGCTTCATTTTAGGCTGGTTGATTGGAGCGTGTATTGCGGCATTTTATAATGCCCAAATAAAAAACAGATGATTTTGCATTAAATAGGATTGTTTAATCGAAAGTTTAGATAAGGCCCTCTTGAATTTAGAACATAATTATATCAAAGATTCATAAACCGCTAAAAATGATAAACAGTAATACTTATAAAAATATTAAGATCATTTTGACTCATTTATTTATTGGGGCAGGTATTTTTTATTTCCTGGTACACCCTTTTACAATGGTAATCTACTGGTTTGAGTTCAGTGATACGCCCTTCTCTTTCCCCTTGTTTCAGCAAGTCTTAGAAGAACGTTTTTTGGAATCTTTCAGTTTCAATATGCGGGGCATGGGCGGACTCTTAACTTTATTGGGAGGATTCTTGGGGATAGTTTCAGGTTTATTCTGGATAAACCTGAAAAAGAAAAATGAAATTATTGGCACACAACAGCGGCTGCTTGTTCGTGATATTGAAGAATTAATCCAGGCCGGTGAAAATGAACGGGTGGAATTCAAATCTTCCATACGCTATGATTATTACCGTAAAACAACCAATCGGGAACTGGAGTTGGTCATTGCCAAAACCATTGTGGGCTTTATGAATGCCAAGGGTGGAAAACTTATAATTGGTGTTGATGACGACGGAAATGTTCTGGGATTGGAAAAAGATTATAAAACCCTAAAGCATAAAAACATGGATGGGTATGAACGTGCGGTGTTCAGGATTATCTCTACACAATTGGGTCACGAGGCTTGTTTCAGCAACCATATTTCGTTCTACAGTATTGATGAGAAAGATGTGTGCGTGGTGGATATCGAACCTTCCAACGAACCGGTTTATGTGAGTGATGAAGGAAACACCACTTTTTATGTACGCACAGGAAATGCTACGTATCCACTATCGGTAAAAGAAACAGTGGATTATTTAAAAACCAAAAAGCTTAAGCTTATGCAATACAACTAGTTTATAAGAGAGGTTGGAAATGAAATATCCAAAATGATTCGATTACTAAATTCTTTGGCTTGACATGTAAATCTAATTCGGACAGAATTAGTGGAATTAAACCCGAAATCAGAGATTAAAAAGACGAAAAAAATGAAAATTGTATTGGCCATAGATGGTTCAGATTTTAGTGAAGTAGCCATTAACGAGCTTAAGAAAATGACTTTATCCTCAAATAGTGAAATTCATATTATAAATGTTTATGAACTTCCTAAAACAACCGGTCTGGGATTGCATACTATGGGCGGCAAGATAGGAAATTACATAGAAGAAATTAAAAGTAACGCTCAAAAATTGGGAAACAAAATCGTTTCAGAAGCTTCCGATAAAATCAAGGCCGAAAACAAGGCACTTACCATAACCACAAGTGTTGTTAGCGGACTGCCCAAAAGTACTATTAATGAAAAAGCAGAAAATTGGGGTGCAGATTTAATTGTAGTAGGCTCTCAGGGTCACGGTGCTTTTTCTCGCTTAGTATTGGGCTCAGTATCCCAATATTTAACCACAAATGCCAAATGTTCAGTACTGATTGCAAGAGATAGAAATAAAAAATGAAAGAAAAGCAAACACATAGCATTACGTTGGAATCCACCTGTAAGATAACAGATGAGATATGTCTTCCCGATACTAAATTACCTCGTGTGGTTATCGTTGGTGGAGGATTTGCAGGTTTGGCATTGGTTGAGAAACTGAAACACAAAGAAGTTCAAGTGGTTTTACTCGATAAAAATAACTTCCATCAGTTTCAGCCTTTATTATATCAAGTGGCAACGAGTGCCCTGGAGCCTGACAGTATTGTATTTCCATTCAGAAAACAAATCAATGGCTATAAAAATGTTTTCTTTCGTTTGGCTGAAGTTGAGGAAATTCAACCTGATTCAAATACTATATTGACCAATAAGGGAAGTGTTTCTTATGACTATTTAGTGTTGGCTACTGGCACGACCACCAATTTCTTTGGGATGGATTCTGTGGCCGAAAATAGTTTGGGGATGAAGGATATTCGCGATTCCCTCAACATCCGTCATATGATGTTGCAAAATTTGGAACAGGCAGCTATTACTTGTGATGATAAAGAACGCGACGCGCTGACAAATTTTGTAATAGTAGGTGGTGGTCCAGCAGGCGTAGAAATGGCAGGAGCTTTGGCAGAGTTTTGCAAATACATCCTTCCCAAAGATTACCCAGAGTACCCTTCTTCCATTATGAATATTTATCTAATAGAAGCCATTGATGAGTTGTTAGGCACAATGTCAGACAAGGCATCATCGAAAACCCTCAAATATTTAGAGGATTTGAATGTAAAGGTATTATTAAATGAAGCTGTAAGCAATTATGACGGCAACGAAGTCACTACCAAAAGTGGTAAGACCATTTTGGCTAAAAATCTTATCTGGACGGCTGGCGTAAAAGGACAATTCCCAAAAGGTATTGATGAAAAACACGTGGTCAAGGGCAACCGTATAAAAACTGGCTCATTTTTAATGGTAGAAGGTTACGAAAACTTTTTTGCCATAGGCGATATAGCTGCGCTTATTTCTGAAGAAAGACCCAAAGGGCATCCACAGGTGGCGCAGGCAGCAATTCAACAAGGAAAATATCTGGGTAATTCTATATTAAACCTCATAAATAATAAACCCACACAACCTTTCGAATATAAAGACAAAGGCTCCTTGGCCACTGTAGGAAAACGCAAGGCAGTTGCCGATTTGGGCAAATTTAAATTTGCAGGCTATTTCGCCTGGTTGCTGTGGTCCGTTGTTCACTTGATGTCCATAAGTGGATTTAGAAATAGATTGATGGTTGGTTTTAATTGGGCGGTTAGCTATTTCACTTATGAAAAGAGCAACCGCCTGATTATTAGAAACTTTAAACCGAAATCTTCGATTAAAAACAGGGAAAAATAATTTTGAAATGAAAAACACCACAGATAAAAATAATAAGCTTTCCTTATTAGGTTCCATATCTCTTGGTACAGGCGTAATGATTGGTGCTGGCATATTTGTCCTTATGGGGCAAATAGCAGAGTTGGTGGGTGATCTATTTCCCATTGCATTTATTGCAGGTGCTGTTGTGGTGGGTTTTAGCTCATATTCCTATGTCAAGTTTTCAAATGCTTTTCCATCGTCTGGAGGTGTGGTTAAATTCCTTAACAAATCCTATGGACCTGGAACAACAACAGGGTTTTATTCTTTGCTGATGTACGTATCAATGGTAGTTTCCGAAAGTCTGGTGGCGGGTACTTTTGGAGCATATACGTTGAGACTATTTCCCGAGTCCTATGCAGGTTATGCCTCTACCCTGGGTGTTGGGCTAATTGTTGTTGCTTATATAGTGAACATCCTGGGCAATAAGGTTATTGGTGCCACCGCGACATTTACCGCTATTATAAAGGTAGTGGGAATAGCAATTTTAGCTATTGCCGGCCTTGCAATTTCAGGTTTTGCCGATATTACGGGAAACTATATTCCCAAAAATACTGAGACATTACCACAAGGCTTCGGATTTGTGGCCGCTTTGGCGTTATCTATCCTTGCTTATAAAGGCTTTACCACTATCACGAACCAAGGGGCCGATATTAAAAACCCGCATAAAAATCTTGGTAGGTCTATCGTGTTTTCCATACTTATCTGCACACTGATATATGTAGCCTTGGCATTAGCTGTTGCGGGAGGTTTAAGCATTCCTGAAATAATCGAAGCTAAAGATTATGCCCTTGCAGCCGCCGCAAAACCTGTTTTTGGGGAATGGGGTTCCTGGATTACCATTGGCATTGCCATTATTGCCACGGTTTCTGGGGTCATTGCCAGTATCTTTTCCTCTTCACGCTTGTTGGCAATGCTCAGCAATATGAAACAGGTGCCTTCTTTAACCAAACTTGGTAGCTTAAAAAATCCAGCACTAATATTCACGTCTTCCCTCGCCATTTTACTGACCGTGCTTTTCGATTTGACAAGGATAGCATCCATTGGGGCTATTTTTTACCTTATTATGGATATCGCTATCCATTGGGGGCTGTTCCGTCACCTTAAAAACAAAGTGGTTTTTCAGCCTATCATCCCATTAATAGCCATCGTATTGGACATTGCGGTATTGGCAGCTTTTCTTTATATAAAATATCTGAACGATCCTTTGGTGCTTATCGTAGCAGCGATTGGGATTGTTCTAATACTTGTTGCAGAACGCCTTTTTATGATTTCACACACAGACGATGAAGGTAATATGCCAATGGGAATGGAAACTACGAACAATAAAACATAATTAATAAAAATCAATTTATATGAAAAATATAGCAGTTATAGGATACGGAGTCATTGGAAAAAGGGTGGCAGATGCCATCAACTTACAAAACGATATGAAGCTTTCGGGAGTATGTGATATCATTAGCGACTGGCGAATTCAAAATGCCGTAAGAAAGGAATACGACATTTATGCAGCAACTAAAGATGCTGCTGATAAAATGAAATCTGAAGGGATTTCGGTAAAAGGCGATATGCAGGAACTTTTAAAGAAATCAGATCTTGTTGTGGACTGTACACCCAAAAAAATTGCCGCTCAGAATGTCGTTATCTACAAGGAGCAAAACATCAAATTTATTCTACACGGTGGCGAAAAACACGAAACCACAGGGCATTCCTTTAGTGCAGAAAATAATTACAAATCAGCTCTAAACTTGAATGCGACAAGAGTAGTTTCCTGTAATACTACGTCTATTTTAAGAACCTTGACCGCTTTAAAAAGAGCCGATTTATTGGATTATGCCAGAGGTACACTTTTAAGAAGAGCTACAGACCCTTGGGAAAGTCATTTGGGTGGTATTATGAATACGATGGTTCCCGAAAAAGATATCCCAAGCCATCAAGGTCCGGATGCTAAAAGTGTTGACCCAGAACTGGATGTCATCACCGCAGCAGTAAAAGTACCGCAAACCTTAAGCCATCTGCACTATTGGAATGTGAAATTGAAAAAACAGGCGACAAAGCAAGAAGTGCTAAATGCTTTCAAAACGTCCAGCCGTATTAAATTGATTCAATATGACCAAGGTCTGGTTTCTAACAATACCATTAAGGAAATGTTCTTGGATATGGGAAGGCCTTGGGGCGATATGTACGAAGTAGCACTATGGGAAGATATGCTGAAGGTACAGGGAGACGAACTCTTTTATGCCTACGTGGTCGATAACCAAGCTATTGTAATCCCGGAAACAATTGATGCTATTAGGGCTTTAACTGGAATTGAAACAGATGGGGCTAAATCCATCGCCAAAACAAATGAAAGTTTAGGAATCCATTAAACACTATCGAGATGAAAATAAGCAAAAACATAATAGGACTTTTAGGAGAAAAGGCAGACTTCTATTTGGAACACGTTTGTGAAAAAATAACAAAGGATGAACTGCAAACCCCCAGTAAAGCAAACATAGATAAGGTATTTGTTCAAAGTAACAGAAATCCACAGGTACTGCGAAGTCTTTCGCAATTGTATAACCACGGAAACCTTGGCGGTACAGGCTATTTGAGCATCCTTCCCGTAGACCAGGGTATTGAGCACAGTGCTGCTTTTTCATTCTATAAAAACCCGGATTATTTTGACCCGGAGAATATTATAAAATTGGCAATAGAAGCAGGATGTAATGGAGTGGCTTCCACCTTTGGGGTTTTAGGATTAAACGCACGAAAATATGCCCATAAAATTCCGTTTATCGTGAAGATTAACCACAATGAACTGCTTACCTACCCAAACAAATATGACCAAACACTATTCGGAAAAGTAAAATCAGCTTGGAATATGGGAGCCGTTGCTGTGGGTGCCACCATTTATTTTGGTTCTGAAGAAAGTAATAGACAGCTAAAGGAAATAGCCGAAGCTTTTGAAGAAGCCCATAGTTTAGGAATGGCTACCATTTTATGGTGCTATACCCGCAATGAAAATTTTAAAACCGAAAAGAAAGATTATCACGCTGCCGCCGACGTTACCGGACAAGCTAATCATATCGGCGTAACGATACAGGCAGATATCATCAAACAAAAATTACCTACAAACAATTTTGGATTTAAGGAAATTGGGTTTGGAAAATATGATGATGAAATGTATAAAACCCTTACCACAGAACATCCCATTGACCTTTGTCGATTACAAGTCGCCAATTGCTATATGGGCAAAATAGGATTGATCAATTCCGGCGGTGGCTCTAAAGGTGAATCAGATTTGACCGAAGCGGTAACAACAGCATTAATCAATAAAAGAGCTGGCGGCTCTGGATTGATTATGGGTCGAAAAGCATTTCAAAAGCCTTTTATTAGAGGGATTGAGTTACTGCACTCCGTCCAACAGGTATATCTGGAAGATAGTATAACCATAGCTTAATTATAACGAAAACAATTTAAAACCAATAAATCATGAAAAACATACTCGTACCTACAAACTTTTCAGAAAACTGCAAGAAAGCAGAGGAACTCGGAATTGAAATGGCAAAGCTTTACAATTCAGAAATTCATTTTTTTCACTTAATTAACACCCCCGTAAACTGGGTTGAGCTAGATAAGGAAAAAGAAAAAAGATATCCAGAAACAGTAAAAGAAATAGGAAGTGCAAAAGCCTCCTTGAGAGCACTGGAAAAAAAAGCAGAACAACAAGAGCTTGAATGCAGGACGTTCCTTGAGTTTGATGGCGGACAGGCAAATATACTTAAACACTCCGGTCATTTTCACCACGACTTTATTGTTACAGGAAGCAGCGGCACCCGAGGTGGAGTGCGCGAATTACTGGGAAGCAATGTAGAGAAAATTGTAAGAAAAGCCGATGTCCCTGTAATTGTGGTTAAGGATGAAAAAGTAACTTTTCCTTTTAATAATATTGTTTTTGTTTCAGATTTTCTGGAAGATGTGAGCGAAGCATTTAAGCAGGTTATTTCTATTGCGGAAAAGTGCGGTGCACATCTTCATTTATTGAGGGTTAATACCCAAACTGATTTTAACAGTATAGAACAGGGTTTGGACCCCATCAAGGAATTCTTGAAGAAATTCCCCGATTTGGATAACTTTTCAATGAATGTATATAATGAACCTGATGTAGAAACAGGTATAAACAATTTTTTGAAATATAAAGATGCCGATTTAATAGCAATGTGTACTAGTGGCCGTACAGGTTTTTTAAGCCTGTTCTCCAAAAGTATCGCCGAGGGCGTAACCAATCATTCCGAATTGCCGGTAATGACCATTAAGGTATAACAATGAATAAACCAGTCCTAATAAAAAAATACTCTGGTGAGTACGAAGCCTTTGATGTAAACAAACTCATCAACTCCCTGCGGCGTTCACGGGCAGATGAGGATATTATTCAGGATGTAGCCCGGAAAGTACAAGAGCAGATTGAAGAAGGAATGACAACCAAAAAAATCTATCAGTTGGCTTTCAAGATGCTAAAACGAAAATCTAGGGTAAGTGCCTCAAAGTACAAGCTCAAAAAAGCTTTAATGGAACTAGGTCCAACCGGTTTTCCATTTGAAAAGTTAGTAGGCAAACTATTGGCACACGAAGGATTTTCAACACAGGTTGGTGTCATAGTTCAAGGCAATTGCGTTCAGCACGAAGTGGATGTGATAGCGCAAAAAGGAAATAAACATTATATGATTGAATGTAAATACCATAGTGACCAAGGCAGGTTTTGCAATGTAAAAATCCCATTATATATCCATTCACGGTTTTTGGACGTGGAAAAGCAATGGAAACACCAAAAAGGTCACGAGGCTAAACTTCATAAAGGCGGGGTTTACACCAATACGCGTTTCACAACCGATGCCATTCAGTACGGGAAATGTGTTGGAATGCTTATGACCAGTTGGGATTATCCAAGAGGAAATGGTCTCAAGGACAGAATAGATAAATCGGGGCTACATCCCTTAACCGCTTTAACAACACTTACCAAAGCTGAAAAAACAAAATTATTGGATCAAGGCATCATACTCTGCAAGGAGCTACACGAAAATCCAGACTTTTTGGAACAAATGGGTATCAGTAAGCTAAGGCAAAATAAGATACTCGAAGATTCAAGAGAATTATGTAGATCCCATTAATTCAAATAATGAATAATTACTAATTTTTAAAAATAATACAAATGAAAACTGAAGAATTGCAAAAACAGGGCAACATAGATTTAGAACCATTTTACCAGGCATTGGAAGATGACTCAAAACTACTTGAAGAAGCCCTTGAGATATTATTGGAAATGGTTCACTTTGAACCTAAATCAGTAAAGAAATTGGCTCTTTTTATTAAAGAGGATTCTCGTAATCTATATAAAGAAATAGTGGAATTGAGCAAATCAAAACAAGATAAAGGAAATACACCTTCCTGCTGTGGTGGACTCTAAATAAATACTATAAAGATGGATAACAATAAAATAAATATTCACTTTTTAGGTGCAGCAGGTACGGTAACCGGCTCAAAATATTTAGTGGACACAGGAGATAAAAAGATACTCATAGACTGCGGACTTTTTCAAGGGCTAAAGGAATTACGCCTTAAAAACTGGGAGTACCCACCTGTTAATGTTGCTGATATTGATGCTGTTTTGCTCACCCACGGCCATATGGACCACACAGGTTATCTGCCGAGATTGGTAAAGCAAGGTTTCAAAGGGCCCATCTATGGTACCAATCCCACCTTGGACATTGCAAAAATCATTTTGAATGATAGTGCAAAAATTCAGGAACAAGAAGCAGAACGTGCCAATAAAGAAGGCTATTCCAAACATAATCCTGCTGAACCATTGTACGACCTAAAGGATGTAGAAAAAACTATCCCTCATTTTAAAGGAATTCCGCAATCACAATGGATTCCATTGTTTGATGGCATAAGGGCTCGATTTCAATATAATGGACACATTCTGGGAGCAACTTACATTGAGTTGGATGTACACAGGAAACGTTTTGTGTTTTCTGGCGATATAGGCAGAACAAACGATTTATTACTGTTTCCGCCATTAAAGCCAAAAAAGGCAGATGTATTATTTATTGAATCCACCTACGGAGGAAGATTTCATCCTGATGAAGTAGAAGCACTTCCACAGATAGAAAAATTGGTCAATGACACCATCAACAGAGGTGGCAGCCTATTTGTTCCAAGTTTTTCAGTAGAACGTGCCCAATTGATGATGCTGATTTTTTGGAAATTATTGAAAGAGAAGAAAATACCAAAAATACAAATGATAATGGATAGCCCAATGGGAGCAAGTGTATTAGAATTGTTTCATCGCACAAGAGATTGGCACAGGTTGGAAGATAACGAATGTGACGAAATGTGCTCGCACTTTACGGTCGTAAGCAGTTATCGGGAAACAATGGAATTACGAACAGATAATAAACCGAAAATCGTGATTGCAGGAAGCGGAATGCTCACAGGCGGAAGAATGCTAAACTACCTTGAAACACAGGCACAAAACCCCAACAACACCTTGCTTTTTGTGGGTTATCAAGCTGAAGGTACGCGAGGCAGAAAATTATTGGAAGGCGATAAGGAACTTAAAGTGTATGGAAAATGGGTGCCCTTTGATATGGAAGTTGCAGAAATTGAAGGGCTTTCGGCACACGCAGACCACGCAGAACTTATGGACTGGATGGATAAGATAAAAAACAAACCCGAACGTATTTTCATTGTACACGGTGAAAAAGAGAGTGCAGAAGCATTGCAAAAAGGCATCAAGGAAACCTATGGGTGGGATGCAGAAATTCCGCAATTATACACCATCGAAGAAATAGAATAAATCGAAAAATCACAACAACCAATAAAATATGGACACACACTCAAACATATTAAAATATAAACATCTCGGAATCTATACCCAAAACGAAAATGTAGTGTATATGCGCGAAGATTGCCACGTCTGTATTTCAGAAGGGTTTGAGGCACTTACCCGAATAAGAATATCCAATGCAAATACATCAATCGTAGCAAGTCTTAATGTCCTGAATTCTGATATTCTGTTGCCTAATGAAATCGGACTATCAGATGCTGCTGCGAAAAAACTCAATGTTTCCCCAAACGATACATTATATGTTTCCCATTTAGAGCCTATTGAATCCTTAAGCCACGTCAGGGCAAAAATCTATAACAAAAAACTGGATTATAAGGCCTATAACAACATCATAACCGATATCGTGGAAGGCGATTATTCCAACATCCACCTTTCGGCATTTATTACTGCCTGTGCTGGCGACCGAATGGATATTGATGAAATATCCGACCTAACGAAAGCAATGATTGCTTCCGGAAAGCAACTGAACTGGAACAAGGATATCGTGGTCGACAAACATTGTATTGGCGGATTGCCTGGCAATAGGACAACACCATTGGTAGTTGCCATTGTTGCCGCGTATGGGCTTACTATGCCAAAAACATCCTCACGGGCAATCACTTCGCCAGCAGGCACAGCAGATACAATGGAAGTACTGACCAATGTTACGCTCTCTTCCGAGGAAATAAAGACCGTAGTAGAAAAAGAAGGCGGATGTTTTGTTTGGGGCGGTACAGCGCAGTTAAGTCCTGCCGATGATGTGCTCATTAAAATTGAAAAAGCCTTGGATATTGATAGCGAAGGTCAGCTCATCGCTTCAGTACTCTCTAAAAAGGCAGCAGCTGGTTCTACTCACGTGGTCATTGATATTCCCGTGGGAGAAACCGCCAAGGTTCGCAGTACCGAAATGGCAGAAAAACTAAAAAATCATATGGAAACCGTTGGAACTGCTGTTGGGTTGAATGTAAAAGTTGTAGTTACGGATGGCACGCAGCCTGTTGGAAGGGGTATCGGTCCAACTTTAGAAGCCATAGATATATTAAAAGTTTTGAAAAATGAGGAAGATGCACCTAAAGACTTAACAGAAAGAGCATTGCTTTTAGCTACTGAACTATTAGAACTTTCTGGAAAAGTAGAAAAAGGAAAGGGACAGGAAACCGCACATAAAATTCTCAAATCTGGAAAAGCATATGAAAAATTCGTAGCCATTTGTAAGGCGCAAGGTCAATTTTCAAAACCAGTTTTAGCACCTTATAAAATTGAAATTAAAGCTGAAAAGTCAGGCGTTTTGCAACGAATTGATAACCGTAAAATTGCAAAACTGGCCAAGCTTTCTGGAGCACCACAATCTAAATCGGCAGGGATTCTTCTAAATGTGCATTTGGGAGAACAAATCGAAGAGAACCAACTGCTTTATACCATATATGCTGAATCCAAAGGTGAACTTAATTATGCCTTGGAATATGAAAACAACCATAACGACATCATAACTATAAATTAAAGAACATACTATGAAAACAATATTATTCAGTCTTCCCGGAAATGAAGAACTCACAGAACTAATGGCTACAAAAATGGATGCTGAAGTGGGTCAAGCCACATTAAGGAAATTCCCTGACGGGGAATCATACACGCGCATATTGTCTGATGTTAAAGATAAATGTGTGGTACTGGTATGCACCTTGCACGAACCGGACGAAAAACTGTTGTCACTATATTTTTTAAGCCACACAGCCAAATCATTAGGAGCTATGTGTACCTGTTTGGTAGCACCCTATTTGGCGTATATGCGGCAGGACAAAGTATTTAATGAAGGAGAAGGAGTGACTTCCGGTTTCTTCGGAAAATTGATTTCTGGTTTCGCCGATAGCATTACCACAGTTGACCCTCACTTGCACAGAATTAGTTCGTTGGGAGAAGTGTATCAAATTCCAAATAAAGTGATTCAAGCTGCCGACGCAATTTCAGAATGGATTAAAGAAAATATCGAAAACCCGGTACTTATCGGACCTGATTCTGAAAGTGAACAATGGGTATCAGAAGTCGCCAAAAATGCAGGAGCACCATTTACGGTATTACAAAAGGTGCGTCACGGTGACCGTGATGTAGAAGTCTCTGTTCCCGATGTGGATATATATAAAGATGCTACACCCATTTTGGTAGATGATATTATTTCCACAGCCCGAACAATGATTGAAACCGTACAACATCTTAAAAAAGCAGGAATGAAACCACCTATTTGTGTAGGCATTCACGCCGTTTTTTCAGGAAACGCCTATCAAGATTTATTGGATTCCGGAGTAGAAAAAATAGTGACTTGTAATACCATCCCACACTCTTCAAATGGAATAGATTTAAGTGATATTATGGCAAAAGAGGTAAAAAAATTAATGCACCATATATGAGAAAACAAGGCTTTATAGTACTAATCACTTTATTCAGCATCACAATGACTGGACAAACTGAAATGCTCATTGGGCAGATTTCAGGCAGAGTTGTTATTCGGGAAAACTTTGATGAAAATGGTTCTTTTTTAAATAAACAAACTTTCAAAGCCAGTGAAACAATAAAGAAAAATGGATTCTATGAAATTGAGGTAGTTACGGAATTGTTTGATAAAGACAAAAAATTGACCGATAAATACACCACAACCTATCGTTGCAAGCCTGATGAAGCAAGTGTAGTGGTAATGGCTTTCCCGTTTTCCAATCCAAAATCAAAGAAAACAGAAATCAACACCACTTCAAAGAAATTTAAAGAACTATACAATTTGGATAATCTGAAAAATATTGAATTGGAAATGAGTTTTGACTCGGGCTTGTTGAATTTTTTCGGTTCAAAAAGCATCATAAAAATTTACGATCGAAAATTAGAAGCTGGCAAAAACACTATTAAATCAAAAATAAATATTAAGGCCTATGCCTGGGGTATTCGCATCAAGCAATTCAATTATACTGTTATTGAAAAATTAAATGAAAAAGGATTATTGACTTTTCAGAAATTTTCAGAAGCAGATAACAGCTATTTTACAATAAACTATAAATAAAGACAGATGAAAAATTACGATACACTTTCTGAAGCCATAAACGATTTACAGGGAAATGGCTATACATATGATTTTAACCTAAAACCAGAATGTTTGGAGTGTGCCTCACTAAAAATTGAAATACACCCAGAAGATTTTAATGTTGACGAGATGCATCGTTTTGAGGGTATGAGCAGTACCGACGATAATAGTGTGCTTTATGCTATTTCATCAAAAAATGGGATTAAAGGACTTTTGGTAGATGCCTATGGCGTCTATGCCGAAAACATTTCGGAAGCTATGAGAAAAAAATTACGATAACACTTAAACAAGACAATAATGGAAAATCACGAACACCACAATCACGAAGAAATGGACCATTCTAAAATGGACCATTCGAAGATGAAACACAAAAAAGAAGACCATTCTAAAATGAACCACAAAGGTGGGGACCATTCGGGTCACAATCCCGGTCACGGCGAGATGGGCCACGACCATCATAAAATGATGATTGCCGATTTTAGAAAACGGTTTTGGGTAACCCTTGTACTTACTATTCCCATACTGTTCTTCTCGCCGATGATTCAGGACTTTTTTGGATATGAGTTTTTGCTTCCCGGAAATCCATATATCCTTTTTGCACTTTCCACAATCGTATATTTCTATGGTGGTTGGCCATTTTTAAAAGGATTCTGGTCTGAAATCAAAAAAGGTGCGCCAGGAATGATGACCTTGATTTCTATGGCAATTTCTGTAGCTTATTTTTATAGCACCGCGACCGTATTTGGCTTAAGAGGCGAAGACTTTTTCTGGGAGCTATCAACACTTATAGCCATAATGTTGCTTGGTCATTGGATAGAAATGAAAAGTGTGTTAGGTGCGTCAAAAGCTTTACAGTTACTGGTAAGTATGATGCCTGCGGAAGCGCACAGGGTAAAAGGCGACATCATAGAAGACATCCCTCTTGAAGATTTACTAAAGGATGATGTGATTTTGGTTAAACCAGGTGAAAAAGTTCCTGCTGATGGGATTATAGTAGACGGTTCAAGTTACCTGAACGAATCTATGCTTACAGGCGAATCCAAACCTGTAAAAAAAGATGAAAACGATAAGGTTATTGGTGGTTCGGTAAATGGTAACAGTACCTTAAAAGTAAAGGTTGAGCATACTGGAAAAGATAGCTATCTCAACAAGGTCATCAAAATGGTCGAAGAAGCGCAAAAAACCAAATCCAAGATGCAAAATCTTTCAGACAGGGCTGCAAAATGGTTAACCTATATCGCTTTGGCTATTGGTTTTGGAACATTGGCGGTATGGCTGATTTTAGGCTTTCCATTTGTCTATGCTTTAGAAAGAATGGTTACCGTTATGGTCATTGCTTGTCCACACGCATTGGGTCTTGCCATTCCCCTTGTGGTTGCGATTTCTACGGCAGTATCTGCTCAAAATGGATTGCTTATCCGAAATAGAACTGCTTTTGAAGAGTCAAGAAAAATTTCAGCTTTGCTTTTTGATAAAACAGGAACACTAACCAAAGGTGATTTTGGTGTCACTCGAATCGAATCTGTTAAAGAAGCTTATTCAACAGAGGAAATTTTAAGACTTTCAAGTGCATTGGAACAAAGCTCAGAACACCCCATTGCAGTTGGTATTATTAAAAGAGTTAAAGAAGATAACATTACTATTCCAAAACCTGAAAACTTTAATGCAATTACAGGAAAAGGTGTAGAGGCAAATGTAGATGGTAAACAAGTGAAGGTGGTCAGCCCTGGTTATTTAAGGGATGAAAAAATCACTATTCCTGAAGATGCTTATAGTGACGCTGCTGAAACTGTTGTATTTGTATTAATAGATGGCCAGCTAGCAGGATACATTGCTCTTGCTGATGAAATAAGACCTGAATCTGCCGATGCCATCAAAATTTTCAAAAAGAATAATATAAAAGTTTTAATGGCTACCGGTGATAATGAAAGAACTGCCAAAGCTGTTAGCGATAAACTCGGCTTGGATGGATACTACGCCGAAGTTTTGCCACATCAAAAAGTTGAAATTGTAGAAGATTTACAGAACAAAGGCGATTTTGTAGCGATGACGGGTGATGGTGTAAATGATGCGCCCGCACTTGCCAAAGCTGATGTGGGAATTGCAGTTGGTTCAGGTACTGACGTTGCCGCCGAAACAGCAGATATCATTCTGGTCAACAGTAACCCACAGGATATTGCCAACTTAATTCTCTTTGGAAAAGCCACCTACAATAAAATGATTCAGAATTTGATTTGGGCTACAGGATATAATGTAGTGGCTATTCCTTTAGCAGCCGGTGTATTATATTCTTCAGGCTTTGTTTTAGGACCAGCTGTAGGAGCGGTATTTATGAGTTTAAGTACGATTATAGTGGCTATTAATGCGCAATTACTGAAGCGAAAAATCGGTAAAAAATAAATGAACCAAAAAGAAAAACTCAACAGGATATCTTTAATCCTGTTGAGTTTATTTGTAGTGATGTTGGGCTATGGTATTTTATTGCCAACCCTTCCTTACTATACCGAAAGATTAGCTTTAGGAGATAACCTAGATACTGATTCGATTAACTTTCATATTGGTTTATTAACGAGTATCTACCCCTTCTTTCAGCTTCTTTTCGTTATACTTTGGGGGAGGTTATCCGATAAATACGGGCGTAAGCCCATTATCATTGTTGGGCTAATCGGCTTTGTAATTATGCAATTACTTACCGGTCTTGCTACATCATTGACGATGCTCTATATAGCTAGAATCTTCGGAGGTATTTTTACATCAGCTGTAATTCCCGTTAGTAATGCATATCTTAGTGATATCACTTCTATAAAGCACAGGACCAAGGTTATGGCCTGGTCTGGGGTAGCGATAAGTTCAGGGGTTATTTTTGGCCCTGTTTTAGGTAGCCTTCTATCCCAAACCAATCTACATTTCAAGTATTCCTTGGGAATATTACATTTGGATCGCTTTTCAATCCCCTTTCTCCTGGTTGCTCTTTTGGGTTTTGTTATATTGAGCATACTCATAAAATGGCTTGGGAACACAACACCTATAAGTCGGTTTGTTTCAGAAGCACAAAAATTGAGCTTTAGCTTTAGTAGGTTCTTTACTGTCCTATTACTGCTTTCTTTTGTAATGCAATTCGTAATTACCCTCTTCGAAACGGTTTTTTCAATTTACGGAAAAAATGAGTTGTTATTTTCTAGTAATCAAATAGGCATTGGCTTTATGCTTTGTGGAGTGGTAATGGCCGTATTACAGCCAGTATTTGCAACCTATGGGGAAAAACTATTAACGGCAAAGCAGCAAATTGCAGCCGGGTTGTTTATTTCAGGAATTTCAATGATTGCATTCCCATTTTTTAATAATGAATTTGCCGTCTATTTATTAATCATCATATTCGCCGCAGGAGGTGCTATGGTGACCCCAAACCTACTTTCAGCTGTTTCCCAACTTTCAAAAGAAAATGCGGGCAGCAATATTTCTATCCAAACATCGGCAAATAGTGTGGGACAAATTTTAGGTCCGGTTATAGGGACTTGGCTTATTACAGGTGGGTTTTATTTTCCCTTTATTATTGCCGGCATCATTATATTGACCGCCATTGGATTACTTTATTTTTATAAAAGCTTTAATAGTAAAACAACTAAAATAGGACAAGACAACAAAGTATCCTAAGAAAAGCAATAATCTTGTTTCTGAAAAATAATATTTAAATTTTTATTATCTATAGCTCTGTATTTACTGAAATAGGAAAACAATTAGAAAAAGGAACACCTCCGACTATAAAGCAAATCTATTACGCTTCTTGTTCGTACAGCCAAAATGATTTAAAAAGAAATGAAAGAACTCAATTATCTGAGGATGCTCCGATAGATGAAATTATGATGAGAAAGATGGTTGAGTGGAATACAAAGGCAAAGATTCTTTCAGATAAAGAACAGGAGTATTTGGTAAATTTCGCCTATGGTTTAAAAAAGATTAATGAATTTCACGAGAATAATTTGAAGAGACATTTAAAAAAAATGCAGGAGTCAGGATTCGAATTATAGAAAAAAGAATTATGCTTAAGTGAATCTCTGAGATATTATAAGTAAAATCTCAAAATGGCCCCTTCTCTCTCAATCCCCTTTCCGTAACTTTCCATTGCCCATTTTCCTTTACTAGCTTAAAGGTTTCGGGCTGTTCTTCGTAGGCTGTGGTAAATTTTACCCAGGCAATATCTCCATCTTCTAATTCTTGCACGATTTTAAAATTAGAATTTTCAGTTTTTGAAGCTGTGAACATATCCTGGATATTCATAAAGGCCTGAAAGCTTTCTTTTGTGGTATATTCTTTCAAGGTTGGAAGATTCTTTTCATAAAAACTTTCCACCACTATTTGAGCGGTTTCGGTGTGAGATTTTTCTGCTTCGGCACAAGCCATAAAAATGACAAAAACTGCAAGGGATAATATTTTTTTCATCGTATTCTTAATTAGGATTATTAACAAATCGCTTTTTTATTTTAAGTTTTATATCTCTTTCGCCTTGTTGCTCTTTTAGGTCAATTACTACAATTTTATCTTCAGCAATGGAGAATTTGGGTAGAACGTATACAAATCGATTGGTCTTTTTCTGAGGAATTATCTCCGGTACCAGATGTTTATATACTGGAGAAACAGGCAATTTCTGGATTGACTTCTTCCTTCCCTGTTTCCTTGTTTCCACAGAAACATTCAAAAAAGCAGGTTCATAATCTATGGGAGAATTATTATTAATTTCCAGCACAAAATACAATTCCGAATTATGGTACACTATATTTTGAACTTTTAACTCCACTCCATCTTTCCGCTTTCTAAGCTTGCCAATTGTTTGTTTACTTCTTAATAAATGTGAACTAAAATCCTGGTAATAGGTTTCTTTATCTGCTAATTCTTTTTCAGCTTTAGCGTCTGAAAACAATGCCTGGTCTTCTATGAGTTTTTCAGAAAGCTCTGGAATCTCATTCCCGATTTTACCGGTTTCTGCTATAAAATAATTTAGCTTTTCCAGCTCTTCGGAGTACTTCACAATATACGAAAAAATTGAACCGGTTGTACTGATAACCAGCAAATTACTCACCTCTCCCGGAATAGCCTGCAGCAATCCCAGGTATTGTTCTTTTTCCCTGTTATAGGTGAAAACAAAGTCCTCTGAACCTGTTATCCCCTGCCGAATTGGTTCCGGGAAAATCAGGGCAACATTCATTCTATCGTTGGCATAGATGGTATCTAAATCTATGGTGTTTTCCTGGGCCATTCCCTTTACGAAAGCGGCCATTACGAATACGAGAATCAAGATCTGCTTTTTCATAATTTCTATTGATTTGAGTTTCTTTTTAAAATGAGTTTGTAATTATTGGTGACCTGCACCTTAATATTCCTGTTGTTTCGCTGAAATAATTGCTTTAGCCCTCCTACCTCTGGCACCCCTGCAACATTTATATCCTGGATAATATCACCTATCACTTCCTTACTGGCATCGGCACGAATATTATTTTCAACATAAATCCCTTCACTACCATCCTGAAGATCATAAGCTTTTAACTTTACGGGATAATGCGCTATGTTTTCAATTTCTATCAAAGCCCTGTTCGGTTGAAAACTGATGAATCCATAAACAGGGGTGTTTGCTGGAAACTGGATATTATTGATCATAGCACTATCTTTCAATCTCATCTTTAACCGGTAACCGGCCTGAACAACCTGGTCTCCATCTACTTCTACCAAAATATCAGTAGCGGAATTATTAGCAATTGGTTTCTTAATTTCAATTTCTACTTCAGGAGCAGTGGCATAAAACAATTGATGCGCTAGCCCCATTTCCTGTGGTTTTGGAGAAGCTTGCGACGCATCTGGAACCTCCTGAATATCCGCTTCAAATTGTGGTTCCCATTCTTCTTCATTAAATTCATTTTCAAAGCCATAATCTTCATAGTTAATAGGGTTGTGTTCATAAATGCTATCTAAGATTCTTCCCTTTTCCCGTTGCGGAAAATCAGGATCATAATACCCCATAGAATCCAGGTATTTTTCATCATAAATGCTTGGGGTTGTAGTTTCCCTTACTTCCTTTAAAGCATTTACCGCATCCAGCTTAGATTTAAAATCT
Source organism: Salegentibacter agarivorans (assembly GCF_900113135.1). Lineage (GTDB taxonomy): Bacteria > Bacteroidota > Bacteroidia > Flavobacteriales > Flavobacteriaceae > Salegentibacter > Salegentibacter agarivorans. The sequence continues at coordinate 145,738 of NZ_FOOH01000003.1, read as the reverse complement.
TCCTGCTCCTGCTGGAGTTCGGGCACAAGGGTGTTTTTTAGTTCAGATGGTTCTTCACTATCTCCGCCAAAAACCAATACACTATAGGCCACTATAAATATTACAATGGTGGCTAGTACAGCGCCAAAAACAATTTTTTTCTTATCAATTTTCATCGTTTAGTTTTTTTAAGGTGTTTTCAAAATAATTGGTGATCAATAACCCGTGGGTATTGTTAGGAAAGTTCCGGTCTACGTTTATTAAGTTTCCCGATGAAATGAGTTCATACCGGTCCACTATTTTTCCACGGTTAATTTCAAAGACCGTCCTGGTCTTAAAAGTGTATGGCTCCATTTCAATATTTACTTCCGATTCTATGCTTATTACTTTCTGCACCAATGAGTACTGTAACAGCCTGTTATAAACTCCATCAGCCTTCTTTTGCCGGTAAACATTGTCTACAGAACTGTTACCAAGCCAAAGGGCTTTTTCAAGGTTACGTTCATAGTTAGTAGCATCGATATTGTAGAAATAGGTATGAAAGAGATCCAAATGGGAAAGAGCTTCTACCTCTAGGTTTTCTTTTTGTGTCACCCACTTTAGCGGTATTACACTCCCGTCTGTATTTATTGCAAAAGCATTATTCAAAGCAGAACGATGAATATCAAAAACCATCCATCCAAAATATAGGCTGGAAATTACTGCCCCACATACGGCAGTGAGGACTATAAATCGGTTTATTTTTAAAACCGAATAAATACTTCTATATGGTGTTTTCATTTTTTTTAATTTTTGGTGTGATACTAATTCAAAATTAATTATGATGGTAGCCGATGATTAATTTTTCTCCTATCCTGTAAAAAGTCTTATTGTGAAGGAAGTGGCGCGGGTGTAGAGTTTAAACTTCAGAAATACAATAAATGCGATAGATCCTGCCTCAACTATAATCCGAATAATATTATTGTCAGTAGATGTACCAAGAAGATTAGACCAGAAGTTGGTATTGATCTCTGCGTATAAATTGTTAACGAAAACATTCACCAGAAAAAAAGCCGGCACCAGCATATAAATTGCGGCATACAACCTAAAGAAATTATAAGCCATCCCCCTGAACTTTTCAAATACTGCAAGGCTAATCACCAGGGGAAAGAAAGCCTGCATAATTCCTAAGAGGAAAAAGCGTTCTGCCAGGAATAGTGGGTAGATAAATAAATCTATCACCCATAAAAACAGGCCTACCACAAAGGAAATCACTTTTACCGGGTAAAGTGGTGTCACCAAAGCTTCATAAAGCAAAGCCATTGCTTTTTTAGCTACTTCAAGCGCACCAACTTCCTGTTCAATATCTATGTCTTGTAATTGAAGTGGAATTAGCGCTGGGGCGGTATCTGCATACTCAGTTTCAATACTTACCAGGATTCCATCGAAAACACTTAAGATTTGTGTGGAGAAAATAACGAGAAGTACTATAGCAAAATTCTTTGCCAGCTCTCCGGGGCTCAAGCCCCAGGTATATCCATCATTATCCGCAATCCCTTCATTGTATTTCTTCAGAATGTTTACCAGGAAAAACATCACTGCTAGTGACTTCATTCCTGCAATTGTATATTGGGAAAAGTCACTGCTTTTAATTGTTTGGAAAACCGCATCTACATACTCCAAACCTATTCCTAAAAATATGCCCCCTGTCATCTTTAGTAATTTATAGTCCTGTTATTGATCTTATCCTGCATCTCCCGGAAGGAAATGATGTCGTTATAGCGTTTGGTTTTTAGCGTGATCTCTGCAACCATTTCTTTAGATTGTAGTTCTCTTTCCCTTAGTACTTGCGCCCTCTCTGCATCACTCATTTTAAAATAGTCACTGGTAAGGATCTTATCTATAAAGTCAAGATCTTCCAGGGAGTTTTCCATAATGGTATTAAAAGAATCAGAGATTCGAGCGATTTCCTCAGGCTTTATATAGGGTGAGTTCAGAATGTTTCGAAGGTCATCACGCACCGTTTCAAAAAGGATCTGATTATTCCGAGTCAGTTCCCTTACCGCCTTCAGCTGCCTTACCACATTATTTACCTTTTCGATATTCTCTTTTTGTGTTTTGAGAAATTCTACTGTTTTCAGTAGCTGCGTTGTCTGCTTTGCCGATTCAATTAAGGATTTGGCGAGGCTGATAAAATTAGTGTTGTCATACACCGGCATCCCCTGGCTCATAGCTGGAGTGTGCACAGTTAAAACTAAAAAGCCCATCAGCATTAGTGTTGTAATCTGCTTTTTCATGATTTTATATTTTAGAGGTGAATTCCTGAATTGCTTTTTCCATATTTCCATGCTTTTCATAGAGCTGCATAATGAGATCGTTCTCTGCACCGTCAGTGAGATATGCCGCGTAAACTTCTTTGGGGACTTCCAGCCGAAAGACATTGCTCTCTTTACCGATCTTGATAAAAATCTCGGTGTACTTTCTTTCCCCTATAAAGTTGTTTTTAATTGATTTTAGCTGATTTAAATCGTGACTGGAGAGGTTTAATCTCTTTTGAAGCTCCTCGTATCCTTTTTCATTGCGAAGGCTGTAGATCACCTGTGTGTTCTCCAGAATGCTTGCAGAAGTCGAGTTATTGGGGAGCTGATTAATGGACTGAAGAACTATTCCAATAGCACCATTCTGTTTTCTTATGGCCTGGTAATAAAACTCCACACTCTCCAGTACATTTTCAAATTTTAGTTGCTTGGCAAACTCATCAAATAAAATAATCCCCTTCTCTGCCCGGTTCTTCCAGATGGTTCTTTGGATGGCAGATTTGATAAGCTTAAGCATTACCGAAAGGATCTCTTTATTATCCTTCACTTCATCCAATTCAAATACTATTAAGCGCTTATCTTCAATCTTATAGGTTTGGTCTTCTCCAACTTCAAATAGAAAACTGTAGATTCCATCTTCCACATATTCAGACATTATGTGAAGGAAATTATTAATGTTGAAGTAATCCGGGTGAATCTTTAGGTCATCCAGGAGATCAATCCTATGCCGCTCGATATATTGATAGAAGCTTTGCAACGAATATTTGCCATTATAATGTATATAATAATCAAGCAGGATCTTTTTAATGGAAACAGACTGGGCTTTGGTAACCTTCATATCTGAAGCAAATAATTCAAAAAGAAACTCAGACAGGTCCTCAAGGCGATCGGCCGTTAGGTCATCAGGGCTGCTTATGTAGAAAGGATTAATTCCGAGGCTCTTTCCGTTCTCATATCTCAGGATGGTGTAATCATTAGGATAAAGCTTTGCGAACTTGGTATAAGATCCCCCAAGATCAATGATCACTAGGCGAACTCCACTTTCATAGTATTGACGAAGTATATTGTTGGCCAGAAAAGATTTACCTTCTCCTGTAGGGGCGAAGATGGCAAAATTCCTGGCCTTTATTCTTTTCTTGCTTTCATCCCAAACATCTTTTAAAACTGGGATATTATATTCCCTGTCATTAAAAATTATTCCTTTAGCATCTGATTTATAATTACTGTTATTAATAAACAGGCACAGCGCGTGTTTTAGATCGGTTACATAAAGATCCTCATTAGAGAAATTTGAAGAAAAGCAGAAGTAGCTATTCAGAAAATAATTCTTGCGCTCCTCCCCTTTTGGATAATAAGGAACAATGTCCAGGAGTTTAAATTCAGTTTTTATCCTGGCATTAATCGAAGAAAGATTAGTTCGGTCTTTATCCCAATAAATCACATTTAAATGCCCACGGATAATTCTGGAGGTATCATCATTATTTATTTGGTCCAGAATATGCTGGATTTTCTTAAGGACCACTTTATTCTGTGAACCAAAATTTGAGCTCTTATTTAGTTCTTCTACTTTCGCATCCAGTAGTTTTCTCCATTTTTGGCGATCATCCAGATATATGACCTGGTTTACAATATGGTTTTCTTTTAAGTTAAGTCCGAGTCCATCTATAAAACCCTGATGGAATACGAAATCATCTGAAGTAAACTTATCGTTGGTTTTACTACTCTGAATACTTTCACCAAAGCACAATTCACTGTTTACCGCCAGCACGTCAAAATGATTGTCACCAATACTGATGTTATTTTTATCCAGTAAAATATTGGTATCAAATCCTTCCTGCAAACCATTAAAATATTTAGTGGAGAGTCTATTAATTTCGTTCTCAGTAAGAGGAATAAGCTCCAGCTTTCGGCTATTGTTTAAGAAAGAAACCGCATCATTTACCGAATTCTGAAATCTCTTTAAGTTATCATCCAGGTCTCCAGGAACATTCCTGCTAACCTTTTTAAAGGGATTTACATATTTTGGATGATTGAAAGATTTGTTCTTTGTATGAATAAAGAAGAGATAACTACGATGTTCTAAATGTTCCCTGCCTTTGAAATAATAATGGGTAGCTTTTTCCAAAAATGTATGGGTTGGTAATTTCTCTGCCGAATAGATTCTTTTTAAATAAACATCCTGTTTATGAACTACTGTTCCCGTGGGTAGCGATTTTAGTGATTGAAACCAGGCACTATGAAATTCTTCAAAATCATTTTCAGATAAACTATAGATCTCTGGAAGTAGCACTTCAAAGGCCAATATTACATTTCCATTGGCAGCAAAAACCATATTTCCACGTATATCGGCAATGGGTGGTGGTGATGAAAGATTAATCTTGCTCATAATGAAAGTTGCTTAATCGTTTAGAAGAAATAGTTTCTGGAAAGACTCTTGAAAACTGGAAGACCTGCGGATTACTGGTTAGCCTTGTCAAGCCGATATACAGCGTACAATTGAAAATAAACACGCTAATTACCGCTCCGAGACTGAAAGAAAATATGATTACCAGCAGTGATCCTACCACGGCTGTCATCATAAGGGCAAAGAGCGAAACCGGCAATCCCCAGATCATCGCTCTTTTCCTAATGTTTCGGTATACTTCGAAACTTTTCATTACACTACTATTCCAATGAGGTAGGTAAATATTCCTACAACCGCTCCTGCAATAAGCGTAAAGACAAGCACCCGGGTAATTCCTTTTTTAAGATCTGCATTCTCACCAAAGAAGTGACCCGCATTAAAGAGGAACCCCACGAGAAAAATAACACCGAGAATGATGGGGAAAATAGCTCGAATAGTATCGGCTATGTCTGCAACTGAATTTTCAATGCCGCCAATTTGTGCAAAGAGCGGATAAGAAAACAGTGTCAAAAGGACTGATGAGTAAATTGTTTTTTTCATAATGTTCGTTTTTTGATCTGCCAATGCAGAATTGATTGATGATGACCACTTGATGTTTAATTTTTGAGAAATTTATTATGAAAGGGAAAGCCTGGAACAAACTGCCTAAACTTTAACGCGAGTTGACGGATAATGCGATAAGATTCTTAGAAAATAGAGGGATTCTTTGAATTTTGTTTAATGGGAAGGATGATCTGGTAAGCTCATAAAAGACCACCAAGAGACCAAATTAGGTCTCTTAAAATTAATTGAAGTTTCTTCCAGATGATTTGAAACCTATTTTTATCCGGGAAAGATTTGTGATAAATAGGTATATTGTGCGTGATATAACAAGTTGTAGCCAATGCGGACATTGAGCATTCAGGTTAAAAATCAAATTTCTAAACAAGAAAGTTCTCAAGTATAAATTCATAATTTATCTTGCAAAAGCTAGATAAATTTAAACCTCAATGAATAAGTCAATTTTCGAAATTTCAAAAATTGATTGTCCTTCAGAAGAAAATCTGATAAGGATGAAATTAGATGAAATCTCTAGTATTAAAAATCTTGATTTCGATATTCCGAATAGAAAATTAACAGTATTTCACGAAGGTGAAATTCAATCTATAGAAGAATCATTAAACGGACTAAAATTAGGAACTAAAAAAATTAAGACGGAACAAACCGACCAAACTGAATTCAAAGAAAATTCTCAACAAAAGAAATTACTTTGGTCTGTACTAGTAATAAATTTTGCATTTTTTATAATAGAAATGACAACTGGCTTAATCTCAAAATCTATGGGGTTAGTTGCAGATAGTTTAGATATGCTAGCAGATTCTTTTGTTTATGGAATTAGTCTTTTTGCTGTAGGAGGTTCAATCGTAAAAAAGAAAAAAATTGCCAATTTAGCTGGTTATTTCCAAATTTTATTAGCGCTAATTGGATTTGCAGAAGTTCTAAGAAGGTTTTTTGGAAATGAAAAACTTCCTGATTTTTCAACAATGATAATTGTTTCAATTTTAGCATCAATTGCAAATGGAATTTGTTTATACCTGCTTCAAAAATCTAAAAGTAAAAAGGAAGCTCATATGAAAGCGAGTATGATTTTCACCTCAAATGATATAATAATAAATGTAGGTGTTATAATTGCTGCTTTACTAGTCAATTGGTTAAATTCAAGTAAACCAGATTTAATTATTGGAACAATCGTATTCATTCTCGTAATTCAAGGTGCTATAAGAATTTTAAAAATTGGTAGGTAGCCGCACTGGCAACAACATCGGTTAATCGCCAATAAGCGGCAGCGTTAGAAAGAAAATAAGTATCTTGACCCACAAACTAGGTCTAAGCCGACCAGTCCGCGTCCCTACTCCCGTTACTTGTCCAAAATTGTAACCGTTGTACGAATGCATTCAGGCATGTAAGAACAATAAGAAGAATAAAATTTTAAAAGTAAATTATGAAAAATTCAATTTTCACACTGATATTTTTAGCCCCCTTATTTCTATTTTCACAAAGTTCTGATTATAATGTTTCTTCATATCAAACCGAGGGTACAAAAGCACGAAATACTCATTACATTGGAGAAGCTTGGTTAAATCCAATAATTCACGACGACTCTGAATTAGGTTATAACATAACAAAAGCAACTTTTAAAGCTAACTCAACATTAGATTGGCATAAGCATAGTTCAGTGCAAGTTTTAGTTATTGTAGATGGCGATGCATATTATCAAGAAAGAGGAAAAAAACCTATAATTTTAAAAGAAGGTGATGTAATTAGGTGCGAGAAAAATACAGAACATTGGCACTCATCTACAAAAGATAGTGATGTTACATATTTAGCATTCTATAGTGGAGAAAAACCAACAGAATGGACAGAAGTCTTGACCCAAGAATATTATGACAAGGTTTTTGAATTGCTAAATAAGAACTGATTATCCCCAACAAATATTATAAGTACAGAAGGCATAGATAATGCCAGCATAAAACAGCGTTCATCTCAAGTTACGGACATTGTAGGAAAAGCTTAATTTTAGGAACCAGGAAAGAAAAAAACTAATCCGACAAGTCCGTGTCCATACTTCCGCAAATTATGATAACCCAACCGTTACCTTCAATTTCAGAAAAAATATAAATTACAGAATGAAAAAAATTGTCGATAAACAAAAGCTTGAATTGATCTATAAAAGCGGAAACGGAGCTTGGACATACCATATTGTCATACCAAATACAGCCGATATAGATGGAACTTGGGGTTCGCTAAAAGTTTCTGGTTTACTTGATGATTACGAGTTGAAAGAAATGAATTTGGCACCACGGAAAGAAGAAGATAAAATGATTTCAATAAACGAAGAAATAAGAAAAGCAATAGGCAAATCTGGTGGAGACACAGTTACCGTTACCCTGTATCTTCATACACATGATAGAATTAATAAAAAATCTGAAATTTTCAAATGTTTTGAAGATGCAAGTGTAAAGGATTCGTTCAAATCATTAAATAAAGATGAACAAAAAGAAATTATGGATGATATCATTTCGAAAACTACAGAAGCCAAACAAATTGAGCAAATAAACCACTATATCAACATTTTACTTAATAAGAATAACTAGGCCGTGGAATAAATACTGCTGCCAACAAAATTCATCACAAATTTACAAGAGTGTTTTTAAAATTTAATTAAACTCACGAAAAATTTGGGTGTAAGCCTACAACGCCGGAGTAACAACTCTACCACATGGTGATGGGTCCTGTGTTATAAAACAAGTATTTTTGAGAAAATTTATAGTAAGAAGAAAAATGAAAAATATTGAAATTGACAAGGTTACTCTTAAAAATACAGATCAACTGCGGGCTATAGGAATAAAAACATTTGAAGATACATTTGGTACTCAAAACTCTTCAGCTTTTATGGCAGAATATTTAAAAAAAAGTTTCTCCAAAGAAAAAGTAAGTGGTGAAATATCTGATAAAAATTCAGAAATTTATTTTGCTAAAATTAATAAAAAAATTGTTGGATATCTTAAAGTAAATTTTGATCAATCACAAACAGAATTAAAAGATCGGAATGCTTTAGAAATTGAACGCATCTACGTATTAAAAGAATTTTTAGGTAAAAAGATTGGTCAAGCACTTTATAAAAAAGCAATTGATATCGCTAATCAGAAAAACCTTCATTATGTTTGGTTAGGGGTTTGGGAAGAAAATCAAAGAGCAATTCGATTTTATGAAAAAAACGGATTTCTAAAATTCGATGAACATATTTTTAATTTAGGTGGAGACAAACAAACTGATATTCTTATGAAAAAAGACTTAATTAAGTAATTTTTGATTATGGAAGCAGACACTATCCCGCAAAGTGTGTAAAGTTAAAATAACAGGGGTTGGACTTTTTAAAGTCTGACCCTTTTTTTATAGATCGTAAGGAACTGATTTAAGATAATGCCCCAGTTCCTAATGGGCATTGACCACTTTTTAGTGGCTTCCCTTGTAGCCAAATATACCGATTTCATCACTGCCTCATCGGTAGGGAAAGACAATTTATTTTTAGTGTACTTCCTGATTTTACCATTGAGGTTCTCGATAAGGTTGGTGGTATAAATGATCTTTCTTATTTCCAGGGGAAACTCAAAGAATACGGTAAGGTCTTCCCAGTTGTCCCTCCAGCTCTTAATGGCATAAGAATATTTACTTTCCCATAGCCCTGCAAAATCATCCAGGGCAGCTTTGGCAGCTTGCTGGTTAGGTGCATTGTAGATATGCTTCATATCTGCTGTAAAGGCTTTTTTATCCTTCCATACCACATACCTGCAGGCGTTGCGTATTTGATGCACTACGCAGATTTGGGTTTTGGACTCAGGGAATACGTTCCTGATGGTATCGGTAAACCCGTTTAGGTTATCAGTAGCCGTGATGAGGATATCTTCGGTTCCCCTGGATTTTATATCGGTAAGGACACTCATCCAAAAAGCTGCAGATTCATTTTTACCCAACCAAAGTCCCAATACTTCTTTCTTTCCATCTCTGCGAAGCCCAACTGCTATGTATATTGTCTTGTTGATCACCTTGGAGTTCTCCCGTACCTTGAATACGATCCCATCCATCCAAACAATAAGATATACGGGTTCGAGTGGTCGGTTCTGCCAGGCCACGATATCCTCGGTGACCTTCTCGGTAATCCTGGAGATGGTAGAAGTGGAAACTTCAAAATTATAAACTTCCCTGATCTGTTCTTCGATATCGCTATTACTCATTCCTTTGGCATAGAGCGATACGATGACATTTTCAATACCATCAACCATATTGCCCCGTTTGGGGACAATCATCGGATTAAAGGAAGCATTTCGGTCTCGGGGGACCTGGATCTGGGATTCCCCGAAAGAGGTACGAACCTTTTTTTGACCAAAACCATTGCGGGTATTGGGATTATCGGACTTTTGGCTCTTGTCATACCCTAAATGACCATCCAATTCGCCTTCCAGCATTTTTTCAATGCCACGTTTCTGCAGTTGTTTTAAAAAGCCATTGAGCTCATCTCCACTTTTGAACTGCTTTAAAAATTCATCGTTAAATAAATCCTCTTTTTTCATACTGTGTAAAATTTAAAATTAGACAAAAAAATAACAGGGGTCGTGACCCCTGTTATTTTTCTATTTACACAGTTTATGAGATAGTCCTTGGAAGCAGCTAATCGACTAGGCCACTCCACCATTAGCTAATTCGGAGTACAGCTCTCAAACCACCATACGTACTGATCTTGTAAATGGCGGTTCGAAAACAATCCCTACCAACTCAAATCCACCCAAATTGCAGGATGCTCACTGGCCGAGTGAGCTTTACAATTTATACCTGGATATACCGTCCACATAGGCCGTTTATCAGGCCAGATGCCTTTTCGGTTTAGTCCGCTATTTTTAACTTTATCAAAAAGTTCGGGGGATAAAAGTAGGTAATCTTTTTGCTTAATATTAACTCCCAACCGGTAAGCTCCAAGACTGTAATAGCCAGCATCTTTTCCTTTGTCGTAATCCACATTAAAGGATGGATGTTTGGTGACTTCCTTTAAATTGGCTCTTTGCAGTAAGGGAGCAAGGGAATTACAATATGAAACGGTATTGAGCGTACCCATTACTGCAATATGCTTTTTATCCTCTGCATATAATTTATGATATACTTCAGCAATTTTTTCGGTCTGTACTTTTCTTATAGTATCTGAATGTTCTTTATATATTGTTTGCTCTTGTAAATGGGTAGCTAGGATCCAAATTGTATTTCCATTTGCGGTAAGTATTTTATATTCCACAAGATCTTTACAAAAAAGAGTATTTTTATTGATATTTAAATCATAAATATGGTTTCTCACCGATTCAATTTTAAAACCATTTCGGGAAAGAATGCCAATTTCCTGGCCTCGCATATCATTTCCCTGCACTACAAAACTTTGTTCAAACGGGTTGCAACCAAACCGGGGTAGAAACTCATTATTAAATTCATCAAGTGAGGCACGGTCTTCAATCTCCTGGAGAACCAAAATATCAGGATTCACATCTGCGATTACCCTAGCTTTATTTTCTACTGCCTTAGGATCAATTGGAAAATTCTGAAGTGCTATCCAGCCGTTCCAATTTGTCAATTCAGAAGCTTTTAATTCCTTTGAGTAATTCTTTCCCTTTAAAAAAAGAAAGCTGGCTTTCCGCCTTAAAACAGCATATGGTAGTTGATTACATTTATCAATACCGACTAAACAAGCTAATTCCCTTATCCGATCATTATCTTGAATTGACTTAAAAGGCTTTTCCAATAGTTGATCTACCTCCATTTCCCATTCCTTTTTGTTTTTATTGAATGGCTTTTCCAAAAAACTTCTGTCCCGATGGAATAAATTCTGAATATTAAATGTGGCTATCTTCATTTTCCAAATACTTTGTTATTTAGAAAAATATAATTAAATCACTTGAATTCCACCAGGTTACATCATTTTGTGAATAAAATTAAATTTGTACTTATTTGAGCTATTTTGATCTCAAATGAGATAAAATTTTATGAAATTCTCGAATTGCGTTGTTTATAAGTTTTAGGGCAGATGGAAAGTTGAAGGTTAAAAACGTCAGATTTGTGATTTTGAAGTTGTAAAATTGAGTATTTGAATACTTAGGCAAAAGTAAAATTAAGATTTTTTCTATTTCCTCTTATCAATAGTTTTTTCATCAAATGAGATCAGGTTAAAAAGTTCGCGCATTCTACTCCTAACCCTCGAGCCATAGCGTTCTTCAAGTTCACCGGCATTTAAATTTGTTGTAGCGTGGGTTCTAACTTTATGATTCAAAAACAATTCATAACGGGAAAGGAGAATTTCGCCCATAACATTGCAATCTTTTCCGTAAAACCTGCCTTCTGGCTCAACCCCTAGATCATCAAAACATAGATAGCTGCTGTTCCCATAATCCTCAATTGTTTTATAGCCAAGATGATGAAAGGCAAAAGCGATATTTCTGCAGGGAATTACCTGATATTCTTTTTGGTGCGGTACCAGGTAGCGTAATAATTTTAGAAAACTTGTTTTTCCACAACCTACCGGACCTGTTAATAAAATTCCTTTGGCAGGATCGAGTTCAAATTTTTGACATTTTTCCTTATCTGCGATGATGTAATTGCAAAGCTTGAAAAGTAATTTTTCATCTTTTTTATACAGGTGAAAATCTTTACCAAAAAGGATTTTTCCTTTTATTTGCAGGTATTCGAGCATAAGAGGAAAATCATACAAAACTTCTTTTCCCTTAAATCTCCCGATCTTGTACACCACGCCGCCTTCAATTATTTCACAAGGGTTCTCCATAGTTTTTATTTTTTTTTATTTTTAAATGATCTGGATTTTTTGATTTTATATTCTGCTGGATCTCCTCGGCTTTTTTGATCCAACGCTTAGCTAAAGCCTGCCAGTTTACAACCTGAGTATTTCTATTAATTTTCCAACCAACAGCCTCATAGTGGAGATAGAACTTAGAAGCTTCATTATCTGGCCAACCATTCTTTTTAAAAAAATTCAAAACTTCTAATTCACTTTTTGGCCAATAAGTTTTATTCTGTTTAATATGTTTAATATTGTTTATTTCATATACCGGAGCTATTTCGCTACTCTTTCCGGACTCTTCTGCAACCTGTTCTAAAAAAGTCTCAAACTTATCCAGGTCATTTACACTACAAATTGAATGCTCATATTCTGCTTGTTCATCACTAGTCCAAAAAATGGATATCTTAACCTGGCTACCTTTTAAGGGGTTTTTAGAAGGCATATACAAAATGTAATTCCAATCACTTAGTTCTCTAATGCATTTATGGTAGGTTGAAAGTGAACCAACCTTTGAAGCTTCCATAATTTCCTGCCTTTGTATATAGAATTGCTTACAGAACCTAAATACGTTCCAATAATGGAATAAAGCATAATAAATACTCACGTGTGAAGGATTGAGCCGGCTATCCTCATTGAAGCGATAAAAAATCGCGGTAAGGTGTTTTATGTAATTCATAATTAATCACTATTATCTACCCTAAATTCATCCATAACTCGTTGTATATCTTCCCATTCATAGAAAATCGTACCTCCTATTTTTGTGTAAGGCAGATTCCCGTTAATTCGTATATTCTGTAAAGTTCCCCAACTAATATTAAGTAGTTTTCTCACTTCTCCTGATTTCACGTACCTTTTATGTTTTCCTTTAGACTGCTCATTAAAAAGTCTTTTAAGCTCATCGAATAACTCCAGCTTAAAAATCATTAGATCATCAGTAGTAATTATTTCTTTTGCCATTTTTAAAAAGTTTTAGTTTAAAATCCCACCGATGGTTATACTTTTTTACACGGCGGGATTTTGTTGATTTGACTTCTAGGCAAATTTGAGTAGCTTTAGGAAATTAATTTCACTATGTCTACCGGACTACGAGATAATTTAACACTTCCTGTAAATAGTAATATTTGGGAGCTTTACCGCGGAAAATAAATGGCAATAAATTAAAAAAGTAACTAAATATTGACAGAAAAATAGTTTTCGGAGTTACGTTCACCTACCGAAAATTATAGCTCATTTTCATGGTTCATTTTTTGTTCAAAATTCCAGGTGATTTCGTCCAAAAATTTGGTGATTCTACCTTTCCTACCCTTAATTTCAGAAAGCTTCTTATAGCAATTGCCTAACTTTTGTTTAAAAATCACTTCAAAAAGGGAAACGATATCAATAATATTTGCAGAACCATTATTAATAGCTCCTGAGAAATGTAATGCATAAATGAGCTCGATAAGGTCCACTTTGGAGGCCGTCCAATGTAGATCGTGTTTATTGATATATTCAATTTGTGGGTGATCTAATAATTCCATTTGTCTCTGTAGAAACGGAAGCAGTCTTTTGTAGGCTCTTAAATAAGCTAAAAGAATATCGTGAGAAGTATTGAATTCAGGATCCCAATATAGCGAAGTATCATAGTGTGCCACTTCATTTTGAAATTTCCGGGTAAAATAAAATTTATCCATACTGGTTTGTTCCAGATCAATATATAGCTGAAATTTCCTGTTACGTTGAAAAAACTTATTAATCTTTTTAATCTTCCTGGATAAATATTTCCTTTTGTATTTAACCGATGAAGTTGATTCAAGTTCAATCGTTCGAAGGCTTGTATAGTAAATAAGCTGACTAAGAGGAATTTGCTTTTCCTCCTTAAAAAACTTAATTTCATCAGAAGATGAATTAAATTTGAAGTTTCTAATATTCTTTCGGTAGTTTTCAAGAACTTCTCGGCAGTATTTTATAACCCTATTGAATGCATTTAGTCTAGAGGGTGAAGATTCCTCTATTTTTGAAATTTCTTTCAAAAGTTCTTCCGATGTTATTAGAAAATTCACCTCTTATGTTATAAACCATTCATTAAATTTCAGGCAAAAGAGGTTAGGATAAAAATTGGAAGGATTTCGGTTTATAAATCAAAATACTACATTTATAAACCAATATTATTAAGAAGTGCTTGCTGAATTATTCCTTTTATTAATAAATAAGTTCATTTATAAATGAATATAAATTTTTAAGCTATCGAACATAGCGAACGAAAATATTTGGAAGATGGGAAAGTGTGAAGCCAGATTGATCATGGCTATTAAAAGGATTGGGGAGTTGCTTAGTGATACTGTCTCATGTTACTCCTGGCAAAACTAAAAATTTTACTATAAAGCATCACGGTCTCATCGTTACCCTGGCCTTCGTGACCATAGCGGTAATCAATATCCATTAAAATGGGTGTTTCTTCCCCTGAAATGCTTTGTAATTTAGCTATATACTTACCGCTATCCCACAAAGGAATTCGGTCATCTTGAGATGCTGGCAGTATTAAAGTCGGTGGATATTTATTCTCCGAATTCAGATTGAAGTAGGGATCCATTTTAACCAGGCCTGCAAACTCCAGGCTGTCCTTTACAGTTCCATATTCCAAATAACTTGTACTACTGGCCGTAGCAGATGATTCCAGACCTAAAGGATTTAATCTAGGCACTTCAGCTATGTATGAAGAAAAAAGATCTGGCCGTTCATTTACGGCCATACCTGCAGTAATTCCACCTGCACTGTATGTATATAGAGAAATTAATCCTCTTTTGGTAAAACCTTTATCGATTAGTGCTTCAGTACAAGAAATAAGATCTCTCCAGGAATTATATTTTAGCGCCTTTTGTCCCTGAATATGCCATTCTTTTCCCTTTTCTCCACCTCCTCTTACATGAGGAAAGGCAAGAATACCTCCCTGGGTTGCCCAGTCCAAAAAAATAGGATAGAAAAAGGGACTCAAGCTTTCTCCATATGCACCATATACATAAATAAATACCTCATTCTCCAAATTTAGCAAATTGGGGTCATAAATTAAAGATAATGGCACCTCTACCCCATCATGACCTTTAATCATAATTTGCTCTACAATAAGATTTTCAAATTCAGGATAGAAGGTTTCTGTTTTCAATCCTTCTTTCTGTAAATTTTTATCATCTGCAATAATGAACCTGGTATAGTTTGATATCCATCCATCTAATTCTATTCCAATAAAATTAGTTTTTACTGATCCCCCAAAAAATGTGACATACCCCGGTACAAAAGGTGTTTTTAATTTGATTATATTCTTTTTCTTATCAATTTTCCAGAGACTAACTTCAACACCTAACTTAGATTTTGAATAATATATATGATCCTTAGTAACATCAAATTGGATGATTGGATTTTCTTTAGTTCCTTCTGCAAGTACCTCTGGATTTTTAAAATTGGGGGAATGGAATTGAATACGGCTTATTTGATTTCCGGTGGTATTTCCCTGCCTGAAAATAAATTCCTCACCCCTAACTTCTCCCTCAGTGGTATACACTTTCTGCTCTATCTTAAACAAAGGAGTCCAATTTGCATTTCCTGATACTATATCTGAAACTTTAGCAATATATGCGTCATAGTAATCACTGGAATTAGCAGAATATCCAATAATATATTTATCCTGACTGGAACCAATTTTTACTTTTGGATAAAAATCTGCAGGGATATTAACTGTGTTACTATTCCCAAAAACTTTCATCTTTTTTGCATGTATATTCCCTAATTTATGAAGAACAGAATAAGAATTCTTTTTGTAGTCCGGTTTATTTTGATCTACTACTGGAAAATAGAGATAAATAAAACCCGAGCTATCAGGTAACCATTCAATTCCCCCAAACGATGGATTAATATTGGTGATCACTTCACTATAAAACTTCTTGTTTTTTACATCAAATATTCTAACTCGAGATGAAAAATTTTCATCGGATGGATATCCAATGGCAATTTTATCTCCATCGAATGAGGGTTCTAGATAGGTCACCTCTGTTATATCATCATAATTTCCAGGATCAAAAAGTTCTACGTCATCTGCTGAGAGATTTTTTCTAAAATATAATTTATGTGTACCAGATATATGATCATATTTTATGTAAAAATAGTTTCCTTCTTCATTCACTTTAATCATACTGATTGTTCCGTTCTCACGATTCTGATATTCTTCAAATTTTTCCTGATAATCTTGCAAAAGATCATTTTTAGAAAAATACTCTTCCGCTAAAGAGTCCTGGGCTTTTAACCATTGGTCTATTTTTGGGTCTTCGAGATTATTCAAGTTGGAATAGTCATCTGAAAGTGAAAAACCAAATTCATTTATGATCCTCACTTGCTTAGAAAGAGATGGGTAATAAGAATGAGTAAAGTTCTGTTGACCAAAAGAAATGGTTAATGATAATAAGCTCAAACATAGGATTAGGAGGTGATCTTTTTTCATTACTCTAAATTTTGAAAAGCCCGGAACAGTCCGGGCTCATTTTAATTAAAACAGATAGTTTCTACTTCCCCGGCTTAGGCCGTCTCACCTTGTCGCGATCAATTACAGGGTTTCCCCCTCCTTTAATTTTTTCTAAATTCTTTAAAGCTCTTCCCTGGTAATCTTTTAATGTTTTTTTCATGATTAAAAATTTTAAAGGTTAATAAATATTTGTTTGCTACTAAATAACTATATCAGACAACAATTAGCAACATAGAAATACCTTCCATTTATGAATGACCGTCCACTTTTCGTAAGTTCAACTCCTTTATGAATTTTGAAGGGTATATACCGGTGTTCTTGTAAAAAGCTTTAGAAAAAGATTCACTTGTTTTAAATCCAAACACTTCAGCTAATCCCTGATTACTGAATCTCAAAAGGCTATGATCATTATTTAACATCCGGACGGCTTTTGCTATCCGAAGATCTTTAAGATAATTAGGAAATGTTTTGCCTTTATATGAATTGATAATAACAGAAAGGTAAGAAGTATTTGTTTCCAGTTCCTGCGCTAACTTAGACATATCTAATTCCTTATCTAAAAACCTTTCCGAGTTTTCGAATTTTTCCAGTTTATTTAAAATATCTTTTTTAATATCTTCAGGTACAGAACTTGGATGGTTACCAACTGGTTGATCACTTATTATTTTTTTTCTTACTATCCCTTCTTCGAGTAAAACTTTCAACTTTCTTTGTATACGGATTGATCTCACGAAGAAGAATATTCCAGTAAAGCTTCCTAAACCGGCCAATAATCCAACTCCGGTTATAATTGTTCTTTTATTTTCAAGCTGTGCTTCTGCCTCTCGTTTTTGATGTTTTAAGTAAGGTATATCATAAGAAGTCATAGCTGCATTTATAACATTTTCCTGCTTTGTCGAGTGTAAACTATCATAGGTAATTAATTTCCCGATATATTCTATCTGCCCAAGTTTATCATCTTGGTCTATGGAATTTAGAATTAGTTCATGATAAACGTCTTTAACCTCGGGAAAAGGATCTCCCGTTGCGGTAACTATCGAATCAATTTCTTTAAAATATTTGATAGAAAGATTTTTATTATTCAGTCTATCCTCAATTTTACCTAGATAATATAGTTTAATGGCTTTGCTGGTTCCATCCAGAGAGCCATTATATTTAAGGAGGGTATCCCTTGCTTCATCATAAGCACTATCATAATAATTAATTTGTGCATCTAAAAGAATGAAATCCTGAAAATTAGAATCGTCCCTTAATTTTGAGGTTAATTTAATACCCTGATTAGCATAGAACCTAGCTGAATCTATTGACTGTAATCGAAGATGCGTTAAAGAGAGATTAAATATCAATAATGTGTAATCATCGTAATGTTGCGTCTCAAAATTATCTTCGTTTTTCAATAATTTTAAATATTTATTGTAAAGTTCTACCGCGGCGTAATGCTGTCCATAAAGATTTCTAATTGCGGCTATTGCAAGAGCAAATTCCCTTTGCTGATCAACATTATCTTTCGTTAAAGCGAGATTATATGCCTTTAGGTAATTGGTAAGTGCAACCTGAAAATTTCCCGATTCGTAATGGAGATGTCCTTTAATAGCATACCCAATCGCAGGATAATTGGGATGAGTACTCTCTTTAGTAATCTTAATTATAGAATCTGCATATACCAATGCAGGACTAGTTTTTTCTAAAGTTGTTTTATAATAATAAGCTCTGGCTTTTTCAATATTATTCTTCTCTAATGAAGCTTTTCGCAAGTGAATCTTGATCAATAATCCCAGAGCAGCAGTGTCTTTATCTATCAATGCCTCATATTCCAGATCTTGAATTTCTTCATAGGATAATTTGGTTGTCACGTTTTCAAGTCTCTTTGAAGGGATATCCTGAGAATAACCAATAAATGATATAGTACCACTTAACACAAACATTAAATAGAAGAAGATTGATTTATATGTTGTCGGGATTTGTGCCATACTTAAATAGAATTAGGTTGTCCAAAGCTGACGAAACTGGTAAAAAATGCGCTTAAGTAAAGTGACTTCTTCAAGCACTATTTCTGCGGTTCCTATTAATTCTTGATGGAGAATTAGCTCCTTTCCATAGGAAGTCACTAAACTATCTACATCTAAATAAACAATATATGCTGGCACTTCCGCTCTGCTGGGAACCTCTGAGATCGACTTAACGCTAGCTTTTATCATTCCCCATTCCCTGTATGGATAATTGTCAAGCTTTAAATAAACCTTCTGACCCTTATTTATCTGACCTGAATTTTGGACAGGAACGATACATTTACCTAGCAGATCTTTTCTCATAAAAGGAACAATGGTAAACACTACATCGCCTTCTTCAACATTCTGATGTACTCCCCAAACCTGATTATAAGAAAGCCTACCTGCAACGGGACTTTTTATAATATTTATATCCTCCCACTCTGAAATCTCATTAAGAAGATTTTGCTTTGCAAAAACCAATTCCGCCTCCTGAAGGCTTAATTTTCTTTCTTCAGAAGATCTTAATATTTCAAGATCGCTTTTCGCCCTGCTCTTGTCGGCCTGTAACTGAATCATCTGCTGTTTCAGTAAAGAGTATTGTCGATTCTTCTCGGTAAATTCCAACTCAACCTTTTCCAAATCAAATTTTGAGATCACTCCTTTTTCAAATAATTGTCGATGTCGATTTATATTTTCAGTTGAAATAGAAAGACTGTTTTCCATCAATTGAAACTCCTCCTCTTTAGAATTTAAAATTGATCTCTGGTTATTAATATTTTGGAGTAAGCCTTGCTCCATTATTTGGTTATGGCCAAGTGTATTTTCTAAAATAAGGTTGTGATATTCTTCTAAAAACCTATTGTATGCTGCCTGTAAGGAAGTTCCCAGACTTAAGTTTACCGGAAATTCGGTTAATAATGCTTCCAGTGATAATACCTTTAGAAAATCCTTCCCTAATCTTTCTTTTAGGAAAGTTATATCTTTTTGGCTTGCAGGATTATCAAGTACTGCAACAATATCTCCTGCTACTATTGAGTCTCCGGGTTTATAAAAAATAGCAGAAAGCTTTCCGTCTCTTTTCACTTTAATTTCAACTGGAGGGTTCTTTGAAGTAAGAGTTACAGATCCTTTTACAACCTGATTAAAAGAAATAATGCCGGCCAGAATTAACACTAGAAAGAAGAATCCAAACATATAGGCCGTACCTCGGCGTAGTAAATAACCGGGTTCAATATTCAATGGGTTACTCCCGCTGCTATTATATTTCCTATTTTCCACCTTCTCAAATCTTTAGTTGATATTTAATCAGGTTATGGTAAACACCTTTATTTTGAATTAAATCCTGGTGATTCCCCCGTTCTACAATCTCACCCTTGTTCATAACCAGTATTTGATCAGCAGTCAAGACTGTAGATAGCCTATGGGCAATAATCACCACAGTTCTATTTTTATAGAAGGAAATTAAATTGTCAGTAATGAATTTTTCGTTTTCTGAATCTAAAGAGCTGGTAGCCTCGTCAAGAAATAAATAATCTGGATCTTTATAGATTGCCCTCGCAAGTAAAATTCTTTGTCTCTCTCCACCACTAAGGAGCTGTCCATTTTCCCCAATCTTAGTTTGATCCCCAAGGGGAAGCTTCTCAATGAATTCATTTAGATTAACCATTTCCACAGCTTTTCGTAACGAGCTTCGATCCACAGGAATATCCGGTTGTGATTCTGTGATATTCCTCTCAATAGTATCGTTAAAAAGACAGCCGTCCTGCATTACAACTCCACATCTACTTCTCCAAAGGGATGTATTAATATCTCTAAGATCATCATCCCCAACTTTTAAATTACCCTTCCAGGGTATATAAAATTTCAGAAGCAGTTTTAACAAAGTTGTCTTTCCTGAACCGCTTGAACCAACAATTGCAGTAATCTTCCCCTTAGGGATAGTAATATTCAGTTCATTTAGCAATGGAGGTAAGGAAGGGTTTCCATATCCGAAACTTAGATTCCTTATGTTAAGATCTCCAGTGGGTAGGTTATTCTCATAGCCCCTTCTGTTATCTTCAGGTTTTTGATTATGGACTTCAGACAACCTGTCAAAAGAGAGTCTGGCGCTCTGATAATCTGTAAGAAAATTGATGATATTTGAAATAGGTAAGGATAATGAGCCGATAATAAATTGGATAGCCAGCATAGCCCCCAATGTAATTTGCCCTGTGATTACAGCCTTTGCAGACCAGAAGATTATTAAAATATTGGTTAATTCATTAAGGAATAAACCTCCTTTAATTTGAGCCTGTCCTACGCTTAAAATCTTTGACTTTATCCTGAAAAGACCATTTTGATTAACTTCCCACTCCCCTTTTCTCCTGTTTTCTGAATTGTTTAATTTAATTTCTGAAACTGCCAGAATGATCTGCAGAAATAGGGATTGGTCTTTTCTGTTAAGGTCGAAAAGCTGGTTATCCAAAAGTTCCTTCCTTTTCATAAATAATAGTGACCAACCGAAAAATAAACAAGTTCCTGTAAAAAAGATAAGTGCAATATGTGGATGAAAGTAGAACAGCACTATTCCGAATACTAAAATAGAAAAGATATCAAAAGGAATATTTAAACCACGGCCCGTTAGAAACTCATCTATCCTTTGATGATCATAGATTCTTTGCATAAAATCACCGGTGTCTTTTGATTCAAAATATGCTAAAGGAAGGCTTAGTAGTTTCCCCAAAAAATCTGAAAGCATTTGAATATTTATACGTGTACTTATATACAATAAAATCCAGTCTCTAATCACTTCTGATGCAGAACGCGTAAGAAACAAAAAGAACTGCGCTAATAATATAAGGTTGATAAAACCAAAGTCTTCATAATTAATTCCATAGTCCACCAGGCTTTGCGTAAGGAAAGGAAGCATTAACTGAATAGTGGCAGCAATTATTAAACCCAGGAATAACTGGTTTATATATCTTTTGTAAGGTTTAAGGTAATCAAGCAGGAATCCCAGACTACTTTTCTTATCCATTTCTGGAGGTTCTTCGTCCAGGAAGTGATCAGTGGGTTCTACAAGAAGAAGAACACCCTGTTCTTTCTCTGCTTCTGCCCATTTACTGATGAATTCACTGTGGCGGTATTTCAACTTGCCGTAGGCCGGGTCTGATACATAAATGAACTTGTGGTTAGCCTTATAAATAATTATAAAATGATTCCCTTCCCAATGTGCAATAGCGGGAAGAGGTACTTCTGAAATTAATTCCTGAAAATTTACTTTGATTCCGACTGATTCTATTCCCAATTTGCTTAATGCCTCGGAAAGTCCTCCCAAAGACGCTCCATCCTTTTGCAAAAAAGAGATTTGTCTTAAATATTGCAGATCATATTTTTTTCCGAAGAATTCTGTGAGCATCTTTAAACAAGATGGCCCACAATCCATTTGATCCAATTGGCGATATACAGGAAAATCGGCAGTCCTAAACATAACAAATGAAACTAAATTGAATTAAATTTAATTTGGAATTGAATAGGTTTCTTCTCATACACTCGTTGATTTATAAATCACGTGCATTTTGAATAGAATTTAGGGAACATCTATCCTTAACACTTACGAGTTGTAGCTAAGATACTAATGAGAAAATTCACTTTTGCCTTCCAATCGTTTGGGCATCAGAAAATTAAGAAATAAAATAATATGTTTGAGATATATTTTTATACTTAAATAAAAATTTTAAAAAAATCGCCAAATAATTAATAGTGGAAGAAGAACCATTGATGGTTTTTCTAACATTATTTGCTTTTCAAGATGCAACGTTTGGATTTTGAGCGGAATCGTCATCTTTTCTCTGTTTCAGAATTCCACGTAGAACATTCATGTCCTGACTAATCTTGTTTTCTAAAACTCTGGCATAAATTTGAGTTGTAGAAATTTTAGTATGTCCTAAGAGTTTAGAAACTGTCTCTATTGGTACACCATTACTTAAAGTAACCGTAGTTGCAAAGGTATGTCTAGCCATATGAAAGGTCAAATTCTTCTTTATTCCGCATAGAATAGCTACTTCTTTTAAGTAAACGTTTAATTTCTCATTAGTGATTTTAGGTAATAAGGTTCCTGAGATTAAGGTCATAGGATGATCTTCGTATTTCTTTATCAATTCTAAAACAGGATCTAATAAAGGTACCTTAATTGGTGTATTGGTTTTTTGCCTTTTTGAAATAATCCATTTATTTCTATCTAAACCAATGGTAATATTATCTTTAGTAAGCTTCATTATATCAGTGTAACTGATACCTGTATAACAACTGAAGACAAATAGATCGCGAACACGGTCAATCCTTTCTACTGGGAACTCATAAGTTTCTAAATTGGACAACTCACCAACTGATAAAAATTCCCGTTCTTTTTTCTCAAAAGTATTTTTCCAACGGCTAAAGGGATCTTTATTTATCCATTCCATATTATAAGCTAGTGTAACCATTTTTCGTAAGCGCTGAATATGCTTCATAATAGTATTATGTCCCATAGCTTTTGGATGTCCTTTTGGATAGTATGAGCCAAGAAAATCCTGGAAATCACAAAGAAATTGGTAATTCAACTCTCTTAAATAAATATCAGAGGTTTTACGTTCTCTTTTTAAAAATTTAAAAAAATACTTCTCAGATACCCGATAATTTCGAATTGACCCTTCAGCATGCGTATTATTGATTTTTCTGGAATGATAATCTATAAGATCCTGAAGTGATTTAGAGTTCTCATCCTCTCCTAGGTAAGTAGCTTTAATTAGCTGAGCACTAATTTTCTTACCCTTCAAATTCAATTCCTGATAACATTGGAAAATTTGGGATTTTGCAGAATCCAAATAATGATTTATTTGTTTTGCCTCTGAAGAAGTTCCTTTTACCTTCTTTTTCGAAGAATCCCATAAATCAAATGAAATTTTACGCTTTAAACTGACAAGAACCCTTCTTTGGTTCACAGTTATCCTGGCATAGATAATTCCCTGGTTGACCTTTTCATTTGTGGGTTTCACCCAAAAATGTACTGAAAATGTGTTTTTAGTTCGCATTGCTGTCATCTTTAAATTAAACATTTAATATTCAGATGAAGTCAAATCAACAATACAAGTTCAAATATAAGCTTTAACCTTAAATGTAACCTTAGGTTACATTTAAAAATTAAGGTAACCTTTTAGTTCTCATTTCAATTTAAATAATATGAAATAAAATGAAAACCCAAAACCTAAAAAACCGCGCTAATCATAAGATTTGCGCGGTTTTGATAAGATTTGGTAATCTTAAGAGTGACCCCGGCAGGATTCAAACCTGCAACCCTCAGAGCCGAAATCTGATGCGCTATTCAGTTGCGCCACGGGGCCTTTTCAAGACCTCCCAGGTTTTGGAAACCTTGGAGGTCTCAATATTTATTTACTCAATTTACTTTTTACAATTGTAGAAATCGTTTTTCCGTCAGCTTTGCCGGCTAATTCGTTGCTGGCCATTCCCATCACCTTTCCCATATCCTGCATTCCGCTGGCTCCGGTTTTCGCGATAATTTCATCTACTTTGGATTCAATTTCAGCTTCACTTAACTGCTCAGGTAAAAAAGATTCGATCACGGCAGCCTGTTTTTCTTCCGGTTCGGCCAAATCTGCCCTGTTTTGCTCCCGGTATATCGCAGCGCTTTCCTTGCGTTGCTTTACAAGCTTCTGCAAAATTTTAAGTTCTTCATCCTCAGTCAAACCCTCCTTTGCAGCGCTTTCAGTATTGGCTAATAAAATAGCACTTTTAACCGATCGTAAAGCTTCAAGCTTTTCGCTGTCTTTAGCTTTCATAGCAGCTTTCATCTCTGCCATTACTTTATCCTGTAAACTCATAACTTATAAGTGTCATTTCCGCAGCGAAGATAAAATATTAAAATTAAAATCCCCACTTATTCTCCCTGCAAAATTAAGTATCTTGAGACGCTAAATTATAATTCATTTATGAAAAACCCGATTTTCATCCTCCTGTTCTTGCTAAGTTTTTCAATTTCAGCCCAGCAAAGATTTATAGACGAATCTTTTCAGTTAAAAGAAACTGAAACTAAAACCTACGCAACCAAAAATGGGGAAGCTTTAAAGCTGGACATTTATCAGCCTGAAAATGATACGATGCAGCAAAGACCGCTAATTGTTTTTATGCACGGGGGCGGATTTGCAGGCGGAACCCGAACTAACCCTGGTGAAATAAATTTTGCAGAAAGCGCGGCTAAAAAAGGCTATGTAGCCGTACAGATTTCTTACCGGTTAACCCGAAAAGGACAATCTTTTGGTTGTGATTACGAAGCTTCCGGAAAAATGGAAACCTTTAAAATGGCTGCTGAAGATTTTATGGATGCCGTGAATTTTATGGTTAAAAATAAAGAAGAATTTAATATAAATCCAGCAAAGATAATTGTGGGCGGAAGTAGTGCTGGCGCAGAAGCAGTTTTAAACGCGGTATACAACGAAAAACTTATGCTCGAGGATTTTTCTAAATACCAAAACTTTGATTTTGCCGGGGTTTTCTCTCTTGCCGGTGCTATTGTAGATGCGCGATATATTACTGAAGAAAACGCTATTCCCGGGGTATTTTTCCACGGTACTGAAGATAATCTTGTGCCTTATGCAAGCGCACCTCATCACTGGTGTGATCGGGACCAACCAGGATATATCATGTTGGACGGCTCCAAGACAATTACTGAAAAACTTAAAAAACTAAATACCTCATACCTACTTTACAGTTTCGAAGGTGGAAAACACGAACACTCCGGAATGCCATTCGAACATCTTCCCAAAGTTTTCCAGTTTTTCAATTCGGTATTTTTGAATGGAGAAAGTAAGCAGATTGAAGTATGGAAATAAGAGCACACCGCTTTAGTAAAGAATGATCAAAGAGTTCAATTAAGGCTTATATACAAAAATCCCGCCGAAGCAGGATTAGTAAGCCCCAAGACAGTAGGGTATCTCAGGGTTTTGCATTAATAAAAAATCTACTCCACTACAATAAAAGTTCCCTGAAATTCGTGGTCTGAACTTCCGGCAACAAAAAACTCGAATTCGCCAGGTTCAGCTACAAATTCCAAATCTGCATTATAGAATTTCAAATCTTCTACAGTGATTTCAAACCTCACCTCTTTAGATTCTCCTTTCTTTAAACTTATCTTTTTAAAGGCTTTTAATTCTTTCATTGGCGGTGTGATACTTCTCACTTTATCGTGAATATACAACTGCACCACTTCCTCTCCTTCATAATCACCTGTATTGGTTACTGTAGTAGCAATGGTGATGCTTCCGTCTTTATTTAATTTATCGGTACTTGCAGTAGTTTCACCATATTCAAAATCAGTATAAGAAAGTCCGTAACCAAAAGGCAATTGCGGAGTGTTTTCAACATCTAAATAATTTGATTTAAACTTCTCGAACTGCGATGGTGATGCGGCCGGTCTTCCCGTGGTTTTCATCCTATAATAAATCGGGATCTGGCCAACATTTCTGGGCCAGGTAGCCGTTAACTTTCCTGAAGGATTATAATCTCCAAAAAGCACATCGGCTATGGCATTTCCTGCTTCAACACCTGGATGCCAAACCTGTAAGATACTCAATGGCATTTCCATTTCTTCGGAAATCACCAAAGGGCGACCACTCATTAATACTAAAACTACAGGCTTCCCGGTTCTCACTAGTTCTCTAATCAATTTCTTCTGACTATCAGGAATATTTAAATTGGTACGGCTGGCAGCTTCCCCGCTCATTTCGGTAGCTTCTCCAACTACGGCAACAATTACATCGGCATTTTGAGAAACCTCTAAGGCTTCTTGTATCATTGTTTCAGGAGATTCCTCAGAAATCTCGATACGCGGTCCAAAAACATTTACGTTCTTAGCATAAGTGGTATCGTTACTTATGTTTGCGCCCTTTGCATAAGAAATTTCAGCCTCTGGAGCTACATTTTTAATACCTTCCAAAACAGGAATCGAAAGCTGTGGATCTCCGGTTGGTGCCCAGGTTCCAAGCATATTATTTTTATTATTTGCCAGCGGCCCAACCAATGCAATTTTTGCATTTTTGGCCAATGGAAGTGTGTTTTCATGCTTCTTTAAAAGCACAAAAGAACGTTTTGCTGCTTTCCTGGCTACCGACCTATTTTCTTCGGAAAGAATATCTTTTTCTGGCCTGCTTTCATCTGAATATAAATACGGATCATCTAAAAGACCCAATTTATGTTTTGCTTCCAGAATTCGGCGAGCCGCTTTGGTGATCTGTTCTTCGGAAACTTTGCCTTCTTCCACAGATTTCTTCAGAGTCGTTAAAAATCCTTCTCCAACCATATCCATATCCAGTCCGGCGTTTATGGCCAAAGCAGAAACATCCTGCAGGTCTCCCATTCCGTGGGCAATCATTTCGTTTACCGAAGTATAATCAGAAACTACAAATCCTTCAAACCCCCAACGCTCACGAAGCAAATCGGTAATTAACCATTTATTCCCTGAAGCAGGAACCCCGTGAATATCGTTAAAAGAAGTCATTGCGCTGGCAACACCTGCGTCTACTGCTGCTTTATAAGGTGGCAAATATTCATTGAACATTTTTATCTTACTCATATCTACCGAATTGTAATCCCGGCCGGCCTCAGAAGCTCCATAAAGCGCTAAATGCTTTACGGTAGCGATCATTGTATTAGGCGCTGTAAAATCATTTCCCTGATAACCCTCAACCATTGCTTTTGCAACCTGGGAACCCAAATAAGGATCTTCCCCGGCACCTTCAGCAATTCGCCCCCAACGCGGATCTCGAGCTATATCTACCATTGGCGAGAAATTCCAGTTAATCCCATCGGCCGTAGCTTCTTTAGCCGCAATTTGAGCGGTTTCTTTTATCAAATCCATATCCCAACTGGAAGAAAGTCCAAGAGGAATCGGGAATGTGGTTTTATAACCGTGAATAACATCAGACCCGATTAATAACGGAATTCCAAGACGGGAATTTTCAACCGCAAGCTTTTGTGCCTGCCTAACTTTTTCGGGGCTGGAAACACCAAAAACGCCACCAACATTTCCTTCTTTTATTTTGTTTTCTACGCCTTCACTCACTACAGATCCTGTAGCAACGCCGCCACCGGGAGTAAGCAGGTTAAGCTGGCCAATTTTTTCTTCCAGCGTCATCTTCTTTAGTAATTCCTCAACCTCCGGAACTTTTTCCTGGGCATTAAGAAATGATATTCCCATAAAAATTATGAGGCTCATTGATAGATAAATTCTTCTCATTTTCCTATTCTTTAAATTTTATAATTTGGTTTTTCGGTTATTTTGCTTGTAATATTTCAGATCTTTCAGATATGCCATTTTCATTGAATGCTTCAATACTGAAATAATACTCTGTATCACGGTCCAGGCTGCGCATAAAATGTTCATTTTCATCATAAATTAACCAGGAATGGTATAATTTATCTGGAGCGATTCCCCAGCGAATGTTATAACCCTGGGCACCTTTTACCGGCTGCCATTCCAGGGAAATATCTCTCCTGTCTTCCTCTCGAGAAATTTCGAATCCCTTAACCTTCGCAGGCTTTTGACCTAAACCTTTACCAAAAACCCTAATTTCAGATAAAGCCAAGTTATTCCCCGGAACTTCAATATTATTATAGCGCACGTATTTAGCCCTTACTGGCTGATTAAGCGGAATGTAGGCATTCGGTGTATCTTCAAAACTTTTACTTCTGTCTACAACAGTTTTCCAGTTATTACCATCTTCTGAAACCTCTAAGGTATACCGGTGTCGTAAACCTTGGGTACGGGTATAAATACCAGATTCCTGGTCGTGAAAATTCAGTTGAAACGCATAGATATTTCCGGGCGCCAGCATTTCTATCTCCACCCATTGATTATCCTCATTAGCTTCCGCAACCCAAAAAGATTTCGGACTTTCATCGGTTAATAATTTCGAAATAATTTCACCTTCATTATTCTTTTCCAGTGGCATTTCGGTTATATCAAAATCACCATCTGTGGCAGTGCTTTTTCTAACCTGCATTTGTGAAGAGGAGACGGTTGTTTTTCCTTTATAGGAAAGCAACATCCAGCCATTGTGCAGTCCTGCTTTTGTAGGATGATCTGGACCGTACAAAGGATAATCGCCATAGCTGGTAATGGTGTACATTAAACCTTCGTCATCAAAATAGGTTGGAAACATAGCCAGCCTGCGTTCCCAATGAGAATTAGAAGCCAGGGCCATGGTTGCAAAATGCCAGTATTGTCCGTTGGTTTGTTGCATGGTAATCCCGTGGCCGGCACCATTGGTAAATCCGCCCGGCTTTAAACTCATAGGATTGTTTTTCATGTATTTAAACGGGCCAAGTGGCGTTTCGCCTACATAAGCGGCATCGGCATAAACATTAAACTGGGTCCCCGGAGCTGCATACTGCAAATAGTATTTCCCGTCGTGCTTGGTCATGGAAGCACCTTCCATATATCCTTCTTTTAAGGTTGGATGGTAATTATTTTCGCCAAAGCGTTCCCAGCCGTGTTCTTCTTCTACCAGGTTAATAAGTTCCTTTTCTACCCCGGTTTCAAGAAAACGATCGTCTTTGTCCAGCATTTTAACCTTAAGTGGATGTACATTGGATGAACCCCAATACAAATAGGTTTTCCCGTCATCATCAATAAATAATTCTGAATCCTGGATATTATTAGAAATTGAAGCCGTGGGAGTCCATTTACCACTTTTAGGATCATCGGTATAAAGAATACTGCCGTAACCTGCGGGATCACCTGCAAAATAAACTAAGGAGTCATTATAATTAAAAGCGGTTGGCGCATTGGAACCTTCAAAATACCATTGTTCTGGTTTAATAAATTCCCAGTTTATCAGATCTTTGGAATGCCAGTATCCAAAAGAACGGGTAACAAACATATAATATTCGCCCTGAAATTCAATTACCGCGGGATCAGCACCCGAACGATAGGAAATATTCTTACTGGAATTATAAACCATATAGGTGTAATCAATATCCAGGGGATTGATATAGGTTTCCGGGACTACTTCTTGTGCACTTATAAAAGAACTAATAAGCAAGGCCGTGCCTGTAAGTATGTTTTTGAAAGTTTTCATCTACTAATTATTTTCCATTTTCATTTTCCAGACTATGCGAAAATAACCAGGGTAATAAATTAGGT
Source organism: Salegentibacter agarivorans (assembly GCF_900113135.1). GTDB lineage: Bacteria > Bacteroidota > Bacteroidia > Flavobacteriales > Flavobacteriaceae > Salegentibacter > Salegentibacter agarivorans. The sequence goes on along the minus strand of NZ_FOOH01000003.1, from coordinate 116,027 downwards.
TCTGAAAATGCTGAATCCCAGCTGTTATGATTATCGTCGGGATATAAAGAAAGCTTGGCATTGCCACCGTAGTGATTAATAGACCGGGCCATTGCTTCAGAATATTTTGGAAGTACAACATCATCTTTTTTTCCGTGGAAAAGCCAAATATTGAACCCTTCCGGATATTCTTTCGCTATTTCCGGATTAGCACCACCGCAAATAGCGAAGGCTGCTGCAAACATTTTAGGTTTTTTATAGACAATCTCAAAGGTTCCCATTCCTCCCATGGAAAGTCCGCCAACATAAATTCGATCTTTATTGACGTAGCTCTCTGAAGCCATTTTATCCATAAGTTCCATGACTAATTCTAAAGAGTTAGTAGCTGACTTCTCATTCATAAATTCGAATTGAAGAGGAACCGTATCGCGATTCACATCCACTCTTGCCCAATAGTCTTCTTTTGGTGCCTGCGGAAAAATAACTATTGCGGGAAATTCTTCCTGATGTTTTAAAAATAAATCACTGCCGTGGGTTAATTGTGACTGGTTATCCTTACCTCTTTCTCCCGCCCCGTGCAGAAACAAAACCACAGGGTATTTCTTTTCTTCTGAAAAATCCTTCGGAAAAAGAATACGGTAATTCAGAGTATCAGAATCTTTAATAAAGTGTTCTTTTATAAAAGCTTCATTTTCCTGTGCTTCTACTGAAGCTGGTACGATAAGTAAAATGAACAGTAAAACTGCTAAGATGTATAAAAATCTTTTTTTCATAATTGTTTTTTTTTGATGCTGTTATTTTAATTGAATATTTTCAAATGTAAAATTATGCTCTTTTTCTGTCTTAAACTCATCAAGCCATGGCGAGTAAGTTTTTACTTCAATTCTTTGTTTTTCTGGATTAACTTTAATAATTCTTAAAATACCATTTCCGCCATTCTCTGAGCCTTCTACCCCTTTTTGATAGTTGGCGAGCATCTGGTAAACCTTATTTCCATTTTCACCTTCGCTTACTAAAGTTCCAACGCCAGATTTAAGTATATGTCCAGAAAATACCATGGAAATATTATCGTGCTTTTTAATTAGCTTTTCCCAAAGCTGACCACCGTTATTTGGAGCTTCTTCTCCGGTATCTTTCCCTATTCCGTAGTTTTCAGGAAGCCACCAGTCCTCACCGTTATGCAGCGTGCTATCTTCGTAAACATAAGCGTGGGTTACAATGATGAAATTATGCTGAGAATATTTTTCTATCATCCCATCTGCCCACTTAATCGTTTTATTCCTGGGGCCAAACTCTAAGGACAATACCATCCAATTTTGATCCCCGATCTTAAACTCACTTAAAAGATTATCAATTTTTCCTTCAGGGAATGAAGCTACAAGATTAGGAATCTCATTTGGTGAAAAGTAGGCATTGGCCATAGCGGTATTCCGGGTATCGGCAAATTTACCGCTGGCACTTCCCATATCGTGATTTCCCAAAGCAAAAGAATAAGGCAGCTTCCCTTCAATTATATTGAATCCTTTTTTAGCAATATCCCATTCTTTCCCATTGTTATTCTGGGTAATGTCTCCCACGTGCAGGGCAAAGGAAAATCTATCTTTATTATTGGCCAACCAACGCATTTGATGCAAATAGATTTCTGGATATTCTTCAACATAAGTCTGGGTATCTGGCAGTACTACAAATTCAAAAGACTTTTGTTGAGCCAGAGAAGACCCTGTAATCATTACTGCTACAAGAATCAGAATAAGACTTCGAATACGGTTAAAATATGTTAGATGGTAATTCATAAAAATTAATCAGAAGTATTAAATCCTAATTTTTCGAGACCATTTTGCACTTCGGGAGCGCCCATAAATAGATCCCATATCAAGCCTGATCTGTAATTTTCTATCATTACTACCTGTGGCCCCTGGTCTATTGCCAGGTATTTTGGAGCTACCCAATCCTCCCCTTCAAGGCTATAAGCATCATAAAATCCGGCTGGTCCCCATAGCAATTCGTTTTGATCTTCAAAGAAATACCTCATCGCATTCAAAGAAAGTTCTGGTGTATAAGGGATAGAACTGATCGCCGCAGTTGGTGATACCACTCCCTTGTCATCATCTGGGGAATGGGCGGTATAGCCAATGCCATTATCTTCATTTCGGGTATAGCTTGCGGTTAGACCCCAGGAATTTTCTGAATAGGTTTCAAAATCCTTCGGATTTTCCTGGGTATACTCATAGTTAATTCGGGTATGATTTACATTCAAATCCCAGTAATTAGCATATTTGTCTTCAAGTCCCTTCGGATTCAACCCTAAATAAGAATAATGCGCCCAAAAAAGCGGTCCGGCTTTATCGCCACGGGTGTTATGCTTTAGAATTAACGGAATTCCATAAGCTTCTTTATCGCTTACAATATTACCGCTACGAGCCCAACCTTCGTGATAAGCTTTAGCATCAATCGCGTGATCTGGAGAAGAAGCAGCCATTACGTAAGTGATCAAACATTCGTTATAGCCTTCTATCATAAAGTCCATTTCCCACTGGTAATCTGGCGACCAGTGCCAGTAAAGTCCGTTTTTATTGTTGGTGTACCATTCCCATTCTATACCTTTCCAAAGCTCATCGTACTTTGCTGCAACCGCCTGTTCATCTTGGTTTCCATTTTTTAAATATTCACGAACGACAATAAAGCCCTGCGCCAAAAATGAAGTTTCCACTAGGTCTCCACCATTATCCTTATCGCTGAAGGCCTGGACCTCACCTGTCTCGCCATTTAACCAGTGTGGCCATACCCCGTGAAATCTTGGTGCATTATCTAAAAAATCTGCGATTTTGTTTAAACGAGCCACGGCCGAATCGCGGGGAATCCATTGGCGTTCCATTCCGGAAACTATAGCCATAAGTCCGAATCCAGAGCCTCCTGTGGTTACCACGTGGGCATCGTTTTTCGGATACTCCCCATCAGGATGATAGCGTTCTCGCGCCATTCCTGAATTAGGTTCGGCATACTCCCAAAAATATTTGAGGCTTTGCTTTTGAACTGTATCTAATAAAGCTTCTTCTGAGATTAAAGAAGCCTTAATTTCTTTATTTCTATTTGTAGCTTCCTTGTTATTCTCATTCTTGCAGCCTACGCTAATTAAAAGGATTAAAACAAAGATGGTTGATTTAATTGATGTCATTTTATATAATTTAATTTTCGGTTCAAAATTATTTTATGCCTGGAATTGAAAAAACCTCCTATGATAGGACAGTGAGATTAATATAAAGTACATTCAAGAATTAGTATTTAAAATCCAGTTTATCTAATCCAGCTTTAATTTCTTCATCCTGCATAAAAAGATCCCATAGTAAACCAGTTCGATAGTTTTCTATCATTGCGACAATGGGACCCTGATCTATTGCTAGATAGCTATCAGAAAACCAACCCACTTCTTGCGAAAACGCATCGTAAAAGCCATATTCCCCCCAAAGATTTTCTCCTAAATCTTCATAAAAATAACGTAAGGCACGCATAGATTTATCCGGCGTATAAGGGAAAGAGGATAGAGAAGCTGTTGGTGCAATTATCCCTTTATCATTTGTAGGACTGTGAGCAGCGTATCCGTCGTAACCGGTACTTGCTGTTAAACCCCAGGAATCTTCGCTATAACCTTCATAATTATTGGGATTGCTCACCGCATATTCATAATTAATAAAGCTGTGCGAGGTATTTTGTTGCCAATAATCGGCATATTGGTCACTTAGATTTCTGGGGTCTAAACCAATAAATGAATAATGGGCAAAAAACAAAGGCCCTCCCAGTTCTGAACCTAAAGGCAACTGATTTCCATAATAACTTCGGCCCGTCTGCATATTTCCATTAGAAGCCCAACCTTGGTGGTACACATCAGCATCTACGGGATGGGTGGGAGATGAAGCTGCAAGTACGTATACCATAAGCGACTCATTCCAGCCTTTTACCTGCAGATTCTTCTCAAATTCAAAATTTGGTGACCAATGCCAATAAATTACATTTTCGCCTTGAGTATACCAATCCCATTCTACATCTTCCCAAATATGGGTAATCCTGTTTTTTATTTCCGTTTCTTTGGAAAAATAGCTTCTGTTAATTAACAAGCCTTGAATTAAAAAAGCTGTTTCTACAATATCCCCACCATCATCATTTGCTGAGAAAGGCAACGTTGCACCAGTATCGTCCCGATACCAATGCGCAAAAGCTCCATGGTAGGTTTCTATATTTTCAAGATAAGTAAGTATTTTATCTAAGCGCTGTAAAGCATCAGTTCTACTTATCCAGCCCCGTTCTACCGCTGCAGGAAAAGATGCAAGACCAAAACCGGAACCTCCTGTGGTGATCGTAGTATTATCACTTGATCTTTCTTTAGCTAGGCCTGAATTGGTACCAGCAAATTCCCAGAAATAATTAAAAGTTTTTTCCTGAACCTCATCAAGTAGCTCTTGGTCAGTAAGCGAAGGGAATTCTTCAACGGGTTCTTCAGAGTTTTCTTCATCTGGAATTTCTTTAGGTGCATCATCAGAAAAATCATCAGCTTCGTTACCAGATGAACTACAGCTTATTACAAAAATTGAAAAAATAAGTATGTATAGAAATTTAATATTCAAAAGAAAATGAATTTAAATGATGGAAAAAGTTCCGCGAGTCTCAAATGACTGCGGAACTTTTAAAATTAAATGCTATTACCAGCCTGGATTCTGCTCCATACCTGGTGTTTGAATTCTTTGATTCTCAGGGATTGGAAATAAATAGTGTCTCTCCTGAAAATCTTTTCCGTGTGCAGCCATAGCTTCCGGAGCCTGCCCTGTACGGGTAAGATCAAACCAACGATCGTGCTCAAAGGCAAGTTCTAGCCTTCTTTCGTTCCATATCTTCTCAAGTAATTCCTGTTGGCCCAGGCCACTTACAGGATCAAGATCTACTCGCTCTCTAACTTCATTAAGGGCATCCATAGCAGCTGCCAGGTTGCCTAATTGAGCCTCAGCTTCAGCTTTGATTAAAAGAATTTCAGCATATCTCAAAACGCGAATATTCTTATCACCATCACCATCACCGGCATTTGCACTCGAATATGCTTTTTCATTATAACGTGGATTTTCTACGGAAGAACTAACTTCACGACCATCCCATAATGTCTCGCCAGCAAAAATAATAGTGGCATCTTTTCTTATAGAATCTCCTTCAGCATCAAATGCATCTACAAGACTTTCTGATGGTGTGTTAAAACCCCATCCCCATCCACTGGTACCTCTGGCACCTTGAGTGGTGGAATATTGCTGAACACCGTGAACAATAGGTTCTCCACGACCCTGAATTTCAAAAATAGACTCTATTCCATTTTCAGAATATTCTCTCCAGACATCTTCATAGTTTGGTTCAAGCCCATACTCACCAGAAGAGATGACAGCGTTGGCCTGTTCTAAGGCTTCGCTCCATTCTTCCTGGTATAAGTGAACCTTTGAGAGTAATGCCTGAGCTGCACCACGTGTAGCTCTACCCAAATCTTGGGGAGGGTATTCACTTTTGGCAGGTAAAACACTTATAGCATCCATCAAATCTTGCTCAATATAGGTATATACTTCTTCTTGAGTGTTTCTGGCAGAAAGATCTACATCTGGATCTATAATAGGTTCTCCATCTACAAACTCAACTTCACCTTGAATAGTAACACCACCGAAACCGCGCACTAAAAAGAAATAGGTATACGCTCTTAAAAATTTGGCTTCGGCAATGAGTCGACCTGTATCTGGCCCACCTTCTTCTTCAGCATAAGCTATAGCATAATTGGCCCGGCCAATGGTTTTATACCAATGCTCCCACATATTGGAAACCGATGGTGCAGTACTTGTAAATTCCAAATCGTCTAGCAAATGCTTGTCCGTTCCTGTATCGGTAGGCGCACTACCTTTATCGGCATTATCTGAAATAATTTCAGTAATTCCTAAATAAGAAAAGGCATAATTAAAATCGGTAAACTGACCATAGACTCCGGTTACAAAATCTTCCGGAGAAAAGTTTTCATCCCTGTCCTCTGCCTCTATATTTTCCCTGGAGTCTACTTCCAGAAAATCTTCACTACACCCTAAAATAAATAGGGATGTAAATGTGAAAACTGCTATTTTATATATTCGTTTCATACAGTATATATTTAAAATTTTATAATTGAATATTAACTCCAAGCAGGAATGTGCTGGTTAATGGATATGCTGAAAGTTCCACACCTGTGGTTCTGTAAGGACCTTGTGCATTGGTATCATTTGGATCGTAACCTGATATTTCTGGAGTAAAACCTGAATACTTTGTGAATATAAACGGGTTTTGGGCAGACACATAAACTCGCGCTTGAGAAATAAACTCCGTCATCTCTGGCAATGTATATCCCAAAGTAATATTATTTATCCTGAAGAAATCTCCATCTTCCAAATAGTAATCAGAAGATCTGGCATCACGATCGGCTCCCGGATTTGTATTAGAAGTTCCAGGTCCGGTCCATCTCTCATTAAAAACGTCTACCGGCACATTCTCGCCTCCAATTCTGGTGTTCAGTAATGCATTATAGACTTTATTGCCTCCTACGCCATAACCATCTAAACTGAAGTCCCAATTTCTATAGTTAAGTCCAATATTAACACCATAATTATATTTTGGAATGTATGAACCGTGATAAATCTTGTCACGATCATCTATGACACCATCGTTATTCTGATCCGTATATCTTAGGTGGCCGGGTCTTGCTCCTCCAATAGCGGCATTATTATCTATCTCTTGCTGTGTTTGCCATACACCTTCGGTTTCAAATAACCACCAGGCGCCTAAGGGTTGGCCCTCGGCAAGACGTTTTGTAATTTGACCATTCCCAAGACTTCCACCTAGCTGTCCTTCATAGTTTTGTTGAACATTTTTAACTGTATTTTCATTAAAAGAAAAATTAGTTCCAATATTATAGCTGAAATCATCTGAAAACTCATCACTCCAGTTTATAGCCAATTCAAAACCTTCGTTAACTACCTCTGCTCCGTGATCATAAAAATCTGTAGAGAATGTAGAGTTCAGTAAAGGTTGAACCTGAAGAATGGTGTTTTCCGTGGTTCGAATATAATAATCGAAACTACCTGTTAATTTATAATCAAATAATTCATAGTCTAGACCTGCACTATATTCACTAACTACTTCCCAGCTAAGGTTTTGAGCCGGAGAACCTATATATGCTCCAAAGATAAGATCCTGACCGGGACCAAATACATAGTTTTGGTTACCGCTGTTTGGTTCGGTAAGGATTTGAGTAGTATTTATAGGTACATTAGCATTTCCTAATTCCCCCCAGGAACCTCTTAATTTCAAAAAGTTTATGCTTTCATTATCTGCCAGAAATTCTTCTTCGGTCAAAGTCCAACCTACACCCAATGCTGGAAATGTTCCCCAGTAATTAGCATTATTTTGAAAGGTGCTGGACCCATCACGACGCAAAGTACCGGTAAAATAATACTTGCTATTAAAGTTATACTGAACCCTTCCGAAGTAAGACAAGAAATTTGTAGGGGTTAAATAGGTTTGATTAACCTGTTTATCATATTGGTCACTGGCATGTTTTAAGCTCCAATATTGTTCCTGTTCGGGAACATCCCAGGTTTGATAATCGTCTCTCATACCAATTCCAATTTGTTCTTTAGATCCACCTAAAGTAACATCAAGGTTATGGTCACCGAAATTGGTATTATAGTTTATAAAATTATCCCAGTTGTATTTGTAGTTCTCACTTGATTCAAAGGACAACTGATTATAAGCATATTGCAATTGTTCAGGGTTTTGAGCTTTTAAACTCTCAAATTGCTCTACGGTTCGAGTAGGGTCACTATTTAACCAACGCTGCTGAATAGGATTGTATGTTCTACCACTGGTAAATTCCTTTCTTGCACCAAATCGAGAGGTGAAGGTAATATCATCAGTAATACTTAGCTCTGCAGTTACGCTACCCTGTAATCTGACAGCGTTGAAAATTTGATTTTCAAAGTCTACGGCAGAAACCGGGTTTCCGTGACTGGTTAAGTTGCCAATACTTTCATCAGGTCCCGCAATATATGTAGCTTCCCCAGTTGTTCTGTTGTAATATGATCCCCCGTATCTTCCATTGGGGTAAAAAACAGGAACTAAAGGAGATTGACGGTAAGCCGTATTGAAGGCACCAAAGGGTTTACGATTTTCATCCCTAATAGAAACATTTAAGTTTTGAATAATCTTGAGACGATCATCAAAAAGATCAAAAGTATTATTACTGGTGATTGTAGATCTCCTAAATTTCTGATCTTCCAATAATCCGCCTTCTTCGTAATAATCATAACTGAAAAAATAATTAATATTGTCTCCTCCACCATTAATATCAAAAACAGTATTATTTACAAAACCTGTTTGAACAATTTCATCATACCAATCGGTATTATATTGTTGGGTTTGATTTAATTGATCCCCGCCAATTGCAGCATTTTCCTCATTAAAATAAGTAATGTACTGGCTGGCATTTGCCATGTCTACTTCATTTAATATAGGCTTTACACCATAAAAACTTCTAATATTCATTTTAGGCTTACCAGACTCACCCTGTTTAGTAGTAACGATTACCACCCCGTTAGCCGCTCTTACACCATAAATAGCCGCAGAAGAGGCATCTTTAAGGAAGTCCATGGATTCAATATTAGAAGGACTAATATTTTGAATGTCATTAACTGGAACACCATCTACTACATATAGAGGATCACGTCCTCCAAGTGCGGTTCCTAACCCCCTAATTGCTACAGTGGGTGTGGAACCAGGTGCATCACTATTTATTATGTTTACACCGGCAACTTTACCTTGCAAGGCCTGAGTAGCAGTAGAAGCAGGTTGTTTCATAATTTCCTGCGAAGAGACCTGGCTAATGGCACCGGTTAGATCTTGTTTACGTTGTCTACCATAACCAACAACCACAACTTCATCAAGTTGATCGGTATCTTCTTCCAATGCTATTGTATATTGATTACTTCCTGCCACTGTAAATTCCTGAGGTAAAAAACCAAGGAAGGTTACTCTTACGGCATCACCCACTTCAACATTCTCTAGACTGAAATTCCCATCAAAGTCGGTTACATCAAAAATCTCTTTGTCAATAACCTTCACTTCGGCTCCCGGTAAAGGCATATCATTCTGGTCAGTTATTATTCCGGTAATAGATTTGGTTTCCTGTGCAAATCCAAAACTGGAAAATATGACCATACAAAAGGCAAATAATTTTAATTTCATACGGTTGAATTTTTACTGAATTTTAACAGAAAGATACAACCAAGCTTAGTGTTCACGCAAACGATATAGTACACTACTGCTACATCAAAAAAATTAAGCCTTTAAATTACTGATTAACAGTTTTTTACTAACTATTTGAAGTAATTATTTAACAAAGACTTAAAGGGCTGATGTAGTAATGACGTAGTTATTTTATGTTAATTAAATAGGCTTAATTTGAGAACTTAGAAATTTTTAATCAGAAAATTTGTCAAATTCTCCTTTTTATCCAGATCCATTTTCTTTCGAAGGCGATAACGATGTACTTCTACACCGCGCACAGAAATACCCATTAATGGGGCAATTTCTTTTGAAGTAAGGTTCATTTTAAGATAAGAGCAAAGCTTTAAATCTTTGCTAGTAAGATGAGGGTAACTATCCAGAATATCTTTAAAAAAATCCTGGTGCAATTCATTAAAATTAGTTTCAAATACCTGCCATTCATCCTTATTTTTAATAGCACGGTTTATCTTATTTAATATATGCTTCATTTTAAATTGATTGGGAAAATTACTTTTATCTTTATTCAATTCATTTTGAATTTCCATCAACATTTCATTTTTCTTTGCCGCCACCATAGTAGTATTAGCCAACTCTTTTCTTTTTAAGTTTATTTGATTCTTTAATCTTTCTTTTTCAAGATTATTGAGACGTTCCTGGTGTTCCTTTTCAAATTTTTCTTCTAAAACTCGTTGGTGTTTTCTAAGTTTCAGCTGGTTATACCAATACACCAAAACCACCAAAGAAAGAATAATAAGCATATAAACCAGTTTCATTAATTTAGATAGATACCACGGGGGCTGAATACTAAAATTAAAACTGTTCTTTTTTGCTATTTTAGCTTGCGGACCTACGGCCAGAAGTTGTAACTCATAATCGCCATGATTAAGGTTTTGCAGATTTATCACTCCATTTTTAACTTCCCCGCTTAGCGTATCTTCTCCCCTTAAACGATACCGTAATCCCATAGCTTCAGAAACCGGAAAAGAAGTATATATATTTAGGTCCCTTGAACTTTTATAAGGAATCTCAATATTATTTTCCAGAGAATGGCGGCCATTAATATTAAGAAAACCCTTAACTGTAGGCGTGCTAATATGAACATCATCTAAATTTTTTACATATCTGGCCAGGTCTAATCTTGCGAAACCATCATTTAAGGCAATATAGTAGAGCGAATCTCCATTTTTTAATATTTCCTCATAATTCTTTACCAGCCTGTTATTGAGGTTTCCGGGAGCAATTACAATATTTTCATCATCAAAATTGGTTAATTTAAGCGAATTGTTTTCGGTATGGCTAAACCAATATGAACCTTCATCTTTCAGTAACATTTTATGTTTTCTAAAAGCCTGTAATTCTTCAAAAACAAATAATGAATCTTTAAAAGAATTGTATTTAAACCATTGGTCGCCATTAAAAACAGCTATTTGATTATTAATTACAAAAACATTTGTATTAATACTGTTGCCGCAGTCGGGGATTTTGATTTTATCTATAAACTGAGTTTCCTTGAAGTTATTTTTTAATCCTACCCTGTAAAGACCTTCGTAAGGGTGTGCTGCCCAAAGGCTGGTTTCATTTTCAAAAACAACATTTTTAACCGGAAAATTTAAACTGTCAAGATTATGGATGCTGTCATCTTTTCTGCTAAAATTTCGAATTCCGGTATAACTGCTAATTAAATATTCATTTCTGCTGTAGGGTACCGCACTAATTTTAAAACTTCCTGTAGAAGTTTCTACAGGCATCAGTCTATCCTGAATTAAGTAATAAGTGCCCGTATTATGGTTTACATATAATGTATCGTTCAGGATCTCGAGGTTCCAGGTATGGCCCTCTGCACCTTTAATAATTTCAAGCTGATTATTATTAAAAGTATAAACGCCGGTATTACTGGCCAGGAACATTTTATCATTATAAAAAACAAGATCATAAACTGCTCCTAATTCGCCGGTATCATCGGTGTAAAACTCTACTGGAGAGTCAATTTCTATCCGGTCTATTCCGTTATCCAGGCCTAACCAAATATTACCATGTTTCTCTACAAAGCCCAGGACGGTATTATTCTGAAGTCCGCTATTTCGGTTAAAAATAGTGTAAGATTGCGTTGCTTCATCATAGTTTATTATTCCGTTCTTAACAGTACCTAAAAGTATTCTTTGGTTATCTAAGGTCATGATGTGATTAAGTTCAGAACTTTCCAACTCATTCATCAATTTAGTATCCTTCAACAATTTGCAGCCAGTGGCGTTATACTTAAATAGCTTCTCCCTGGTTCCAATAATGAGGTTTTCTCCCTGGATTGCCATATCTACGATTACTTCATCATTTAAAATTTCCTGATTTGGAAGCTTTTGTAATTCGTTATTCTCATCTAAAAAATGTATCCCATTCTTTCTCACCGCGAACAGGAGCTTATCTCTATAAACCAACATCTTATTACTTACAATATTCTGAATAGGTTTTATAGTCTTATTATCATATTTATAAATTGCTCCAAAAGATCGAAAATAGATATCACCGTTAAACTCCAGGATTTCCCAAAATTCTTCACTTTGCATTGCGTATTTTCCAAGCTTTGGGATAAGGGAAGTATAGAACAATTCTCCCGTATCATCCTTCTTCCAATATCCAAATTCCTTATAAGATCCCGTAAAGATTTTATCCTCATAAACAAAAACCGAACGAATAATACTACCATTGGGCAAAGAAGACAATTCCCAGGTTTGACCATCAAAACTTAGTAGGCCCTGATTATTCGCCGCGTAAATCACACCTTCTTCGTCTACATCAATATCCCAGTTCTGGCTGGCCGCTTCATACGTGGTAGAAGAATAATTATGTATGGGAGGCGTAAGCTGTTGTGAAAGCAAGCTATAGCACTGAAAACCAAATAATAAAATAAATAATATTTTCAGTTGAAAAAACTTCATAAAATCCAATTGAGCAGTTCTTGTATAGGTCTAATTTAAAACAAAATTACATACTTTTTGTACATTAGTTCTTCCTCACCAAAATCTTCCTTTATGTTTTCTAACAAAATTTCTCTTCAATTTTTAAGCTTTTTTCTACTAAGTATTTCTTTGATTTCCTGTAAGAACAATAATTCAGAAAAAGAAGAAGACAAAAAATTTGAAACAAAACGACCCAATATAGTTTTTATAATGACCGATGATCATGCTGCACAGGCGATTAGTGCATACGGTCATCCCGTTAGTAAATTAGCTCCTACGCCTAATATTGATAGAATTGCCCAAAATGGCGTAAAATTTAATAATAACTTTTGCACTAATTCCATTTGCGGGCCCAGCCGCGCTGTAATCTTAACAGGAAAACATAGCCACGAAAACGGATTTAGAATGAATGGGGAAGTGTTTGATGGTTCCCAACCTACCCTACCAAAATTCCTAAAAGAAGTGGGCTATCAAACCGCCCTGGTAGGAAAATGGCATCTTCATGGTTTACCTGAAGGTTTTGACCACTGGAATATACTTGTAGATCAGGGAAATTATTATAATCCAGATTTCATTAAAGGAAAAGATACGACCAGGATTGAAGGTTATGCTACCGATATTATTACCGAAATGGGCCTGGACTGGTTAAAAAATAACCGTGCAAAAGACAAACCCTTTATGCTTATGGTGCAACATAAGGCTCCCCACAGAAACTGGATGCCTGCTTTAAGGCATTTAAATAAATATGATTCTATTGAATTCCCTTTACCCGATAGTTATTTTTCAGATCACAAGGGCCAGGTAGCCGCACAACAACAGCTGCAAACCATTTATGAAGATATGTACGAAGGTCACGATCTAAAAATGAGTGTAGAGAAAGGTAGCGATTCTTTAAGGCATAATCCCTGGAAAACAGATTTTGGCAGAATGACGAAAGAACAACGCGATACCTGGAATGCAGCTTACCGACCTAAAAATGATGCTTTTCACGAAGCTAATTTGACCGGGAAAGAATTAGCAAAATGGAAAGGCCAGCGTTATTTAAGAGATTATCTTGCCACTGTTGCTTCGGTAGACGAAGGGGTTGGGGAAATCTTAGATTATCTTGAAGAATCGGGTTTAGATGAAAATACCCTAATTGTTTATACCACAGACCAGGGCTTTTATTTAGGTGAAAAAGGATTTTTTGACAAGCGGTTTATGTACGAAGAATCTTTGGCGATGCCTATGTTAATGCAACTTCCAGGCGAAATTGAAGCAGGAAGCGAAATAAATGCGCTAACGCAAAACCTGGATTTTGCGCCAACTTTTCTCGATTTTGCGAATGCAGAAATTCCCCAAGATATGCAGGGAAAATCTTTACGCACTTTAATGAATAATTCAGTTTCAGATAAAGATTTTAGGAATGCAATTTATTATCATTATTACGATTTCCCGGCCTTTCATATGGTGAAAAGACACTACGGTATTAGAACCAATCGCTTTAAATTAATACATTTTTATGATGATATAGATGAATGGGAATTATACGACCTCAAAGAAGATCCAACAGAAATGACCAACCTATATAACCATCCAGATTATGCCGAAGTTAGGGAAGAAATGCACCAAAGCCTGGATTCCCTTCAGCAAAAATATAATGTTACCGAGGAAGAATTTAATACAACTCCAGAAGAACAGGTAGAACGGGCTTATCGTAATTTCGCGAAACTGGCGGGGGAAGATCCTGAAAATTATCCGGATTTTAAAAATTAGTATTTATTCCAATTTATCGGATTTTTTCCTATTTTTGACTCAAACTTCGAATAGTATGATGTTCGACCGAATTAAGGAAAAACTGGAAATTCTGGCTGATGCTGCAAAATACGATGTTTCCTGTTCCAGTAGTGGCAGTAAGCGCTCAAATAAAAATAAAGGCCTTGGAAATTCTGACGGAATGGGAATTTGCCATTCCTATACCGAAGATGGTCGTTGCGTGTCTCTGCTTAAAATTTTGCTTACCAATCATTGTATTTTTGATTGCGCTTATTGTGTAACCCGCCGCAGTAACGATATTAAACGAGCAGCTTTTAAAGTTCAGGAAGTGGTAGATCTCACCATCAATTTTTACAGGCGTAATTATATTGAAGGATTATTTCTTAGTTCAGGAATTTTTAAAGATGCCGATTTTACGATGGAACGTCTAATCCAGGTGGCAAAAAAACTTCGACTGGAAGAAAATTTTAACGGCTATATTCATTTAAAATCAATTCCTGGAGCCAGCGACGAGCTTATGCACGAAGCCGGACTTTACGCTGATAGGTTAAGTGTAAATATTGAAATTCCAACAGTGTCGGGATTAAAAAAACTTGCTCCCGAAAAAGATCACGCCGATTTTATAAAACCTATGGAAAAGGTGAAGAATGAAATTATTCAATATAATTCTGAGAAAAAATTAATTAAAAGCACACCAAAATATGCCCCGGCCGGCCAGAGCACACAAATGATTGTGGGAGCCACGGGAGAAAGTGACCGGGAGATTATGCTTTCGGCAAATCATTATTATAAGAATTATAATATGAAGCGGGTCTATTATTCCGGTTATGTGCCAATTAGAAACGATCCGCGGTTACCTTCGCTTGGCTCGCAAGTACCAATGCTTAGGGAAAATCGGCTCTATCAAACCGATTGGCTAATGCGTTTTTACGGGTTTGAAGTAAACGAATTATTAAACCCGCAGTTTCCAAATTTAGATGTAGAAGTAGATCCAAAATTAAGCTGGGCTTTAAGAAATCCGCAGCATTTCCCAGTAGATATTAATCGGGCTGAAAAAGAAACTTTGTTGAGAATTCCAGGAGTTGGTTTAAAATCGGTAAGCAAGATTTTAAACGCAAGAAAATACCGCAAATTGAACTATGATCATTTAAAGGCAATTGGCGTTGCCCTTAACCGGGCGAAATATTTTATAATTTGTGATTCCCGCGGTTGGGAAACAAAAGATCTGGGTTCAGCAAAAATCAAATCGCTTATTCTTCGAAATTCGGTTGGGAAATTCAGGAAAGAATATAGCAGCCAGTTAAGTTTATTTTAAATGAATTCTACAACTTCATTAAGTTACGATGGTAGTTTGAATGGATTACTTACCTGCATATTCCTTAATTATGAGGAAAAATTGCAGGTAGTGGCAATACATCCTCCCGGGATAGCCAGTGAAGAATTATTTAGCAACCACCTTGAAGTAATAACTGAAAAACCAAAGGCTGAAAGGGTTTGGAAAGCTTTTAAAAAAATTGCAACAGCTCGCGGTGTAAAAAACATATATTTCGCTTATTTAAGTGAAGAACCGGGAATTGAATTAGAAATTTTAAAATATTTTCAGCATACATTTCAGCGTAAAGAGAGTATAGACGGGGATTTCGCCAATTCGCACGTGCTTAAAATTGCGCAAACGGCTAAAAAGGTAAGCCGGGAAAAACACCGTATGGAAGCTTTTGTAAGATTTCAACTTACAAAAGACAGTATCTATTTTGCAACGATTGAACCCGATTTTAATGTGCTTCCGGTTATAAAGCATCATTTTACCTCCCGCTATAGCGACCAGGAATGGATAATTTATGACTTGAAACGTAAATTCGGTCTCTATTATAATCTAACTACCACCAATATTATCAATATTGATTTTGCTAAAAATTCGGGTTCTTCAGAAGAAAATGATTATTTCTTTGATTCCCACGAACAGGATTTTCAGAAATTATGGAAGAATTATTTTGAAGCCACTACCATCAAATCCCGCATAAACATTAGGCTTCATCACCAACACGTCCCCAAAAGATATTGGAAATATTTGATTGAAAAGAATCCCTTGCACAATTAAAAAATAGTTTAAATTTGTTCCTTCAACTAATTAACATATTCTAAAATGAAAAAATTATTTTTACTTTTTGCTGTTGCAACAATGTCACTTTCTATCTACTCTTGTAGAGAAACTACTGAAGAAAACACAGAAGACGCTATAGAGTCTGCTGGTGAAGACATCGAAAACGCTGCTGATGAAGCAGGAAACGAGATGGAAGAAGCTGGTAACGAAATAGAAGCTGAAGCTAATGAAGCTGAGCAAGAAATGGAAGAAGAAATGAACGAAGACGATAACATGTAATCGTTTCTTTCTAAGAAATTCTAAAGCCACTTTTGTAATAGAAAGTGGCTTTTTTTAGTTTAAACCAAAATCAAATTTCAATGAAAAAGTTAGTTTTATTATTAATTAGCATTTTTACGCTTAGTTTATATTCCTGCCGTGAAACTACCCAGGAAAAAACAGAAGATGCCGTAGAAGCAATAGGCAAAGACATTGAAGACAATGTGAATAAAGCCGGAGAAAAAGTGAAAGAAGGCGCCAAAAAAGTTGAAGAAGGTGCAGAAAAAGTAGAAAGAGAAATAGATGAAGAAATTCACGAAGACGATAACTAATCTATAATTTCTCTAAGAACTATTTAAGGCTGTTTCGTTACTTCATTAAACCTAACGAACAGCCTTATTTTTTACGCTCTATCACGTAATTTACCATGAGTTCCAGCGATTCGCGATAAGGTGATGACGGGTAATCTTCCAGGATTAATAAAGCTTCCCGTTGAAATTCTTCCATACGCTTTACTGCGTAATCAAGACCGTTTTTGTCTTTTACAAACTGGATTACTTCTTTTACCCGCTTCTTATCTTTATTGCGATTTTTAACCGAATTAATCACCCAATCCTTCTCTTTTTTAGTCGAATTATTAAGGGCGTAAATTAAAGGCAAAGTCATTTTTTGTTCTTTAATATCAATTCCTGTGGGTTTACCAATTTGCTCATCGCCATAATCAAAAAGGTCATCTTTAATCTGAAATGCCATCCCTATTAATTCGCCAAATCGTCTCATTTTAGCAATCGCATCAGAATCTGGTTTCACCGAGGCCGCTCCCAAACTGCAACAAGCAGCAATAAGAGTAGCGGTTTTTTGTCGAATAATATCGTAATAAACAGCTTCAGTAATATCTAAACGCCTAGCTTTTTCTATTTGAAGCAATTCACCTTCACTCATTTCCCGAACCGCGACTGAAATAATTTTAAGCAGGTCAAAATCATTATTATCTATAGAAAGTAGTAAACCTTTAGAAAGTAAATAATCGCCTACTAAAACGGCAATCTTGTTCTTCCATAATGCATTTATGCTGAAGAATCCACGGCGGCGATTAGAATCGTCTACCACATCATCGTGAACCAAAGTAGCGGTATGAATAAGCTCTATTACCGATGCACCGCGATAAGTACGCTCGTTCACGCTCCCGTCCGAAACCATTTTGGCAACCAGGAAAACAAACATAGGTCGCATCTGCTTTCCTTTGCGGTTAACAATATAATGCGTTATCCTATTGAGCAGTGCAACTTTGGAGGACATTGATTCCAGGAACTTTTTTTCAAAAAGCTCCATCTCTTTCTCAACCGGAAGTTTTATTTGGGAAATTACTTTCATTAAGCCACCAAAGATAATTATTTATAGAGAATATTCATCAGTGGTTTTTCTTTCAAAGATTAAGTAATTTTAAAGCGTAAATTAAGCCGATTTATTAGCTAATTGACCACAGGCAGCATCTATATCTTTTCCGCGGGAGCGCCTTACAGTTACCGTAATCCCATTGCTTTCTAGAATTTGCTGGTACATATCTGTAGCCCGGGAAGAAGCCTGTTGAAAATTACCATCGTCTATAGGATTGTATTCAATTAAATTCACCTTGCACGGCACATATTGACAGAAGCGCAGCAAGGCTTCGGCATCTTTTCGAGTGTCGTTAATATCTTTCCAAACAATGTATTCGTAAGTAATTCGGCTTTTAGTTTTAGAATACCAATATTCTAAAGCTTCCCGAAGATCTTTTAAAGGAAAGGTTTCATTAAAAGGCATTATTTGGGTTCGCACTTCATCTATAGCAGAGTGAAGGGAAACAGCGAGCTTAATCTTCGCTTCATCGTCAGCCAGTTTTTTAATCATTTTTGGAACGCCCGAGGTAGAAATAGTAATTCGCTTTGGGGACATTCCTAAACCTTCGGGGGAAGTGATCTTTTCTACCGCCTTCATTACATTATTGTAGTTCATAAGCGGCTCACCCATTCCCATAAAAACAATATTGCTCAGCGGCCTGTCAAAATACAAACGACTTTCATTATCTATAGCAACCACCTGATCGTAAATTTCATCAGGATTAAGGTTTCGCATTCTTTTTAACTTTGCGGTAGCACAAAACTGGCAATCTAAGCTGCAGCCTACTTGCGAAGAAACGCAGGCCGTGGTTCGGTTAGCTGTAGGAATTAAAACCGATTCTACCGTAAGTTGATCGTGTAATTTTACGGCATTTTTAATGGTACCGTCACTGCTGCGCTGCATTTGATCTACACGAATATGATTAATCACAAAATTCTCGTCCAGCATTTCGCGGGTAGCCTTAGAGATATTGGTCATCGCCTCAAAACTGTGCGCACCTTTATTCCAAAGCCATTCATATACCTGGCTTCCGCGGAAAGATTTATCGCCATTGGCTACAAAAAATTCCTGCAGTTGTGCTTTGGTAAGTGCCCGTATGTCTTTCTTCTTGTTTTTCACGCTGCAAAAGTACTAAGAATTAAAGGATTTTTAAGTTAAGCTGAAGCTAAGTGTTTTAAATGGTGATGATAAGAAAAATTTGAAGTTAAAAAACTACTTAAAGACGTACACGAAAAATATCCTTTTTTCTAAAAAATAAAAGAGCCACGAATTCACTAACATTAATGAATTCGTGGCTTAAGATTATATCAAATTAAAAACTAGATAATCAACATGGCGTCTCCATAAGTATAGAAACGGTATTTCTCTTTTACCGCCTCTTCGTAAGCTCGCTTCATAAAATCGTGACCGGCAAAAGCCGAGATCATCATAAGCAGCGTAGATTTTGGAGTATGGAAATTAGTAATCATACAGTTCGCTATACTAAAATCGTAAGGAGGAAAGATAAATTTATTGGTCCATCCACCAAACTCATTCAAAGTATGGTTTGAAGAAACCGAGCTTTCCAGAACACGCATTACCGTAGTACCCACAGCACAAACCCGCCTGTTTTCCAGTTTTGCTTTGTTAATGGTTTGTGTAGCTTTCTTTTCAATAAAAGCTTCTTCACTATCCATTTTATGTTTGCTAAGATCTTCTACCTCAACCGGACTAAACGTTCCCAAACCTACGTGTAATGTAACTTCAGCAAAATCTACTCCTTTAATTTCCAAACGCTTTAAAAGGTGTTTAGAAAAATGAAGCCCGGCAGTTGGTGCTGCTACAGCCCCTTCTTCTTTTGCATAGATAGTTTGGTAACGCTCCTGATCTTCAGGTTCAACATTACGCTTAATATATTTTGGAAGTGGAGTTTCTCCCAATTCCTTTAATTTTTTTCTGAAATCTTCGTAAGAACCATCGTAAAGAAAACGAAGTGTTCTTCCACGGGAAGTAGTGTTGTCTATAACCTCAGCAACTAAACTTTCGTCATCTCCAAAATAAAGTTTATTCCCGATTCTAATTTTTCTCGCAGGATCTACAAGAACATCCCAAAGTTTGGTTTCAGGATTTAATTCCCTTAAAAGAAAAACTTCGATTCTCGCACCGGTTTTTTCTTTATTACCATATAAACGTGCCGGAAATACTTTGGTATTGTTCAATACCATAACATCTTCAGGCTCGAAATAATCTAGAATATCTTTAAATTGTTTATGTTCAATTGTTTGTTCTTTCCTGTTTAGAACCATTAGCCTGGCTTCGTCCCTGTTTTCTGAAGGGTACTCTGCCAGAAGTTCATCCGGAAGTTCAAAATTGAAGTGTGAAAGTTTCATTCCCATAATTGCATTTTTAGAAGCGGCAAATATACAATCTCAAGATAGGGGTTGTCAAGTAATTAACGGTTTATTTAAAAAAAGCTTTTAAATTGAAGTTTTTTCAATCTTAAAACCGAGTTTTTCAAAATCTTCCCAAAACCCGGGATAGGATTTTGAAACCACTTCAGCATCTTCAATTTCAAAAGGAATTTTAAGCCCTAAAGGCGCAAAAGCCATTGCCATACGATGATCGTTATAGGTACCTACTGAAACATTTTGAGAGAAATTTTGCTTCGGAAGAAGTTCTAAACTGTTGTTGGTCACTTTTACCTGACTGCCAAATTTTTCAATTTCGGTTTTTAGAGCTACCAGCCTATCGGTTTCTTTAATTTTTAGTGTATGTAAACCGGTAAGGTGGCAGGGTACATTTAAGGCCAAACAGCTTACTGCAATTGTTTGGGCGATATCTGGCGAATTTTGAAGGTTTTCTTCAATATGTTTTGGTTTAGTACCAGGACGTTTTTCTAAAATAATATGATCATTTTCAAACCTGGTGGTTACACCAAATTGCTTATAAATTTTAGCCAGGCAGGAATCTCCCTGTAAACTGGTTTTTCTATAAGTGCTTAATTTTAAATCGGCAGAATCGCTAATCGCAGCTAAACTATAATAATATGAAGCTGAACTCCAATCTGATTCAACAGCCAGAGTCTGCTTTTCTACATCCTGAGTAGGTTCAATTTTAATCGTTTTTCCTTGAAAAACCCCTTTAATTCCTGCACGTTGCAAGATTTCTAATGTCATTTTAATATAAGGGCTAGAAGTAATTTCACCTTCCAAATTTATTTCGAGACCGTTGGGAAGTGAAGGTGCAATAAGCATTAAGGCCGAAATATACTGACTACTAATATTAGCCTGTAAAGAAACACGATTTGCGGTAAGTTTTTTTCCTTTAATCCTAATTGGAGGGTAGCCATCGTTGTTTTCATAAGAAATATCGGCTCCCATTTGTTTTAGTGCATCTACGAGGAGTTTAACAGGGCGCTCGGTCATTCTTTTACTTCCGGTTAAAACTACTTCCCTACCTTCCAGACTTGAAAAATAAGCGGTTAGAAATCTCATTGCCGTACCCGCGTGATGAATGTCAACTAATTCATCTTCAGATTTTAAAGCTTTTCGCAAATAATGGGTATCGTCACTATTAGAAAGATTACTAATCTTTAAGTTTGGATATAAAGCCTGTAAAATTAGTAAACGGTTAGATTCACTTTTAGAACCGGTAACTTTTATAGTGCCGCTAAGGTGCTTCTTTGTATTTGAAATTTCTAAGTTCATTAATTGCTTATATTAATTTTCAGCATCCTTCTTTCTTTTTGCCCTGAATTGCCCAAACGAAATGATGAATCCATAAACAAAAGCTGCAAGAAATTGGCCCACAATAAAGCGAAATAACTTCCCATCTTCTGTACGTTCAGTGAAATAGGCTTCAAAATGAAATCCGCCGTATTCAAACAGCATACTTACAATATCATACACAATTAGAAAGCCCAGGCCGAGGAATAAAACCGATTTCCAGAAGGCTTTTTGCGAAATCATCTCTTTGAATTTCATTATTTTAACTTTTCGTTGTTATGATGCCTGTCGTGATCTCTTTTAGTTTTTAAATCCAGTTTTTTATCAAAAGCTTCCTGGAGATCAACCCCGGTTTGATTGGCAAGACAAAGCACTACAAAAATTACATCTGCCAGCTCTTCTCCTAAATCTTTATCTTTATCAGATTCTTTTTCACTTTGCTCACCATAACGGCGTGCAATAATTCGGGCAACTTCACCTACTTCTTCGGTAAGTTGCGCCATATTGGTAAGCTCGTTAAAATACCGAACTCCGTGTTCATTTATCCAATCGTCTACCGCTTTTTGCGCGTTTTCTATGTTCATTTTTATTCCCTTTGTTTAGAATCTACAATTATTGTCACTGGCCCATCATTAATTAGTTCCACCTTCATATCTGCACCAAATTCTCCGGTTCCCACTGGTTTTCCTAAAGTTTCTTCAAATTTTTCAATAAATTTTTCATAGAGTGGAACCGCAACATCAGGTTTGGCCGCTTTTATAAAACTGGGTCTGTTCCCTTTTTTGGTAGAAGCATGTAAGGTAAACTGACTTACTACAATGGCATCGCCGTCAACATCTAACAAAGACAGATTCATCGCGTTATTATCATCGCTAAAAATGCGCATTTTCACTATTTTATTGCAAAGCCAGTCAATATCTTCCTGCGAGTCTTCATTTTCTATTCCTAATAAAATCAATAAACCGGTGCGCATTACCGCATTAATTTCGTGGTTTATTTGCACGGAGGCTTTAGAAACCCGCTGTAAAACTACTCTCATTTCTTTGGATAAATATCTGTTCTGTAATTGTCTTCTTCTCCTTCCAAAATCTGTAAATAACTTTTATAACGGCTCCAGGCAATTTCACCTTCTTCCAGGGCGTCTTTTACAGCGCATTTTGGTTCCTCCAGGTGTAAACAATTATGAAATTTACAATCTTGTTTTATTCTGAAAAATTCAGGAAAATAGTCACCCAATTCTTCACGCTCAATTTCTACCACCCCAAAACCTTTAATTCCCGGGGTATCAATAATTCTTGCATCAAAAGAAAGGTCAAACATTTCAGCAAAAGTAGTAGTATGCTGCCCCTGTTTATGCTGTTCAGAAATCCGGGAAGTTTTTAAATTTAAACCGGGTTCTATGGCATTAATTAAAGTTGATTTTCCAGTACCGCTATGGCCGGCAAACATACTGGTTTTACCCAGCATCATCTCCTTAACTTTATCTACATTTTTTCCGGTAGTGGCTGAAATTCCTATACAATCGTAACCTGCATTTCTATACATGGCCGCCAGGTATTTCACCTCTACCAATTCATCTTCATTATAGCTATCAACTTTATTGAAAAGCAAAACCGCTTTTACGTGGTAAGCTTCCGCAGTAACTAAAAAACGATCTATAAAAGTGGTAAGTGTAGGAGGATTATTAAGCGTAACCAGTAAAAAAACCTGGTCTATATTGGAGGCAATGATATGGGTTTGCTTAGAAAGATTAACCGATTTTCGAATAATATAATTCTCCCGCTTTTCAATCTTTTTGATCACTCCTTGCTCTGCACCTTCCTTATCTTCAATATCAAATTCTACCTTATCGCCAACGGCCACAGGATTGGTACTTTTAATACCTTTAATCCTGAATTTTCCTTTAATTCGGCAGTCATAAAACGTTCCCGCTTCACTTTTCACCTGATACCAGCTTCCGGTAGATTTATAAACGGTTCCTTTCATTCACATTATGATTTTTAAGTGGCTGTTTGAAAGTTTTCTTAAACCGTCATCCTGAACTCGTTTCAGGATCTAAGTTGTTAACCTATTAGAAGCTGAAACAAGTTCAGCTTGACGGAAACAATCCCGAAGTCTCGGGACAGGATGACGTCCTTTAATTTTTTTCAAACAACCACTTTGCTAAAATAGCAAATGCAACATTTACTACTTGCCTTTAAACCAAAAATCATGGAAAACAAGATTCTTAAGCTTTCATAATTTTCTCCTGGTGGTTAATAGATTCCTGGTGAACCGCTTTAAATAAACGCAGAATAAATTCTTCACTTAATCCGTGTTGCTCTCCTTCCAAAACCATATTCCCAAGAATTTCATTCCATCTTTTGGTTTGTAAAACCGAAACGTTCTGTGCTTTTTTCACCTGGCCAATTTCATCAGAAATTTTCATCCTTTTTGAAAGCAGCTCGATCAATTGATTATCGGCTACATCAATTTTAGCTCTTAAAGTGCTTAATTTATTCTGAAATTCTTCACTTTCTGAAACCTCTTTTCTAATTTTCAAATCTTTCATAATCTGAACAAGTGTTGCGGGGGTGATTTGCTGTGCAGCGTCACTCCAGGCATCATCGGGAGTGTGGTGGGTCTCAACCATAAGTCCGTCGTAATTCAGGTCTAAAGCAGTCTGGCAAAGATCAAAAATAATGTCTCTACGTCCTGCAATATGTGACGGATCTAAAATTAAAGGAAGATCTGGAAATTTATTCTGAAGCTCAATAGCGATCTGCCATTCAGGGTTATTTCTGTACTTGGTTTTTTCGTAAGCAGAAAATCCACGGTGAATTACTCCTAAATTTTTGATATCGGCAGTATGAAATCTTTCCACAGCTCCCAACCAAAGTGAAAGATCTGGATTTACCGGGTTTTTCACCAATACAGTTTTATCGGTGCCCTTAAGAGCATCAGCGATATCCTGAACAATAAACGGTGAAACCGTTGTTCTGGCGCCAATCCAAAGAATATCCACATCGTTTTCTAAAGCAAGGTCTACGTGGTGTGCATTCGCAACTTCAGTAGTGGTTAGCATTCCGGTTTCTTCTTTGGCCTTTTTTAACCATTTTAAACCTAGCGCTCCAACTCCTTCAAAATTTCCCGGTCTGGTTCTGGGTTTCCAAATTCCGGCACGTAAAACCGTGGCATCGGTATCTTTTAACTGGTGAGCGATCTTTAAAACCTGTTCTTCGGTTTCAGCGCTGCAAGGTCCTGCGATTACTAACGGATGATCTAATCCGAAATCGTCAAGCCACTTTCTTTGTTCTTTGTTGTTTTCCATAATTTAAAATTTAATCCTGATTTTTAATTTATTCCGTTTAAAATTGATTTAATATGATTGGTGCGTTGCATTTCATTATAAACTTCCTGGAAATCATCATTTTCCAGCAAGTCTTTAAAATGCGTAAGGTTATTAATATATTCAGTTAAAGTTTCCAGCACATTCTCCTTATTTTCCCTGAATATTGGCGACCACATTGCCGGCGAACTTTTGGCAAGTCTTACCGTAGAAGCAAATCCACTGCCCGCCAAATCAAAAATATCGCGCTCGTTACGTTCTTTTTCCAAAACCGTTTTTCCAAGCATAAATGAACTTATATGTGATAGATGCGAGACGTAGGCAATATGCCTGTCGTGCGAAACCGGATCCATATATCGAATTCGCATTCCCAGTTTCTGAAAGATGTTTAGCGCTCTTTCCTGAAGTTTAAAAGCTGTTTTTTCAACTTCACAAATTATATTTGTTTTATTCCTATACAGGTTAGAAATTGCCGCTTCAGGCCCGGAAAACTCGGTTCCTGCAATAGGGTGAGCCGCTAAAAAATTTCTACGGTTTTGATGATTAGCGATCTCTTTACAAAGCCCCGATTTTGTAGACCCGGCATCAAAAACCAGCGTATTCTCATTCACCAGGTCTAAAACTTCTGTCACCACTTTATTTGCAACATCTACGGGAACTGCCACCAAAACAACATCAGCGTGCTGAACATCTTCAATATGAGCCAAGTGATCTATAATACCGAGTTCCTTCGCTTTTTTTAAATTCTTTTCATCAGCATCGCTTCCGTAGATTTCAGCTTCGGGAAAAGCCGATTTAATATCAAGTGCAAAAGATCCGCCTATAAGTCCTATTCCTATTATTTGAACTTTCATGATGTAACTCTTTTTATAGCTCGTTGAATATTCTCTTCCGTAGCGCAAAGTGAAAATCTTATATAACCTTCGCCATTACTTCCAAAAATAAAACCCGGCGCGGTAAAAATGTGATATTTATTCAGTAGAAAATCTACAAAAGCTTCTGCGTTTGTTCCCTTCGGAACCCTGGCCCAAACGAACATTCCGGTTTGGTCTTTTTCAGGTTTACACTGCAAAGCTTCAGCTAATTTCAATACTTTTTCTTTTCTGCTTTGATAAACCTCATTTTGGGCAGAAAACCATTCTCCGTTTAAGCGCAATGCCGCTGCAGCACCCGCCTGAAGCGGATAGAACATTCCGCTATCCATATTGGTTTTTACTTTTAAAACCGTATTTAGGTTTTTTTCGCTTCCGCAGAGCATTCCTATTCGCCAGCCGGCCATATTAAAGCTTTTGCTTAAAGAGTTCAGTTCTAAAACTATGTCTTTAGCTCCTTCAGCCTTTAAAATACTTTTTGGGTTATCGTTCAGGATAAAACTGTACGGATTATCATTGACAATTAAGATGTTGTTTTCCTTTCCAAACTTTACCAAATCAGCAAAAAGCTTTTCATTCGCAGAAGCTCCGGTTGGCATATGCGGATAATTAACCCACATAAGTTTTACTTTGCTCAAATCTTTTTGGATCAATTCTTCCAAATTCGGCAACCAGTTTCCTTCAGCATTTAGATCGTAATAAACTGCTTTGGCGCCTACAAGTTCAGTAACCGAAGAATAAGTTGGATATCCGGGATTTGGAATTAATACCTCATCGCCTTCATTTAAAAAAGCCATAGAAATATGGGTGATTCCCTCTTTACTTCCCATAAGCGGAAGGATCTCAGTTTCAGCATCCAGGGAAACCTGGTAATGATTTTGGTAAAATTCAGCAATGGCATTTCTAAAATCTGGCGTGCCTTTATACGGCTGATATTGGTGAGCACCGGTATTTACCAAAGCTGAGTTTAAAGCTGAGATAACCTGTTGCGGTGGCGCCAAATCTGGGCTACCAATACCAAGATTAATAATATCTTTTCCGGCAGCTGCCATTGCACGCACTTCCTTCAATTTTGTAGAAAAATAGTACTCTTTTACGTTGCTCAACCTTTTTGCCTGCTCTATCATTACAAACTGTTTTTGTAGGTTCCTAAAATTGTTAATCGCTCGGTCATTACTTCTAGAATATCCATCGCTTTCTGGAATTCGGAATAATCTTCAAAAGTCACATCGATAAAAAATGAATATTTCCACGGAAATTCTATAATGGGCATACTCTGTATTTTGGTCATATCCAGATTGAAATCCCGTAAAATATTCAATACTGAAACCAGGCTACCACGCCTACTTTCCAATTCAAATTTTAAAGAAGCTTTATCTATTTTATCGCCATTTGGCTCTTTTTTCTTAGTACTGATAATCAAAAAACGAGTCGCATTGCTTTTCTTGGTATGAATACTTTCTGCAAGAATTTCCAGTCCGAATAGTTGTGCCGCTGCTTTACTCGCTACCGCCGCAACTTTTGTACTTCCTTTTTCTGAAATTCTTCGCGCTACTTCGGCCGTATCACTGTCTTCAATTAACTTAATATGTGGGTGTTTTTTAAAGAATTCCTTGCACTGCAAAAGTGCCATAGGGTGCGAATGGACCTTTTTAATATTCTCTATTTTTTGTCCCGGCATAGCCATAAAATTCATATCTATCGGGATATAATGCTCGCCAACCACTTTTAGATTATTCTCATCTATAAGTGCATAATTCGGCAAAATTGATCCGGCGATAGAGTTTTCTATAGCCATCACCCCTTCGGTAGCATCACCGTTTAAAAGGCTTTTAGTAAGTTCAGCAAAAGACATGCACTCTAAAACCTCAACCTCCTGGTGGTAATATTCCTGGGCCACCAAATGGTGAAATGAGCCTTGCACTCCCTGAATTGCGATAATTTTATCCATTAATTTCTAATTAATCTCGATTATCGAGTAAAAAAAAAGTCCCGATGTTTATCGGGACTTTTTTATATAATTTCTTACTTAATTACATAGCATTCCCGTTCCTATCTCTGAAATAGAAATAAAAAAAGTAAAATGCGTTCCAGCTAATTAAGTGATTCATTGTTTCGTTGTTATGGGGCTAAATTAGAATATTATTACCTAAACAAAAACCATTTTTTAGATTTTTTTAAGCTTTCATAAGCTTTTTACAGACTTTATTTTTTTTATAAAGATTCATCGAAAGATTTATAATAGCTTTCAAAATAATCACTTAGTAATTCCGAAATTCCTAACGAGATGACTTTTCTGAAACCCTTTATATCTAAATTTGAACTATTATTGGCGCGTTAAAAATCCTTACTTTTGAAAAAATGCTTGCTATGTCTATTTATGTTGAAGGAATTTCAAAGTTTTATGGTGAACAAAAAGCGCTGGACTCCGTTTCTTTTAAGCTGAACAAAGGAGAGATTGTTGGCTTTTTGGGGCCAAACGGCGCCGGAAAATCCACTTTAATGAAAATCCTTACCGGTTATTTAACTGCTTCGGAAGGAAAAGCGGAAGTAAACGGAATTTCCCTTGAAGACGATTTACATAAAATTCAACAGCAAATTGGGTATTTGCCAGAACACAATCCATTATATACTGAAATGTACGTTCGGGAATATTTGGAATTTAATTCCAGGATCTTTAAAACCGATAAATCCCGAATTGAGCAAGTAATAGAACTCACAGGGCTAAAACCCGAAGCCAATAAAAAAATAGAGCAGCTTTCTAAAGGTTATCGCCAACGTGTTGGCCTTGCCACTGCCCTGCTGCACGATCCCCAGGTTTTGATTTTAGACGAACCTACCACTGGATTGGACCCAAATCAATTGGTGGAAATCAGGAACCTTATTAAAAATATTGGAAAGGAAAAATCTGGAAAAACCATATTTCTTTCTACTCATATTATGCAGGAAGTTGAAGCCGTTTGTGACCGTGTGATTATTATTAATAAAGGAAAGGTAGTTGCCGATAAAAATTTAAAAGATTTAAGGGAAGAAAATGAACAGGTTATTTTAGTGGAATTCGATTACAGGGTGGAGCAAGTGGCCATTCAGAAAATTCCAAACCTAATTTCAGCTAAAAATGTAGGCGGATTTGCCTATGAACTCACGTTCGACACCAAAAAAGATATGCGCCCCGCAGTATTCGATTTCGCCCACGATAATGGATTAAAAACTTTACAGCTAAATCAAAAAACAAAGAATTTAGAAAGCCTGTTCGCGGAACTCACAGCCCCCCAGGCCCCCAAAGGGGGAGTTTAGTTTGTTCTTACCTGCAAAGATTTCTTTTAAAGTTTGAAGTATTTATTTTTCAGGGAATCATTTCCGAAGCGCTGAGAGTTCCCCCTTCGGGGGTTAGGGGGCTTCAAATATTAGTCGGCCGGTGTAGTGTTCTTCAATATCGACCTCTGGTGGTCGGTTTTTTGAAATTATATCTCC
Organism: Salegentibacter agarivorans; assembly: GCF_900113135.1. Lineage (GTDB taxonomy): Bacteria > Bacteroidota > Bacteroidia > Flavobacteriales > Flavobacteriaceae > Salegentibacter > Salegentibacter agarivorans. The sequence continues at coordinate 86,895 of NZ_FOOH01000003.1, read as the reverse complement.
AAAACCAAAAATATCACCTTTTAAAGACTGCAGCGGATTGATAATTAATTTGTTGGTTCCTCGATGCAAAATATCGTAATGCTGAACGATCAGCTCTTCGGCTTCCAGCCTGCCGTCACCATTTGCAAAAAACAGATTTACATTTTCGGCGTTTCCGGTTAGGAAATAATTAGAAATATTGTCGTTGGTAATTCTTAGGTTTTCAACTTCAAGATCAAGGATAAAATCTCCATTGGTATGAATATCGGGATCTCGTTCCTGGTTAAAAGACCGCAACCAAAGTTCAGGAAAGTCAAGCGTTCCTAAGCTTTCAATCGCGCTGCCACTGCTATTCTGTAACCAGTTTAAAGTTGGTGTAGTCACATAGATTTTTGTGATCTCGTAATCACGAAAAAGATTACAGGAATTTTCATTTCTCAGTTCAAGTCGGTTATCTACAACTTCAGCATAAACATTTTCTTTAAGGTTCTCCCCGGTTACGATCTCCACTTTATATTCATCGCCCTGTTCAATAAACAATTTTACACGTTCATAAACGATAATTTCTTCAAATGCATCAACGCTAAATTCTTCAGAAATAATTTCTCCGGAAGTCTTTACACAAGTCGGCGCTTCTTCAGAATCACATCCTAAAAAGACAAAAATCAATATCGCTATTCCTAAAACCTGCTTGATGCAATTTTTAATCAAGATCCTGATCCTTTTCACTTAAGTTATACATGGATTTTGCTATACTAAGAGAAGTTTTATCGTATTTTTCATGGCCATAACCATGTCTTTCGTTTAGTTCATAAAATTCTCTGTAAAGATCAAATGGATTCTGAGATTCAGACACCCATTGAACGATAACATCCAGGATTTCATTCATAACAGGTTGAAATGTCATACGCCCATCTGACTTTCTAATACCATTATTATCTGATTTCTTTTTACCCAGATTTAAAAAGATATTTTTTTCGTCATAAATAATATCTCTTGCTTCTTTAAATTCTTGACCCTTAGGCAAAAAGTCCATCAAAAGTCTTCTTATACCTCTGTAATAAATATTATACTTTTCCTCAGGATCTTCAAACTCTTTACCAATAAGTTCCCTCAATTCATCTACTTCCTCAAGATTACCTTTTTCAGTATTTATAGATAACTGTTTACCGACTTTTTCGTTCGCCCTTTGCAGTAATTCCATTCGCTCAATATCCGCTTCGGATAACTTATCTTTTTTCCTTTTTTTGTTATTCTCTTTAGCCATGCTATCCTTTATTTAATTTCTAATATATTTTTAATTCTTTCGCTTGCTACTTTTATACTATCATCATTCCAAGCGATTGGATTTAACTTACCCACTGCATTTTTATAATTTGGATAAAACTCGCGAAACGCTCCGTGATAACTTTTACCGTATAGCTTATTCATGTACCAAGTAAAGAATGTGTACACTAATGACTCATGAATTTCATTTTCATTTGCAAATTTTGAAACTAAAAAAGGGTTATTAATGTACTTTTTGATATACTTGAATTTATCTACAGATAAAAAGTAATCTCTTGCAAAAGAGTCTGCCTTTTCCTCTATAAGAAATAAATCATCGTCTCCTGTTAGATGAAAACTATTCTTCTCAATCAGATCAAAATCAAATAAAACGTGATGCAGTTCATGCATAAGTGTAAACCAGATTGTTGAATATTTTTTATTAAAATCTGTAATTACTACGCAAGGTTTACCGTTTATTATAAATGTCCCACCTCTAACTTGTGTGGTAGATAAGTAATCTTGAAAGATTACCGTAATTCCAATGTTATATAAAGCTTTACACACAGTAAATAACCCATTCTGAACATTTTGTGAGTAAGGTTTTAATTTTATTATTAAATCTTTTAATTTCCCCCTGTCATATTCATTAGGATTATCAATGATTTTAAAGGTTTGATAAGCTGATTTTACCCAGAAATCTTTCATTCTATCCGAAAAATTTCTTTTAGTTTGGCTGTATAGAGGTTCTTCTAACTGCTGCTCATATTCTTGAATAGACTCGTATCCGAAAAAATCTAAAACTTTTCGTATAAGTTCATCCGTTCCATAATCAGATTCAAAAAAGCCTAATTTTGTTAACATTTTAACATCAAAATTCTTCAACAAGAAAGTGGTCTTTCTGGCGTTATCAATCGAGGTTATATTCTCTTCATTTTGATTTTTTAAAACCACTTGAACGAATCGATTAATTTCAATATCTAAAAACTCAGCAAGTTTAATAACATGAATTAAATTAGGTTGTTTCGCAGTACCTGAGATAATCTGTTCAAAAACATCCTTATCAATTTTCAGCAGTTTTAGTGCTTTTGTTTTACTTATATTATACTCATTTAATTTCTGCTCAAATTCCCCTCTGACATCAAGGTCTTCGCTGTCAGAGAAAATTGACTTCAATAGATTATCTAAACTTGACTCATTCATAAAAAAGAGAATTTACCCTGTAAATATATGTTATTTAATTCATATAATAGATAAAAAAGGGTGATTACCCTCAAAAAATATTTAAAGGAAATTATTATTCCACAAGCTTCTAAGGATACAATTCCGCTTGCCCCAACTACAAACTTCCGCTCAAGCTACTCATAAACGATAGCCAATTGAAAATTCTACGGCTTCGGCATTCGCATAATGAGAGCGAACAGTAAGGGATGCCCAAAGATCTTCGGTGATTTTTCTTTGCAGACCAACCCTGTTATATAACTGATCTACAAAATGCTCGTAGGGAAAATACGCATAATAACCTAAATGCGTAATTACCGATAATTTATCGAAGTTTAGCTGATGGCCAACGAAAACGCCTACTCGTTTGGAATCTTCTTCCCCAGTGGTATTTCCGGAAGGAAAAGCTACCGATTGATAATAAATTCGTTCTTCCATAGCTTTGGAAAAGAAAACTTCAGTTCCTGCCTGCAGAGTACTTTTATGATTAAGCACCTTATCGGCATAAGCTGAAAAGGTTAAGAATGGATATTGTTTAGAACCAATAATCCCCATAGTATTTACGCCACTTCGCAACACAAAATTAAAATGAATGGGTTCTGTATATTTTTCTCTTGGCCCTTTTGGAATATAATTGGGCAGATTTTGATGATCTAAAGCATAATTCACTCCCAGGTTAAAAGTGATGGTATTTGTACTGGCATTCGGCGATTTAAAATCGGCGTTGGAATAATGAATCAGGGAAAGCCCGGCCTGTAGTCCCAAACCTTCAAAAATGTTTTCTTTTTTGTAATTCGCCATTAAGTAAGTAGAACTTAGCAAGCGCGAACCGTAGGCATTATTCTTATAATTATCATCTGGATGATATGGATTGGAAGCATACGCCAGGCCCTGCCCTATTCTAAACATTAAATTTCTTTTAAAAAGGTAGAAATTCATATGCGCATAGAGTCCGTAATTTTCACCTAAACTGGGATTTTTCATATCCTGATAGGTAAAAGAAGCGCCAACATCGGGATAATTATAGCGCTTTTCCCAATCTTCAAATCCGAAACTTTTTTTATTAAAACCAAGAATTAAACCTGTTGGATGCCCGGTAATTAAATGGGCAATATCAGGATTATGTTCGGCAATGGTTCCGTAGAAATAACTGGCATCAAAAGAATAATAGTTCTTCCCGAACTCCTGGGCAGAACTATTAAAAATGCTGAAAAGAAAAATAAGGGCGGTAATTTTCTTCATTACCCGCAAATGTAGCCTAATATTTTAAAAAACCGCTTTCGCAATTTTTTGAATATTGGTGCTTTTTCCCATTGAATAATAATGTAAAACCGGAACACCGGAAGCTTTAAGCTCCTTAGATTGTGCTATAGCCCATTCAATACCCACTTCTCTTACCTCTTTATTATCTTTACAGGCTTCTACATTTTTAATTAAATCCTCGGGTATATCTATGCTGAAAACCTGTGGTAATAATTGCAAATGCCTCTTAACGGCTATGGGTTTAATACCGGGAATAATGGGAACAGTAATTCCTGCTTCCCTTGCCTGTTCTACAAAATCAAAGTAAGCTTTATTATTAAAAAACATTTGTGTAACCACATAATCTGCGCCTGCATTAATTTTCTCCTTAAGGCGTTTTAGATCTGTTTGTAAAGAAGGAGCTTCCAGGTGCTTCTCAGGATAACCGGCCACGCCAATACAAAAATCGGCATTGTTATTAGATTCAATAACTTCGTTTAAATATTTTCCTTCTCCCAAATCTTTAATTTGGGTTACCAATTCACTGGCAAAACAATTCCCCCCGTGGGTTGGTTCAAAATAGCGTTGGTGTTTCATAGCATCCCCGCGAAGTGCCATTACATTTTCAATCCCCAAATAGTGACAGTCTACCAGTAAATACTCGGTTTCTTCACGGGTAAACCCTCCACAGAGCACATGCGGAATGGTGTCTACATTATATTTTTGCTTTATTGCAGCACAAATACCAACCGTACCCGGGCGCATACGGGTAATCTTTCTTTCCAGTAAACCATCATCTTTTTTAATGTAAACGTGTTCTTCCCGCGAGGTAGTTACATCTATAAACGGCGGATTAAATTCCATTAGTGGATCTATATTATTATAAAGATCCTGTATACTTCTTCCTTTTTGCGGCGGAACAATTTCAAAAGAAAACAATGTTTCTCCTTTTGCCCGGTTTATATGTTCTGTTACTTTCATAAATACTTCCCAGTTCTTTATCCAATAGGAAAATATTGGTTGGATTATTAATTAATCTAAATTTATTTTTTCCGATTCCTTCCCTTTGGGGAGGCTAGCAAGAGCTCTTAATCTGCAATATTTGGATTAAGCCATTTTTCGGCCTTTTTCAGCGGAATTCCTTTTCTTTCAGCAAAATCTTTCACCTGGTCATCTTTAATTTTTCCCAGGCCAAAATAACGCGCTTCGGGATTGGCAAAATAATATCCGCTTACACTCGCAGCCGGCCACATCGCTAAACTTTCGGTAAGTTCAACTCCAATTCGTTCCTTTACCTTTAAAATTTCCCAAATACTTATTTTCTCTAAATGATCTGGGCAGGCAGGATAACCCGGAGCCGGGCGAATTCCTTTATAAGTTTCTTTTATTAATTCCTGGTTGCTTAAATTCTCTTCGGGCGCGTAGCCCCAGTCTTCCCGTCTTATTTTTTTGTGTAAATATTCAGCAAAAGCTTCTGCGAGACGATCGGCAAGGGCTTTTATCATTATTGAATTATAATCGTCAAAATCTTCCTCAAACTTTTTAGCTAATTCTGCAGTACCAAAACCTGTAGTCACACAAAAACAACCTATATAATCCTGGATTCCGCTTTCCTTTGGCGCAATAAAGTCGGAAAGTGCAAAATTTGGCTTTCCGCCGTGTTTTTTTAATTGCTGCCGAAGCGTTCTGAAAAGCATCTTTTTTTCTTCGGAATTTTCTTCATATTCCACTTCAATATCATCATCATTAACCGTATTCGCCGGAAATAATCCGTAGACAGCTTTCGCTTTTAGTAACTTTTCATCCAGAATTCTTTTCAGTAAAACTTTTGCATCTTTGAACAAAGAAGTTGCCTGTTCCCCCACCACTTTATCGGTTAAAATATCCGGATAACGCCCGTGGAGATCCCAGCTTCTAAAAAATGGGCTCCAGTCTATAAAAGCTTCCAGTTCCTTTAAATCGAAATTATCTATTTGCTGAATTCCTATTTTGTTTGGCTCTGTAATCTGGGTTGATTTCCAGTCTATGGAATACTTATTTTTTCGCGCTTCTCCAATTGGAAGAAAAGATTTCACTTTACTTCTTTTCTTAAAATTAAGCCTGAATTTATCATATTCGGCTTTAAGATCGCTCATATATTTAGTGCGTGTTTCTTCCTTTAAAAGATCCCCAATTACCGTCACTGCACGCGATGCATCATTCACATGAGCAACCGCATTTTTATACTGCGGGTCTATTTTTACCGCCGTATGCGCTTTTGAAGTTGTGGCGCCACCAATAAGTAAAGGCACGTCAAAATTCTGGCGTTCCATTTCCTTGGCTAAAAACACCATCTCGTCTAAAGAAGGTGTTATTAATCCGCTGAGACCAATGGCATCAACACCTTCAGCTTTTGCAGTTTCTATAATTTTTTCCGGAGGCACCATTACGCCCAGGTCAATAATTTCGTAATTATTACAGCCCAAAACCACACTTACAATATTCTTCCCAATATCGTGCACATCTCCTTTAACCGTAGCCATAAGAACTTTTCCAGCCGAGGAGCGCTTACTGGACTTATCTGCTTCAATATAAGGAAGAAGGTAGGCCACTGCTTTCTTCATTACCCTGGCCGATTTTACTACCTGCGGAAGAAACATTTTTCCGCTTCCAAAGAGATCGCCTACCACATTCATTCCAATCATTAAATGACCTTCAATTACTTCAATAGGTTTGTCAGCTTCCTGGCGGGCCTGTTCTATATCCTCTAAAATATAAGCGTCAATTCCTTTAACCAAAGCGTGGGTAATCCTGTCCTGAAGCGGATTTTCCCTCCAGGAAAGGTCTACTTTGCTTGCCTTTTTAGAGCCCACTACGGTTTCAGCAAATTCAAGCAAGCGCTCTGTGGCATCTTCTCTTCTGTCAAGAATTACATCTTCTACGTGTTCTAAAAGATCTTTGGGAATATTATCATACACTTCCAGAAGTGCGGGGTTTACGATCCCGATATTCATTCCCGCTTTAATCGCATAATATAAAAACACCGAATGCATCGCTTCCCGCACCGGATTATTTCCGCGGAAAGAAAATGAAACATTACTCACACCACCACTAATACTGCAATGCGGAAGATTTTCTTTTACCCAACGGGTTCCTTCAATAAAATCTATGGCATTGCGTTTATGCTCGTCCATCCCCGTACCTACCGGGAAAATATTCAGGTCAAAAATGATGTCTTCTGGTGGTAGTTTTACTGTATTAACCAGGATATCATAAGAACGCTTTGCTATTTCAATTCTACGTTCAAAATTATCGGCCTGCCCAACTTCGTCAAAAGCCATAACGATTACCGCAGCACCGTAACGCTTTATTTTTTTAGCGTGTTCAATAAATTCTGCTTCGCCTTCTTTAAGGCTTATAGAATTCACAACACATTTCCCCTGCACCACCTGTAAACCGGCTTCTATAATTTCCCATTTAGAACTATCTATCATGATGGGTACACGGGCAATATCGGGCTCGGCAACAATAAGGTTAAGGAATTTTACCATCGCCTCTTTGCCTTCAATAAGACCATCGTCCATATTAATATCGATGATCTGGGCACCACCGTCTACCTGATCTCTTGCTACTTCCAGGGCTTCCTCAAAATTCTCCTCTTTAATTAGGCGAAGGAATTTTTTGGAACCGGCTACATTAGTCCTTTCCCCAACATTTACAAAATTGCTATCGGGGGTAATTATAAGCGGTTCGAGACCAGATAATTTTAAAGGCCTAGTCTCTTGTTGTTCTTTTTCCGGGGAAATTTCTTCCTGTATATTTTCTTGATTCACTGTTTCTATCATAACGCGGTGGAAAATTCAGGTTTCACTATTTTTCTTGGACTATAATCTTTGGCAATTTCAGCAATAGCGCTAATATGCTCTGGTGTGGTACCACAGCAACCACCAAGAATATTCACCAAACCCTTTTCTAAATATTCCCTAATCTGTCTTGCCATTTCTTCAGCATCCTGGTCGTATTCTCCAAAAGCATTTGGCAACCCTGCATTAGGATAAGCTGACACACCACAACTTGCAAAACGGTTTAAAACCTCGAGGTGCGGTGTTAGTTGTTTAGCACCCAAAGCACAGTTAAAACCAACACTTAACAGGGGAATATGCGATACCGAAATAAGAAAAGCTTCCGCGGTTTGCCCCGAAAGCGTTCTCCCGGAAGCATCGGTAATCGTTCCACTTACCATTATGGGAATATCTAGCTGTAATTCTTCTTTAAGTTCATCAATGGCAAAAAGCGCGGCTTTAGCGTTTAGGGTATCAAAAACAGTTTCTACCAGAAGAATATCCACGCCGCCTTTTATTAAAGCGCTGGCTTGTTGCTTATAAGCTACCCGCAATTCTTCAAAGGAAATTGCACGAAATCCGGGATCGTTAACATCGGGGCTCATACTGGCGGTTTTATTGGTGGGCCCAATCGCGCCGGCCACAAACCGAGGTTTTTCCGGATTTTCTTCAGTCATTTTTACGGCGACTTCTTTGGCAATCCTGGCCGACTCATAATTGAGCTCATCTACCAGTTCTTCCATTTTATAATCGGCCATGGCGATTGTGGTTGCAGAAAACGTATTGGTTTCTACAATATCGGCACCGGCTTCAAAATATTTACGATGAATGGTAGCGATTGCTTCAGGCTGGGTAATGGATAACAGGTCGTTATTTCCCTGTACGGAAACCGGCCAATCTCCAAAACGTTTTCCACGGAAGTCTTCTTCAGAAAATTTATAATCCTGAAGCATCGTGCCCATGGCACCGTCTAAAATGAGTATATTTTTTTGAAGTTGTTCTTCTAATTTTGACATATAATTTTATCTAAAATCACTATCAAAAAAAGAAGCGGGAAAGAATTCTTTCTTGTTATCTATCTGCGCCAAAGAAGCGAAGTAGAATGTAGCACCTTCTCCCATTACAGGAGGGTTGCCAAGGTTTCAACGGGTCTATTCCCTCAACCTTTCTTGATAACGATGTTATAAACAATGAACTTGAACCAGCAAATATACGGCACAGCCATTTAAATGCAAGGGCTAAGAGTAATTTTTATGGATAATGTATTTTATATGATTTACTGAATTATATTTTTAATAAAACAGGAAAAAGAAGGGATAAAAATTAAAGATTACTTCCAAATACTGCTTTAATTTCCAAAGTTTCTATTGACTTAAAAAGCCGAATTACCAAACTTCTTAATTTGAATAGTATCAGTGGTATTTAATTCGTTTAGAAAAGATTTCAGCTCTTCTTTCTTCTGTTTATTCTGAAGAATTATTTCGTAATTATATTTTTCACCTGAAAGCGTAGTAAAATAAATATGATTTTTATTTCCGTATAAAGTATACTTCCAGAAACTGGCGTAACCTCCATATTTGAAACCGATTTCCTGCAGCTCGGAAATTAAAAATTCTTTCCCGAAATTGGCTAAATCTATTTTAACCCTGGTTTCATCTATCTCCATATCCCCAAGATATTTGGGTTTAACAAACGACTGACTTAAAGCTCCAAACATTCCCAGCATAAAAGCAAAACTACCGGTAAGCCGAAGCCACTTTTCCTCTACCTCGAAAATCGATGTGAGCGCACTACCTCCCAGAAGGAGAATAATAAAAACAATCCTTAAAAACACCGAAGGCTTCCAGGTTTTAACTATCCTGGTTTCAAAAGAGTTCATTAATTGATAAGCTCGCCATTTAAAGTGATCGCATAATTGATTTCAGCTGCTTTTTCCAGCATTTTAGAAACCGAACAATATTTTTCCATAGAAAGATCTACGGCACGTTTGGCTTTCGCCGCAGGCACATCTCCTTTTAAAAGAAAATTAAGCTGAATTTTCTTAAAAACATTAGGCACTGCGCCATCTTCTCTAAAGCCTTCAACTTCCACCTGGAGATCTTCCAGTTCCAGATGTTGCTTTTTTAGAATCATTACGATATCAATACTGCTACAACCGGCAATGGCTCGCAGTAATAAATCCATTGGGCTGGCTCCCTTTGGTTCGGCATCGGTTTTATTATCTAAATGAACAATGTCTCCACGCTCGTTTACGGTTTCAAAATGATAATCTTTATTAAGTCTTTTAAGGTTGATCTTCATAATAAATCTTGTTTTAAACAAATTTAGCTAAAGCTTATTAAAAAACCTCAAAGTTCTAAAGCTTATACCGGGTTAGGGTTTTCCGTAAACGATATTAACAAATTTTTAATAGATTTACAGGGAAGCTTGGAAATGAATCTGATTTTATCCTAGTAATTTACGTGTGATTGTAAAAATAGGAATACAAGGATTTGACAACAATTTATTAATGAAATATTCTGTAAATCATAGTGAAATTAAAGAAGGATCTGAAACACTCGTTAAAGCTTTAATCAGGCTATATGAGGTTAATAGATTATTTGATCAATATAAGCATTTAAACACTGAAAAAGTTGAAATGGTCATCTACAAAACTGCAACATATGGATGGTATGTAGATGATTTCTCAAAAAACAGTGAATTAAAAATAAACACTTGCCTTAAACATATCTATAATAATCTTCCCGAAAAACTTGATCTTTATTTTTCAGATTATTACAGAGGTAAAATTGATGAGATTAGAAAAATGTTAACTGAGAAATATTCAAACAGAAAACAAATTTTAAATGAAGCTTTTGATGCTCATAATAAAGGACTTTACCACGCTTCTATTTGTATATTATTAACTCAAATTGATGGAATTTGTAATGATGTTTTAGATGCTAAATTTTTTATAAATAAGAATTACTTGCCACAGATTAAAGAAAAATTAGAGAGTAAAAATCTAAAATATTCAGACTTTATATTATCTCCTATAATTAAAAAAGCAAGTATTAATAGTTGGGAAAAGGAAATTGAAAAATTCCCAATTCGATTAAACCGTCATGAAATTTTACACGGTGTTGATATTCAATATGGAAATGAAACTAATTCATTAAAAGTAATTTCAATGATTTCCTATATAGATTTTGTATTATCCCATTATAGTTCGAACTAAATAAACAATTGCCAAGTCGTTTCATCGTAAATAACCCTTTTTGCCGAAAAAGTGTAATTTTAGAAACCAGGAAAGAAAGCATTAATCCGACAAGCCCGTCTCCCTATTTCCGCTACTTTTCCATAACCAATATCAATGAAAACACTATATCTATTTACCGCACTAATATTTACATTTTTAAATTCTACAGCCCAGGAATTAAATTGTGAAGACTTTAGAAATGGAAACTTTATTATGCCGGCAGAAGATGGATTTTCAAGTGTCCGGATCGAAAGAAACGGGAATTATCAAATTGAAATACCTTTAAATGAAGAAGGCTTACCAGACAAAAACAAGAAAGCAGAATTTATCAACCTCAAGTGGATTAATGATTGTTCTTACATTGGAAAATATGATGGAACTAAAATGGAATTAACAGAATTTCAACATTTCGTAAATAGCAATGGTGGAATTAAAGTAAAAATGAAAAAGATAGAAGATGGATGTTTCTATTTCCTTTCAACTTTAAGCATTGAAGGAGAGGAACAAAGGCTAGATGGTAGAATGTGTATTGAATAAACTTGAAATGAAAAGACTCCAAATCATATTAATTGCTTTAATAATTTTAAGCTCTTGCAAAGAAGAAAATAGAAAAATTTAACCTCAGGAAAAATAAAGATTTACGGAATAGATAATGCAAACAAGAGATTATAAAATTTTCTATTCCAGAGAAAATTTACATAAATTTAATATTAAGGGTGGAATAGAATATGATAGGGGCTCTCGGCAAAAAATAGAAGACTTAAAATAAGGAATGACGAAATGCTTCAACCACCCCGGCCTATAGGCCACCCCTCCTTAAAAGGAGGGGAGCTTAATAAGCTTTAAAAATCATTGTATTTTATTCTAATTAATTCCCCCTTCGGCGCCAGGTGGCTTACATGCCAATACTCTGTACCACTTCTTTTTTGGCTTCTTTTTTACTACCGTCAAATCCGGTCACGCCGCCAACGGTGGTGTATTTAAGTACATATTTTTTATCAGGGAAAATTCGCTGGTAAGCACTTTGACACATAATCGCGGCTTCGTGAAAACCGGAAAGGATCAGTTTTAATTTTCCTTTATAGGTGTTTACATCACCAATAGCATAAACGCCGGGAATATTGGTTTGATAATCGTAAGAATTATCAACTTTAATCGCGTTTTTCTCTATTTCCAGTCCCCAGCTTCCAATCGGGCCCAGTTTTGGAGACAATCCGAAAAGTGGAATAAAATCATCCACATCTTTAAATTCCTCTCCGCGGGCTTCATCTTTATGCCTAATTACCACCTGTTCCAATTGATCTTCACCTCTAAGGCCAACAACTTCAGCATTGGTAATCATTTCAATCTTACCGAGTTTAGCCAATTCTGAAACCCTTTCCACAGAATCCAATGCGCCACGGAACTCTGCTCTACGGTGCACCAGGGCAACTTCCGCAGCAACATCGGCCAGGTAAATGGCCCAGTCTAATGCAGAATCCCCTCCACCGGCAATCACTACTTTTTTATCGCGGTAAACTTCCGGATCTTTAATAAAATAAGAAACGCCTTTATCTTCAAAATCGGTAATATTAGCGATTGGGGGTTTTCTTGGCTCAAAAGAACCTAATCCACCCGCAATTGCTACTACCGGCGCGTGGTGTTTTGTGCCTTTATTGGTAGTTACTATAAAAGTACCGTCGTCCAGTTTTTCCAAAGTTTCGGCGCGTTCTCCCAAAGTGAAGCCTGGTTCAAAAGGTTTTATTTGTTCCATTAGATTTCCAACCAAATCTCCCGCTAAAATTTCAGGAAATGCCGGAATATCATAAATTGGTTTTTTAGGATAAATCTCAGAACATTGCCCGCCGGGTTGTGGCAGCGCGTCTATTAAATGCGTTTTTAGTTTTAATAATCCCGCTTCAAAAACGGTAAACAAACCGGTTGGGCCAGCCCCAATTATCAGGATATCTGTTTTAATCATCACTCTTGTTTTTAACTTTTAAAGATTCGGTTATAGAATTCATTTGATCAACTTTCGCCTCAAAATCACCTTTTATATTACTTCGGTATTCATTTAAATTTTCTACCATCTGGTTTACATTTTCGGGAATTACTTCTTCAAAAAATTGCCGTAAACGTTTTGCCGCGGTAGGCGATTTACCGTTGGTGGAAATCGCGATTTTTACGTGGCCTTTATTTACAATGCCGCCCATATAGAAATCGCAGAGTTCGGGCGTATCGGCTATATTAGCCAGTAAATAACGCTTTTTGGCATGTTTGTAAACTCGTTTATTCAATTTTGCATCGTTCGTAGCCGCAATTACAAAATGACGGTTTTTAAGGTATTTTCTTCTATACCTGCCTTTTGTTAATTTTGCGCCGTGTTTTTTTGCCAGTTCTTCTGTTTCCGGTAAAAACCATTTTGCGACCACTTCCACCTTAGCATTAGGACTCGATTTAAACAGGAAATGCAATTTTTCGTGTCCCACCTGTCCGCCGCCAACGACCAGAATATTCAGCTTATTGACCTTTAAAAAGACCGGGTATAATTCGTTTCTTTCTTCCATAGGCCCCCTAGCCCCCAATGGGGGAATTTTTAAATTCAAACTCCTTGACGTTTTCAAAAACTGCTTTAAGCTGTCCGCTTTCTTTTACTACTTCGCCAATCACGATAATTGCCGGGGCGGTAAGTTGTTTTTCGGCAACTACTTTTTCTATACTTATAATGGTCCCAAAACCAGATTTTTCATTATCGGTAGTTCCATTTTGAATAATCCCCACCGGAGTATCTTCTTTGCCGTAGTAGCTAAAAATGTTCACGATTTCAGCGAGTTTCGCCATTCCCATCAGTATCACCACCGTAGCGGTAGATTGTGCGGCCAGCCGAACATCTTCTGAAAGTTTCTTTTGAGTTGTGGTTCCTGTTATAACCCAAAAACTCTCGGAAGTTCCCCGTTGGGTTAGCGGAATTCCAACATTGGCTGGTACCGCAATAGAAGAAGTAATCCCGGAAACAACTGCAGTTTCCAAACCTTTACTTTTAGCGTAATTGATTTCTTCAGATCCCCTTCCGAAAATAAAAGGATCTCCTCCTTTTAACCGAACCACGTGACCTCTTTCCAAGGCATATTTTACAATAAGCTCATTTATTTCGTCCTGAGAATATCTATGTTTATCTTTTCGTTTGCCAACAAAAATATGTTCAGCCTGCGGTGCATATTCCAAAAGATCACGGTTTATAAGCGCATCAAAAAGCACTACTTTCGCATCTTTTAAAGTATTTAAAGCCTTTAGGGTGATTAGTTCCGGATCTCCCGGCCCGGCACCAACCACACTTAATTTTGGTGAATTATACATTTTGTACCTCCTTTGTTCTAAATGCATCCACTCTTTTTAAAAACAAATGCGCGTCTTCTAAATATTTATTGGCAAAAGCTTCGGTTGGCTCGTGCTCGTTCATTTGATAAGCGAATTCTTTGAAGGAAGTCGATAATTCAATTTTACCGGTGTCTACAAAAAGCTCATCAAACTGAGAAATAATTCCCGCCTGGGTATTGGTTTTTACATCCTCAGCAAGTAATAAAGCCTTAGCAGAATTTACGATTGAGGTATAGGAATGATAAATACTATCGGCCCAGGCTTTTCTTTCCAGTGCACTTTTTGCGTTATCAATTTTCTCTTCACTTTCAAATAAAAGTGTTGCGATAAGGTCTATAACCACGCCGGCACATTCGCCTACTCCTACTGCTTTTATATAAGGTTCTTCGTGGCCCCAATCTACAAATTCGTTTTCTGTTAGGTTTGAAGTATCGGCCAGTTCTTTTAATAAATCATAGAAATAAGTTTTGCCCTGCCTGTCATAATATTCCGCAAATTTTTCTTCGGAATTGGCATTTGCTTCAAAGTCGTTTAGCAAGAATCGCAAAGCTTCTGGCCCGCGTTTACTGGGCACTTTCACCACCTTATCAGCAAAACGGCCCTGGCCGTCCCCAAGGGTTCCGCCACCAAGTAAAACCTGAAGTGCCGGTGCCACGGTTTTGCCAACTTTAACCGACATTCCCTGGAAACCGATCTCCGCCATATTATGCTGCCCGCAGGCATTCATACAACCGCTTATTTTTATAGTGATATCTTTTCCGTTTATAAACTGCGGATACTCTTCTTTTAAAACATCTTCCAGTACATCGGCAATTCCCGTACTACTGGCAATCCCCAGGTTACAGGTATCGGTACCGGGGCAGGCCGTGATGTCTACGGTTTTATCGTAACCGGTATCAGCATAGCCCAGTTTTTTTAATTCTGAATAGAAAAATGGCAAAAATTCTTCCCGAACGTGACGAATTAAAATATCCTGTCTTAAACTCAGTCTGATCTCATTTCCGGCGTATTTCTTTACCAAATCGGCAAGTTTTCTTGCGCCACCGGTATAAAAATCCCCTAACGGAACCCTGATTCCAACCGCAAATAAGCCTTCCTGTTTCTGCGGAAGAACATTGGTGTTTTTCCAGGTTTCAAAATCCTTCTTATCTTCAATTGTTACTGCAGGCACCTCAACATCCTGAAGCGGCGGTGCAGTTTCAAATTTTTCAACTTCAAATTTAGGATGGTTTTTTGAAAGCGCCGTGTTTTGTTCGGCTACAAGTTCCATAAAAGCCTCTTTTCCTATATCTTTTACAAGAAATTTCATCCTTGCTTTTAATCGTTTTGCACGTTCGCCGTACCGATCAAAAACCCGAAGTACACCCTCAATTAAAGGAAGGGTTTCTTCCACAGGAAGAAAATCATAGAGTTCATCGGCGTGTCTTGGTTGAGAACCGAGCCCGCCGCCTAGCATCACTTTAAATCCGCGTTTTCCGTCTTTCAACTTGGCGATAAAACCAAGATCATGAATGTAACTCAGCGCAGTATCTTCATCTGAAGAAGAGAAAGAAATTTTAAATTTTCTTCCCATTTCCTGGCAAATTGGATTCCGAAGGAAAAACTGAAAAGTCCCATGTGCGTATGGAGAAACATCAAAAGGTTCGTTTACATCAATTCCCGCGGTTGGCGAAGCGGTTACGTTTCTTACCGTGTTTCCGCAGGCTTCACGCAAAGTGATATCATCTCTTTCCAGCTGCGCCCAAAGCTCCGGTGTTCTGTCTAAACTCACGTGGTGAATCTGGATATCCTGGCGCGTAGTGATATGCAAACGGCCTTTGGAATATTCATCAGAAACATCGGCTATTCTGTGCAGCTGTTCTGAAGTTACTTTTCCAAATGGCAGTTTTATTCGAACCATTTGTACTCCCGCCTGTCGTTGCCCGTATACCCCACGCGCTAAACGAAGGCTTCGGAATTTCTCTTCATCTGCTTTTCCCTCACGAAACAACCTGATTTTCTTTTCTAAATCAAGAATATCCTGCTCTACGATTGGGTTTTCTATTTCGGTTCTAAAACTTTGCATTATCGATAATTTTTAAATTGAAACCTGAAAAACAGGTATTAATAAAAAAGTCCTTTTTTGATTTTTCATTTAAAAGGACTTCCTATATTTTTTTATAAAAAGTTTCCTTTAAGTGCAGCGAATACACATTTTTGAACGGTACATCTCGGTATAACTCTGCTCTTTTTTCATTGGGATTCATTAAGCGTGGAGGCCACATTCACGGTTTTCTAAAACTTTGGTGGGATCAAAATATTTAAATTCGTTTGGCAGTTCATGTTTTTCTAAATAGGCATCCAGTTTTTCGTCACTCCAGTGGTAAAACGGACTCACTTTTAAAATTCCGTCTTTGCTATAGCTTAAAATATCTATACTATCTCTAAAACTGGTTTGGCCCTTTCTAAGATTTGTAAACCAAACATCCGGATTTTGCTGGCGCATAGCGCGTAAAAAAGGTTCCAGTTTTACCTGTTTGGTAAATTCTTCGTGTTGCGGATTATTAATATCGGGGATTCCTCCAAACAGTGCATCACGATAAGCAGCGGTTTGCTTTGGGGTGTAAAGCTTAACATTAAGTGACAACTGGTCTATCACCTGCTTTGCGTGCTTATAAGTTTGAGGAGTATTGTAACCGGTATCGCACCAAATTACTTTTATTACCGGATCTATCTCTGAAACTGCGTGTAAAATTGCAGCTTCATAAGGTCTAAAATTAGTGGTAATCACCGGCCTGGCCGAGTTGGATACTACCCACTGTACAATCTCAGCCGGCGTAATTCCCTTAAACTGCTGGTTGAGGATTTTTAATTCTTTTTCGCTGTACCGTTTCATCTTTTATAAATTTTTTGGCCCTGCCCGAGCCTAACTATACTCTATATTCTTTTCTAAAAAATATTCCTATTCTTTTCCAAAACTTATCATATTCCAAAGCCGCTCGTGGCCAAAATACAGGATCATTTTAGTGACCAATTCTACCGACCCAATGGCCAGTGCAGTTTCAATTTCTCCTGTTAGAACCCACGAAATAACTATGGTATCTACGGTTCCTACAATTCTCCAACTCACTGTTTTTAAAATACTGCGTAAGGGTTTTTCTGAAGTCCTGTCTTTTTTATAAGTGGTTTTAGATTTTGCCTGATCCAGTATCATACTCTCTTCGTTTAAATTCTATTAACCTATCGGATTAGTAGGTTATAAAACAAAAGTAACTTTGTTTTTTTATCAGACCAACTATTAAAGGCCTAAATTTCAGTATTTAACATTTAATTTTTGAATTCTTATTTTTTCGCAGAAATATCAGCTAAAGTGTTATCGCCCAGCACTTTTAATGTGCTATCCCTAACCTGAATCATTAAACTATGAACAGAACAGGCTTCTTCACTGGGGCAATCGTCGCACTTTTCGTAATAATTTAGGCTCACACAGGGCACCATCGCTATAGGACCTTCCAGTACTCTAATTACCGAAGTCATTCGGATATCTTCCGGTTCCTTGATTAAATAATAGCCACCGCCTTTACCTTTTTTAGACCCCAAAAATCCCGATTTACGCAATTCCAGAAGTATGCTTTCAAGGAATTTTTGCGAGATATTTTCACTTTTTGAGATTTCAGAAGTTTGCACCGGTTTTCTATCCCCTTTTTTTGCGATAAACGCCAGGGCTTTAATACCGTATTTAGTCTTTTTAGAAAGCATACTGCGAATATACTTAAATATTGACTTTTTCGCATTTATTATTGAATTCTCTACGGAAAAATCAAAAAGCCCTATGTCTGCTGAAATTACCATAACTAAATTGAATTTAGAGCCTGTTTTAAATCTGCTATTACATCATCTGCATGTTCCAATCCTACTGAAACTCTTACCAATCCTGGCTTTATCCCGGCTTCTAACCTGTCTTCTTCACTTAATTTACTATGTGTTGTAGATGCTGGATGCGTAACAATACTGCGTGTATCGCCAAGATTTGCCGATCTTGAACAAAGTTTTATAGCATCTATAAACTTTCTACCCGCTTCAATCCCTCCTTTAATCTCAAATGAAACAATATTCCCACCTTTTTTCATCTGTTT
The DNA here is from genome assembly GCF_900113135.1 of Salegentibacter agarivorans. Lineage (GTDB taxonomy): Bacteria > Bacteroidota > Bacteroidia > Flavobacteriales > Flavobacteriaceae > Salegentibacter > Salegentibacter agarivorans. The sequence goes on along the minus strand of NZ_FOOH01000003.1, from coordinate 68,656 downwards.
TTTAGCAATTTCATATTGCGGATGCGACTTTAAAAAAGGGTATTTCACATTTTCAGCATTGGCTTCGGTTTCCAGGAATAGAGCAACTTTTTCTGCGTTTTCACAATGTTTATCTAAACGTACCGCTAAAGTTTCCAAACTTTTAGAAAGTACCCAGGCGTTAAAAGGCGACAAAGCCGGTCCCGTATTTCTTGAGAACAGGTATATTTCCCTTATTAAATCGGCATTTCCTACTGTTACACCACCCAAAACGCGGCCCTGACCGTCTATTAATTTTGTAGCCGAATGTATTACCAAATGCGCCCCGAATTTTATAGGATTCTGAAGCCAGGGCGTGGCAAAACAATTATCTATAATTAATATAAGATTGTGCTTTTTGGCTATTTCACCCAAAACTTCTAAATCCAATACATCTACACCTGGATTAGTAGGTGTTTCGGCAAAAATAATTTTGGTTTCGGGCTTTATTAAACTTTCAATTTTATCAACTTCATTCACATTAAAATAGGAATGCGAAATATTCCATTTTGGAAAAAACTTGGTAAACAAACTATGCGTAGAACCAAAAACCGATCTAGCCGAAATGATATGATCTCCACTATTTAAAAGAGCCGCCAAACTTGAAAAAACAGCACTCATTCCCGTGGCAAAAGCAAAACCTGCCTCTGCCCCTTCCATCTTCGCTATTTTCTCAGTAAATTCTGAAGTATTGGGATTGGTAAATCGGCTGTAAATATTGCGTTCCTTTTCTTCAGAAAATGAAGCTCTCATATCTTCGGCATCATCAAAAACATAACTGGACGTTAGGTACAGGGGCGTGGAATGCTCCTGGAACTGTGTACGTTCGTTTTGTGTTCTAATGGCTTCGGTTTCAAAATGCATAATTGTTGGTTTTGTTGGATTTTTAATTAAGTCTTTGCGATAATCTAAGCACATCGCTAACTACACCGCGAGCGGTTACCGCTGCTCCTGCGCCGGCTCCCTGGATTACCAGTGGCTGGTCGCCATAAGACTCGGTATAAATTTCAAAAATATTATCGGCGCCTTTAATTTGACCCAGAGCGGTACTTTTTGGTTCAGAAATAAGTTTTGCCTCCAGGTTGGCGCTCTCTACTTCAATTTCCCCAATGTATCGTAGCACATGATCTTTGTTTTGTTCCTTTTTATGCTGAAAAAATATTTCATCCAGCTCCCCTATTCTTCGCTGAAATTCTTCTGCGGAAGTTTGTCCGTTTAATTTTTCGGGAATTAAAGATTGAATTTTAATCTCCTGAAATTCTTTTTCTAACTGAAGCTCACGAGCCAGAATCAATAATTTTCTTCCCACATCATTTCCTGAAAGATCTTCGCGGGCATCAGGCTCGGTATATCCCAATCTTCCGGCTTTTCGCAATACATCTGAAAACTTCTCTTTATTTTCAGAATAAGTATTAAAAATGAAGCTCAGCGAACCGGAAAAGACCCCTCGAATTTTGGTAACCTTTTCTCCCGCCTGGTGCAAGCCCTGTACGGTTTGTACAATTGGCAATCCTGCGCCCACATTGGTTTCATAATAAAAATACTTGCCGTGGTAATCTAATTCTTTTCGTAATTTGTTGTAGAAATCGGCAGAAAGTGTGTTCGCAACTTTATTGGCGGCTACCAGGTTAAAGCCATTTTGTATTAACCGAATATAAATTTCAACAAATTCCTTGCTGGCCGTGGCATCTATTGCTATAAGATGTTCCAGGTCATTTTCTTTGGTGAAATCCAGGATATCTTCCAGTTTGTACTTTTCGGAAGATTTTTTAAAATCTTTTTTCCAGTTTTCTGAAATACCTTCAGCATTAAAAAGCGCTTTTTTTGAATTGGCAATCACAGGAATATTTACAGAAACCCCCGAATGCTTTTCCCATTGTTTTTTTGCGTCGAGTAATTGCTGAATTAAGGTACTTCCTACATTACCTATTCCAAACAAGATGATGTTCACTTTTTTCATTTTTTATATTGTTGGTTTTAAATACGGGTTTTAAAAATCTGGACAGTTGCGAGGCTTCTATTAAAAAAGCATCGTGCCCGTGAATTGATCTTATTTCGTGAATACTTACATTATTTTTAATCAGGGAAAGGTTTACATAAGTTTCCCAATTCTCATCGGCCAGGAAAAACCAGTCAGAATTCACTGTTACAATATGAATATTTCCCTCAATTTTCTTTGCGACTTCCAGGTAATTACCGCTGCCTTTGCTAATGTCTATAGTAGTTAGCAAGTGGTTCATAAATTTATAGGAAGCGAGTTGAAAACGTTCTTCCAGTTTAACACCATGATATTGCAACCAGCCTTCTACTTTATAGCAAGGTTTTATTTCTTCTTTTGTTCTGTTAAATTTCTTACTTAAAGATTGCGGAGTACGATAAAAGGTCATTGCATGCATTCTTGCATCTTTCACCGGCTCTTTAGAGTTATTAAGAATTTGCTCCTGCACTTTACAGTTTGCCAAAACCCAATCTGTGGCTTTATAATCTGTGGCAATAGGAATAATATTTTCAGCTAGATCAGGTTTTAAAGCGGCTAGTTCCCAGGCGAGTGCGCCGCCTATTGAGCCTCCAATTATGGCAAAAAGTTTCTCAATTTTTAATTGCTGAAGTGCTAAAACCTGGATTCTTGCAATATCTCTAAGCGTAAATTCTTTATAATTTTCAATTAAATGTTCTTTTTTTCCGTTGAAACCATTACCCGGAATATTAAAAGCCAGAATGCTGAATTTTTCGGTATCAATACATTTTTGAGGCCCCACAATTTTGGTCCACCAGCCAAGCTTTCCCGTAATTTGAGAGTTACCCGTAAGCGCATGATTTATTAAAACCACCGGCGCCGTTTCTGGGTTTTTCCCAAACTGCTGAAAGCTCAAATAAATATCCTGAACCGTTCCCGCGGAATTTTCAAAATCTTTTAAACAGAGTTCCTGAAGCATTTTTTTCGTTTTTTGATTTAGAAAGAGCAAAAGGAAAAAGACTTAACCTGGCTGCTTTTTCCTTTGCCTTTCCACCAACAATAAATTATACCAGAGCTTTTTTCTCAATTTTAGCAAAAGCTTCTTTTAAATCTGTTTTTAAATCTTCAACATCTTCCAGCCCAACCGATATACGAATAAGGTCTTGTGTAACTCCAGCAGTAGCCTGTTGTTTTTCGTCCAGTTGCTGGTGTGTAGTACTTGCCGGATGAATAATTAGTGATTTCGTATCTCCAATATTGGCAACGAGGGAGAAAAGTTTGGTTTCATCGGCTACAACTTTAGCCGATTCAAAACCTCCTTCAACTCCAAAAGTCACTACGCCGCTTTGCCCTTTAGAAAGATACTCTTTAGCGAGTTTATTGTATTTACTGCTCTCCAGCCCAGGGTAGTTTACCCATTTTACTTCTTTTTGCTGTTCCAGCCAGGTGGCCAGTTCCAAAGCATTCTGACTATGCTGCTTTATCCTTATTTCAAGAGTTTCTAAACCCTGTAAAATCTGAAAAGCATTGTACGGACTTAAAGCCGCGCCGTGATCTCGAAGCCCTTCAATTCTCACTTTTGCAATAAATGCGGCTTCTTTTAAGGCTTCGTGGTAAACTAGCCCGTGATAACCCGGTGAAGGTTCAGTGAATTCGGGGAATTTCCCATTTGCCCAGTTAAAATTACCGGCGTCTATAATGGCACCTCCAAGTGAAGTTCCGTTACCGCTAATATATTTGGTAAGCGATTCAATTACAATATCGGCGCCGTGCTCTATAGGTTTTAGCAAAGAAGGTGTAGCCACGGTATTATCCACTATAAATGGAACCTTGAGCGCGTTGGCTTCAGCAGAAATTGCTTTAAGGTCCAGAACATCAAGCTTCGGGTTTCCAAGCGATTCTACAAAAATGGCACGCGTGTTTTCTTTTGCAGCCTTTTTAAAATTTTCTGGATATTCAGGGTCTACAAAGGTGGTTGTAATTCCAAATCTTGGTAAAGTTACACTTAGTAGATTATAAGTTCCTCCATATAAACTACTGGATGCTACAATATGATCTCCAGATTTTAAAAGCGTTAAAAGCGTGGTATTAATTGCAGCTGTGCCTGAAGCTGTAACTACAGCTGCTATCCCGCCTTCCAGTGCTGCAAGACGTTGTTCTAAAATATCGTTAGTAGGATTATTTAATCGGGTGTAGATATAACCGGGTTCTGCCAGGGAAAAGAGATTGGCAGCGTGATCTGAATTATTAAAAACATAAGAAGTTGTTTGGTAAATTGGTACTGCCCTTGTTCCTCCGTTTTTTTTTGTATCGTGACCTGCGTGTAATGCGTTTGTTGAAAATTTTTGAGTACTCATAATTTCTAATTTTTTAAAGTTTTGCTTCTATTTTGAAAGCTTGATTATGTTTTTGTTATGGATTTCCGCCTTCACGGAAATGACGGTGTTTTAAATAAAAAAGTCCCCTTAAGTAGCTATTACCAAGGGGACCTTTTAATTGAACTCTAAACAAACTAAGTTACATTCGGTTTTGGCAATAGCAATTCATGTGTTGCATACACATACACATCATCATAGTGCGCATCATCATTTTATTTATTGCCTTAATCATCATATTTGTTTTTGTAATTCCCATACCGATGGGAATCTAATTTTTACTAACCTATTTTCTTAATCTGGATTTCCGCCTCCGCGGAAATGACTAAGTTTTAAATAAAAAAAAAGCCGCTGCGATTGGCAGCGGCTTTTTGCAATTTATCTCTTTTCAGAATTAAGCAATTGAGCGCGCTGCGGAAGTTTTCCACATCATCATACGCATCATATTGCAAATTATCTGGTACATTTCGTTGTTTTGTTGGTTACAAAGATAAGGGCAGAAATTTTTAATAACCAAATCCAAACTTCACTTTTACGAAAAATAAATTTTTATTCCTTTAAACTGATTAATCAATAATTTAATGGCTGTAAAATTATTTATTATCTATTTTTATCTAAAACACAAACCTAATTAGCTATATTTCAGAAGTATAAAACTATAATTTTATACGCTATAAATTGAAGTCGAAATTTTAAAGTCTTCAACCCTATAAAAAAGAAAGTTAAAGAAAGTATGAGTTTGGGTTATTTTTATACATTTGTAACCGAATTATTAAAGGGAAGGATTTGACTGATTGCAACCCTTTTATGCTTTTTAAAGTATAAGAAAAATGCTAAAGCAGTATCACTACTCCCTTAGCTTTTCGTCAAATTCAACCCGTATTTTTTAAAATAAATTAAAAATATGGCTTATTTATTTACTTCAGAAAGTGTTTCTGAAGGACACCCCGATAAAATCGCCGATCAGATTAGCGATACCTTACTCGATAATTTCCTTGCTTTTGATGAAAATTCTAAAGTCGCCTGCGAAACTTTAGTAACTACCGGCCAGGTGGTGCTTGCCGGTGAAGTAAGAAGCGACACTTATTTAGACGTTCAAAACATTGCCCGGGAAGTAATTAATGATATTGGTTATACTAAAGGAGCATACAAATTTAGTGGTGATTCTTGTGGCGTAATCTCTTTAATCCACGAACAATCCCAGGAAATTTACCAGGGTGTAGATCGTGAAAATAAGGAGGAACAGGGCGCCGGAGACCAGGGAATGATGTTTGGTTACGCCACCAACGAAACCGAAAACTATATGCCGCTGGCTTTAGATATTTCTCACAAAATACTTATTGAGCTGGCAAAATTAAGACGCGAAGGCAAAGATATCCCCTACTTACGTCCCGATTCTAAAAGCCAGGTTACTATAGAATATAGTGACGATAATGTGCCGCAAAAAATTGTGGCTATTGTGGTTTCTACCCAGCACGACGATTTTGATGAAGATGATGATGCTATGTTGAAAAAGATCAAGAAAGATATTCTTGAAATTCTTATTCCGCGGGTAAAACAACAATTACCAGATTATGTTCAGAAACTTTTTAATGATGATATTACTTATCATATAAATCCTACCGGAAAGTTTGTTATTGGGGGGCCTCACGGGGACGCGGGACTTACCGGAAGAAAAATTATTGTAGACACCTACGGCGGAAAAGGCGCGCACGGTGGTGGTGCATTCTCGGGAAAAGACCCAAGTAAAGTCGACCGATCGGCTGCTTATGCATCGCGTCACGTTGCCAAAAACCTGGTTGCCGCCGGGCTTGCAGACGAAGTTTTAGTACAGGTTTCTTATGCGATTGGGGTGGTAGAACCTACTTCAATTTCAGTAGAAACTTATGGTACTTCCAAAGTGGATATGAAGGATGGGGAAATTGCAAAAAAAGTAGCCCAGATATTTGATATGCGCCCCTGGGCCATAGAAAATCGTCTAAAACTTAGGAGTCCTATCTATCGTGAAACTGCTGCTTACGGGCATATGGGGAAAGAACCAAGAACGGTCACTAAAATCTTTAAAAGTCCATATTCTGGGGAAGTAAAAAAGGAAGTAGAACTTTTTACCTGGGAAAAACTGGATTATGTAGACAAGGTGAAGGAAGCCTTTAGTCTCTAAATTCTAAGCCATAATTATTACTTAAATACCGCTGCATTCAGCGGTATTTTTTTTTGACGTTTTCTTCGGAAAGCTTTAACAACCGGACGCAGTTTTAATTCCTAATTTTAGAATTCCACCAATCAAACACCTTATGTCCGTTTTTAGAAAAGTAAGAAACACCATCAACCTATTAAAGTCGGTTGATATGGATCAATTAGCGAAAATTAATAAGCAGATAGACCTTTCAGAAGCGATGAAAAGTTTAGGCCAGTTAGATGAGCGTCAACTCAAGGGTTTGATGAAAATGTTAAAAACCAAGCAGAAAAAAGGCCAGAGTGACCTTCCTCCCATTACCGGCGATTTTTACAATTTAGACCTTAAACTTACCGAGGAGCAGCGCAAGCTCCAAATGGAGGTGCGAAATTTTATGGAAGATGAAGTTAGGCCGTTGGTAAACGACCATTGGAATCGTGCTAAATTTCCTCACGAAATTATTGAGAAATTCAAGAAACTAAATATTACCGGTGTGCCTTACGAAGGTTATGGCTGCCCAAATCTTCCTTTTTTAATGGAAGGTATTATAGCACAGGAAATTGCACGTGTAGATGTTTCTATTTCAACTTTTTTCGGCGTACATAGCGGCCTGGCAATGGGATCTATCTACCTATGCGGAAGTGAAGAACAAAAGCAGGAATGGCTTCCGAAGATGCAAAAATTAGATGCTATTGGTGCCTTTGGATTAACAGAACCCAATGTTGGCTCTGGTGTGGCCGGCGGACTTGAAACTACATGCAAGTTTGACGGTGAAAACTGGATTTTAAACGGACAGAAAAAATGGATTGGGAACGCCACTTTTGCTGATGTAATTATTATTTGGGCGCGGGATGTAGACAGCAACCAGGTTAAAGGATTCCTGGTAAGAAAAGGAAATCCTGGTTATAAAGCAGAAAAAATGGAAGATAAAATGGCCTTGCGAATTGTGCAGAATGCCATTATAACTTTAACCGATTGTGTAATACCCGAAAGTGACAGGTTACAAAAAGCAGATTCCTTTAAAGATACTGCAAAAGTACTTAGAATGACTCGTGCTGGAGTAGCCTGGCAGGCGGTTGGTTGCGCCCGGGGCGCGTATGAAAGCGCTTTAAAATACACCAGGAAAAGAGAACAGTTTGGGAGACCAATTGCTTCTTACCAGTTAATTCAAAATCATTTAGTAGAAATGGTTTCCAATCTTACCGCAATGCAAACACTGGTTTTTAGGCTTTCTGAAATGCAGGATGCCGACTTACTAACAGATGAACACGCATCTTTGGCGAAGGTTTTTTGTAGTATGCGTACCAGGGATGTGGTAAGCCGTGCCCGCGAAGTTATGGGCGGCAATGGTATTCTACTAGAACACGATGTTGCCCGTTTTGTAGCCGATGCCGAAGCCATTTATAGTTACGAAGGAACAAAAGAAATTAATTCGCTAATTGTAGGCCGTGCCATTACGGGATACAGTGCTTTTGTAAGTTAAATATTAACCATTCAAAAATAAAGAATAGAATGTCATTATTAATTGTTAGTCCGGGTAAAGACCCGAAAGCTTGGGTTGAAGCTTTAAAAAATCAACATCCGGGTTTAAATATTTACGTGTATCCAGAAGATCACGATAAAGAAGAGGTAGAATTTGCCTTAACCTGGAATCATCCCCGTGGAATCTTTCAAAATTATCCCAATTTAAAAGTCGTTGCTTCTATGGGCGCCGGGGTAGATCATATTACCAGCGATCAGGAACTTCCCGAAAATATAAAAATCACTAAAGTGGTAGACGATCGGCTGGAACAAGATATGGGAACCTTTGTACTTACCCTTATTCTTGCGCACCAAAGAAATTTACTCCATTACAGGGAAAGCCAAATAAACGAAAAATGGGAACCTGTTTCTTATACTCGCAATAACGATGTAAAAGTTGGGATCTTGGGGATAGGTAACCTTGGACAAAGCGTGGCCAATAATTTATTAAAAAATGGCTTCCAGGTAATAGGATTTTCCAGGCATAAAAAAGAATTTGAAAACGTAGAAAGCTTTGCCGGAGAAGATGAATTTGATGAGTTTTTGGAGCAGTCTGATATCCTGGTAAATATGCTTCCTTTAACTCCCGATACCGAAAAAATACTCAATAAAGAATTATTCGAAAAATTACCCAAAGGCGCATACGTAATTAATGTTGCCCGTGGTGAACATTTAGTGGAGCAGGATTTACTGGCAAAAGTAGACGATGGCCATCTTTCTGGTGCGGCATTAGATGTATTTTGGGAAGAGCCAATAAGAGACGAGCATCCATTTTGGAAACATCCAAAAATAAGGATAACACCGCATATTGCCAGCGTTACTCATCCAAACTCTGTAGTGCCGCAAATTATTGAGAATTATGAAAGATTGCAGGATGAAGAAGAACTTAAGAACGTGGTAGAACGAGATAGAGGTTATTAATTAAAATATCAGCGTATGAAAACTTTCAAAAACATTTTGGTTGCAGTAGATTTTAATGATGCCGTTGGAGAACTTATGGCATACGCTGAAAGTATAGCAGAAAAATTCGGGGCTAAGATCTGGGTGGTTCACGTAGCCGCCCCAGATCCCGATTTTGCCGGTTTTGATGCCGGCCCGCAATATATTAGAGATATGCGAGCCGATGAATTAAGAGACGAGCACAAAGAATTACAGCAAATTCGCGATATGTTTATTGATAAAAATATAGAATCTGATGCGCTTTTAATTCAGGGCTCTACTGTGGAAACCGTATTGCAGGAAGCCAAAAAGCTTAAAGCCGATATTCTAATTGTAGGTACCCACAAACACAGTTTCTTCTATAATCTTTTTGCCGAAAGTGTTTCGGTAGAATTGTTTAAAAATGCCGAAATCCCTGTGCTGTCCATTCCTATTGAAGAAGAAAAATAATTTTCTCTATAATTCAAAATCTTGCTTCTGAAATTAAGCACTAAATTTTTTATTAAATCACTTCAGGATAGATTACTCAGCTGGATTATACTTTTTTACTGAATTAATTTCTTTTAATTTTATTGATTGAAATAAGTCACAATGATCAGTAAAGAAGATTTTACCAAACTACATTTAGAAATTTCACCATACACACACCGCACCCCGGTATTAACTTCAGATTTATTAAACAAATTAGCCAAAACTGAAATTTACTTTAAGTGTGAGAATTTTCAGAAAATGGGTGCTTTTAAAATGCGAGGTGCAACCGCTGCAATCCTGGCTTTAAGCAAAAAGGAACGAGCGAAAGGCGTGGTAACACATTCGTCTGGTAACTTTGCGCAGGCAGTTTCGTTATCGGCTAAAAATTTGGGAATCCCGGCTTATATCGTGATGCCTTCTTCGGCTCCACAGGTTAAAAAAGATGCGGTAAAAACTTACGGCGGCCAGATTACCGAGTGTGAACCCAACATAAAAGCTCGCGAAACCGCGGCCGAAAAGATTCAAAAAGAAACCGGTGCTACTTTTCTCCATCCTTCAAATGACCTGAATGTAATTTATGGCCAGGGAACCGGGGCAAAAGAACTCCTTGAAGATTTCCCTGATCTGGATATAATTATTACACCCGTTGGTGGCGGTGGACTTATAGCCGGAACCGCGCTGGCAGTAGATTTTTATACTAAAAAATGCAAAACCATTGGTGCCGAACCTTTTGAAGTTGACGATGCTTATCGATCTCTGAAAACTGGAAAAATCGAAACCAATTCCAGCACCAATACAATTGCCGATGGATTAAAAACCCAGCTTGGAGATAAGAATTTCCCTATAATTCAAAAGTTTGTTTCTGAAATTATACGAGTTGAAGAGGAGGAAATTATCAATGCTATGAAACTCATCTGGGAACGTATGAAAATTGTAGTAGAACCTTCCAGTGCGGTGGCTTTTGCTGCGATTTTACGCGAAAAAGAGAAATTTCGAAATAAAAAAGTTGGAATTATTATCTCCGGTGGGAATGTAGATTTAAGTAATTTGCCTTTTTAATCATCATTGAATTGCTTTTTCTGCGAGTTTTTTATACATCGCAGGTATAATTTCTAATTAACCAAAGACCTACAAGGCTTGCTAAACCTTGTAGAAAATTAAAATGCCGAATCAATAGCGGCATACCGAAAATTTATCGTGAAATTTGAAGTGATGGCACCGTAAAATTTTAGGCTGTTTGAGCTAAATGAATTCCTTAATTTACTTTAATTCCTCTTGCGAGTTCCTAAAATTTAGGTGACGAACGATAAATTTAGATACAGTTTCGTAAGCCTAGATTTTTTGGTTCTTTTTTATCAATGGAAAAAGAACAAGTATATATTATTTAGGACTGTAACGAATCTGAACTATCTTTCAAAACACTCACCGTTACCAAAAGTTGCCCCACGTGTCGCTGACTATGTTCTGCAGCGTGAAAAAGCAATCCGATTATCGTTGAAGGCAGTTCCTTTCTTCCTACCGGTCTATATTCGGTTAAAATATTTTCAGGTGTATTTTTAAGAAAATCGATTGCTTCATTTACTTTTTCCTGAAATTTCTGAACAAGAAATTCTACAGAAATATCGTCATTTGGTTTTCCTTCATCTTTTAAATACCGAAATTGAGATTCAGATAATTTTTTGGCTTTAGCATAGGTTAGCATTCTATCGGTTACTCCTGTTAAATGCTGTAAATGAAATCCAACCGAAGCTCTTCCTGCAGGCTTTTTCCAAAGCAATTCTTCAGGAAAACCGATCATATATTTCTCCACTTCTTCCGCCGATTGCAAGAGAGCGTGCGCAGCAGGTTGTAGTAAATCTGGAACATCAGGAATTTTTCCCCGTAACCACACTTCAGGTCTATTTTTATTCATTTTTCAAGAATTAAAGTTTAGAAAATCTTAAATCAAACTTACTTAAAAGACGGAATTAGATAAAATAATCTCCAAATATTAAATCCCTTAATGCAATTAGAGCTTTTGAGCTTTTCATAGTATATTTAGCCTCGTTAAAAAATCACACTATGTTTAAAAAATTCCTCCCGGCCTTATTTATTTTATTGGCTGCTCCAAACCTATTTTCACAAGAAAAAGAAGAAGAAAAGAAATGGGACGTAAATGATCCTTATTCTGATGACTGGAACATTAAAGAAGTTCCGCTTAAAACTGATGAAGGCACCTGGATGAATCTTGATGTCTCTCCCGACGGAAAAACCATAGTTTTCGATCTTTTAGGTGATATCTATAAAATGCCAGTTAGTGGTGGAAAAGCAACACTTTTAAGAAGCGGAATGGCTTATGAAGTTCAGCCGCGATTTAGCCCAAATGGTTCTAAGATCTCTTTTACCAGCGATGCCGGTGGAGGCGATAACATTTGGATTATGGATGCCGATGGAGAAAATGCCAGCCAACTTACTAAAGAAAATTTTAGATTGCTAAACAATGCGGTTTGGACTCCAGACGGAAATGCCATTGTAGCCAGGAAACATTTTACTTCTGGCCGTTCTCTTGGGGCCGGAGAAATGTGGCTATACCACATTGGTGGCGAAGGAGGTTTACAACTTACCGAACGTAAAAACGACCAACAGGATGTAAACGAACCCAGCATTTCTCCAGATGGGCGCTACCTTTATTACAGCGAAGATATGTACCCTGGCGGAATGTTTCAGTACAATAAAGATCCTAACAAGCAAATCTATGTTATAAAAAGATACGATTTTGAAACCGGTGAAAACACTACTATTACAGGTGGTCCCGGCGGAGCAGCAAGACCACAAGTTTCACCTGATGGGAAGAAGCTTGCTTTTATAAAAAGAGTGAGAACAAAATCGGTTTTATTTATTCACGACCTGGAAACCGGCGAAGAATGGCCGGTTTATGATAAATTGAGTAAAGACCAACAGGAGGCCTGGGCGATTTTCGGGGTTTATCCCGGATTTAGCTGGATGCCTTCGGGAGAAGAAATCGTTTTTTGGAGTGAAGGAAAGATCAATAAAGTAAATATTGAAGATTATTCCTCTGAAATTATTCCTTTTGAAGTTGAAAACACCATAGAGATTGCAGAAACCCATAGAAGCGAACACCAGGTATTTTCGGAAGAATTTAATCCTAAAGTGATTCGTCACGCGGTAACTTCGCCAGATGGGAAAACCCTTGTTTTTAACGCGGTAGGTTATTTATGGAAAAAATCCTTACCAAACGGAAAACCTCAGCGAATCACCAACGGCGAAAATTTTGAATTTGAGCCCGCTTTTTCTCCTGACGGAAAAGAGATCGTTTACGTTACCTGGAGTGACTCCAAAATGGGCGCTTTAATGAAAGTAGGTTTGAGTGGTAGAAATCCGCAAAAACTCACTTCAGAAAAAGGTATTTATAGAAACCCTGCTTTTTCCAACGATGGCGAACAAATCGTTTTTGTAAAGGAGCGCGGTAACAGTGACCAGGGACAAACTTTTAGTAAAGAACCGGGTATTTATACGATTAGTGCTTCCGGAGAAAATAAAAAGAAGATCTATGATTCCGGAGATTTCCCAATATTCAGTAAAGACGATTCCCGAATTTTCTTTCAAACCGGTGGCGCGCTTATGGGCAGTCTGGAAAAAAGTTTAAAAAGTATTGATCTAAGCGGAAACGACGAGCGTACGCATATCAATTCAAAACACGCCAATAGATTAGTGCCAAGCCCAGATAATAAATGGGTTGTTTTTAGTCATTTGCACCAGGCTTATTTGGCACCGCTTACTATGACGGGGCGACCATTGGATTTAGACAATAACACCAAAACTATCCCGGTAACACAAATCACTAAAGATGCGGGGATGAACCTGCACTGGTCGAACAACAGCCAAAATGTACACTGGACTTTAGGTGACGAATATTTCACTAATAAAGTTTCAGAGCGTTTTACTTTCCTGGAGAGTTCTCCTGATTCTATTCCTGATATTACCGAGGAAGGAACCAAAATCGGACTTAAACTAAAAACCGATATTCCGGAAGGGCAAATTGCTTTTACCAACGCCAGGATTATTACTATGAATGGTGATAAGGTTATTGAAAATGGAAGCATTGTAATTAAAGAAAATAAAATTGTTTCTGTAGGTGAAACTTCTGAAGTAAATATTCCGAATAATGCGAAAGTTTATGACCTGGAAGGAAAAACAATAATGCCTGGAATTGTTGATGCCCACGCGCATATTGGCGCTTTTAGATATGGCTTAACGCCAGAAAAGCACTGGCCTTTATATGCAAATATGGCATTTGGAGTTACCACCGTGCACGATCCTTCGGCTTTAAGTGAAAGCATTTTTAGTATGGCTGAAATGGTAAAAGCCGGTGAAATGGTAGGCCCACGAATTTATTCAACAGGAATTATTCTTTACGGTGCTGAAGGCGATTTTAAAGCAGTAATTAATAGCCTGGAAGATGCTAAATCGGCTTTAAGGAGAACGAAAGCCTTTGGTGCGACTTCGGTAAAAAGTTATAACCAGCCTCGCCGTGAACAGCGCCAGCAAATAATGCAGGCGGCAAAAGAACTGGAGATGAATGTGGTTCCCGAAGGCGGAAGCACCTTCTTACATAATATGAATATGATTGTAGACGGGCATACCGGGATAGAACATAATATTCCCGTGGTTCCGGTTTATAAAGATGTAAAAACGCTTTGGGGAAACAGCAATACTGGCTATACGCCAACACTGATTGTAAATTATGGCGGAATAAACGGTGAGTATTACTTCTATCAAAAAGATAACGTTTGGGAAAATGAACGTTTGCTCAATTTCACACCGCGACAAATTGTAGATTCCAGATCAAGACATCGTACCAAACTTCCTGAAGAAGAATATAAAAACGGACCTATTTTGGTTTCAGAAACCGCCAAAGAACTTTCTGATATTGGCGTAAAGGTAAACCTTGGTGCACACGGACAGCTACAGGGACTTGGCGCTCACTGGGAACTTTGGTTACTGCAAATGGGCGGAATGACCAATATGGAAGCTTTACAGGCAGCTACAATTAACGGTGCCGAATATATTGGAATGGGTAGCGAAATTGGATCTTTAGAAGAAGGAAAACTAGCGGACCTGATTGTTTTGGAAGAAAACCCATTAGAAGATATTCGTAATTCTGAATCGGTTATTTACACGATGGTAAACGGCAGATTATATGATGCTGAAACGATGAACGAAATTGGAAATAACCCGAAAGAACGCGGTGAATTCTATTGGGAAGACAACAAATACAATGCAGCTTTCCCGTGGCACGAAAGCACCCAGAGCTTTACCGCTCCCGGTTGTACTTGCCATAGGTTGACTAATTAAAAAACCAAAAAACACAAACTGGATAGTTAAATTTAAGTCTTGCTTAAACAAACCGAATTTGGTAACTTTTAAAGCAAATTAACTATCCAGTTTCTATGCTGAAATATGAAATTTTATGAGAAGGGTTAAATTTGGAAAGCTTTTCACTCACAGAAAGATAGATGAAAGCATCATTCGCGAACATCTGGCGCTGGAAAGAACTAAGCTTGCCAATGAACGTACGTTGTTATCCTATACCCAAGCGGCTATGTATTTTCTTTTGGGTGGTTTGGCATTAATTCAGCTAAAGGAATACGAAGAGATGCATTATATTGGCTATCTGGCCCTGGTCATTTCTGTATTGTTTCTTACTATCGGTATATGGCGATTCATCGTACTAAAAAATAAGATGAAGGATCTTTTAAAGGGCAAAATAGAGTCTTCAGCTGAAGAGGAAGAAGAGCCTGAAAATAATTAATAATTTTACTGAGGTCCAGGGTTTGATATTTTTTTAGAAGCTTCAATTTTTTAAAAACTTCAATTGCAAACATTCACCCATTATTTTCTTCATTTTATAGCTATTGCCGCTATTGCCTGGTTTTACGACAAAAAGAACTGGAAAAGGAACTGGCTTATCTTACTCGCCACTATGGCCGTAGATCTGGACCATGTTTTTGCCAATCCTCTATTTGACCCCATGCGCTGTGGAATTGGCTATCATCCTTTACATTCTCATTTTGCAATTATCGGCTATGTTTTAGGGGTTCTTTTTATTAAAAATAAGCTTCTGAAGTTAATATTCATCGGTTTGCTCTTTCATATGCTTACCGATTTTATAGACTGCCTGTGGATGTTTTCTAAATGCAATGAATGCTATACTTCTTCTGAAATTTATAAGTGGTTTAATTAAATTTTTCAGAAAAATTAAGACATCAAATTTTAGAGTCAAGCCTCGGAGCATTAAATCTCGATTATCGAGTAAAAAAACCTGAAAAACTGAATATTTAGGGTATAAACAGTTTTCAGGCATTGCTTAAGCAACAATTTAAGGGTTTAAATTCTTGTTTTCTTCATCATTCAGCATTCTTGATTTTATTAGAAAACGATAACCGGTAGGAATATCAAGCGAAAAACTGCCACCTCTACCTTTTACAATATCTACAGTTAAATGGGTATGTTTCCAATATTCAAATTGGTCGTGGCTCATATAAAAATTTACACCGCCAACTTCCCCCAGTAGAAAATCATTATCATCAATATAAAAATCCTCTTTTGGCAGTAACATAGGTGAAGACCCGTCGCAACAGCCACCGCTTTGGTGAAAAATCACCTCACCGTGCTGTTGCTTAAGTTCTTGCAGTAGTTTTTCTGCTTCAGGAGTTATTTCTACTCTTTTATAGTCCATTTCTAAAAGAATCCTAATTTATTCTTATCATAAGAAATTAGCATATTTTTGCTTTGTCTATAATGATTCAGCATCATTAAGTGATTTTCCCTTCCGAAACCAGATTTTTTGTAACCTCCAAATGGCGCGTGTGCAGGATAATCGTGATAGCAATTTACCCAAACCCGCCCGGCTTTTATTGCACGTGGAATTTGATATAATTGATGCGCATCTCGCGTCCAAACTCCGGCACCCAAACCATACATCGTATCATTTGCAATTTCAATGGCTTCGGCTTCATCTTTAAAGGTGCAAACCGCTACCACAGGTCCAAAAATTTCTTCCTGAAAAACCCTCATTTTATTATGGCCTTTTAAAATAGTCGGCTGAATATAAAATCCGTTGGCTAAATTTCCCTCAAGTTTTGCTGCATCACCACCGGCTAAAACCTCAGCGCCTTCATCCTTTCCTATTTTAATATATTCCAGGATTTTCTGATGCTGATCACTGGAAGCCTGTGCGCCCATCATCGTAGACTCCTCAAACGGATTACCCATTTTTATAGCTTTGGTGCGCTCTATCACCCTTTTAATGAATTCATCATAAATATCTTCCTGGATTAAAATCCTGGATGGTGCGGTACAAACTTCACCCTGGTTAAACGCGAAAAGCACAGCGCCTTCAATACATTTATCAAGGAAAGCATCGTCGTGATCCATAATACTATTGAAAAAGACATTAGGCGATTTCCCTCCAAGCTCCATGGTTACCGGGTGCAGGTTTTTTGAAGCATATTGCATAATTAACTGCCCGGTAGTGGTTTCTCCTGTAAAGGCCACTTTATCTACATTTGGGCTGGAAGCCAAAGGTTTCCCTGCTTCAGGACCAAAACCGTGAATAACATTAAAAACTCCCGGAGGTAAAAGATCTGCAATTTTTTCAGCTAAAAATGTTGCAGAAGCAGGCGTTTGTTCTGCAGGTTTTAAAACTACGCAGTTTCCAGAAGCTAATGCGGGTGCCACTTTCCAGGCAAGCATTAATAGTGGAAAATTCCAGGGAATAATTTGAGCAACCACGCCAAGTGGCTCGTTGATAATTAAGGAAAGGGTATTTTCGTTAAGTTCTGTAGCCGATCCTTCTTCTGCTCTAATAGCTGAAGCAAAATATCTAAAATGATCTACCGCCAGGGGAACATCAGCATTCATTGTTTCGCGTATAGACTTCCCGTTATCGGCGGTTTCCATTTGCGCGAAAGTTTCCAGGTTTTCCTGTATCACATCGGCTATTTTATGCAAAATCGCAGCCCGTTCTGAGGCCGAAGTTTTGACCCATTCATCTTTAGCATTGTTAGCAGCTTCTATCGCGCTTTTTACATCCTTATCGTTAGATCTTGGATATTTGGCTAGTAATTTATTATCTACCGGCGAATGGTTCTCAAAGTATTTCCCATCTATGGGATCCTGAAATTTCCCGTTAATAAAATTGCCATATTTTTCTTTAAATTTTGGTGCTGAATAGCTCATAGAAATATTTTTTAAATTACATTCCTAATATCCCTAATTTTAAGAGTAAATAATTGAACTTTTCTACAAATAAGTATTACATTACTATTAACTTATTAAATTAAACGGGTTTTGAATACCAATATATCAAACTATAATCGCAATTTAAAGCTGAATACTTCTATTGAAAACAGGACGATCTACAGTGCTGATTATGCTGAATTAAATGTTTTTGAAACCCGGCAGGTAGCAGAAAGTGTAAACCTTCAGTTTGGTTTTCCGATTATTGCGAGTATGCTTACGGGCAAAAAAATAATGCACCTGGAAGGAATGAAATCTTTTGATTTTTTCCCGGGAGAATCGGTGGTGTTACCTTCAGATAAAAAAATGCTAATAGATTTTCCCCTTGCCAATTCAAAAAATCCTACACGTTGCCTCGCCCTGGGAATTGATCCCGATAAAATAAAAGAAACCGTAGAAATCTTTAATGAAAATACTCGAATAGATTTCGAAAATGATCATCATAGCTTTGATGCCAGCGCTGTTCATTTAGCTAATAATCATCAGGTTCAATTTGTGCTAGACCGCATTTTTAGCACTTTCCTGGAAGATGGTAAAGCTAAAGATGCGTTGTTAGATTTAATGGTAAAGGAACTTATTATCAGGTTACTTCAAACTAAAGCAAAAGTAATGCTGCTGGATAATGAAACGCTTTTTGATAATAATAGAATGGCGTTTATCGTAAAATATATGCGGGAACATCTTACCGAAAACATTCAGGTAGATAAACTGGCAGATAAAGCCTGCATGAGTACTTCAAATTTTTACCGAAGTTTTAAAAATACGCTTGGTGAAAGTCCTATAGATTATCTAAACGGGGAACGAATTAAATTTGCGAAGAAACTAATCCAAAGAACAAATAGCAAGTTTGCCGATATCGCTTATAAGAGCGGATTTAACAATACCAGCTATTTTAACCGTCAATTTAAACGTTTCGAGAAAATAACTCCAAATCAATACAGAAAACTGGTTAAAGATAATCTCACTTAATATTTCGCTGCATTTTTACTCAAATTCTCTAAAGCATTTTTCATAGTTTCCAACTGCGAAATATTTTGGGTTAGTTTAAACCTTTTGGCTAAAAAAGCAGGATCGTTATAAGAAATCTTTACTATCCCGGCCTCGTCCCGCCAAACCAGAAATTTAACCGGAAACTCCAGGGCAATTCTGGAGTTCTCCTGCATAATTGGTGTACCAACTTTAGGATTGCCAAAAATGATTAACCTGGTAGAACGCAATCCCACACCCACCTGCTCTGCATTTTTAAAATGATCTATTTCTGAAAAAATTTTTAGATTAGGATTTTCTTCAATAGCAGTGATCAGTCGGTCGTAAGTAGTTTTAAAATCAAATTCGCTTATTTCTGAAATAATGCCTTCATGGGTATCTACTTTAAATTTTCCCGATTTCTTAACCTTTCCGCCTGAAGCTTTTGAAGCCATATCTTTAAGCCCTTTTTTCACCTTAGATAGATTCCTGACTCCTTTAAATTCAAACCTTGATTTCAGGTAATTTATACTGCAGTATGTTACTTCGGTTATATCAGCATTATTATACACCAACATTTTAAGCGGAAGATCCAAACCGGCAAGCTGATCTTTCTGTATAAGTAAACTTCCCTGCTTAGGGTTTCCAAAAATTAGAACACTGGCTTTGTTAAGTTCTAAATTCGCATTTTCGGCATTTGCAGAATGATCTATTTTAGCAAAAAGTGAAAGGGCTTCATTTTGCTTCACCACCGATTCTAATCTTGATACGGTACTTTCAAAACCATACTTACTTTCAGTAATCATAAGATGGTCGTTTTGCTTTTCCTGCGCCGAACCGATAAAAATTCCGAAGAAAAATAAAAAGAAAATAAATTTTAACATTGATGTCATAAGCCGTAATTCTTGTTTTAATTTAATCAAATTTAGGGAGATATAGATTCAAATCCTTTAGCTTTTCAAGATTTATGAGTATTTTGACAGGGTGTAAAATACAGGCCGCCTTAATTCTTGTATCTTTACACCCGCGCTTTTTTAGCGCCCCAAATAACTATCTAATTTAATGAATTTATGCACGTAGCGATTGCAGGGAATATAGGAGCAGGTAAAACCACGCTTACTAAATTATTGGCAAAACATTACAACTGGGAAGCGCAGTATGAAGATGTATTGGAGAATCCCTATCTCGAAGATTTTTATAATAAAATGGAACGCTGGTCTTTTAACCTGCAGATCTATTTTTTAAATAGCAGGTTTAGGCAAATCTTACAAATTCGTGAAAGCGGAAAAAAGATAATACAGGACAGAACTATTTATGAGGATGCCCATATTTTTGCACCAAACCTACATGCAATGGGTTTAATGACCAATAGGGATTTTAAAAATTACAGTTCGCTTTTTGACCTTATGGAAAGCGTGGTGCAGGGACCCGATCTTCTTATTTATTTAAGAAGTAGTATTCCTAATTTGGTGTCGCAGATACATAAACGAGGTCGGGACTACGAAAACTCGATTTCAATAGATTATTTAAGCAGGTTAAATGAAAGATATGAAGCCTGGGTACACAATTATATCAAAGGAAATTTGTTAATAATAGACGTAGACAATATTAATTTTGTAGATAACCCCGAAGATTTGGGAGATATTATCAACCGTATTGACGCTGAAATTCATGGTTTATTTTAAATCTAATAAAAATGGAATCAACAAAACTTAAAAGACCAAAACATAAGGGTTCTCCAAAGTTATTTGACAACCCAATTTTAGAAAAACTTACGCACACGCATATTTCTTTTCCGTTGATTATTTTTGGAGTAATTGCAGTGGCATTAATTTACTACGGAATTATCGAAAAAGGGTTTGAAACACCAATAATGGTAGGCCTCTTCGTAGCCGGACTTTTCTTTTTCACTTTTGTAGAATATATAATGCACCGGTATTTGTATCATATTCCCGCAACTAGTGAACGTAAAAAGAAAATTTCTTATACTATGCACGGGGTGCACCACGATTATCCTAAAGATAAATCACGATTGGCAATGCCTCCGGTTTTAAGCCTTATAATCGCTACAGTACTTTTTATAATTTACCGGGCAGTTTTAGGCGATTATGTATTCGGATTTTTAGCCGGATTTTTAATAGGATACGCGGGTTACCTGGCTGTGCATTATTCGGTACACGCTTTTAAAGTGCCCAATAATTTCCTGAAAACTTTATGGCACCATCACAGTATTCACCATTATCGCGAATCAGACAGGGCCTTTGGGGTTTCCTCTCCGTTATGGGATCATATATTTAGAACAATGCCAAGAAAAGCGCCTGCAAGTAGAAAAACAGCAGTTGGGCAAAGTATAGACGATTAAATTTTTAGTTTTCTAAATAAAACCGTGTTCCCTGGCATGTTCTACGGCTTCTTGAGAGGTCTCAACCATTAGTACAGGCGTGGTTTCAAAATTATCTATGATACTGCGCACGCGGCTCATTTGTTTTTTATGCTTTACGCTTCTTAAATAAATTGCCAGAATTCTATCTGGATACTGGGCAGCGATTTCCGTGTAAATAGATGCATCGTGCTCGCCACTATCACCAATAAGAATAAAATTCATTTCAGGATAAGTCTTTAAAATATTTGCGATCTCTTTTTGTTTGTGCGGTTTTTCAGGTTTTATACTCCCATCAAAAGGCGTTCTGAATTTTCGAAGCAAAATTGGCCCTTTCGGGAAAGCATTGTGATCTAAAAATAGTTTGAGATATTCGTATAAATTCCACGGACTGTTACTTAAATAAAAAATAGGATTATTAGGCGTACCATCTCTACCGGTGTGCAGTTTTTGGTAAAATTCAGCTGCACCCTTTAGTGGGATTCTATTATAAGCATTGGTAAGCAGTGAATTTTTCAGCAACCGCAGTTTTAAAAATGAAGTTACGCCGGTGTGCAAAATAGTATCGTCTATATCGCTAATTACTCCATATTCAGCATTTGGATCGGGAATTAAAAAATCTCCCTTAAAAGGATCTTCCAACAATTCTGTCTTTTTTCCTAACGGACCTTTATAAAAAATATCATAATCCAGCCAGCCCTCTTCGTCGGCGTGTTCTGCCAGGTTTTGTTCTATTGTATTATCAAATAAAAAGAAACCTTCGTCATCAGTTTGTGTGGTGGCCTGTACTTTTCCCGGAAGACTTAAATCTACCTGCGCATCAGGAATTTCAAACGTATCAAATTGTTTATAAGTGGTTTTTATCGTTTTAAAAATATTCGCATCCTGGGTGATTTTTAAGGGTTCATTATCCAACACGCGCCCTTTTATATAAAGGTGTGAATGGGTTCCATAGCTTCTATAGGGCGTAATTAAAACCTGGTCTATAAGCTTATACCGGCCAGCAAGTTTGCGTAATCTTTTCTTCATTAATTTGCACTTTACATAAATTACCCCCCGAGCAAGCTCAAGGGAGTATTTATAGAAAATATATTTAAATTTCGAGGTAAACCTGGAGCTATCAAGACTCGATTATCCAGTCAATTTAAAAATTATAAAGAAGCCTGGCCCTGCTTTTAAATAAACTTTAGGAAGATTCCAGGTTTTGCATGGCCTTCTCCATATCAATCCCCTCTTCCAGTACTTTGGTAAATAGATCTCCTTTTTTCTGAATTCGCTGCGGCATATCTGTAATGGTAAAATCGAGAATTTTAAGTCCGCTTTTCACTTCTTTCCATTCTAAAGGAGCGGAAACAGGCGCACCGGGTTTTGGGCGTGCACAATAGGCAGAAGCTAAAGTTTGGCCTCTTCGGTTTTGTAAATAATCCAGGTAGATCTTGTCTTTTCGCTTCTTTTTAGCACGATCCATACTGGTTAATTTTGGAACTTTATCTGCGATATAATAACACAGCAATTTGGTAAAATCCCGTGCTTCATCATACGAATAATTTCCGCCCAGCGGAATATAAATATGAAGTCCACTTGAACCTGAAGTCTTGCAATAACCCTCAATTTTAGCCAAATCCATCACTTCTTTTGCAGCCTGGGCAACTTCAATAACCTCTTCAAAAGTATTTTTATCTGAAGGGTCTAAATCTATTACCGTATAATCTGGTGAATCAAGATTCTTCACCCGGGAATTCCACGGATTGATCTCTATACAACCCAAATTAGCCATATATAAAAGCGTGGGTTCATTTTGGCAAAGCAAATACTCAATATCCTTTTCAGAAGATTCCGAATAAATTTCTGTGGTTGCTATCCAATCGGGTAAATTTCCTTCGTTGTCTTTCTGGTAAAATCCCTGTTTTTTAATGCCGTTAGGATGCCGATGTAAATTTTGGGGACGATCTTTTAAGTAGGGTAACATCACTTCTGAAACCTGGATGTAATAATCTATTAAATCGTATTTCCTGAACCCGGAATCAGGCCAGTATACTTTGTCCAGATTAGTAAACGGAACATCTATCCCATCTATTTCCAGGCTTTCTCCTGACTTCCTTATAGAAGATGATTTTGTTGATTTCTTTTCTTCGGAAACTTTATTTTCAACAATGTCTTCGGCTAAAATTTCTTCCGGTTCTTTATCTTTTCGCAAAGCCTTAAAAACCGGATGCCTTAATTTACCGGTTTTTGTAATTTCTGAAAACTTTACTTCAGCAATCAAATCGGGGCGCATCCAAACCGGTTCTCTTCCTTTTAAATTTATTTTTTCTGAAAAAGGAGAGGTTTTACGCTCACGACTTTTAAACTTTTTTAGCAATGCTTTCTGTTCGTCGTTCGAAAAACCGGTGCCGCAATTTCCAATATATTTTAAATCTTCATCTTCATAAGCGCCCATAATTAAGGAACCAAAAACAGCACCTTCTGAAGTGGTGTAACCGCAAATAAGCACTTCCCGGGTGTTTTCACCTTTTAACTTTAGCCATTTTTCAGTTCTATACCCGGGAGAATAGGTAGCATCGGCTTTTTTGGCGATCACCCCTTCCAATCCAAGGTCTATGGCTTTATTATAAAATGCGGTGCCCATTCCTTCTATATGATCGCAATATTGAACCATGTCCAGATCTTCCAAAACTTCAGGGATTAAACTTTTGCGTTCTAAAAGTGGTAAATCCAGCATAGAATGGCCATTGAGAAAAAGCATATCAAAAACATAAAAACGCAAGGCTCCCGGCGTGTTTTCATTATAATTTTGCAAAGCCTGGAACTGCGGAATTCCCTCTTTATTCAATACCACGATTTCACCATCTAAAATCACATCGTGCTCAATCTGTTCTAAATCTTTAACCAATTTTGAAAACTTAGAATTAAAGGAAATCCCATTGCGGGAATAAAGATCTACTTTGCCGTCTTCAATATTGGCCAGCGCGCGGTAACCGTCCCATTTTAACTCGTAAATCCAATCGGGATCGTTAAATATTCTTTTGCCCGTGGTAGCGAGCATGGGCTTTATAAATTCTGAAGGTTTTATTTTCCTGACTTTTCCTTTAGATTTATCGGAATCCTTGCTTTTAGAAGATTTTTCAGTAAAAACTTCCGCATCGTAATCCAGATCGGTAGAAAAATCGTCTTTCTTTTTAATCAACAACCACTGGTTCTTTTTATCACCTCGCTTAGTTTTCACTAACGCAAATTCACCTTTAATTTTGCTGCCACTAAAGACGATTTTCAGGTTACCATCTTCCCATTGTTCTTCAAGATTATCATTGGTTTTTGCCGCAGCTTTAAACGTGCCTTTATCCCAAATTTGCATCTCCCCTGCACCATAATTTCCTTTAGGAATTGTACCTTCAAAATGTAAATATTTTACGGGGTGATCTTCGGTTTCTATGGCAAGACGTTTGTCTTTAGGATTCATGGAGGGACCTTTAGGAACAGCCCAACTTTTTAAAACGCCTTCCATTTCCAGGCGTAGATCGTAGTGCAGGCGCGTAGCCTCGTGCCGCTGAATAACAAACCTTCCCCGGTTTTCGGTAGAAAAATCGGCACCGGGTTCTGGTGTGTTATTAAAGTTACGTTTCTTTTTATAATCTTCTAAACCCATCGCTTAGGATGCTTTAGATTTTTTCTTTTTATCTAAACTGGCTTTTAGTTTAGCCATAAGATCTTTGGCCTGGGTAGGTTCATCTTTAAATTTTTGCGGCTTCGGCTTTTTACCGGTGCTCTTAGATTCAATGATCTTCATTAATTGATCGTTATAAACATCTTTAAACTTATCTGGATCAAACTCTGTAGTGTATTGTTCTATAAGAGAAATAGCCATATCTACCTCTTTTTTGGCGACTTTTGTTTTTGGCAATTTCAGGTCTTTGGTTTCCCTGATTTCATCTGAAAACCTTATTACATGAAGTACCAGGGCTTTATCATAAACGCCAACCAGGCTTAAATGCTCTTTTTGGCGCATCACAAAAGTAGCCACACCCAGTTTCCCGGTTTTTTTTAATGCATCTCGGAGTAGATTATAAGATTTTCCTCCTTCTTTTTGTGGTTCGAGAAAGTAGGGTTTTTTATAAAGCACCTCGGCCACATCATCTTCGGCCACAAATTCTTCAATATCTATGGTTTTACTCTTTTTAAGGTTTGCATTTTCAAAATCCTCTTTCTCGAGCACAATATAATCTTCATCCTTTTTAAAACCCTTTACAATATCTTTCCACTCCACTTCTTTCCCGGTATCTTCATTCACACGTTTATACCTTATTCGGGCATTATCGTGCTTATCAAGCATATCTAAATCGAGTTTTCTACTTTCTGAAGCAGAATATAATTTTACCGGTATGGAAACCAGTCCGAAGCTAATAGAGCCGTTCCAGATAGATCTCATTCTAGTGGTTTCTAAGAGCTTTAATTAACTCATCCTTGGTCATATCGCTTCGGCCTTCAATACCAACCTCCTGGGCTTTCTCATAGAGTTCTTCTTTAGAGCGTTCTTCATATTTATCGGCTTTTCCGCCTTTTTCACCAGACTTAGAATCGTTTGCAATTCTCGCGGCTTTAGATTTACTCATTCCTTTATCGCGAAGTTCCTCATACTGTTCATCATTCTTAATTGATGGTCCGTGATCTTTAGCCATAACATTCAATTTTGGTTAATAAAAAGTTTCTAATTAAAATTAAGGGAATTACTGCGGAAGCTTAGTTGTAGCTTTGTTAAAATTAAAAAGGTAAACTTCCGCTTAAAAAATTTTAAGGAATAAACAACAAAGCTTTATCACTCATTTAACTTGCTTTAGTTCAGTTTGCTTATAATTTTATCTAACAATTTTAACCATTAAATATTTAATTATGAAAAAGTTAGAAGATCTATTCGAACACCAATTAAAGGACCTTTATAGTGCCGAAAGCCAGTTAGTAAAAGCCTTACCAAAAATGGCAAAAGCTGCGAACGATGAAAAACTGAAGAAAGCTTTTGAAGACCATTTGGAAGAAACTAAAGAGCACAAAAAACGTTTGGAAGAAGTAAGTAAAGACTTAGGGTTTAAACCTACCGGTGAAGAATGCAAAGCGATGAAAGGCCTTATTGAAGAAGCAGAGTCATTTCTAAAAGAAGATGCAGAAGATGATGTAAGGGATGCCGGTCTTATTGCAGATGCCCAGCGGGTGGAACACTATGAAATTTCCGGATACGGTACTTTGGTGAGATATGCCAAAGAATTAGGCCATAAGGATGCAGCAAAAACATTGCAGAAAACTCTTGATGAGGAATACACCGCAGATGAAGACCTAAATAAACTCGCTGAAAAACGCGTAAATAAAAAGGCTAAATAAGTCTGTATTTTAAAGAAAAGAGGCTGTTTGACATCCTATTAAAACGTCATCCTGAATTTATTTCAGGATCTAACATGATTATAATTTATTTCATGTTAGAAGCTGAAACAATCCCGAAGCATCGGGACAGCTTGACGAAAACAGAAAAAATCAAACAGCCTTTTTATTTTCTAAAAACCTTAAAATACTAGGCTTTATCTTTTAAATCCTGTACTTGTTTTTCAACTTCAGCTTTAGTACCTGTAAAGGTTTTTTGCTGAACTGTGGTTTTCCCTTTTTTGGTAGTGGTGATTCTTACTTTAGCGATGGTTTTATTTCCTTCCGAAGTCATATTTACTTGAATTTCTTCTGAAAGATCTTCAGCATTTATACTTTCTTCCATTTCTATAGAAGCCCCTTCGTTAGGAATATCGCCTTCGGTATGGCCTCCAAGAATGGGGGCGATTACCAAACCAATTAAACAGGTTAATTTTATTAGAATATTCATCGAAGGTCCTGAAGTATCTTTAAAAGGATCACCAACGGTATCTCCGGTTACTGCCGCTTTATGTGCCTCAGAACCTTTGTACGTCATTTCTCCATTAATCATTACTCCTGCTTCAAAAGATTTTTTAGCATTATCCCAGGCACCACCTGCGTTATTCTGAAAAATTGCCCAAAGCACTCCGCTTACCGTCACTCCGGCCATATAACCTCCAAGCATTTCAGCAATCAATACA
The DNA here is from genome assembly GCF_900113135.1 of Salegentibacter agarivorans. Taxonomy (GTDB): domain Bacteria; phylum Bacteroidota; class Bacteroidia; order Flavobacteriales; family Flavobacteriaceae; genus Salegentibacter; species Salegentibacter agarivorans. The sequence continues at coordinate 41,463 of NZ_FOOH01000003.1, read as the reverse complement.
TTTTCATATCCAAAAAGCATCGGGATAAGGGCGATCGCGATAGGGAAACCAATGGTTAAAACTCCCGGCAACAACATTTCTTTTAAAGCCGCTTCAGTAGAAATCGCCACACATTTATCATATTCAGGTTTCGCGGTTCCTTCCATAATCCCGGGAATACTTTTAAACTGTCGTCTAACTTCTTCTACCATTTTCATCGCTGCTTTCCCAACAGATTTCATTGCTAATGCGGAAAATACGACCGGCACCATACCGCCAATAAACAACATCGCTAAAACAGGAGCCTTAAAAATATTGATTCCGTCAATTCCGGTAAAAGTTACATACGCGGCAAAAAGCGCCAGAGAAGTAAGCGCTGCTGAAGCAATCGCAAAACCTTTCCCTGTAGCCGCGGTAGTGTTTCCTACGGAATCCAGGATATCTGTACGTTCTCTAACCTCAGCCGGAAGTTCACTCATTTCAGCAATTCCACCGGCATTATCGGCAATAGGGCCAAAAGCATCAATTGCCAACTGCATTGCCGTAGTGGCCATCATTGCTGAAGCTGCTAGCGCAACACCGTAGAAGCCTGCAAAAGCGTAAGATGCCCAAATTGCAATTGCAAATAATAATACGGAAAGAAATGTTGAGATCATCCCGGTAGCTAAACCGGCAATAATATTGGTTCCGGCACCCGTACTTGAGTTTTGTACGATAGAAAGCACCGGTTTTTTACCAAGACCTGTATAATATTCGGTTACTGCTGAAATCACACCCCCAACAACAATTCCTACTAAACAAGCGTAAAACACCCTGATAGATGAGATATCCATATATTCAAAACCTTCGGCCCCGCCAACAAAAAAGCCCATAGTTAGGGTTTCTTCAGGAAGCATCCAGGTTACCAGAAAATAACTGGCCACAGCTACAAGAATTATAGCTGTCCAGTTCCCAATATTTAATGCTTTTTGAACCTCAGCTTCTTTAGCCGAGTTACTGCTAATTTTCACTAATAAAGTTCCGATTATAGAAATGATAATTCCGGCACCGGCAATAGCCATAGGCAGTAAAATAGGGCCAATTCCACCAAATCCGGAATCAACGATATTTCCGCCCATATCTTCAATAATATAGTTTCCTAAAACCATCGCCGCAAGAACGGTAGCTACATAACTTCCAAAGAGATCGGCACCCATTCCGGCTACATCCCCAACGTTATCACCTACATTATCAGCAATGGTGGCTGGATTTCGAGGATCGTCTTCAGGAATTCCTGCTTCAACTTTACCTACTAAATCGGCACCAACATCGGCCGCTTTAGTGTAAATTCCGCCACCCACACGGGCAAATAAGGCTATAGATTCGGCACCCAAAGAGAAACCGGCAAGAGTTTCCAGGACTACCGTCATTTGTGTAGTATCTGTCCATTCGCCCCCCATGAAATAATGAAAGAAAAGAATAAAAAAACCGGTAAGTCCCAATACGGCGAGACCGGCAACGCCAAGCCCCATAACGGTACCGCCACCAAAAGAAACTTTTAATGCTTGCGGTAGACTTGTTCTGGCCGCCTGGGTGGTTCTAACATTAGTTTTGGTAGCGATTTTCATTCCCATGTTTCCGGCAAGGGCAGAGAAAAACGCACCAAAAATAAAAGCAACGATAATCAGGTAATGCGTGGTTGGCACTACATAAGCAATAGCAGCTAGTGCAATACTGGCTCCTACTACAAAAAAACTAAGTAATTTATATTCTGCATTTAAAAAGGCGAGCGCCCCTTCGTAGATGTGTGAAGAAATATCTTTCATCTTGCCGTCTCCGGCATCCTGTTTTAATACCCAGGAACGTTTGGCCCACATAAAAACGAGGCCAACGACTGCAAGTATTGCAGGCATATAAATCATCATTGATTCCATATTAATTGTTAAGTTTTAGTTAATATGGCTAATGTAGTAAATCAATGATAATTAAAAAAGCAATAACTTTTTAAGGTTATTGCTTTTAAATCATCAAAATTATATGACTGAAATTAAGGTTGTATTCCAAACTGACCTTTATCACCATCAAAATTCTCAAAGCGCTCTACACATTGTTTTATAATTTCTCGAGCTTCTTTTGCATCTCCCCAACCACCAACATCTACTTTTTTCTTCTCAAGATCTTTATAAACTTTAAAGAAATGTTCAATTTCTTTAACCATGTGACCGTTCAATTCATTTAGATCATTCAATCTATTCCAAATAGGATCTGAAACCGGTACACAAATAATTTTCTCATCGGGTCCTTTTTCATCGGCCATATGGAAAACACCAATTGGCTTAACTTCCATTACTACTCCTGGGAAAGTTGGTTCACTAACCAACACCAGGACGTCTAATGGATCACTATCCTGCGCAAGGGTGTTTGGTATAAAACCGTAATCGGCCGGGTACATCATAGAAGAAAAGATCATCCTGTCGTAACGGACTTTCTTTAGCTCAAAATCGTACTCATATTTGTTTCTACTCCCCTTTGGGATCTCTATTAATACATCAAAACTTTCTGACATTTTTCTTTCTTTTTTCTCATTTAAGGGCGGCAAATATAGTGAAAATCAATATTAATTCGGCGTATTTAGAAGTGAAAACCAAAGGAAGCTGTTACCGCAAAAGACCGCGACTCTGGAACATCAAAATAATTTCCTCTAAAATGGGCTTCAATACTTAGAAATTTAAGAATATTTCCTACTCCTACACTATACTCGTAATATGGTGCTTTACTTGGTGCTCTCAGCGGAATTCCGGACGCATTTAAAGCTTTATTTTCTTCTGAAATCTCTCCCCAAACAGCTCTGGCGCCTACCAATTCCCGTAAATTTAATTCTCGTAAAAGCGGAATTCGGGCAAATAATCGTCCATTGAAATTATGATCAAAATGCGCTGAAATATAAGTATCGGTTACAAATTCATAGAAATTAAGCACCGGAAATGAATTATACATAGCGAAATAAGTTTGGTTTCCCGGCACCACGTTTAAAAGTCCCAATGGAACTTCCCCAAAGGTTTTTCCGGCTTCTAAACTGGCATTTGCCCTTCCAAATCCGCCAATTTTAAGTGGCTGATCGTAAAAAAACTGCACCTTCTTGTAATTAAAATCGCTATTTAATACGTTTTTTAAACCCAGGGTGTAATTAAGGAAAAAGGTAGGAAATTCTTCTTCGTTCACTACATTTCGTTCAACTCCAAATCCAGAAGTTTGCCTGCCGGGAGTATAAGTGAAAATGGTAGAAATTTCGGTTTGTTTTATGGTTGAAGCAGTTTCGGTTCGAGCTTCATTAGTATAATAATCTAAACTAAACGCCGGGGAGGCCGAACTTAACTCGCGGTAAGAAGCACCAAACCGAACATTAAAATTATACCATGGCTCAATTTCAAGATTTACGGTACTTAAATCTATATTACTCAATTTATTATTATCGCCCACGCTTACCAAACCAGATGATGCTAAGCTACGCCCCAAAACATCTGTAGTATTATTGGTTAAACTTGCGCCCAGTTGTTCTATATCCCTTCTTTTTCCGCCAGAAATAATTAAACGCGACCTGGAATCTAAAAGCCATTTCCCTGAAATTCCATATTTAAATTTATCATCTTTAAAACCATAGGCTAAATAACCTTCAATTCGCCAGGGATCGTGCTGCCCAAAATAAGTTCTACCGCCCACACGGGTTCTAAATCCTTCTACCTGATTATAGTCGAACAAAGAATACACAGGGCCAAAATCCCAACCGTTAAATTCTACATAACCAGATTCTGCGATGGTTGCGATATCGTAAATTCTATTAAAGGCGGGGACATTGGTTAAGCTATCCAGCATCACATAAATATCTTCCTCTTCCTTATTTAGCTCTTCCAAACGGTTTTCTTTCCAAAATTTCTGATCCCGTTTATAGACCTCTTCGTTAAATTTATAAGCTCGTTTATCGTAAAAATCTTCTGCTTTCTTTATGTTGAATTGATACTCTTCAAAAACCCGGGTGCGTTTTGCGTAAACTCCTTTTGAACTTTCTTTTTTGGTTAATGAGAAATTAGCCTGGAAATAATCTTTAGAAATCAGAAAAACCGAATCGTTAAGCACCTCAAATTCCTGCTCTATATACAGCTCCTTTACCCAGTTTATATTGGCATCGCGGGAAGCTTCAAGATTTATTTTCTTCACCGCCCAGGTAGTATCGTTTACCCAAAAATCTCCTTTAAAAGTTAATTCGTTCTCACGACGCGGATAATAAATTATATTGTAACACCATTTATCTTCTATATACGTACTATCGCTCAATACATAATTGTAGTTGTTGATGCCTGTTGTAGAAAGCGGACTTACAAAACTTTTATCAAAAACCTTGATATAGTTGTTGTAGACATTATATTCATCATACACATCTTTTACCGCAGCAATTAGGTTTTGATTTTGCTCAAAACCAGAATTCTTATTTCCCAAGAGATCTTCGCGTTCTTCATTTTCAATATTATCGCCATAAACCTTAGAAACCGATTCGTTAATAAAAACTGGAAGAATGGTTTTTCCCGAAATTCTATTGGTATCAGAATAGTCAAAAATGAATTCCATACCATTAAAAACCGGGTTTTTCACTACAGAGCTATCAATCCCGTCTAAATCGAATTCCAGTTTTTCGTATTTTTTATACTCATATTGTTTAAAAGCAGAAACCCCATTATCGCGTTTATTTTCCCATATCTTTTTTAAAATATCTATAGCGGGATTATTCTTTTTTGAAGTTTTTCCCCTGACAATTTTAACCTCTGCAAGACTGGAAGCCTCTTCCTGTAATTCAATTTCAAGAGACAGATTGGTTTTTTGCTGAAGCGGGATTATTTCGGTTTTATAACCGATAAAAGAAATTTTGAGTTCGGTGTGGTTATTTTCACTTTGTAAATAGAACTTCCCGTTTTCACCAGAAGTTGTTCCTTCCGAAGAATTATTAAAGATCACATTTACAAATGGAAGTGCTTCGCCGTTTTGGTCTTTAACCACGCCGCCAACTTTGGTTTGTGCCATAAGCATGGTACAGCACATTAATAAGAATAGGGAAAGAAAATTTGCTTTCGTCATCTTCATTCTTCAGGGCAAAAAAAAACTTCACCGAATCAGCATCCGATGAAGTTTCAAATTTATAAGGATTTTCTATCTATTTGTAAGTTTGTTCCAAAAATGGAATTACTCACAGACTTATAATTAAATGACTGTTTATTACTAATTTTTGCGTCCAGCATCATGCTGGTTTAGTCAATATACATAACCTGTTTCACTGCTTTAATTACATCGTCGCTGTTTGGCAACCATTCTTTAAGCAATACAGGAGAATAAGGTGCCGGGGTATCGGCAGTGTTAATTTTTACAATTGGCGCATCTAAATAATCAAAAGCTTTGGATTGCACCTGGTAAGTAATTTCAGTAGCAATATTTCCAAAAGGCCAGGCTTCTTCTAAAATCACCAAACGATTGGTTTTCTTAACCGACTCTAAAATGGTCTCGTGATCCATTGGGCGAATTGTTCTAAGATCTATAATCTCGCAAGAAATATCGTCTTCAGCCAATTTATCAGCTGCCTTGTAGGCTTCTTTTATAATTTTTCCGAAAGAAACAATAGTTACATCACTACCTTCCCTTTTAATATCGGCTTTCCCAATTTCGATAACATATTCTTCTTCCGGCACCTCCCCTTTATCGCCATACATTTGCTCACTTTCCATAAAGATCACAGGATCGTCATCTCTAATTGCGGCTTTTAGCAAACCTTTAGCATCGTAAGGGTTTGAAGGAACAATAACTTTTAAACCCGGACAATTAGCAAACCAGCTTTCAAAAGCCTGGGAGTGCGTTGCACCCAATTGTCCTGCAGAAGCAGTTGGTCCCCTAAAAACAATAGGAATATTAAACTGCCCACCACTCATTTGGCGCATTTTGGCCGCATTGTTTATTATCTGGTCAATTCCAACTAAAGAGAAGTTAAAGGTCATAAATTCAATGATTGGTCTGTTACCATTCATTGCTGAACCTACTCCAATTCCCGAAAATCCAAGTTCAGCAATTGGGGTATCTATCACGCGCTCAGGGCCAAACTCGTCCAACATACCTTTAGAGGCTTTGTAAGCACCATTATATTCTGCTACTTCCTCGCCCATTAAATAAATAGACTCGTCTTTTCGCATCTCTTCGCTCATCGCTTGCTGAACGGCTTCCCTAAATTGAATTGTCTTCATTATATGCTATACTATTTATATATCTTGAAAGAACAAAAATAGTAATTCAATAAAGTTTTCACCACTAATAATCCACAAAAATTTGCAAACAGGCTATATCAATTAAAAATACACGCCTTTCAATTAATAAATAAGGAATTTTACTATTATTTTATGCTGTTAAATTATATTATTTGCTGTTTATTTAAGAATTCAATAAAATTTAAAGAACTAAAATTCCTGAAATTTATTATGCGTGCATAGCATTTTCTGAATTAAATTATGTAACTTCGTAAACGAAATCGTTATAAATTTTAAAAACTCGCTATAATGAAAATATTAGTATGTATTAGTCATGTTCCTGATACTACCTCAAAAATCAATTTTACCGAAGGCGATTCAAAATTCGATACCAACGGAGTGAATTTTGTAATTAACCCAAATGATGAATTCGGACTTACCCGTGCCATGTGGTTTAAAGAAAAACAAGGCGCAAGTGTAGATGTAGTAAATGTAGGTGGCGCTGAAACTGAACCAACTTTAAGAAAAGCCCTGGCTATTGGAGCCGATAATGCTATAAGAGTAAATACTCCTGCAACCGATGGTTTTCAGGTAGCAAAACAATTGGCAAAAGTTGCTAAAGAAGGTGGTTACGATCTTATAATCGCCGGCCGCGAATCTATTGACTATAATGGTGGAATGGTACCGGGAATGCTTGCTGCAATTCTTGACGCTAACTTCATTAATACCTGTATAAGTTTGGAAGTTGAAGGTGATAAAGCTACAGCAATTAGAGAAATAGATGGTGGTAAAGAAACCTTAACCGCTTCCCTTCCATTAGTAATTGGAGGACAAAAAGGTTTGGTTGAAGAGAGCGATCTTAAGATTCCAAATATGCGTGGAATTATGCAGGCCCGTAAAAAGCCGCTTAATGTTGTAGAACCCGATGAGGCAACTACTCACACCGAAGCTGTGAAGTTTGAAAAACCAGCTCCAAAAGGAGATGTAAAACTGGTAGATCCTGAAAATCTTGATGAATTGATAGATTTACTTCACAACGAAGCCAAAGCGATATAAATTAGAAAATAAGATTTCCGCCTTTACTGAAATAAATGTGGAAAGGAGTATAAAATAGATTTCCGCCTGCGTGGGAATGACAAAAAAATAAATAATATGTCAGTTTTAGTATATACAGAAACCGAAGATGGCAAGTTTAAAAAAGCTGCTTTTGAAGTTGCTTCTTACGCAAAAGAAGTAGCCGGCGGTGATGAAGTAGTTGCAGTAAGTTTTAACGCTACTGATGCTTCTGAACTTGGAAAATATGGTGTTAGCAAAGTGCTTAACATCCAAAACGATAAATTAAGCAAATTCAATGCTGAAGCTTATGCTGATGCCTTGACACAAGCCGCAAAGAAAGAAGGAAGCAAAATAGTTGTGGTAAGCCAAAGCGCGAACAGCAAATATGTGGCTCCACTTTTAGCCGTGCATTTAGAAGCTGGTTATGCTTCTAACGTAATGGCAGCACCAGAAAGCACAGATCCTTTTACAGTAAAAAGAAGTGCTTTTACCAATAAAGCTTTCAACTTTACCAAAATCACTACAGATATTAAGATCGTGGGATTATCTCAAAATGCTTTCGGCTTAAAAGAAAATGCAGGAGATGCTACTGTTGAAGATTTTTCACCAGAATTAAAAGAAGGTGACTTTACTGTAAATGTAGAATCGGTAGATAAAGCAAAAGACAAGGTAACAATTGCCGATGCGGAGATCGTAGTTTCTGGTGGCCGCGGACTTAAAGGTCCGGAAAACTGGGGAATGATAGAAGAAATGGCCGATATTCTTGGCGCAGCTACCGCTTGTTCTAAACCTGTTAGTGATATGGGTTGGAGACCGCACAGCGAACACGTTGGGCAAACAGGAAAACCTGTAGCTTCTAACCTTTATATTGCTGTGGGAATTTCTGGCGCTATTCAACATTTAGCCGGAATTAACGCTGCCAAGACTAAAGTAGTGATTAACAACGATCCTGAAGCACCTTTCTTTAAGGCCGCAGATTACGGGGTAGTTGGTGATGCTTTTGAGATCGTACCTAAGCTAAACGAAAAACTAAAGGAATTTAAAGCGAAAAACGCATAATTTTTATAACTTGCACCCCTTAAAAGGGCTGTCTAAATACGGTGAAAGTCCTGCTTTAGACAGCCTTTTTTAATTGATGATATATGAGTTTAGTGCGCCTTAATATAAAAGGAATTTCTTATAGTCAAACCCAGAACGGAGCTTACGCTTTAATCTTAAGCGAGGTAGAGGGAGAACGTAAACTCCCCATTGTTATTGGAGCTTTTGAAGCGCAATCTATCGCGATTGCCCTGGAAAAAGAGATTAAACCTCCCCGCCCCTTAACCCACGACCTTTTTAAAAATTTTGCCGACAGGTTTGAGATCACCGTTAAACAGGTAATTATTCATAAACTGGTAGATGGAGTTTTTTACTCCAGCCTTATTTGCGAACGCGATAAGATTGAAGAAATTATTGATGCGCGTACCAGCGATGCTATTGCTTTAGCGCTAAGGTTTGATGCTCCTATTTTTACTTATAAAAACATTCTTGATAAAGCTGGAATCTTCCTGAAAGGAGATGAAGCAGAACAGGAAGCCGCCGAAAAGCAGGAAGAAGAAATAATTTCAGAAGAATTACTTCCAGATGATATTGATATAAAATCTGACGACACCAATTACAAAAAATTATCTTTAGACGAACTAAAAACTTTGCTCTCCCAGGCCGTAAATAATGAAGATTACGAAAAAGCGGCACGTATACGGGACGAAATCTCCAAACGCAAATAATGCCCGACTTTATGAATAAAACCTGGTTTTGCCTGATTTTAGTTCTATTTAGTGTGACCAGCACTTTTTCTCAAGACATTTCAAAAACCTGGACTTTAGACCAGGACCAGCAGGAATCTGCACAGGAAAACTTTATTAATGGCAACACCTTAAACTTAGACGAGGGAATATTTAGCATCATTAAAACCGATGATACGCTTGCCAGGGGAAATTATATTTTTCAAAATAAACTGCTCGTATTATTTTACAACACTCCTAAGGATAGTATTGTAAATTATCGTGTTTCTACTCTTACAGATTCTAGCCTGGCAATTAACCACGCCAATAAAGAATTTCATTTTAAGGATACCTCATTTAATGATCCAAAAGAGGTAATTCCGGCACCAATGGTAAAAGAAATGATTCCCAGTGCGGGACTTTCAGTTAGCAGTATTGCCCGTGGAGCTTTAGGAATGCTCACCTTGCTTATTATCGCTTTTTTATTCAGTAATAATCGTAAAGCCATAAACTGGAAAACGATTGGTATTGGTCTTGGAGCCCAATTATTATTAGCAATTGGAGTTCTAAAAATTACTTTTATCCAGAATATATTTGAATTCGTAGGAAATATCTTCGTGCTAATCCTTGATTTTACCGCGGCAGGAAGTGAATTTCTTCTCGGGGGAATGATGGATGTTGATAGTTTCGGCTTTATTTTCCTTTTCCAGGTTTTACCCACCATTATTTTCTTTTCAGCATTAACCTCGGTGCTATTTTACCTGGGCGTTATCCAGATTGTAGTAAAGGGAATGGCGATGATCCTTACCCGATTATTAGGAATTTCGGGAGCCGAAAGTTTAAGTGTGGCCGGGAATATCTTCCTGGGACAAACCGAAGCACCACTTATGATTAAAGCTTACCTGGAACGAATGAACCGTTCTGAAATTTTGCTGGTAATGATTGGTGGTATGGCAACAGTTGCCGGTGGTGTACTCGCCGCGTATATTGGTTTTCTAGGTGGTGACGATCCCGAACTTAGACTTCAATTTGCAAAACACCTATTGGCAGCATCAGTAATGGCGGCGCCGGGAGCGATTGTAGTTTCCAAAATATTATACCCGCAACAGAATAAAATTAATACTAACGTTGATGTTTCTTCAGATAAAATTGGCTCCAATATTCTTGATGCCATTGCCAATGGAACTACAGAAGGTTTAAAACTTGCCGCCAATGTAGCAGCAATGCTTTTAGTATTTATTGCATTTATCGCAATGATTAATTATATACTGAACTGGACAGGTTCCTGGACGGGTATAAATGCATTTTTAGCTGAAAACACCCCATATTCAGGGTTTTCCCTGGAAGCTATTTTAGGAACTATTTTCGCTCCTTTAATGTGGCTTATTGGCGTTGCAAAAGAAGATATGATGCTTATGGGGCAATTGCTGGGAATTAAACTGGCAGCAAGTGAATTTGTAGGCTACGTTCAACTGGCCGATCTTAAAAATACCGCAAACGCGCTTAGCCTTACCTACGAAAAATCGGTAATTATGGCGACATATATGCTATGCGGATTTGCAAACTTTGCATCAATAGGAATCCAAATTGGAGGGATTGGCTCGCTGGCACCGGGGCAAAGAAAAACTTTATCTGAATTTGGGATGAAAGCTTTAATTGGCGGAACTATTGCATCGCTACTTTCGGCAACAATCGCCGGAATGATTATTGGATAATTTATAAAAATACCTTTCAGAATTTTATTTAAGAAGCTTTTGCTATTTTAGCAAAACTAATCTTCTGCACCCTAAACTTATGAAACAATATCACGAGCTTTTACAACATATTTTAGATAACGGAACCGATAAAGGCGATAGAACCGGCACGGGCACAAGGAGTATTTTTGGTCATCAATTAAGGTTTGACCTTGGCGAAGGTTTCCCAATGGTTACCACCAAAAAACTACATCTTAAATCTATTATTTATGAATTACTGTGGTTTTTAAAAGGCGATACCAACGTTGAGTATTTGCAGGAAAACGGCGTTAGAATTTGGAATGAATGGGCCGATGAAAATGGTGATTTAGGCCCTGTTTACGGTAAGCAATGGCGTAATTGGAATGGCGAAGAAATAGACCAGATTAAAGAAATTATTGAAACCCTGAAAAAGAATCCCAATAGCAGGAGAATGTTGGTTTCTGCCTGGAATCCTTCTGTACTGCCAGATTCTTCAAAATCTTTTTCAGAAAATGTAGTTAACGGAAAAGCAGCACTTCCGCCCTGCCACGCGTTTTTCCAGTTTTATGTAGCAGATGGAAAATTATCCCTTCAGCTTTATCAAAGAAGCGCCGATGTTTTCCTTGGGGTACCTTTCAATATAGCTTCTTACGCGCTTTTAACAATGATGATGGCGCAGGTTTGCGGTTATGAAGCAGGCGATTTTATTCACACCTTTGGGGATGTTCATATTTACAGCAATCATATGGATCAGGTAAAATTGCAGCTTTCCAGGGAGCCAAGAGCCTTACCAACAATGAAAATAAATCCTGAAATAAAAAATATTTTTGATTTCGACTATAAAGATTTTAAATTAGAAGATTATAATCCGCATCCTGGCATAAAAGCAAAGGTGGCGGTATAACCCAAAATAATTTAATTAAAATTTTAAAGTTTATGAAAAAGTTAATGCTTATCGCATGTTTTGTAATTGGAGGCTTAACCAGTGCCCAGGCACAACAAACTTCGCCGGTTTGGCCCGGTTGTGAAGACGCCGAAGACGTAAAAGCCTGTTTTAATCAAAAACTATCACAACACGTGAGAGAAAATTACGAATACCCGCAAACCGAGGACGGTGATTATATTCGCGGAAAAGTAAAGATCTCTTTTACAATTACTGAAGAAGGTAAAGCAGTAGTAAATTCGGTTGACGGTCCTGAACCTAAAGTAAACGCTGCCGCTAAGAAAATGATAGAAAAAATTCCTGATATGGAACCGGGAACTTTACAGGGCGAACCAGACGACCGCAATTTTACCGTTCCTTTTAATTTCTAGAAAAACAGTAAGGAAACCCACATCCCCCAAGCTATGAAAAAATTAATGTTTTGCTTCTTTCTTTTAACCGGCAGTTTTGCATTTGCTCAAGACGATGTAAATGTAGAAGGAAATACGGTTACCGTACGAGAAAAAGCACCGGTATGGCCTGGGTGTGAAAGCAGTGAAGACCTAAAAAACTGTTTCAACCAAAAATTAATGGAACACGTTAAAAACAATTATAAATACCCAAGAAATGATAAAGGGGAATTTATAAGAGGAAAGGTTGTAGTAAAAATGCACGTAGACGAAGAAGGGAAAACGGTGGTAAATTCTGTAAAAGGTGATCAAAAACCGGTAATCGCAGCTGTAGAAAATATGCTGAAAAAGATTCCCGAAATGAAACCGGGAACCCGTGGAGGAAAACCTACAAAAATAAGTTACACCCTTCCATTAAATCTATAGTAAGCAAGTTATACTTTAACTTGGCCTTAACTAGCGTTGGTTTCAGACCGAAAGAAAAAATTGTAAATTTGAGTGGTACCCAAAAAAGTACCACTCTTTTTTATGCTGTCACAAGAACAATTACTCGATTTTTTTAAGAAAACCAGGGCACATTCTGAATTGATTTGTTCCTTTCTGGAAACCGAAGATTATGTGGTACAACCTATAGAAGATGTTTCTCCCCCCAAATGGCACCTTGGCCATACCACATGGTTTTTTGAAGAATTTGTTTTAAAACCCAATGTTAAGAATTATAAACTTTTTGATAAGAATTCAGCCTACGTTTTTAATAGTTATTACGAAAGTGTTGGCGATAAGGTAATTCGTACCAATCGGGGAAATTTATCACGTCCCACCGTTGCCTGGGTTTATGAGTACCGAAACTATGTATCAAAGGCAATGCAGAAATTTTTAAAAGAAGAGAAAATTTCAGAAGAACTTTGCGGGGTAGTAGAAATTGGTTGCCACCACGAAAAACAACACCAGGAACTTTTATTAACCGATATTAAATATATCCTCGGGAATAATCCATTATTTCCTGAATATAACGATCAATTTAAAGAGAATCCTATCCAGGATTTTAAACAAGAATGGATTTCGATTTCTGAAGGCGTTTACGAAGTTGGCCATAAAACCGATGATTTCTGCTACGACAATGAACAGGGCGTTCACAAGGTTTATTTAAACGATTACCAGATTTCGAACAAATTGGTTACCAATGCCGAGTTTATAGAATTTATAGAAGCCGGAGCTTATAAAGATGTTTTGCTTTGGCACGCCGAAGGTTGGGATTGGGTAAACAATAACAATATTGAAGCGCCATTTTACTGGCATAAAATAGATGGAGAGTGGCATCAATATACATTAAACGGACTTACAAAACTGGTGCCTGAAGCCCCACTAAGTCACATTTCATATTTTGAAGCTTTTGCATTTGCCCAATGGAAAAATTTAAGATTACCAACCGAATTTGAATGGGAAACCGCACAGCAATATTTTAACTGGGGCACCCGCTGGGAATGGACAGAGAGCGCTTATTCCCCCTACCCTAATTACACTAAACCCAAAGGTGCACTTGGCGAATACAATGGTAAATTCATGGTAAGCCAAAAAGTGCTTCGCGGTTCTTCAGTTGCCACATCACCAAATCATTCCCGCCCTACTTATCGCAATTTTTTTCATCCACATTTACGCTGGCAATTCACCGGCTTAAGATTGGCTAAATAACCAACAAATTTAAATGAAAACCACACCAACCACATTTCAGTCGGCTTTTGAAGAAGACGTGTACAAAGGCCTAACCAGCTTTCCAAAATATTTACTTTCAAAATATATTTATGATGAAAAAGGAGATAAACTTTTTCAGCAAATAATGGCAATGCCAGAATATTATCTCACTAATTGCGAGTTAAATATTCTGAAAAAACATAAGTCGGCTATTGCTGAAATCATCAATAAAAAAGGCGGATTTGACCTTATTGAACTCGGCGCCGGAGACGGCAAGAAAACCAAAGTTTTATTGAAAGAACTGGTAGACAAGGAATACGATTTTAATTATTTACCTATTGATATTAGCCAAAGTGTTTTGAAGGAGCTGGAAAACTCTTTAAAAAACGAAATACCAGAAGTGAGTGTTAAAATCCAACAGGGCACCTATTTTAAAACCCTGGAAAACCTGGCCGATTATAGTAGCCGCAGGAAGATAATTTTAGTTTTAGGCTCTAATATTGGTAATCTTTTACACGAAAACGCCATTGAATTTCTTCGGAATATTCAGGAAGCAATGTCATCAGAAGATATGCTTTTTATGGGCTTTGATCAGAAAAAAGACCCTCAGAAAATATTAGATGCTTATAACGACGCAGCCGGAATTACGGAAGCTTTTAATAAAAATTTATTGAACCGAATCAATAAAGAATTAGATGCAAATTTTAATCCTGATAATTTTATTCACTGGGAAACTTACGATCCTGAAAGTGGTACTGCAAAAAGCTACCTGGTTAGCAAGGAGAATCAAAAAGTGGCTATAAATAAACTGGATTTAGAAGTAAGTTTTGATGCCTGGGAAAGTATTCATACCGAAATTTCACAAAAATACGATGATGCAGTGGTCGAGTGGCTGGCAAAAGAAGCCGGATTAGAAATCCAAACCAGTTTTGAGGATAGTAATAAATATTATAAAAATTATATTTTCAGGAAAAAAGTATAAAAAATTCAGATCCCAAAATTCCTCAATTCCTTTAAAAGCAAATTCAGCTCCTTTTCAGTATTAAAATAATGAAAACTCACGCGTATTCCTTCTCCGCGTTGTGATGTAATAATTTGTTTGCTTCTTAGGTATTCAAACAATTTATTGTTGCCTTTTATATTAAAGATAGAAGAATGTTCAGCGCGATTTACCACGCTTTCTTCCAGGAGATTCATTTTGGTAAATTCAGATTTAGCTTTCCTGCTTAAAGCCTTAATTCTCGATGAAATTTCACCTATTCCTATCTTTTTAATCAGTTTTAAAGCTTCGGCCAAACTTCCATAATTCAGCGTATCCTGGTGGCCGGGCTCAAACTTTCCTATAAAATTTCCCTCGTGAGCTTTGTATTTTCCCTGTAAAGAACCAAAACCTAAAGCTTTTGGAGCAATCTTTCCTTCCACTTCTTTTTTAAAGAGCATAAATGCATTTCCATACCCGGCGTTTAGCCATTTATAGGTGCTGCAAATTAGAATATCAATAGCACTCTCATTAAAATTATAAGCTTCAGTGCCGCAAAACTGGGTTCCATCGGCTATAAATAATGTTTCAGGATATTCCTTTTTTAGATTTTGAAGAAATTCCAGGTCTATTTTAATTCCGTTAATGTATTGTACGACGCTAAAAGCAAAGAAATCGGGTTGCTGTTTCTCGAAAGCTTCAGCGATATTTTTCTCTAGACTTTCATTAATTTCAGCATAAGATATTTCAAAATCCCTGGATTCTACGGCCCAGTTTAGCGACGGATAATCATTTTTAACCAGTAGTGCTTTTTGAGGTTTTTCAAGCCCTTCCAGCAAAGTATTAAATCCGTAAGAGAAATTGGGCACTAAAGCCACCTGTGTATGTGGGCATACAAAAGTTTCGCCAACAAGCTCCCGGGTTTTGCTTAAAATCCCGGCTTGCTTCTCTTTAAAAACGCTTGCTCCAAGAAGAAAATCTAAATCGTGATTTTGCCTGAATTCCCAAACCGCTTCCGGCAATAATCCCGAAGCCGCGGTATTTAAATAGGTATATTGTTCTAAAACCGGAAAGCCTTTTCTTAAATTCTCCATTTTCCTCTACGAATTGTTAACAAAAACTGTAAATTTGGAATAGACACTAAAGTAATTCTAATTATGTTTTCTAAAAAGAAAAACACTTCCAAACTCGATGCAGAACAGCGTGAACTCTATGAACACGCACGTAAACGCACCCTGCAAAAAAAGAGATTATTTCAGCATTTTATAATATTTCTAATCGGGGCCGTATTTCTCATCGTTTTAAATGTGGTTATTGGCTATCAGGAGAATTTTATGCCATTGGGCTATAACTGGTTTGTATGGGCCATTTTACTTTGGGCGTTTATCTTTTTGGTTCACGTATTTAATGTTTTTATCACCAATAAATTCCTGGGTAAAGAATGGCAGGATAAGCAAATGGCAAAATTAGTACAGAAACAAAAAGAAAAAATTGCGAAAATGCAAACGCAGGTTGAGAAAGATTTTCCTGCAAATCCGCCGCAAAAAGAAACTACCCAAAAACCAGAAAATACGCCGGAATTAAAAAGCGGAAACGAGCGTTTTAAACCAAAGACTAACGATCCCGAAAAGCCAGATCAACCATACAATACTTAAAATATGATAACAATGATTGCCGCTGCCGCGGAAAATAATGCGCTGGGAAAAGATCAGGATTTAGTGTGGCACCTGCCAGACGATTTTAAGCGTTTTAAAAGACTTACTACCGGGCATCACATTATTATGGGAAGAAAAACTTTTGAAACTTTCCCGAAACCACTTCCAAATCGCACCCATATTGTAATTACCCGAAAAGATAATTATCTGCACAAAGATGCCACCGTGGTTTCTTCTTTAGAAAAAGGGCTGGAATTTGCCAGAAAAGATGAACAGCCTTTTATAATTGGTGGCGGTGAAATTTATGAATTAGGAATGGACGTGGCCGATAAAATTGAACTAACAAGAGTGCACGGTACTTTTGAAGCCGATACTTTTTTTCCGGAAATAGATGAAGAAAAATGGAAGTTAATAGCCGAAGACTTTCACCCGAAAGACGAAAAACACGATTACGCCTTTACTTACCTTACCTATGTTAGAAAATAACATTCTAAATAAAATAGCTGAAGAACATAACCTAAACAACGCAAAATTTAACCGACTAACCGGTGGAGATATCAATGATGTTTTCCTAATTACTTCGGAAGAGAAAAAGCAGGTAGTAAAAATAAATAATGCTGAAAAGTTCCCGGGAATGTTTGAAGCCGAAAAAGCCGGCCTGGAAGCTCTTCAAAAACCAAAAGTAATTGATGTTCCCAATATTCTGGGAATTGGTAAAATTGAAAATACTTCATATTTACTTTTGGAATACAAAGAGAGTACCGCCAAATCCTCCACTTTCTGGGAAGATTTTGGAAAGCAAATGGCCGCTTTGCATAGAACCACTTCAGAGGAATTCGGATTTCACCAGGATAATTATATTGGTAGTCTTCCGCAACAAAACAATGCTGCAGCCTCAGCAGCCAACTTCTATATTTCTGAACGACTGGAACCTCAACTAAAGATAGCGAAAGATAGAGGTTATGACCTTGGTGTCACTAGATCGTTTTTCAGCAATATTTCAGCAATAATTCCAGATGAAAAACCCTCGCTAATTCACGGTGATCTTTGGGGTGGTAATTATCTGGTTAATGGAAATGGCGATCCCTGCCTTATAGATCCTGCCACAGCTTTTGCTCCACGTGAAATGGACCTTTCAATGATGCAACTTTTTGGCGGATTTGATAAGGAATTATTTAATAGCTACAAAAAGGATTTTCCTTTAGTATCGGGTTTCGAAGAACGAATTCGGCTTTGGCAACTTTACTATTTATTGGTTCATCTTAATCTTTTTGGTGCCGGATATAAAGCTCAGGTTACCAGTATTATTAAGCAATTCAGCTAATTTCACAATTCTTAACAGGACACTTTATTCTTTTAGGAGTTTATTAGCGCAGATAGGCGTGGATACTCATTAAATTCAAACTTCCAACTTAAACTTAAAAAAAATGAGTACTGAAAATTTGAATAAAGACGAGGCTTTAGATAAAATGAAGTCAATGGTAAAAGACATTAAAACCTGTATGTTTGTTACAGATTTTGGCAACAAACCCTTAAGTGCCGTACCAATGACTACCAAAGAGGTAGATAAAGAAGGAAATATCTGGTTCTTTAGCAGGCTGGATAGCGACCATAATGGAGATATCGCCAAAGATAATGATGTTCAACTTCTATATAGTGATACCTCAGATATGGAATTTATAAGCATTTACGGGAAAGCTACTATAGAAACCAATAAAAATGTTTTAGAAGAATTCTACGGAAAAATGGATGATGCCTGGTTTAATGGGGTAGATGATCCTAATTTAACCGCAATAAAAGTAGTTCCAAAAGAAGCTTATTTTTGGGATAACAAGCAAAATAAATTTGTAACCTTTTTAAAAATAGGAGCGGCAGCAGTAACCGGTGACAAAAAAGGAGATATTGGAGAAAAAGGAAAATTGAATCTTTAGATTTAGAAATTCTCAAGGAAAGACCTCGTAACAGCGCATTTGTTATGAGGTCTTTTTTATTATTTCTATTTTAGCCGAATCTAAATTGAATATTATGAACGCATATATTTTTCCCGGTCAGGGAGCCCAGTTTTCAGGAATGGGATTAGACCTTTTTGAAAAATCTACTAAAGCACAGGATCTATTTAAAAAAGCCAACGCAATTTTAGGTTTTTCAATTACCGATATTATGTTTGAAGGTACTGCTGAAGACCTAAAGCAAACCAAAGTTACACAACCAGCCGTATTTTTACACTCGGTTATTTTAAGCAAGGTTTTAGGCGAAGATTTTAAACCAGATATGGTTGCCGGACATTCTCTGGGTGAACTTTCTGCACTCGTGGCCAATAACACCCTTTCTTTTGAAGACGGATTAAAGCTGGTTTATAAACGTGCTATGGCAATGCAGGAAGCCTGCGAATTAGAACCTTCTACTATGGCCGCTGTTTTAGGCCTGGAAGATGAAGTTGTTGAAGCTGTTTGCGCCGAAACAGATGGAATTGTAGTAGCTGCCAATTATAACTGCCCGGGGCAATTAGTGATTTCTGGAGATATAAAAGCGGTTGAAGCTGCTTGTGAAACTTTAAAAGAACGCGGTGCCAAAAGAGCAATGATCTTACCTGTAGGCGGTGCTTTCCACTCGCCATTAATGGAACCAGCCCGAAAAGAACTTGCTGCTGCAATAGAAAACACAACATTTAATACCCCAACCTGTCCAATCTATCAGAACGTGAGCACTTTTGCTGTAACCGACCCAGAAGAGATTAAGAAAAACCTGGTTTTTCAATTAACCGCCCCAGTGAAATGGACACAAAGTGTTCAAAATATGATTAAGGACGGTGCTACTAATTTTACCGAAGTAGGCCCCGGAAAAGTTTTACAGGGGTTAGTTAAAAAAATAGACCGACAAATGGAAACCGCTTCGGCTTCTATCTAGGACTGAAAAATCAGAATTAAAGTAGGCTTTCTGAATAACAATCTTTCGTCAAGCTGAACGCGTTTCAGCTTCTAATACGTTAGATCCTGAAATAAATTCAGCGTGACGGTAGAAACTTGGATTCCAAGAGACAGAAGAAATTCCTGAAAGTAAAAAATCCTGAAGTTGTGAACTTCAGGATTTTTTATTTCTATCTGTTTACAGAAAAAACTTCACAACTCCGCTGGAAGTGATAAAGGAATTTATTTTTTATAAATCTTTCCTTCTTTCATTACGAATTTCACTTCTTTTAAAGTCTCAATATTTTCGGTTGGATCTTCGTCTACTGCAATAATATCGGCATAAAAGCCTTCGGCAATCTGACCAATTTCATCCTCCATTTTTAAAATTTTAGCTGCCGTAATTGTAGCACTTTGAATTGCTTCTATTGCCGGCATTCCGGCTTCTGTCATATAAACAAACTCCCGCGCATTTTCACCGTGCTTAAAAACTCCGGCATCAGTACCAAAAGCAATACCTACTCCCCTTTTATAGGCGCGCGCAAACATATCCTGAATTTGAGGTCCAATTTCCTTTGCCTTTGGTACTACAAGCTCAGGATAGTAATTTTCAATTTCGGCATTTTGAGTCACCTCTTTCCCGGCTGTAATTGTTGGTACCAGGTAAGCATCGTGTTCTTTCATTAAATCCATTGTTTCTTTGCTCATCTTTGTACCATGCTCAATGGTTTTTACACCGGCTCTAATGGCGCGCTGCATCCCCTCATCGCCGTGAGCGTGCGCTGCCACGTGAAAATCATAATCATTTGCAGTTTCTACGATTGTTCTTATTTCGTCTTCGGTAAACTGCGGATTAGAACTGCTTTTAGCTACACTTAGAACTCCGCCGGTAGCTGTAATTTTAATTAAATCGGCACCATTTTTATAACGTTGCCGAACTGCTTTTGCAGCATCTTCAGGACCGTTAACCACACCCTCCTTTGGCCCGGGGTCTCCGGTTAATTCCTTATTCATTCCGTTGCTTGGATCGGCGTGACCTCCTGTAGTTGCTAAAGATTTTCCGGCGGTAAAAATTCTAGGACCGTCAATTTTTCCTTTATTTATAGCATCGCGAAGGGCAATATTTACCCCGCTTCCGCCTAATTCCCTAACTGTAGTAAAACCGGCCAATAGCGTGGTTTTAGCAAAACCAACCGAGTTAAATGCCGCATCTTCTGGATCGTTTATAAAACGCTCCATATATTTTTGCGGATTTGTTTCACTTTCCAGATGCACATGCATATCGGTTAGCCCCGGAAGCACGGTTTTATCACGTAGATCTATTAGTGAATCATTTTCACTTTCCGGATTTACAAATCCGTTTTCTATACTTTTAATCCTTTTTTCAGAAACAATTATTGTTTTTTCAGTTAGTACTTTTCCTGATTTTGTATCTACCAATTTCCCGGCCTGTATGTAGAAATCCTGTGCCTGAAGCCCTGCAGATAAGAATATTCCGAAGCAAAAAATTAAAAGTTTTTTCATATTAAAAATTTAAGTGTCTAAAAAATTCTTGATGGTAGCGGTAATATACTCAATTTGTTCATCATCCAATTCGGTATGCATTGGTAAGGAAAGTACTTCCTGAACCAATTGATTGGTCACCGGGAAATCGGCTTCATTATATCTTGAATCTGTGTAGGCTTTTTGCTTATGTAGGGGAATTGGATAATAAATTCCGAATGGAATTCCCTTCTCCTGCAGGTGCTTTGCCAGGGCATCACGTTTTCCGTTTTTAATTTTCAAGGTATATTGGTGATAAACGTGAGTATCTTCTTTGTCTAGTAGTACCGGTGTAATTATATCTTCCTGGCCTTTAAAAGCTTCAGAATATTTATTGGCAGATTTTCTTCTGGCTTCATTATACGAATCTAATTTTGGAAGTTTGGCTCGTAAAACTGCCGCCTGCAAACTATCTAACCGGGAATTAACTCCCACTACATCGTGATGATAACGCTCGTACATACCGTGATTTACAATTCCTCGAATAGTGTGCGCCAAATCATCATCATTGGTAAAAATAGCACCACCGTCACCGTAACACCCTAAATTTTTAGAAGGAAAAAAAGAAGTAGCACCAATATGGCCAATTGCACCAGTTTTTTGAGTTTCGCCGTTTTTAAAATGATAATTCCCTCCAATGGCCTGTGCATTATCTTCAATTACATAAAGATTGTGCTCTTTGGCAATTTCCATAATCGCATCCATATTGGCAGCCTGACCAAAAAGATGAACAGGAACAATGGCCTTGGTTTTTGGCGTGATTGCCTTTTTTATGGCTTCGGGGTCTATATTAAAACTATCGGGTTCAACATCTACAAGCACAGGGGTTAACTGAAGAAGCGCTATCACCTCAACGGTAGCCGCAAAAGTGAAATCGGCAGTAATTACTTCGTCTCCCGGTTTTAGATCAAGACCCATCATCGCTATCTGTAGAGCATCGGTCCCATTGGCACAGGGAATTACGTGCTTAACCTGGAGATATTCTTCTAAATCTTTTTGAAATTGCTGAACTTCAGGACCATTAATAAATGCCGCATTTTCTATAACTTCCTGAAAAGAAGAATTTACCTGATCTTTTATTCCATCATATTGACCTTTAAGGTCAACCATCTGTATCTTTCTCATCTATCTATATTTTTTCTTCCCAATTTAAATTAGCAGGGACTAATGATTCTGTTCATTTACTGCCATTATTTGGGACCCGCATAATGCCGGTTTCATGTGTTTTTTTAGAGTCACGAAAATACGAAATAAGCTCCCTATTGCCAATCAATTTTAATTAAAGGCCTATTTTCGCATAAGAAACAAGTTATTTTGAAGTCACTTTACAACTTAGCTACGAAAATTGCCGGAAAAGCATTACCGCTGGTAGGCAGGTTTAATCATAAACTCAAATTGTTTACCGAGGGCAGAAAATCGGTTTTTGATAAATTAGAGGCTGAAATAGATCCTGCTTCTCAATACTTATGGTTTCATGCGGCTTCCCTGGGCGAATTTGAACAGGCTTTGCCCATTATTGAAGAGGTAAAAAAGGAATTTCCCAAGTATAAAGTATTGATTACTTTTTTTTCTCCTTCGGGTTACGAAAACAAGAAAAACCATCCGCTGGCAGATGTAATTACCTATCTGCCGCTGGACACCCCGGGCAACGCAAATCGATTTCTTGAGCTAGTTAAGCCAAAAATTGCATTTTTTATTAAATATGAGATCTGGCCAAATTTCTTAACCGAATTGGATAACCGAAATATTAAAAGTTTATTGGTTTCGGGAGCTTTTAGAGAAAACCAAATATATTTTAAACCTTATGGCGGACTTATGCGGAAAGCCCTCTCAAGATTTGATCATTTTTTTGTGCAAAATGAAGCTTCAGTAGAATTACTTAAATCTATTGGTTTTAATAATATTACCCTAAGCGGTGACACGCGATTTGATCGCGTATCAAGGCAAATACAATATGATAATAAGCTCGATTTTGCCGAAGAATTTATAAATAATGAAACCTGTCTCGTTGCTGGAAGTACCTGGCCTGAAGACGAAGAAATCTTGCTTCCATTTATCAATAAAACCTCAGCAGAAATAAAGATAATAATCGCACCTCACGAGATTAAGGAAGAAAAAATAAAGGTGCTGGAGCAAAAAATTAAGAAGAGAACTATTCGATATTCAAAAAAGGAGAACCACGACCTGGCAAATTTTGAGGTATTAATTTTAGACACCATAGGTTTATTGGGCAAGGTTTACAGTTATGCCAGTATTGCGTATGTAGGCGGCGCTGCGGGAACTTCGGGACTTCATAATATTTTAGAACCCGCAACCTTCGGAATTCCTGTTATTATAGGGAAGAATTATAAAAACTTCCCGGAAGCTATTCGGTTACGGCAGCTTGCCGGTTTATTTTCAGTAGAAAATTCTTCAGAATTTAACGAGGTATTAGTAAAGTTAGTTGCTAATAAAGACTACAGAGAAAAAACCGGAATGATTGCCGGACACTTTATTAATAGTAATACCGGGGCTACCCAAACCGTAATTAATTACCTAAAGCGTTTACCCGGGTTTAGCTAAAGTTTCCTAAAAAATAAATACAGCTAACATTTATATTGTAATTTCGACATATAAATTAATAAACTAAACATTATGAAACGAGTACTTATTACTGGAGTAATTTTACTGTTTACCGCTGTGAGCTTTACCTCCTGCCGTGAAACTACAGAAAAAGAAACCGTGGTTAGGGAAGTTGAAGTTGAAAAAGAGGAAGCAGCAGAGCCTGAAGAAGAACGTAAAGGAATCCTGGAACGTGCAGGCGAAAAAGTAGACGGCAAAGTAAATGAAGAAATAGACGAAGAGTTAGATAAAATTGACGATAATTAAACAAAAACAATAAAACAGGTTTAAAGGAAGTGTTTTCGTTATTTTTTATGAAAATTTTAATATTGTTTCTGTTAAAATCCACTTTTACATTTCTAATTTTGCTTTAATAAACTAGAAACAACCAAATTTATGAAACGATCAATTTTAATGCTCGCTATGTTTTTTACCCTTAGTACAGCTTTTACTTCCTGCCGTGAGGTTAATGAAGAAGAGAACGAAATGGAAATGGAGGGTGAAGAAATGGAAAGAGAAATGGAAAGAGAAATGGAAGGCGAAATGAACGAGATGGAGGATGATTTGGATAATGTTGGAGATGACATTGAAGATGCCGCTAACGATGCCGGAGACGCTGTTGAAGATGCAGCTAATGAAACCGGTGAAGTAGTGGAAGATGCTGCCAACGAAGTTGAGGATGAAGTTGAAGGTAACGACGACTATTAATTCTATTAATAATTAACTAAACTTAGAACTATGAAAAAATTAATTTTAATGCTCGCTATTACCTTTAGTACCGCTGCGGTTTTTACTTCTTGTAGAGAAGAAAAATCTGGTGTGGAACAAGCTGCAGACGATGTTGAAGACGCTGCAGAAGACGTAGGAGATGAAGTAGAAGATGCTACAGACGACATGTAGGATCTAACAAATTAACCAACCAAAGAGAAAATCCTTTTTGATTAAATTCAAAAAGGATTTTTTTTATGCTTGCTTTTTAAACGATTTTAGTTCCCGTTTAAGATCTTCCATAGATTGCTTTAATTCTCTAAACAGTCCGCTTTCAGAAGGGTTGTCTAAATTAAAGGTAAGTTTAGAATTTACCTGCCAGAGTTCCTGTACTTCATTAATATTTACTTCTATAGGAAGATATTCTTCATTTAATGAAATTAAAAGGATTTTAGAAGCATCGGGCAGTTTTTGAAGTTTTTTAACCAGCACAGAATCCTGTAAAACCACCACATAAATTTTATTATTACTCGCCTGGTCTAAATCTGGTACCGCTTTGGCCAAAACCCATTCTTTGGGATAATAGTTGGGCAACATACTATCTCCTTCAATTTGAAACCCACGATAGGTGGCGTTTCTAAATTCCGGCAGGGGAATATCAAATGCTGGTAATTGCTGGTACCATTCTACATCCTGAACGTTATGAGGATAACCGGCAGCCGCTTTTTGGTTTACCATTACCATATTTTCATTATCTGAAGAATCTACGGTAACAACCTTAGGGCTCACATCGCCTTTGCTTAACTGTAAATACTTTTGACCACTCTGCCCAAATAGCCATAGAGGGTTTATTCCAAACTGACTTAAAAGCTCGGCGACCACTTTTCCAGAAAGTTTGGTACGTCCGCGTTCAATATCGGCTGTTGAGTTTTTTATCCCTAAAAGCTCGGCAAATTCAGATTGGGTAAAGTTATTTTCTTCCCTTACTTCTTTAAAATGTTTGATGTCTATAGATGGAGGCTGGCCCATAATTTCTAATGTTTAGGAATTTATCCAATATTAATCAAATTTATTGGATAAATTCCATATCTACAAAAGAAATGTATTCTATTCTTTTTGTGCGCCAAGTATTTTTTCTATCTTTTCGGTAAGGTCTTCTACTTCAAAAGGTTTTGCAATAAAATCGTTAGCGCCTGCATCTTTACATTTTGGACCGGCATCGTGCAAGGCCGACATCATAAGAACAGGAGTTTTTTCAATCTCGGAATTTTTTCTTATTCCGGCGCAAACATCGGTGCCATCAACGCCAGAAATTAACATATCTAAAAGTACGATATCTATATTTTCCCGCTGGATTAATTCTTCAGCCAATAATGGCTTTTCGGTTACAATTACTTCATAACCGTAAAATTCCAGTAATGTTTTTAACATTTCACCAATTCCCGAATCATCATCTACAACCAGAATCTTTGTATTTTTCTGCATATTTATATATTAAGAGGTAATTTGCGCAGCATCCAGAATGAATGAAAATTCTGAACCTTCGCCTAATTTGCTTTTCACTTCTATTTCTCCATTATGTCTTTCCATAATTTCATTCGCCAAATATAATCCTATACCAAAACCTGAATAAGTCTCTTCACTTTTAACCCCCACTCTATAAAATCTTTTAAAGATTTTTTTATGGTTTTCGGTACTAATTCCAATACCGTAATCTTTTATAATTACTTTTATTTTATCGCTGGCTTTCTTTACGATCTTTACGTTAATATTGAGGCTGCCAGGTGAATATTTTATGGCATTTATTATTAAATTAATAATTACCTGCCCAATACGATCCCTATCTGCCACTACCATAGCCTGCACTTCACTTTCCAGGTCTATTTTATGCTGTGTATTGGTATAATTTATATCCTGAATAGTCTCGGCAACCAGTTCATTTAAATTGAATTCTTCCTTCTTTAATTCCAACTGATTTTCCCGTATTCTGGAAAGATCCAGTATTTCTGAAATTAATCTTGTTAATCTTGAAACCTGGTGATTTATACGTTCTAAGGAAGGTTTTAATGGTAGGTTAGAAGCTTCTGCTTCCCCCTGTTTTTTAAGTAAGCTTAATAATAATTGTACATAACCTTTTATAGAGGTAACCGGGGTTTTTAACTCGTGACTAACCATTTTAAGGAATTCTTCTTTACGTTTTTCCTCTTCCTTAATTTTATCGATTTCGGTATTTGCGGCAATCCACATTTTTATGGAGCCATCGTCTTCCTTAACCGCTTCACACCTGCTTAGATGCCAAATATATTTTCCTTCTTTATTTTTTAAACGCAGTTGCATTTCAAGATCGCAGCCGGTGTCAAGGCAATTTTCCCAGGCTTCTAAATACGTTTGTTTTTCATCGGGATGAATAAATTCTACCCAGCCAATTTTCTTAAGGCTTTCACTTGCCTGCCCTGTAAAATCTAACCAGTTTTTATTGAAATAAATATCATTTCCACGGGCATCGGTTTTTGAAACCATTCCAGGCATTAAATCGGCCATTTGCCTAAAATGAAATTCACTTTCCTTTAATAGCATTTTAGACTTCACAGATTCGGTTACATCTATTGCCATATTTAAAATCCCGTAGATCTCCCCGTTTTTATCCCGCAATGGTTTGTAAGTAAAATTGTAAAAACCGGTTTGCATTTCACCATCTATAAGAAGATCTACTTTATCTTCTTTTCCCCAATAGGTTTCGCCGGTTCTATAAACATTTCTAAGTAATTCTAAAAAAGGTTGTCCGTCTAACTCGGGAAGAGCCTGGGCTAAGCGTTTTCCTATAACCGAAGTATCTTTTCCCCAAAGTTTAAGCATGGCATCGTTAGCCAGCTCAATATTCATGTCTATCCCGGTATAAATAGCGGTTGCTACCGTAGCTTCTTTTACAATTCCCTGCATGCGGTGTTCTTTTTCCCGCACCAGGTTTTCTTTTATTTTTTCGTCGTGCACATCTATTACCGTACCTATCATCCCCTCATATTCCCCGTTCGCGTCAAACCTGGGGCTTCCTTTATCCATAACCCAACGGTAATCCCCTTTTGCACTTTGAAGCCTAAAGGTAGAGCTGTATGGTTTTCTTTCTTTTTGCGCTTCAAGAAAACTCGTTTTAGCTCCATCATAATCTTCAGGATGAATTGTTTCCAACCAACCAAAAACCTTTGCAGCTTCCACTTTTTGACCAGTATAGGAATACCAATTTTTATTTAAAAAGGTACTTTCTCCTTGATCATTGGTAATCCAAATAATTGCAGGAACGGCATCAATAACTTCTTTTAACCGGTCTTCATTTTCTTCAATCTTTTTACGAGCCAGGACCTGCTCGGTCACATCAATAGCATGGACAAAAACACCATCTATTTTACCTTTTTTATTCCGGGTGGGTTCATAAACAAAATTGAGAAATGAATTTTTAAATTCCCCCTTTTTGTCCTGAAGATTAATAGCAAGCTCGTTACCAATATATGGTTCGCCTGTTGAGTATACGGTATCTAAAAGATCTATAAAACCTTGATTCCCTACCTCTGGCAGGGCTTCCTTTACCGTTTTCCCTATAATATTCCTGTTACCAATTAATTTAAGATAATTTTCATTTGCTACCTCAAAAGTATGCTCGGGCCCTCTAAGAATACAAATTGCAGCTGGCGCATTAGAAAGAATATTGTCTACAATTCTATTAAAAACTTTTTCCTGACGGGATAACCTGCCAGTTGATTTAAGCCTTTTAAAACTTATAAGAATTAACGGATTTGTAGCTGGCAGTGAAAGTAAAGAAGCATTTACAGAGAATTTCTTTTTTGTATTTTCGGAAAAATGTAGCGCTACAATTCTATCAGAAATAGATTTCTCTCCATTTTGAAGCTCTTTCAGAATTTCTCTAAATTCAGCAGTATCTAATTGTTTCTGATTAAAATTAAAAACTGAAACCCCTTCCTCTTTTTCACTAATTTTAAATTTTTTCTCAAAATTAGCGTTGTATGCCACTACATTTTGGTTTACAGTCAATACCAATAGTGGTTCTCTAACGGTTTTAAGTAATCCGCTGGCATAATTTTTAAGATTGGCTAATTCCTCTTTAGGAAGTTTAGAGGTGTCAGATTCTACCATAAATATTATCTAAATCTTCAGTTTAAATGTGCTAAATTAAAGCCACTAAATTACTATTTTAAAACAGCAATTTCCTTTTCTATTTCTTATGAAAATCATAAAGTTATAGCTCATAAAAAGGAGAAACAAACTTCAATAAAAAAACCGACGAAAATAATTTTTCATCGGTTCTTAAGCAATTAATTTAAAAAGAATTATTGCGCTAAATACCCACCATCAATAGGATAGTAAGCGCCAGTAGCAAAAGACGACTTCTCGCTTGCCAGCCATAAAAATAACTGGGCTACTTCATCTGCCTCTCCCAATCTCCCAATTGGATGTGCATTTACCAACTGCGATAACAAATCATTATCTAAATCTTTTAACATTGGGGTATTTATAAACGCAGGGCCAACAGAATTTACCCTTATAGCTTTGGCAGAATATTCCAGGGCTGCAGATTTTGTTAAACCTACCACCCCGTGTTTTGCCGCAACATATGCTGCCGAATTCGCAAAACCTACGCTTCCCAAAATAGAAGCCACATTTATAATTGAACCTTTACCATTTTTAAGCATTTCTGGAATTTGATATCTCATCCCGTAGAAAACGCCCGAAAGATTTATAGCAATCACCTTATCCCAGCCTTCAACCGGATATTCGCCCACGGGGTGTTGTGGCCCTCCCACTCCCGCATTATTCACTGCAATATCTAATTTACCGAATTTCTTTACTGCCTGAATAACACTGTTTTCAGAGTCCTGGGCTTTAGAAATATCTGCCTTAAAAAATACAGCTTCTCCACCATCCTCATTAATTTTCTTCGCCAGTTTCTCTCCTTTTTCAATATCTATATCGGTTAGAAAAACCCGGGCACCTTCCTTTGCAAAAAGCAAAGCTGTACTTTCTCCAATTCCCGACGCTGCTCCAGTTATGAGCGCTACTTTACCTTTTAATTCCATGGCTTGATTATTTAAATTAAACAGCTTAAAATTAGCCTTTTAAATACCAAAATAATATGAGGAATATCAGGGAATAATATTTTAAGTAACTTGGCTTAAAATTGAATACAAATGAAAAGCTTAACCTACCTTTTATTAATTTTAATTAGTTTTAATTTCGTCACGGCCCAGGATAAAAAGCTACCGGAAGGCTTTATTTACCTCAAAGAGAAAATACCTGATATTAAGCTTGACATTCGATATGCCGGAAGTAATAATTTTATCGGAAAACCGGTAAACGCCTACCAAAAGCCGGTAGCCATTTTAACCGAAGCGGCTGCAACTGCACTGCAAAAAGCTCAAAAAGATTTAATGGCAGAAGGTTATTGTTTCAAAATATTTGATGCATACCGTCCGCAAACAGCGGTTAACCATTTCATTGAATGGGCTAGAATTCCTGCAGACACGCTTACCAAACAAAAATTCTATCCAAATGTTGCCAAAAAAGACCTGTTTCAGCTAGGTTACATCGCTACTAAATCGGGGCATTCCCGAGGCAGCACTGTAGATCTTACTATTATTAATATCCAAACCGGAGAGGAGTTAGATATGGGAAGTGGTTATGATTTCTTCGGAGATATTTCTCACCACAACACAAATAAAATCACTAAAGAACAAAGAGCTAACCGTTCGTTATTGAAGCGAATAATGATTAAAAATGGCTTTCGGCCCTATCCCGAAGAGTGGTGGCATTATACCTTGAGAAATGAACCATATCCTGAAACTTATTTCGATTTTCCGGTACAATAGATTTTTAGGTGATTAAGTCTTAAGTTAAATCGCATGAGGTCTTTCACCTTCTTCTAATTCTTCCTTAAATTCAAAATTAAAGGTGTTTCTTAAAACCTCCTGGTCTAAAATTTCGGAAAGCTCCTGAGTATCTAAAAATTTATCATAGTAACCAATAACCCTACTGTATTTTAAAGCTCGATTTTGGTCTGGTTCATACATAGAAGCACTTAGTATAACTACATAAATAGAATTTTTATATTTAAAATTTTCAAGAAAATCCAAAACATCCCAGCCATTTACCCGTGGCATATTTAGATCTAAAAAAATAAGTTTTAAATGCTCTGAGTTTGCAGTTTGTTTTAGGTGATCTATTAATTCGCCACCCTGCCAGAAGCCTTTTATTGGGCAATTCACTAATTTCTTTAAACTTCTTAATTCTAACTTTAAAATAAGTGAATTGTCTTCGGCTAGTAAAATTTCATACCTGGGGGGCTTCTGCATATGCTCGCTTTTGGAGCTAAAGTTTATAGGTAACTTTAACGCCATAAAGATACGCTGTAAAGCTTCCTTCGCAATAAGAAAAATGCAATATTTATGAGGTTAACCAAAGAAAAATAATTGGTAATCCTATAAAATTAAAATTCATTATGAAATTTTAGTATTTTCACTAAAATTTTTGTTGGATCAATGAAGATAAAATTAGACGAGGAGAACAGGCAGCTAAAAATTGATGATAATATCAAAATCACCTATTGGATGCTAAAATTCGTGATGTTTACAAATATATTTCAAATGTTACTCCGGGTTTTTAAAACTCCGGTAGCCAACTGGGATTTTCTCACCTGGCTTTGGATTCCGATTGGTCTCGTGTCGCTTTTTACATTGTATTATTTCACTAATCTTAGCACTAAAGAAGTGATTCCTTTAGATGAAATTCAGCATCCTATTCTAAAAAATTTCTTCGGAAGAAAACGCTTAAGCCTAAAACTTAAAAACGGCAAAGCAAGACATATTCCAACCAATTCGATTAAAGAAATGGAACAAATTCAGAAATTTATAAACTCATCACAGAAAGCAACAACTTAGATTCTAAAATGATCCCGAAGCGTCGGGACAGAATATTGAGCAAAAAATAAAACCCCGAAAAACGTTTACGCTTTTCGGGGTTTCTATGGATTTTGCTGCTAAAAATTAAGATTCTACATCTAAGGCAGCATCTATCCTGGCGATTAAATCTTCCCAGTGATATTGAGTCAATGAATGATTCACTCCAGATTTTCTACGATTTATCTCACGCTTTAATGTTTGCATTTCACCGCGCATAAGAGGTAAAATATCAGATTTCAATAAAGCTTCGTTATCTTCAGCATTTAATTTTTTAAGATATTCTGAAGCAATATCTACATAAGAACGCTGAAGGTTTCTCCGGTAAGCATCAACCTTATTTCGATTATAAAGTTCGCTGAAAATACCTTTTCGTAAATCGCTCATTAAATTCACCGCGGAATAGGCTTTATCACCATTTACTTCTTCATTGGAGATCATTCTGTTTAAACGATCTTCATCCAGCAAACTACTTAAGGTACGAGTCTGCAAATTCTGCACTCGTTCTATAGCTCCCGAAGCTTCAATTCGGTTTAAAATTTCCTGGTTAAGCAACCAATCTGGTGTTGTGAAAGCCTCTTTAACTAAAAAGTTCACAGCTTCTTCCTGCTTTTCCTTCGGAACATTTTCATAAACCACGCCATCCTGATTAGAGGTTTTACGAGTTTCGTAAACCCCGCCAACATTGGCGACCACGTGAGATACATAACCTCTCCACATATAAGTTAACTCTCTGTACACTTCTTCAAGATCGTCATAACCGTAACCGTCTTTAGAAGTCCACTCAATTAAGTTTGGCACTACTCTTTTAAGATTCGCCAATCCGTATTCACTGGCTTTCACCTGGTCATCTCCCAAACTTTCTCGCTGCGATTGTGGATCTACTCCGCCATAACCATTTCCAAATTCATACCATGGATTTCCAGCTTTTTCTAAAATCCATTCATCTAATTTTTCTTTTTCCGCTTCGGCGGACTCGGCTTCAGGCAAATATCTATAACCCCAGTTGATGGCATATAAATCATAAGGTCCCATCATTCTAATATATCTCACTCCTTCATCTTCCGGTTGCGCAACATAATTTACCCTTGCATAATCCATGATAGATGGCGTTAAACCATATTTCTGGGTAAACTCAGCCGATCTTAACGAATCTGTTGGGTAAGCAGAACTCGCTTTCATATTATGCGGAAGTCCAAGCGCGTGGCCAACTTCGTGAGCAATTACCATACGCATCATTTCTCCGATTTCAGTTTCGGGGGTATTTAAAGTCCTGGCATCTTCGGTTTGCGCTCCGGCTTCAATCATATACCGGTTTCGGTAAGAACGCAAATGATTATGATACCAAATAATGTCACTTTCAATAATCTCCCCGGTTCGCGGATCGGTTACCGAAGGCCCCACCGCATTCCTGGTAGTACTGGCTACGTAACGCACCACCGAGTAACGCACATCTTCAGGGCTAAACTCGGGATCTTCTTCTTTGGTTGGCGGATCTTTAGCGATAATCGCATTTTTAAATCCTGCTTCTTCAAAAGCCACATTCCAGTCTTCAATTCCCTGTTTAAAATAAGGGCGCCATTTTTCAGGCGTGGCAGGATCTAAATAATAAACTATAGGCTCTTCAGGCTCTACCAGTTCACCACGTTTGTAAGCTTCAATATCTTTAGGCACTAATTCCCAACGGCGAATCAGTTCATAATCATCGGCTTTTAATTCTTCTGAATTATAATCGTATTTATCTATAGTAAACCAGCCCACTCGATGATCTGCAATTCTTGGCTGCATTTTATCGTCTGGCAACAAGATCATAGATTGATTCATCATCATAGAAATAGTCCCAGCCTGGTCGCGTGTTGGCGGCTCTTCAGCCTCGTAAGTCATTACGTGTTTTACCTCTACGTTTTTTGGGTAAGAACTGGCAGACTCTATATAAGACCTGCTCTGGTCCAGTTTCTTTACTTTATAACGTTTCCGAAGAGAAGAAGAAAGTCCATTAATAGCTTGCACCTCGTTTTCAAACAAATCACTTACCTCAATTACCACACTTGTGGAATCTGCGTTATAAGTTTCAATTTCTGAACTAAAGAGGATCGGGAAATAATTATTGGCCTGCACCGATTTGTAAATAGGCGATTCTTCATCGCTCATATTTTCAAAACTAATCACCTTTACATCAATATTTCCTTTTCGTTTCGTCCAGCGCACTACCTGCTCGTTAACTTTAGAACCGGCATTCACATAACCGCCGCCATAACCATCGGGCACACCGGCGATACGGCTTACCAATAGCATATCTTTCTCCAGTAAATCTACAGGAATTTCAAAGTAAAGTTTATCATCTACAAAATGTGTTGTAAAAAGTCCTTCATCAGATTCAGCTTCTGAAGTGATGACTTCATCGTAGGATTTGAGTCTGCTTGTAGATTTTTTTGAAGTGTTTTCAGCCGACTTCTCTTTACTACTAAAAACAGATTTCTCACTTCCGCAGCCAGTTGCAAGTATTGCGGCCAACCCCAGAATAGGTAATTTTCTTATCATGAATTTTTTATTTTGGCTTCAAGATAAGGAAACCTGAGAAAATGTTTGAAATATAGGAAAGGAAGAATTGTTATTTATAAATAAATCAACCGTTGAACTGAACATGTTTCAAATTCTAACAGGACTAAAATACCCATAACTTAGATCCCGAAACAAGTTCAGGATGACGGGGAAAAGTTCTTAGCACCTTATTCCGAAGAAATTTTTGAGTTGCTTTCGGTATTCATCCATCTGTCCCAGAAAGTGAAATAAAGTCCGAAATTAGTTTTAAACTCGGCGTGATGAAAATGATGGTGCGTGGCACCAATAAACATTTTTCCGAAGCGGCTATTCATAAAAGCTTTAGGATAAATTTCAATATCCAAATGATTTATCACGCTGCTAAGCGTCATAAAAATCAAATAAACACCAATCACAATGGGATGAACGGGCAGAAAGAGTAGAATTACCGGAACTACTATAGCTTCTAGCAGCGATTCCCACGGATGAAAGGAAAAAGCCGTCCATGGGCTGGGCACTAAACTATCGTGATGCACTTTATGAATATTCCTAAAAACTTTTGGCTTGTGCATCCAGCGATGCACCCAATAATAATAAGTTTCGTGAAGCAGAGAAAGTAAAATAAAACTGGCCGGTAAATACCATAATCCAAATTTATCTAGCTCCAAATAAATTGCAGTAAAGCCTTTTTGCCAAAGAAAATAGGTAAGCGCGCCAAAAAAGCCAAAAATCACCGATGACCACATGCTCCAGTAAATTTCCTTTTTTAACTGCCCTTTTCTAAAACCACGTTTACTTAACCTTTTATTGCTGAATTTTTCACTTTTCAGTCTATAATAATACCAGTAGAATATTCCCGCGGAAATTAAATATCTTAGAAAAACCGCGGCAAAAAAGATAAGCACACAAATAAAGAAAAGCCCCGGGTTATTAATTTCGAAGAAAACCATATTAACCGAATGTAGCGAATAAGAGCGTTATTTGGAAATCAACTTTTCAGAAAATATTCTTAAACTTTAAAGAATTTAATTACCCGTAAGGTTTGTAAAACCTTATAATCTTTACAATTTAGTATCTTCGGTTTAACTTAGCCAATTTCCCAGTTATGAAGAGAGAATTCAAGCCTTTTTATGTAAAATTCATATTCTTAATCGCTTTCCTATTCATTAGCAGTATACCTGCTAACGCCCAGTTTCCGTTAGGGAATAGTCAAAATAATGAAGCTGATGCCCAGGAAATTCCTGAAGATATTTTAGGCAGAAGAACCCCACGTGGTACGGTAACTGGGTTTATAAATGCTGTGGCCGGGCAAAATTATAATCGCGCCTCGAGATACCTCAATTTCCCGGGAAATATTACTTCTGAAGAAGAGAAAGAACGGGTGGTCCTGGTTTTGCAACGCCTATTTGACCAAAAGGGAAGTATGCTCCCCTATTATCTAATAAGCGATGATCCCAAGGGAAAAACCGATGATGATTTTGAACCAAAACTGGAGAAAGTAGGAAGTGTAAGCCCTGACGATGAATTGATTGAGATTTTTCTAAAACGGCACGATGATGAAACCGGAAATGGAATCTGGCTTTTTTCAGCTGAAACAGTCGAAGCCATAAGTTCGGTTAGCCTTCAAAATTCGGCTTTTGTAGACCAAATAATTCCGGGATTTCTTAATAAATATCTTTGGGGTGGGGTACCTGCCGGACAATGGATTGTGGCCTTATTACTTATTGGATTAAGTTATCTTATTTCTTTTTTGATTATTTCTTCAATAATTTTTCTATTAAAAAAACTTTGGAAAAGGATTAGAGAAGAACCCATTTCAGGAATAATTACCGCGGTAAAACTTCCCTTAAAATTATATGTAGCCGTCTGGATTTTTGTTGCATTTTCAAGAAACCTGGAACTATCTATTATTTTGCGTCAAAAATTTAGTGCTATCACCATTATAGTTGGTATTGTAGCTGTTCTTATTCTCCTCTGGCGACTATCAGATTTTATAGGAAAATTTAGTCAGGAAAAAATGTTATTACGCGGAAATCCGGCGGGAGTTTCAATAGTATTATTTCTGCAGCGGGCGGCTAAGATCGCAATTGTTATTTTTGGTATAATATTTAGTTTAGGGGCAATTGGCATTGATGTAACTACCGGTTTGGCCGCCCTGGGAATTGGTGGTATTGCTCTTGCCCTGGGAGCTCAAAAAACGATAGAAAATTTTGTGGGAAGTGTGACCCTAATTGCCGACAGGCCCATTCGTGTTGGCGATTTTTGCCGGGTGGGGCAAATCACTGGAACAATTGAAAAGATTGGTATTCGATCTACCAGAATTAGAACTTTAGACCGCACCGTAGTTACCATTCCCAATGGAGCATTTTCATCTGACACGATTGAGAATTATGCCCACAGGGACAGGTTTAGATTTATAAGTGTTTTAAATTTTAGATACGAAACATCGCCAGATCAGCTACGCTATTTACTTACCGAATTGAGAAAAGTGCTTTATGCGCACCCTAAGGTCTATGAAGAACCGGCTAGAATTAGGTTTATTGGTTTTGGAGCCCATTCACTGGATATTGAAATTTTCGCCTATTTGGAAGCTAAGGATTATAATGGATTCCTGGAAATTCGTGAAGATCTCATGCTACGAATGATGGATGTTGTAGACCGTAGTGGTACCGATTTCGCTTTCCCATCGCAAACTATTTACTTCGGAAAAGACCAGGGACTTTCTAAAGAAAAAACTGCTGAAGCAGAAGCCGTAGTTGAAAACTTGAAGAAAGAAAGAGAAATGCCACTTCCGCAATTTACCCGCGAACAAATTGACGCATTAAAAAACAAATCCAGTTACCCACCTGAAGGTTCGAGTACATCTATTTAGAATACTCAGCATTCAAAATCGAGTAGGAAGATAGGGATTATCTTATTAAGATTATTGTTCCCTATCTGTCCTCTCACACCACTCAGCGTACGGATCCGTACTGAGCGGTTCCCTAATTTACGTTCTAACTTTAAGATAATAATCCAGCAGAAAAGGGTAGCCAGCCTTTCTCAGTCTGTGCGTGGTAATGGTCCTTGTGAGGATAAAGCTGTTGGCGATATGCCAGTGACTTCTCCTCGTGTTGGCATATTCCCACGCTTTCCACTTGTTCAAGCCAAGCTTGATAAGCATCTTTTCTTTCGTGCGAATGCGTTTCCATTGTTTCCAGATACACATCCTTAGACGTCGACGATACCAGCGATCTATGTTTCTCAGCAGGCTTTTTATATCTGCCATTTTAAAGTAGTTCATCCAACCTCTAACGTAGTGGTTGAGTGTTTCCTTTCTCTGGTCTTCACCCCATCCATTGTTCCTTGATGTAAGCTGTTTTAACCGCTGTTTCATTTTTCGGATACTTGTTGGATGGGCTCGGAGTCTACTGATACACATCCTGATTTTTATAAATAAGAACAATGATTCTTAGTTTGCGGCTAATGCTGTTAAATAGATCAAATAAAAGAACCACAATCCTATGCGACCTATGCTGTTTTTACTTAACGCTTAACTTCCCGTATACTATAAAAACAGCATAGGATCCGGCGCAAGGTTATGGTAGATATGGGGCAAAAGACAGAATAAACCTAATTACTGGGTTTATTATAATACACATATTAAGATTTTTAGCTATATTTGTTTATTATAACATACATTATGCTCGAACTCGTCACTATAAAGCAAACCAAAGAAGAACTAGGTAAATGGTGCAAACTTCAGAGAGGTCGTTTTGAATTAAGCCAGCAAGAATTGGCTGATCAACTGGGAATATCCCGATATACTATTCAAAAATTTGAAAGTGGTAAAAACTCAACAATTGATACCATTTTAAAAATTGCCCACCATTTCGATGATTTGGAGAAGTTTTATAAAGGTGTAAAAGCTTATAATGAAAAAAATACTAATCGCTCCTTATATTAACCATTATGGCTAAAAATACTATCTTAAATGTAAAGCTATTTGATTATGAGGTTGGAAAGTTAGGTTACGATTTGGATCAACGAAAAAGTTTCTTTCAGTATAATCCTGAATTTTTAGAAACCAATGAATTGCGAAACATTTTTCCATATATCATTAAACGAATAAAACCTGTACAGGTATTCTCTGAGTTTGAAGGAAATACTTTTAAAGGTCTTCCTCCGGCCATAGCTGATTCCCTTCCAGATATGTTTGGAAATATCATTTTCAAGGAATGGTTTAAAGCCAATAATAAAGATAAAACTAAACTCACCCCACTGGAGCAGTTAACCTATGTAGCTAATCGTGGTATGGGTGCTTTGGAATATGAACCGGCACAAAATATCCCAAAAACTTCAGCAATTGACCTTGAAGAAATTATTAGTGTATTAAAGCAAGTTATAGATCAAAAAGAGCAAACTTCAGAAAAGAAATTTGATAATCTTGCTTTATTAAATATTTTTAAAATGGGAACCTCTGCTGGTGGAGCCAGGCCTAAACTTTTAATTTCCGAAAACATTGAAACAGGAGAGATTATTCCGGGTGATATCGTTTCCTCTAAAGATTACAAGCATTACCTGGTAAAGCTTTCTCTATATGAAGATAGTTATAATAAAGAAGTAATAGAATATGCTTACTACAAGGTGGCTACCGCTGCAGGAATAACAATGATGCCTTCTAAACTGATTAACGATAAACATTTCACCACCTTGAGATATGATAGGCAAAATGGAACAAAACAACACGTTTTAACCGCAAGCGGACTGACCGGATGGGACTTTCAAAAACCAGAGAACTCATCTTATGAAAACCTTTTCAAATTAGCTCTGGATTTAAAAGTACCTTACAATGAGATTCAGGAACTTTTTAAGCGAATGGTTTTCAATTTGGTCTTTGCCAATATTGATGACCACTTAAAAAATCATTCCTTTATATATGACAAAAAAACAGACAAATGGAACCTCGCTCCTGCTTACGACCTCACCTACCCATTAAACGTAGACTTTAATTATCATAAAGTGAGTCGTGCACTTTCCTTAAATAATAAGCGAGAGAACATACAGTTACAGGATTTGCTTACGTTAGCAGAAGAATTTTCGATAAAAAATCCAAAAGGCATAATTGAGAAAGTCCAGGAACAGATTTCTAATTGGCCGGTATTCACAAAGGAACTTAATATCCCAGAATACGTAGTAGAAAAAATCTCCAAAGAATTCAAAATCTTATCGTAAAATAGATTTCAAAGATTTTGAATAAAGATGCAATTTTATATACAATTCACACTCAATATTAAATATTGTCATTCCAGTTTCAATCTAATGGCAATTCATTAACTTAAAAAAGCTACTGAAACATCATTATTTATATCACGTATCGCGATGCGCAATATTTAAAATTCAGTTGTTCCGTAATTTATAAACTTCGATAATGAACCTGGAATATATAACTCCAAAAAGAAAAACCAACTAAAAGTATTGAGAAGAAAAATATAGGTTATTTCCAATCATTTTTAAAATCACCCATAAAATATAACTGATCGATAAAATATATTATTTAGTGTTATTCTTCAATATTTATTGTTATTAGTGGTTACTTAATGTTATTTGTGAGTTTTTATAAGTAGTAAAGCAATTTATGTTAGATTGATTCAATAATATCGGAAAAATCTTACAGGAGAAAGTTAAAATAGTGAATCTGATATTTTTTAACATTTTGCGTACAATTTAACGTACAAATACAATTTTCAAAAACAAAAAAGCCTTGAAAATCAGATGATTAACAAGGCTTTAAGTACTCGGGACGGGACTTGATATTCAATTCAAAATTATTTTCGTTTTATTATATATTACTATATATCAGTGCTTTAATAAATTTTAATGGTAATTGAATTCATTTAAAAACATATTATGTCGGGAACATGTCGGGAAAGTGTCGGAAAAGATTTATTTTTACTTTAAAGACTTTCAGCATGGCTACAGTGAAACTTTTTATTAGAGGAAAACAAGATCCTAGAACAATTTACCTGCGCTTTATTCACGGTAGAAAACATGATTATACCAAAAACTCTGGTAAAATTGTAAATCTCTCCAATTGTATTTTAGCAGGTAACGGTAAAAAGAGCTTAATATTAGAAGGTGTTAAAAGAAATTCACCCGAAATGAAGAATCTTAACCGAAATTTACGGGATATTAAAAATTACATAATAGACATGTATGATGAAGCCACTCCTGGGGAAGTTAGCGGCGATTGGCTTCAAAAACAAATCGATATTTTTAATGGAAACTTTATTCCAGAAGAGGACCAAGGGAAACAGGGAAACTCACTAACAGAAGCCATACAAACCGTTATTGACACTGCCAATATTAGAGAAAATTCTAAGGGTGGTTTAGGCCTTTCCAAGAGCCGCGTGAATTCATATAAAAATTTACTGAAAATCATTAAGGTGTATCAGGGAAAAAAGTCTCTTAAAGTTCAAGATGTGGATATCAAATTTGGCAAATCTTTTTTAAACTGGATGTTAAACAAACAAAACTACTCTGAAGGCTATTCAAAAAAGAAAATTGACGACCTTAAAACTGTTTGTACTGATGCTGAAATCAATGGAATTCAAGTTAGTCATCAACTCAGAAAAATAAAGGGAGGAAAAGCGAAAACAGAGCATATAATCTACCTAACTCCCCAAGAGCTGGAAAAAATTGAAAAAACAAAATTACAAAATCAATCCCTTATAAATACTCGAAAATGGCTATTATTAGGTTGTAATATTGGACAAAGAGGAGGTGATTTATTAAATCTCACAGAAGAAAACTTTATCGTTCGAAATGGATTAGAACTTATAGAGTTAAAACAACAAAAAACAGGGAAGCAGGTTACCATTCCGGTTTTACCCAAAACAAAAAATATACTTAAAGAAGGTTTTCCTTACAAAATATCCATTCAAAAATTTAATGATCAGATTAAACTCCTTTGTGAAGAAGCGAAAGTAAATCAACTTATTGAGGCAAAAAAAATTGAAATGGTTGATGAAAAGGGAAATGTTATTCCTAAAGATAAAAACGGCAAAAGAAAAAAGAAAGGAGTTAAAAGAAAAATTTCTGGTACTTTTCCGAAATATGAACTTATTACTTCTCACGTTTGCAGGAGATCTTTCGCTACAAATACCTATGGAAAATTGCCAACCCCTTTAATTATGCAGATAACAGCCCACAGTACCGAAAAAATGTTCCTTGGCTACATCGGAAAATCTTCAATGGATTATGCTCAACAAATTGCGGATTTCTACGCAAAAGAAGAAGTGAAAAAATCTATTTGATAATTTGCCGCCACCCCGACTAATCGTACTTTAAATGGATATGAAACACTGTTAATCTATTTTTTTCTCGACACTTCATCAGAGGTTCATTTGCATTCGTCTCCATTATCCATACCTGACTAGCTCTCGGCATAGCCTTTTCCAAAACGCTCGATACCTTGGCTCTTTACCAAAGCACCTTATGTTGGTTTGGTGCTCTCCCCTGCAGGACAGCACCGGTGGGTTGGTTCCACCATCTTGTAGACAGTTGCGTAACGACTTTCAGCCGGTCGTTACTCTCGGCACACATATGGCTCGTAACGGATTTTATGCACGTACTTGTCAATAGACCTTTATTTTATTGATTATCTTTATGTTAAATACCAAAACCGCTGTTTTTTATAGGATACGTTGTTGAACTAAACCTAAAGGTAGCTTCAAGAGATCGCTAAATCACTATTCACTACCTTTAAGTATCTCTAATTATAATATTGAAAGTTA
>NZ_FOOH01000046.1 GCF_900113135.1 Salegentibacter agarivorans | reverse complement strand
GTAGGTTCGTTACAATCTCTAATTGAAGAAACCGAGACTAGTTTTGAAATTGATTTTTCTGAAATTGAATTTCTTAAGGTTAACAAATTTTACCTGAATAGCATCTTTCTAAATCTAATCACCAATTCCATAAAATATGCTAAACCGGGAATTCCACCCATAATTTCTATTAGTTCTAAAAAAAATGAGACCGGTTCTCAAATTCATTTTGTAGATAACGGAACTGGTTTCGATATGGAAAAAAGTGAGAACAGGCTATTTGAATTGCACCAAAAGTTTACAGATCATAAGGACAGTAAGGGAATTGGTCTATATCTGGTAAAGAGTTATATGAATAGCTTAGGTGGTGATATTGATGTTAGGAGCAAAACCGGAGTTGGGACTTCTTTTATTTTAAGTTTCAAAGATTGAAGAATAACGCAAAACTTCTTATGGCAATTGTAGATTTTACTCCATTTGATGTATTCCCACACGTATAAAGGCCTACTCTTTCTGGTAGATAATTTGCAGATGGAAACTTCATACTGGGTGGTCTGAGCGTTATTATGATTTCCCACCTATTTTTCTTTTTACTATATTTAATAGCCTGAAAGGTGGTTGGTAACTATGGAAAAATTTATTCTTGAGTCTGAAAAGCAGTGGCCAGGTTAAGATCTGGAATCAATGATTTCATAGAAGATAAAATTGAGGGGAGTACTACCAATCTGATTCTTTTTATCCTTTCCTTCTTTATCCTTGTCGTTTTAAGTTTCAGTTTAATTTTTGGTGTAGAAACTATAATAGACAGTTACGTCTATTTTCTAGTACTTCTTATAGTGCTGGCGGTAGTTTTGGTTTGGCTGGCCATATTTTATGAATCAGATAAACACCTGGAGACCGATCGG
The DNA here is from genome assembly GCF_900113135.1 of Salegentibacter agarivorans. Classification (GTDB taxonomy): domain Bacteria; phylum Bacteroidota; class Bacteroidia; order Flavobacteriales; family Flavobacteriaceae; genus Salegentibacter; species Salegentibacter agarivorans. Next base: position 8,097 of record NZ_FOOH01000046.1, on the reverse strand, counting down.
CATTATTTTAAGGTGGAACCTATTGATAAATACCAGATAAGAATACATCAATCTTGATAAAAACGCTAAAGAGCAGTTTCTTAGACTGCTCAAAGGCCGAAAGGTACAGGAGAAGATAAATTTCACCGTTGGTAATAAAAGCGGGGATTCTGCAAACCATAGGATTCTCTTTGTCTTATTCGATGAATTGTTAGTTGGTGGAATTCAAGATTTCTCGGGAGAAAGGAAACGTGACTTTTTCCAGCTGCTGATGAATTCCTTTTTGATGAACAACGAACCACTTAAAGAAAACACTTTAAAAACCAGTTTTTCCGCCTGGAAAAATGACCAGGCAAAAGTAATCTCCCCGAAATCAACGGAAATTCATCCGTCAGATGTTGGGAGTTGATAAGAATTAGGCTGTTTATTATTCTTTTAGTATTGTTTCGATCCCTTTTTCCAGCAGTTCATCCTCATCGTTTATAATTCCCTGGATGGTTGGAGTCACTTTAATATCCGGAATAATACCTGTTCTCTGGGTTTCCTCCCCATTAGGGTAATAAACCCCAATCCCTGAAATAATAGTTTTTAGTCCCCCGGGTAATAGAATTTGAGAGATATTTCCATCTGCTCCTGCGGTCGTACTTCCAATTATAGTGGTATTGTCCCCGGCTCTAAAAGCCATTGCAGTATACTCAGATTGGCTTATAGATTCTTCATTGACCAGTACAACAAGTTTGTTCTTATAAGAATTAGCTGTGCCCGGGATTTCTATGGGTTCGGTGAAGGTGAATTCTCCAGGGTTATCAATATCTACTTTTGTAAACTTGACAAATGGGGTAGATTCCGAAACAAAGAAGGAACCTAAACTGAAAGGTACAAAAGTGGAAGGGTAATTTCTGATATCTATGATAATTCCCCTGGTGTCTTTGAAGGTTTCCTTAATTTTGGGAATATCATTTTTCTGTATGGTGCCGAGGTATATATAGCCAATATTATTTTCTAATAGTTTATAAGATTCTGGTTTACTTTTATTATACCATTGTGAGATATCTAATTCATTCCTGGGATATAATTTTAGGTTTATACTTTGTTTTTCGGAATTCGCGGAAGTATACTTAATTGTAATTTCTGAGGAATCTGAACGTAAGAGATCAGAAGCCATAGCTCTTAATCGGGCAGGAATATTCGAAGCAGGATAATATTTTTTTTTCTCATCAATGATTTCTTCAATGCTTTTCCCATTTATGTGAGTGATGATGTCACCAGCTTTTAAAACTCCTTCGTCCTTTAGCTCACTGTTATAATATTCGGTCACCACTAGTTTATTTTCAATAAAGCGAAGTTGAAAGGGAGGGTAATTTTTTCCTTTCCATTCTTGAATTTTATCACCTCCCTCACTTAAATTTGCGTGGGTATCCCGGACTTCCGCAATGATCTTTAGTGCAGTTAGCTCATATTCCAGCTCGTTATCTGAGTTGATAAAATCTGGTATGTATTGAACAAGCACTAGGTTCCAGTCTGTATCGGTTAAATGTTTATAGGGAAAAAAGTAATTAATGATATTCCAATACCTGTAAAGTGCTAGCAACCGGAATCCATCATCGGGATAAGTCATTTCTGAATAGGCGTTTTCGTTTTTAAATATGGCATTTCCTGTAGGAGCAGTCCTCAAATAGAAATGCTTACCCTGTGAGCGGTTTTCATAAACGGAGCGCAATTTTTCCTGAAGTTCTTCTTCCTGAACCTTTATCCAATCGAAATCAGGTTTAATAGGTGAACTCTTAGCCGTGGTTTCGCAGTTTTCACGTGGTGTCAGCTCACCCAGGGAATCGATCCAGTTGATAAGCCATTTGTTTCTTTCCTGCTCACTTGTAATTTCCATATAGCCAGGAAGAAACCTGAATAATTCATAATCCCAGTTGTAGTTTCCCTGCGCGATGGCAGGATGATAATATTTTAAAAAACCCCAAACCCGACCTAAAAGCTCCAGGTCATTGATCTTTTCCGAGGTTAATTCCGATAATTCAATATTTGAACCCTTATCAAACTCCGTGTCTAACTCAGCTTTAGTTCGTTCTTTATTAACTTCTTTTAAGGTCTGAATATTCTTATCGTCAATTTTTACTACAAAATCATCAAACCAGGCCTCTCCATCACCGGCCAGAATCCCGGCTACATATATGTTTTGGGCATCCTCGGGATAATTTAAGGTTATGCTATATTGCTTCCAGTCTTTGGTGCCAGTAATACTTTGATCCTGCATATTGTTAAATTCCAGTGGAATGCCATTTCCGTCAATGCGCATCAATAACCCTGCATATCCATTCTCCACGTTTCTGATTTTCATATAGCCTTCCAGCCGAATGGTTTTTCCGGTGTAATTTGCAGGAATTTTATAGGCTATACTTCCAAAGGAACCACCATCTGCCACTATTTTACCAGAGCTTTTCCCGGAATAGACTTCCAGGGTATCCGTTTCTAAATTGTATTTACCCCATTTGATCCAACCTTCCGGTAAATTACTCGTGCTAGTATGGGTTTCAAATCCGAGGTTGAGTTTCTCTTTTTGCTGTTTTGGACTTTTACACCCAGCGATAATCATAATTAATAGTAGAATTCTCTTCATTTCGCATATATTATTCCTAATTCAAGTCATAATTAGCACTGGAAATACTCTTGATATAGATCAAGCCATCAAACATCTTAGAGAATTTTTTCGAAATCAGCGTTTTATTTTTTGGATCAAAACCTGGACCGCCTAATAGTAATTGTTTCTTCTTGTCACTAAAAAAATCGTTCATATGAATATTTTTCAAAGCCATATCCATATCTATAAAGTAAATATCCTTATTTGCTTCATAAAGTGTTCTTGAGTAAGTTCTGCGATATGGTTTTTCTATTTCATAAAGATCCCAGTAATTTGGTTTGTTTTTTCTGGTAACAAAGCCTATTGCTTTACCCGTACCAAAATCAAAATATACACTATAATAGTCCTCTTTGTAGAAATCCTTTAAATGTCCTCCCGCACTAATCCAACCACTCCCGTAGGATAGCATTTCGTGGTTATTGATATGCTCATTATGAGCCCAGATAAATGCTTTCCCGTTGCTTGTATTATTATCAATGATCCATTTTACACTTTCAAACATTTTACGATCCCTAACGTCACTTTTAGAATGCTGTAAATAGTAGGTATAAGCTTTCAAGTAATTAAGTGCCCTTAGAATGGTAGTGAATTCTTCTTCTTGTTTCGGATAATGGTTTTTCTGGTGATCTGTAATAATCTGTTCAACTTCCCGAAGTTTAGGGAGCTGAATATCGGCCCAGTTTGTCGATTTATCATAATCAATTTTCTTGTGAGTAGTGCTGTCTACTACAGAAAGAAGTTCTTCTCTCACAGGCACTTGATATTCCTTTACAAAATCACGAATTTCCTGGTTTATGCCTTCTACATTCTGAATATCCATTCCATAAAAACGGATTTTTTCTTCATTAGGATGTGCAAGGTTATAGTTCCTCATCCATTCCAAAAGATCTACAACTTCCCGATTATACCAGGGTAGGATACTGAAATTGTTGGCTATGGTCTTAGCGTTCCCTTTGCCACCGCCTATCCACTCATTAATACCAGCTTCCGCGGGGTAAGACTCTTCCATTATGAAGACTTTTACGTCTTGGTTCTTTACCAGATATTTGAAGTATTTTGCCTTTATATTGAAAAACTCCTTTCCATGATGAGAAGCTTCTCCAAACCCGAAAATCTTCGCGTTTTTAAACTTTTCAGGGATTTGGTCATTGAAATTTGGCAGATCTGTATTAGGATCTGCATCTTCAATTTCTATCGCATTTTGATTGATCCAGTTGATGACTTCTTCCTCCTGGGCATTAATGGTAAATGAGAGGAGAAACAGAGAAGTGAAAAGTAATGATTTCATTAAAAATTTTTAAATATTATAAGTATGAGCTGGCAAATAGATTGCTGGGAAGTTAAAAATATGATATTTTATTCACTTTCAACCATAGGTTCATAAGCTATTTATTGCACAGTTTTAATTAGTCAGACATTCTTTTTGGATTAATAGATCACTGTTTATATAAGTGTCAAAAAGTGACTCCTGGGGTATATATTTACTATTAATTCCCGAAATCAGCGAAAATTCATCCGGCAGATGCTAAATAAAGAATAATTATAGCATAATTCGCTTCTTATTTGATTTATCCTATTGATTTATAGGTATTTACTTTCCTAAGTTTGTCCTGTACAAAAAAGTAAAAGGCCTTTTACTCATTTCTAATTTTAACCATATAATTATGAATGAGCAGGAACAAGTAGTGGGTTTATTGGAAGATATTAAAGTACTTCTCTCCCACACCAAAAAAGTAATGAACGTGGAAGACCTGGCACAATATACGGGTTCGGGAAGTACAGCAGGAAAGACTTAATGAGTTGAAGGGCCTCAGACAGGAGATCAAAAATATACATGACCGCGTACTTCAGTCGAGACCAAAATCCCTGGATGAATATATCAGTAAAATGAAAGCCCAAAAGGTTGAAGTGATTCCCACCATCAATAAAGCGAATCAACTACAGGGCTTTCGAGTGGAATACAAAGGAGTTAACCTCAAAGCAAGTGAAGTGGACCGGTCGATGAGCGGGAATAGATTAATTCCCCAGATCGTCCAAAACAAAAGTTTCACAAGGCTAAAAGAAGTACCTAAAACTTTTCAGGTATTGGGTAAGACAGTGCAACTAAGCAGCAACCTTTCAACCAAAATAGCTAAAGAGATTTTAAAAGGAACAATAAAAATTATAAAAGATACCGGAATAGGTATAGGATATTAAAACTTTAAGTGATGAAAAAACTAGATGAAATTATGGAATTGATGGCCGATGAAATGAAGGATTTCAAAACGGCAGTGCTGGAGCTTCAAAAGCTTTCGGGACAATTGGTCAAGATGTGCATCCCCATAAGCACGGAAGCTGTGGAAAAGAACCTGAACACATTCCTGCTAAAGCAGCAGGCAGAAAAAGAAAAAACAGATGAAATCCTAAAGGAGATAGACAGAAAATTAAAACACGCCAGGATCATACCTAATTACCTCCTGATCCTTTTTGGAATCTCACGAATCATTGCCTTGAGTTCAGTGGGTTATTTTGGGTATACCTCGAAAGAAAATGTAGAAGAAAACTTTGAAGTTTACCAAACGATTATGGAATCACGGAATAAATCTTACCAAGATTATTTTGCAGCATATCCGGGAATCCAGGAGGCATACTGCGAGTGGCTACAGGGTGGATACCAGGGTTTGTAATGACAAATGCCCCTTTGAAAAAATTAGTAAATTTGCGTCAAATGGCCTGAAACCCCCAGTAAAACCGTCGAAATTGCGGCAAAAAATTAGTAAAAAATAAAAGCAAATTTTTAAATGAGTGGACAGTGAGTGGACAAGGAGTGGACATTACTAGTAAATGACTTGGAAAAGCCTGAAAACAGGCGAAAATTTACTGGTTTTTGATAAAATCTAATTGTATGCGCCCTATGCTGTTTTTACTTTACGCTTACCCCCCGTACACTATAAAAACAGCAGAGGATCCAGCGCAGATTATGGTAGATATGTCATGAGATTAGTTTAAAATTTTTAATACACTCAATAAAATATTTGAAAATTGTCCAGTTATTTATTTAATAAACTGGACAAAATATTATATTTGAAAAAGTATAATTCTTGAAAACAACCGAATATATAACAAATAAGATTAATAGATTCCCAAAAGGTTATGTTTTCACCTATGAGGATTTTAGTATAGAGGTGGAAAGAAAAGAAGCTGTGATTAAAGCTTTGAACCGAATGGTGGAAGCAGGGAAAATTTCTAAACTATCCAAAGGAAAATATTACAAACCGGAAAAAACTCCATTTGGAGAATTGCAACCGGATCAGGAACAGGTTGTAAAAGATCTATTGGAAGATGATGGAAAGCCTATAGGCTATCTTACCGGTTATAGTATTTATAATAAATTAGGTTTGACCAGCCAGGTAAGTAATACTATTCAGATTGGAAGAAATGAAGTACGGCCAAAGTTTAAAAGAGAACGTTACACAATTTCTTTTATAAAACAGAAAAACATAATCACCAGGCAGAACATTCCTTTACTTCAAATTTTAGATAGTATAAGGTACATCAAAAAAATACCTGATAGCACTTTAAAAGGATCTTTAGAACGACTGTTGAAAATAATAGAAAAACTATCAGATAATGACAAGAAGGAACTCGTCAGATTATCTTTAAAATATCCACCTTCTACTAGAGCACTGCTAGGTGCAATGCTAGATGAACTAAACGAAGTGTCTACAAAATCCTTAAAAGCTTCTCTGAATCCAATTACAAAGTATAAAATTCCCGGAGCTTCTAGAATATTGTCAAATACAAATCTTTGGAACATTATATGAGACTTCATCAGAATAAAAAGCTTTTTAAGCAAGCCATACAATTTACTTCTGACCAGATGCAAATACGACCTATATATGTTGAAAAAGACTATTGGGTAACATATGTACTCTATACAATATATAATAATAGAATAGGAAAGGATACGATATTTAAAGGAGGTACAGCTTTGTCAAAATGTTATAAGATCATTGAAAGATTTTCTGAGGATATTGACTTGGTGGTTCTAAGAAATGAGGGAGAGTCCAATAATATGCTAACTACAAAAATTAGAGAAATTAGTAAGGTAGTTAAAGAAGTTTTACCGGAAATTAATATAGAAGGACTCACACAAAAAATGGGTATGAATCGTAAAACTGCCCATTCTTATTCCAAAGAATTCGAGGGTAACTACGGTCAGGTTAGAGACGCCATCATAGTTGAAGCCACCTGGTTGGGATATTTCGAACCATATACAAAAAAGAAAATCTCTTCATTTATCGGGGAAATGATGATTGAAAATGATCAAGTCGATATTGTAAATGAATATGAGCTATTGTCTTTTGAAGTTTTAGTACTGGAACCTACAAGAACAATTTGTGAAAAAATAATGAGCCTTGTGCGTTTTTCATATAGTGATAATCCCGTTGAAGATTTAAAGAAAAAGATAAGGCATCTTTATGATTTGCATAAACTCTTACAGAAAAAAGAATTTGCAAACTTTTTTAATTCTAAGGATTTTGAGGAGATGCTTTTAAAAGTAGCAAATGATGATGTGAAAAGTTATAGGAACGATAATGCGTGGTTAATATACCATCCTTCAAAAGCTCTCATATTTAGTGATTCAAATAAGCTCCGAACAGAGCTAAAGAAAGTTTATTTGGATGAATTTCAAAATTTGGTCTATGGGGAATTTCCCGATGAAAAGGAACTGTTCTCAACTTTAAACAACCTTAGGGATAGGTTGCTGACCATTGAATGGAATATCGAACTGAAATAATATTTTAATAGAATTATTAGTGAGGTATGTATAAACCCAATGAAAAACAAGGTTTGTAATGACAAATGCCCCTTTGAAAAACTTAGTAAAATTGCGGCAAATGCCCTGAAACCCTCAGTAAAACCGTTGAAAATTGCGTCAAAAATTTAGTAAAAAAAGCAATTTTTTTTAAATGAGTGGTCAAAAGCGAGCAGATTACCAGTAAATGGCTTGGGAAAGCCTAAAAACAGGTTAAAATTTACTGGTTTTAAAAAATCTAATAGGTTGCGCTCTATGCTGTTTTTACTTTACGCTTAACTTCCCGTACACTATAAAAACAGCATAGGATCCCGCGCCAGTTATGTATCCAGTTGGCTAAGTACATCTTTTGTAAACTTAAGATAAATTCTAGCTTGCCCACAAAAAAGAAATGGATAAGCAAGCCTATATGTATGAGTTAATCGAGAAATGGGAAGTTAGCGGTCTAAGTAAAAAAGATTTTTGTCACCATCATGGGATAACTCGTAGTAATTTTTACTACTGGATTAAAAAATGGAAGAACAGGAAATCGGAAGCTCCAGATGGATTTGTGGATATCACTCCTGATAAAGCAGCTATTTTTCATTCGCAGTATCGCCTGCGATATCCCAATGGAGTACAGCTAGAAGTCAGTGGTATTGGTTTGAATCAACTAGCAGCCCTGGTAAAC
>NZ_FOOH01000001.1 GCF_900113135.1 Salegentibacter agarivorans | reverse complement strand
TGCAAAAGTTTTTAAATAAAAAACTTACCTCAAATAGCCTGAAAGCCCCAATAAAACCGTTGAAATTTGCAGTAAAACTAATTTGAATTAGACAGTATTTTTATACCGGAGTAGTGAAATGAACGCGAGATTACCAGTAAATGGACTGGAACACCCTGAAAATAGGTTAAAATTTACTGGTATTACAAAAACAAAATAGGTTTTGCGCCCTATGCTGTTTTTACTTTTCACTTAACTTCCCGTACGCTATAAAAACAGCATAGGATCCAGCGCTGTAAGTTATGGTAGATTTGGGACCATATTTTTTCTTTTTTAACTAGCTTATTTTATATCAAAACCTGCAAAATCTATACAAAGTTCAGCATCGTTTTATTTTTGATGACAAAGTGATGCGGAAATGATGCGGCTGAAAATCCCCAGTATTACTGGTCTTATTTATATCTGGCATCGATTCATCAAAAAAAGAAGAAATTATCGGAGGCTTTTCTCCTTTGTTGTATTCAGAATTTGTTGCTTTGATGCAGATCTTCCCGCAAGCCTTGATAACATTGAGCTATGACCCGCATCACTTCTGCATCGTTTCATCGCTTTTTTAGGAGAGTTTAGATTGCAATTGATCCATATCGTCTCCTAATTTTTGATCAACTACTCTGGCATAGATTTGCGTAGTTGATAATTTAGTGTGCCCCAGGAGCTTTGAAACGGTTTCTATGGGCACTCCATTGGATAGGGTGACCGTTGTAGCAAAAGTATGTCTGGCAACGTGAAAACTAAGCTTTTTAGGAATTTTACACTGCTCTGCAATTTCCTTCAAGTAAGTATTTGTTTTTTGGTTGCTATACACCGGTAATAGAAATTCTGAAGTTGGTTTTTCATATTTATACAAAATACTGCGGGCTTTTTCCAGTAGCGGTACCTTAATCGGTTCATTGCTTTTCTCCCGCCTGCTATAGATCCAGTCCTTCCCATTCACACCTTTTATCAGGTTATCTCGGGTAAGGTTTTTTATTTCCCCATAACACATACCAGTATAGCAGGAAAAAACAAAAATATCCTTAGTGGTCTCCAGTGTTACTCTTCTGAATCGGGTCTCCTCAATATAATCTAGTTCTCTTTGGCTCAAATACGCACGATCAAATTTTTCAAATTTCATTTTATAGTCCCGGAATGGATCCTTATCCAGCCAACCAAGTTTAATGGCTAAATTTGTGAGCTTCTTAAATCGCTCCATGTGTTTCATTATTCCGTTATTACTCAATTGCTTTTTGCCATTTTTCCCCTTTTTTCTTCTTAGAAACTTGTCGAAACTGGTAACGAATTGATAATCTATATTTTTAAGATAGATATCTTTGATTCTATGATCGTAGGAAAGGTAATCATTCAAATACTTTTCTGTAGCTCCGTAATTTTTTAGCGTTCCTGGTTTAAGCACATCAACCATAGTGGTTTTATGATATTCAAGAATTTCCTGGAGTGATTTAAAAGTCGCATCAGCCCCAAGAAAACGGGCTTTGATAGCCTTGGCTGTTATAATTCTATCTTCTTTGAGCAGGTCTTCATAACACTGCAATAGTTTCGAATACTTGGCGTCCAGATAATTATTCAAAACTGTCGCTTCAAGGTTTCTTCCTTTTAACCTGTGGGCGCGATCATCCCAGGATTCCGGGTCACATTGTCGTCTTAAACTAATTTCTGCCCGACGGCCATTGACAGTTACCCTTGCATAAATAGGTGCAAGAGTATCTTTTTTCTTGGCCAAATTCAGCCAAAAGAGAATACGAAAAGTGGGTTTTGTTTTCATTGCCTTTCATTTAGGTAACCGATTTAACATAATTGTCGAAGTCAAATCACGCTAAAGCCCTAAGGCAACTGAAAGGTAAGAAAAAATGGGTGACCGATTAGGTAACCGAATAGGTCACATTTTATTTGATATCAAACAAAAAAAAATGATTCCCAGTTTTGCTAAAAGCACTGAAAATCATTTATTTAGGTAGTTTTTGAGCTATTTTGATACTCAAAAAGTCGGGGTGGCAGGATTCGAACCTGCGGCCTCCTGCTCCCAAAGCAGGCGCGATAACCGGGCTACGCTACACCCCGAGTAATTTTTTAATCGCGCTCGGCGCGATAACTTAAGTTTATAATAGTAAAAACTATTGTTAAACTTCAAAATTTCAACTTGAGTGAATTAATATCCCCCAAAGCGGGTGCAAATATAAGAAAACTTATCAGTCTACAAGAAAAACTTTAGATTTTTTATATCTTAGTTGAATCTTGCTGGCAATGCAGGATAAGCTAATCACAAAAAAAATTATTATGAAGCGAATTTTATTATTATTGGGGTTGATTTTTACCTTTTCCGCCTGCGGAGATAATCAAAAATCTGATAAAAAAGCCGAGGTGGAAGAACCAACAGAAACAAATGCTCAGGATTCTGATAACCCGGTACCAAAAGAAATGCCGGAAGCTGTTTCTCCCGAAAATGAATATAAACACGAGGTTGTTGCAGAGAATATGACAATTCCGTGGGGATTTGATTTTCTTCCCGATGGTAGCATCCTTGCAACCGAAAAAGGTGGCGATATTTATCATTTTAAAAATGGTAAACGTGTAGCTATTACCGGAGGTCCCGAAATTTACAATCAGGGGCAGGGTGGATTACTGGATATCGCCCTTCATCCCGATTTTGAGAACAATAATTGGGTTTATATCACCTATTCATCAGATGAAGGTGAAAGCGAAGGGGGAAATACTGCCTTAATGCGAGCCAAACTGGAAAACAATCAACTAACCAGTCGCGAAGATTTATACAAAGCCACTCCTAACTCTACCAGAGGACAACATTTTGGATCACGAATTGTTTTTGATGGAGAAGGTCATTTATTTTTTACTATTGGAGATAGAGGAAATAGAGATGTGAATCCGCAGGATATTACAAGAGATGGTGGGAAAGTATACCGACTTAACTTAGACGGAAGCGTACCTTCAGACAATCCTTTTGTAGGTGAAGAAAACGCTATAGAAGCTATTTATTCTTACGGACACAGAAATCCGCAGGGGATGATTTTCAACGAAGAAACCGGAGAAGTTTGGGTTAATGAACACGGCCCAAAAGGTGGTGATGAAATTAATGTTGTAAAAGCTGGAAAAAATTACGGTTGGCCGGTAGTAACTTATGGTGAAAATTATGATGGCACTACTATTACTGAAGATAGAACGGGACCTGAATTTCAGAACCCACTTACCTACTGGTTACCATCAATCGCACCAAGCGGATTTGAAAAAGTAACTTCAGATAAATATCCAGAGCTTAAAGGAAACTTTTTAGTGGGTGCCCTTAAATTTCAATATTTAGAACATTTAGCCATAGAAAATGGAGAAGTAACTACACGTGAGAAATTATTGGAAGGTCTTGGAAGATTAAGAGATGTTCAACAAGGCCCTGACGGATTTATCTACGCTGCTGTTGAAGGAACGGGTATAGTAAAATTGCTACCCCTGGAGGAAGCTGAATAATTTATAATCCTAAGATCGAAGCTTAGGAATTAAAACATCATATTTATTTCTAATTTGGGGCAAATGTTTAAATTTGCCCCAAATTTTTTTAGATGCTCATTATAGGAATTACAGGTGGAACCGGTAGTGGAAAAACTACGGTAGTAAGGCAAATTATAGACGAATTAAAAAATGAAGAGGTAGATGTAATTTCCCAGGATTCCTACTATAAAGACCTAAGTCATTTAGCTAAAGAAGAGCGGGTTAAATCCAATTTTGACCATCCAAAATCTATAGATTTTGATCTTTTAGTTGAACATTTAAAAGAGCTTAAAGCAGGCAATACCATTCAGCAGCCTGTATATTCATTTACAGAACATAACCGCACCAAACAAACCCTGGAAACCCAACCCAGGAAAGTGGTGATTGTAGAAGGCATTCTAATCTTCGCCCATCCTGATATTAGGGAGATGTTTGATATTAAAATCTACGTTCACGCCGATAGTGACGAACGTCTAATTCGCCGACTTAAGAGAGATATTTCTGAACGTGGGCGCGATTTAGATGAAGTTTTATGGCGATATCAAACTACGCTGAAACCAATGCACCAGCAGTTTATAGAACCTACCAAAGAATTTGCCGATATCATTATTCCTACCAACCGTTATAACACCGTTGCTGTTGATATTGTGCAAACCATAATCAAAGACCGCTTGACCTAATTTTGTATCTTTAATCCAAATAGCCGAGAAAAATTTAAGTTTTACGGTTTAACCAAAACAATCTTAATTAGTTACTGAAGTTAGAAGGTGTGAAATTAAAGGAATTAAGAAACAAAAAATGGTTTAAAATTATTAGCAACAAATATGTGCTGCTAATAATTATTTTTGGAGGCTGGATGCTATTTTTAGATAGTAATTCCTGGTTAGTCCATAATGAACTCAACCAGGAAGTAGAGGAGCTTGAAGAAAATAGGCAGTATTACAAAAATGAAATCTCCAAAGATAAAGCAACCATACAACAGCTTCAGGATTCGGTAGAGATGGAAAAATTTGCGCGCCAGCAATATTATATGAAACGTCCCAATGAAGAAATATTCATCATTGAATACGATACAATTCAGGATTAATTTTTCAGAAAAACCACACAATGAAAGAATCATTATTTCAGGAATTTGAAGAAGTTTCTGCAAAAGAATGGAAACAAAAAATACAATTTGATCTAAAAGGAGCCGATTATAACGAGAAACTCGTTTATAAGTCCCTGGACGGAATTAATATAAAACCTTTTTATAGTGGTGAAGATGTTGAAGAAAGTATAAAAACACCTTCTCCAAAAAACTGGAACATTTGCGAAAGATTATACGTAGTTTCTGTTGAAAAAAGTAATAAGCGTGCAAATGAAATTCTTAACAAAGGAACCGAAAGCCTTTGGTTTATCATTCCAAATGAAGAAATTTCTATTGAAAATTTACTGGAGGGAATAGTACTGGATAAAACCATAATTTACTTTAGTTCCAGCTTTTTTTCTGAAAATTATTTCAAACGTTTTCGGGAGTATTTTAAAGGAAAACAGCATCAGGTTTTTCTTCAATTTGATATTGTAGGAAACCTTGCCCGTTCCGGAAACTGGTTCCATAATCTTCAAAAAGACCACGAAATCCTGAACAGTATTTTCACTAATTCCAAAGATTTTAAATCGGTAATCAGTATAGATACCGCTTTATATCAAAATGCCGGTGCAAATATTCCACAGCAATTGGCTTATGCCCTGGCGCACGTTAACGAATATCTTAACCATTTTCAGGAAAGCCCGAATTTCGAGAAATTACAACCACAATTTCTAATTGCTTCCGGACCAAATTATTTCTTCGAAATAGCAAAAATTAAAGCTCTAAGATGGCTATACGCTACTTTAGCTTCAGAATACAACATCCCGGAAACCTGCCATATCCTGGCGCAACCCACCAAAAGAAATAAAACACTTTACGATTTCAACGTAAACCTTCTTCGAACAACCACTGAAAGTATGAGCGCTGTTTTAGGCGGTGCCGATACGGTTTATAATATGCCTTATGATGCTATCTATCATAAAAACAATGAGTTTGGAGACAGGATTGCCCGTAATCAATTGCTAGTGATGAAACACGAGGCATACCTTGACAAGGTTGCCAATGCTGCCGAAGGTGCTTATTATATTGAAAGCCTTACCAAACAATTTGCGGAAATGGCCCTAGATATTTTTAAAGAAATAGAGAAAGGTGGTGGCTTTTTAAAGCAATTAAAAGAAGGAGCTATTCAGCGAAAAATAAAGGAAAGCGCTAAAAAGGAACAGGAACAATTTGATAGTGGAGAATTGGTATTAATAGGTACTAATAAATTCGAAAATCCGCAGGACAAAATGAAAGATGAACTGGAATTGTATCCATTTTTAAAGCAAAATCCGCGTAAAACTCTAATAGAACCTATCCTGGAAAGACGTATAAGTGAACAAATTGAGCAGGAAAGAATAAAGCAGGAAAAGGTCGAATAATTAAAAAAAAGAGCAATGCAAAGAAAAGATCTTCAACATATAGAATTAAAAGAACCAGCAATTGGCAAGCGGCAAAAAGAGGGTGAAAACAACACCTATAAAACCCCGGAAGAAATCAACTTGCAGCCTTCTTATTCAAAAGAAGATATCAAAGATCTAAAACACTTAAATTTTGCGGCTGGAATTCCTCCCTATTTACGGGGTCCTTATAGTACAATGTATGTTAGTCGGCCGTGGACGATTCGCCAGTATGCTGGATTTTCTACTGCTGAAGAAAGCAATGCTTTTTACCGAAGAAATCTTGCTGCCGGGCAAAAAGGGCTTTCGGTTGCTTTTGATCTTCCCACCCATCGCGGTTACGACAGCGATCATGAACGTGTGGTTGGCGATGTGGGAAAAGCCGGTGTTGCGATAGATTCGGTCGAAGATATGAAGATCCTTTTTGACCAGATTCCGCTCGATAAAATGTCGGTTTCTATGACGATGAACGGTGCGGTTTTACCGGTTTTGGCATTCTATATCGTTGCTGCCGAAGAACAGGGCGTTAAACCGGAACAACTTTCAGGAACTATTCAAAACGATATTTTAAAGGAGTTTATGGTACGTAATACCTACATCTATCCACCTACTCCTTCAATGAAGATTATTTCAGATATTTTTGAATATTCCTCTCAAAATATGCCCAAATTCAATAGCATAAGTATTTCGGGCTATCATATGCAGGAAGCCGGTGCTACCTGCGATATTGAACTGGCTTACACCTTAGCCGACGGATTGGAATATATTAGAAAAGGCCTTGAAGCCGGGATGGATATAGATAGTTTTGCTCCCCGACTTTCATTTTTCTGGGGAATTGGGATGAATCATTTTATGGAAATCGCCAAAATGCGAGCCGCCAGAATGCTTTGGGCAAAACTCGTAAAGCAATTCAACCCAAAAAATGCGAAATCACTTTCGCTTAGAACACATTCGCAAACTAGCGGTTGGAGTTTAACCGAGCAGGATCCATTTAATAACGTAGCTCGAACCTGTATAGAAGCGGCAGCGGCAGCCTTTGGTGGAACGCAAAGTTTACACACAAATGCTTTGGACGAAGCCATTGCACTACCTACAGATTTTTCAGCAAGAATAGCGAGAAACACGCAGTTGCACCTTCAACAGGAAACAATGATTACCAAAACGGTAGATCCCTGGGCCGGCAGTTTTTATGTTGAAAAACTTACCGACGAAATTGCTGAAAAAGCCTGGAAACTTATAGAAGAAGTTGAAGAATTAGGCGGAATGACCAAAGCCATTGAAGAAGGAATTCCGAAGATGCGAATTGAAGAAGCCGCAGCTAAAAAACAGGCCAGGATAGATAGTGAAACCGATATTATTGTAGGCACTAACAAATACCGACTCGAAAAAGAAGATGAGCTGGTTACTTTAGAAGTAGATAACCAGACAGTAAGAAAACAACAGGTAGAACGCCTAGAGAAAATAAAAGCCGAAAGAAATACCGGAAAAGTTGAAAAAGCGCTAAAAGCTCTTACCGAATGCGCCGAAAAGGAAAACGGGAATTTGCTTAGTTTAGCTGTTGAGGCGGCAAGACATCGCGCAACATTAGGTGAAATTAGCGATGCGCTGGAAGAAGTTTACGGCAGGCATAAAGCTAAAGTACAAACCTTTAGCGGTGTATATTCTAAAGAAATGAAAGAGAACACTTCGTTTAAAAAAGCCAGGGAACTGGCCGATAAATTTGCCGAACAGGACGGAAGAAGACCCCGAATTATGATCGCAAAAATGGGTCAGGATGGTCACGATCGTGGTGCAAAGGTGGTAGCCACCGGTTATGCCGATCTTGGTTTTGATGTAGATATTGGTCCGCTTTTCCAAACCCCAAAAGAAGCTGCAAAACAAGCTGTAGAGAACGATGTACATATTTTAGGAGTTTCCTCTTTAGCAGCAGGCCATAAAACTTTGGTTCCGCAGGTCCTTGAAGAATTAGAAAAACTTGGACGTGAAGATATAATGGTAATTGTAGGCGGGGTAATACCGTCGCAGGATTATCAATATTTATTTGATGCCGGTGCTGTGGCGGTTTTTGGACCGGGAACTAAAATAAGCGATGCCGCTATTCAGCTTTTAGAAATTTTGATAGAGGAAGAAGTTTAAACTCATAAAAATAACCTTGAAGGTTTTATAACTTATAAAAAGACTTAAAATATTAAATCTCACTTAGTGAGTAAACTAACCAACTAAAAAATATATTATGGATTTTACTAAAAAAATGCTTCGTGACGATGCTTTAAAAGGCAAAACCATTATCGTAACCGGCGGAGGAAGTGGCCTTGGGAAAGCAATGACCAAATACTTTATGGAGCTTGGCGCTAATGTAGCCATTACTTCCAGAAACCTGGAAAAACTTCAAAACACCGCCAAAGAGCTGGAAGATGAAACCGGAGGTAAATGTTTTGCGGTTCAATGCGATGTAAGGCATTACGATCAGGTAGAAAACATGCGTGATGAAGTTCTAAAAGAATTTGGAAGCATAGATGTTTTATTAAACAATGCTGCAGGAAACTTTATTTCTCCAACTGAAAGATTAAGCGCTAACGCTTTTGATACAATCATTGATATTGTACTTAAAGGAAGTAAAAACTGCACCATGGCGCTTGGAAAACATTGGATAGATACAAAACAAAAAGATAAAACTGTACTTAATATTGTGACCACCTATGCGTGGACAGGCTCTGCTTATGTAGTACCAAGTGCTACTGCGAAAGCAGGAGTTTTGGCTATGACGCGCTCTTTAGCGGTAGAATGGGCAAAATACGGAATTAGGTTCAACGCAATTGCACCCGGCCCTTTCCCTACTAAAGGTGCCTGGGACAGATTATTACCAGGAGATTTAAAAGACAAATTTGATCTTGCTAAAAAAGTACCACTAAAAAGAGTTGGTGAACACCAGGAATTGGCAAACCTTGCCGCCTATTTAGTTTCAGACTTTTCAGCTTATGTAAACGGCGAAGTAATTACCATAGATGGTGGAGAATGGCTTAAAGGTGCAGGCCAGTTTAACCTCTTAGAAGCTATTCCGGAGGAAATGTGGGATCAATTAGAAGCGATGATTAAATCTAAGAAAGGCAGCTAGAACTGTCTAAAATAGAAGTTATTTCAATTCAAATTTTTCAGAATCAAACCGATTGTTACCTATTTACGGCAACAATCGGTTTTTTATGTATAAGCTGTTAACAAAATCATTTTATAAACCTGTAATAAATTGTATTTTTACCCTTCAAAAATCACAGAGACTTAATGGGTAAAATCATTGCTATTGCAAACCAAAAAGGAGGAGTTGGTAAAACCACTACCTCGGTAAACCTGGCCGCTTCGCTTGGAGTACTTGAAAAGAAAGTATTGTTAATAGATGCAGACCCACAGGCCAATGCTACATCGGGCCTGGGAATTGACATTGAAGAGGTTGAATTAGGCACTTACCAGCTTTTTGAAGACTCAATAGCTCCTGAAGACTGCATTCAAAAAACAAGTTCTCCCAATTTAGATATCATACCGGCTCATATTGACCTGGTTGCTATAGAAATTGAACTGGTAGACCAGGATCAAAGGGAATCTATGCTTAAAAAAGCAATCACTCCTTTAAAAGACCGGTATGATTTTATTTTGATTGATTGTGCTCCCTCCCTGGGTTTATTAACTTTAAATGCCTTAACAGCATCAGATTCTGTGGTAATTCCAATTCAATGTGAATATTTTGCACTCGAAGGTTTAGGAAAACTGCTTAACACTATAAAAAGCGTTCAAAAAATTCATAATAATAAATTAGACATAGAAGGTTTATTGCTAACTATGTACGATTCGCGTTTAAGGCTTTCTAACCAGGTGGTAGAAGAAGTTCAGAAGCATTTTGGCGAGATGGTTTTTGATACAATCATTCAAAGAAATGTGCGTTTAAGTGAAGCCCCAAGTTATGGGGAAAGCATTATTAACTATGATGCAGGCAGCAAAGGAGCCAGCAATTATTTGAGCCTGGCACATGAAATTATAAAGAAAAACTCGTAGAAGATGGCGAAGGCGACCAAAAAACAAGCATTAGGACGTGGACTTTCAGCTTTATTGAAAGATCCGCAAAACGATATACAATCTGCAGAAGATAAAAATGCCGATAAACTGGTTGGACATATTGTTGAACTGGATTTAGAATCTATTGAAGTAAATCCTTTCCAACCAAGGACAAGTTTTAATGAAGACAATCTTAAAGAACTTGCCTCTTCAATACGAGAACTTGGAGTAATTCAACCAATTACCGTAAGAAAACTGGATTTTGATAAATACCAGCTGGTTTCGGGAGAACGCCGTTATCGTGCTTCAAAATTGGTAGGTTTAGAAACTATTCCGGCTTATATAAGGATTGCCAACGACCAGGAATCTTTAGAAATGGCTTTGGTAGAAAACATTCAGCGCCAGGATCTGGATCCTATAGAGATTTCGCTTTCCTATCAACGTTTAATAGATGAAATAAACCTTACCCAGGAACAGTTAAGTGAACGCATTGGTAAAAATCGTTCTACTATTGCTAATTACTTACGTCTTTTAAAACTGGATCCCATA
Organism: Salegentibacter agarivorans; assembly: GCF_900113135.1. GTDB lineage: Bacteria > Bacteroidota > Bacteroidia > Flavobacteriales > Flavobacteriaceae > Salegentibacter > Salegentibacter agarivorans. Next base: position 469,659 of record NZ_FOOH01000001.1, on the reverse strand, counting down.
ATTCAAACAGGAATGCGAGATGGCTTTATGAGTATGGGTCACGGACGCGCACTTATTAATGTTAGCGATCCGCAAAAGCAACTGGATATTTATGAGAAAATACTTCAAAAATCATTGTCGGTAAGAGAAACTGAACAATTGGTGCGTGAAGTAAACGAAGGTTCAAAAGTTTCAAAAACTTCCAAGAAAACGGCTGCAGTTCCTACTACTTATAAAAAAGGAATTAAAGAATTTTCAGAATACCTGGGAACCAAAGTAGATGTAAAAGTCACTAAAAAAGGTTCGGGAAAACTTAGTATTCCTTTTTCTTCCGAAGAAGATTTTAATAGGTTAAAAAAACTTATTCAGGGTGAAGAATAATCGGGCTTTATTATCTGTATTTTTTCTGTTGTTTGTTTTTACACTTACGGCCCAGGAAGATTCTTTAATGGTTGAAACTCCTGAAGTGTCAGATACTTCAAAAGAAAAAGATTATAAACCTTACAATGCCCTCGCACCCGCTAAAGCTGCATTTTACTCGGCTATATTACCGGGTCTGGGACAGGCATATAACGACAGGTATTGGAAAATCCCTTTGGTATATGCAGGAATTGGTACCGGAGTTTATTTTTATATAAACAATAATAAAGAATGGAACCGGTATAGAGATGCTTATAAAAATCGGCTTGCAGGTAGAAAAGATGAATTTACTGTAAATGGGGAAGAAAGAATATCTGATGATGGTCTAATAAGAGCCCAGGAATTTTATCGCAGAAATAAAGAAATCTCGATATTGGTAATCGCAGGATTTTATGTCTTGAATATTATAGATGCCAACGTAGACGCACATTTACAGCAATTTAATGTTAGTGAAGACCTAACGCTACAACCTAATATGGGGCTTGATAATTTTACCGGGAAATCCCGTTACGGTTTATCTTTAAATTATAAGTTTTAGGAAGCTTTTATTACTACCAATTAATTAGAATATCAAAATTTTATAGAGATGAAAATAGCACTTTTAGGATACGGAAAAATGGGAAAGACAATTGAAGAGATTGCTTTAAACCGTGGTCACGAAATTGTTCTTAAAATTGAAGAAGATATTGTTACTTACGAGATCAATAAAATGGAAATTGATGTTGCTATAGATTTTAGTGTTCCAAAAGCAGCGTTTAAAAATATTACCACCTGTTTTGAAAATAATATCCCGGTGGTTTGTGGTACAACCGGTTGGTTAGATGATTATGAGAAAGCAGTAGATATTTGCAAAAAAGAAGACAGCGCTTTTATTTATGCTTCTAACTTTAGCGTAGGTGTAAATCTATTTTTTGAGCTGAATAAAAAACTGGCCAAAATGATGAATGGTATGGATGATTATGCCGTAGAAATTGAAGAAATTCATCATACCCAGAAACAAGATGCCCCAAGTGGTACGGCTATAAGTCTTGCGCAACAAGTAATTGCTGAAAACGATAAAAAGAACAACTGGCAACTGGATCACGCCGCTGCCGATGAAATCGCTATTAAAGCTAAAAGAATTGAAGATGTGCCGGGCACTCACACCGTTTCTTACAAATCTAAAATAGATTCTATAGAAATTATGCATACCGCAAATTCACGAGAGGGATTTGCCTTAGGAGCAGTAATTGCTGCAGAATGGCTTAAGGATAAGCAAGGAGTTTTCACTATGCAAGATGTACTTTCCAGCCAATTTTAAACAAAAAATAGTAACAAACACTGGATTTTGTTACTAATAAGCAAAGAATAAAAATATGACGTTTACACAATGGTTTCTGTTTTTTCTCCTGGTTCAGATTATTCACTTTGCAGGTACCTGGAAACTTTATCAAAAAGCGGGAAGACAAGCCTGGGAAGCCGCAATTCCTATTTATAATGCAGTAATTTTAATGAAAATTATAAACCGCCCTTGGTGGTGGGTAATTCTTCTTTTTATTCCTATTGTAAACCTTATTATGTTCCCGGTAATTTGGGTAGAAACCATAAGAAGTTATGGCCGGCATAGCACTACCGATACCATTTTAGCTATTATAACACTCGGTTTCTACATCTACTATATAAATTATGCAACTGATGTAAAATATATTGAAGATAGAAGCTTAAAACCCAGGACTGCCGCCGGCGAATGGATAAGCTCTATACTATTTGCAGTAATTGCCGCCACCATAGTGCATACTTATGTAATGCAACCTTTTACCATCCCAACGGCCTCTTTAGAAAAAACTTTATTAGTAGGTGATTTCCTTTTTGTAAGTAAGTTTCATTATGGAGCACGCCTGCCAAGAACGGCGGTGGCGTTTCCCATGGTGCACGATACTATACCTGTATTGGGTGTAAAATCTTATTTAACAAAACCTCAAATTCCATATTTGAGATTACCGGGATTTGAAGAAATAGAGCGCAATGATATTGTAGTCTTTAACTGGCCGGTAGATACTGTAAATGCTTTTCAGCAATATGGTGATGGGAAATATTATTACAAACCCATAGATAAAAAATCTAATTACGTAAAACGTGCGGTAGGAATTCCGGGGGATTCGCTGGAGGTTCGTGCAGGAAAAGTTGTGGTAAATAACGAGCCGCTTCAGCTTCCGGGACGTGCAAAAACTCAGTTCACTTATATTGGTACTACCAACGGGCAGGGTTTCAATCCCAGGTATTTATATGAAGAATATGATATTACCGATGGTTATTACCACAACCCTAATACCAATCAATTTTATATAAAAGCCTTAACCGAAGACGCATATAACCGAATTAAAAATCATCCCAACGTTACCAGTATTGAAAGATATTCTGACTCATTAGGCTCAAAAGATCGAAGCATTTTTCCGAATAATGGAAAACTGAATTGGAATAACGATTATATGGGGCCAATTTACATTCCTGAAGAAGGGGTGACGATAGATCTTACTGCAGAATCAATGCCTTTTTATAAGCGAATTATAGAAACTTACGAAGGCAGTGAGATGGGAATTAACAATAAACTCAGTCTTAATGGGACCCAGGTTTTATTAAACGGCCAACCCGTAAATTCTTACACCTTTAAGCAAAATTATTACTGGATGATGGGTGACAATCGCCATAACAGTGAAGACAGCCGTACGTGGGGATTTGTTCCAGAAAATCATGTGGTGGGAAAACCTGTATTTGTATGGATGAGTTGGGATGCCAATGCCCAGGGCTTCTTTAATAAAATTAGATGGGATCGCGTTTTTACCACCGTTAAAGGTGACGCTACACCCACCTCATACCTACCCTATTTCCTAATAATTGTAGTAATACTTATCGCTTTTAATTACTTCAAAAAACGCAGGAAAAACGCTTAAATGGAAAAAATTTTAATACATCCGGCCTATTTTGGGCCGGTTTCTCAGTTTGTTGCGCTGGTAAAAGCTAATAAAGTCTTTTTTGAAAATGAAGACAATTACCAGAAACAAACCTATAGAAACCGGATGTATATCTATGACTCCAATGGTAAATTATTGCTGAATATTCCTATTAAACATCGCTCAGCCCTAACTGGGGAGCCGAAAGAATCAGGGAAACACCAGTTATATAAAGAAGTAAAAATTGAAAATGATTTTGAATGGCAAAAGCAGCATTGGCGAGCTTTAAAAGCTTCTTACCAAACTTCGCCATTTTTTGAATTTTATGAGGATGAAATTTATCCGCTTTATCATAAGAAATTTAATTACTTAATGGATTTCAATTATGCTTGTCTGGAATTTGTAACAGATTCGCTTCAACTAGATTTAGATTTTGAGAAAACTTCAGAATTCATTCTTTATCCTGAAGATAAAAAAGACCTAAGAACATTGATTAATGCTAAGGGAAAATTGAAATTTCAGCAGGAAGAATACACCCAGGTTTTTAAAGAAAAACACGGGTTTTTATCTAATTTAAGTATTCTGGATCTTCTTTTTAATGAAGGGCCAAATACCACCAATTACCTGGAAGCACAGGAACTTAAATTTTAATTCTGGTTAATATTGGATAGTGATCTGAAAGTTCATTTTTAAAACGGGCATAATCGTTTATTTGAATGTTATTATCTATCCAGATAAAATCTATTCTTAAAGGGAAATAATTTAATTTAAATGTTTGTCCAAAACCTTCACCAGAATGCAAAAAAGCATCGGTAAACCTGTCATCTTTATTTAACATTTCATACACATAAGAGAAAGCAGTATTGTTAAAGTCTCCGGCGATAATTGTTTTATAAGGAGTTTTGTTCACTTTTTCCATCATCATTTCAGCCTGCTCCTGTTGTAAACTAAAACCCTGCCCTATTCTACCAAGCAATTTCTTAGAATCTGCTTTACGTAAATCTTCAATTTCGGGTTTAATATTCAGCGATTGAAAATGAACATTAAAAATACGCAATGTATCTTTTTTCACTACCACATCGGTATAGATAGAATTATTATTCCCATTATGCGGAAAATCTATAGAAGATTGTTCAATTATTGGATATTTAGAGAAAATGGCCATCCCAAACTCAGAATTCCTTCCTTTTTTATGTACAAATTTATAAGGGTATATTTCCTTGAATCCGGTTTCGTCTACGGTATGCTCCTGCGTGAGTAAAATATCCGGATTTTTATCTTTTACAAAATTGGTAATTTTCTCTGGAATGTTTTTTTCATCAGTCCATCCATAAGAATTAAACATTCTAACATTATAGCTCATAATACTCAGCTCATCATCAGAGGTTAGTGTATCACCGCTAAACTGGTAAAGATTGGTCACATAATTATAACCTACCAGTAAAATGATAAAAGATAACAGAAATTGCCTTTTCAACCTTATAATCCAATAAACCATAAAAACCAGGTTTATTAAGATTAAAACCGGTACCCCAAGACTTAAAACAGAAAGTAATGGAAAAGATTTTGGAGGAATAAAAGCAAGCAAATAAGATAATAAAAGCGCCGTAGCAGCAAGGGAATTAAAGATAAAAATGATCTTATCTATGAGTCCAAGATTCTTCATTTAATCTTCTTTACCGGCTTTAAATAGAAAATCTTTCTCGCTTTTGCTCAAACTATCGTAACCGCTTTTGCTTATTTTATCTAAAATGGCATCAATTTGCTTTTGTTTTTCATCTTTATCCAGCTTTTTAGAAGAAGAAGATTTACGAGGTCCCGAGCCAGATTTTTTATCTGAAGTTTTTCGGTACACCGTTTTCATTTTGGCTTTGCGCTCGGTAGGTTGAAACATAGCCGCAAAGCTGTCCATTATTTTCTCAAACCAGGAACCAATATCATTCCCTTTTTGTAATTGTTTAGTATAAGTATAGCCTAAAGCCGCTCCACCGAGGTGAGCTAAATGCCCCCCGGCATTCCCCATTGGAATCTGAATAACATCCAGGGCCACTAAAAAAGCGGCGATATACCAGAATTTGATACTTCCTATTAAGAGAAGTCTTACCCGCATATTTGGAATATAAGTAGCAATACCCACTAAAACTGCCATCACCCCGGCAGAGGCTCCTATTAAATAAGATCTTCCGGTCGCTTCAAATGCGGGAAATAAATTATAACTAAGCATATAAACCAAAGCGCCCATAATCACTCCTAAAAAGAAATAATTAAGCAATCTTTTTGGCGAAAAATAGTTTAAAAAATAAATTCCGGAAAAGTATAAAATGAGCATATTAGAAAGAATATGCCAAATCCCGCCGTGTAAAAAAGAATAGGTAATAATAGACCAGGGCTTAAAAATAAACTCTCCTAATTCCTTCGGAAAAGAAAACCACTCCAGTAAAAAATCTGATGGTAACTGAAATAGAAAGGTTAAGGTTCTAAAAAGATAAAACAAGATAAAAACCAACACATTAATTGCGATTAGTTTTTCAACTACCGTGGCGGTTTGTAGTTTGTATTTAAATTTATCAGATCCTTTCATCAATCCCAGCGATTTTGGTTAAACTGGTTTTTCTTCCAGTACCACATCATAATAAAGCCGAACAGGGCTCCACCGATGTGGGCAAAGTGAGCAATACCTCCTCCAAATAACGAATATCCGGTTAATCCTGAAAATAAATCAAGTAAAATAAGTGCAGGAATAAAGAATTTTGCCTTAATAGGAACCGGTACAAATAAAAGGAATAATTCTACATTGGGAAACATCATTCCAAAAGCAACAAGAATTCCATAGATAGCACCCGATGCACCAACCGCAGGTGTATTCACGCTTTGATATAATCCCTGAAGCGTTTCCCGGGGTACAGACTCAAGTATTGCGGTAGAATATTCTCCCGTTTTAAGCAATTGTTCTATACTTCCCATACTCATTCCTGCATCTAAGAGCGCATTATAACCGGTTTTAAATTCAATATAATTTACCAGTGTATGTAAAAATGCAGCTCCAAGCCCTGCCGAAAAGTAGAAGAAAATAAACTTCTTTTGCCCCAGCATTTGTTCTATAGGGCCACCAAACGCCCAAAGTGCATACATATTAAAAACAATATGCATAAGGCCGCCGTGCATAAACATATGGGTAACAAACTGCCACGCCATAAAATTATCGTTCTCAAAGAACCAAAGTGCAAATAACTGGTAGGCATAATCGCCCAGAAACTGGCTACCAACAAAAAAGATGATGTTGATTATTAAAAGTACTTTTACAGTTTCGGTAATTCTTCCCATTTACATAAATTTTTTGTCCAGTTCGTCTACAGTTAAAGTAACGAAAACCGATCTGTTAGACGGGCTTAACCCGGGTTCTTTACAAGCAAACAACCTGTTAACGATATGCTGCTGCTCGGTATTGTTTAATAAGGTGCCAGATTTTACCGCCATTCCCTTTGCGAGCGACTTTGCCAGTAAATCGGTTTGAGAAAAACCATTATCGGGAACATCGTTTTCAAAATCGGCAATAAGTTGTTCCAGTAATATTTCTACTTCACTTTCTGAAATAAGCGTTGGAATTCCTACAATTTCTACGGAATCACTTTTTACTTCAGAAAATACAAATCCTGTTTGTTCCAGAGAATCCTGTAATTGTTTTAATATCTCAATTTCGTGAGTATTAAACTGAAGGTTTAACGGAAACAACAACTGTTGGCTCACCGCGGCTGAAACGGTAATATTTTTCAGCATCTCTTCATATAATATCCTGGTGTGGGCCCGGTGTTGATCTATTACTAAAATCCCGCTCTTCAGCGTACTTACAATATATTTTTTATGAAGCTGAAAGGTAGATTTTTCTTCTTTATCTTCAGAAGGCTGGAATAAATTTCCTGTTACTTCTTCACTTTCAAATTCTATTTCCCTAAAATCTGCATCCGGCTTAGGGGTGTCTTCGGTTTGCAAACCGGTGTATAAACTTTCCCAACTTTCTTCCCGCTCTTTTTTAAAGTTTGAAGAAAAGGAGTTTGAACCCGTTCTATGGGTCCTTGTATTTTCTTCCCGAAATGGATTAAAATTACGATCTACTTCTACCTGCGGTACTTCAGCAGATCTGTTTTTATAATCATAAGGCGTGTCCAGGTTTGCATCGCGATCAAAATCCAGGACAGGAGCTACATTAAATTGCCCCAAACTATGTTTGATCGCGCTTCTTAAAATTGCATAAAGCGCGTGTTCATCGTCAAACTTTATTTCAGTTTTAGTAGGATGAATATTGATATCTATACTTTTTGGATCAACCTTTAAGAAAAGAAAATAACTGGGATAAGATTTATCTTTTAATAAACCTTCAAAAGCGGCTACTACGGCGTGATTTAAGTAAGGACTTTTTATAAACCTATTATTTACAAAAAAGAATTGTTCTCCCCGTGATTTTTTGGCAAACTCAGGTTTCCCTACAAATCCCGAAATTTCAACAATCTCAGTCTCCTCGGTTACCGGCACCAATTTTTCGTTGGTTTTTCCTCCAAAAATATTAGTAATTCGCTGCCTGTGATTAGTCTCCGGAAGTTGAAAAAGTTCACTCCCGTTATGAAATAACGAAAAAGCAATTTGTGGATGCGCCAAAGCCACCCTTTGAAATTCGTCTATAATATGCCGTGTTTCTACCGCGTCAGATTTCAGGAAATTTCTTCTTGCCGGAATATTATAAAACAGGTTTTTTACACTTACCGAAGTTCCTTTTGGGCAAACACAAACATCCTGATTGGCAACTTTACTGCCTTCAACTTTAATTTGTGTTCCAACTTCATCATCTTCAGGTTTAGTCTTTAATTCTACGTGGGCAATCGCAGCAATAGAAGCCAGGGCTTCTCCCCTAAAGCCTTTGGTTTGCAAACTAAAAAGATCTTCAGCAGCTTTAATTTTTGACGTAGCGTGACGTTCAAAACACATCCTGGCATCGGTAAGGCTCATTCCCTTCCCATCATCAACCACCTGGATAAGGGTTTTTCCCGCATCTTTAATTACCACCTGGATATTTCCAGAACCAGCATCAATAGCATTTTCAACCAATTCTTTAACCACCGAAGCAGGGCGTTGCACCACTTCCCCGGCAGCAATCTGGTTCGCTACATGGTCTGGTAAAAGTTGAATTATATCTGTCATTTAGGGTTGATTGGAAAAGATGGACAGATCAAAGTCAATTATCCATAGAAAAATAAGAACCAGCACCATAATAATAATGAGCAATCGCTTATTGATCTCCCGGTTTCCCCGGGTTCTACTTGATTTACGCACTTCAGCCCATTGAGAGCCAAAATCTATGGCATTTGTAGTTTCTTTATACTTACTAAATTTTGAATCAAAACTATAAATATTACCCGTATCCTTCCCCTTATAATAACGTGGGGTGTAATTATAACGGGCATTCTTTCTGGGTTTATGAATTTTGATTTTCAAAATATGTTGATTTTCTGTGGTAGTTCAAATTTACTCAAATTGCTTCAAAAAACCGAAGCGAACGAGCTTAAAAAGAAATCAACAATAATAATGCCGATGTATATTTTTATTTAAAATCTGGCGTCCTGGCGTAATTTAGCCATTTTAATAGCAGCTATGGCAGCTTCAGTACCTTTATTACCGTGCTTGCCGCCACTTCTATCAATGGCCTGTTGCATATTTTGATCGGTTAAAACACAAAAGATAATTGGAGTATCGTTTTGTACATTCAAGTCTTTTATACCCTGGGTAACGCCTTCACAAACAAAATCAAAATGTTTTGTCTCTCCCTCAATTACGCTTCCAATGGCAATAATCGCATCAAGCATATCATAACTTTCCTGCATTTTTTTGCAACCGTAAATAAGTTCAAAACTGCCGGGTACATTCCACCGAACAATTCTCTTTTCCTGCACCTTATTCTCTATAAGCGCGTTAAAAGCGCCTTCATAAAGGCCTTCGGTAATTTTATCGTTCCATTCTGAAACAACAATCCCGATGCGAAAATCACTCGCATCGGGAAGTTGGTCTTTATCGTAATCTGAAAGGTTATTTCCTTCTGTAGCCATAATTATTGTTTTGCAGCGCGAGCCTGCCCCATATAGATTGGCACCTGCTCAGCTTCTGGAGCTTCTGGATACTCATCCTTTATTTTCTGAAGGTGTTCTTCAGCTTCAGCTGGTTGCCCTACTTCTAAAGCGGTAATTGCTGCTTTAAGTAAAAATTTTGGTGTTGTAAACTCGTTAGAACGCATAGAAGCGGCTTTTTCATAATAATCTAAAGCTTCTTCCGGCTGTTCCAGTTGCATAAAAGCATCTCCAATTCCTCCTGTAGCTAAAGCTGCCAATACTTCGTCTTCACTATTAAAATCTTCAAGATAATTGATAGCTTCCTGGTAGTTTCCTGTATTCAAATAAGCAAAACCGGCATTGTAAGTTGCAAGGTTTGCTGCATCGGTACTTCCATAATTATCTATAATATCAAGAAAACCGTATTTACCTTCACCACCATTTAAAGACATCGTGAAAAGTGAATCGCGCTCAGCGCCAGATGCGTTTAAAGCCGAAGCAAAATAGTTTTGAGCCTGAGCCATTTCATTAGCCGCTTCTTCCTGTTTTGGTTCACTTACAAAACGTTGGTAACCAAGGTAACCTAAAACGGCTACGATTGCTACTCCAACAATGATATAAATATACTTTTGATTTTCTGCCACCCAGGTTTCGGTCCTGCCAGCACCTTCGTCAAGAGTGTTAAATACTTCAGCAGTTGTAGATTCGTCTTCTACCTGTTTCTGCTGTTCTTCCTTATTAGATGGTTTATATCCTTTTTTCTTGTAAGTTGCCATAAAAACTGTTTAATGCGTGGCAAAAATATGATTTTTATTCAAAATTAAAAGGGAAATTATTTGTATTTTTTTAATATTTTCGGGTCATTCGCTTTACTTTCAGAATTCTATTATATAAATATCAAAAAGCTGAACAACAGCATTTTATGTTTTTAAAACAACTCTCTTTAGTTAATTACAAAAACCTGGATTCAGCTTCTTTCGAGTTTGACACGAAAATAAATTGTTTTGTAGGCAATAATGGCGTTGGTAAAACCAACGTTTTAGACAGTATTTATCATTTGGCTTTTGGAAAAAGCTATTTTAACCCAATTACCAGCCAAAACATTAATCACGATGCCGATTTTTTTGTGGTTGAAGGACAGTTTGAAAAATCACAAAAAGAGGAACAAATATTAGTAAGCGCTAAACGCGGACAAAAAAAGGTTATAAAGCGGAACAATAAGCCCTATGAAAAATTTAGTGATCATATTGGCTTTATTCCTACCGTAATTATTTCCCCGGCCGATCGTGACCTTATTATTGAAGGAAGCGAAACCCGCCGAAAATTTATGGATGGTGTGATCTCCCAGAGTGATAATGTTTATCTCAATAAACTTATTCAGTACGGAAAGATAAACGCGCAGCGTAATTCTTTGCTAAAATACTTCGCTGCAAATCATAGTTTTGATCGTGATACTTTAGAGGTTTATAATCTTCAGCTTAGTGAGCTTGGCCAGTATATTTTTGAAAAAAGGAAAGCCTTTTTAGAAGAATTCATTCCAATTTTTAATAAGCGATATGCTGATATTACTAAAAACAAGGAAGAGGTAGATATAAGTTATAAAAGTCAGCTGTTTGATAATGATTTAGCTTCTTTACTTGAAGCAAACCTTCAAAAGGATATGGCCTTACAGTATACAAGCGTAGGCACACATAAAGACGATCTAAGTTTTGAAATTGAAGGTCATCCTATAAAAAAATTCGGCTCCCAGGGACAGCAGAAATCTTTTTTAGTAGCCTTAAAACTGGCGCAATTCGATTTTATTAAAGCTATAAGTAAAGTAAATCCAATTTTACTGCTCGATGATATTTTCGACAAATTAGACGAGCAACGCGTGGCACATATTGTAGCTTTGGTGGCTACAGATCAATTAGGTCAAATTTTTATTAGTGATACCCATGCAGACCGTACAGAAGCTGTGGTTAAAAGCAGTAATCAATCTTATAAACTCTTTAAATTGTGAATAAAAAAATTCTTTTTTTCCTCTTCGGAATCGTACTTTTAGGATGCGCGAAAAACAACCCTGAAGAACAGTTAGAACACCTTACCGGTTACTGGGAAATTGATCGCGTAGAGATTACAGAAGATTCAGTAATTAACTACAAGGTGAATGCCACGGTAGATTATATTGAATTTGATGGCGAAGAAGGTTTTCGTAAAAAAGTTAAGCCACAATTTGACGGGAGTTATAAGACTAGTGAAGATATAGAAGAAATTTCGGCAAAAATAGAAAACGACAGTTTGCGTCTCCATTACAAAACCCCATTTGATGAATGGACCGAGACCGTAATTTCTGCTGAAGAAGATAAGTTTAGCGTGCTAAACCGGGATGGTAAAATTTATCATTACACAAAATTCACCTCCTTATTAGATGAAAATGAAGAAGAGAAATAGTGAAAATCAAAGTTTAAGCGAAGTTTTAAAAGAATTTGTAGACCATAACAAACTCCAGGGTGGTCTTGATAAAGTTAGCGTTAAGGATGTCTGGTACCGTGAAATGGGTCCCGCAATAGAAAAATATACTACAGCCATAAAACTTCAAAACGAAACACTTTTCGTGCAATTAAGCTCTTCTGTTTTAAGGGAAGAACTTAGTTATGGTAAAGAAAAAATAATTAATATGCTAAACCGGGAATTAGGAAAAGACCTGATTAAAAAACTGGTTTTACGCTAAAATTATCCCCGTGCACCGTCATTTCAAAATCTATAAACCTTACGGATATTTAAGTCAGTTTATCACCAACGAACGTCCCCGAAAGAAAAAGAAACTTTTAGGAGATTTAGGTGATTTCCCTGCGGAAACAATGTCGGTTGGCCGGCTGGATCAGGATTCAGAAGGTTTGCTTTTTCTCACCACCAGTGGTAAAGTAAGCGCCAAAGTGAGCGGGAACAAAATTGAAAAAGAATATTACGTTCAGGTAGATGGACAAGTTACTTCTAAAGCTATTGAACAACTAAAAAACGGGGTTGAAATAAGCATTAACGGTAAAAGCTATGAAACGCTTCCCTGCAAAGCGTTTATCCTGGAAGAAAGACCCACTTTCCCCGAAAGGGCAAAGAAAATTAGGGATGAACGCCACGGCCCTACCAGCTGGATTTCCATAACACTCACAGAAGGTAAATTCCGCCAGGTGAAAAAAATGACTGCCGCTGTTGGTTTTCCTACCTTAAGATTGGTGCGCGTAAGGATTGGAAATGAAAAACTTGAAGGAATGGATGCCGGGGAAGTTATAGAACTTTCCGAATTTTCTCTTTAAATATTACTTTATTAACCCATTGGCCATTATCTCAAATTGAGCCATAAACCTTAACTTTGACGCTTTATAACAATTTATGCAAAAAGCAGAATTAAGAACGGTTACGGTAACCCGCTATATCACTCCACTAAGGGAAGGGGGCTCATTGCCGGCACTTACCGAAGCTGACGATGATTTTAAATATGTGCTGAAATTTAAAGGCGCAGGCCACGGCGTAAAAGCTTTAATCGCTGAACTTCTAGGGAGCGAAATTGCCCGCGCCCTGGGCTTTAAGGTGCCAGAACTCGTTTATGCTAATTTAGATGAAGCTTTTGGAAGAACAGAAGGCGATGAAGAAATTCAGGATCTATTACAGGCTAGCCAGGGATTAAACCTGGCGCTTCATTTTTTATCTGGTGCCATAAATTTTGATCCCGTGGTGACCGAAGTTGATGAATTTGAAGCTTCAAAAATAGTTTGGCTTGATGCTTTTATCACCAATGTAGATCGCACCTATAGGAATACCAACATGCTAATGTGGCACAAAGAATTATGGCTTATAGACCACGGAGCTTCGTTTTATTTTCACCACTCGTGGACGAATGTTGAGGAAAAAGCAAAAACGCCTTTCAGCTTTATTAAAGATCACGTTTTACTTCCAAGAGCCAATAAGTTGCAGGAAGCCAATGAGTATTGCAGGAAATTAATTACTCCCGAAAAAATAAAAGAAATTGTATCCTTACTACCTTCAGAATGGCTGCAATGGGAAGATACCGATGAAACGGAAGAAGAAATTAAAAATGTTTATACGCAGTTTTTAACAACTAGACTCGCACATTCAGAAATTTTTATAAAAGAAGCAGAAAATGCAAGAAAAGCACTTATATGAATATGCTGTAATTAGGCTGGTGCCTAAGGTTGAACGCGAAGAATTTCTAAACGTGGGGATTATCTTGTTTAGCAAACAGTCTAAATATTTAAAAGCTTTATTTGAAGTTGATGAAAAGCGATTGGCTGTTTTCTGTGAAGAACTGGACAAAGATGAACTTTGCACTAATCTTGATTCTTTTAAAAAGATTTGCGAAGGAAGTAAAAATGGCGGCCCCATTGCGCAATTAGATTTAGCTTCCAGGTTTAGATGGCTTACCGCGGTACGCAGTTCTATAATTCAAACTTCACGACCACATCCTGGAATGACCAGTGATCTTGATAAAACTTTAAATAGGCTTTTTACAGAACTTGTTTTATAAAAAAGAGATTATTTGAAGACTTGAAATTGTCATCCTGAACTTATTTCAGGATCAAAGCAGTTATCAAACTAGAGGCTGAAACAAGTTCAACTTGACGATTCAACATTTTCAAATAATCCCACTTTAAGATTTAATTTCTAGCCTTTAAACTTCCCAGCCATTTCTACCGTTCTTTTTACCTGGTGATTTACTGCTTTTTTAATATTATCGCCGGGAGCATTCCCATCTGCAGTTACACTAATTCCATAAGGGTTTCCTCCGGCTTCGAATAAGCAAGGATCTGTATAACCCGGAGCTACAATTATAGAACCCCAGTGCATCACAGTTTTATAAAGGGACAGTAAAGTGGCTTCCTGACCACCGTGTGGGTTTGCAGCACTTGTCATTCCGCTTACAATTTTATTGGCTAATTTTCCGCTAGACCAAAGCCCGCCGGTAGTATCAAAAAATGCCTGTAATTGTGAAGGTAAGTTTCCATAACGCGTTGGGGTGCTAAAAATAATAGCATCTGCCCATTCAAGATCGTCTAATTCTGCGGTTGGGAAATCTTTATTTTCTTCGGCATATTTCTTCCAGGATTCATTTTGATTTATCGCTTCCTGTGGCGCCGTTTCCTGAATTTTTTTTACCCTTACTTCGGCTGCTCCTGCTTGTTTTGCCGCTTCCCCGGCCCATTGTGCTAATTGGTGATTTGTGCCAGTGGCACTATAAAATATCACTGCTACTTTTGGTTGACTCATAATTTATCTTTTAAAATTGATTAATCTTTTCAGATAAATATAAAACAAAATAAAGCGAATAGTTCTAAGGTTATTATAAAATTGAATTAAAATCCGGAGGCTTTCCCATCATAGCTACGGGAATCTGCAGCGCCATAGATTAAGTTAGTTTCCCAATCTATATAAATGCCCATTGCCTGTCCCTGGTTTCCTGCTTCATAAACTTCGTGTCCCATTTCTTCATAAATACGTTTTGTATCGGGAGAAATTCCCCAATCTTCAAACCGCGTACGGTTGGGGAGCCATTGGTGATGAATTCTAGGAGATTCAATAGCTTCAGCTACATTCATTTTATGATCTATGGTATTTACAATTACCTGTAGCACAGTATTAATAATAGTTCTTCCGCCGGGACTACCTATTACCAAAAGTGGTTTACCGTTTTTTGCTACAATGGTAGGCGTCATACTGGAAAGCATACGTTTTTCGGGAGCAACTAAATTAGGTTTTGTTCCAATTAGTCCACGAGTATCTGTGTGACCGGGAATTGGATTAAAATCGCCCATTTCGTTATTCAGAAGAAAACCTGCGCCCTCTACCACGATTTTAGAGCCGTAACTGCGTTCTAGGGTATAGGTTAACGACACCGCATTTCCCTCTTTATCTACTACTGAAATATGGGTAGTTTGCGGACTTTCATATTGTAAATGTGCATTATTAAAATTGGCAGAATCACTTAAAGAAGCTTTTTTAATCTCAATACCTTCCCGCAGCTCCGCAGCATATTTCTTAGAGATTATTTTTTCTATTGGCATTTCTGGATTAAAATTAGGATCTCCTAAATAGAGAGCCCTGTCGGCATATGCTCTGCGCATTGCTTCGGTAAGTAAATGCAGCGAAGCTGCAGAATTATGTCCCGTTTCTTCTAAATTGAAACCTTCCAGAATATTCAGCATTTCTATAAGCGCTACTCCCCCTGAACTTGGCGGAGGCATAGCAACTATTTCGTGACCACGGTAAGTACCGGTAACAGGTTCCAGCTCTTCAGCTTTATATTTTGCAAGATCCTCTTCAGTGATAAGTCCGCCGTGTTTTTTCATAAAATCAGCGATCAATTTTGCTGTTTTTCCTTTATAAAAACCATCGGCTCCATTTTTCTGAATTCGCTTTAAAGTTTTAGCAAGGTCAGGTTGTTTCCAGGTTTCTCCAGGCTTATAAACTTCTTCCCCATTTTTAAGAAAAGTTTTAGCGGTGGCGGCATATAAAGCATCATCTTTTTTATCCTTTACCCAATTTAGAAACCAGTTCATATTATAGGTAGATTCAAATCCGTTTTCAGCAAGTTCTATGGCAGGCTGTAAAAGTTCTTGCCAGGGCAAACTTCCCATTTTTTGATGCGCATCATAAAGCCCCGCCACTGTGCCTGGCACCCCAACTGAAAGCAAACCTTCGTGATTAGAATTGTCCTTAATCTTTCCATCTTTTCCTAAAAACATATTGGGAGTAGACGCTAAAGGTGCTTTTTCACGAAAATTAAAAGAAGTTTTATCACCGTTACTCCCGTGATAAACCAAAAACCCACCTCCACCAAGATTTCCTGCAGAAGGCAAAGTAACAGCGAGTGCAAAAGCCGTTGCTACACTGGCATCTATGGCATTACCTCCTTTGGCCAGAATATCACGCCCTACTTCTGAAGCAAGATAATGACTGGTAACAACCATTCCATTCTCGGCTCTAACAGGGGTACGACCGGTTTGTGCGTAGATTGGAAAATATAAACTGAAGGCCAAAAAAAGGCAGAGCAAAGATTTAAATTTTTGTTTCATATTCTATTGGAGCTTGAATAATAAACTTGTATAATTTGAGGTATGGTTTTCTTTAAATTTCATTGAAAAAAGGGAAATTTAAATCCAATTATCGAGTAAACCTAAAGAAAAAGGTGGCAGGAAACAAGAGCGTAAAATAAAAGATAAAAAATTAACTATTCTGAGGAATCACCGAAGTTTCCCTGAAAACAAGTCCGAAAAATTCAAAAGTTTCCTGAGCTTTTTTAGACGCTATCGCTATTTGATTTTCAGTAAAATCTTCAGCTTTAAGTTCTTTTACAAATTTGTTCCAGGATTTCACTCCATCACGATCGCCATTAAAAAAATATGGCTTAGATATCTGAGCTAAATTAGGGCAATTAGGAATTTCTTTGGAAATATAAATCCCGCCTAAAGCAGAACCTAAAACTACGTAAGCCGCTCCCAGGGCTTCTTCACGCGATGTGATGCTGAATTTACCCTGAAATTCTTCAGAAATAGAAGTATCTACATTCAAATTCTCAAGGTCTTTTGCCAGCTGATCGCTTTTATCTAATTTGCAGGCTGGAATAAATTTAGAAATTTCAGCTTCGGTAATTTTATAAGCAATATAATTCTGAAGTAATAAAAGCTTATAATCTTCCAGGCTTATTTCGTGTGAAATAATCTTTCCGGCAAGATTCTCTTTTTCCAGTTCTTCGTGTAATTTCTGGGTAGCATTTCTAAGGTTATTCAGCATCATCTACACTAAATTTATCAAGGTTCTTCCTTATTTTTGCAATATTTTCCCGCTGTTCTTTATCATCGGCTTTCATACTGTCCAGATAACTATAAATTTGGTGAACGGCTATTTTATTTTTTCTAATTCTTTCCCTTAATTCGTCGTGCTGTACCATATTATAGATCGCCTGTTTTAATAAAGGCTCTAATTTTTCGGCAAGAACACTCATATGCTTTTTCAAAATAAAACCTGAAGCTCCAGAAAGAATAGTATCAGCCGCCAATTCATCATCGTCTAAGGCTCCGGTGACGAAAATTAATGGAATGGTCTCGTCTATAGATTTTGCCAACTGCATAATATCAAGTCCTGTGCTGGTAGGAAGGTTATAGTCTGAAATTATTACATCGGGTAGAAAACTGGTAAAAATTCCTTCAAAACCTGGTAAATCTTTAACCACTTTTATCTGGGGCTTCTCTACAATTTTAGCAATTTGTCTTTTTATTAAAACTGCATCAGTTTCCTCATCTTCCACCAGAATTATGCGCAACGGGGTTTTGATCATTACTTCTAAATTTTTACAAAAATACTAAACTTGTTATTGTAAGTTCTAATTAAAGGTGGAAGAAAAACGTACTGCCCTTTTCTGGTTCACTTTCTACCCAAATTTTTCCGTTATGCTTTTCTAAAATCCGGGCTACAATGGCCAGACCAATACCAGTGCCCTTAAAATCTTTTTTTGCAAACCTGGAAAACATTTTAAAGATTTGATCCTTTTGGTGTTCAGCAATTCCAATCCCGTTATCTTTTATATAGAAAACATTTTTATTTTCTCGTGAAAAACTTCCAATTTCAATCTGCGGATAAGGCGCTTGTTGAGTATATTTTAAAGCATTTCCCAATAGGTTACTCCAAAGTTGCGATATCATTGGGCGGTCTCCATAGGTATCGGGAAGATTTTCAGCTATTTCTATATTAAAATTCGGGTAATTTGTTTTAATGTTGAAACTCACTAAAAGCTCTTGCAGTAATTTTTTAGTACTAAAATTTTTCTTCTGAAGTTCGCCTCCGGTAATCTTTGAAAAGGAAAGAATATCGTCTATAATTCCTTCCATACGGTTAGAAGACTTTAAAATTGTATCTATAGTTTCTAAAGCTTCTGCGGGTAAATTTTCACTAAAATCTTCTTTTAAAATTTGGGCATAACCATTAATACCGCGCAACGGGCTGCGCAAATCGTGAGAAATTCCGTAGCTAAAAAGTTCTAAATCCTTATTAGCTTCTTGCAGATTTTGGTTTAATCTACTTATTTCTTCTTTTTGCTTTTTTAAAATACATTGGTTTAAATTTTCCCGAAAAGCTTTAGCAGTTTCAATATCATAGTCCTGCCAGGAATTAGAAATTCCGTCCAGCTTTTCTGTCCATTTTTCAAAAGATTTTCGCGGACTTAAACGCTGTTTTTCTTCGTTATAAGTAAGCTTTTTATTAGGATTTCCACCCCAGCTTACAGTTTCAGCCACTTCAGGTCTAAACCAGATTATAAAATTGTTGTTTGCGCGCCCCAGTTTAAAACTTAAAATTCCTGAAGCCGATTTTTTGTAATTTTCGGCTGCCGAGAAATGATTTTTGAGATGTTTGGTGTAGAATATAATTTCTTCATTTTCAGCAAGAAAATCACTTAAATCTTTAACTTCAGCTTCAGTTGGCGTTTTGCCAAAAAGTTTAATTTCATCATCTAAAACCACTGCGCCGCCCCCACTTTCCATTAGTGAAATAAACGGAATTTTGGCATTTTCAAGTCCCTCACCTAATGTATTTTCAATCTTAAGATCCGCTAAAATCTTAGCTCTTAATTCAGAATTTTCACTGAATTTCTTATTGAAAATACCGGTTTGAATGGAAGCTATATTATTAGAAAAAACCTGCGCTAAAAATTTACAGGTTTCCCGCTGAAAATAATTAATAAATTTTGCCGAATAATGATGGCAGGCTATAAGACCCCAGAGTTTGCCGTGAACAATTATTGCGGCCGTTAAAGAAGCTCCCACCTTCATGTTCTGCAAATATTCAATATGAATGGGTGAAACCCCGCGTAAGGTAGATTTTGAAAGATCTAAAGGTTTTTTGGTAATTTGAGAAAGGTAAGGAGAAATAGGAACAGGTTCATAATTCACATCTGAAATTATTCTCACTTTATGTTTTAAAAATAAATTTCGGGATTGCGAAGGGATATCGCTGGCAGGATAATGTAGATCCAGCCAACTTTCTAAATGCTCTTCTTTTTCTTCGGCAACTACTTCGCCATTCCATTCTTCGTCAAACCGGTAAACCATAACACGATCGTAACCGAAGATGCTTTTCATTAATTTTGCGGCTGTATTGCAAAGATTAGGAATAGTTTCATTCGAATCTAATCCATTTATTATATTGGTTAATTGCTGCTGAAGAAACATTGGCTCCCAATACTCGCCCAGCACTTCAAAATCTAAAATAAGATGGTCTTCTGAAAAATGTGGTAAGACTATAAAATGCTTATTGCCAATTTTTAGTTCTTCGGCTTTAAATCCAGTTTTTTGGTCTATTGCGGTAGTAATCTTTTCAAATGCAGCCTTACCAATAAGGCTTTCGAGACCGTCGTTCAAAAGAACTTTATGTGAGATACCGAAAAACTTTAAGGTATTTTCACTGGCCTGAATAATTTTAAAAGTTTTAGGATCTACCGCGAGAATTACACCGTGAGCCTGAGCTTTTCCAATTAAATGAATTGGTTCTTTTTCACAATTTCGAATATCTATCTTTTCGGGATACGAAAGCTGCTCTGAGCTCATACACAGCTATGCTTTTAATTTAAAATAAAAGGTACTGCCCACACCTACCTGGCTATCTACCCAAATGGTACCTTCGTGTAGTTGTACAATTTTCTCTACGTGCGCCAGGCCAACTCCCGTACCATCATTTCCATTGGTTTCTTTCACACGGTTAAAAATGGTAAAAATGTTCTTTTTATCTTCTTCAGAAATTCCGTAGCCATTATCCATTACCGAAAAAACCCAAAATTTACCTTCGCGATAAGCTGCAATACGAATATCGGGATTGCGTTCTTTTGGAGTATATTTTATTGCGTTACTTATTAGGTTTTGAAATAACAGGCGTAATTCTACTTCGTAACCCATAATTTTTGGAAGCGTACCAGCATTTACTCTGGCATTGGTGTCCTTTATTCTTTTACCGAGATCATATTTTACAACCTCAACAACTTCTTTTATGTTCACCAGGCTTTTTTCTCCATTTCGGCCAATTCTGGAGTGTTCCAGTAAAGCTTTAATTTGTTCTGAAAGTCTTGTAGAAGCATCTTTTATATACTTCACATAATCTTTTCCTTTTTGGTCTAATTGCGAAGAATACATTTTACCCAAAACATCACTACCAAATTTAATGGTAGAAAGTGGCTCCTGGAGATCGTGAGAACAAATAGATACAAATTGTTCCAAATCTCTATTAGCACGTTCAAGATCTTCGTGCTGCTGCTTTAGTTTTAATTCAGCATCTTTTAGAGCAGAAATATCAACGCAGGTGTACCTAATGGTCATTATCTTACCATCAGTATCTTTTTCGGCAGTAGCATTTAATATAACCGGAAGTAAATCTCCTGTAGCAGTTAACATTTCCTGCTCCATATTCACAATAACACCGGTATCTTTGAATTCTTTATTAGATTTTAAAGCTCTTAGTTGAGACTCTTCGTTATAAAGATCAAAAACAGGTTTATCTATTAAATCTTCTTTAGAGGTATATCCCAATCTACTAACAGCCATCTCGTTGCATTGTACAATTAACTGGGTTTGAGGGTCTACACTAATATGAATTACCGGGTCTTCTTCGTAGAAAGATTTAAAACGTTTTTCACTGGCAATTAATTTTTCTTTAGAACGTTGCAGCAATCCTACATCTATAAATGTTATCACTACCCCATTCACTTCATCGTTAGAATTAATGTATGGAGAAATTCTGCGCAGATAGTAAGTCCCATCTTTGGTCATAATTTGCTTTTCCAGAATTTTGCCGGTTCTAAGTACTCGTTTGCAACGCGTAATTAAATTGCTTTTACCCATACTGGACGTAAAGTGCTCTATTGGCCGACCTTCATCAGATTCTATTAAGTTAAAATGCCTTTGTATAGCAGGGGTAAATTTTCTTATTCGTAGTTCATCATCCAGGAAAATAACGCCAATTTCTGTACTTTCAAGCAGATTATTCATATCGGCGTTTAATGCAGCCAGATCATCAACCTTCTGAAGATTTTCTGCATTTACTGTATTAATCTCTTCGTTTACACTTTGCAATTCTTCATTGGTACTTTGCAATTCTTCGTTAGAAGCCAGGAGTTCTTCATTTGCTGCCTGTAACTCTTCGTTACTGGTTTCAATTTCCTCCAAGGAAGTTTGCAGTTCTTCTTTAGTCTCTTTGAGCTCCTCTTCAAGATCTGCAACAAATTCTTTGGTGCGATTGGTAAGTGTAAGTTTATCGAGTGTTTTAACCTCTTTTAGGTTTACTTCCTTCTCTACAAAAATAATTACAAAACTTGCGTTTGAATCTTCAAATTTATACTGATAAGGTTTTATTATAATATCTACCGATTTTTTTTCACCATTATGATCAAAAGCAGCATCCGGATACCTTAAATTCTCATTATTCTTTTTAGCTTTTTTTACGCTACTTTGAATAATAAACTTTAGATCTACGCCCAGCATATCTAAAAGATTCACCGAAAAGCCATTTACCGGTAAGTTTGCATATTTTCTAAACTCCCCTACCGCCTGTAAAATATTAAAATCGTTATCTATAAAAACACTGGCACCGCCAAAAGTTTCTAAAATAGTTTCATGTAGTTCTTCGGTGAGTTTATTTTTAACTGGATTTGATGTTTTTCTATAATTTGGCCTTTGAATTTCTTTTGTATTAGAAAGTGACCTACTTTGAGAAGTTGCTGCAGAAATATTTGAGTTTAGACGCTTATCAGCATTTTCATTTTGATAAATTCTAGCCGAACGATTTATCACCTTAAAGTTATTTTTTTGGGACGAAACATTTTCTGAAGTGCCCAAAACCAAATAACCGCCAACTTTTAAAGCATATTGCAAAAAGTTTAAAGCTTTATTCTGAATTCCGGGTTGGAAATAGATTAATAGGTTTCTGCAAGCCACCATATCCATATTGCTGAACGGTGGGTTTTTAATAATATTATGCCTTGAGAAAACCACCATTCGGCGCATCTTATCAATTACCTTATAACCGTTGGGCTCGCTTATAAAATATTTCATTAATAAATCTGAATCGATATCGGCCACAATACTTTCAGGATAAAATGCTTCACTTCCAATATCGAGGTGTTTTTGCGAAATATCTGTCGCAAAAATCTTTAGATCTATACTTTTTCGTTGCTTTTCAATTTCTTCATTAATAAGCATGGCAAAAGAATAAGCTTCTTCTCCACTGCTACAGGCAACATCCCAAAGTTTTATAACCTCTCCATCCTTTTTTTCTTCTACCAGTTTAGGAATTACCTCTTCTCTAAGTATTTTCCAAACTTTTGAATCTCTAAAAAACTTGGTAACCCCAATTAAAAATTCACGATGTAAAATTTCTACCTCCTCATCGTTATTTAATAAAAATTGATAATAATCTGAAAGGCTATTGCATTTACATACATTAACCCTTCTGGCAATTCTACGGGCAAGCGTAGCGTGTTTATATTCCCTAAAGTCAAGACCTGTTTTTTCGTCTATAAAGCGAAGAATTTTCATTAATTCGCTTTCATTGTAATTATAATCACCGTCTTTGAAATGAAAAACTGCGGGAGAATCTATAAAATTCTTAAGCTCCAGCGCCATATTAGAAATTGGTAATACATAATCTACCAATCCTGTATTTATAGCACTTTGCGGCATCCCGTCAAACTTAGATTCTTCGGGATCCTGCACCATAATCATTCCGTCGCGTTCTTTTATAGCCCTTACTCCTCGGGTACCGTCACTGCCGGTGCCGCTTAAAATTATTCCTATAGCTTTTTCTTTACGTTCTTTAGAAAGTGCTTCAAAGAACATATCTATAGGCAGGTTTAAACTTTGATCTTTAGGTTTTTCTACCAGGTGAAGTTTATTATTTTCAAAAGATAAATTATTGGCCGGCGGAATTAAATAAATATGTCCCTGCTTCAGCTTCATTTTATTCTTAATCTCCCGAATAGGCAGGTTGGTGCTCTTTTTAAGAAGTTCTCCCATCATACTTTTATAGTCTGGGGAAAGATGCTGGATAACTACATAAGCATTCTTATCGGTTTCGGGTATGTCTTTGAAAAAAGCTTTAAGCGCTTCCAGCCCCCCGGCACTTGCACCTACAGCAATAACACGCGGTTCGTCAATTTTAAGCTTAGTTTCTAACTCCGATTTAGAAAGATAGTTATTTACTTTTGTCATTTAGAAATGATTAAGTCAGTCTTGTATAATTAAAAAGGCAAACACCAAAAATATATGTTAAGTCAGAGAAATGTGAACCCATTTGCCATTTATATTAACAAAATCGCCTTAAAACTGCGGATTGCACCACTTCACATTGTCAAAATTTAATTTTTTAAAAAGCTAAAATTAACAAGTTTTTTAAAATTAAAATGTTAAAAAATATTTTAGTTCGTTCAGGCAACTTCCAACTCTATCTAAATTTTTCCCTTATAAGCTTTAATAAGCTGATTTATATCATTTCTATTAAAAGCGTTTAGAACTAAATTTACCTGGTATTCAAACAGTTCTGTATTCAATTTATTTGAATAAAATTTAATACCTGGTTTTCTACTTAAATAATCTAAGATGAAAATACTATCCTCATATCAATCGGGTTTAAGTTCGTTTTTCCTGGAGATCGGGGAAATGGGGAAGTTTACCGGCAGGTATTTTAGAGAACTTTTTAGTAGGCCTTTTGAGTTCCGGGAATTCCTGAAACAATGCTACCAAATGGGCAATAAATCTTTGCTTTTAGTGAGTGTAACAGGATTTATTTTAGGCCTTGTATTTACCCTGCAATCCCGCCCTACCCTAATGGAATTTGGTGCGGTTTCGTGGATGCCGTCTATGATAAGTATTTCTATAGTTAGAGAAATTGGCCCGGTAATTATCGCCCTTATTTGCGCCGGAAGAATTGGTTCAAGTATTGGAGCCGAATTAGGTTCTATGCGGGTTACCGAGCAAATAGATGCTATGGAAGTTTCAGGAACAAATCCGTTTAAATTTCTGGTAGTAACCAGGATATTGTCCGCTACCTGTATGCTACCCATTTTAGTAATAGTTGGAGATTTTGTGGCACTAATTGGTTCTGCAATTATAGAGAACATAAAAGGTGACGTGTCTTTTACCCTTTATTTTAACCAGGTATTTGCCGCGCTGGAATTTACAGATCTTCTTCCGGCAACGGTAAAAACTTTTTTCTTTGGGTTTGCCATTGGCCTGGTAGGTTGTTTTAAAGGATACAATAGCAAAAAAGGCACCGCGGGAGTTGGGAAAGCCTCCAATTCTGCCGTGGTTTTTACTTCTATGCTACTGTTTGTATTGGATTTTATCGCCGTTTTTATCACTGATATTTTTTATAACTAAAAATGGAAAATAAAGCCGTAATAGAAATAAAAGAACTGTACAAAAGCTTTGGCGCTGTTGAAGTTTTAAAGGATTTCAATTTAAATTTATTTGAAGGTGAAAACCTTGTTCTAATGGGAAAATCGGGTTCAGGGAAATCGGTGATGATAAAATGCCTGGTAGGTTTAATGGATTTTGACAGGGGCAGTATTAAAGTTTTAGGGAAAGATATTTCTAAAATGAAACAAAACGAGCTGGATGAAATAAGAACCGATATAGGTTTTTTGTTTCAGGGCAGTGCTTTATACGATTCTATGACGGTTAGGGAAAATTTAGAATTTCCGCTAAGAAGACATAGAAAAAACTCTGAAAGAAAAACTGAAGAACTGGTAAAAGAGGCGCTGGAAAATGTAGGCTTGCAACAAACTATAGACCTAATGCCCGCAGAACTTTCGGGAGGGATGCAACGTAGAATTGCTTTAGCAAGAGCACTTATTCTTAAACCAAAGATTATAATCTACGACGAACCCACAACGGGTTTAGACCCAATTACCGCAAAAGAAATTATTTTATTGATGATGAATATTCAGAAAAAATATGCAACCTCATCTATAATAATTACTCACGATGTAGATTGTGCAAGGGTAATTTCTAACCGAATGATCTTATTACTTGACGGAAAAAATTATGCTGAAGGAACTTTTAACGAACTGGCAGCATCTGGTGATCCAAAAATTAAAGCATTTTTTAAATAAAAAGCTATGAAATCAAATTCTGCACAAAATATAAAACTTGGGGTTCTCATTATTTCGGGGCTTATTATTTTCACCCTTGGAGTTTTCTTTATTGGAAACAAGCAAAACCTGTTTGGAGATTCCATTCTGGTAAGTTCTGTTTTTAAAAACGTAAACGGATTGCAATCGGGGAATAATGTTCGTTATTCTGGTGTGAACGTTGGTACGGTAAAAGAAATCAAATTTTTAAATGATACGGCAATTTGTGTAGATATGCTTATTAATAGGGAAGCCGGAAATTTAATTAAAAACAATGCACTGGCTACCATAAATTCAGACGGACTAGTTGGAAGTATGGTTTTAAATATTTTACCCTCAAGCCAGGCACCTTCTCCCACCATCAAGGAAGGCGACACACTTGCTTCAATTAGCCAGGTGGCAACTGCCGATATGCTAAACACCTTGAATAAAACCAATGAAAATGCAGCATTATTAACCCAGGATTTATTAAAAATTACCAATAGTATAAACTCTGGAGAAGGCGTTTTAGGAGATTTACTCAAAGACAAAACCCTGGCTAAAAATGTACAGGAAAGTGTTGAAAACTTAAATGAAACAACCAAATCTGCCAGGTTGGGATTGGCAAAACTAAATGGAATTTTAAATAATGTAGATTACGAAAATTCTGTGGCGGGTTTGCTTCTTAGCGACACCAGTGCACAAAAAAGTTTCAGCACAATTATTAAAGATTTGGAAAAAACATCTTCGCAAATAAAGGGGATTAGCGTAGATCTGGGTGAATTTTCTAACAATCTTAATTCAGAAAAAGGAGCGCTTAATTATGTGCTAAAAGACAGCAGTTTTGTGAATCATTTAGATCAAAGTATGGAAAATATTGAAGAAGCTACCCATCGCTTTAACGAGAATATGGAAGCTTTAAAGCATAATATTCTATTCCGTGGATATTTTAGAAAACTGGAACGCCAAAAAGCGCGAGCCGAAAAAGAAAATTAATAATTAATCTTCTACAGAAATTTTCTTTTTAAAACGAAATATGCTTCTGGAAAGGAAGAATTAAATATGTTCCATTCGCCACCGTTTAAGCTCGGGTAGCTTTTTTATAAGTTGCCGGGCTTCTTCCAGACTAATATCTTCGTGCATTTCTGCCATTTCTAATAATTTCACTTCTAATTGATGTAGATTAAGCGATTTATCAGTAAAAGCGCCATCCTCGTAACAGTCACGACAATAATCGGGATTTTCTGATTTATCGCGATTTGTACCTACAGTGGCTTTTGTAAATGGCCAGCCACAACTTTGGCAAATTAAGGTTTTCATCAGCTAATTTTATTAAAATATACGAAGAAAAATTAATATAATACGTTCAATTTTAATCATTTAGAAAGCAGCATTTTTAATTTTGAAAGCATAATAAGCTCAGATTTATTTTTTCCTGCAAACGAAGCTGCAATAGCATCTGCTGTTTCCCAAATTAACTGTTTAATTGGCAAAGTAAACAAGCCTTCATTTTCCTTTTTGTATTGTCTAAACTCCTTAAATGCCCATGTTGCTTCAGGAGAATTTTCTTCAAGCCAATCAAAGACCATTTCAATCTTATAGGCTTCATCGGTTCCATATTCGTCAGTTTTATTATCTATTGGCACCCATTTCTTTTGCACCAGATTGTTAAGCGTTTTAATCTCTTCGGCTTGCACTACTTTATCAGAAGCCGCAATGGCGTAAAAAAGCATCCCGATATTCTGATAAAATTCTTCGGTGAAGACTTGTTTTTTCGATAGTTCCATAATAAAAATTTTACTCGCTTAGCGAGAGTTAATGCTACGCGATTTTCTCGAAATAATTCGCTCTTTAAAGATAAGTCTCAGAAACTTAGCTGAAAATGATAAAAATCAGTTTTTATGCGGAGGTATTCTTTTTCTAAAGAATAGCAATAATAATTAAACATCTGAATTTCGGCTGTTTAAATAATTTCTCCGCTATCTACGTTTTAAAAATAACTTTGTATATTTAGGTGTTGTTTAAAGCATTTCCCCAACTTCCCCCCGCCTGGAATGCGAAACAATCCCCAATCAACGTATTCTTAATATTTAAGCTCTGCAGGGATGAAGCGTATTCTATATATTTTAGATAAAACTTCCAGTCATCTAATTCCAGATGAATTGGCGATGAACCTCGATTATAAATTTATATACTCAAATTCCCCAACAAGCTTAGAAAGTTTATTAATAAAAAATAAACCAGATTTGCTTATTTGGGCAGTAAAAAACCCTATTCCACCTAAAGTAATTCATAGAAATCCCGGGATTTTAAAGCTTCCTATACTTTCTATTATTGCTGAAACCGGCACCCAAAAACCCCTTCATAAAAAACATCGCTTTTTAGCAGAGAATTCTTCGAAACAGGAGCTAAAGAAGAAAATTTTATTTCTCACCAATGCTAAAATGGAAAATTTTAGAGCATCTAAAAAGCCAGACAAATCTTTAGTTCCAAATATTGAAGCTTTAAAAAGTTATATGGAAAAAAAGGGTGAGTTAATAAGCCTGGATAAACATAAAATATTATTTCACGAAAACCGGCATTCCAGTTTTATCTATTTAATTAAACAAGGTTTGGTTAAAACCTCCAGGATGGACCAATTGGGAAAAGAATTAATTACTGGTATTTACCGGAAAAATGACTTATTGGGACTTTACGGATTTCATAAGCATCCCGTTGCAACTGAAATGGCAACCACCTTAGAAGCTTCTCAATTTTACAGGATCTTATATACTGAATTTAGGGAAATACTACAGCAAAACCAGGAGTTAAGCCTGGATTTAGCCCAATATTTAACCGATACGGTTTTAGAATTAAAATCACAACTTTTAGAAATGGCTTATGCGTCGGTATTAAAAAAAACTTCTAATACTATTCTTCAGTTTGCAGAAGAAATGCAAAACCCAGAATTTAAAGGACTTAATATTTCGAGAACCGATTTGGCCAGTATAGCCGGTATTTCTACCGAAAGTTTTATTCGAAGCCTTTCCAGCTTAAAAAAAGAAGGAATCATTGCAATAAAAGGTAAAAAAATAAACATCCTGAAACCAGATAAACTACAGGAAATCACATAGTCCTAATTTTTTGTTAAATACTGATTTTCTGACATTTGTCATTTTTTTTAAGTATGTTTTCGTCTATTTTTAAAACAGGAAATTTATCTATATATATTCAAAAATTTGTTTTTCCTAAACTCGCAGAGTTGGAAATCAAATTAGAAGATATCAAAGGTATTTTTTAACCTGATATACAAATTTTATTTCGTGTAAGATCACTGATATCAAACCAGTGTTAAAGAATAAACTTAATATCTTCTTAAGAAACAGGAGGCAATGGTCTCCTGTTTCTGTTTTTAGAGCTTTCTTTCTATCCTATTTACAATTAAATTTAAGCAACTATAAAAGGAACTTTTTAAAACTTATGAATTCGCCATTTTTTATTGGGACCTTTTACACATAGCAAATTCTCGCCCAACCATTTTGCATTAATCTCTGGTGCCTCTCGTAGTTTTTGTTTAGAAACAGCTACTGGAAAAGGCCCTTCTAAATATTTTAGTACTTCCCCATCCTTATCAATAAGAACTACATCATATTTATAAGACAGCACATTCTTACCCAAAAGCTGGTTCTCACCAAGTCTCTCTTCTTCTAGCTTTAATGCCAAGGCTTTCCCGTTAGAAAAGTTGCTTACATTTAGAAATTCAGGTTCAATTACTGTTTTTCCTTCAGCATTTATAAAACCATAATAGTTAACGCCATCTTTCTTTTTACTAATAATAGCCCTTTCTTCTTTTAGTTGAGGATATTCAATTCCCGCAACGCCAATTCTATTATTTTTAGGGTTCTTATTCATAACGAGATCGTTTCTAAGTTCAAACAGCACCTCGCCACTCGTATCTATAAAACCCCAATTATCGCCTAATCTTACCGTACCAAAACCATCTTCCAGATTGGAAACAAAATCAAATTCTTTCGGTTCTTGCGCAAATAACACAAACGGAATACTTATTAAGATTCCTAATATTAAATTTTTCATCTTCAAAAGTTTTAAAATTACCATTAAATGTATTTCAAAACATTGATAATAAATATGATACACGTCATACTAAGCTAAAACTTTCTTCTCCTGTAAAAGCTTAAAATTAAATTACAAACTGATTTTCCTCATAGTTTAAACTTAGGTGTTCTCTTAACTTTATTATTCAAAGTCCAAGAAGATGAGAAAGATAATCTTACCCACCGATTTTTCAGAAAATGCCTATAACGCATTGCGATTTGCCTGCCAGCTTTTTAAATATGAAAAGAGTGAAATAATTCTTTTAAACACTTACGCCGATAAGGTGTATACCGATGAAAATCTGTTAAGTAAAGAATTGATAGATGAGCTTAAAGCGGTTACCAAAACAAAGGCCGAAATGGCTTTAAATGAAATTAGCACTAAGGTTCACGACGAATTTTGCAATCCCAGACATAAAGTTAAATATGTAGCTGCATTTGGTGATCTGGTAGACGAGGTAAACAGCCTGGTAAATTCAGAAAATGCCGATCTTGTTATTATGGGTACTCGTGGGGCTACAAACGATAGGAAACTTGGTTTTGGGAGTAATACTTTACTTGTTTTAAAATATGTGCAATGCCCGGTTTTGGCCATTCCAGAAAATTTTAGCTATCAGGAGCCAAAAAATATCTTATTTCCAACCAATTTTTTAATTCCGTATCAAAAACGTGAATTGAAAGTTGTGGGAGAAATTGCTCGCGATTTTAAGTCTGTTATTCATTTTCTGTATTTATCTAAACATAAGGCAACTTCAGCAAGACAAAAGGATAACCTGGAATTCTTGCACGAGCAATTCTATAATATTCGCTTAGAAAAACACCAAAGTGAAGAGTTGCAAAAGGAAAAAGCAATAGAAGAATTTATAGTAAAAAATAATATAGATCTTTTGGTGATGGTGAATTCCCGTCACACTTACTTAGAAGATATGCTCCTTACTTCTACCATAGATAAAGTGGGTCTCCATCCTAAAGTTCCACTACTGGTATTACAAAATTTTAATAGGGAATGCATTTAAAATTTAGAAATCATGAAAAAAATACTTTTACCCACAGATTTTTCAGAAAACGCTTATAACGCGATTTCTTATGCCATTAAAGCATTTAAAGATGTAGAATGTACTTTTTATCTTCTAAATACATATACCCCGGTTTTGTATGATTCTGAATATATTTTATACAACAGTACACAACCTAATCTCGCTGAAGCTTATAAAAAAAACTCCCTCACAGGATTGCGAAAAGTTGAACGGAAGATTTATCGTGATTTTAATAATCCAAAGCATAATTTCGAAAAAATTTCAGCTTTCAATCTCCTTATTGATGAGATGAAAGAACAGGTGAAATCTAAAGAAATAGACCTGGTAGTAATGGGAACTCAGGGTGCAACCGGGGCTGAAGAAATCTTAATAGGTACCAATAGTGTGCACGCAATTAATAAGCTAAGAACGCCATTTTTAATGATCCCTTCGGGATATCAATATCAACCTCCGGTAAATATTCTATTTCCCACAGATTTTGAATTGAATTTTAGCACTGCGCAACTGGAACCAATTTTAAATTTAGCCGAAGAGCATACCTCAAAGCTTAATATTTTGCACGTTTATTTTGGAAAAGACCTAGACCAAAATCAGGAAAAAAATAAGAAGAACCTCAGCAAAATCCTGGAAGATACTTCGCACCAATTTTATACAATTGAAGACAAAAGCGTACCAAAAGCTATAAAAAAATACCAGGAACAGCACGAGGTAGATTTACTTTTTATGGTCAATAACAAGCGTAGCTTTTTTGAAAATCTTCTTTTTAGACCGGTAGTTAATAAAATAGGTTTTCATATTAAAGTACCCTTTATGGTCATTCAATCAGGAAAATTCAACTAGTTATGAAAAATATACTCATCCCCACAGATTTTTCGGCTAACGCCTGGAAAGCTACCGTCTACGCCTTTAGTTTATTTCAAAATGAGCTGTGTAATTTTTATTTTTTAAATGCCTGCAAACCCGAATTCTATACTCCAGATATTAATGGCGCTAGTTTAGCCCAGGCAAAAAGCGAAAATAAAGTCCTGATGAATAAGTTGCTGAAAGAAGTAGCTATAATTAATAAGAATCAAAACCATAGGTTTAAGTCTATAATTATAGAATCCTGGTTAAACGATGCGGTTGTTGAAATTCAAAATGAAATAATTTTTGATCTTATAGTAATGGGAACAAAAGGAGAAACCGAAGCAGACGACAGGATTTTTGGCACAAATAGCATGAATGTAATTGAAACCGTAGACCATATGCCGGTTTTACTTATACCAGAAAATTGTGTGTATGTACCCGAAGTAAAAAAAGAACTGGTATTGGCAACCCGGTTTGATAAATCATTTTCAGATTATGAGATAAGTTTTTTAATAGATATGGCTAAGAAATTTAAGGCCTGTATTAGGATTCTTTATATTCAGGATACCGAAAATTTATCTGAAGAACAGCTGAATACAAAAGAAGAGCTACACAACTATTTTAAAGATGTTTCCCATAGTTTTCACACCCTAACCAATATTGAAGTTACCAAAGGAATTCACAGTTTTATTCAAAGTAGAAATAGTGATGTGTTGGTTTTGAACCATAAAAAAAGAGGCTTTTTTCAAAATTTATTTTCAAAATCTCTACTAAAAGAATTAGGGAAAAAACCCCAAATTCCTATGCTTTTTATGCCTTCAGATCTATAATTTTTTACAAAATTAATTCTTGAAAAACCTGCAAAAATGAATATTTCCAATCTAAAAATCATAAAAGCCTCTGGTGAAAAAGCTAAATTTTCTATAGACAGGGTTGCAGAATCTTTAAGGAGGTCTGGCGCCAATGAAGAACTTATTCAAAAAACCCTGGAAAAGCTCAAAACCGAACTGTACGAAGGTATCACCACCAAAGAAATTTACAATCGTGCTTTTAATTTGCTCAAAGAAGATAATAAAACCAGTGCTTCAAAATATAAATTAAAAACCGCTATTTACGAATTGGGCCCAACCGGATTTCCTTTTGAAAAATTTATTGCCGCGCTTTTAAGTTATAGTGGTTATAAAACCCAAACCGGGAAAATATACCAGGGAAAATGTGTTACCCACGAGATAGACGTGGAGGCCAAAACAGATTCAAAACTAATTTTAATAGAATGTAAATTTCACAATGCAGGTAGAAATTGTGATGTAAAAATTCCGCTTTATATAGATTCCAGGTTTCGGGATATAAAAAATTTTAGAAGTAATGGAGAGAATAAATTAACTTTTGAAGAAGGTTGGGTGGTTACCAACACACGGTTTACATCCGATGCAGTAAAATATGCCAAATGTGCCAATCTTAAATTATTAAGCTGGGATTATCCAAAAGGCGAAGGACTTAAAGATAGAATAGACCAGTTAGGTTTATACCCTATAACTGTTTCTACCCTACTTTCAGAAAGAGAAAAAAACTTTTTGTTAAGTCGGGATGTGGTTTTGTGCCAGGAACTTATAAACGATACCTTTTACCTGGATCATTTAGGCATCAGCAATCCTCGCAAAAAGAGAATACTTGAAGAAATGAGAGATCTTTGTAAACATTAAAATTATGGAAAATCAAATAAAAATTCATTTTCTGGGAGGTTCGGGAACAGTAACGGGATCAAAATTTCTCGTAGAAACCCCCGAATTGAATTTCCTAATAGACTGCGGACTCTTCCAGGGGATTAAAAGTTTGCGGGAACTCAATTGGAAAGATTTTCCGTTTGATCCTAATAATATAGATCTCATATTGCTTACCCACGCCCACCTGGACCATACAGGATATCTCCCAAAATTGGTAAAACAGGGATATAAAAATCCTATTCTTGGCACCCTACCAACTTTAGGAATTGCAGCGGTTATTTTAAAAGACAGTGCAAAGATCCAGGAAGAAGATGCAGAAAGAGCCAATAAGGAAGAATATAGCAAACACCATCCCGCTTTGCCTTTATATACCATGAGTGATGCCGAAAAAACTATAGGTTTATTTAAAAGTATAAAGCTGAATGAGTGGCATAGAATTTCAGAAAATATAAAATATCGCTACCAGACCAATGGCCATATCTTAGGTTCAACGTTTATTGAAATTGAGATTTTTGAAAAGCGCTTTGTATTTTCAGGCGATATTGGGCGGGAAAAAGATTTACTTTTAGAAGCACCTAATAAGCCGGAATGGGCAGATTACTTATTTTTAGAAAGTACCTACGGTGATAGACTTCATCCCGAAGATGATTCAGACGAAATTTTTATTGAAGCAATTAAGGAAACCGTAAACAAAAAAGGAAATCTTATTATACCAAGTTTTGCAGTAGAACGTTTGCAGGGAATTATGTACAAGTTATACCTTTTAATCAAAAAGAATAAAATCCCAAAAATTCCTATTTACATAGATAGCCCAATGGGTAATGAAGTTCTTGGTTTATTTGAAGGTTTTAGCAAGTGGCATAAAATTGAGCAAGATGAATTTAGAAAAATGCTATCCTATTTTAATATCATCACTTCATACCGCGATACCTGGAAAACTATAGATGAAAACAGGTCTAAGATTGTAATAGCCGGCAGCGGAATGGTAACCGGCGGCCGTGTACTCACCTATCTTCGTTATTTAATAGACAAACCGGAAACCACAGTGCTATTAGCAGGTTACCAGGCCGAAGGCACCAGAGGCAGGCAGCTGGAAAACGGAGCTTCAGAAGTAAAAATCTTTGGGAAATATTGCCCGGTAAAAGCAAAAATATTAAAGATGGAAAGTCTCTCTGCTCACGCCGATCAAAAGGAACTATTGGATTGGATGTCAGAAATAAAAAATATTCCTGAAAAGATATTTTTAATCCACGGCGAGCCCACCGCTTTAGACTCATTAAGAGTAAAAATAAAAGATCGTTATAATTATGCAGTGAGCATTCCCGCCTTTAACGATGTTGTAACGCTACAGCTATAAATTCACAAAAACTCAACGAAAACCTTTTCGTTCAATTTAGCACCTTTTTTCTGCAATAATGGCAGTAAAAATGGCAGTTTTTTAATGGAATAAAATTTAAATAAAAATTTAGGTTTTATTCCATTTTCAGCTAAAGGCATAAGTAAAACTTCCTAAATTCAATAATTCTTAACGTTTTTCATAATCTTTATTATCTCAAAAGCTAATAATAAAAGGTCTTCGATCTACCTAATTATAAGGCTTAAGCACCATCCAAGTTTATTTAAAAACCTCTGAAAACAGCTGTTTTTAGATTAGTTTAACCTAATATTTTATTAGTTACGGTCAAAATAAATTAATTTAATCCTTGCTTTTGGCAGGCAAGTACGGTTTTATTGGGAAACATTGCATGGTCTTTGTTCTTAATGGCCCAGACTTGAAAGTCTAAAAGTTGAAATAAATTAATTAACCAAAAAATAAAGAATGAAAGTATTAGTAATTGGAGCAGGAAATATGGGACTTACTTACGCCGAAGGAATGGCGAAGTCTAGTTTACTTAATCACCGAAATCTAATGATTTTTGATAAATCGGCTGAAATAATAACTACACTTAGCAAAGTAGACCATTTTGATGTATACGATGATATTGAAGAATGCTTACCAAAGGCAGACATCGTATTCCTTGCTGTAAAACCCTATCACTGTGATGATTTATTTGAGGAAATAAAACCTTTAGTAAACGACCAGCAAATATTTGTCTCTTTAATGGCCGGCGTTACTATAGATAAAATACAACAAGGTTTAAACGTGAAAAAAGTTGTGCGTTCAATGCCTAACCTTCCTGCACAGGTAGGAAAAGGAGTTACCTCGTTTACCGAAGCAAAAGAAATCTCTCGGGTAGAACTTCTTATGGTTAGAAATTTATTAGACACCACGGGAGCATCAATTCATGTAGAAACAGAAAAATTTATAGATGCTTCTACAGGAATTTCAGGAAGCGGGCCGGCTTATGTATTCTATTTTATGAATTCTATGATGGAAGCAGCATTAAAAATGGGCTTTTCCAAGAACGACTCTAAGGTTTTGGTCAGCCAAACATTTGAAGGTGCCGTAAAACTTTTTAACGAATCAGATCTGTCGGCCAGCACCTGGATGGAGCGCGTTGCTTCTAAGGGAGGGACAACCCGTGCAGCTTTAGATTCTATGGACGATAATAACGTTGAAGAATTAATTAAAGATGCGGCTTACGCGGCATTTGACAGAGCTGTAGAACTGGGAAAAGAGTAATCTAAATCTAAAAAAGGAAGTTTAAATATAACTTTATAAAATGGAAAAAAAGAGAATCGTAGTTAAGGTCGGGACCAATGTAATGACCAATAAAGATAACAGGATTTTAGGCCCTGTACTAAAACATCTTGTAGAACAAATAGCTACACTATATGAAGAGGATGTAATGGTAGTTCTCGTTTCTTCAGGATCGGCAATTGCCGGAAAAGAAGTTCTTGGAGATGTAGATATTGAAGATGCCTCAAAAAGAAGACAGGTATTTTCTGCAGTGGGCCAACCACGTATGATGCGTCACTACTATAGTATCTTCCACGATTTTGGAATGCGCTGTGCACAGGTACTGGCAACTAAAAGAGATTTTAGCCCGGGTATTCACCGCGAAAATATGATTAACTGTTACGAATCTTTATTATCTGAAGGAATTATCCCTATTGCTAATGAAGATGATGCAGTATCGGTAACAATGTCTATGTTCTCTGATAATGATGAACTTGCAAGCCTTGTTGCTGAATTAATTAATGCTGATGCCTTAATTATTTTAAGTGATACAGATGGATTATATACCGGCCATCCAGAGGACGATGAATCAGAAAAACTTAACAAAGTTACGGTTGATGAAAACGTAGAAAAATACGTACAGGAATCTGGAAAAGGCGAAGGTGAAGGCCGTGGTGGTATGGAGTCTAAAATTAAGATTGCCAAAGGTACCGCTGCTAAAAACATTACCACTTATATCGCAAACGGTAAACAGAAAAATGTAATTCTGGATATCGTAGCAGGTAAACCGGTAGGTACAAAGTTTACCGCATAGAAAAATAAAAATTGAAGTTTAATCAAACTAAAAATAAATCGAATAATGAAATTATTAGATTCTAAAACCAAAAATAACGTTTTGCAATCCATGATTAATATTTTGGATAAAAGACGTGAGGAAATAGTAGCCGCAAATAAAAAAGATCTTGACGCTTTTGGCGAAGGAGACCAGGCTATGCGTGATAGATTGGTAGTAAACAATGCCAAGGTAGACGATATGATACGCTCTGTAAAAGAAGTTATGGACCAGGAAGATCCTGTAGGCCAAACTATAGAGCATAGAAGATTGGATACCGGTTTAGATATTACCAACAAAACCGCACCATTCGGAACGATCATGATTATCTATGAATCCCGTCCCGATGTTACAATTGAAGCCGCTGTACTTGCTTTTAAAGCAAATAACAAGATCTATTTAAAAGGTGGAAAAGAAGCAAACCATTCTAATAGAATTCTTGAGGAATGCTGGCACGAAGCGCTTCAGGAAAACGGTTTGGAAAAAGACTGGATCGAGCTATTACAAATGAATAGAACCGAAACCCAGGAGTTCCTTAAAAATCCGCCACAACATATAGATTTAGTAGTTCCAAGAGGTGGAGAAAAGCTTATTGCTTTTGTAAAAGAACATTCTACAGGTGCAGTTTTAGTTAGCGGACGAGGAAATAATTTCCTTTATGTTTCTAAGAATGCCAATTTTGATACCGCTAAAAAAGTAATGTTAAATGCTAAAATCGATAAGATTTCAGGATGTAATGCATTAGATAAGGTATTAGTTGATAAAAACCTACCAGACTTTGAAAAAAGAGTAAAAGAATTGTATGATATGTTCACAGAGAATAAAGTACATATTCAGGTAGACGATGA
Source organism: Salegentibacter agarivorans (assembly GCF_900113135.1). Taxonomy (GTDB): domain Bacteria; phylum Bacteroidota; class Bacteroidia; order Flavobacteriales; family Flavobacteriaceae; genus Salegentibacter; species Salegentibacter agarivorans. The sequence goes on along the minus strand of NZ_FOOH01000001.1, from coordinate 432,093 downwards.
TATCGCTAAGATACTTCCAAATGAAGAAAAAATACCATCTGAAGATACCTGGTATGAAGAATTCCTGGCCATGAGAATTGTACTTGGTGCTATTGATGGTAACGACGCCGCAATGGATAAAATCAATAAATATTCAGGAGGACATTCAGCTGTGATTATCACTGATGATAAGAAAGAAGCCGCCAACTTTATGGAGCAGGTAGACAGTGCCGCTGTGTACCACAACGCTTCTACTAGATTTACAGATGGTGGCCAAATGGGAGTTGGTGCAGAGCTCGCTATTAGTACCGATAAACTTCACCACCGTGGGCCACTTGGTTTAAAACAATTGGTTACTAATAAATACTATGTATTAGGAGAAGGCCATATTAGAGAGTAGTTTTTTCTCTAAAATAAGCTTTAAAACCGCTGAGAAATTCAGCGGTTTTTTTATGCTCAATTTTTATAAAAACAAAATTTTTTCTTTTATAAATGTAACTTTTACGCACTTCTTGAGTCTTATAAAAAAAGAAACGTTTATCAATGAAAAAAGCTATTTACACTCTGGCCTTTATTGGCGCCCTATATAGTTGTAAAACCACGCAAACCTCAAAAGAAAATCAACCCGTAATTGCAAGCATAGATCTTGTAAATGTTGAAGAAGACAAAGTTTCGGTGAGCGTTGATCCCGATAGGTTTACTAGTGACAATACTACTTTTTATATTCCTAAAACGGTGCCCGGCACCTACTCTACAGATAATTACGGAAAATTTATCGAAAATTTTAAAGCGCTGGATTACGATGGAAATGAACTGGAATTTGAAAAAATTGACGATAATTCCTGGAATATTCCAAACGCTGAAAATTTAGACAAAGTAAGCTATCAGGTTAACGATACTTATGATATTGAAGACGAAGAAGGTGTTTTCTCGCCCTCGGGAACCAATATTGAAGCAGGTGAAAATTTTATGCTTAACCTCCACGGATTTGTAGGTTATTTTGAAAATAAACAGGAAGAACCTTACCGGCTTCTAATTAAAAGACCACAAGGTTTAATTCCCGGTACAGCTTTAAGCAAAACGGTTGCTGCCTCAGAAGATATGGCATTTAAAGAAGATATTTATTCTCTGGGCCGATATTTTGAAGTTATAGACAACCCAATTATGTATGCTAAACCAGATACCACTAGTTTTATGGTAGAAGGTATGGAGGTGCTCATTAATGTATATTCTCCAAATGAAAAATATACTTCAGAAAGTATAAAACCGGGAATTGAAGAGATGATTAGCGCACAAAAACGCTTTTTAGGAGAAGTAGATAACACCGGCAAGTATGCAATTCTGTTATATCTTTCAGATAGCGAAAAACAAGATGCACGTGGTTTTGGTGCTTTAGAACATCACACTTCTACGGTAGTTGTACTTCCCGAAGCTATGCAGCCTGAACAATTACAAAAAACAATGACCGATGTGGTTTCTCACGAATTTTTCCACATACTTACTCCCTTAAATGTTCATTCAAAAGAAGTTCATTATTTTGATTATAACGATCCTAAAATGTCTCAGCATTTATGGATGTATGAAGGGGTAACCGAATATTTTGCGAACCTTTTCCAAATAAACCAGGAGCTTATAGAGAAACAGGATTTTTACGATAGAATTTCAGATAAAATAAAATCGGCGCAACAGTTTGACGACACAATGCCATTTACCGAAATGAGCCAAAACATTCTGGAAGATCCTTATAAAGACAGTTATTACAACGTATATCAAAAAGGAGCCTTAATTGGAATGGCTTTAGATATTCGGTTAAGGGAATTAAGCGATGGCGAAATGGGAATTCTGGATCTTATGAAAGCCCTTAGCGATAGATATGGAATGGACAAGCCTTTTGAAGATGAAGAATTATTTGATGATATTGTTGAACTTACTTATCCTGAAATTAGAACTTTCCTGGAAACCTATGTTAGCGGAACAACACCAATTCCCTACAACGATTTTTTTACCAAAGTAGGACTTGAAGAAAGTGAAACCGAAATTAATACCGGCTATTTTATTAAAGGGCAAACCCCTTATATAGATGGTGATCCTGCTAAAGGTGAATTGTTTTTCAGAGAAAATATTCAGTTCAACTCGTTTTTACAGGAACTTGGTGTAAAAGGTGGCGATATAATCAAAACGGTAAACGGCGAAGAATATAATATTCAGAATGTTTATAATCTAATTATGAAAGCTGAATCCTGGGAAGAAGGTGAAGAAGTGAGTTTTGTAGTAATGCGAGACGGCGAAGAGGTAGAACTTACAGCTACTACTGCCCAACCCACTGATACCGATACTACAATAACCGAAAAAGATCTGCCTGAAAGTAGCAAAGAAGTAAAACTTAGAAATGCTTGGTTAAAAGGTTAATAGATTTTAATTTAAGTATTTTCAGCGGCGGGAATTCCCGCCGCTTTTTTATTTCCATAATCGGGTTTTATCTTTTAAATTGGAAGACCTAACCAACTTGAAGATTAATTTATGGAAATTCCTATTTTACAGGATATTGTTATTATCCTGGGACTCTCAATTTTGATAATTCTTTTATTTCAAAAGATAAAAGTGCCATCAATCCTGGGGTTTCTTCTCGCTGGTATAATTGCAGGTCCACATGCCTTTAACCTTATAAGTTCTTCTCACGAGGTAGAATTACTATCAGAAATTGGTATTATTTTCCTGCTTTTTGTTATTGGAATTGAGCTCTCTATAAAAGAGCTTATTTCTATGAAAAACACCGTCTTAATTGGCGGCGGGCTCCAGGTAGGTGGCACAATTCTATTCACTACAATCGTTGCTTATTTTTTCGGTTTACCTTTAAATTCGGCAGTTTTTCTAGGGTTTTTGTTCTCTTTAAGTAGTACCGCAATAGTTTTAAAACTCATCCAGGAACGTGGAGAAATTACCGCACCGCACGGCCGGGTTGCGCTTGGAATTTTAATTTTCCAGGATATAATTGTAGTTCCCATGATGTTGCTCACCCCAATATTAGCCGGTGATGGCGGCGATCTCCTTACTACCCTCTTAATTCTTATTCTTAAAATTGTTGGTGTTGGCGTGGTTATTTATTTACTGGCGCGATATATTGTACCCAGAATTTTTAGTATGGTGGTTAAAACAAAAAGCAAAGAGCTTTTTATATTAACCACTGTAGTTTTTTGTTTTGCCATTGCCTGGCTCACCTCTTCTGTAGGCCTATCTCTTGCTTTAGGTGCCTTTTTCGCAGGACTTATTATTTCTGAATCTGAATACAGCCACCAGGCTACAGTAAACGTTTTGCCATTTAGAGAGATTTTTATCAGTTTCTTTTTTATCTCGGTTGGTTCTCTCCTGAATTTAGAATTTTTTATCAATAATATTTTGATGATTCTTCTATTGGTTATTGGAGTTGTATTTTTAAAAATGCTGGTAGTTGGTGCTACGGTTTTATTGCTGAAATATCCGCCAAGAACAGTTTTATTAAGTTTATTCAGTTTATTTCAGGTAGGTGAATTCTCCTTATTGCTTTCTGGAGTTGGTTTAGATAATAATATTATACCAAATAGTGTTTATCAATATTTTTTAGCGATTTCAATAATTACTATGGGGCTTACCCCTTTTCTAATTGCAGCGGCGCCAAAGATTACTTATTCAATACTTAAGGCCAGGGTGCCTTCATCCGTAAGGCATAGACTGGAAAGTTTAAATAAACTTAAGACTACTGAAGAAACCGATGAACCTAAGAAACTGGACGATCATTTAATTATTATTGGCTACGGAATTAATGGTGAAAATATTGCGAAAGCCGCCCGAAACGCTGAAATTCCTTATGTTATCTTAGATACCGATCCTGTAACTTTTAAAAAGGCGAAAAATAATAATGAACCTATTATTTTTGGAGATGCAACCAACTCCTTAATTCTAAAACATCTTCACGTCCAGGAAGCAAGGGTTATTGTTATTGCAATTTCTGACCCGGGAGCTACAAAAAAGATTATTAGTAACGTACGTTTATATTCTAAAACAGCTTTTATTATTGTAAGAACTCGTTATGTTAGGGAGATTGAAGAAAATATTAAACTGGGAGCCGATGAAGTAATTCCAGAAGAATTTGAGACTTCTATAGAAATCTTTAACCGGGTGCTTAAAAAATACCTGGTGCCTTATAACGAGATAATGGATTTTACTGCCAGTATTCGTTCGTCAGATTATGAGATGTTAACTTCAGTAAAAGGAAGGCCGCATAAACCTTCGTTACAGCATTTACATATTCCAAACCGGGAAATTGTAACCTTAAGTGTGCAGCAGAATAACAGGGATATTGTTGGAAAAAGTATTCAAACTTCCGGAATTGGTAAGAACTTTAGAGTTACTGTACTGGCCATAAAAAGAGATACTCAATACATTACTGAAATTCTCCCGGACACTAAAATTAAACAAGGAGACTTATTATATATTTTTGGAAATCCGTTAAATATTAACAGGCTAAACGAAGCGCTTTCATATTAGGAAACTGTTGCAGAATCATATAATTCAGAGAATTCAATTTTTCCGTTTTCCCGGTTAAAGAATGCAGTGGCGAGTCCTAATTTACCCTGTGATATTCGTTCCCTTAAATATGGATTTTCTTTTATAATACGCTTTTGTGATTCTTTTACACTCCAGCGTGTGATAAGATCGGCATAAGTATATAAATCTTTTTCTTCAAATTTAGCCGGGATTTGTTTCGCTTTTAATGCTTCAGCTATAAGGGAATCGGGATTTTGATATCCGTTTTTCATATATTCATTTAAAGCTTCCAGGTAAATTTTATTCGACGAATTTCCCATAAGAAGTATAAAACGTGAGCCCTGCTGTTTACAGGCAATTTCAATACTCTTAATAATATGACTATCTACAAGATTACCGGCGGCTCTAATGGGAATTAAATCTCCAATCCCGGTATTCATCATAACATTTAAAGGCTCCCTTAAATCTATGCAGTTTACTACAGTAGCAAGTGGCGGCGAATTGATAAAATCCATTAATTCTTTATTCCGAAGTCGTCTGGAAACCAATTTTCCATCTACGTATCTTGAATTTCCCTCCTTTAAATAATCCAGGATTTCCTGCGGTGTAGATCTTTCTTTAGATTCTTCAATATCCTCCCGAACAAAATCTAATTCTTTCCCTGCAGAATATTTATCTTTAAGGCCAATAATACTTACGTTAATATTATTTTCTTCTGCAAAAGTGGTTTTAAAATCTTCAAAGATCTCCAGTATATCGTGATCTATATAACTGGAAAAAGTAGCATCAATAATCACGTTAGAATTCTGCGGCACATTCCATAAACTGTTTTTAATTGAAGCTTTATTAAAAAATGAAACTTCGTTAGAAAGCTCTAATCTTATGGTTTCTCCTTTAAATATTTTAGTATTTTCAATAAAAAATGCGTTGTGATAATTACTGCGCAGTAAAAAGAAAATACTCACCAGGGACCCAATAAAAATCCCGATTAATAAATCGGTTAAAATAATAGCCACAACGGTCACAACAAAAGGAATAAATTGGTTCCATCCCTTTTTATACATCGTGCTAATTACATCCCAGGAGGCCAGTTTATAACCCACTACCAATAAAATTACCGCAAGGCTGGAGAGCGGAATAAGGTTTAAAATGGAACTTAAAAACAAAACGCTTAAAAGCAGGAAAATTCCGTGTAAAATTGTGGAAAGCTTGGTTTCGGCCCCGGCATTAATATTTACCGAGCTTCGCACAATTACTGATGTTAACGGAATACCTCCTACTAATCCGGCTATTGTATTTCCAATTCCCTGGGCTACCAATTCCCGGTTTGGAGGCGTTTTCCGCTTATGCGGATCTATTTCATCTGCAGCTTCAATGGCCAATAAACTGGCTATAGAGGCGATAAGTGTTATTGTAATTGCAACACCCCAAACTTCAGGGTTAGTGATAGAATTGAAATCTGGGAAAGTTACAAGTTCGCTTACACGATCTATTTTTGGAATATTCACCAGGTATTTTTCACTTAAATGGAGTACGGGAGCTATATACTTGAAAAGTAAATTTAAAAATACGCCAAGAATTACCACAATTAAGGAAGGCGGCAAAAGTTTAAAATTCTTAAGCGGACTTTTCTCCCAGAAAATAATGATTGCTAGTGAAATTATAGACAAAACTACTGCGCCGGGGTGCAGAGAGTAAAAAAAGTTTTTAAACATAGCAATAGCCTGTTCCAGAAGGTTATCTCGTGCTCCAAAATTTGCTCCTGAATCTTGAATGAATCCAACGGCATAAGGAAGCTGAGCGATGATTAAAATAATTCCAATCGCTGCAAGTAGGCCTTTAATAATATTGGAAGGCATATAATCGGCTATAAGTCCGGCTTTAAGAATTCCCAGGATAAACTGAAAAATTCCACCAAGAACAACCGCCATTAAGAACACATCAAAACACCCAAGAGAAGCTATAGAAGCTAAAACCACCGCAGTTAAACTGGCAGCAGGACCACTAACACTTACCGATGAATGGCTTACGCTTCCTATTACAATTCCACCAATAATTCCCGATATTAATCCGGAAACCAAAGGGGCACCGCTTGCAAGTGCTATTCCAAGGCACAAAGGAAGGGCTACAAGAAACACTACAATACTGGAAGGAATATCTTTATCCATTCGGGAGAATAAGGGTTTGCTTAAAGCAGCCTGATCTACCTTTTCCCTGAAATTAAAATTGCCATTTTTTCCCATTAATTTTAAATATGAAAAAAGATTAAAATTAAATGCTGAAAATAGGAAATTTAGTGGTTAACCAACTAATTTCTGTAAAACATTCAAAAGGTTTCTTAAATAACACCAAAAAAACGGACTGCTTTTCGGTACATATTGGTGTTATAATTTTAAATAGATATCTTTAAAAAACTAAATAACATAACAACCAATAATCTTATGTCTGTACTTCCCGACGATCTTTTGCGTTACCAGAAATTTATAGGCTTTATGCTAAAATACTGGAACAGCGATCTATTTGCCAATACCGCGTCGCAGGCAATGGATGAAAAATCAGATTCAGATAATTCACAGAATTCATACGATCAAAGCCCAGATGAACTGGTAGAAGATCTAAAAAATATGGGGCCTACCTATATTAAAATGGGCCAGCTGCTTTCTACCCGTCCAGACCTTCTTCCAGATGCTTATTTAAAGGCTTTAGCCACTTTACAGGATGATGTTCCTCCTATTCCTTACGAAGAAGTTCATCGCATTGTGGAAGAAGAAATAGGCACCAGGATTTCTAAAGCTTTTGATAGTTTTGATGAAGAACCTTTGGCCAGTGCTTCCATAGGGCAGGTACATAGGGCTACTTTAAGATCGGGAAAACCAGTGGCGGTAAAAATTCAAAGACCGGGAATTAAAAAACAATTCCTTTCAGATTTAGATACTTTAAAAGAACTGGCAGAGCTGGCTGTAAAACACAGTACAACCGCCCAAAAATATGCCTTTGATGATGTTTTAACTGAACTTAGGCGTATTCTACTCCAGGAGTTAGATTACCATCGTGAAGCACAGAATTTAATTACCCTTGGAGACAATTTAAAGGATTTTAAATATTTAATTGTACCGCAACCTATTCAGGACTATTCTGCGGCTAAAGTCCTTACCATGGAATATATTGAAGGCAGAAAGATCACTTCAATATCTCCACTTAAACAAATTGAAGTAGATTATTCGCCCCTTGTAGATGAACTGGTTAAAGCCTATTTGCAACAAGTAATTAATGATGGGTTTGTTCACGCCGATCCACACCCCGGGAATATTCAATTTACAAAAGATGATAAAATTGCCCTGATAGATCTTGGGATGGTTGCCAAGTTTAGCCCGGGAATTAAACAATATATTTTAGAACTTTTATTAGCTATTAGTAATAATAATGGAGAAGAAACCGCTCGTGTTCTATTAAGTATGAGTGAGGTTACAGAAGATGCCAACCTTAAATTCTTCAAAAAGACCATTTCTGATATTATTATGGATAGCGAGCATAGTACGGCTAAAGATATGCAAACCGGTCGGCTTCTTATTCAATTAAACAGGCTTGCAGCCGAAAGCGGAATTCACCTCCCTGTAGAAGTAAATATTCTTGGAAAAATTCTTTTAAATATGGATCAGATAATCGCGGTCTTAGATCCAGAATTTGATCTTAGAGATGCCATTAAAAGACATTCTACCAAGATAATGCGAGATAAAATGTATGAAGAATTAAAGCCTGAAAACTTTTTCTCTTCGGTATTAGCTTCAAAGAAATTTCTGGAATACTTACCCGATCGTTTAAATACGATCTCAAAGAATTTATCTGAAAATGAATTTAAAATTAAGATTGATGCCATAGATGAACAACGGGTTACCGATGGTTTTCAAAAAGTAGCCAATCGTATCACCCTGGGCCTAATTATAGCAGCAATGATTATTGGTGCTTCAATGCTTATGCAGGTTCCTTCAGATTTTACAATTTTTGGTTACCCAGGTCTTGCTATGATTTTCTTCTTACTCGCAGCAGTTGGAGGCATTATTCTTAGTTATATCATTATTTTTCGGGACGAAAATCTCAATAATAAAGATTAGCCTGTTTGGGGAATTGTGTATTTCAGTGTATTTTTCGGTTCTAAAAATTAGAACCACATGAAAAACATCTTTACCCCTCTTTTTTTACTTGTTTTTATAACTACGGCCTGGAGCCAGAAAGTTGAAATTCCGGTAGATACTACGGTCACTACAAATCATTCGGTGACTATTAATTCAAAAAATATAGATTATACGGCCACTACGGGCATGCAGCCACTTTGGAATAATGATGGTGAACCAATTGCCAGTTTATTTTATACCTATTATAAAAGAAGCGATGTAAAAAATACCGAAAACAGGCCCTTGGTTATTTCGTTTAATGGCGGGCCGGGCTCTGCTTCTGTTTGGATGCACGTTGCCTATACAGGCCCACGAGTGTTAAAAATTGATGATGAAGGATATCCAATTCAGCCTTATGGAATTAAGGAAAATCCTCATTCAATTTTAGATGTTGCAGATATTGTTTACGTGAACCCGGTGAACACCGGCTACTCCCGCCCTATTCCAGATGAAGATGGAAAAGTAGACAGGGAAAAGTTCTTTGGCGTTCAAGCCGATATTAAATATTTAGCCGAATGGTTAAATACTTTTGTAAGCAGAAACGAACGCTGGTTATCTCCAAAATATCTTATTGGTGAAAGCTATGGAACTACCCGCGTTTCAGGTTTAGCTCTAGAATTGCAAAACAGCCAGTGGATGTACCTTAACGGGGTAATTTTAGTATCTCCAACCGAAATTGGTATAGATCGCGATGGCCCGGTGGGCATAGCTAACAGACTACCATATTTTGCAGCTGCAGCCTGGTACCATGATGCTTTACCGGCAGAACTTCAGAATAAAGAATTGGAAGATTTGCTGGAAGAAGTTGAAGAATATACTATAAATGAATTAACGCCGGTATTGGTAAAAGGCGGTTTTACTGAAACTGCCAAAAAAGAGGAAGCAGCCGAGAAAATGGCTTATTATTCAGGAATTTCTAAAGAAGTAATTCTTCAGAATAATCTTGATGTAGATTATCGTTTTTTCTGGAAAGAATTAAAGCGAAAAGATGGCGTAACCGTTGGTAGACTGGATTCCAGATATCTTGGAATAGACGCCAAAGAAGCCGGAGATTCCCCTGATTATAATGCTGAGCTAACTTCCTGGTTACACTCGTTTACTCCCGCCATAAATCATTATCTGAGACAGGATCTTAATTTTAAAACAGATTTGAAATATTATATGTTTGGCCCTGTACATCCCTGGGATCGCAGTGGTGATAATAGCGGTGAGAATTTGAGACAGGCAATGGCGCAAAATCCTAATTTGGATGTAATGATTCAATCGGGTTACTTTGATGGCGCTACTACCTATTTTAATGCCAAATACACGATGTGGCAATTAGACCCAAGCGGAAAAATGAAAGACCGCCTTAGTTTTAAAGGCTACGAAAGCGGCCATATGATGTATCTGCGAGCAGAGGACCTTAAAAATGCCAATGAAGATATTCGGGAATTTATAGAAAACAGTCTTCCAAAAGAAGGCGCTCCTGCCAAGTATTAATTGCAATAAATAGTTTGGGAAGCTTTTTTCAACAATTCCGTCATTCTGAACTGGTTTCAGAATCTAATATGTTAGACCCTGAAACCAGTTCAGAATGACGTTAAAAAAAAGTAGCTTCCCAAACAATTTTATAAACTATTGCATCAAATAAGCTTTCAATTCATCATAATCTGAGATATTGAAAGCTTTTTTCTCTTTATTCATCGCTTCTTTAATGGAAACCGGAATTTCCACTTTTTTTCCAATGACTTCCTCTACAGTTTCCAGGAATTTTACCGGATGTGCAGTTTCTAAAAATGTACCGTAATAGTCGGGGTTTTCGGCAAAAAATTCCTGAAGCCCAAGATAACCAACTGCCCCATGTGGGTCCATTACATAGTTATACTTTTCCTTTACTTGTTTTATGGCCTTTCTGGTTTCTTCATCAGAATAACTAAAAGAAGAAAGTTGTTTTGATAGCGGTTCAAATTCATTATTGAACAATTCCAGGATTCTTACAAAATTACTGGGATTTCCAACATCCATCGCGTTAGAGATAGTCTGTACGCTGGGTTTCGGACTATATTCTTGCGATTGCAAATAACGTGTCACTACATTATTTTCGTTATTGGAGGCGATAAAACGGTCTATGGGAAGCCCCATTTTTTTAGCTAACATTCCCGCACAAATATTTCCAAAATTTCCACTGGGAACTGAAAAAACCAGTTTTTCCTGTTTTTCAGTCAATTGTTTATAGGCAAAAAAGTAATAAAACATTTGTGGTAACCAGCGCGCAACATTAATGGAATTAGCTGAAGTTAGTTGGCGTTTTTCACTTATTTCAGCATCAGAAAAAGCTTTTTTAACCATATCCTGGCAATCGTCAAAATTTCCATTTACTTCTAATGCGGTGATATTCTGGCCAAGGGTGGTAAGTTGTTTTTCCTGGATTTCACTCACTTTCCCTTTAGGGTATAGAATTACTACATCTATTCCTTCAACACCTAAAAATCCATTAGCCACCGCGCCCCCGGTATCTCCCGACGTAGCTACTAAAACTGTAATTTTCCCAAGATTTCCTTTCTTTACAAAATGCCCCAGGCAACCCGCCATAAAGCCTGCACCCACATCTTTAAATGCCAGCGTTGGCCCATGAAATAATTCAAGCGTTCCTGTGTTTTCTGAAATTGGAACTACCGGAAATTCAAAGTTTAAAGTTTTCTTTAGAATTTCCTGAAGACCGTTTTTATCAATTTCTTCACCTACAAAAGGTTTTATGGCTTCAAAAGCAATTTCCTCTTTGGATAGTTCTCCTAAATTCTGAAAAAAATCTTTAGATAAATTAGGAATTTTTTCAGGAAAATAGAGTGCTTTTCCCGGTGCAAGTCCTCGAACAACTGCATCTTCAAAGGAAACTTTATGATTTTTATCGTTTAAACTAATGTATTTCATCTGTATAAATTTTATCCCCATTTAAGTTTTGGCAAGAGCTAATTATAATGCTCCTATTAGTGCTAATTTCAGGGTCCAGCATCATGCTGGTTTCATTATGATAGTATTTTTATGCCTTCGGGATTAATTTTAGATAAATGCAGATCGAAATCTATATTTTTATCCTGATAAAATTCCTGGAATTCGGCTTTTACTTTTTCGGCTACCGTATCACCTTTGCACATAGCAAAAACTGAAGGTCCCGAACCAGAAATTCCAAAACCAAGGGCTCCATTTGCTGCAGCCAAATTTTTAAGTTCATCGAAATACGGAATTAAAATAGACCGCACCGGTTCTATAATCTCATCTTTTAAACTTCGGCCTAAAAGTTCATAATCCTGGGTATAAAGCGCACTTACAAGTGCTGCTAAATTCCCCCATTGGCTAATTGCTTTTTTTAGTTCTACATTTTGCCTAATTACCGACCTTGAATCACGGGTTTTTAATTCGATTAACGGATGCAATATCAACATTCTTAATTCAGGTAAACCAGGTAAGCTAATTATCTCCAGAGGTTCGTAGCTTTTCACCAGGGTAAAACCGCCCAGGAGTGCCGGGGCTACATTATCGGCGTGAGCATTTCCACTTGCAAGACGTTCCCCTTCCATCGCAAATTTTATTAATTGATTTGCTGAAAAAGGTTCACCCAGCAATTTATTAATTCCGAAAACGGCGCCTGCAGCGCTAGCTGCGCTACTTCCAATTCCACTCCCAGCTTTAATATTTTTCTTTATTTCAATATCAAAACCCTGTTTTTCATTTAATTCGGAAAGCATAGCATTTGCCGCAACCCCGGCCACGTTTTCTTCAACCTCTAAAGGTAAATCCTGGCCGGTGATTTTAGTGATTCTTAGTTTTTGTGCTGAATTTTTCGAAATAATCATCTCGTCACCAACGCCGTCTAAACAACAGCCTAACACGTCAAATCCGCAAGAAAGGTTAGCCACCGTTGCCGGTGCAAATAGTTTTATTTTATCCATAACCTATTTCTTTCCTATTCTTATTACATCGGCAAATATTCCTGAAGCGGTAACCTCGGCTCCTGCACCGGCTCCTTTTACAATTAATGGTTGTTCAGGATAACGCTCTGTGAAGAATAACACGATGTTATCGCTACCGCTCAAATTATAAAATGGATGCTGAGAATCTACCGATTGTAGACCTACCACAGCTTTTCCATCTTCCAGTTGCGCCACGTATTTTAATTGTTCTCCTTTTTCTTCTGCCGATCTATAGATTTCCTGAAATTTTGGTTCATCTTTTTTCAGCAACTCGAAAAAATCTTCATTATTAGTGGTTGCCAAACTTTCTTTAGATAAGAAATCTTCACTTTCAATATCTTCAAGCTCCATTTCGTATCCACTTTCACGGGCAAGGATCAAAATTTTACGTGCAACGTCTACACCACTTAAATCAATTTTAGGATCTGGTTCTGTATAACCTTCTTTCATTGCCATTTCTACAGTTTTATAGAAAGGATCTTCAGCTTTATAGGTATTGAATACAAAGTTTAGACTACCAGAAAGCACGGCCTGGATTTTAGTAACCCTATCTCCCGAAGCAACCAGGTTTTTTAGCGTATCTATAATAGGCAAACCGGCTCCCACGTTGGTTTCGTATAAAAATGAAGCACCATATTCCCGGGCCAGGTTTTGTAATTCCTGATAGTTTTCAAAACTATCTGCACAGGCAATTTTATTACAGGTTACCACCGAAACCGAATTTGCTAAATATTCTTTATACCAGGCTGATATATCGGGACTTGCCGTATTATCTACAAAAATGCTGTTTCGTAAATTAAATTCGTCCACTTTTTTAAAGAATTCAGCCTTATCGGCTTTTTCTCCTTTTTCAAGAGCTTTTTCCCAGTTTTCTAAATCAATCCCATTTTCATCAAAAAGCATTTTTCGGGAATTAGATAAGCCATGAACCCTAACCTTTAATCGAAGTTTTTCCAATAAGAATTTTTCCTGCTTCTTCAATTGGTTTAGTAGTTTACTCCCCACATTTCCAACACCGGTGATAAACAAGTTGAGCTCTTTAGAAGGCACTTCAAAGAATTGTTCGTGTAAGGTATTAAGCGCTTTTTTTACATCTTTTTTAGAAATAACAGCAGAAATATTTCGTTCTGAAGATCCCTGGGCAATTGCCCGAATATTGATATTATTGTTACCCAGGGCACTAAACATTTTCCCGCTTAATCCGTGGTGACTCTTCATTCTATCCCCTACAAGCGCTACAATGGCCACATTCTCTTCAATCTCTACCGGTTTGATTTTTTTATACTGAATTTCAACCTCAAAAGCTTCATCTAAAGCTTCTTTAGCAAGTTCAGCTTCATCATCCTTCACTGCGATACAAATACTGTGTTCTGAAGATGCCTGGGTAATTAAAACAACGTTTATATTTTCTTGAAAAAGCACTTCAAAAAATCTTTTGGAAAAGCCCGGAATACCAACCATCCCGCTGCCTTCAATATTCAGAAGTTTTATAGAATCAATATGCGTTATCCCGGTAACCCAACGGAAATTCTTCTCTGAAGATTTTGAAATAAGCGTGCCCGTTTCATCGGGTTTAAAAGTATTTTTTATTAAGATATTTATTTGTTTATCCAGTAAGGGTTGAAGCGTTGGCGGATAAAGCACTTTTGCACCAAAATGCGATAATTCCATAGCTTCCTGGTAGGAAATATCCTTTAGCGGATAAGCGTGGGGCACAATTTGCGGATTGGCGGTGTACATCCCATTTACATCGGTATAGATCAGCACTTCTTTTACATCTAAAGCAGCACCGTAAAGGGCCGCCGTAAAATCTGAGCCACCACGGCCAAGCGTACTGGGAACACCTTGTTCGTTCCTGGAAACAAAACCTGGTGCGATATATAAAGAAGCATCTTTTGCTTCAAAATATTTTTCAATATTCGCATTGGTTTGCGCATAATTTACCTGAACTTTTTCATTGGTGTTTTTACAAACAATTAGCTCACGAGAATCTATATATTGAGAGTTTACGCCAAGATTTTTGAAATATTCAGCAATAATTAGAGAAGATAAAACTTCCCCAAAACCAGCAACTACGTGGCGGGTTTTATTAGAAAGTTCGTTGAGTAAATAAACACCTTCATACAAAGTTTCCAGGCGATTAAGTTCGGTTTTTACTTTACTTAAAATACTGCTTTGTGCGTTTACCGGAATTAACTCACGAACTGCTTCAAGATGTCTTTTTTCATTTTTTATAAGAATATCTTTGTAAGCAAGATCTTCACGAGAAGCGAGATCTGCCATTTCCAGCAAATCGTTGGTAACACCGCCAAAAGCGGAAAAAACTACCAGGGTTTTATCTTCTTTTAAATGTTTTTGAACAGTTTTAGCTACGAGTTTTATTCGTTCTGGAGAGGCCAAAGAGGTACCTCCGAATTTTAGGACTTTCATAAGTCAAATTAGTTAAATTAGAATGATTGTGTTTAAAAAAAACAGGCGTGTACGGAAGTGCTATGTAGAATTATACCCCAAAAGGGGTAATACGAATAATCGTCATGCCAGAAATGCCCACGTTAAAAACGCTTCTTGAAGTGCCGAAATTTATGCTTTCTGTTATCTTCATTTTTGACCTTATTCTGGTGATAAAAGTATATATTTTTAAGTGTAATAAAAACAAAAATGACAATTTACCGGCAGAATTATGAATTTCATTTTATTCAATAAAAAAAAATACCCGATTAATAATTTAACCGGGTATTTTTTCGTTTTATTTTAATAATTACTTAAAGATCACTTATATAACTTCCGTAGAGATCTTTAAACTGAACACCGGTGGCGAAACGATGCTTGCTTAGTTTCTTGTATTCTACTAATGCCCAAAGCAAAAATTCTTTTAAAAAGTAAGAATCTTTCTCTGAAATTTCCGGTTGATACTTTTTAATCAGTTCATTTAATGGTTCTACAGAATCCAGTTTTTCTTTGTATTCTGCATCAGAAAGATCATCGGGTAACTCAAAACCGCTTTGTTCAAAAAACCATTCTACTAAATCGTCGTAAGGCGTGGTTTCATCAGGCTTTTGTAACTTTTCTATCTTAGGAAAATACTGTGGAAATAAAGTTTTTACTGAATCTCCAATTAGCTGAAGGGCAACACTTGCCGCTCCTTCTTCTTCCCCTTCATAAACCAGTTCTACTTTTCCCGTAATGGAAGGAACTACACCCAGAAAGTCTCCAAACCTCAACAAGGTTTTATCGTCTCCAGATTTCAATGAACGTCTTTCTGCTGTACTTAGTAGGTTTTCATAAGCCGTGATACTAAGCCTGGCACTAATTCCGCTTTTTTCATCTATAAATTCACTTTCACGAGCTTCGAAACTAATTTGTTCCAAAAGATCTTTAGCGAGTTCCGGTACATGAACCAATTCGCTTTGTCTTTTATCCAGTTTTGCTTCCTGTGCGGTAATTGTTTTAGCAATCTTAATACTATCTGGATAATGCGTTAATATTTGGGAGCCAATTCTATCTTTTAAAGGAGTTACAATACTACCACGGTTGGTATAATCTTCAGGGTTAGCGGTAAATACAAACTGAAGGTCTAGCGGTAATCTTAATTTAAAGCCGCGAATTTGAATATCGCCTTCCTGAAGAATGTTAAACAAAGCTACCTGGATTCGCGCCTGCAAATCGGGTAACTCGTTGATTACAAAAATACTACGATTGGCCCGCGGAATCATTCCGAAGTGGATTACACGATCATCGGCATAGCTTAATTTTAAATTTGCAGCTTTAATTGGGTCTACATCCCCAATAAGATCAGCCACGGTTACATCTGGTGTAGCGAGTTTTTCAAAAAATCGTTTCTCTCTATGTACCCAGCTAATTGGAGTTTCATCTCCTTTTTCTTTTACTAATTCTGTAGCATAACGGGAAATTGGATTTAGGGGATCGTCGTTAATTTCTGAACCCTGAATCACCGGCATGTATTCATCCAGTAAATTCACCATTAAACGTGCGAGACGGGTTTTTGCCTGGCCTCTTAACCCAAGTAGGTTAATATTATGCCGGGACAAAATTGCGCGTTCCATTTCAGGAATTACACTATCCTCATAACCGTGAATTCCGGGGAAAGTAGGTTCGTTCTTCTTTATTTTTTCAATTAAATTTGCCCTGAGTTCTTCTTTAATTCCGCGACTTTTATATCCAGATTTTTTAAGTTCTCCCAGTGTATTTATATTTTCTATTTTCATATTTGTTATTTTATTTCTGATCTAAAATTCGGAATGATTTTTCTAACTATATACGTCAAGCTAAACTTGTTTCAGCTTCTATTACATTATGATTTCTAACATCTTAGATCCCGAAACAAGTTCAGGAAGACGGTAAAATAATTTTACTAATTCCCCCTTATTCTCTTTTTCCTATTGGTTTCATAATCTTCAAAAATCATTTCACCAAGGCCTTTTAAGCCGGTGTAAAAAGCTTTCCCCTGGTTGGCATAGGTAAACTCCCTTACAAACTGCATTAAATAAGGATCTTGCGCGATCATAAATGTAGTAATAGGAATATGTAGTTTTCTTGCCTGGCGAGCCATTGTATAACATTTGCCTAAAATATAAGGATCAAGACCCATACTGTTTTTATAATAAGAGCCGTCGCGTTCTCGCAGGCAACTCGGCTTTCCATCGGTTATCATAAAGATTTGACGGTTTGTGCTCCTTTTTCTTCTAAGAATATCCATAGCCAGTTTTAAACCCGCCACGGTATTGGTATGGTATGGTCCTACTTTAAGATAAGGAAGATCGGCTATAGAAACCGGCCAGGCATCATCTCCAAAAACAATAATATCCAAACTGTCTTTGGGATATCTGGTAGTAATCAATTCGGCCAAAGCCATCGCTACTTTTTTCGCCGGAGTAATACGATCTTCGCCATATAAAATCATACTATGACTAAGATCTATCATAAGCACAGTACTCATTCTGGATTTGTAATGGGTTTCCTCCACCACCAAATCCTCTTCAGTCATATTAAAATTCCCGATACCGTGATTAATTTGGGCATTTCTTAAACTTTCGGTTACCGAAATCTTATCAGGCGAATCTCCAAATTGAAAATTCCTGAAATCACCCGTATGTTCGTCTCCCCTACCTACGTGATTGGTTCTATGACTTCCCGACGCACTTTTCTTCAGTTTTCCGAAGATCTGGTCTAAAGCCTGTTTTCTAATAGCTCGTTCGGTTTTGGCTGTAATCGCCATACCACCACCCTCGTCTTCCGTTTCCTCTTTTATGTAACCTTTCTTTTTAAGGTCTTCTACAAAATCATCCAGGGTGTAATCTTCCGTGGTTAATTTGTATTCGTCGTCTAACTGTTTCAGCCAATCCAGGGCTTCATCTAAATCTCCTGAAGTATGAGTAATTAATTCTTTAAAAACTTCAAAAAGCCTGTCAAACGGTGACTTTTCAGGCTCCTCAAACTTATTAAAAACAAATCCGCTTCCCTGTCTATAATCTTTCTTCTTCATATTCTAAAATTACGGTATTTTATATAGAATTGGAAAATCTTTAGCTGCAACAGGAATTAAACTTATGTTAATCTAAAAATTATTTATATTATGTTTAGAAGGCTAATATTGTTATTCTTTTCTTAAAAACTTCAGTGTTTACGATGTAGTTAAGAGATTTGAATATAATTAAAACCACAATAAGAGATTAATGAAAAATTTGCTTTTACTCAGTTTTTGTTTTGTTCTTAGCTATACTAGTTTTTCCCAGGGTTCCCCCTATAAAACCGATGCCTGGACAGATGGTGCCTATATTGCCGGTACCGTTGGATTAAATGTATTAGGTTTCACTTTTATCCAAAATAAAGATGCACTTACTGAAGCTGAAGTTGCAGATTTAGATAAAAATGATATTTGGGGAATAGATCGTTGGGCAGCAGGAAATTATTCTGAAGAAGCTGATGCTTTAAGCTATATACCCTTTTATGCAGCCCTGGCCGCTCCGCTTGCTTTACTGCCCGGTGAAGCAGAACGAAATAATTTTGGACAAATAAGTGTTTTATTTGTAGAAACCATGGCTACTACGGGCGTCTTTTATACTATGACTGCCGGTTTAATAGATAAAAGCCGACCTCTTGTTTATAATGAAAATCTTCCGTTGGACGAACGTGCCGAGGGTGGTGCACAACGCTCGTTTATTGCAGGGCACACTGCAGTTGCTGCTGCCGGCAGCTTTTTTGCCGCCAAAATTTTTAATGATTTTCATCCTGATTCTAAGGCCGTTCCTTTTGTTTGGGGTGGAGCCACAGGAGTTTCGGTTTTAATGGGATATTTAAGAACAAAAGCCGGGAAACATTTTCTTACAGATAATATTGCAGGTGCCGTAGTAGGTGCCGTTAGCGGAATATTAATTCCTGAATTGCATAAAAAAGGCAAAGAAAATATTGATCTTTATCCTACCGCTAATTTTAATATTAACGGCACGGGAATCAACACTAAAGGCCTTGCGCTTTCTTATAAGTTCTAAGTAAGACTATTGTTTAATTTTCGAGGCAAGCCTCGAAGCATTTAAAACTCGGTTATCGAGCAAACTCTATGGAGGTTTCAGAAATTATAATGCTTATATTGTGCGGAATATTTCTAATTCCAAGTCTGGCGTCTGCCACACGATTTGACCAATGGTGGATTCGTGCTTTCGATTTTCCTCGTATTCAAATTTCAATTCTAATTAGCACGGTTATAATTATCTCTATTATGGTTTTTGATTTTTCTGAAACTATTCATTTTATAGCTATTGCTTTAATTATTCTAAGTCTTATTTATCAACTTCATAAGATTTTTCCATACACCTGGTTCGCAAAAAAAGAAGTAATGAAATTTGAGGACGGCGACCCCAGCGATAATATTTCTATTCTGGTAAGTAATGTACTCACTCCCAATACCCAGTATCACAAACTTCTTGAAATTGTACACCGGCGGCAACCCGATATTCTTCTTACGCTGGAATCTGATAAAAAGTGGGAAGAAGCACTTAAAGATATAGAAGAAGAGTATAAATACACCGTAAAAGTGCCTATGGATAATCTCTACGGAATGCATCTATATTCTAAACTAAAATTAGAAGAAACCGAAGTTAGATATTTAGTAAAAGATGATATTCCCTCTATACACGGCTTTGTACGTTTAGACGATAATACTAAAGTTAGAATTCACTGTATGCACCCAAGACCTCCAAGCCCTTCTGAAGCTGATACTTCTACCAACCGCGATGCCGAATTATTGATGTTGGGAAGGGATGTTAGAGAACAGGATGATAGCGTTTTGGTTTTTGGAGATTTAAATGATGTTGCCTGGTCCCGCACCACAAGATTATTTCAACAAATGAGCGGGTTATTAGACCCCAGGATAGGGAGAGGCTTTTTTAATACTTTTCACGCCGGTTATCGCTTTTTTAGATGGCCGTTAGATCACGTTTTTCATAGCAACGATTTTACTTTAATAGAAATTGCGCGAGAAAAACCTATGGGATCAGATCACTTTCCTATGTATATTAATTTAAATTTTGAACGTCCAGCCGAAGAAGAACAGGAAAAACCTGAACCTGATGAAGAGGAAAAAGAATGGGCACAGGAGAAAATTGATGATGCAGAACCCAGGGAAAACGGTGTTTAAGCGGTTTCGAAAAAATGACTTATTTCTGAGATTTCTTTGATTTTCTCACAATCTGCAGCAGAGATTGGTTTTTCTATAAAAGAACGTACTGTGCTATAATTATTAGCTTTTTCTTTGTCTTTTGCATCTATAGAAGAAGTTACCATAATAACGTGATATCTGGATTTTTGCGGATGAGCTTCTAAACGCTTTAAAAAATCCCAACCATTCATATTAGGCATATTAATGTCTAAAAGAATAAGAAAATCCTTTTGCCTGGTGTGATTTTGATCTTCTATAATATAATTTAAAGCATCTGCCGCCTGACTAAAGCTTATAGGGTTTTGGGCGATCTCGTGGTTGCTTATCATCTTCTTCTGAATAAATACCACAATTTGATCGTCATCTACGATAAGTACTTCAAGCATTATAAGAAATTTAGGGCTAGAGCTTAGAATTCTTCTTCAGTTTTAATGGTGATCTTTCTAATCACTTTATCAAGCTCTTCAGACGAATTTAAGATATTATCTATAATTTCCTCAATATTATCAAGGTTATTTCTCTGATTTTTCAGTAATTCTATTAAGCCCATAATTCTGGCTAATGGCGCCCGCACTACGTGAGATTGTGTCCATGCTATTTCGCGAAGCCTTTCATTACTGCGCTCAATAGCGTTAATGTATTTTCTTCTTTCGGTAATATCTTGCATAGAACCAATTATACGCGAGGGTTTACCGGTAGCATCGGTTATTACATAACTACGATCAAGAATATATTTGTATTCTCCGTTTGCACATTTAAAACGGTATTCTATTCCAAGAATCTTTTGCCCGCGCTCGTATATTCCTTTAGCAGCTTCAATAACGCGTGGTTTATCTTCAGGGTGAATTCTATCCTGCCACCATTCTTTTGAGGTTTCTAATTCTTCCTGGGAGTAACCAAAAATATCGTATATGGCATTGCTATACTGAAATTCATTTTTTTCAACATCAAAATCGGTAATAAGGTCACTGGTGGCTTTAGCAACGATATCGTACCGCTCCAGGCTTTCCCTTAATTGCTGTTCCTGTACTTTAGCTTTAGTAATATCCCTGGAGTTTGCAATTAATCCTTTTACAGCAGGATCATCTCTTAAATCACTAATTATGGTTTCAAACCAACGCCACTCCCCCTTCCCATCTTTATATCTATAGGAAGGTAACTGATAGGATTTTCTGCTGCCTAAATACTGGATTTTGCCTTCAATTTTATCACGGTCTTCCCTATGTATAAAGTCAAATACATTTCTACCTTCAATTTTTTCGGGATCTACTCCTAAAATATTCTTTACGCTGGGGCTTACATAAGCATAATGAAAATTTTGATCTATAATACTTATAAGATCGCTACCATCCTGAACCAGGGCTTTAAAACGCTCCTGGCTGTGCCTTAATTTTTCTTCGGCTTTTAACTTTTCAGTGATATTATGCGCCTGAGTAACCCTGGCTTCGCGCCCACCAAATAGAATAGGATTGCTCTGCACATCTATATAAAGCAGGTTTCTACTTTTTGTATAATGCTTGACTTTTAAAGTAAAAAAATCGTGAAAATTTTCTTCTACAGTTTCTTCAATTCTCGCTTCATCATCGGCCCATAAATCCCTTACAGACATCTGCATAAATTCTTCGCGGGTATATTCGTATAAATTTATAGCAGCCTGGTTTACACTTAAAAACTCCAGAGTATTCCTATCTAAAACCCACATTGGCAGCGGACTTGAATCGAAGAGAGTTCGGTATTTTTCTTCAGATTCATAGAGTTGGTGCTGTACTTTCCTCCGTTCCATGCTGTAATGGATACTTTTAGATAAAATGGAGGCATTTATTTCGTCTTTCAGCAAATAGTCTGAAACTCCCCAGGAAAGTGTTTTTACGCCATAATCTTTATTGGTATAACCGGTAAGTACAACTACGGGCGTTCCGTTAGAAAATGCAAGAATATCTTTTACAAGTAATTCAGTATTATTAATATCTGGAAGCGATAAATCGAGTAAAACAGTATCAAAATCTGAAGTTTTCTGAAGAATCGTTTTAGCAATTTTAAAGTTCTCGGCACGCTGTATTTCCAGGGCATGGTGTTCTTCAGACAGGTAATCTTCAATAAGCATAAAATCACCTGGGTTATCTTCAATAACCAAGATTTTTAATTCCCCGGAATTTTTCGTCATTTAAAATAATTTTAAACCTCAGTAATTTAATAGCTAACTTCTGAAAAATTTTTCAGCTTATAAATTGAAAAGACAAGGTAACCCGGACTAAACAATAGGAATTTAAATTACATGGATTAGTAAATATACTAAAATTGTTTTGGGATTGTAAAATAAAAACTACTACCCTTACCATACGCTGATTCTACCCAAATTTCACCTCCAAAGTGGTCTACAATTTTCTTACAAATTGCTAATCCTATTCCAGTGCCTTCATATTCATCACGATGATGTAAACGCTGAAAAATCACAAATATCTTTTCTTTAAATGCTTCCTCAATTCCTATACCATTATCGCTTATTTTAAATCCCCAGTAAACATCTTTTTCTTCAGCTGAAATTTCTATAACTGGCCGCCGATCTTTAGAATGATATTTTAAGGCATTTCCTATTAAATTAGAAAATAACTGTTTTAAAGGAAGTTCTTCAACTTTTAAATCTGGTAGTTCTCCTAATTTAATTTCTGCATTTTGCGCTTCAATACATCTTTTTTGAAGCAATAAAACTTCAGAAACCAAATTTTTAGTATTTACTTCAACAACTTGATACTCTCCTCTCCCAACCCTTGAATATTCAAGTAGATCTAATATTATTTGTCGCATTCTGGTAGCACCATCGTGGGCAAAATGAATATATTGCTGGGCCTTCTCATCCAGTTGATCGCTGTACTTTTTCTTAAGTTGTGTAAGAAAACTGGTTACCATTCTAAGCGGCTCCTGAAGATCGTGTGATGCGATATAAGCAAACTGCTCGAGTTCTTTATTAGAGAGTGCAAGCTCTTCCGTATGTTTTTTTAACTCACGGTTTAATAATTCTAAGGCTTCTTCTTTTTGTTTTATTTCAGTAATATTCCTGGAAATTCCCACCAATCCTTTTTTATTATCTCCAAACTTAAAGGGCACTTTAGTTAAAAGCGTATAATCAATTTTATCATTAAAATCTCTAATAATATCTTCACGATTTATAATAGGGACGCCCGAATTCATCACCCACGTATTATCATCTATTATTTCTAAAACTTCTTTTTCTGGAAAAAAATCTTTGGGAGTTAGCCCTAAACTGTTTTCCTCAGTTTCAGCACCTAAATAATTATTGTAAAAAGCATAGTTGGTTAAAATTATTTCGTGATTTTGATTCACCACAAATATATGGTCTGGAATATAATCTATAATTGCCCGGAACATATTACGCTCTTCCCTTAATTTCTGTTCAATTTCAACCTGCCGGGTAATATCTTTGGCAATACCATATACACCAGTGATTTTTCGGTTAACATATATGGGAAAATTCGTGACATCCAGAACTCTTCTAGTCCCTTTAAGACCAATAAAATTAGTGTGATAACGCTGAATCTCTCCTGAAGCGGCTTTAAGAGAAATATTCAACACGCGCTCTTTATCTTCCGGAGCTATTAAAGGCAAAAAATTCGCCGCTTTCGCATTTTCTTTTGTTCCTTCAATAAATTCTAATGCAGTTTCATTAAAATCGATAAAATTCCCCATAAGATCAAAGGAATATACTGCATCGGGATTATAATCGAATAAAGATTGAAAGGCCTGCATACTGTTTTCTGCAATTATTTCCTGATTTTTCCTGTCTGAAATATCTATAATTGCAGTACTGGTTCTCTGTTCTCCATTATGATTTGTATAGATAACCGAGTGTACTTCGCACGGAAAATTCTCTCCATTTTTCTTTTTTCCTGTTAATTCATGTCTTAATTCCCCCACCAAATTTCTTTGGTTAAGCGCATTCTTTAAATTTTCGTTTTTAAGTATAATGTCTTCCCTGCTTAGCCGCTTAAATTCTTCAAAAGTATAACCGAACATCCTACAAGCAGCTTTATTAACCTCTATAACCGGCCCGTTAGGATCTGAAAGGAAAATTGCTAATGAAGAGTTTTCTACTACATTTTTTGCCTGAATTATATTCTCGGGTGAGACAGCATCATTTTTATCGACTAATTTTAAACATATAGAAAAAGCTTCAACATCACCATTTTCGTTTAAACAGGGACTACACAGTATTTTTAAATTCTTTGTTTCTGAAAATGAATATTGCTTATGAATAATACCATCGCCTGAAGTAAAATCATTTTTAAATTTTTTAGATATTTCTGCAGAAAAAACTTTTGAAATACCAAGTTGAGTTACTAGACTTTTATTGAAATTTTCTCTTACAAAAACTTCAGCAGAAAAATTCCAGGTTAAAATCTTATACGCTTCGTTTATTTTTAATACAGGCGTGGTGCATTTCTTCATTGGGGGAGTTTAAAGTTGCGGGCGCTGTTATAAAAATGATTTGGAAACAGAAATTCCTGCGCCAAAATTAGAGCCTTCAATTTCATCAAAATCAGCTCCCAATTGAAGGTTTAGATTAACTATATTTTGTAACAAATTTAAGTCAAGATAAGTTGAAAGTACATGTTGCCCGTTTGTGTTAGCGCTTCCTTTACCTCCATAATTCTTTCTAAAACTCCCTAGGAATTTGTAAGGAATTTTACTGAAAGCCATTCCGCTTAAACCAATATGGTGAACAAGTACTTTATTATTAGTTATTCTAAACCTATCTGGGCCCAGTGTAATAAACGGCAGACCTAAAACTCTATTCTCATAGGTCCATCCAGAGCGATACAGGTTATTATTAAAATAATTATCCTGACCATCCGTTGTTGGGGTGTTCTTACTCTGGTTTTTAGTATAATAAAATTCGTACATCACCGCCTGAATCCAGGAATCTATAGATGCTGTAGGATCTTCTATAAAAACCCCGTAGCGGCCATCTGGTGTATTTCTAAGTAAACTTCCAGAGCCATCTTCAAATAAATGGTTGTAAATAATTTCAACATTATAATTGGCCAGAATAGTTTTAATATTAACCTCGTAGCTTCCCAAATGATTTCCCAGGCCATTAATTTCCTGTTCAGAAATTCCATCGCCGGTATCATCTCCCACTCCTCTACCAGTAATTGCTCTTGTATATGCCTTAAAATCCGAAGGTAAATCGCCAAATTCGGGATGTGTACCACCCCACTGAACAAAATGTCTTAACCCTGCAGAAATTTGGAATTGCGGTGAAGATTTATAAACTAAATGAAAGCTTTTATGATGAAGTCTTGTGTCTTCAACATAGCGCTCGTCATCCATAAAATATTCTTCCAGGGAAGCTTCAAAACCGAGCCCACGATTGCCTTTAAAAAAGATTGGGCGTTTAGTAAAAAATCTTATTCCGGGTAATGGTCTCGCATTCAAAGACCATAGAATACTTTGATTTGTAGCGCTTAGTCCTCTATACAATTCTGTACGTTGTTTTCTTCCTGCAACAATTTCCAACCAGGAATTGTTAAAGGCAAGGTAAGACTCGTCTAATTGTAATTTATCAGTAAAACCATCTTGATAAAGCACTCCCAAACCTCCTTCTAAACTAGCATTATCAGAAAATCTATAAATCCCTGAAACATTGGCTAACCCAGAAAAATTAGTAAGTTCGTCTATTCTGCCTCGCTGGTTGGTATGTAACCAAAAAGGAGAATTGTCTTCACTAAAAAGTAAGCCGGTAGCATTTACATTGCCCTTAAAATCTATTTGCTGGGCATTAACCGATAAAAATAAGAGCGAAAATAAAAATGTAAGATAAAAGTGTTTCATAAGTAGGTTTTAAGATATTTTAAATAGGCTTAATTTGATTTAAAAATATGTAATTTTATGCTTCTAAAACTTAGAAATGCTATCCATTTTTCAGAAAAAAATATTCTTAGCCGATTTACTGGAAGGTTTTACCGATTTCCATAACCATTTGTTACCTGGAATAGACGATGGTGCTAAAGAAGTTGAAGATTCTTTGAGTATGATCCAAAAATTTAACGAATTTGGAGTAACCGACTTCGTGGCCAGCCCTCACGTAATGGGAGAATTCTATCCTAATACGCCAGAAACCATACTTCCAGCCCTGGAAAAAATAAAAAATAATTTACCTAAAGGAAATTCTATAAAAGCTGCTGGAGAATATATGATGGATCAATTTTTAATAGATCAGTTAGAAAAGGAAAACGTATTAAATGTAGTAGATAACTATGTTTTAGTTGAAATGTCTTATTTCCAGGCACCAATTAATCTAGCTGAAATCCTTTTTAAAATTCAAAATAAAAATCTGAAACCAATTTTAGCGCATCCAGAGCGGTATGCGTTTTATCATGGAAACAGCCTCAATAGATATGAAGATTTAAAAGCAAGAGGCTGTAAGTTTCAGCTTAATATGCTTTCTTTAAGCACTCACTACGGGACGGGTATCCACAAAAAAGCATTACAACTACTTGAAAACGGAATGATAGATTTTATTAGTAGCGATACGCACCGTATGGAACATCTTGAAAAAATAAAAAATATCAAACTGAAGAAAAATCAGGTAAAGTTAATTGAGCCGGTAATTAAAAAATCCAAAGCTTTATTTAATTAAATATAGCTCTGGATTTTATTTTATTTCACCACCAAATTTAGTGGTGATTATTTCTTACCGAACATTCTATTTTTTATTCGCTGCCAACGGGATTCTTTATCTACCCCGTAGCCGTAACCATAGCCATAAGAATAGCCGTATTTGGCTCCATAAGAGAATTTAGAATAATCTACATCATTCAGAATTATCGCCGGACTTTTAATTTTTCCCTGTTGCTTGAGTTCTTTCGGAAAATCTAGCATTTTTTTATCGGTTAGATCTGCTCGTACTACATAAAGTGTAGTATCAGCCAGCGGACTAATAAGCAAGGTATCTGTAACAATCATTGTTGGTGCAGTATCAACCAGAACATAGTCGTAAACCTTGGCAGCATAATTTATAAGCTCCTCCATACGGTCGTTCATTAGTAATTCTGCAGGGTTTGGAGGTATCGGTCCTGAAAGCACCATATCCATTTTTATACTGCTATCCTGGTCTTTAGAAATTATTTGATCTTCAGTCACGTCTAAATCATATAAATAATCTGAAAGCCCTTTCTCTCCTAAAGTAACATCGGCATAACGATGCAATTTAGGATTTCTAATATCGGCTCCAATTAAAAGAACTTTTTTTCCAGTACTACGTAAAGTTCGGGCCATATTATACGAAACAAATGTTTTTCCTTCTCCTTTAATAGTAGAAGTAACAAAAATCACCTCACCTCGATCTTTATTTTTATTCTGAATTAGATACGCCAGGTTGGTTCTTAAAATTCTAAAGGATTCTGCCAGGGGAGATCTATCATTAAGTTCAATCTGCTCACTTTGGTCACTGCCAATTCGAGGTATTTCCCCAATAAATGGCACATGTTTAGTTAAACTTTGCAATTCTCCTTTATGGTGAACTTTAGTATCTAACATATTCTTAGCGAAAATGATAAGAATAGGAATAATTAATCCAATTAGAAATCCACCTACCAAAATTAACCAGGGTTTCGGATCTATCGGTGAGTTATTCGTAAATGCCTCATCAATTACTCTTGCAACAGAAGCGGTAGCTGCAAAGGAGATAGCGGCTTCTTCCCTTCTTTGTAAAAGAAATAAATAGAGCTGTTCTTTAATTTGTTGTTGACGTTCAATACTTCGCATCCCTTTTTCCAAACCGGGGAAGGTGCTAAACTGGCCCTGAGCGACATTTTCCCGTTGATTAAGTTCTCTCAGCCTGACATTAATCGAACGCCTTGTGCTTTCTATATTCTCATATAGATTTTCTCGTAAACTATCAAGTTGCTCGGTTATAGTTTCTACAATAGGATTTTTTTCAGTTCCGGCTTTTAAATACATATTACGCTCCATCACAAGCGTGTTGTATGAGTTTATTAGTCCAGCAACTCCTCCTTCGCTTATGCCTACTTCAGGTAATAATTCATAATTTCCTTGATTTCGTAAAACCTCATCTATAGATTCAAGCAGAGATAATTCCGTTTCTAGTGTAAAAATTTCCTGTTCGGCTGCAGAAAATTTCGATTGAAACTCTGATGCACCACTAGAAATATCCATCAAACGATTCTCTCTCTTAAATTCGGCTATTCCACCTTCTACAGAATCCAGTTCGGTAGTGATCATTTCAAGTCTATCCTGAATAAATTTGGTAGTATTTTCTGCAACCTCTTGTTTATCCTTTACTCCTTCTTCATTAAAACGCTCCATCAATTTATTTAGAAAATCTTCTGATTTTCCTGAAGAAGCCTGAACTAAACTTAAAGCTAAAATATCTTTGGCCTGGCCTTTTTGAGCAATTTGCAACTTGGCAATATACTCGGCAGCGACAGTGCGCAAAGGTTGAATTCTAATATTTACGGAACTCGTTTTTCTAAAAGTACCTTCTTCTTCCCCCGATTTAGGAAGAATTGTAAATTCCAGGTCGTTTAATTTAATGACTTCTCCTATATTGTGATTTTCAGAATATCCAGTAGCCTCTTCCTCTAGTGTAAAAGAGGTATCTGAGTTAGGTGTCACCACCAGATTTTTGGATATTGAGTGTACAATTGTATCTGGCGTAATAAATTCTATAAGAACAGGGCTGGAATTATAAGCTTCTACAGTAATTACATTTCCCTCAATAAAATAGTTGATATTGTGATCTAATTCATCAACTACGCTTTCTACAAGTTGTTTAGACTTAAGTTTTTCAATATGATTCTGAATTCCGTCATCTTCTAAAGAAAAAATGGCCCCACCTCCAGATGGAGTAGCATTCATTGCATTTTTTTCCTGATCGTCTACGATCATCATCATAGCCTGGGTACTATATTTTGGGATTGTATATCTATTATATAAATAGGCCAATAAACCACCAATTAGAAAACCTAAAAGAATCCATTTCCAATAAGTTAAATACTTATAAATCTCTGCTTTTAGATCAAAACTCGATTCTTCCTTCTCTTCGGTGAAGTCGTTTAGTTCTTCCATTTACAGATTATTGATTAAAAGATAAAGACTAATAATAGTAGTTCCTACTGAAATTATACCCTGGTAGCTGGTAAAAAATCCAGCTGATTTAACAGCTCTATAAGTTGGTTCTACATACACCAGGTCGTTCTGTTTAAGGTAAAAGAATGGACTATCAAACAAATCAGATTCTGTCATATCAATATGTCCCACAGTTTTAATACCATTTACTTCACGAATAATCTTAATATTCTCTCGCCTACCGTTGTAGGTAATATCCCCACTCATAGCAATCAATTCTGGCATTGTAAGACGACCATCTGTTACTTGTTTTCTTCCTGGAGAACCAACTTCTCCCAATACCGTCACACTAAAATTCACGATTCTAACATCAACAACGGGATCCCGTACATATTCTGAAATCTGATCTTGTAATTTTTGCTGAATTGCTGTTCTGGTTAAGCCTTCTACTTCAACGGTTCCGAGCACAGGAAAATTAATAGTTCCTTGCGGACTAACCAGGTAACCCGTTAAAGAGAGATTTTGACCACCGCCGCCGCCGCTGCTTTGTCCTTGTTGATTCATGCGAAACGGCTCTACTATCTCTTCATTCACAGAAGATGAAGAAACATTGATACGTAAAACATCATTTGCTTCAATTCGTGGTTCGTAATCTAAAAGGTTTTCTTTTCCCTCAAGGCTTTCTGATCCATGAAAATACACCACGTCATCTTTAGTGGCACAACTTGAAATTATGATACTCGAAATAAGAAACAATCCAAGTTTCCTAATTGATTTAAACATTCAATAATATTTATTTACTTATTACTTCTTCTTTATTATCCAGGCTTTCAAACATAGAATTGTTACTCTTAAACTCTGGAATAAGGGTTTTTAATTTTTTCACCATTTTATCGGCTTTTAAGGTATTGGCCGATTTAATAATGCTTTCAATTCTTTCACTAATGTGTTCGTAATCTCTTACAACCTCCTGGCCTATCATTATTTTTTTATGATGAGTGGGAAGTGTTTTGCATTCATCGTTCAGCAATTCTTCGTAAAGCTTCTCTCCGGGTCTTAAGCCTGTGATTTTTACTTTAATATTTTTATTAGGATCGTATC
This sequence comes from Salegentibacter agarivorans, assembly GCF_900113135.1. GTDB lineage: Bacteria > Bacteroidota > Bacteroidia > Flavobacteriales > Flavobacteriaceae > Salegentibacter > Salegentibacter agarivorans. The sequence goes on along the minus strand of NZ_FOOH01000001.1, from coordinate 401,581 downwards.
CGGCAAGTTTAATCATTTTTATGGCTAAATCCATAATTTTTACCGGTTCTCCCATATCAAAAATAAAGATCTCTCCTCCTTTTCCCATAGCTCCTGCTTCTAAAACCAACTGACAGGCCTCGGGAATGGTCATAAAATACCTTATAATATCTGGATGAGTTATCGTAACCGGGCCACCTTTTTCGATCTGTTTTTTAAATAATGGAACTACAGAACCATTAGAACCTAAAACATTTCCGAAACGAGTGGTAATAAATTTTGTTGTGCCAGGGTTTTCTTTTATTCGGGAGTGATAAAGTGACTGCACATACATTTCAGCAGCTCTTTTAGATGCTCCCATCACATTACTCGGATTCACGGCTTTATCGGTGGAAACCATTACAAAATGAGAAACCTGGTATTTTAAAGAAAGATCGGCAAGATTTTTTGTTCCCTGTATGTTTACAAAAACTGCCTCGTGAGGATTCTCCTCCATTAACGGAACATGCTTATACGCCGCGGCATGATAAACTACATCTATTCCCTGGTTTTGAAACATTAATTCAAGACGTTTAAAATTGCCTACGTCACAAATAATAAATTTGCATTTAAGCTCAGGAAATTTCGCCTGAATTTCGAGATTTAAGGAATGCAAGGGCGTTTCAGCCTGGTCTAGAATTATTAATTTCTTAGGGTTATATTTTGCAACCTGCCTTACAATTTCACTTCCTATAGAACCAGCTCCCCCGGTTACCAAAATTGTTTTACCGGTTAATTGCTCAATTTTATTTTCCGGATTAAGTCTTATGGGTTCCCGCTCTAAAAGATCTTCAATTTGTAAAGATTTTACCTTTTTCGCGATTGGCTGATTATCTCCCCCCCAGGTAGAAACAATTGGCGCATTAAAGACTTTAATGTTGTTCTCTAAACAGTCTTCTACAAAATTGAATTTTTCTTCAGCCGTAAAACTATTTTCTGAAAGAATTATCGCATCTGCATTAACCGATTCTACTGCTTTATGAATTTTAGCTGAATAGTTTATTACCGGTTTATCAAGTAGCCTAATGCTTTTATTATGCTTTTCGTTAGTTAAAAATCCAACTATTTTAAATCTTCTTGGAATTTCAATATCCAGGGCTCCAGCAATGGAAATTGCATTTTCATCGGCGCCGAGGATCACTGCATTCAATATATCTTCATCCCTACTAACCAGTTTAAAATATTCATAGATCTGTTTTACTCCCAATCTAAAAAGGAAAAGCAAAGAGAATGAAATACATAAATTAATTAATAAGCCTCCAACTAAAAACACCTTCTGACCGACGATGAAAAAAGTAACGTAATTAATAATCAATAAAGTGATAAACGAACTAATTGTGGCTAATAGTAATTTTAGTGCATCTATATTGGAAGAATACCTAATAATTCCCGCATACGTCTTAAATACATAAAAATAGAAAGTATGGACACCAATTACGATAAATGCTTTATCATAAAAACTAAGCATTGTATAGTAATTTGGAGTAAGATCTACTATAATTAAAACAGTAAACAATGTAGAAATAGCCACTAAGGAAAGATCTATTAAATATACTGCCCATCTTGGCAGGTATTTAATATTTCTTAAATCCAGGGCATTATCGGTACCCGATAAAATATTTCTTAGTGCCTTATTAACTTTATTGCCCATAATTCTATTAACTTCTGTTACTAAAACAGGATAAAATACCAGATTTAATTCGGGATCGTTCTTCCTCTGTTAAATTGGAACCCGATGGTAAACAGAGTCCGTCTTTAAATAATTGCTCTGCAACCCCTGTTCCATAAAAAGCAGTATCTTTAAATACCGGCTGCATATGCATTGGTTTCCAGAGAGGTCTGCTTTCAATATTTAGTTTTTCGAGGTGTAAACGCAAATCTTCCCTATTTATTCCACCCGTCTTATTTTCATCAATAGTGATCACACTTAGCCAATGATTGGCGAAATAATCTTTATTAGGAGCCTCAAAAACCTTAACTCCCTCTATTTCAGAAAACAAATCTACATAAAAATCGTGCATTTGTCTCCGTGCACTTACCCGGCTATCTATAACCTGCAGTTGGCCACGACCTATTCCCGCAGAAATATTACTCAACCTATAATTATATCCAATTTCACTATGCTGATAATGTGGTGCAGCATCTCTAGCCTGGGTGGCTAAAAATACCGCTTTCTCCTTATTCGCCTGCGATTTAGCGATTAAAGCGCCACCTCCTGAAGTTGTAATAATCTTATTTCCGTTAAAAGAAAGAATTGCATATTCTGCAAACGTTCCACATTTCCCACCCTTATAGGTGCTGCCCAAAGCTTCAGCAGCATCTTCTATTACAGGAATATCAAATTCCCGTGCTATTTCATTTATTTTTTCAACTTGATAAGGCATTCCGTATAAATGTACGGCAATTATTGCTTTTGGTTTTTTTCCTTTTGAAATTCTATCCTCAATAGCTATTCTAAGTTGATTTGGACAAAGGTTTAAAGTTTCTTCTTCACTATCAATAAAGATGGGAGTAGCTCCCAAATATGCAATAGGATTAGCGGAAGCAGCAAATGTCATGCTCTGGCAAAGCACTTCGTCTCCGGCTTTGACGCCTATCATAATTAAAGCAAGATGTAATGCCGCTGTTCCAGAACTTAAAGCGGCCACGGCACCTTCTTTCCCAGATTCTTTAAAAAGGTAATTCTTTATATCCTCTTCAAAACCATTTACATTGGGGCCTAAAGGTGCTACCCAATTTTGTTCAAAAGCTTCATTGACGAATTTTTGCTCATTTCCGCCCATGTGTGGAGATGATAACCAAATTTTATCTTTATTCATTTAAGTATTTTATTATTTTTCCAGGATTGCCAACAACCACAGCAAAGTCTGGCACGTCTTCAATAATTACTGCTCCGGCACCAATAGACGCCCATTTTCCTATTTTTACACCCGGAATAATTGAGGCACCGGTCCCTACCTGTGTTCCTTCTCCCACACTAACATTTCCAGTTAATACCGCATTTGGCGCTATATGTACAAAATTCTCCAGGTGCACATCGTGTTCAACAACCGCACCAGAGTTTATAATGCAATGTTCGCCAATTTTTGTACCTGAATTAATTATAGCTCCCGGCATGACAACAGTACCCTTACCCAGCTCGATATTTTTAGAAATTATGGCTGAGGAATGACCTACCGCTTCAGCTATTAAACCTGTATATCTACGGGCGACTTGTTTTCTAATTGTGTTATTACCAATAGCCAAAACTGAAGGAGTTTTAAGCTGATGTTCACTAGCCTCATGTGTCACTTTAAAGCCAAGAAATTCAGTAATTTCTGTATTATCGTCAAAAACTGAATCAACCTGAATATTCCTACTACTCAGGATATCAAAAACAACTTTTCCGTGACCGCTGGCTCCGTAAATATTCATTTTAATTTTTTCCATTAAAAGCTTCCGTAGTCGCCATATTGGCGGTATTTATTCCTTCAGAAATAATCACTTTCTTAATTGTTTTAAAGATAATGCTAACATCTAAACCAAAAGATAAGTTTTCTACATACCACACATCATATTCAAACTTTTTAGTCCAGCTTATTGCATTTCTGCCATTAACCTGTGCCCAACCAGTGATTCCAGGTTTTACCTCGTGACGTTTTTTTTGTCTTTCAGAATATAATGGCAAATACTGAGGCAATAATGGGCGGGGGCCAATTAAACTCATATCTCCCTTTAAGACATTAATTAACTGTGGAATTTCATCTATAGATGTTTTTCTTACAAATTTACCTACGCCGGTTAATCTTTTATCATCGGGCAACAGATTTCCCTTCCTATCCTTTTCATCTGTCATGGTTTTAAACTTGATAATACTGAAAATACGTTCATTTTTACCCGGTCTTTTTTGAAAAAAGAAGGGCTTCCCCCGATTTGCCAAAGCTAATAAAACTATAACTGGAATCAATAACGGACTAAGCACTAATAATGCCGTAAAAGCAATAAAAAAATCAAGTAAATTTTTAAAAAAGTGCCTGTACATACGTGTATTTAGGAATTTATACTGCAAAAATTGGCCTGGCCAAAATTAAGATTTTATATACTCCCGTTCTAAGCTTTTGTATTCCTTTAACAGTATTTGCCAAAATTCCTTCCGCTCGTAATATTTACAAATTTCATCACGTGCATTTGAAGATAATCTTTCGGTATAATTTTTATTTTCTACAAATAACTTCATAGCAGTAATTAAGGCTGAAGTATCCTTAACAGGAATAATCACTCCGTTGATTCCTTCAACAATAATTTCGTTACAACCATTAATATTACTTACTATGGCGGGAAGGTTCATGGCTCCAGCCTGCATTACCACATTAGGAAAACCTTCCCGATAACTGGGAAATGTCAATGCGTTTGAGACAGCTAAATAAGGCCGAACATCTTCCTGGTAACCCGTAGTGAATATTTTCTCGTGTAGTTGAATAGTTTTGAAAGTTTCTTCTTTTAAAGGATCCAGTTCTTTTTCAAAAGGCCCCACTAAAAGCAATGAAATATTTTGATTTTCAGCTTGTAGGTTATTGAAAGCTTCTACTAGTTCGTTTATTCCTTTTTCACTAACCAACCTCCCAATAAAAATAAAGATGAAATCTTCCTGAGGGATACCTAAGGATTCTCTTTTATTTTTTTTCTGGGTTGTATCAAATTGAAACGGATCAAAATATCTGGTGTCAATTCCGTTGGAACTTCCTTTTCCCAGCACTTTTAGCTTATCTTCTGTAGCAAAACCTTTTTTTAATATAATATCTTTTAAGCCCCTGGAATTTGGATAAACTTTTGTCGCTAATTTATAGGTGAATTTCTCAACCTGGTCTAATATTTTGCGTTTTGTGCCCTTAGTTTCCATTAGAGGCAATCCTGCTACCGTATGTAACCGCAAAGGAACTCCAGCTAGTTTAGCGGCCAGCATTCCAACAATCCCCGCCTTTGGTGTGTGCGTATGAACAATTTCCGGCTTTTCCTTTTTAAAAAATTTATAAAGCTTCCAAACGGCTCTAAGATCTTGTATTGGGGTAATGGCCCTGGTCATTTCCACCCAGAAAGTATTTACTTTATTGTTTTCTCCATACTTATTCAGTCGTTCCTTTTCAGCTGCAACCGCGCTTACCTCATAATATTGGTTCATATAGGTTAGTTGACCTTCAAGGAGTTTTTCAAGGGAAAGAGGAATTGTGGTTATGCGGATGAGTTTTTTGGGCATTTTTTTTTATTTCAGATACAAAACTATATTTAATTTATAAAAGGTTAAAGATATACACGAGAGATATAAATTTTATATTTGTTGATAATAAATAACACTCGTAATGAAAGAAAATAAAAAGCTAGTTATATATGGTGTTGGTAAATTTGCTGATTTCATTATTTACTCTTTTATTCACGACAGTCCTTATCAGGTTGTAGCTCAATGTGTTGAAGAAGCTTATATTTCTGAAATTTCCGAAACTGATCATGAATTTCCATTAGTTAATTTTGATAATCTTGAAAAAGAATTTAATCCTGATGAATATTATCTCTTTATTACAGTTGGTAACGATAAGTTAAGAGAACGTATTTACAAAAAAGCCAGAAAAAAAGGATACACCCTTGCAACTTACATTGCAACCAATGCTATTTATCCTAAGAACTTAAAAACAGGAAATAATGTTTATATTGGTGAAAAGACAGGCATCCAGCCTTTTGTTGAAATAGAAAACAACAGTTTTATTATAGCCGCAAATATAGGACACCATTCAAAAATCGGAAAAAATTCGTTACTAAGCGTATGTTTACTTGGTGCTGAAGTCCAAGTTGGAAAAAACACTTTTATCGGCCTAAATGCTACTATCAAGCCTAAAATTAAAATAGGAAGTTTTAATATAATAGGTATGAATAGTAAAATTACATCAAACACTCCCGATCACGCTATATTTTCTGAACCTGCTACAAAAATTCACAAGCTAAGTTATAAGGATATTAGTGGAAAATATCTTTAGCTAAAAGTAGAATGGGTCTGTAAATTAAACTCTGTCTGATATTTCAATTCCTCTGGGGCTAGCCCCAGAGGAATTGGCGTTTATGGCCAGCGATATCCGGTCTCCAAATTTAATATAAAATTGCTGAATCGTAAGGCTCCAATTATGCAAAGGAGCGGTCCATTTCTTCTCAATATTTCTTGTGGCCAGGTAGACCAGTTTGAGCAGGGACATATCATTGGTAAATGCTCCTTTGGTCTTGGTGACTTTCCTGATCTGGCGATGGAAGCCCTCTACGGCATTGGGTGGTATAAATAATCTTTCTAATGGGTTCTGTATATTCAAAATACTGGGACAGCTGTTCCCAGTTACGCTGCCAGCTTTCAATGACCACAGGATATTTACCACCCCATTTCTCTTCCAGGTTCAACAGTTCATCTTCGGCCACATCTTTGGTGACGGCCCTATAGACCTTTTTCAGGTCTTTCATAAATTCCTTCTGATCCTTCGAGGCGATATACTTCAGTGAATTCCGGATTTGATGTACAATACAAAGCTGCACCTGGGTCTTTGGATAAACGCTCAAGATGGCCTGTGCAAAGCCTTTGAGGTTATCCGTACAGGCAATCAGGATATCCTGTAATCCACGGTTATGAAGGTCGGTCAATACCTGGAGCCAGAAATTAGCACCTTCACTCTCAGAAATGTACATCCCCAGAATTTCCTTTTTCCCTTCTTTTGTAATACCCAGGATGTTATAGAGTGCTTTATGGGAGATCTTCCCATCTACCTTAACCTTATAATGCATGGCATCAAGCCAAACAATACAGTAGAGGGGCTCTAAAGGACGACTTTGCCAGGCTTTGATATCAGGAATGACCTGATCGGTGATCTGGCTTAGGACCGTATGGGAAATATCGGTGTCGTACATTTCTTTGATATGACTGGAGATGTCACGGTAGCTCATCCCAAGCCCATAAAGACCGATGATTTTTTCTGAAAGATTATCTGCTAGAATCGTCTGCCTCTTTTTAACCAGTTCCGGTTGGAAGCTGCTTTGACGGTCTTCAGGGGTTTCAATATCAAAGGATCCAAAGCCACTTTTGAGTTTTTTTTCCTTTGCCGTTACGCTTATTCCCCTTGGAGCGTTCCTCATTATCCAAATGGGAGTCCATCTCTGCTTGAAGAGCTTTCTCAATAACGTTCTTTTGCATCGGTGCAAAAGCACCGTCTGCACCAAAAAGGCTCTTGCCAGACATGAACTGGTCAAGTACCTTCTTCTCGAATTCTTGTTGTTCTTTTGTTGTCATAATTCTGTATGAATGAAATCAATAAGTAATTCAATTCAGACAGAGTTTATTTTACACCCTCGTTAGAATTAATTAACATCAACTAATTCCTCATAAACTTGGAAATATTTATCAACCATTACTTTAACATCATAATTACCAGCCCTTTCTACAACCCGCTCTGAGATAGTTTGGTAATAAAATTTGTCCTGGACTAATTTTAAAACCTCTGAACTTAAGGTTTTTGAATCTCCAAGTGGGAACAATATCCCTGCATCTTTAACTATATTATGCAAACCCGGAACGTCCGATGCCAAAAAAGGTTTTCCACTAGCCATGCCTTCAATGCTGGATAAAGAAAGTCCTTCGTAATAAGAGGACAATACCACAATATCAGCCATCTTTAGCAATTGAGGTATATCACTCCGGATACCTAAAAATATCACCCGTTTTTCTAATTTACGTTTTTTAACATTTTCTTCTACTTTGCCTCTAAGAGGTCCATCCCCAACCAATAATATTTTAAAATTTTCAGGTAAGTAAAGCAAGGATTTTATTAAAGTCTCCTGGTCTTTTTGAGGGCGAAAACTAGAAACCTGAAGAATACAAATATCATCTTTATTTAGAAAAAGCGTTTTTGCTACAGGTTCTGCTCTCCTAATTTCTTCTAAATTCACTCCATTTGGAATCAATTGAAATTTAAGGTTTGAAAAATTAAGATAATCTCTTAAATTTTTATCCACCTCAGGAGATATTGTGATTAATTTGTGATATATCTTATAAATCAGTTTATCTGTCATATTGAGTATAAGGTTACCCCTGCGCCTATTGGAAGTATTATGCTCGGTATATATAAGTTTAACTTTAGCTTGAACTAATAACTTTGACAAACCAACCCAGTATAATGCCGGAAACAAATGAACATGAATCAAATCATAGCGATGTATTAAAGAAGTTAATTCCAAAATATGTAAAGGATTATAAAACGACTTATATTTAGACCTAATAACTTTTATATTTTCTTCTTTTAACTTATTTAAAAAAGGGGTCTCTCTTCCATTCAAAAGAAAAAGATCTACTTGCAAACCTTTTTCTTTATAAATAGGCAAACTATCCAGAATTAATTTTTCTGCCCCACCGGTAGCTAAACTATTTATTACGTGCAATACTTTTATGCTCTCGTTTTCCATCGTATATATATATTTAGAAGTACTCCCCCGGGAATTAATAGAAAGGAAAAGATTGGAAATTGGGATTTGAAAGCTAATTTATAGTCTCTTAAAAATATAGCAGAAGATATTAAATGTAAGGTATTTTTAATCTTTGTTGTATACCTGGTATTATATTTTAATTCAATCAATCTGGCGTGAGCAAAACCACGCGGACTTCTTCTATATTGTTGTAATATCGTTTTAGAAGAGCCATCCGCCTGGTACTCGACAGTACATAGAGGTTTATTGACTAACAAAAATTCATAGGATTGCCCAATCATAAGATATAGAATTCCCAGGGGTACCAATCTCTCATTTTCAAATTCAGGATATCTTGGGTACTTATTAACAATATCAGTTCTTAAAACAATCTTTTTATCTCCTTTAACTTTATATTGGGAATATAACTCGTGGAGTGTTGATGTTTCCAGATTATGCGGCATTGAGGTTCCAACTATTTCTCCATTTTGTAAAGCATCAAGACCAATTAATCCAGCAATATTTTGATTGTCATTAACTTTCCATTTATTCACAATAATTTCTATAGCGTCAAATGGCATATAATCATCGCTGTCTATACATACATTTAATTCTGTTTTTATTTTATCGTATGCCAGATTATGCGCTGTATGCATCCCGCCATTTTGCTTGAATTCGTATTGTATTTCAATAAAATTTTCTTTCTGCCATTCTTTTACAAGTTCATTTGTACCGTCAGTTGAGCCATCGTCGATTATCAACCATATAAATTCTTTTGAACTTTGAGCTTTTAAACTTTTATAAAGTCTGGGTAGTAATTTTATACGATTATATGTAGGAGTAAAAATTGTAAGTTTTTTCATTTATCATAGTATAACTTCCAGCAAATAGGTAAACAAAAATGAAGCTGAAATAATAAGACCTATTTTATTGTGCTGATTGATCAAGAATTTTTTCTTTAATAAAGGATAAATTATTACCAGTCCTAATAAAAACCAAGAAAGATAGGCAAATCTATTAGAAAATCCAGCCCTAATAACCAGGATCCAAAACGAATTGGTAATTACAAAAACTTGATAGATTACCCGATAATTCTTGTCCTTAAATTTCTTTTTAAAAATATAGTAATATCCTGCAAAAACCCCGGTGGAACTATATAACAAAAAATCCCAGCGAAACCCTGTTTGGGAAAATTGTTCAGCAAACTCATCATTTGCTAAGTATAACTGCATTCTATCTTCTTCAAAACCAAACCCCAAAAAAAGAGATTCCCAAAAACCACCCCCAACCAAAGATAAAGGAATAGCCAGAAACCAAATCTTTAAATATAAAGAAGGATTATTTTTGAAGTATATAATTAAATAAGCTAAAATTGGGATTGCAATAGAGGTATGTATATTCACCGCCAGAAACATCCATAATGCTTTAAATAATAATTTATCTCTCGAAAGGGCATAAATAAAAACTGACGTGGCCAGTCCATTCCTAATTCCATTCGTCCCATAAGCCCAAAAGGTCAAAACGGAGATAATCATTAAAAACCCATAGCCCCAGTAATTGGAAAACCACTTTTTACAGGCCAAATAAATGGGCAGTATGTACAAACTTGCACATAGAAAGAAAAAGAATTGAGCGTTCATAAAGTAAGAACAAAACTTCATAAAGGCATAAAAAAATCCATCTTTAACTTTAAGTACTTCCTCACCTGACTGATATCTTTCAAAATAGTTGTTATAGGTTCCCATATCACCAAAATAATAGCTAATTGGTCTTAGCCCCATTATCAACAGGAGATAAATTACTGCGACACCCCCAACCATTTTTGCAAATTTAATTCCATTGGGCGTGGTGATATTCGTTGAAAAAGTATTTATAGCAGTTATAAATACAATGGCAAAAAGCAACTGATAATAAATAGGAGTATATATATGTATAGGAAATAATTCCAACTATTTTATTTTTTTAAAATTGAATCGCAGAGATCTTTTGTAAAAATTTTACCTCCGTTTTTTGTTAAATGATGACCATCATATGTTTTATATTGATTTTTTTTGCTGAAATCGATAAAAGTAACCTCTGTATCTTTCGCCAAAACATTCATTTCCTTGCTGAATTTACTCCAGAAATTTTCCTCAATTTCTAACACTTTTTCACTTATAGGGAGTCTCACTAAAAACACCTCTCCATGTTTTTTTAATCTAACTATAAGCTCCTTTAAATGATTCTTTCTGTAAGGACTTTTTTTCCATTTATTAGAAAAACCCTGAAACATTTTAATTTGATGATCAGTCCAGTTTTGTAAAGTAATTGAATCTTTAGGCAGGTTCCTTTCTTCCAGCCAACCATCTTTATGAAGTTTACTTGTTCTACGAATTAATGATCTAAAGTGGAAATATTTATAGTTCCTAATTAAATATTCGTAGTTGGGATTCATATTTACAAAATCCATATTGTGTGGCGGAACATTTTCTTCAATAAATTTAGAATTTTTAAAATCATCCCCAGGTCTCCGGGCAAGCATCCAGGGATTAACATTTAAGATATAAACTCCTTTATTTACCGTTGTAGTATCTAATTTTTTAAATATACTTTTTGTATAAAGTGGCCCATAAGTTGCCTGAGAAATTGTAAAACTATAATTAAAAAATTGAGTTTCATTTTTTTTAAATGAAAGGCATTCATTTAAAATAGATGGCTGTATACCCTGTAAACTACGGGAGTCTCCTATGATAAGGGAACTTTGTTTTGGCGTTGTGAATTTGTTATAAAAATAATCTACATAACCACCGAAAAAAACTAATATAAAAGTATAGATGGCTAAAACCAAAAGAAAGAATAAAATTGCTTTTTTTAAAAATCTTTTCATTAAAATTGAAAATATATAAAGGAATCAGAACTTTTTCCAAAGAGAATTAAAATCATTAAAATACTTATATAAATGAGCCAACGCGCAATTATTGGTAAATTTGAAATTGACAATCCAAATGATCTGTCTCGATTAAACCATTCCACGATCAACATAAAGAAAACAAATACAAGAATTCTTATATCTACTGTGGGATATGCCCAACCTTCAATTATAAAAATCCCGGAAAGGTATTCCCAGGCATCTTTAATACTTAGCGAGCGAAAAAATATAAAAGCTAAACAGGTAAGCACAAAGGTTAATATAATATTGAATAACTGAGAAATATTTGGCAACAACTGATGTTTAGAGATGTCCGAAGTATGATATCTATTCAAATTAAAGATGATCAAAGGTACCATATAAAGAGCATTTAAGCCACCCCACACTACAAATGTCCAATTAGCACCGTGCCAAAGACCGCTAACAATAAAAATTATAAAAATATTTCGTAAAGTCATCCATTTTCCACCCTTACTACCTCCCAGGGGAATATATAAGTAATCACGGAACCAGGTTGATAAAGAGATATGCCAACGTCTCCAAAACTCTGAAATGTCTCTGGAAAAATAGGGGAAGGCAAAATTCTGCATTAATTTAAAACCAAAAAGCTTTGCAGTACCTATTGCTATGTCTGAGTAACCAGAAAAATCGCCATAAATCTGAAATGTAAAGAATACCGCCCCAACTATTAAATCAACCGGCCCAAGTTCATGATAATTTTCAAATACTTGATTAACAATAATAGCACTATTATCTGCAATCACTACTTTCTTAAATAATCCCCATAAAATTTGACGAAGTCCCTCAGCAGCAAAGGCATAATCAAAAAATCTTTTTTTATGAAATTGTGGTAATAAATTTGTTGCACGTTCTATTGGGCCAGCAACAAGCTGTGGAAAAAAGCTTACAAAAGTAAAAAAATGCAGCATATTGGTTGTAGGTACAAGTCTTCTTCTATAAATATCTATAGTGTAACTCATAGTTTGAAAGGTATAAAAACTTATTCCTACGGGTAGAATTATATCCAGAGTTAAAGCGTCAACTTCATATCCAAAATTTAAAAACAGCCCTGCAAAAGATTCAGCAAAAAAATTGTAATACTTAAAAACTCCTAAAAAACCAAGGTTTACTAAAATACTTAACCAAAGCCATAGTTTTTTTATTTGATCCCTCTTTGCACGGTAAATATAAATTCCCGCATGATAGTCAACAAAAGAGCTAAATGCAATTAAGGATAAAAATCGCCAATCCCACCATCCGTAAAAAATATAACTTAAAATTAAAAGCAATAAGTTTTGGCTGGTTATTCGTTTATTAAAAACAAACCAATAAAGAAAAAATGCAATGGGTAGAAATAAAAGATATTCAAAAGAATTAAAAACCATAATTTAGAAGTTTTTTTACTTAACTAAAGTATTTTTCCAAATTTTCATGATTCTGTCAAGGCTAAACTCCTTTGCTACTTTTTGGGCTTGCCTGCCATAATATAGTCTGCTAGATTTATTGCTTATAAGACGAGACACCTTATCAGCAAATACCTCAACATTCTGATCGGGCACCAGTAATTCTGCCTGCTCTTCCAGTAATATAAATTTTGGTCCTGTAGGACAGTCAAAAGACACTACCGGTAATCCAACCGACATTGACTCTAGTAATACCATTGGAAAACATTCTGTTTCAGAGGTCATTAAATAGAGGCTGTAATTTTTCATTTCATTTACAATATTAGGCGTAACCCCCATTAAACGAACAGAATTTTCCAGACCACGCGCAAAAATCATTCTATTTAATTTTTCAGTTGTTCCTAAATAATCATCTCCGAAAATATCCAATTGCCATTCCGGATGTTTTTCAACTACCAATTCCCAGGCCGCAACTAATGTATCAAAACCCTTAACCGGTGCAATTCTACCCGCCGCCATAACTTTTTTAGTATCTAGTTTGGCTGGAGTTCCCTTAGTATTTGGAGCGGGATTCGGAATGACACTTATATCTCTATTTTTATAATATTGTTTTTCTCCCTGATTTAATATTATTAATCGGTCATATTTATTTTCTATATAAGCCCTAATTTTTAGCTTCCATTTTTGTTTTATAGATCTATTCTGATAAAAATCATAATATCTACTGGAATGGAATTCTTTGACCTTTTTAATTGATTTGTTAATGAACGGCAACCAATAAAAATCCAGTCCAAAACTAACCGAAATAACATAATCCGGCTCTATTTTATTTATAGTTTTGCGAAGTTCAAGTAAATGTTTGGGTATTCTTTTTAAATTTTCAAAGCTAAAATAACTTTTGTCCCTATTATAGTTTATGCTAATATCTATTAGATCAATTTTTGAGTTTAATTCAAAATAAGTTTGTTTCCCCTTTTGCTCACTTGTTAAAATTGTAATATCCCAATTAAAAACTCGAGCCATATAATTGGCCTTTAAGCTTAACACCCTCTCGATTCCACCGGCTTTATAAAGTTGATCGGTAATAAATACTATATTCAAACTAAAGACTTTTATATAAATTATTCCATTTTGGTAAAATATTCTCAGGCTTATACTTTAACGCCTTTTTTCTAGCCATTTCCCCCATCCTGGACCTTAGATTATCATCTTTCATTAATAATTGTAATTTTTCAACAAAGACCTTCTCGTCTCCATTAGGAATAAGGAAACCGTCAATGCCATCGGTAATAATATCCCTGGGACCACTGGGGCAATCATAGGCTATACAAGCTAAACCGCAAGCCATAGCTTCAATTATTACCATTCCAAACCCCTCTGATCGGGAAGCTAAAGCAAAAATGGATGCTTGCAAATATTTACTTTCAATATCATTAACCGGATCAAAGAATTTTACCGAAGATGTCAAATTGAGATTATCTGCTAATCGAATAAAGGTTCTATCTTTATCTTTCTTTCCATAGATTTCTAAGCTCCAGCGTGGGTTTCCCATATATACCTGTGCCCAAATATTCAACAATCTATCAAGACCCTTTATATAACTATGACTACCCACCATAATAACCTTTTTTTCATTTTGCTCCTGAGCAACCTGAGAAGGATAAAACGAAAGTGGATTAGGAATTGAAGTTATATTGTTCGTTTTCCATTCTTTTTTATTAGAATCGGTAAGTACAATAAATTTATCATACAAACCAGCTCCATAGTTCATTAAATTACTTATAATCCATGATTTTATGCTTTTCGGATTTTTAAAATTCATTTCCTTGGAAGCATGCCTTTCGTAAATATATATTATATTTTTTTTTAATAGTAAGGGAAGAAATAATCCTTTCAGACCATCATCACAAACAGAAATAATATCGGGCTGAAAATCCTGAACAATTCGCTGAAGTCCTTCTATATAATCTTTTAATTTCACAGCAAGGCCATTATTTATTTTAATATTATAAAACATAATATTTTTATTAAAAGAATAAAAGGTAGATAAATTTTCTTCATTTAAAGAAATTATACTTACCTCATAACCATACTTTTCTATCAAAAGATTTGTCTTGATAGACAATACCTTTTCTAAACCTCCCGATCCGGAAATACCATTTGTAATATATAAAAGTTTCATACACTTTTAATTAATTTGACTTCCTTAAGTAAACCTGAACTAAATTTGAAATTTCTTTTAAGTAAATTTTTGCATACCGAAAATTAGCAGAAGAATTTTTAAAAAATGCTTTTATAAAATAAGTAGAAGATTGTTTAAAGTAACCAATTATAGAATAAAAAAGGAATAGTGGATCTTTTTTATTATGCTTTAAAAATAAAATTTTATCGGAAAATCCCTTTTGCATATTTTCGCCTATGCTTGCTCCACTATATATACCCTTCTCATTTACCCGAAATACCGCTGAATTAAAGGGTAAAACTGCTAATTTACCCTTGTTCCCAGTAAGAAATAATAACAAACTTAAATCTCCTATCGCTGCTTCTGATAAATAATTCGGGATTTTAAAATTGTTTCTAATTAAGCCGGTTAAGGTTCCGGTTCTGTTTTTTAAAATAAGATCATACTGACTAAAAATTTGCAATTTTGTTTTTCTTAAACTTTTAATTAATCGATTTCCTCTTAAAATATTATAATTAGTACTGCAAATCTGGATGTGTTCATTTCTTTCCATAAAATCAACCTGTTTTTGCAATTTTAAAGGATCGGTCCAAAAATCGTCTCCTTCACAATAAGCGATATACTTTCCGTTAGCGATTGGAAACAAAAACTTAAAAAAAGGTTGAATTCCCTGAGAAAATTGATTGACGTTTTGTTTGACTACTCTAAATAACTCCGGATGCTTTTTTTCATAATTCGTAATAATCTCCAGGGTATTATCGGTAGAAGCATCATCATGTATAAGAATTTCAAAAGAGAAGTTGGTTTGCTGCATCAAAAAACCCTTTAAGCATTCTTCTATATAATGCTCATGGTTATAAGTTAAACAACAAATGCTTACTGAAACTTTATCCATTTTTTACTACAAATTCAGTTAGAAGCAATTAATTTGCTAATCATCGAATCAAAACGTTTTATCGTTTCGCTACTCTCTTTAGGTTCCTTCCGTAAATAATTTACAATTGAACTATATAAGCCTTTGTCCTTCATTATTTCTATAATTCCACAAGCTACTGCTTCAGGGTTCAGGTCTGTCACCAATCCATTTTTACCTTCTACCATCTGATTATAAACAGTATCAAATCGCGTAGTTACGATTGGTGTATTTAGCAATCTAGCTTCGGCAATTGAAATACCATAACTTTCCGAACGTGATGTTTGTACGTATAAGTCGGCCGCTTTAAAATAAGGGTATGGATTAGTGGTTGTACCTAAAAGTGTCAAATGAGAGGAAAGCTCATTAACACCTATAAACTCTTGCATTTCAGAGCGGTAAGAACCTTTACCTATAATATACCAATGGAAATCAATTCCACTTTCCTTTAACAATCTACAGGTTTCCATCGTAATATCTAAACCCTTCATTCCTTTTTCCAGACGTGAAACTGTTAATATATTAAAAGTATTCTTTTTAAAATCGACCTGAAACATATCAGCCATGCCATAAATATTTGAAACATCAAGCATGTCTGGAATCAACCAAAGCCTTTCAGTAAGAAAAGGAAATATTTTCGCAAAATGTTGCTTGTTTATTTTAGAAACAGAAACAATATTATCAAACTGACTGTAGTACTTTTCTTCAAAAGACAAGCTGCGCTTACTTAATTGCAAATTAGCATTTACCCAGGTAATTTTCTTTTGAGCTTTTATTTTATCAACTACGTAGTAAGTAGGAACTCCCTGGGCGTAGGCAATAGCAATATCGTAATTATAATCATATTTCTTAAAGGCCCTATGCACTGTACTCCAATAAAGTTTTGCCGTATCAGTGACATTTCTCTTCCCTACCCGCAATCTTATGGTATAAGTAAGTTTAGACCATAAAAAACGTAAATTAAATGATAGAATATTTTGAACTAGGGATTTTTTAACAAATTTAGTATAAGATAAAGGGGGTAATAAGTTCACATAACTGGGCAGCAAACTTTCCAATTCACCTCCATAACTAAATAATTGAAGTTCCACATCATACAAGTTAGAATCCAGGTTGGATAGTAACGCGATTAAACTTTTTTCACTACCCGCTAAGCTTAAAGATTCAATGACAAAAAGTATTTTTATTTTATTCTGTTTATTCACCTTGATAAGCGTTAGTAATAGTTATTTCTAATTATATTACACCTATACAGTTTAAGTGCTATATGCTATTATTTCCTGCGTTGTAGCATAATTTTTCAAATTATACTATTTTCAAAATCTCATCATTTTCTCTTCTTAAAGACAAGGTTGTTTTAAATGAATCGGCAGGGAAGCCTATAGGGATAATACACAAAACCTTTTCAGATTCTAAGAGAGGTATTACTTCTAAAATTTCCTTATCTTTTTCTATAGGATGCCCCCAATGCGCAGGACAGGCTGCTACTTTATAATAATGTAAAGCATAAAGCAAATTCATAATAAATAGCCCTCCATCAATATATAATTGATTTCTCTCTCCTATGGAATAGAAATAGTTCCTGTCTGCAACTACTACAAACATTTGATTTATTTCTTTCGTATAACCGGTTAAACCTCCCTGTATATTTAGTATCCTATCTATTTTATCTTTATTTTCTAAATAGTAAACTTTGGTAGGTTGCCTGTTACATACAGAAGGTGCATTTTTCGCTAATTCAATAACTTTCTCTATTGTATCTAAGGAAACTTTATCTTCTTTAAAGTTTCTAACACTTTTGCGAGACCTTGAAAAATCCTTAAAATCCCGATGCACCGCATTAAAATACGAGCCACTCTCCCAATCTTTGATCACAGTCATATTCAAAGTGACCATTTTCTTAAATAATTTATAGTCTTCTAATTTATAAAAATCAGAAATATCTACATTTTCAGACTCATGCTTTTCGTAGTATTTACATATAGCTAAATAGGCTGAAGCTATTTGACTTTTTTTGGAATTTTGCCTTATAACATCCAGAGATAAAAGCTTTATTAAATCTCTCACCCGGTCTTCACCAAATCTATATCTAAAATTTTTATGCAAAAAACCTTTCTCAATCGCATGATAATGCAATACTATTTTAGATTCTATTTTATTATAAGTATTTTGCTTAAATACCATAGAATGTTTATAGAAAAGCTTAGCATCCTCAAATGTATTAAGGGTAAGTGTCTTCACCCCCAATAAATTAATAACTACAGAAATAAATTTATTATATAGTTTAGGACCGATTGTTTTTTTAAACAAATTTTTAATTTTATTCATAAGTAAAGAGAATATATAAGAAAGCCTTACCAGTTTTCATAAACTATAGCTGTGTTGAGCCTTCTACAAATTCTTAAATATTCTTTTTTAAAAAGTTTAAGGAGTGATCTTTTAAAATATTTAGTTTTGAGTAGACTTCGGCATAATCAATTTCATTTTCTAATTTAGCCATATCAAATTTTTTAACATCATAGACTAAACGATCTTCTAAACCTAACTGTTTCAAAATTGATTCAAATCTTGAGGCTCCCCTATCTACATTAACTAAAGACAAAAATTGTTTTTTATTAATAATTGAGAATAAAGTTCCGTGAAAAGAATCTGTAATTACAAAATCTGAGTCCCTAAACCCTTGAAGCCAACCTTCAAGAGACGGAACAATATAGTCTTCAGGCTTGTCACTCTTATAGATATGAGTAGGGTATTTTGCCTGATTCGTACTTACCTCTAACTTTAAATATTCTGAACAACTATTTATAAAGTCTTTTTTTATTTCTGCGTCATCAAGTACATAAGTAAATAATCCAGACCTATTTTGTTGCTCACCTATAAGCTGACTATAATCTTCTGCTTCTAAAAGCAAAGTTGGATCCAAAGCAAGTATTGCATCCTGCATTTTAAGATATTTACCCGACATTTGAACCCCAGAATTTTCTCTTACTGAAACTGCTTTAAACTGATTAATCAGCTCGGAGCATTTTTTTGTTTGTTTGTTGGAATATTCCCACTCTTCAGTGCCAAATGAAGCCGCATAAGCAAGTTTTTTAATATTAGATCCTTCTATAAAATCTAAATAAAAATTAAAAATATTAGGAGAATATTTAGGTCTCCATACCTGATCACTTCCAACTATTACATCATCAAATTTCTCCTTTTTAAAATAGGCAATCAATGCTTCAGTAGACTCGAGTTCAGGTGACAATTTTATATATTTATTTATAAAGCTCAAGTTTTGTTTAAAAACCGTATTATATGAAAGGTATTTAGGATTTTTAGATTGTAAAATCTTTCTTTGAAAATCCGATTTATATTTACTGGCTAGAACTTTAATTCTTGAATGGGGGTTATCTGCTCTTCTATTTACTGTTAAAACTTCATGACCCATTTTTGACAGCACTTTCTGCAATGCATAATTTTGAATAATACCTCCATAATTATGCCCCAGTGGTAAAGTTAATAGGGCTATTCTTTGTTTCATTTATATGATTAATATTTTGGACAGATTTAAATCAAGTTTCCATAAATTAAAGGGGTACAAATGTACAAAACCTATTTTCGGAAATAACTTTAAAACAATTAAGAAAAACTTAATTTTTTTGCAATTTTAATAAGATGGAAACTCAATCTTCTTTTGATATTTTTCACCTCACTTAGTAAATCATACGCCATAGTTAACATCCAGGCAATGAAGTATTTTTTTTTAAAAACATTCTTCAATATTACTTTGTCCATTTTTTTCACTACAATAGTATCTATAGTAAAAGAAGTTTCGTTTTTAACCAAAAAGTCTGCTGCTTTATAATATTCTTCTTTGGACATTGTATTATTTCTTAACAGTTGGATCATAAAGGAATATAAGCGTCTGGTTTTGATTTTTTCAAAGTTCTTGAAACTTACTTCTTCCCTAAACTTATCCAATTCCCCCAAAAAAAGTTTTAAATCGTAGTATTTATTTATACTAACTTTTCTACTTAATCCATTCTCATTTAACCTATTGTAATAATAAATAGAATTATGAATAATAAATACTTCATTTATATACTTTGAGTATTCCAAGATTACCAACAAATCTTCAGAGAGTTTTATGTCTTTATTAAAATGAATATTATTCTTTATAAAAACTTCCTTCTTAAAAAGCTTTCCCCATAATACTCCAGAAACACCAGTGAATAAGTTTGATTGGAATAAACTCTTATCAATTTTCCGGTTTAAATATTCAGGTTGGAAATCGTGTAATTTAATACCTTCAGGAAAATTAGAGTTTACTTCAAAGTAACCCGCACAAACCAAATCAGGATTATTATTTTGCATGGGAGTTACTAGTTTTTCTATATAATCTCCACTTAGCCAATCATCAGCATCTATAAAAGATAGATATTTACCTCTGGCTTTTTCTATACCCAGATTACGCGCCGAAGATGGCCCAGCATTATCTTGAAAAAAATACCGGAAACGATTATCAATATTTAAAAAATTTTGAATTATAGATATTGAATTATCAGAAGAACCATCATTGATCAAAATGACTTCAAAATTTTTATATCTTTGAACCATAACACTCTTAAGACACCTGTGAAGATATTCTTCAGCATTGAATATGGGAATTATAAGTGTAACTTTGTTTTGGTAGTTCATCCTTGCCTCATATTAAACCTGATAAAATTATAATTCTTTAGAATCTGAGCTGAATTTTATTTTCTAATTAAGAAGTTTTTAATCCTATTTATAGGTTAATAATTACTAAATATGGCGCACTTGCCTCTACTAAGCGTTAAAATATTTCAAAACTTTAATAAGAAAAGAAGACATCAAAAAATATCTGAATAATCGGTTTTAGTTCTTTTAGAATTTTCTAGAGCTAAATTTTCAGAAAATTTATTCCGGCTCGATCTATCAAAAAGTGAAAATAGTTGGGTTGTTAAACTTTCAACATCTGTATTTGCAATAATTCCGGTTTTTCCTGATTTTATTAAATTTTCAGAGCTAGCAAAATTTGTTATAAGAATTGGTTTATTAAATACTTTTGCCTCAGCAACTGTTATACCATACCCCTCATGCAATGAAGGTTGGACATATATATCACAATCCTTCATAAATTTGTACGGATTTGATTTTAATCCTAAGAATTTAACATAATTGGATAAGCCCATTCTGCCGACAAGATCTTTGATAGAATCTTTTTCTATTCCCTCCCCTATTATATACCATCTAAATTCCTTATCTGTCTTTTCTAATAAGTTTTTTACAATTTCAGGAATAAATTTATGCCCTTTTTCTTTCGTCAATCTTCCAACAGTGAGAATTCTTATTCCATCAAAGCCATCATTAAACGTTTCTCCAATATCTGATTTTTTTAAAATCTCCTCGTCAGTAATAATATTTTCAAAAATCTCAGTTTTTTCACTTAAATAAGGAAAAGCTTTTAAAAAAGAAACCTTTGAGCCACCTGATACACAATAGATCTTATCGAATTTTGGGTAATATTTATTACCAAAAAATCCATTAGATATCACTTTTGGCACATCAAAATGGATCCATTGAATTTTATACTCAGCTTCAATTTTTTCAGATACTAAATAAGTGATAAAGTCTGAAGGACCAGCATAGGCCACCGCAATATCATAAGTTGATATATGAATTTGCTTTGCGGCAAATTCATATATTGGATCCCAATTATTACTAATCTTAGCCTTTAAATAGGACCTACAGAGACCAATTCCACTTTTAATTTTGAATTCCTTCAAAAACTTTCTTATAGATTGTAAAGGCGGTAATGTTATGATTTTTTTCATTTCATGGAAATTATCCAAATACTCCAGATCCACCCAATCAGGAACTTCACTTAAATACCCTCCATAATTCTCAAGCATCAAAATAGTAATTTTATATTTTGACCTATCTAGAGTATATAACAATGAAAGTAAAGACTTTTCCGTCCCACCAATATTCATATTATGTATTACAAAAACTATAGACTTCTTTTCCAAATTTATTTTTTTAAAATTTATTTTTTGTAATTTAAAGTAGCTGCGACATTTATCTTTAAATTATTAATAGAATAAAAATGCTTCCTATCTTTTTTACAAAGGTATTTGTTATATAACCACAAATTTTGGAAATTCCTTGTTTCGTAAAATAATCCTAAATATGTATTTGCGATATATTCATAGTTCAATTTTTTATATTTACCATTAAAACATATGCTCATTAATTTATGGTGCTTTATCATTTTATTCTTTGCTTTTACAGAATTATTTTTTTCTGATAAAAGTGCTCCCTCACCATGTCTTCTGTAAGTAACCATATAATCAGACATTCCATACAGTTTACCTTTCTGGGCTAGAATTAAAAATAAAATGATATCTCCATATAGAAATTGTTTAAAAATAGATTCATAAAATTTATTATTAATTAAATGATCTTTTCTAAACAAAACCGAAGCTGTCGGAATCGTCCAGTTTTCAATTATTTCGAAACCATTAAATTCTCTAGATTTATTTATAATCTTCAACCCTCTACTTATACCTTTATCCTTTAAAACTTTGGCATTGCTAAAAACCAATGAATATTTTTCATTTCTTTCCAAGAAATCAACCTGTTTTTGTAACTTATATGAATCGGTCCAATAATCATCACCTTCGCATAATGCAATATATTTACCTCTGGCTTTTGGAAAAAGATAATGTATAAGTGGTTTTTTTCCCTGTGAATATTTGTTTTCAGTTTGGTAAATTACCGAAATTCTATCATCTATTTTCTCATATTTCCGGAGTATCTTGGCTGTAATATCGGTTGACGCGTCGTCATGGATTAAAATTTCGATAGGAAAAGATGTTTTCTGAATCAAAAAACCTTTCAAAGTCTCTTCCACGTACTTCTCTTGATTGTAAGTAATACAACAAATACTAACTAATGGCTTCATTGCTTTTTAATTTTAACCGGTTGTATGTCTTTAATCATTTCAACTTCGTATTCCATATACAAGTCTTCTGGATTGTAAACGTGAGATTGTATTAAGTCAATAAGAACTTTAGGTAAATTTGCTCCTGCCAAATGGGTAAAAGGATAGCCACCGCCAAACCGGCAATTCATTTCTAAAACATATAATTGATCTGTGGTAATAAACCAGTCACTATCTAAATTACCTATATGTTTTAATTTCTCTGATAATTTCTTTCCTAGCTCCTGAAGTTCCTGATGATTTTCTGTAACCGAACTATCGGTTTCCCCAGAGCGCATTGCTGTTTTTTTCTTTACAAAAGTTTTCAGGTACTTTCCATCCAAGTCATTAAAAATGTCCAAACCGTATTCTTCTCCGTTAATACATTCTTGTATAAGTATTGCGCGATCAATTTGGGCTTTAGATTCAAATTGTAAATAGGATTCCTCGATCTCTTTTTTCACCTTTTTATAAAAAACTTCTAATTCTAGTTGGTTCTCGGCTTTATATATTCCGATAGACCCCATTCCCCATCGGGGTTTTATAATTAAAGGAAAAGCTAAAATATTTTTTTTAAAATCGTTTTGAGCCTCTCCATAATCTATATAGGTTTTGGGCGTATTAAAACCATTTTCTATTAAAAAGTTATAAGAGCTCCATTTGTCATTGCAGATTTGGGTCACTTCATAATCAGAAACTATAACAGTCACCCCGTTTTTTTTAAACAAATCTTTTGCCTTAGCAAGCACCGGCAAATCGATATCAAAAAGTGAGATAATTACACTGATTTTTTTTTTCTTAACAAAACTGAGTAAAAACGGAATATAACTTTCTTCATAGATCAATGGTGTGATAACAAAATCATCAGCAATATTTAAAGCAGAAGAAAACGTTGAATTTGAAGCGTACACGATTCCTTTCCCTTTTAGAGCTTGTTTGAAATATTCTACTAAATAGGTCCTTCTTCCCGCAGAAGTCAATAATACATTCATGCTATAACTAATTCAATCTTATTTTTTATTTTACAACTTTTGGATGTAGGTTGTTTTTATACTGCGGATGAACTCAATAAATTCATAAGCCCACCGGTGTGCCAAAATACCACATTGCTGTTTTCCTCTATCGTACCTTCTTCTATAAAGGATTTCATGCCATAAAAAGCCTTACCGCTATAGGTTGGATCAAGCACCAGTCCTTTTTTTATAGCTTCCTGAACTGTTTCAATCAATTCCGGAAAAACGGTTTCATATCCCACTCCACATTTACTAGTGTCAAAAGTAATGGTATCTGGAAGATCGATGCGATTATCTAAATACTCATTTAGCTCACGCATGCTCTTTAATATCTCTTCTTTTCCCCTTTTTTCTTCTCGCGCCACGGAAACGCCAATTACCTTACATTCTGGATAAAAGTGCCTAATACCAATTTCCAACCCTGCTTGGGTAGTACCGGTGCCACTTGCAACCATCAGATAATCTGGAATGGTATTTCCCAATTGTGATCGCAACTCTTTTACGGCCTCATAAAAAGCCAATGCGCCCTCAACAGAATGACCTCCACCCCATATATAATAGGGCTTGAGACCTTCTTTTTCGAGATCGCTTATCGCATTATCCATAGCCTCTTTTACGTCAGCTTGCTTCACAAACCTAATTTCAGCTCCCGACAACTCCATTAGTTTCAAATTCCCTTCATACCTCTCAGGTTTATCACCGTGGATTATTAAAATAGTTTTCCATCCCAAAGATGCTGCATAAAGAGCAGTTGCGCGACAATGATTCGATTGTGCCCCACCGGCTGTTACTACGGAATTGTAATTTTGATTTCTTGCTTTATCCAATATAAAATCCAGTTTTCGGGCCTTGTTTCCTCCCCCAAATTTGGGGTATAAATCATCACGCTTGATGAAAAGGTCAATGCATAGTTCCCTACTCAATTCTTTGTGATATTCCAATGTGCTAGTGTAAAAAGAATCTTGTTCAGAATCAATTTCCCCCAACAAACGAAACATTTTCACGCTTTTTACCCCTCCGTTTCTATCGTTAACAACTTTATTAACCATAAACCTGTTTTTTTGATAAAAATTTTGAGCAGGACTACCTTGCCAGGTTTCAAGGGATAGTTTTTCAAATCCTTTTTTTCTTAAATAAGAAATTAAAGTATTCATCATTATACCAGCAATACCCTGCCCTCTATATCTTTTAATAATACCAATAATTGGCAAATAGGCCTCTTTTTTTTAGAAGATCATTTGCGTAGAAAGCAGTCATTCCTATTAATTCTTCGCCTAACATAGCTAAAATGAAGGTCGCATTGGAATTTAATTTTCCTGCATAAGTTTCTAAAGAAACTTTACTACTTAAAGAAGGTTTAAAATCATCATCAATTTCACTTAAAAAGTTCCTTACACACTCACAACCCGGACTTTCCTTGCTTGTAATAATCTCAATACGGTTACTCATAATATTATCCCAAGTTATGCAATTCAACAATTTTCTTTAATTCATTAGGTTTTAATCCTGCATAGAGTGGCAGACATAATACCCTGGAAGAAATTGCTTCGGAAACCGGCATTTCTATATAATCGATATAACTCAAGGTATTTAAAGAAGGATAAAAATACCTTCTTGGATAAATTTCTTTCTCATTCAAGGATCTTTGAACTTTTAAAAGAGTTTCTTCATTTTCAAAAGTTACCGGATAGTAGCTATTATTACAATTGGTCCCTTCACGTATTTTTAGCTTTTGAAGCTTTGAAAAATCCAGGTTTTCATTATAAAAGTCTACAATTTTTTTACGTGCTTCTAAAATTTTATTCATATAGGGAAGTACACTTAAGCCCATCGCCGCCTGCAGTTCGCTCATTTTGGCATTAATCCCCACTCCGTAAAAATCTTCCGGGCCGTTATGCCCAAAATTATGGCTATAAAATAACTGATGATTTAATTCCTCATCTTTACAAAACATAGCCCCACCCTCTCCGGTATGAAACAACTTGGTAGCGTGAAAACTACAGGTACTTACATCTCCGTAATTAAATATACTTTCACCTTTATATTTCACCCCAAAGCAATGTGCAGCATCATAGATAACCTTAAGATCATACTTTTGAGCAATTCTCTCTATTTCTTCTACATGACAAGGATTTCCAAATACATGGGTAGCCAGAATAGCCTTGGTTTGGGGAGTAATAGCTGCTTCTATTTTTGTTTCATCTATGGTAAGATACTCCGGATGGATATCCACAAACACCGGCTTACAATTTTCCCATACAATGGCCGAGGTGGTAGCTACATAACTAAAAGGCGTGGTAATCACTTCTCCTCCCGCAGCCAACACCTTCAAAGCTATCTGAATGGGCAAGGTTCCGTTAGTGGTTAAGGTTATATTTGTAACTCCCAATTCGGTTTTTAAATTAGTTTCCAATTCCTTTACAAGTTCACCACGGTTAGTAAGCCATTGATATTTCCATATACGCTGTAGATGTTGATTATACTCTTCAATTGGCGGAAAAAATGTTTTTGTTACAGGGATCATTGCTTATTTATTTCTGAGGTTTTGTTTTCCCAGGGAAAGTCTTCTCTTTGAGATTTCAATCCTAAAAATTCTGTTAATTTTTTATAGGCCCCTTTTTCAGCTACATTTAAAACCAAAAGGTCCTGAGGTCTATGTCTGAAATAATCTTTTACTATTTGATTATGCCGAATATAACTTTCTATTAACTCCTTCTTCTCATAGGGATTATCTTCGGGAGTGGCATAGCTCCAACGGTTAGCTTGCCAGGGCCAACCTTCTCCCAGATAAAATGCTTCCTGAAGATCTTCCTTAGTAGGAATTCTACCATCCTTTCCCCATAGTCGAGCATGAAAATTTACTAAAGAGTTATACCACTGTTCCGGTGAATCTCTTACAGTTAAAATAAATTTACTATTAGGAAAAGCCTGATCCATTACTATAAAAGTATAATGTTTACTAAATGGAATATCCTGAAAAAATTGAGCTTCTTTACAATAACTAATCAGCTTTTTAAAGTTTCTTTTACTCCAATCCTCCATCAACATTTCCGCTCTGGTTTGATCTCCCACAACAAAGCCTAAATCTTTCATCGCAGTCTTTAGGGAGGTAGTCCCGGTTTTATTATTTCCAATTCCAAAAATCTTTGGTTTATCATGGAGAATAATCCTATTTTTTAAATAATATAATTCACTTTTTATATTCATTTTTTTCGAAGAATTAAAATTAACTTTTGTAGGCCTTCAAATTTTAGTAAATAACTAATAGTGAGGTAAAGGATTGCCCCCAGTAATCCGCCGATCATTAGTCGCAATAGATCACTATAATCAAATAAAACCTTTGTATCCAAAACATAGATAATACTCCCAACAAAAAATGCTAAAACATAATTAAAAGACACATCTTTTAATTGGTTAAAGGGTGAATAGTTAATCATTTTATTGGTATAATAGGTGTTCATGAAAAAATTAATAATTGACAGGATAACTTGAGTGAATAATAAAGCATATATGTCAAATTGCATAGCTAATAATACACCACAAAATAGCAACCCCTTCTTTATTAAAGATAGTTTCAGAAAAAGGTCGCTTCTACCTTTAACCAATAATACATTCATATTATAGGAATTTAAGGGTTGTAGCAAACCTGCAACAACCAGTATTTGAAAATAGGGAACAGCCGGCAACCATTTATCCGTTAATAAGAAAACAAAAAAGGGCTTTGCAATTACCAACAGTAAAATTAATACCGGCGCAATTACATATGTCACCATTTGAATGATGTCTTTATTAACCCTTCTTAACCGATCATTATCATCTTGAATTGAAGAAAATAGTGGATAGGTTACTCTTCCAAGTACCGCCCCAATATTAGAAGTAGGTAAATTTTTTATGGAATTTGCCCGATTATAGTATCCTAATTGAGCTGTTGAGAATACCTTTCCTATAACAATAGTATAAATATTGGCAGAAATAATATCCAATAACCCGGTTAAGGTCATTTTAAAACCAAAATTAAAATGATATTTAAATTTAGGGATACTAAAAACCCTAGAAGGTTTCCAACCCGAATAAAACCAGAATTGGATTGTTTTTATGGAAGTTTGAATAATGGTCATATATACCAAACTCCACACCCCATAACCGTAATAAGCCATCAAAACACCGGCAATACCACCAATAATTAAAGAAGGCAAAGAAACAAGCATTTGAGTTTTAAAGTCCATCTTCTTCGTCAACCGAGCAATTTGCACGGTACTAAACGCCTGGATAATAAAAATCAGACAATAAATTCTAATAATTTGGATTAAAATAGGTTCTTCAAAAAAATTGGCAAACAGTGGAGCTATCACATAACTAATAAGATACAAAAGTATACTGGCTCCAAGGTTAAAATAAAAAACCGTAGAAAAATCCTCCTGGTCAGCATTTTTAGTTCTAATTAAGGAATTTGCTAAACCACCATCATAGAGTAAGGTGCCTACCCCCATTAAAATGTTGATCATGGCAATGAGACCAAATTCCTCAGGAAGAAGAATTCTTGCCAGTATAACAGAAATACCAAAAGAAACAATCTGACTTCCAAATTGTTGAGCAAATGTCCAGTAAGATCCTGAAATAGCCTTTTGTCGTAATGACATTATAGGTTTTTTACTAATTGATTTAAATAAACACCATATGGAGATTTACCATATTTTTTGGAAAGTTTTATCAAAGACTTTTCAGAAATAAACCTTCTTTGGTATGCAACCTCTTCAATACAACCAATCATAGTACTTTGTCTATTTTGCAGTACTCTTATAAACTCCGTAGCATCGTCTAAAGATTCTACTGTCCCAGTATCAAACCAGCTCATTCCCCGGGTCATCTCCCCTACTTCTAACTCACCAGATTCCAAGTACATTTCGTTAATGCCTGTAATCTCTTTTTCTCCCCGTGCCGAAGGTTTTACATTTTTAGCAAATTCTACAACCCTATTATCATAAAAATACAGGCCAGGAACTGCATATTTTGATTTTGGCTTTTCCGGCTTTTCTTCAATACTAATAGCCTTATTATTTTCATCAAATTCTACCACACCGTACCTTTGGGGATCTTTAACCGGATAAGCGAAAATAGAAGCGCCTTGAATGTCAATTTTACTTCTTAGAAGGCTACCTAATCCATTCCCGTAAAAGATATTATCCCCAAGAGCTAGGGCCACTTTATCATCTCCAATAAAGTCTTCTCCTATAACAAAAGCTTCAGCCAATCCATTTGGTTCTTTTTGAACCGCATATTCAAAATTACAACCTAGTTCAGAACCATTACCCAATAGTTTTTTAAAAGACTCTTGGTCGTGTGGGGTGGTGATGAAAAGAATATCTTTTATCCCTGCTAACATTAAAACAGATAATGGATAATAAATCATAGGTTTGTCATAAACAGGTAATAATTGCTTACTTACCGATATTGTGATTGGATATAAGCGTGTTCCACTTCCTCCTGCTAGAATTATTCCTTTCATATATAGCTTCTTACTTATATTGTTTTTTATAATATTCTTGGTATTTTCCACTTGTAACATTTTCAAGCCACGCCGTATTGGACAAATACCAGTCGATTGTTTTTTCAAGTCCCTGCTCAAAGCTAACATTTGGTTTCCAACCCAATTCTTTATTAATTTTAGAGGCGTCTATAGCATACCTTTTATCATGGCCCGGTCTATCATTAACGTGGGAAATTAATTTAGCTGATTCACCTTGTTTTCTATCTAATTTCTTATCCATAAGCTCACAGAGCAAATGAATTAAGTCTATATTCTGCCATTCATTAAAGCCACCAATATTATAGGTTTCCTTAATTTCACCTTTATGAAAAGCAAGATCAATAGCTTCTGCATGGTCCTTCACAAAAAGCCAGTCCCTGGTATACTTACCATCTCCATAAACTGGAAGTTCTTTTTTATTTACAATATTATTGATGAATAGTGGTATTAGTTTCTCAGGAAACTGATTAGGACCATAATTATTTGAACAATTCGAAATAATATATGGAATTCCATAAGTTTCACCATAAGCCCTTACAAAATGATCCGAACCGGCTTTAGAAGCGGAATATGGAGAATTGGGATCATAAGCAGTGCTTTCTGTAAATAAACCTTCTTCTCCTAAAGTTCCATAAACTTCATCGGTACTTATATGGTAGAAAAGCTTATTAGTATAGTCACTCCAATATTTTTTAGCGGCATTAAGTAAATTTAATGTCCCAATAATATTTGTCTTTACGAAAATCAAAGGATCATTTATGGACCGGTCCACATGAGATTCGGCTGCCAGATGAATTACATTATCGAATTTATATTTTTCAAAAAGTTCATTAATTGCTTCAGCATTATTGATATCTGCTTTCAGAAATGTGTAATTCTCATAGTTCTCGACATCTTTTAAACTCTCTAAATTCCCGGCATAGGTTAATGCATCCAGGTTAAAAATATGATAATCTGGATATTTATTTACAAATAATCGAATAACATGTGAGGCTATAAAGCCAGCGCCTCCAGTTATTAATATTCTATTTTTCTTCATAAAAATTAGTTCAGATAGCTTTTTTATTAAACAATCATCCCCGCCGCAACGGTTTCGTTGGTGCTTTCATCAATCAAAATAACACTCCCGGTATTCCGATTGTCTCTATAAGAATCCAACATTAACCGCCGCGTGGTTCTTATTTGCACCCGGGCGATGTCATTCATCTCTAAATTAGAATCTTCGCTATTACGTTCAAAGGTGTTAATATTCATTTTATAGACCACTTTTTTTATCATCGCCCTTTCTTCATTTGAAGTATGCATTATAGTATATTCGGCGCGTGGTTTTACAGGATCATTATTTAACCAACAAAGCATCACATCAAATTCCTGTTCCTGCTCCGGCTGATTATTCTTCTTTACGATCATATCACCCCGGCTAACATCAATATCATCTGCCAAAGTAAGCGATACAGACATTGGTGCGTATGCTTCCTGTACTTCTTGATACCCGGCATTAATTGACTTTATACTAGAGGTAAAACCTGAGGGCAGAACAGCAACCTCATCTCCTGTACGGTAAATTCCACTAGCAATTCTCCCGGCATAACCCCTGTAATCCCTAAATTCAACACTCTGCGGTCTTAATACAGTCTGCACAGGGAAACGGGCATCAATTTTATTAATATCACTGCTGATATGCAAATTTTCCAAAGTACTAAGCAAGGTACCATTCTGATACCACTTCATGTTTTCAGAGCGATTTACTACATTATCTCCCAACAGAGCACTAATTGGGATAAAACGTACATCTTTCATTAAAAGTTTCGAAGAAAACTCCTCAAACTGCCCAATGATATTATTATAAACCTCTTCCGAATAATCTACGAGATCCATTTTATTGATACATACAATTAGGTGTGGAATATTCAGCAATGAAGCTATAAAAGAATGTCGCTTGGTTTGCTCAATTACTCCGTGACGTGCATCAATTAAAATAACTGCGGCATTGGCCGTTGAAGCACCGGTCACCATATTTCTGGTATATTGGATATGCCCTGGAGTATCAGCTATAATAAATTTACGTTTTGGGGTAGTGAAATATCGATATGCCACATCTATAGTAATCCCCTGCTCTCTTTCATCTTTAAGCCCATCGGTAAAGAGCGCCAGGTCAACACCATCATGGCCTTTTTTCTCACTAGTTTTACTTACAGAATCCAATTGGTCTTCAAATATAGACTTAGAATCGAATAAAAGTCTACCTATTAAAGTACTTTTCCCGTCGTCTACACTCCCTGCGGTGGTAAATCGTAATAATTGATTATTGTGTATTTCCATTTCTTTAGCTTTCTGCTTTAAGCTTATAGCTTATAGCTGTTTTTTAAAAATATCCCTGTTTCTTCCTATCCTCCATTGCAGTTTCGCTGCGCTTATCATCAGATCGGTTCCCTCTTTCGGTTTTACGCATTGCAGAAACTTCTAAAGCAATCTTATCCAGGGTATCTGCTTCAGATTCTATACCCCCAGTTATAGTAATATCACCAAGAGTTCTAAACCTTATTTTCTTTTTCTCTACCTTTTCACCTTCTTCAAGTTTTAAATATTCGGAAACCGGAATCCAGGAATTACTGCGGAACACCACTTCCCGCTCGTGAGCAAAATACAGGGAAGGGATACTAATATTTTCACGTTTAATATAATTCCAAACATCCATTTCAGTCCAGTTACTAATAGGAAAAGCCCTGAAGTGTTCACCTTCAAAATGTTTTCCATTTAAAAGGTTCCATAATTCTGGACGTTGATTTTTAGGATCCCACTGTCCAAAGTCGTCACGATGACTAAAAAAGCGTTCTTTTGCCCTAGCTTTTTCCTCGTCTCTTCTTCCCCCGCCAATAGCACAATCTACCTTGTTAGTTTCAATAGCATCAAGCAGGGTTGTAATTTGCAAAGCATTTCGGGTGGCATTTTTACCTTTTTCTTCGGCTACGCGGCCCTTATCTATTGATTCCTGTACAGAACCTACAATTAATTTTACCCCAAGTTTTCCAACCAACTCATCTCTAAACTGAATAGTTTCAGGAAAATTATGCCCGGTATCAACGTGCATTAATGCAAAAGGGATTTTACTTGGATAAAAAGCTTTTTTAGCTAAATGGGTAATTAGAATTGAATCTTTACCGCCTGAAAAGAGAATTACCGGATTTTCAAATTGCGCCCAAACTTCGCGCAAAATATAAATCGCTTCTGATTCTAATTCGTCTAAATAATTTAAATAATATTTGCTCATTGTACTGAGATTTTCAGTTTATCTTCAAGATGTAAAACTATTCTTTTTAAAGCGTCTTCCAAATCTTCTTCCTCTGTTTTTATTTCTAAATCAGGGTTTGCCGGATTTTCATATGGAGCATCAATTCCAGTGAAATTCTTAATTTCTCCAGCCCGGGCTTTTTTATATAATCCTTTCACGTCACGCCGTTCACATTCTGCTAAAGAAGTGTTTACAAACACTTCGATAAAATTATCCTCCCCAATAATATTTTTAATCAATTCCCGGTCTTTTTTTAGTGGAGAAATAAAAGACGCTATTATTACCGATCCTGATTCCACAAAGAGTTTTGCAACTTCAGCGATCCGGCGAAGATTTTCCTGACGATCCCCAGCTGTAAAACCAAGATTATTATTTAGACCTTTTCTTACGTTATCACCATCCAATGAAAAGGTTTTAATTCCCTTTTTAAATAATTCATTTTCCACTAGGTTGGCTATAGTAGATTTTCCAGAACCTGATAGACCTGTAAACCACACTACAAAAGAATCATGACCGTTTGACTTATTTCTATCGGTTTTCTCGATATGAAAATCATGTGGAATTATATTCTCCATATTATTCATTAGCAGTTTGTTCTTGTAACTCTCTTTTTCGTTCTCTACGTTGTTTCAATCCATAATCTATCTTATACCACCCACGCTCATGAAAATAATACAATATCATTTTAGTAATTACTTCTGCACCTCCAACCTTCAACCCAACCATTGGATCTCCAGAAATCAACCAAGCCAAGATCATTGTATCAATTGTTCCAACTATTCTCCAGGTTACCGTTTTAGCTATATGTCGTTTTTTACTATCGCCATTTTTAGTAATTCCGGCTCTGATTTTAAACCATATCCTTTCGTGGATATAGTAAAAAATCATTTTAGTAATTACTTCAGCAAAACCTATTTGAAGGCCCGTTAATGGGTCACCAGAAATTAGCCAGGCAAGCAGAATTGTATCTGCTGTACCGATAATTCTCCAGGTAATACTTTTGGCAATATGTCTTTTGTATGACCTACCCAAGTTTAGATACCAAGAAATAATTATTTAGTAAATTTTCCCTATTATATTTTAATTCCTCTGAAGTACCTGCATCAATAACATTTAAGCCAACAGCATTACAAATCGCCTGACCTGCTGCAGTATCCCATTCCATGGTGGGTGCAAACCTTGGATAAACATCCGCCTCTCCTTCAGCTAACAGACAAAACTTTAAAGAGCTCCCTTTAGAAACTATTTTTACGTCCTTGTTATACTCTTTTTTAAGGGCCTCAATATAATTCCGCGTATCTTGATTCATATGTGAGCGGCTACCCACAACTTTTATTTTATCACCAATTAACGAGGGATTAATTCGCTTAAAATCAGATTGTTGAAATTCAAATTTAGCATGATCAATAACTCCTTTATAACTTTCTTGATTTATCACATTTCCAAAGTAAAGCTCATTTTTAGCAGGTACATATATAACTCCAAAAACCGGTTTTTGGTTTTCAATAAATGCTATATTAACTGTAAACTCCCCATTCCTTTTAATAAATTCTTTTGTTCCATCTAAAGGATCAACAATCCAACATCTATTCCAGTTTTTCCTTTCTGCAAAATCGAGTTGTTTGTTCTCCTCACTAATAATTGGAATACCTGTAGGTAATAGAAAAGAATTTATAATATCATTTGCCTGGTTATCGGCTATGGTCAGAGGAGAATCATCAGACTTCGATTCTACTTGGAAATCTTCGTTTTCATAAATTTCCATAATTCTCTTCCCTCCCTCGACCGATGCTTCAATTGCAATTTTATATATTTCCTTCATATATATTTAAACATAAGTTTGAATTATTAGCGCTATATCCATAATTCAGTAATGAATTTTTAACTTCCTATCGCATAAAACTCAAATCCAATCTTTTCTTTCGTGGATCTTTCAAGCAATCTTCTACCATCAAAAAGAAAAGCTGGTTTTAGCATTTCTTTATAAATTTTTTCCCAATCCAAATCTTTAAATTCATCCCATTCAGTTAAAACAGCGATGGCATGAGCGCCCTTTGCTGATTCATAGGCTGTATTTACCACTTTTACTTTTGCTTTATTTTCTTCAGAAGAACGGGTGTTTAAATAATCCAGGTCGGCATAAATTTGCTCTGTCTTCACCTTAGGATCGTAAACCACGATCTCAGCCTGTTCATTCAATAAGTAATCAGCAACATAGATTGCAGCCGACTCCCGGGTATCGTTGGTGTCTTTCTTAAATGCCCATCCCAACAGAGCGATTTTCTTTCCTGAAACAGTATTGAAAAGAGTTTGTACGATTTTAGCTGCAAATCTTCTTTTTTGATGGTCATTCATTAAAATTACCTGTTCCCAATAATCAGCTACTTCATGTAAACCAAAAGACTTTGAAATATAAACCAGATTCAAAATATCCTTTTGAAAACAAGAACCCCCAAAACCGACTGAAGATTTCAAAAATTTAGAACCTATTCTGGAATCCATTCCTACAGCTTTAGAAACTTCATTTACATCTGCCCCTGTTTTCTCACATAATTCACTCATCGCGTTTATACTGGAAACTCGTTGCGCTAAAAAGGCGTTTGCGGTAAGCTTAGATAATTCAGAAGACCAAACATTCGTAGTTAATAATTTTTCTCTTGGCACCCAATGCGCATAAACATCTACTAAAGCATCTACCGCTTTTTTCCCTTCAGTAGTATCAATATCACCTCCTATAAGCACACGATCCGGATTCATCAAATCATCTACCGCGGTACCTTCTGCTAAAAATTCAGGATTGGAAAGAATTTGGTAATTTACACCGTTCCCTGTATTATCAAGAATATTTTTTAAAGCTTCTGCTGTACGAACCGGTAAAGTAGATTTCTCTACTACTATTTTGTCGGTCTTAGAAACTCTTGCTATCTGCCGGGCACAAAGTTCGATATACTTTAGATCGGCAGCCATTCCTTTCCCAATACCATAAGTTTTGGTTGGCGTATTCACCGAAATAAAGATCATATCGGCCTTATCGATTGCTGCATCAACATCAGTAGAAAAAAATAAATTTCTATCGCGAGCTTCTTTTACTACATTCGATAAACCGGGTTCATAAATTGGAATATTCTCTACATCTTCATCATTCCAGGCTTTTATTCTCTCCTCATTTATATCTACCACGGTTACGTTTATTTCAGGACATTTTTGAGCGATTACCGCCATTGTAGGCCCGCCTACGTAACCTGCGCCGATGCAGCATATATTCTTGATCTTCATTATTCGTTATTCGTCAGTTCGTAATTCGTTAACGTCAGTTCTTGAATTTGTGCGAACGTAGATTCGTTAATTCGTGAGTTTGTGAAATCATTAGTTTGTAATTCCGTCTATTAGTAAACTAATCTATTCTTTCGCGAATTTACTCGTTTGATTTTCTTAAATATCTTCAATTCATTACATCTTTGCCAACATTCCAGACTTTCAAAACTATCAGCCATTTGTTATTCGTTAAATCGTTAGTCGTTAATCCGTTAGTTCGTGGATTTGTTAGTCCGTATAACATCTCCCTATTAATCCAAATAACTTTAATTATATATCAATTTTCGATTTTATCAATTCCAAATTACCGGCCCTTTAATCTCGAATCCAAAACCAATATTCCCGAATCACGATTTAACAAAGTCCCGATTAACCAAATCACCAATCCCAAATTAACGACCCTCGATTCCCGATTCACAAATTAACAGCTATCGGTCTAAAGCTTTTTATCACACCTATCTCCAAGCACTCCCTTCACATCATAAACAACGGTATTCCCGTTTTTTAGCTGATCAAGGTCCATTTCCAGAAATTCTTTATGGGCTACTGCTAAAACTACAGCATCAAATTTCTCATTCGGAACTTCCTTAACTGTTTTAAGTCCGTATTCGTGTTCTACTTCTTTCGGGTTTGCAAGTGGATCATAGATCGTAACATTGGTACCATATTCTTTAAGGTTCTTAATTACATCTACCACTTTGGTATTTCTAACATCCGGACAATTCTCTTTAAAGGTGATGCCCATCACTAAAATATTGGCACCTTTTACTTTTTGATCGTTCTGAAGCATTAATTTCACAACTTCTGAAGCTACATATTGCCCCATAGAATCGTTCATCCTCCTACCGGCAAGAATAATTTCGGGATGATATCCAATCTCCTGGGCCTTTTGAGCTAAATAATATGGATCCACACCAATACAGTGTCCCCCAACCAAACCGGGTTTAAAAGGAAGGAAATTCCATTTTGTTCCAGCAGCTTCCAAAACATCCTGGGTATCTATTCCCATCATGTTGAAAATCTTTGCCAACTCATTTACGAAAGCAATATTGATATCCCTTTGAGAATTTTCAATAACCTTTGCAGCTTCTGCCACTTTAATAGTGGGTGCTAAATGCGTTCCGGCAGTAATGACTTCAGCATAAAGATCATTTACTTTCTTTCCTATTTCAGGAGTAGAACCGGCAGTAACCTTCAATATTTTATCTACCGTATGTTCTTTGTCTCCCGGATTTATTCTTTCAGGTGAATACCCTACAAAGAAATCTTCATTAAAAGTAAGTCCGCTATGTTTCTCCAGTACGGGTACGCACTCGTCTTCAGTAACACCGGGATAAACAGTCGATTCGTAAATTACTATATCTCCTTTTTTCAGGACTTTAGCAACGGTTTCGCTGCTTTTATAAAGTGGAGTAAGATCTGGACGGTTGTTTTTGTCTACCGGAGTTGGGACGGTAATAATATAATAATTACAATCTGAAATATCTTCTAAACTTGCCGAGCAAAATAAACCTTTGCCATCTTTAAAGTTTTCTTTCGGCACCAAAGTTGATTGAAGCACATCGTCTTCTACCTCTAAAGTAGAATCATGTCCATTCATTAACTCTTTTACCCTTGCTTTATTTATATCAAACCCAATTACGGGATATTTAGTGGCGAATAATCTGGCTAATGGTAATCCTACATATCCTAGACCTATAATTGCTATCTTTTTATTATTCATTCTATTTTTATTGTTCTTGATTTGTGACGCTGTAAACCTGTAACCTTATGATGGTTTACTCCCTGGTTACTTCATTACAACTTCACTTTAAATTTTCCCAATACCAGGTCACAGCCTCCTTTAAACCATCATCAATTCGATGACTAGGCTTGTAGCCCAGTAAATTTTTAGCCTTTTCTACCGAAGCCAAAGAATGCGGAATATCCCCTGCGCGATTAGGTCCGTTTTTAACTTCTACATTTGCAATTTCAGGGTCAAAATTAGAAAGATGTTTTTTTAAAAACTGCGTTAATTCAACCAAATTAGTTCTGTCCCCTACCGCAGTATTATAAACCTCATTTACTGCTTGTTCATTTTCCGTGGTCAAAGCAAGTAAATTCATTTGAATTACATTATCGATATAGGTGAAGTCACGGGAATAGGTGCCGTCGCCATTTATCACCGGACTTTCGTGTTTCATAAACTGCATCACGAATTTTGGAATAACGGCCGCATAAGCCCCATTTGGGTCCTGTTTTCTTCCAAAAACATTAAAATATCTTAAGCCTATAGTATCTAATTTATATGCTTTCCGAAAAATATCGGCATAGAGCTCATTAACATATTTGGTAATTGCATAAGGAGAAAGTGTTTTCCCTATTTCATCTTCAACCTTTGGAAGTTTTTCTGAATCTCCATAAGTAGAAGAACTAGCAGCATAAACAAAACGCTTCACTCCAGCGTCTCGTGCTGCAACTAACATATTAAGAAAACCTGAAATATTTACTTCATTACTAGTAATTGGATCGGCAAGAGAACGTGGCACAGAACCTAAAGCTGCCTCGTGCAGTACGTAATCTACATTTTCGCAGGCCTTATGGCAGGTTTGGAGATTACGTATATCCCCCTCAATTAACTTAAAACTCTTGTGGTTTTTAAAAGCATCAAGATTATGCTTATGTCCGGTAGCAAAGTTATCTAAACAAACTACCTCAGCATTTAAATTTATTAGTGTTTCACATAAATTGGAACCTATAAATCCAGCTCCCCCTGTTACTAAAATCTTTTTACTTTCTAATTTCTGCTGAAACTCAATCATTCGCGGGCTTTAAATTAATTTTTTATCGCTGGCAAAGATAGAATTTAT
This sequence comes from Salegentibacter agarivorans, assembly GCF_900113135.1. Classification (GTDB taxonomy): domain Bacteria; phylum Bacteroidota; class Bacteroidia; order Flavobacteriales; family Flavobacteriaceae; genus Salegentibacter; species Salegentibacter agarivorans. The sequence goes on along the minus strand of NZ_FOOH01000001.1, from coordinate 362,710 downwards.
TGATGAGGCTATTGCTAAAGAAACCTTAAAGCTTTTAAAACGTTAAAAATTTTGTGAAAGATAGTTTCCTGACTTTTTAGTTGAATTATTAATTGGGATGGTTAAGAGTTGACTTGTGAAATGCTGGTAAGTACCGAGCTTAAGCGCTTATTATTAATGATATAAAAACTTAATATATCAATCCAGTAAACTAACTGTAGATTAGTCAAAATGGTGAATTCGTCTTAGTCGGTAGACCTTAGTCTTTAGACAATAGTTTTCTATAAATCTAAAGACTAATAGCTACAGACTATCCTCTGATTCTATTGGTGAATTCGTGGCTTTTCACTTTGCAGTAATAAAAGCGCCTTTGAAATCCCAAACAAAAAACCTTAAACGAAAAACTGACATCCAACAACCGAGAACGAAAAAAAAGATTGCCACACCGGCAAAAGCCGGTTGCGCAATGACGATAATAAGAATATTTGTGAATTGGTGGCTTTCATTTTTCAACAATAAAAGGCCCTTGAAACCAGAACGAAAAACTGACAACCGAGAACAGACAACCGAGAACAGAATTCCTAAACCACCATCCCCGCCGCAACGGTTTCATTTGTATTTTCATCTATTAAAATAATACTTCCTGTATTTCGGTTTTCGCGATAAGTATCCAACATCATCCTTCTGGTAGTTCTTATTTTAACCCTGGCAATATCGTTCATAGCCAAGTCCTGATTAGTCTTATCCCTTTCAAAAGTATTGATATCTATTTTATATACCACCTCTTTGAATAGTGCTCGCTCTTCGTGAGAGGTGTGCACTATTGTATATTTCGCTCTTGGTTTAGCAGGGTCATTATTCAACCAGCATAGCATAACATCAAATTCCTGTTCCATTTCTGGCTGGTTGTTTTTCCGTACAATCATATTTCCTCTGCTTACATCTATATCATCTTCCAGGGTCATTGAAATACTCATGGGTGCATAAGCCTCCTGAACTTCATGCTCCCCGGCATTGATGGATTTAATTTTTGATTGAAATCCTGAAGGCAATACCGCTACTTCATCACCCACTCTATAAATTCCGCTAGCGATTCGCCCGGCATACCCGCGATAATCCCTGAAATCTTCATTTTGGGGTCTTAAAACTGTTTGCACGGCAAAACGAGCGTCTATTTTATTAATATCACTGCTTATATGAAGATTCTCCAATGTGCTTAGCAAAGTACCTTCCTGGTACCAGTCCATATTTTTTGAGCGGTTCACTACATTATCTCCCAATAGGGCACTAATAGGAATAAAACGAACATCTTTCATCAATAGTTTGGAAGAAAATTCTTCAAACTGTCCTATAATTTTATTATATACCTCTTCTGAATAATCTACCAGGTCCATTTTATTGATGCATACAATAAGATGCGGGATATTCAATAAAGAGGCGATAAATGAATGTCGCTTGGTTTGTTCTATTACTCCGTGACGGGCATCAATTAAAATCACCGCGGCATTAGCGGTAGAAGCGCCCGTAACCATATTTCTGGTATACTGGATATGACCAGGGGTATCAGCGATAATAAATTTACGCTTTGGGGTGGTGAAATATCTGTAAGCTACATCTATGGTTATGCCTTGTTCCCTTTCGTCTCTTAAGCCATCAGTAAACAATGCCATATCAATACCATCGTGTCCTTTTTTTGCGCTTGTCGCCGTTATTGAATCAAGTTGATCTTCAAAGATCGACTTGGAATCATATAAAAGCCGCCCGATTAAAGTGCTTTTACCGTCATCTACACTTCCTGCGGTGGTAAATCTTAAAAGTTGGTTGTTATTTATTTCCATTTTATTTCTAATTAAGGATGCCATCAGTACTTTCTTATGAATGACATATCTGAATAGTTAGACCCTGAAACAAGTTCAGGATGACGTTTAATTAAAAGTAACCCTGTTTTTTTCTGTCTTCCATTGCAGTTTCAGAACGTTTGTCATCTGAACGATCACCTCGCTCCGTTTTTCGCATTGCTGAAACTTCAAGTGCTATTTTTTCAAGGGTGTCGGCATCAGATTCTATTCCACCAGTAATAGTAATATCTCCCAGGGTTCTAAACCTGATTTTCTTTTTCTCTACTTTTTCTCCTTCTTCCAGCTTTAAATATTCTGAAACAGGAATCCAGGAGTTACTTCTGAAAACAACTTCCCGTTCGTGAGCAAAATACAAAGAAGGAATACTAATATTTTCTCTTTTTATATAATTCCAGACATCCATTTCAGTCCAATTACTTATGGGAAAAGCCCTGAAATGTTCCCCTTCAAAATGTTTTCCATTTAAAAGATTCCAAAGTTCAGGTCGCTGATTTTTAGGATCCCACTGTCCAAAATCGTCACGATGACTAAAGAAACGTTCTTTGGCCCGCGCTTTTTCTTCATCCCTTCTTCCTCCGCCAATAGCACAGTCTACTTTATTAGTTTCAATTGCGTCAAGTAAAGTGGTAATTTGAAGTGCATTTCGGGTGGCATTTTTACCTTTTTCTTCGGCTACTCTTCCCTGGTCTATTGAATCCTGAACAGAACCTACAATTAATTTTACACCGAGCTTTTCAACCAAATCGTTTCGGAACTGGATGGTTTCAGGAAAATTATGCCCGGTATCAACATGCATTAAGGCAAATGGGATTTTGCTTGGGTAAAAAGCTTTTTTCGCTAAATGGGTTACCAGAATAGAATCTTTTCCTCCCGAAAACAGGATTACAGGATTCTCAAACTGTGCCCAAACCTCTCTTAATATATAGATGGCCTCCGACTCTAACTCGTCTAAATAATTTAAATAATATTTGCTCATTTTACTTTAATTCAAGTTTCTTTTGTAGCAGATTTACAATTCTATTAGCCGCTTCTTCCAGATTTTCCTTTTCAGTATTTATTTCAATTTCTGGGTTTAAGGGTTTTTCATAAGGAGAATCAATACCTGTGAAATTTTTAATTTCTCCCGCTCTTGCCTTTTTATACAATCCCTTTACATCTCGCTTTTCACAAGTTTCTAAACTTGTATTTACAAAAACCTCTATAAAATCATCCTTTCCAATAATCTCTTTCACCATATCCCTATTAGTTTGCTTCGGACTAATAAAGGAAGCCAGCACCACAGAGCCCGAATTAACTAAAATCTTGGCTACTTCAGCTGCCACCCTAAGATTTTCTTCCCTTTCTTTATTGCTAAAATTCAGTTCTTTATTTAATCCTTTTCTTAGACTATCTCCATCTAAAATAAAAGTCTTAACTTTTGCTTCATAAAGTAGTTTCTCCAACATATTCGCCAGGGTAGATTTTCCCGAACCCGATAAGCCAGTAAACCAAACTACAAACGAAGTATGGTTATTTAGTTTATTACGCTCTTTTCTACCCAGGGAAAAATTAAATGTTTGGATATTACTCATATTATCTTTTCTAATTTTCAACAGAAAAAACCATCAGATTTTGCCGCTGATTTTAAACTGAATATCTTGTGAGGATAATATAAACGCATTTCTATTACAATTTCTAAAGAACCTGCATTCCTCCATTGTTTAATTAAAGTTCTTAGGCTAGATTTGAAACTACAAAGGAATTATTCAACAATACTTTTCTATTATAAACCATTTCTTTCTCCGTTTGTTTATCGATTACTTTTAACCCAACAGCTTTGCAAATAGCGTGACCGGCGGCCGTATCCCATTCCATAGTTGGTCCTAACCTTGGATAAACATCTATAAGTCCTTCTGCCATCAGGCAAAATTTAAGAGAACTTCCTTTCGGAATTACATTAACCTGCTGCTCATATTTTTCTTTAATCGATTCAATGAAGCTAAGCGTCTCTTTATTAATATGAGATCTACTCCCTGCCACATTAATAGTTTTTTCAACAAAACCTGGAGAGATTTCATGTGCCTTATTTATCAAACCTTCAATTTCATTTTCATTATTAATCAGAATCTTAAAAGACTTACCTTCCTTAACATCCCCATAATAAAGCTCTTTACTTACCGGAATATAGATCACCCCAAAAACCGGCAGGTTATTCTCAACAAGAGCAATATTCACTGTAAACTCACCGCTCTTTTTTATAAATTCTTTGGTACCGTCTAATGGATCTACTATCCAGCATTTATTCCATTTTTTTCTTTCAGAAAAAGCAATTTCCTCATTTTCTTCACTGATTAGAGGTATCCCGGTAGGTTGTAAATAATTATTTATTATATCATTAGCCGATTTATCAGCGAGTGTTACTGGTGAATCATCATCTTTAAGCTCCACACAAAAATCACCATTTTCGTAAACTCTCATTATTTCTAAGCCCGCTTTTACAGCGGCTTTTATTGCCACAAGGAAATCCTGTGAAACATTATTTTGAACTTCGCTATTCATACATTTACTAATTGGCAATACTGTAATTACTTCGCAAATATAATATTTCCCATAAGTCTATCGAATTAATAGGGTTTTAAATATTGAAATTTTTAAAATTCTAATTCAAGGCTTATTTTCTTTGTGAAATACAATAGAATAAAAGATTTAACTAAATAAAAATCAGAATACCTTAATTGGAAGGAGCATAATCAATAGACTTCCGTTAGACTGAGTGAAGATTTTAAAGGTTTTCTTACAAAAAAAACCAATAGTGCAGGATAAATCAATATGGTATATACTAGCTCATCTTACCAAATTCAATAAATATTTCCCGTATTCACTTTTCTCAAGCTCCACCGCCAGTTTTTGTAATTGAGCTTTATCTATATACTTTTTTCTGAAAGCAATTTCCTCAGGACAGGCAATTTTTAAACCCTGTCTTTTTTCGATGGTTTGTACAAAATTAGAAGCTTCTAACATAGAATCATGAGTGCCGGTATCCAACCAGGCGTAACCACGGCCCATAATTTCTACCTTTAATTCTTTTTGATCTAAATATGCCTGGTTGATACTCGTGATTTCCAACTCTCCCCTCTCGCTTGGCTCACATTTTTTCGCGATTTCAATAACTGAATTAGGATAAAAGTAGAGTCCGGTTACCGCAAAATGACTTTTGGGTTTTTCCGGTTTTTCTTCGATGCTTAGTGCATTCCCCGTTTCATCAAAATCTACTACACCATATCTTTTTGGATCATTTACGTAATATCCAAATACAGTAGCCTGGCCGGCTTCTTTACAGTTTCTAACCGCATTCTCCAATAAACCGCTAAATCCCTGCCCGTAAAAAATGTTATCTCCTAAAACAAGGCATACGTCCTCACTTCTTATAAAATTCTCTCCAATAATAAAAGCTTCAGCTAAACCATTTGGCTTTGGTTGTTTCTCGTAAGACAAATCAAGCCCCCAGGCTTCTCCATCTCCCAGCAGTTTTTGAAAGTTAGGAAGGTCTTCAGGAGTTGAAATAATAAGAATTTCCTTTATACCCGCCAGCATTAAAACAGACAACGGATAATAAATCATTGGTTTATCATAAACCGCCAGCAATTGTTTTGAAACACTTTTGGTAAGTGGATATAAGCGTGAACCGGTTCCCCCGGCTAGAATAATTCCTTTCATAAATACTGCTCTTTATAATACTCCTTATAACTTCCCGAAACAACGGCTTCTATCCATTTGGGATTATTTAAATACCAATCTACTGTTTTCATTAAACCCTCTTCAAAAGTAACTGAAGGCTTCCACCCCAGTTCCTTATTAATTTTACTGGCATCAATAGCATAACGTTTATCGTGGCCGGGACGATCTTTTATAAAAGTAATTAAGGCTTCAGATACTCCTTTACTTCTATTCAGTTTTTCCTCCATGATTTCACATAGCAACTTTATTAAATCAATATTCTGCCATTCGTTAAATCCGCCGATATTGTAGGTTTCTTTATTTTTGCCTTCGTGAAATACTAAATCAATAGCCCTGGCGTGATCTATAACATACAACCAATCTCGCGTGTACTTTCCATCGCCGTAAACCGGCAATGACTTATTCTCAATAATATTATTGATGAATAAAGGGATAAGTTTCTCGGGGAATTGATTTGGCCCGTAATTATTGGAACAATTGGAAATTACATAGGGTAAATTATATGTTTCTCCATAGGCTCGTACAAAATGATCTGAGGCTGCTTTGGAAGCAGAATAAGGGGAATTTGGCGCGTAGGAAGTTGTTTCAGTAAACAATCCTGTTTCTCCAAGAGTGCCGTAAACTTCATCGGTACTAATATGATAAAATAATTTATCTTCCAGGTTTTTTTTCCAGATCCCTAAGGCGGCTTCCATTAAATTTAGAGTGCCGGTAACATTGGTTTCTACGAATATTTTCGGATTGGAAATTGACCGGTCTACGTGAGATTCTGCTGCAAGATGAACTACACTATCAAATTTATATTTCTGGAATAGCGATTTAATTTTATCGGCATCAGTGATATCGGCTTTTAGGAAATGATAATTTTCGGCATTCTCAATATCTTTAATATTTTCAAGATTGCCGGCATAGGTTAAGGCATCTAAATTAAAGATCTGATAATTAGGATAATTGTTTACAAAAAGACGAACTACATGAGAGCCTATAAAACCGGCACCACCGGTAATAAGAATATTTCTTTTCAAAGATTTCATTTAAAAAAATATAGATTTCTTTTCAAAGATAGTTTTTCTAAGCACTTATAAAACTGTCTTTCAACCTGTTTTTGACAATAAAACTTCGAAGGCTGGAATCGATTATTATCGAAGAAAGCCTAAAAATCTGTAGATTCTAAATGAATTAATTTAGTATTAATGGTTTTATTTATTGGTTGTTTCCCGGCAATACGATTTTCTATTCTATTCACTAATAAATCTACCGCTTGTTCTCCTATTTCTTCCGGAAATTGCTCTACATAACTTATAGATGGCGTTAAAAAGCGCGCTACATCAGCATTTAAAAATCCAATTACTTTTAAATCTTTTGGGATACTAATTTTATTCTCATAAGCCAATCTATAGACCATCATCGTACTTACAAAATCTGTACACAAAATTGCCTCTACCTTATCTTCAACCAGGAGTTTCTGTGTTTTTTCCCTTAAAGAATCAGGTTTTGAAGAATTCGCAATATAAAAATCATCCTGGTTTTTAAGAGCATTTCGGTATCCGGTAATTCTTAGTTTCCCCACACCTAAATGATGTATTGAAGTAGCAATTCCTATTTTTTTAATTCCCCGAGCTTGGAGCATACGCGTTGCTTCTTCCAAACTATATTCATCGTCTATACCAATTTTATCTACCTGTAGATCCAGGTTAATCCTATCGTATAAAACAACCGGAATATCATAATCTACAAGATTAAAAAGATGATCGTACTCCTTTTTACGTTGTGTTTCTTCTGAAATTGCTATAAGCACCCCATCTACAAATCCCGAGGTTAGCATCTCTGCAATCTGCTGTTCCCTTTCCAGCTTTTCATTAGAGATATAGGTAATCACCTGTAATCCACTTTTCTGGGCCCTGGCCTCAATACCTAATAGTACATTGGCAAAAAAAGTATTTGAAATATTGGGTATAATCACTCCAATAGTTCCGCTTTTACTGCTTTTTAAATTTACCGCCACAGGATTGGGGCGATAATTATGAAGTTTAGCAAGTTCCTTAACACGTTCTGCTGTTTTAGGGCTAATTTCAGGGCTGTCGTGCAAAGCTTTAGAAACCGTAGAAACTGAAACATTAAGTAATTTTGCCAGTTCCTTTAAAGTGATTTTATTTTTCATTTTGCTGAATTCTTAATAATGGAACGCTTTTCCTATATTTTATTTTAGCGAAATCGCTAATTTGCAAATATCCAATAAATTCGTGAGTTAAGAAACCCCTACTTCACAAAAGTTTTTTTGAAAGATAAAAAGGTTTTTAAAAATATTATAAATGTGGTTAGAAATATTAGTAACCAGATTCAAAATTGCTTCCTATTTATAAATTTGTTCTTCATTTAAATTTTTATTTATGAAATTCCGTAAATCTTACTGGCTTTACATAATTGCGGCTATTATCACCATTGTAGGCCTGGTCACCGGGTGGTATTTTTTTCTTCTATTGGTGTTTCCTTTAGGCTTTTTCAACTTCGGAAATAATAAAAATGAAGAAGATAATTGATAGCTGGTAAATCTTTGACACCGAAAATAAATATTCCCGCTGAAGCCTTTAAAAATAAGGCTTCATAAGGAGTTAAACTTATCCTAAACAGCATTTTTAATTTGCATATGAGGGCCTGTAAACGTAATTTAACATTAATAATCAATCAAACAATTTAAGATGAAAGATTACGGAACGCTTTCCCAGGCGATAAACAAATTAAAATTAGAAGAGGGTTATGAACACGATTTCAACCTTCTTGACGAAGAAATAGAGCTTAAATCTAAAGACGAAACTTTTGGAGTAGAAGATTTTGACGTAGATAAGGTTTTACGTTTTGAAGGAATGAGTAATCCTGATGATAATGCTATTCTTTATGCCATAACTACCTCTAAAGGTTACAAAGGAGTTTTAGTTGACGGCTATGGAATTTCCAGCGGCCAGGTTTCTAAAGAAATGATCGCAAAGCTTGATTTAAAAGATAACCGCCCTATTAATTAAGCCTCGTTAAACTTCTATTAAATCAGTCTTTTTTATTGGCTGATCCATCAAACTATTATATTTTTGTATTGAATTTTTAAAAACCATAAATTAAAACTATGAGCTATTTAGGACTCGATAAAGAAAAAACAAGTAAAACTGTAGAGGAATTAAATGTTCTTCTTGCAGATTATCATTTATACTATCAAAAACTTCGCAATTTTCACTGGAATGTAATTGGGAAAAACTTTTTCGATTTACACGAGAAATTTGAAGAATTATACGATGATGCAAAATTGAAAGTAGATGAAATTGCTGAACGTATTCTTACTTTAAGATATACACCAATTAGTAATTTAACCGATTATCTTGAAGCATCTAACCTAAAAGAATCAAAAGCAGATTTAACCGATTATGAAATGATCGAGACCCTGCTTAAAGATCACGGGACTTTACTTAAGCAAATGCGCTCTGTTGTAGAAACTGCAGATAAAGCAGGTGATGAAGGTACTATAGATTTAATTGGTGCTTACATTAGAGAGTTGGAAAAAACAAGCTGGATGTTAGATGCCTGGAAAATGAAAACTACAGACTCTCATAAGTCCAGCAAATAATTAAAGATTGGAAGACGAATTTAACCTTAGAGAATCCCTAGAAGGGATCACCGCAAAGTTAGTAAGTTGGCTTGATGCCTTAATTTTAAATCTACCCAACTTCTTACTTGCAATCCTGGTTTTTATAATATTTATTTTCCTGGCTAAATATACCGGCCAGTTATTAAGTAAACTACTGGGAAAACGGGTTAAACAAGATTCTATAAGACAAATAACCGTTAAGGTGAGCAAGGCAATTGTGATCCTTATCGGTTTTTTTATTGCCCTTGGCATTTTAGACCTTAATAAAGTGCTTACTTCGGTGCTAGCCGGTGCAGGGGTTGTTGGTTTAGCTATAGGTTTAGCGCTACAGGGAACCTTAAACAATACATTTTCGGGAATTATTTTAAGTTTTTTACCCGAACTTCAAATTGGCGATTGGATAGAAACTAATAATTATGCCGGGGAAGTAACCGAAATAAACCTTAGAAATATAGTTGTAAAACAAGCCGATAACAATTACGTAGTTATTCCCAATTCTAAAATTGTGGAAGAACCTTTTAAAAATTTTTCCAGAACCAACCGCTCTCGCGTAATGCTAAATTGCGGCGTAGGCTATTCTTCTAACCTGGAAAAAGTAAAAGAAATGACGATTGAAACGATCTCTAAACATTTCCCTTCTCGTGGAAATGAGCAGGTAGAATTTATGTTCACTGAATTTGGAGATAGCTCCATTAACTTTGTAGTTCGCTTTTGGACTGATGTTAAGAAAAACCGGGACATTTTAGTTGCCCGCGATATTGCTATTATTGAAATTAAGAAAACTTTTGACAAGAATGGTATCAATATTCCATTCCCTATTAGAACTATCGATTTCTCTAATACTTTGAATATGAAAAAACCTGAATAACCTTAACCTTTAAAATCAGTTACTACGTTTTTCATTCTTTATTCAAAGATATTTTTCAGGCAAATTGTCCTGGAAATTAAAGGAATAATTTAATCTCCACTTCCCTTCTTAAAGTGGAAATTCTCAACTGAATTAATTTTGCTAAACCAGAATTATTCTCTTGAAAATCATTCAAAAATGATTTCTTTATAATTTTAGTAATGCCTGAAGTCCAACTGATTTAGACATATAAGTACACTAAAGTACAAAAAAAAGCTGCCGGGGAATTCCCTGGCAGCTTTTTGCTATTATTCTTTATAACCTTTTAGAACTGGAATCCAAAACCGAAAGCAAATCGGTAGCCATCGTCACTTCTAAAGAGGCTAAATGTTCCGTTAACGGCTTCAGCGCTATTTACCCAGAAACCAACTCCATAACTGTCGTGCCATTGGTTACTGTCTTCAAAATCGGCCCAAACCCTACCTAAATCATAGCCTCCAAAAACTCCAATTTGTAAAGGTAAAAACCTGGTGGTAAATTGATCAAAACCATATCTAAGGTCTGCACCGGTTGCAAAAGCACTTTTCCCGGCAAAACGTTGTAATCTATATCCTCTTAATCCACTCTCACCACCTAAATGCGCTGCCTGATAGAATTCATAATCGTCACCCATATTTAAATGCGCCTGAACTCTTGTTTTTAAAACCAGTTTGCGGTTTGTGGTAAGCGCGTTATAAAAACCCCAGTAAGGTTTAAAATATCCATAAACCTGATCGGGATCTGCAGTATTCATTTGACCACCCAAATTAAGTTCAAATTTCATCCCTCTACTCGGGTTTAGGTTATTATCATAACTTTCGTAACGATATAAAGCATCTAATCCCGCAAAATATTTTCTGTCGAAGAACTCTGGATCATCGGTTTCAAAATCTTCAGTAATAAATCTTCCTTCTGTATCTTCAACTTTATTTCCTTCAAAAGTGGCCATATATCTAAATAAGCTACCAAAAGGTGTTTTATTTTCAAACCCTGCCTTTACCCCAAATCGACTTATTTTTACACGGTTGTAGTCAAAATCTAATTCATCATCAAAATTCGGCGTTTGATTTCCGAAGCCAAAAAAGTTCCTGGCAAAATTGGGACTGGTATAATTGGCACCAACTTTTAGATTATAATTTCCAAGAATATGAGCAAATTCACCTTCATAATAAAGATCAAAACCCTGTGTTGCAAAATAATAACCCCCGCCAAAGGTATGCTGGGCGGTAAATGGGTTTCGTTTAAAAGCATTAATGGTATTTACAACTTCAAGTCCAATTTTAAAACCATCATCGGGGTTAAATCCAAAACCGGGTAAAATAGCTCCCGTGGTAAAATTCTTTTTATCCTTGTCGTAAGTATTGATTTCATAATCATCGGTAAACCTAAACTTTGCGCCACCGTCTTCTTCAATGGTATTTGGTTTAGATTTATGATCGTAAATTTTAAGTCGGTTGTTATTATTTATAGTATAAATATCATTATTCTGGCCGCCAATAATCCTTAAGAAAATATAGTTATCACCTTCGCCATCTACCTGAATTTTATCATCATCATCCAGGGCGTATAACCAAATCTCGTCAGTATCTTTTTTATCATAAACTTTATCACTCAAAACATCAGCTCTTTCGCCACCTTTATTTCTACTAATCTTAATACGGGTTTTTCCATCCTTCATTCGGGTAACATCAACAAAATCGTCTTTATCTGTGCCCGTAACAATTGCCAAATCGGCAAAGTGATCGTAATAACGCATCGCAATATCTACAATATTATCCCGTCTCGCTTTTACCTTTTTGATTAGTTCTTTGGTAGTATCATCGTAAGTTTCAGGCGGAAGTTTTGCAAAAGCTTCTTCAATAACCGCATCGGTCATATTTTCCTGAATATATTCAGCTTGCTCTCTCCAGGTTTCTTTCCCTACATTCTGAAGCAGGGAACGGTCTAGACCTGTAGCAGAAACATTAAACCATTCTACATTATTAATATCTTCACCATAAACCGCAAATTGCGAAGCAAAGCCGGTTAAAGCTCTTAACGTGCCAAAAAAGGCACCATCAAAATTAGAAAATACCTGGTCTCTATCTCTGGGAATTGGCTTGAATATACGGTTTCCCTCCTCATCTTCAATTTCAGCCCAGCGCCATTGATCCTGGTGCCTGTCCCAATCGCCAATAAGCATATCAAATATGCGGGCTTTTACATATGCAGGTTCATCTAACGAATATTTTTCGTCTCTACGCAAACGGTCAAACATCCCGGCAGTACTTTGAATATCGTGATTTGGAGATCCAAAACTCTCTGCACCCAACCAATGATCTTCGGGGCGCTCCTCTATCATATAAATTGCATCGCCGTGTTCTTCGTTGTATTTCCCTAATTTGGGTTGTTTTGGTAAATAATATATTTCGGGATTAGTATGATACACGCCAATAGCATCAGCCATAGTAGGAATAGCCAAAAATGCATATGGATGCGCCGCGGTATAAAAATCTGAGATAATATCTTCGGCTACTGTATTTTCTAACTGGGTCTCAATAGGCGTATTTTTAAAGGCAACCGTTTGTAAGAACTGAACGGCCTTCTTTTTTATTCTTCTAAAGTTATATTCCCTATCCAGACTATCTTTCATTCTAATAGAAATAGTTTGGTGACCACCACCGGCTCTCATAGGCGTTAAACCTCCGTAAAGGGTTTCCAAATCTGCGACTTCTAAAGTAATATCTGTACCGTAGAGTTCGCGATATCGCTCTCCCCAAACCGTTCTGTGAACAGAGCCTTTATCGGTTTCATTCACAGGGTAAACCGAGGTGGTTACTGTTTCATCAAATTCTTCCGGAAATTCAGAAACATCAAACTCTTTAGGTGCTTCAAATATTTCTTTCTGAAATAGTAGTTTTGGTTTATTCTCTTCATTTCCATAAAAACTAACCCAGGTTGATCCGTCTTTAAACACATCATAAACTGCAAAACCTTGCTCAGGATAAGCGAAAACCCCATCGTTACTTAAAGTTGCGTAAGTTGCTTTTGAAGTAGACCCTGAAACAATTTGTTTAATCTTTCCGTGTTCTATATACTGTAAAGAGTGTTCATGGCCACTTACAAATATTAACCTGTCAGACTTTTGGCCCAGTGTTTCCAGGCGTTTAACTAAAGATTTATAACGTTCGTTTTGAGCATCCTGGATTGAAACACCACCGGTGGTTCTAATTAAAGTAGCCAAAGAACCTAAAATTGGTATAGGAATTTTCTTTTGTGAAGGATAAATGTGCCGATTAAAATTATACTGCCCCCCGTGAATTCCATTGGTGAATAAAGGATGGTGAAGCGCTACAATAATATTCTTATTCTGGCTTTTTTTGAATTCTGTTTCTATTTCAAGAAATAGTGCCTCGCGGGTTTTGATTTCGGCACAATCGTCATTTATCGTTGGGCTTTTATCCCAGTCTTCAAGATACCATTGAGAATCTATAACTATTAGGGTAATTTCGTCCCCAATATCCATAATTTCCAGGCCGCAACCTGCTTTTGGGCTCCATATTAGGTCTTCTCCAAACTTCTCTTTCAAATACTCCTCTTCCCTTTCCAACCCATCAATACGCTCATTATACCAATCGTGGTTACCGGGAATAAAGAGTACATTACCATCATAATCTTCAATAGCGTCTAACTGGGCATCTATTCTATACTCTGCAGCTTCCCTATCGGGGTGACCTTCTGCAGGCATTCCGTCAGGATAAATATTATCTCCAAGAAAAATGGTATAGTTATCTGATTGTTTTACAGAATCCAGGTAGCTTTTAAAAGCAATAAGACCTTTAGAGCTTCCACCAATTGGCGAGTAACCACCGTCTCCTAATAAATAAAAAGACTTATCAATTTCTTTATCTTGAGGATATCCAAAATTGGAAGTAGGTTCTCCTTCGCGGTATTTAGGATCTGATGAAACACACGAAGAAATCACTAACAGGGCAGTTAGTGACATAAAGATGTTAGTTTTTTTCATAAATGATATTGAACATTTTTTGTACTTTGGCGAAACAAAAACAAGCTAAAATATATGAATAATCTCATTGAGAAAGCAGATGATTTTGTTTTAAATCTTTTCAAAGAAAAATTACCGAACACGTACATATACCATAATTACAAGCATACAGAACGGGTGGTTAAAAGTACTAAAGAATTAATTGCCAATTCTGAAATTAATGTTAAACAAGAAGAGGCGCTGTTGCTTGCAGCCTGGCTCCATGACACTGGTTACACTCGCACTTTTAAGGGTCACGAAGATGAAAGTATAAAAATTGCCGAAGATTTTTTAAAACAGAACAATGCTACACCAGAGCTCATTGAAGATGTTCTAAATTATATAAATGCCACAAAATTTGACTCTAAACCGGAAAGCCTTCCGGAGAAAATTATAAAGGATGCAGATTCTTCTCATTTTGCTAAAGAATATTTTGAAGAAACCAGCGAACTTCTAAGGCAGGAATTAGAACTTCATAATATTAAGAATTTTACTACCGGTGAGTGGATCCAGGAGAACATACGAATGTTCACTGAAAAACATCAATTCTATACCGATTATGCTATCGAAGAATGGGGCCCAAAAAAGGAAGAAAACTTGCTGGAGCTCATTGCCGATAAGAATAAGCAAGAAAAGAAATTAAAGAAAGAAGAAGCTAAAGCGCGAATGAAGGCGCGTTATAAAAATGATAATCCTGAAAGAAGTATCCAAACACTTTTTAGGGTAACGCTTAGAAACCACATAAAATTGAGTGATATTGCCGATACTAAAGCCAACATCTTACTTTCGGTAAATGCGATAATTATTTCCCTGGCGCTTGCTAATATGATTCCCAAATTAGACGCGGCCAGTAATAAACACCTACTTATTCCAACCTTAATCCTTATTTTGTTTAGTGTGGCATCAATAATACTTTCGGTACTATCTACCCGGCCTCAGGTAACCAGTGGAGAATTCACCAAAGAACAGGTTAAAAACAGGGAAGTAAACCTTCTTTTCTTTGGAAATAGCCATAAAATGCCATTTGAGCAGTTTAAATGGGGTATGAAGGAAATTATTAAAGATAAAGATTATGTCTACGAATCTTTAATGTTAGACCTGCACCTACTGGGTAAAGTCTTACATAGAAAGTATAAAATTCTAAGAATAACTTATACTGTATTTATGATAGGGATTATCGTTTCGGTAATCGCTTTTGTGGGCGCTTTTTACCTAATGTAATTCTTCCATTAAATTTTCATA
Organism: Salegentibacter agarivorans; assembly: GCF_900113135.1. Classification (GTDB taxonomy): domain Bacteria; phylum Bacteroidota; class Bacteroidia; order Flavobacteriales; family Flavobacteriaceae; genus Salegentibacter; species Salegentibacter agarivorans. The sequence continues at coordinate 347,369 of NZ_FOOH01000001.1, read as the reverse complement.
AGTAATCGTTCTATCGGGTTCATTGCTATCTGGGGTATATAAAACATTTATCCTAATAGCTTTGAGCCCCACTACTCCCTGTACATCTTCAAGCTCAAGTAATTCCAGGTCTTCACCCAAATAATTCTTGGTTTGCAAGTATTTTATATATCTTAAATATTCCTTTTCATCGCCTCGCTGGCTATATACAATTGCAATTTTTCCTTTTTGGGTAATGCGCTCTTCGGTTCCTTTTATAAAAGATTTATCTATTCGTTTTTTAATAATTTCATAGCGCGCATTGTAGGTGCCATCTACATCAAATTTCTTTTCATCCATCCTGTATCTAATAGACATTGTCGAGTTATAAACCAGGATTAATGAAGCGGCATCAAGCTTAATTGGTGTGGTTTGTTGCAACTGATAAAATCGGTTTTCCATTTCGCACATAGTGCTCAATTGCCACAGCCTAAGATTATATAAATACACCTTATTAAAAGGCCTTTCTTTTACCATAGAAGCGCCAATATAAATATTGTGATCTACACCATCGGTTTTATAACGTTCAAAATAATGCGGATAAATCTTTTGCGCAGCAATTTGTTTTCTGTCTAAAAATCGTGACATAGTGCGATTAATTTGCTGCACGGTTTCATCGTAATTTTTTCGATGATCATAAATTATTCCTGTTTCAGGATTAAGTTGATTTTGATATTCTTCAACCGCCTTTTTCAATTCAGAAGATTGCTTACTTAAATGACTCATAATAGGATTCACCTCCTTCTGAAGCAAATTAAAAACCTTTTGTTCACTGGAAGCATTCAGGCTACTTTCCAGCTCGTCCATAAAATCTGAAATTCTAAATTTAACCTGTTCATAAATAGGAAGTTCTTCTATTTTGTAAGCTTTATCTATTATAGACTGAATAATTTTTAATTGATGAAGCAAATCTTTTTGAATAGCATCATTTCGCGCATCAGAAGAAGCCACCACGTCTATTTGACCGTATAATGGATAAATATCTTTAAACACAATGTCTTTAAAGGAAGCCAATCCATCATCATCATAATCTCTAATATATTTTTTGGCTTCTTTTTCAAAAACCCAAAGCACACTTGGGTGTATAGAAGTACATTCACTTTGGATTACAGCTTTTACCCTATTTTCAAAATCGCTACGATTTCTATCTACCGCCGTAGCTATATAAGGGAGAATTTCATCTAATTTAATGGTATTAATACTATTAAGCTGGTTCTTTTTCTTCGCCACTAACTCCAGGATTCCCAGCAATCGATTATTTTTAACTACCGGGGCCAGAATACAACTTTTTACGTCGCCTTCTTTTAATCTTCTGGAAAGGATATTATTTTTCGTTTTTTTAGCATATTCATCTACGTTGGCAATGCTAAAAAAGCTGTGATTTTTAAAGATATTATTAAAACCTTCTTCGCAAACGCCTTTCTTACATTCACTTACCAATTCATCATTTAAAATATAACTGTTGGCTTCTTTATATTCCATCTTTTCGAACATTTCGTCCTGCGGATTATAAACGGTAAAACCTACCCGAAGATCAGGGATTTTGTAGATAGACCTAAAAATTTCCTCCAATTTCTGAAGTTCATCTTTTTCTGAAGATTTTTCAAAAAGTAAAGCAGTTTTTAATTCAGATATTGCATCATCCATCGTAACATCGGTAAGATTTACGATAGTAAAACCCTTAAATACCCAACTATTAGGCGGGAATTTTTTACGCCATAAATCTATATCCTCAACATTTTGCAGCAGTTCATCGACATCTTCATCTGTAATTTTCTTTGCATTTTCTTTGGGATAGATATCAATAAAATCTCCGTTTAATGCAATACGGTATCGCCTAATTATACCCTGTTCATCTGGAATGTCAAAATATAGAGGGCGGGAATAATCTATTTTATATCCGTAGTAATCGTTTAAAATGTTAATACATTCCTGCACATAAACGCTTTTGTTATCCAGGTTTCTTATTTCAAGTTCAAAATCTTCTGGAGTATCCTCCATTATTTTTTTTAATCGCTTAGACCTATTAAACAAGAAGTTTTGAAATGGAATAGAAGCCGCTTTAATTTCGTTATTGGTAAGTACATTTGGAAAAAGATCGTCCAACAATACCCTTACCGGCTCTTTGTAATTTTTTAGCTCTTCAAAATCTTTAATCCCTTCGGTTAAAGCAGGAAAAGCCTCCACATGCTCAAGAATACTTTTTATATAATTCCGGGAAATCTCATTTTCTTCAAACTCGAGCTGTTTTTTATACTGCTCAACAACTTTATGAAAACTAATTTGAATCTCAAAAGGTAAATTTTGTTTCTGTTCTTTCATAAATAAGTAATATCTGTTAAAATTACATATTCCGCAAGGCTTACAAATTTACAGAGTTTAAATTAACAATTTTTTATAAAATTTGGAAGGTATTGCCATGACAGATGCTTATTTTTGCTTTAAAATAAACCAATTTTTATGCGTAAAATTATAGTAATGCTGGCGGTTGCAACCGTATTTGCCTCTTGCCAGGAAGATAAAGGATATTTTATTTCTGGAAGCGCTCCCGAAATGGAAAACGGAAAGATGATTTATGTTTCTGAAATTGACGAAAACACCAATCGTCCCAAAAGAATTGATTCTACCTCTCTTGAAAATGGCGAATTTGAATTAGATCTTGAAGATCCAGAAACTCCAAATTTAAGTTTTCTTGAATTTGAAGGTATACAGGGTAATGTGATATTTATTGCTGAAAATCAAAAAATAAACTTCAAAGTTTATAAAGATAGCATAAGAGCTTCTGAAGTAAATGGTGGAAAAGAAAACCGTTTATTGTATGAATATTTAGGGCATCTTAAGAATATTAACGAAAAAGTAACTAAAGGTCGTAACGACATGCGAACGGCTTTCCAGGAGCAAGACAGTACTAAACTTGCAACCTTACAGGAAACTGAAACTGAAATTATAGATAACGATAAGGTTTATAAGAAAAAGGTGGTTCAGGAAAATCCCGATTCATTTGTTTCAATAATGGTGATTAGCGATATGCTTAGAATGAAATCGTACCCAACAAATGAAATAAAAGAAATGTTTGATGGTCTTTCTGAAGAAATTCAAAATACTGCCATTGGGAAACAAATTGGTCAAAATCTTGAAAAAGAAAGTAAAGTAGCGGTTGGTAGCAAAGCTCCTAATTTCACAGCTCCAACTCCAGATGGTGACGAACTTTCTTTAAAAGACGCGATGGGAAAAGTAACGGTAATAGATTTTTGGGCGGCCTGGTGTAAACCCTGCCGTGTAGAAAATCCTAACCTTGTAAGAACTTATAATAAATATAAAGACGATGGCCTTAGTGTTATTGGTGTTTCTTTAGATCGTCCTGGCCAAAAGGACCGTTGGATAAAAGCTATTGAAGAAGATGGATTGCCATGGCACCAGGTTTCTAATCTTCAGTTCTGGCAGGATCCTGTTGCTCAACTTTATGGGATTAAAGCAATTCCGGCAGCTTTTGTTTTAGATGAAAAAGGTACTATTGTTGCCCGTGACCTTAGAGGTGACGATTTAGATAATAAAATTGGAGAATTACTTAACAAAGGATAGTATTTCAGTTTTCAAGTCATAAAAAAAGCGCCGTAGTGGCGCTTTTTTTATTTAGCATTTATTGAGATTCTATTCCATAAGTAACTGAAAAGAAACATTTACATCTATGCTTATTTCCATTTCACCGGGTGCCATAGTTTCCTGGTTAGAAGCTTCATCTGCAGAACCTTTTATTCTCATAGCACCATAAACCGGCTGGTAATTATTACTACTCCCCTCACTAATCTTATAAGCTTTTCCTACGGTTTGGCCCAAAGGTTTTGCAAGTGCTTCAGCTTTCTCCTTAGCATTTAATACCGCTTTTCTTCTGGCTTCAGCCTTATGCTTTTCAATCGCTGAAGATTCAAATTCAATTCCATTAATTCCGTTAAGGCCATTTTCCAGCAAACCTTTCATTATAGATTCATATTTGCTAATATCTTCCAAAGTAATTGAAATTGCCTGATTAGCTACATAGGTATAGGTTTTATCATTGTAATTATAGCGCTTATTTAAATTGATATAATTAGTATTAATATTTTTTTCGGCAATTCCTTCAGATTTTAGGTACTTAATCACTTTATTCACCACTTCATCATTTTGAGATTTTACTGAAGTAGCACTTTGGCCTTCGTGTTCAATTTGGGATTTTATAGTCACCTTATCGGGTGCTACTTTTACAACTCCTTCTCCGGTAACGTGAATTCCGGGATTTGTATCGTTTTGAGCTTGCATTCCAAAGCCGGTAATTACGGCCATAAGTAAGATTAATTTTTTCATAGGTGATTTATTATTAGTTGAAAGGGCTAATACAATAAGAGTACCAAATTAGATTTTTCCCATTTTTTGCATCACAAATAAGAAAACAATGGGAAGCGCAAGCAATAATACCATTAGTAAATGTTCTTCAAAAACCCAACTGGCTAGCAAAAGAGTTAATAAATATCCGCCTACCGCACCGCCAAAATGGGCATCGTGACCAATATTACCAACCTGGCGCTTCATCCCGTAAATGGTATAAAACAAATAGCCTATTCCAAAAATATATGCCGGGATGGGAATAATAAAAAATAGGCCCAACATCATATCTGGCCTTAAGAGAATGGCTGAATACAAGACGCCCATCACCGCGCCACTTGCGCCAACAGCCGTATAATGCATATCTTTTTTATGAAAGTAATATGAAAGTAAATTTCCTAGAACCAAGCTGGCAAGGTAAACAATTATAAAACCTACTGTTCCCAGAAAAAAGATAACCGAATTGGCGAAAAAATACAAGGTTAGCATATTCACCAAAAGGTGCGTAGTATTTACATGCAAAAAACCTGAAGTAAGAATTTGGTATTTGGCGCCGCGATTAATATCGGCAATATTAAATTTATATTTCTGAAAAAAAGAATCGTCTTTAAATCCTTTGAATGAAACCAACACATTTACACCAATAATTATAAGGGTAACCAGGTTTAATTCTCCCATAGTAGCTTTAGTTTAGTGCCAAATATACCATATATTTGCTGAAAATTATTTTATGCAGGCTGTAGTTTTTTGGTTGGCTTACCCGCTACTTTGGCTAATTTCTATTCTTCCTTTTCCGCTTTTCTACCTGGTTTCAGATGTGGTTTACTTTATTGTTTATTACCTGATAGGATACCGTAAAAAAACGGTGACTAATAATTTAAAACTTGTTTTTCCTGAAAAATCTACTGAAGAAATCATTAAAATAAGAAAGAAATTCTATTCACATATGTGTGATATGTTTCTGGAAATGATAAAAAGTATTTCTATCTCTGAAGAGGAATTAAAAAAACGATTTGTTTACACCAATCTTGAAGAGCTTAGGCGAATAGAAAAATTAGACAAAAGTATTATGCTTATGTGTGGACACTATGCCAGTTTTGAGTGGCTTTTTGCACTACAACTGCACGATCTTAAACACAGCGCATTTGGCATTTATAAAAAAATTAGAAATCCCGGTTTTGACAAACTGATTAATGATATAAGGAGACGGTTTGGTGCCGAACTAATACAAAATTCTAAAGCAAGTTTGCGAATAGCCAATAATCAAAAAGAAGGTATTCGGGGCGCTTATGCTATGATAGCCGATCAATCCCCCAGAACATCCAGTTATAAATTCTGGACAGATTTTATGGGGAAAAAAGTTCCTTTTTATACAGGTTCTGAAAGAATAGCTACAGAATTTGATATGGTGGTACTATATCTCCATGTAGAAAAAGTAAAAAGAGGCCATTATAAGGCCTCTTTAATTAATATTTCTGATAATCCTGCTGTAACTAAAAATAATCAAATAACCTTAGATTACATTCAGCATTTAGAAAAACAAATTCGGGAAAAACCAGAATTCTATCTCTGGACGCACAAGCGGTGGAAACATGTGGGTAAAAAAATTCCCGAAAATGCTGTTGTTCGCTAAGCTATAATTTTCTCGATTTCTTTAATCATATCCTCAGCTAGTGCATCAGCTTTCGCCTGAGATTTTGCTTCGGTATAAATTCTTATAATCGGCTCGGTGTTCGATTTTCTTAAATGCACCCAGTTTTCTGGGAAATCTATTTTTACTCCGTCTACGGTTGAAACTTCTTCATTTTTATACTTTTCTTCCATAGTCTTTAAAATACTGTCAACATCAATTTCTGGTATCAACTGAATTTTATTTTTGCTCATAAAATAAGCGGTATATTCTTTACGCAATTCAGAAACACTTATATTTTTTTCGGCTAAATGGGTTAAAAACAATCCAACTCCAACAAGGCTATCACGGCCATAATGAGATTCAGGATAGATAATTCCACCATTTCCTTCCCCGCCAATTACAGCATTAGAATCTTTCATTAATTTAACAACGTTCACTTCTCCTACGGCACTGGCTTTATATTTCCCACCGTGTTTTTTAGTCACATCGCTAAGCGCCCGGGACGATGATAAATTACTTACGGTATTCCCCGGTGTTTTAGATAAAACATAATCGGCACAAGCTACCAACGTATACTCTTCGCCAAACATTTCGCCATTTTCATCTATAAAGGCAAGCCTATCTACATCTGGATCTACCACAATTCCAAAATCGGCTTTTTCTTCTTTCACCAATTTACAAATATCGGTAAGGTGCTCTTTTAAAGGCTCTGGATTATGCGGAAAATGCCCATTTGGCTCACAATAAAGTTCTATTACCTCAACACCCATTTTCTTTAAAAGCTGTGGGATAACAATTCCTCCACTAGAATTCACTCCATCAACTACCACTTTAAAACCGGCTTTTTTAATTTTTTCGGCATCTACAAGTCTAAGTTTCAACACCTCTTCTATATGGATATCCATATAATTATCTTTCCGGGTGATGGAACCAAGACCATCAACTTCAGAAAAATTAAAATTATCCTGCTCGGCATATTCCAGAATTTTAGCACCCTCTACCCCATCCAAAAATTCTCCTTTACTATTTAATAATTTAAGGGCGTTCCATTGTTTGGGATTATGGCTTGCTGTTAAGATAATTCCTCCGTCTGCATTTTCTAAAGGCACGGCTATTTCTACGGTTGGCGTTGTTGAAAGGTCTATATCTATCACATCTATTCCTAAACCGGTAAGAGTATTCATTGTTAATTCCTGCACCATTTTCCCTGAGATCCTGGCGTCCCGACCTACAACTACTTTTAACTTTTTATTTTCTGAATTATTCTTTAGCCAGGTTCCGTAAGCAGCGGCGAATTTTACGGTATCTATAGGAGTTAGATTATCTCCGGTTCTTCCGCCTATTGTACCACGTATTCCTGAAATTGATTTTATTAAACTCATAAGTTTATTTTATATTAAATGTTTTTTAATAGTGAACCAGCCAGGGGCGAGCTCAAAGTGTTATTTATAGATATATAAATCTCTATTATCGAGTAAAATTTTAACAAATATACAAGCCGCAGACAGGTAGCGCCAAAACTTAACAAAAATTAAACAGGAAACTACGGGATTTACGTAACTTTCAAAGATGAATTTCTTAGCACACATATATCTTTCAGGCGATAATTCACAACTAAAAATCGGTAATTTTATTGCAGATTCGGTGAAAGGAAAACAGTATTTAGATTTTCCGCCGGAAATTCAAAAAGGAATAATACTCCACCGTGCTATTGATACTTTTACGGATACCCATCCTATTGTAAGTAAAAGTGTAGAGCGTTTATTTGATCGTTACGGCCATTACAGCCGGGTTATTGTAGATATATTATATGATCATTTTCTAGCCGCAAATTGGAAAGAATATTGTGAGATTCCGCTGAAAGAATATACCGAAGATTTTTATAAACTTTTAAAGGATAATTTTGATGTTTTACCAAAGCCGGTACAAAATTTTCTGCCCTATATGGTGGCCGATAACTGGCTTTACAACTACCGAGAAATAGAAGGAATAGAAAAAATTCTTTTTCAAATGAACCGAAGGATTAAATATCGCGCCAAAATGCACCTTGCAGTAGAAGAACTTAGAGAGTTTTACAAAGAATTTGAGAATGAATTTAGGATGTTTTTTGAAGAGTTAAGGACTTATGTAAAATCTGAAATTAACACATAAAAGAAGAGCCCAATTTGGGCTCTTCAGTTTTAATACTAAAATAATTTGGAATTTATTCCACAACCATTATCGTTGCACCACTTACAATTGATGGATCATTAGATATTCTCATATTATCAATTGCGAAGTCATTACCATTTCTTTCAAGTTGATCATTTTCTAAACGGAATGAAAGAATTCCAGAACCGTCTGCTTTAAGTCGTAAGCCTACATTTACCCAGCCATCTGCTTCATCAACTGAAATTACCTGCGGATCACTATTTCCGTCTACAACAAGGTTACCAGTCTCGTCATCGCCTTTACGAATAACTAGTCTAACATCATTTTCATCCCCAGAATCAACTGCTAAAACATTTCTCATTTGGAATGACACAAAGTAATCGGAGTCAGGACAAACATCTGCCATCGTGGTTGCTAAATAGGCTGCTTGATTTACCTCAGGATCACCATTAAATACCAACATATTTCCAGTATGAGTTTCATTTATCCAATTTGAATGCACATTATTTGGATTATTAGTAAGTGCATATTCACCTTCTTCCCATAATGCATTGAATACTATATTAGTCTCTTGGGTGTATTCTGTTCCATCCCATCCTTTAAACCCATCTAAACTAGCGCCATCGAAGTGATTAGCATACTTTACCGGCTCTGAAAACAAGCAAGGGTCTGAATCATCCTGGTTTGAACAAGCTCCTTCTCTAAAGTGGTAGTAGTTACTAGTTGAATCACCATTACCATCTACAGAATAATCTAAATCCCAAACATCATTTTCATCAAATTCTCCTACTCTAATGAGTTTTTCACGGTTCCCATCATCATCTAATAACCAAACTTCTCCATAATAAATGTCAATTTCGTTTGGATCGTCAGGGAGTTGTACACATACCGGTTCGGCATATTCATAAGTACCGTATTCATCTTCACCAGGAAGCAACTCATTTCCAGCAACGAATAAAGGTGAACCTTTTGGATCAAGTGTGTTTCCACTGTAATTCCATACTTCAAATTCAAATATTGCTGGAGTATGTCGGCCATCCTCGTCGCATTCATTTCCAAATAGACATAAGTAAAGAATATCTACTTCTTCGAAATCGAAGAACAAATAACCATATTTGTTTACAAAATGTTCATCATAACAAAGTACTTGTACATCTACATATTTCTTTTGACCGTTGTTTACAGAAAAAGGATCACTTGGTAAAGCGTCATTCACAAAATTTTGGTATTCTGCAGGACCATAATCGTCATTTTCACGAGGAGCCATATAAAGAAGAGTATCATCATCTTCACTACTGTCATCACCACCAGAAGCGTAAACTCCAAAATAGTTAATTCTGTATACACCTTCAGGGAGCTCTAATTCGTCATTTGCTCCTTCACCTGTTAACCAGGTACCATCATTTTGCGGGATTACAGGTACATCAAAATAGGTTTGTCCATCTTTAGTGTACACATCACCCCCATTAGCACCCTCTAATAGTTGAACTCTAACAAAGACTTCTGCCTCACTGTCCTCTGGGCATGCTGGTAGACCATTATTTTCTGTACCAGGAGTTGGATTTTCTTCCGATTGCTTGGTTAGCATTTCACGGTTAAAATCCTGAAGCAAAGCAGTAAAGCCAATCGCTCCCATCTCCTCACCAGCTGGTCCATCGGGACTGTCTGGATTGTCTTCCTTACTACAGGAAGTCATTAGCATCGCTAAAAGAGCGACGTAAGCCAAATAAATTTTAAAGTTTTTCATAATAAAAAATTTAGATTAATTAATAAAAGGTTTGATTAATAAGCCTGTAAAAAGAACCACCCAATGACAGGCCTATGAGTTTAATATTTAAATTTATTCTATTTCGCATATTGATTGATTATCTACGTTGGTTGCCGACACCACCATAAAAAGATTATTTCCGAAAATTTGGCCCGGATAAAATGGCTCTGAGCAACTTGTATGTAGATTATATGATGTTTCTGAAATTGTAAATTCCAATTCTGTCCATACTGAAGGAATAGGATGTCCTCCATTTGTTGCCTCCCCTGGCAACAGTATTTCTTCATTGTTATTTACAACTCCGTTAAATATTACGTAAGGAGAGTCTGGACCGTTATGAGTTACCACCAAATTAATTGCATCGTCACCTAAATATTTAACCGTTAGCTCCTTTATTTTCCCACCCTCATTGTTATCACAAGGTACGCAGTCTTCCGGTTCTTCCGGATCCTGGGGTTCTTCTTCACATTCTCCTTCGTTTTCGGTTAAATCATTTAATAAATCGAAATTACCTGCTTCATCGCAACAAGCTTCTCTAAAATGGTAGTAATAATGCTGCTGTTCTTCCTGGTATACGTTAGCAAGATCTTCAGCATCAAAACTTCCTTCTCTTATTAGAGTTTCCGTTTCGCCCTCCACGAGCCATATTTTTGCATAATATTCTTCTATTTCGGGAAGTGGAAAACAGAGTGCATCAGCATAATAATGGGTGCCGTTTTCATCACTAAAGGTCTTTCTTTCATTTTGGGCCACAACAAGCAAGTCAGCCTCATTAGAGTCTTTCCATACTTTCATTTTAAATTGCGCAGGCATATGTCTTTGATCTTCATCACATACATTGCCGTAGGTACATAGGTAAATTAAATTAGTTGTATTAAAATCGAAGAATAGATAACCAAAGGCAAAAGCATAGTGCTCTTCATAACATAATACTTCTACCGGTTGGTAATATTTTACCCCGGGACGTATCTTAACTTGTATTGGTAATGGATTATCTACGAAATTGTGATATTGAATACTTTGGGTATAATCTAAATCTCCATTAGGAATCCTGGGAGCCATATAAATAATGTCAGCCTCATCATTGCCGGCTGCAGTGGCTACCGCAAAATATTCTATGCTATACTCTCCTTCTTCAAGTTCCAGATCTGCTGACTCCTGGGTAAACCACGCATCCAAATTCCCATCATTATCCAAATCGGTTCCGTTTGGATTAACTTGAATTTCAATCTTATCCTGGTGAGAATTTTTATACCAAACCCAATTACCACTTTCATCCTTTACCTTAATAGCAACTCTAACAAACAGAGGATTCTCATTTGAACATTGTGGAATATCATAAGAATCAGAGGAAGTTTGTTTATTTAACTGGTTACGGTTGGCCAGGTCGCTTAGTACACTTCCAAAAGAAAGTTTTCCTACAGCATGAGACTCTTCTAATTCCTTACCTACTTCTTCCTTTGTACAGGAAACAACACAAAACAATATTAGAATTATTCCCAGGCTAAAACGTATAATTTTTTTCATTGCCTAAATAGTTTAATTATTTAACCTGAACTAAATCAGGTGTATTTCAATACACAGTGTAGGGGTAAATTGAGTGGGGGGAATTTTCAGGCTGGTAGGATATTGCCTTTAAATCTTAACACTAATTTATGATGAGGAATGCAACTAGTGTATGGGGAAAACCCTGTAAGATTAACCAAATTCAATTCCTGTAATTATTAGTCTTTTTCTTACAGAGATATAAAAAACTGAAAAGATCAGCTAACTTTTTTCAAAATCTAAAAGAGAACCCAGATGAAATACCATTAATCTCGATAAACTTAAATTATTTATATTCTCCCGGAAAACGCAGAAAATCAAAACATTAAATAAATATTCTTAAAATGCTCATCGACATTTTAAACAACAGGAAGTAACGCACGACTTAATTAATAAAATAAATAAATTCGTAGGCTTCCAATTTGATTTATATTGATTCTAATAATTGTGGAATTTAACCACAAAGGGTGTAGAAATTAAATCTACAGTTTGCAGGCCACAAAATTTTAAAAATAAAAAACCCGGAGGTTTTCCCCCGGGTTTTTATAGATACCTGTTTTCCTTTTAATTATACAAAAAACCAGTAACCATATTTAATCTCTACTTCTTTCCAGCCCCATTTAGAATTATAATACCATCTATCATAATTTCTGAGTACCGTTAATCCGTTAAGAGTATAATATTCTCCATTTACATATTTGGGTTCTGACCCATCATCTGTATACATACTTTTAATGCCAGATATATCTCCTGAAGAAAGTGCGGAACGTTGCACCTGGTAGGTGTTACCATTTGTTCTGGTTATAGTGGGCTCCCCATTCTTAGAAAAAGAATAAGCGCCATACATCATTATAGACTCAAAATCCAGGCTTGTGGTATATTCATCACCATCAAGACCACTGGCTTCGTAAGTATGAAAATTATGCTCTGTACCGCTTCTCACATTATCCAGGTGTACCGTAATATAATTATTCCTATCTACACGGCTTTGTTCGTGCCAAAGTCCTACGGCATGACCAATTTCGTGAATGGTATTCCCGGTGCTACAGTAATCAGATAGCGTTATATTCTGTCTACCGCCAATCATCCCTACATAAGAAGAACAGCCGGAGCCGGTAGTAAAGTATATGTAGTTAGATTGTCCTGACCTTTCAACAAACTTTAACGGGGTATTATTCTCCCAGTGACGTATTGCATCGTGAACCCTGTTTTTATCGGGTAGGCTGGAATTTATAGAATAATAAACGGTATTATCTGGCCACATTCCCGAAGTACGCCCTGTACTCTTTTCCTGCGGAATAGCCTCTTTGTTCTTATAAACAATAGATTGTGGGGATTTGCTTGATTGACCTTTAGGAATCAAAATATCACCCTGGTAAACATAATCATTACCATGGTCTTCTACGGGCATTTTTTGACCGGCATAATAAATTTGGGAAACGGGACCCAGAACGTTGGGAAAGGCCATTTCTGATTGTTGATCTGAGATTTCTTCTGGTTTGAGTTGCGTTTCTGCTTCTTGATTTTCTGAAATTGGATCTTTACTACATGCCAGAATCGCTAGAACAGGTAGTAACAAAAATTTGCTTTTTTTCATAAGTAGGGTTTACTTTTTTTTATGATTTAATTAATATAAATTTCATTCTGGATTTACAAAGGTCATTCCAAAAAAACCGGCTTTTACAACTCTAAAATTTTAATAGTCAGATTCCTACAAGGATGAAGATTTTTCAGTTTTAAAACAATTTGGGAATTTATAAAACTTAATAAAAATACTTTTTCACCTCTTCCTAAAGGACTGTTTTTGCTATTATTTCAGCCAGTTTTTAATTAAAATTGAACTGCAAATTCTCAGAAACTTTTGGCCAACATACAGACTTATTTCCACTCTGTTAATTTTTTTAACAAAAAAGCTGTGCGAAAATTTCGCACAGCCTCTTTTGTAATCTTCAAGAGTGAGGATTACAAAAACCCAGTGAATTAGTCACCCCCCGGTTATAAATTTACTGGGTAATTTTATTCTAGGTATCAGATCTTGAACAAACGTTAGCAGAAAAACGAACATAGACAGTTCCAGAGAAATCTCCTGCAACTTCTACATCCACATCAGCTTCATTGGTATCCTCTGGTGCCGTTAGATCATCTTCGTATACACATGTAATTGCGTCACCCAATTCATCTACAATTTCCAACCTATAATCTTTCAGATAAAAACTGGTATTTGTATTTATAAGTAACATATCTCCGTCAGCATCAAAAGAAATCAAGCCTAATGCTACGGTTGTATTATTACCTATGAAAATTGGTAATGGTTCTGAATCTGTTATTGCTATCCACTCGGTAAGATCAGTTACATCAGTTCCGGCTACGTAAACTCTTTCACAGTCGCCAGCTGATGGTAAAGTAGGACACTCTGCAACTGAATCACCACATGTTGGATCGGGATCTCTTACACACCCAGGATTCTCATTTTCATTTAAGATATCATCTCCATCAATGTCTGAGTCACAAACGTCTCCTATTCCATCTTCATCCAGATCGGCTTGATCTGTATTGGGAGTAGCTGGGCAATTATCCTGTCCGTTAGGTATTGTATCGTTATCACAATCAGCAGCAGGATCTTGAGGATCACACTCTTCTCCATTCCCGTTTCCTGGATCATCATCGTCGCAGAATAGGATATGGAAATAATCAATAGTACCATCTTCACGAACACTCTCCATTATTTGTGACCAGGTAAGATTAAGAACAATTTCTTCCTCAGCAGGAGTTGGATAATTTCCTTCCCAATTTGATAAAGTTGCAATTATTCTTATATATTCTGTAGTACTGGTTTCATCAAACATAGGCGCTGGAACTGCGAAGCAGAAAGGATCAGCATAATAATCACCGGTATCTTCATCAAACCCATAGCTATCTTCTGGTAGATCCATGCTTGTATACAAAGTTTTATCTTCGTCTCCACCGATATATATAACCTCAAGGCTGTAATTGGCAGTATAGTGTCTTCCATCATCATCACAATAGTTTGCAAAAATACACACTTCGTGAAGTACCTCAGGTACCAGATCAAAGAATTGATAACCATATAAATTTACCTCACGGTCATCAAAACACAGCACTTCAATATCCACATATTTTTTTGAACCTGCTCTTATTGGAAAGTTATATGGAAGACCCTGATTCACAAAAGCTCCATATTCACTGGTAGTTGCCGGTGCAGCCCAAATGACGGTAGATCCTGCATCATCTGGATCACCATCATATACCAGGAAGGTAGTGACTGAAACCGTAGCTGTTTTATCATCAGCATTTGCTACAGGAATTTTTAAATCTTCGTCATAATCAGTGAAAAAGCTTCCATCTTCGCTTAAAATAGGAACATTTACATTAATAACACCTTCCAGGTCTGTACCTGCATTATGTGTTAATTCTATATGCGCATAGGCTGGAGCGTCAGATGAACAGTCGGGAATACTTTGCTTGACCGCTGCACGGTTTACAAAGTCATTAAGGTTTGCCCCCAGACTTAATTCAGCAAAACTCTCTGAACCTGGATCGTTGATTAAGGTTCCTTCCTCATCTTTTGTACACGAGGTAAAAAAGAGGGAAAAAACGGCCACAATGGCCAGATATTTTCTTAGAAGTATCATAATTAAAGTTTTTGGATTAAATATTTAGAATGGTTAATAAACTACCAGAAGGTTTCATATCCTCCTGGTAGTTAGCTTTTCATTTTAATAGCAAGCTACGGCATGAACAATAATATAGAAGTCATTACTATAGTCTCTTGTCCAGGTATAGGTAAGAGTATTTGCATCAACTTCATCATTAAGATTATACTGTCCGGGTGCAAAAACATCATTTCCTGATGGTGCAACTTCACTTAAATTAATATGAAGCTCACTTAAGCTCACTCCGGGTTCCAGGGTGATTTCCAAAGTAATATCATCACCATTTACAGAAATCTCCGCTGTGGCTATATGTTCGCCTTTAGAAGTATTATTCTGTGCAGCACCTGCCCAAATATCGAAAGTATTACTACTTCCATCTATACCTGTTTGGTAGTGTTCTGCCCAACCCCATCGATTAGCATTTGCTAAGGTATTAAGAGCAGTATCTCCTTCCATATAAGCGGTTTCGCAGGTATCCCCACCTTCTTCAGGACATCCATTATTAGACTCTGGACCTGCCTGGTAAGGACATTCATCTTCACAATCATTTAATCCATCACTATCAGCATCTCCAGCACAATCATCTATAGGACAACCACCATCTAATGGATCACCGGCTTCTTCTGGACATTGATCACACCCATCTGGAATACCGTCTTCATCCATGTCTTCATCATCATCGTAGCCTTCACATAAATCATCTTCATTAGGTACACAGTCACCATCGGTATCCTCTTCAGTTATTGGACAATCAAGTATAGGATCATCTCCACAGTTAAAGAAAATATGTTCATAATCTATAGTGTCATTATCACCAAAATATGATTGTACATCGTTCCAGCTTAAATAGATAATTTCAGGCTCTTCAGCACCAGGTGTTCCGTAATTATCAGCCCAACTGGCCAAAGTAACGGTTACTCTTAAGTATGCCTCAGTGTCTAACTCGTCATACATAGGAGCCGGAATTGCTAAACATAGTGGTTCAGCATACCAGTCACCCGAATTATCATCTTCGGTATTTCCGGTCTCAGGAGATCTATTGGTATATAAGTTAATATCATCCTCTCCTTCTCTTATATAATCTATATCAACATTATAATTTGCAGTATAATGTTTACCATTATCGGTACAGTAGTTAGCAAATACACAGAACTCGTATAACTCTATTGGAATAAGATCAAAGAATTGGTATCCATATAGATTTACATCTCTATCGTCAAAACATAAGACTTCAACATCCAAATATTTTTTAGATCCTGCTCTTAAATCAAAATTGATAGGTAAAGCATCATTCACAAAGTTCTTATATTCACCTTCGTCAGTTGGTGCTACCCATATAGGTGAAACACCTTCTCCTGGTTCTTCAGCATACACCATAAAAGTGGTAAGACTTACTGCGGTTGTAGTTTCGTTAGCCGGAATTGGAATTTCCAGATCTTCTTCGTAATCAGTGAAATAAGTATCACCATCAAAGAGAATAGGTACAACTACATCTTCAGTTCCCAATTCGTGGGTAAGTACTATCCAGGCATACATTGGTGTATCATCAGAACATTCCGGGATTTCATCTGAAATAGCCTGACGATTATCATTCACAAGATCATTCAAAATAGCACCTATAGAGATACTACCCATTTCCTCGTTTACAGAGGGCTCATTGGTCTCTTCTTTACTACAGGACGAAAATAACATCCCCGTAGCCACGAAAATGGCCAGCATTAATTTTAAATTCTTCATTGTTTCTATGTTTTAAAAGGAATTAAAAAGGTGTCCCAAAAACTGGGACACCTTATAAGAGTTTTAGTACTCTTCAAATTCTCCACAAGCTAGTGGTGTCATATCAGACTCATGTAACACAGCTGTTCTATTAGCTAGATTAGCAGCTGCTACCTGAGCAGGAGTTAAAGTAAAAGTCCTGGTGTAGAATAAGTTTCCAGCTCCGTCAGCTACAGGCCATACATCTCCTGTATAATCAAGATCCCAAATTGGCGAACCAAAAGCATCACAACTTGCATTTTCATGGATATGTTGTGGTACATCTCCTGGAATAAGTTCAGTAGCTGCTGTAGTAGCAGTTAATTGATTCCCCTGTAACTTCAGGTATGCAAATCCTACAGCATTTGAATCACCTAAATTCTTTAAACAGGCTTTGTAACGTTTAGCTTCTGTTCTTGGGTCATCAAATGGTGGAGGGTTATCGCCACCACATCCATAATTAAAGTGGTAATAATCCATTGTTGAATCGTCGTCTTCACTATAAAACATTCTAATTTCTTCATCAGTGATAGGACCAGCAAGAATTACTTCTCCTGCATCGTCTGAACTATACTCATCGGTATTATCTAATGTAATTTCAAAATAGTAAGTATCAGTTTCAGCGGTATCAGGTAACCAGAAACATAATGGATCTGAATAATAGTCACCAGTAGTATCATCTTCATCTACAGTATTAGATTCAGTGTAAATTGGATCTCCAACTGCTTCTGAGCCCATCCATACATTAACTGTATAACCGGCTACGTAGTGTCTACCATCTTCTGAAGGACAGAAGTTTCCAAATAAACAGAATTTAATTAGCGGAATTGGTACAAGGTCAAAGAATTGATATCCGTATAAGTTTACTTCTCTATCATCGAAACATAAAACTTCTACATCAACATATTTCTTTGAGCCGGCTCTAAGTTCAAAATTAATTGGAAGCGGATCGTTTACAAAGTTTTCATACTCACTATCTTCTTTTGGAGTAACCCAAATTGGCAATGTACTTTCACCCGGTTCTTCGGAGTACACCCAGAAATCTGTTACACTAACAGAAGTAGTAGTTTCTCCGGCAGGGATTGGAATTGCCAGATCTTCATCATAATCTGTAAAATAAGTAGTTCCATCAAAATTTACAGGAACAACTACGTCTTCTTCGCCCAAATCATGGGTTAGAATAACTCTTACATACATGGGAGCATCATCGGAACATTCAGGAATAGACTGTTTTAGTAATCCCTGTCTATCCAGGTCGTTTAAAACTGCTCCCAGGGAAATGCTCGCCATTTCTCCATCGGTTCCCACATTGTTTGTGGGTTCATCTTTACTACAAGATGCAAATAACATCGCGATAATAACGACGCTTGAAAGGTAATTTTTTAGGTTTTTCATAACACTAAAGTTTTGGTTAATAAATATTTAGAATGGTTAAAACAATATATATAAATATGACTCTGTAAAGAGCATCTTGATATATCAATACTACTTGTTGGGGGGCTCAAAAAAAATAGGCTGAGGTAAATACTAGTGAAGTGGGGTGACTAGTAATTCATATGATAAATGTAGTCTAATTCTTTCCTATCATGCTATAGGGGTTTTCTCCCCTATTTTACCGAAAAGTCTAATTTTTAGACTTTTTGATAATCTATAAGCTTATGATTTATCGCATATATTATGCTCTCCAGGATAGTATCAGAGTTGGTTCTCTTTATAATATTAGAACGATGTTTTTCTATTGTTTTTGGGGAGATAAACAACGCTTCAGATATATCTTTGGTTTTATAGCCTTTAATAAGTAATTCAATAATTTCCTTCTCTCTATTAGTGAATTTAAAATCGGTGAGCTGGCTATTTTGTTTGAAGCAATTTTCTACTTCTTCAGAAGCAGTGCCTATTCGGTCATTAATCACTTCGCTTTCTTCCATAAGATCAATAAACATGACAAATTGATGCCCAAAATTCCTGTTTAACTTAGAAAAATTAATACGGGCATTTCTCACCTTATCATTCCTTAATAGTAAGGCAGTCTTAGTGGCTGCCTTTATATGTTTACCGCGGGCAAAATTTCTTAAACTATCTTTAACCTTTTGTACATTTTCGCATTTCACGAAATCGGTAAGTTTTAAACCCTTTTTCTCTTTCACATCAAAACTTTGCTTAAAAGCATCGTTCATCGCTACAATTTCATTTTGATCCAGTAGCACTACCGGTTGGGAAATAATATTAAACATTCCCATAAAAGCGTCTTTCCAATAATTGGAAAGTGAACGGTTGCTATATACCAGTTTTACAATCTTCCCGCAAAGTGCCTCTATAGTAGGAGAGTATATAAACTCATCTACTACTTTTCTAAATCTACTTTCAGCTTCGGCCCTATATCGTTCTTCGGCATAAACAACCAGCCAGGCTTTAGTAAGAAAATGATTTGATTTAAAATTGGCGATATTCTTAAAATTCCTACCCGATCTAAAGGAAGAATAATCTAATAAGATTATATCGGGTAATAAATTAAGTGCCATGTTAAAGCCAGTATGCAAAGAGTTTGCGTGAGCTACTTCAAATTGCATACTAACACCCTCCTGAACACAGTCTACCATACTTTGTTTGTTGGTAATAAGCAACAACTGCTTTTTTTCTGTTATCATAATACATCAATTTTGCGGCTATTTAGCCAGTTAGTAAAAACTGTGGAGTAGGTCCACAAAAAATTAAATTGATAGATTTAAAACATAACAATAGAAGGGTCTGGATGTTTTAAATCTTACGTGGGGGGTTAAAAATAACGGGGCAAAACTGATGGGGCTAAAAACTACCTACTTGTAGGTTTAATACTTTTCTGGGGGGATGAAAAAAAATTTCATGAAGATTTGGTATCTCAAATATAGGGGATTATCCTTATTTTATGCAAAAAAATAAAGTAATATTATACTGACAATCAACAGAATAAACAAAGGATAAAAGGAGCATTATAGCCGATAAATTTTATGTTTCTAAAAATTTGTTTTTTCACCACCTTAACCACGCTAAAATTTTATTGCTAATTCCTCTTTAAAAAACTTTAAACCATAATTAACACTCCCAGAAACTTCCTTTCTTTTTAGTTAGCAACACTTTAAGTACCTTTGCCCCCTTGATAAAAAATATGGCTAAAACCGAAGAATTTATAGAGGTATTAGGGGCTCGCGTCCATAATCTTAAAAATATAGATGTTAATATTCCCAGAGAGAAACTGGTTGTGATTACCGGTCTTTCGGGATCCGGGAAGTCTTCCCTGGCTTTTGATACGATTTATGCCGAAGGCCAGCGGCGGTATATTGAAACCTTCTCTGCTTATGCCCGCCAATTTTTGGGTGGTCTGGAGCGTCCCGATGTAGATAAAATTGAAGGTCTCTCCCCTGTTATTGCTATAGAACAAAAAACCACCAGTAAAAATCCGCGAAGTACGGTTGGGACTATTACAGAGATTTACGATTTCCTACGCTTACTCTACGCGCGTGCCGGTGAAGCTTATAGTTATAAGACCGGGGAGAAAAT
Organism: Salegentibacter agarivorans; assembly: GCF_900113135.1. Taxonomy (GTDB): domain Bacteria; phylum Bacteroidota; class Bacteroidia; order Flavobacteriales; family Flavobacteriaceae; genus Salegentibacter; species Salegentibacter agarivorans. The sequence goes on along the minus strand of NZ_FOOH01000001.1, from coordinate 326,929 downwards.
GGTTAGCTATACCGATAGCCAAATAAAAGATCTTATTTTAAAAGATTTTAAAGGGAAAAAAGTAAGTGTTTTGGCTCCCGTGGTGAAATCCAGAAAAGGGCATTACCGTGAATTATTTGAGCAAATAGCCAAGCAGGGATTTCTTAAAGCAAGGGTAAATGGTGAAGTTAGGGACCTGGTAAAAGGAATGAAACTGGACCGGTACAAAACCCACGATATAGAGATTGTAATAGATCGCTTAAAAATTGATGATAAGACCGATGCACAAAAGCGCCTGGACGAAAGTATAAAAACCGCGATGTATCATGGTAGTGATACGCTAATTATTTTAGACCAGGAAACTGAAAATGTTCGGTATTTTAGCAGGAATTTAATGTGCCCCACAACGGGAATTTCTTATCCTAATCCTGAGCCCAATACTTTTTCCTTTAATTCGCCTAAAGGTGCCTGCCCAAGCTGTAACGGGATTGGCACTTTATACCAGGTGAATATTGATAAAATTATTCCAGATAATTCTAAGTCGATCAAAAATGGAGCACTGGCTCCTCACGGTCCGCAAAAAAAGAACTGGGTTTTTTCTCAGCTGGAATTAATTGCTGAGCGCTGGGACTTTAAACTTACAGATCCTGTTTCTAAAATACCAGATGCCGCAATGAAGTTTATACTTTACGGGGGCAAAGAGACTTTTACCAAAGAATCTAAAAGCCTTGGTGTAAACCGGGAGTTTAAGATTAATTTTGAAGGCGTAGCAACTTTTATTGAAACTACTTTTAATAATAACGATTCTACTTCTTTAAGACGCTGGGCCAAAGAATATATGGATAAAGTTGAATGTCCCGTTTGTGAAGGCAGCCGACTCAAAAAAGAATCGCTTTATTTTAGAATTAACGATAAAAATATAGCCGAACTTTCTTTAATGGATATTGAAGATTTGGCTAAATGGTTTGTTGGGTTAGAGAAAAAGCTAAGCGAAAAACAAAACAAAATTGCTGCTGAAGTTATTAAAGAAATTAGAACGAGAATTGGTTTTCTGGTAGACGTTGGGCTTACCTATCTTTCCCTTAACCGCGGTTCTAAATCGCTTTCTGGCGGAGAAGCACAAAGAATTAGACTGGCTACACAAATTGGTTCCCAATTAGTAGGTGTTCTTTATATTTTAGATGAACCTAGTATTGGTTTACATCAGCGTGATAACGAAAAACTTATTAATTCACTTATTTCTCTAAGGGATATTGGCAATTCTGTGATTGTGGTAGAACACGATAAAGATATGATAGAACGCGCCGATTATGTGATTGATATTGGGCCCAGAGCCGGAAAACACGGTGGTGAAATTATAAGTGAAGGCCCGCCTTCAGAATTATTAAAACACGATACGCTTACTGCTTCCTATCTAAACGGAACCAAAGAAATTTCAGTTCCTAAAGAAAGAAGAAAGGGAAATGGAAAGCATATAGAACTAAAAGGAGCAACCGGAAACAACCTTAAAAATGTTTCTATTAAAATTCCTTTAGGGCAAATGATTGCGGTTACGGGAGTTTCGGGAAGTGGAAAATCTACGCTTATCAACGAGACGCTTTATCCTATTATGAATGCCCATTATTTTAATGGCGTAAAAGAACCAAAACCATATAAAAGCATTAAAGGTCTTGATAATGCCGATAAAGTAATTGATATTAACCAGACACCAATTGGTAGAACTCCAAGATCTAACCCAGCTACGTATACTGGCGTATTTTCAGAAATTAGGAGTCTTTTTGCAAAAACCCCCGAGTCGCTAATTCGTGGTTATAAACCCGGAAGATTTAGCTTTAACGTAAAAGGTGGCAGATGCGAAACTTGTAGAGGTGGTGGATTACGTGTTATTGAAATGAATTTCCTTCCGGACGTTTACGTAGAATGTGAAACCTGCCAGGGAAAACGCTTCAATCGAGAAACTCTGGAAATTAGGTACAAGGGAAAGTCGATTGCTGATGTTTTAGAAATGACCATCAATGATGCAACCACTTTCTTCGAACCAATTCCCAAAATATATAGAAAATTAAAAACCATAAAAGATGTTGGTTTAGGGTATATCACGCTTGGCCAACAAAGTACCACGCTATCTGGAGGGGAGGCCCAGCGAATTAAACTTGCTACAGAACTTTCAAAACGTGATACGGGAAATACTTTTTATATTTTAGACGAGCCAACCACCGGTTTGCACTTCGAAGATATTCGGGTATTAATGGATGTTTTAAACGAATTAACAAATAAAGGAAACACCGTACTTATTATAGAACATAATATGGATGTAATAAAAATGGCCGATTATATAATTGATATTGGTCCCGAAGGCGGAAAAAATGGCGGAAAAGTTATCGCTAAAGGCACCCCAGAAGAAGTGGCCAAATCAAAAAAGAGTTATACTGCCGGTTTCCTTAAAAAAGAATTACACTAACTATATTAATTATAATATGAATAAAAATCTTAAAAATAAAGCCTGGAACGAAATTAAAACAAACGATTCATGGGCCATATTTAAAATAATGGGCGAATTTGTAAATGGCTACGAAAAGCTAAGTCAAATTGGTCCCTGTGTTTCAATTTTTGGTTCAGCCAGAACCAAACCAGATCAAAAGTATTATAAACTAGCTGAAAAAATATCAAAAAAAATCGTTGAAAACGGCTACGGCGTAATTACCGGTGGTGGCCCGGGAATTATGGAAGCCGGTAATAAAGGTGCTCATCTTGGAGGCGGAACTTCTGTAGGATTAAATATAGATTTACCTTTCGAGCAACACGACAACCCATATATTGATAATGATAAAAGCCTGGATTTTGATTACTTTTTTGTTAGAAAAGTAATGTTTGTAAAATATTCACAGGGATTTGTAGTTATGCCGGGCGGTTTTGGAACTTTAGACGAACTTTTTGAAGCCATCACCCTTATTCAAACCCATAAAATAGATAAATTCCCTATTATTTTAGTAGGAAGGGATTTTTGGGGAGGTCTTGTAGACTGGGTTCAAAAAACACTTTTAGATACCTTTCAAAACATTAGCGCTCCAGATATGGATCTTGTTCAGGTTGTAGATACCGAAGATGAAGTTATTGAAATTCTAAACGAATTCTACGGGGAATATAATCTTAGCCCTAACTTTTAATCAAATCTTAAGAAGGGAAAAAAACTTTGATTATATTTAGCTCGAATTCTGTGTTACGTTAAATATATTCCCATTGAGATTTTATCTGTTTTATTTATTTTTTTTTGTGGGAATTGGATGGGGTTTTGCACAAAACTCCATCTCTTTACAAGCTCACTTAAACGATAGTACACATACTTTTACCATAGAGCAGGAATTGGTGTATACTAACTCCAGTAACGATACTCTTACCCAAATTTATCTTAACGATTGGGCAAATGCCTTTAGTGCAAAAGACACTCCCCTTGCAAAACGTTTTGCCGAAGAATTTGCGAGACGCTTCAGGTTTGCTAAAAATGAAGAGCGAGGTACTACCTATATTAATAAACTCAGCAATACCGAAGATGAAGCCTTAATTTGGGAACGCCCATACCTGGCCCAGGACCTTATTAGAGTTAAACTTTATAAACCTTTACTACCCGGTAATAGTATCACCATTAATTTAGATTACCAGGTAAAGATTCCTATAGATAAATTTACTCGTTACGGGGTAGATTCAAATAATAATTATAAACTCCGGTATTGGTATATTACTCCTGGCGTTTACAAAAACGGAAATTGGGAAGTTTACAGCCATAAAGATTTAGGCGATCAATATAATGCAATGCATGATGTTGAAATTACCCTTACCACTCCACCTAAATACTATGTAGGCTCGGCGCTGGATTTTGAAGGTGTTAGTACGAGTAATGGCTCAAAAACCGTAAAACTTTCAGGGAAAGATCAATTAGACACTAAATTATACCTAACCAACTCTTTCATTTTTGAGTCTATTAGAACCGAAGATCACGAAATATTTACAAATGTAGATGATGATGAACTTCAGCCTGAAATAAAAAGAATTTTATTAGATCGTATTTTAAAATACTATAACAAAAGACTTGGGGAATATCCTCATCAAAACATTTTTGTAACACGGGACGATTATTTAATAAGTCCTATTTATGGTTTAAACCAATTACCTGGCTTTATTCGTCCTTTTCCAGATGGTTTTCAATACGATATTAAGCAGTTTAAAACCATTACTAATTATTTGCTAAAAAATTCGGTGCACATTAATCCGCGGAAAGAACAATGGGTTCATGATGCCATCCTGGTTTCTTTAATGATAGATTATGTAAATGAGTATTATCCTAATATGAAACTTTTAGGAAACCTAAGTAATATTATTGGTATACGATGGTTTCACGCAGCAGACTTGGAATTTAACGACCAGTACCAGTTTCTTTATATGAATATGGCAAGAATGAATTTAGACCAACCGCTTAGAACCGCGCAGGATTCCCTGGTTAAATTCAATAAAAATATTGCTAATGCCTATAAAGCAGGAGTGGGCTTAAAATATCTTGAAGATTACCTGGAAAATGATAAAATAAAAGAAGCTGTTAAAGATTTCTACCAGGAAAATAATATGCGTCCCAGTACTGCAAAAGATTTTGAGGAGAGCTTAAAAAGCCATGCAACAAAAGATATTTCGTGGTTTTTCCAGGATTATGTAGACTCCAATAAAAAAATAGATTTTACCATTCAAAGACTAAATGAAACAAAAGATTCGCTGCGGGTAACCATTAAAAATAAAAGAAATACCAATTTTCCTATTTCTTTATATGGTTTAAAAGATGGAGAAGTAATCTTTAAAAAATGGGTAGATAATATAGATAAAACCAAAACAGTTGAAATCCCAAGGCAGGGTGTAGACAGGCTCGCATTAAATTACGAACAAAATATTCCGGAATTCAATCAACGGGATAATTATAAAGCGGTGACTAAACTCTTTAATAAACCGCTTCAGTTTAGATTACTTCAGGATATAGAAGACCCCCGGTATAACCAGTTGTTTTTTATGCCAGAATTTAATTATAACCTCTACGATGGTATTTCTATTGGGCCCAAATTGTATAATAAAACAGTACTTTCTAAAACCTTCAATTTTAATATTTCACCTAAATATGGTTTTAATAGTGAAACCATAGTTGGATCGGCCTCTTTTAGCAATACCCACCAGTTTGAAAATAAGGAACTCTACAAAATTTCTTACGGTATTGGAGGCACGCGCTATTCATATGGCTACGATCTCTTCTATGAAAAATATACTCCATTTTTAAGTTTTTCTTTTAGAGATAAATATTTACGGGATAATGAGCGTCAAAATCTGCTAATTAGAAATGTAAATGTAAGGCGGGATAGCGATCCTGATAAAACTTTAGACGAACCCAATTACAATGTTTTTAATATTAATTACAGGTACAGTAAGCCTCATTTAGTAGATTACTACAGTGCTTCTTTTGATTTTCAACTGGCTGAAAAATTCAGTAAAATTTCTATGAGCCTGGAATATCGAAAACTATTTAGAAATAATCGGCAAATAAATCTTCGCTTATTTACCGGTACATTTTTGTATAGCGATAATATGGAAACCGATTATTTTAGTTTTGCCTTAGATCGCCCTACAGATTATCTTTTTGATTATAATTACTACGGAAGAAGCCAGGGCTCCGGTCTATTCAGTCAGCAAATTATAGTGGCAGAAGGCGGGTTCAAATCTCAATTACAGCCTGAATATGCCAACCAATGGCTAACTACTTTAAATGCCAGTACTAACCTATACAAATGGTTTTTTATATATGGCGATGTAGGTTTGGTTAAAAATCAGCACCAAAATGCGCGGTTTTTATACGACTCTGGGGTACGCTTAAGTTTAGTAGACGATTATTTTGAAGTTTTCTTTCCTGTTTATTCCAATTTAGGCTGGGAAGTAGCCCAGGAAAATTACGATCAGAAAATAAGATTTATTGTTTCCTTAGATATAAATACATTAATTAGGTTATTTACCCGTCGCTGGTATTAACAAATATTTAAATGCTTAGGTAATTCTTAGCATTCTTCAATTCAATTACATATTAATCAGTATTTACTATTAAAACTGATATTTCATTTGAGTAAATACAATAAAAATCCTTTAAAATATACTTTTCTTAAAATATTTTGATTTTAATGAATTGTGTACAATCTAAGTTTTCGTTACATTTGTTATTATTCATAAATTACGTTCATGCAAAGCGAAACAAAAACTAAAGATTCAATTTCATTTGAAGATTTCAAGGCCGAGGTGCTGGCAGATTACAACATTGCCGTTACCAGCCGGGAATGCAGCCTCCTGGGAAGACGTGAAGTGCTTACCGGAAAGGCTAAATTCGGGATCTTTGGCGATGGAAAAGAAGTGCCACAGCTTGCAATGGCAAAGGCTTTTAAAAATGGTGATTTTAGGTCTGGTTACTATCGTGATCAAACTTTTATGATGGCCATTAATCAATTTAGCATAGAACAATTCTTTTCCGGTTTGTATGCCGATTCTAACCTGGAGAATGAACCAATGTCTGGCGGAAGACAAATGGGAGGACACTTTACCACTCACAGCCTTAATGAAGACGGTAGCTGGAAAAACCTGATGGAACAAAAAAACTCCAGTGCAGATATTTCTCCTACCGCCGGTCAAATGCCAAGACTTTTGGGACTCGCACAGGCTTCTAAAATATATAGAAACGTAGCAGGTATTCCATCTGAAAAATTTTCAGAAAATGGAAATGAAATTGCCTGGGGTACTATTGGAAACGCCAGTACCAGTGAAGGTCATTTTTGGGAAACCCTAAACGCTGCCGGCGTTATGCAGGTGCCTATGGTTTTAAGCGTATGGGACGACGAATATGGAATTTCGGTACACGCGAAACATCAAACTACAAAAGAAAACATATCTGAAATCGTAAAAGGTTTCCAAAGAAATGAAGATGAAAAAGGCTACGAAATAATCGTAGTGAATGGCTGGGATTATGTAGCGCTAATTGAAGCCTACGAAAAAGCCGAAAAAATAGCCAGAAAAGAACATTGCCCGGTACTTATTCACGTGGTAGAACTTACACAGCCGCAAGGGCATTCTACCTCTGGTTCTCACGAGCGTTACAAAAATGAACAACGCCTTTCCTGGGAACGTGAATACGACTGTAATGTAAAGTTTAGAGAATGGATTCTTGAAAACAATATTAGCACAGATGAAGAGCTGCAAAATATTGAGAAAGAAATTAAGCGCAAAGTAAGAGAAGGCAAGAAAAAAGCCTGGAACAACTATTTACAGCCTACAAAAGAAAAGCAAAAAGAGTTACTCGCGGTACTATCTAAACTGGCAAAGAATACCGAAGAAAAAGAGAGTGTAGTTAAACTGGCAAAAGATCTTAACTCAAATAAAGAACCGCTTAAAAAAGATCTTGCAGTTGTTGCAAGAAAAACTTTAAGAGCTGTTAGAAAAGAAAATTCAGAAGAAAAATCCCAATTACTGGATTGGTTCACAGATTTTGAGAAAGATATGGCGAATGATTATAACAGTCATTTATATATCGAAAATAAAGGAGTTCTTTCTGAAGTTTTACCGGAATATGATGAGGATTCAGCTGAAGTTGATGGAAGAATTATTTTAAGAGATAACTTCGACCAGATTTTTGGTAATATTCCTGAAACATTAATTTTTGGTGAAGATGCGGGTGAAATTGGCGATGTAAACCAGGGACTGGAAGGTCTTCAAAAAAAATATGGAAAACTACGGGTAGCCGATGTTGGTATTCGCGAAGCCACTATTCTTGGCCAGGGCATAGGAATGGCAATGAGAGGTCTTAGACCAATTGCCGAAATTCAATACCTGGACTACGTGATGTACGCCTTACAGGGAATGAGTGATGATTTGGCAACCTTACAATACCGTACTAAAGGAAAACAAAAAGCTCCACTAATTATAAGAACTCGTGGTCACCGTTTAGAAGGAATTTGGCACAGTGGTTCACAAATGGGTGGAATTTTAAACCTGGTACGCGGTATGTATGTTTTAGTACCGAGAAATATGACTAAGGCTGCAGGTTTTTATAATACTTTACTGGAACAGGATACCCCTGCATTATTAGTAGAATGTTTAAACGGTTACCGTTTAAAAGAGAAAAAACCGAGTAACTTACCCGATCTTAGAACACCAATTGGTAAGGTTGAAACGGTAAGAGAAGGTAGTGATATCACTTTAATTTCTTATGGTTCTACTTTAAGAATAGTTTGCCAAACTGCTGAAGAATTAGGCGAATATGGAATTAATGCAGAAGTAATAGATGCACAGTCTCTACTACCTTTTGATTTAGATCACGACATTGTAAAAAGTGTAGAAAAAACCAACCGACTTCTAGTTATAGACGAGGATGTTCCGGGAGGAGCTTCAGCATTTATTTTAGATAAGGTTTTAAATGAACAAAACGCCTGGAGATACCTGGACAGTAAACCGCAAACCCTAACCGCTAAGGAACACCGCCCGGCTTACGGGACTGATGGTGATTATTTTAGTAAACCTTCAGCAGAAGATATTTTTGAAAAGGTTTATTCGATTTTTAATGAAGTAAACCCCGAGGAATATCCGGCGATACGATAAATCTTGTTAATTGTTTAAATGAGAATCCCCAGTCTAAAATTAGATTGGGGATTTTTGATTTTCTGATATTTCAGTTAGTAGGGGTTCTGGAAATTTACAGCCAATTAAATTCACTGATTCTAAAGCCCCTAAAACAATCATCTACACAGCCTGTTTCAACAAAACCACAATTGGAGATTATTCCGGCTTCATCTGTATTAAAATAAATCTCATTATCTGCTTTATTAATATTTAAATAATCAGATAGACAGGTTTGATATAATTCATCTATGAGCAAAGGATCAAAACCTTCAGAATTACTACCAATTTCCTCACCGGTTTCTGTATAAGATTTAATTTCCACTTCTACCATTTCACCCTCGTCGCTATATGTCTGTTCATAATAAAGATATTCCCTTTTACTAATAATACCATCTTTTACCGATATGATTGTTCGGTTACCAAATCCGCTCCAGGAAATAAAACTAATTGTATAACTATAAGAATTTCCGTTAATATTCTTGAGCTCGCTCCACACCTTCTTACTTTCATTATAACTAACCCCGCTCTCACCAGTAATTGCACTATTATTATTTTCATTCTCAGAACAAGAAAAAAGCACTAGGAAAAAAAGGAAAAAATTTGAGATTTTCATACAGTATTTATTGAATGTCTTCATAAAAGATGCAAAAATGTGCTAAAGGTTGCGTAAAGTTTTATAAAAAAAAGGATTTTTATCACTTTTTACCTTCTCACATCCAGTTTTTCGAACTAACCTCTGCCTTATATAATACATAATTTACGTATTGAATTATACCAGTATTCACCGCATAAAACTTAAGATCACCACCTGCGGTATGAAAAACTACATTTACCAGGTTCTTTCTGCGGTACCAAATAGGCTGCTTTACACTTATAGATTGAATCCTAAATAATTCCAGGGTTTCTTCGGTTTTGTTCCAAAAGCCGGTTTTCTTCTGTAGAAATTCTTCGGTGATTATAAGTTTACGGGCTCTAAAAGCGAGTATTTGTAAAGTTAAAGCTGCGATAGTATATACTCCCGCTATTGCTAAAACAGCACCTAATTTTAGGTTTATAAAGTCTAAAAAATACCAGAAGGCAAGAAAAAGAACTACCGGTAACATTGCCAGGGAAATTTTTCTGAATAATAATAATTTATCTGGTCTAAAGGTTGTGCTGAAACTAGATTTAGAAGATTCTGGATATAAAAAATATTTTATTTTTTCTACAATTTCTTTTCCAAGACCCGGAATCTTTATTTTATTCTTCTGTAGTTCATTTTCACTACTTGATAAAGAAATTTGGGCCTCATAAAGATTTAAACGCTCCTGGACCGGGTTTGTTTTAATTCGCATTAACTGAAGCCGTCTCGGTTGCAGGGAAACCTTGGTATTGGTTTTCAACCCCATCTCCACCTCCATTTTATCCCTATTCTGCTGAATAGTCAAACCATAATATTTGATAAAAACTTCAATAATCGTAATACTAATACTTAAAAGTAAAAGCAACACAAAAAGGATCGCTAAAAAACCGATAGATTGTAAAACCCCGGAAAACTGATCAAAATAAACCTCTACATCTTCTACCTGATCTTTAAAATAGGTATTTACCCTATTATAAATAGTCATTACAAAGGCAAACACTAACGAAAGCCCGCGTAAATAATTAGTACTAATCCCAATTTTAAGGAGCGTGAGAAATCCTACTTTATGAGTCCAAAAAACCTCTTTATTTTCCTCTGTTTTTTCAGATTCTTCTTCTAATGAAGTCTCCTCGGTTTTTTCAGCTTTCGCTTTTAATAAGATTTTTGAAATTTTATTGGCATCCTCTTCAGAAACAGCTTTTATTTCAACTTCTTTAAGATTACTCCCGGCAGTTTCTATTACCAGGCTGTAAACCTTGATTATTCGTTGAAGAATAGAACGTTTAAAATAAACCTGCTGAATTTTATCAAAAGGAATCGCAGTATTTTCGGTAGAAAAAATCCCTTTTTCTAATACAAATTCCTCCCGCTTATAATCTATATAAAAAATAAATTTGCGATAGTACAGGTAGCTATAGATAAGGGCTAAGAACCCAATTAAAAGCAATGCAAGACCAATATAAATTAAAGTCGTTCTACTGGGGCCACTAACCAACAAATACGCGACCACCGCCCAGAAAGATCTAAATAATTTATAAATGCTGGAAATAAAAATAAGAAGAATACCGGCTATAGATTGGCGCTGGGGATTGCTGTAGGCTTCAGGATTCATCATTAGAAATCTTAACCGCAATAGCTTCTTTTAATTGCACAGCCATTTCGGGTTCTAAACCGGGAATAGAAATATCGCTTGCGCCTCCACCTGCAGTAAAAATATTAAGGCTGGAAATTCCTAAAAGCTTATCCCAAATTCCTCGTGAAATCGATGCGTGCTGCACTCGGTTAAATGGAATTACGGTGATTTTACTAAAAACAAACCCTCTTTTATAAATAATGTCTTTTTCCCTAATCGCATATCCCAAACTCTGAAGCAATTTATAATTATTCCAAAATCTAAATATAAAAGCGACTAATACAAAGCCAAAAATAATCCCCGACTGAGCATAATTTAGCTGAAAAAACCAAAACACTCCCAGTGCAATAGTCAGAACGAGCATAAAAATGCCCGTCTGAATATTCATTTTTATAAGATATTTAGACGAAACTGAAGAAAAAGCTACCTGCTCATATTGGGGCAGGGAAGCTAAATCTATTTGTTCGTTACTAAAGTCCTTGGCTACGGGATCCATTTTTTGTCAAAATTTGGTTTTCTTTTTTCCAGAAAAGCATCACGACCTTCTTTAGCTTCATCTGTCATATAGGCAAGTCTGGTAACTTCTCCTGCAAAAACCTGCTGGCCCACCATTCCGTCATCGGTCATATTCATGGCGAATTTCAACATTTTAATGGAAGTTGGTGATTTTGCCATAATTTCCTGCGCCCATTCGTAAGCAGTATCTTCCAACTCATCGTGCGGAATAACCGCATTCACCATCCCCATTTCGTAAGCTTCCTGTGCCGAATAATTTCTTCCGAGGAAAAAGATTTCCCGTGCCTTCTTCTGCCCTACCATTTTTGCCAAATAAGCTGAACCATAACCGGCATCAAAACTCGTTACATCGGCATCGGTTTGTTTAAAAATAGCGTGTTCTTTGCTGGCAAGAGTTAAATCGCAAACTACGTGCAAACTATGCCCACCTCCTACTGCCCAGCCAGGAACTACACAAATTACAGCCTTTGGCATAAACCGTATTAGACGTTGAACTTCCAAAATATTCAATCTATGATAACCGTCTTCACCTACGTAACCCTGGTGCCCACGTGCTTTTTGATCTCCACCGCTACAAAACGCCCATTTTCCATCTTTAGTAGAAGGACCTTCGGCCGAAAGTAAAACGCAGCCAATTTCAGTATCTTCGTGTGCATTATGAAAGGCATCTAAAAGTTCTGAGGTTGTTTTTGGCCTGAAAGCATTGCGAACATCAGGTCGGTTAAAGGCTATTCGCGCCACGCCACCCGATTTTTTATAAGTTATATCTTCGTATTCTTTTACAGTTTTCCAGTTGATTTCACTCATAGGTCTTTATTTTATTCAAAAATAAGCTTTTCAATTTATCTTAATATATTTGCGTTGCAAATAGATTTGCATTGTTTTTGCTATATTAAAGACAAAAGCCCTAAAAATGAAATTTCGCTTTCTATTTCTAAGTCTGTTTTTATTCTGCATAACTTCGGTTTCTGCCCAGGAATACTGGGATGTTGCCGATTTTGAAATTAGCAATTACAGTATAGAGCCTTCCTGGAGCGACCTTAGTTTTGGACAGCAATTCTTTAAAGGAGATTTTGATCTTCCAAGCGGCGAATTTATAAATGTAGATGATGGAAAACGCGCTAGCGTAGATATGGTTGGGATTCTTGAAAGCCAACGTAATATGAAAAAACGCACTGTAGATATCGGTTCGCCGTTACCTACAACAAATCAAAAGAAGAAAGCTTTCGAAATTTCAAACAATTACAGGCTTAGGGATAATGACGAGGTATATAATGATGCTTTAAACTCTAATCCTTATTATCAGAACCAGCGAATTTATCAAAATGCACTTCACAGGCAAACCCAGCGAAGAATGTATTACGGTTCCCAATATTATTCGCCCCGGGGACGCTACTTTTACTAATCTTCTTTCAGATAAATTCCGTCGTCTTTAATATCAATTTTTCTTTGCTTATAAAGATTTCCGGCAGCACGCTTGAAACTCTTTTTGCTAATGCCTAACTGACTGTGAATAGCTTCAGGAGAAGATTTATCGGTAAGGTTCAAATAACCTTCGTTTTTCTTTAATTTATCGAGAATAAGCTCGGCATTTGGTTCAATACTCCGGTAACCGGGCCTTTGTAAACTCACATCAATTTTCCCATCGGGACGGGTTTTAGTGATAAATCCGCGCATTTCATCACCCACGTTTATTTCCTGAAAAACATCGTCGTGATAGATCAAACCTAAATGCAACTGATTGATAATTACATTATAGCCTAAATCACTTTTATTACTAATTATAAGATCTACCTCTTCAAAAGGCTCTATGGTAAGTTCAGAATTATCTAAAAAAGCATGAACCTTGCTTGAAGCAACCAAACGATCTGTTTCTTCGTCTAAATAGCAAAAAATAAGATAGCGGCCACCTTTTTTCATTGGGTAAGCCTGCTCTTTAAACGGAACAAATAGATGTTTCTCCAATCCCCAATCTAGAAAAGCTCCAAATTCGGTTACCTCTACACATTTTAGAAATGCAAATTCATCTAGTTTTACCAGGGGTTCTAAAGTGGTTGCAACCGGTCTTTCTTCGTGATCCAGGTAAATAAAAACCTCAATTTCATCCCCTATTTCAAAAGTTTCGGGGATATATTTATTTGGAAGCAAAACTTCATTTCCTTCAGTATCTGTTAAGAAAAGTCCGGGTTCGGTTTCTCTAACAATATTAAGCGTGTGATTTTCGCCAATTCTAAGCATAATCTATATTTTGAAGTGCAAATATACTTTATATTTTACGCCTTTTCTATAAAACAGGAAAATCCGTCTTTCACCCTCGAAAAACGGATTTTTAAAATATTTAAACCCATCATTTTATTTAAAAACACTTTCTTTTTTAAAGTATTTTGTAAGTAAATAATAGACTACCGCGCGATATTTATTTCTATTAGATTTACCATATTTTTCCATTACGGCATTTAAACCTACATCCAGTTTTTCGTCATCTTTAAGTCCTAATTTTTTAATTAGGAAGTTGCGTTTTACGGTTTCCATTTCAGATTCTGAAGAACTGGAAACGGTTTCCGCGTCGCTTCTAAAAATACTGGGGCCGCAGGATTCGGTTACTTTTCTAAGCAAATCAACATCGGGTTCTTCGCCAGTTTTGTCTTTTACATCCTGAATGTATTTACCTACTTTTTCATCGGTTTTTGTACTCATAATTAAGAATTTTTTGATTATTTCCCACCAAGTTACTTAAATGAGTGTTTTTTTACGAATTTAAATTCTTAAGATTTCATAAAACTGAAGTATTCCAGCAGCACTTCATCGTTAATCTTTCTTGGGGTAAAAATTTCCAAGATTTTAGGTTGACTCGAATCGCTAAAAAAACCTTTCAATTGCTCATTTATTTCTTCGGAAGTTTTAGCAGAACAGTATTCAAATCCATACATTTCACTTAAAGATTTTGCCTGAAGCTGATGTGTGGTTTCAAAATAAGTCTCAAAATTCTCGGTGTGCTTATTTCCAGGTAGGATCCTGAAAATACCACCACCGTTATTATTTAAAATTATTATCCTGAAATTCTTAGGAATATAATTATTCCAAAGTGCATTGCTATCATAGAAAAAACTTAAATCACCTACAATCATTAGCGTGGGCTCCCTTTTTAAACATGCCGCGCCAACTGCAGTAGAAATACTCCCGTCTATCCCGCTAGTACCGCGATTACAAAAAATACGCAAGCTTTCTTTCCATTTAAACAATTGTGCATAGCGAATGGTTGAACTATTCCCCAGGTGTACAATATAATTCTCTGGTACGCTGGGAATAATTTTCTGCATCGCTTTTAGATCTGAATACACAATCTCGTTCATATACTCCTGGTGCCGAACCTGTCTCCTGCTTTTTACCTCTTTCCAGAATTTTCCATAATCACTTTCGGATTTTTCAGTAAGGGGAAAGAAATGTGTGAAAAATGAATTTACAGTGGTTTCAAAATGTTTGTTTAAACAGAAAAAAGTGTTGTATGCTTTTTTAGGATCAATATGCCAGTGTTGCTGGGGCTGGTAATTTCTTAAAAATGCTTTGATCTTTTTGGAAACAATCATTCCGCCAAAAGTGAGTAAAATTTCCGGCTGAAGCGTTTTAAATAATTCTTCCCTGTTTTCATCTTTCTCAATAGGACCAATAAGAGTATCAATTCTAGTAAAAAATTCGGGATGATTTAAATTGGAGGTAGTTTCCGTCAATACAATAACCGAATCGTCTTTGGCCAGTTTTTCCAAATATTGCTGTTCAACAATATTGGGCTGTGCAACGCCAACGATCACCATTTTTCGCTTTGCTTTGTTCCAAAGTTCGGCATAACCGCCTAATTGACTTTCGGTATAGGTTCGTTCTTTAATTTCTGGCAAAATCTGGATAGGATTTACCTCAACATTTTCTACCAAATCGTACAAAGGCTCATAAAAAGGAACATTTATATGAACCGGCCCCTTCTCTTCTATCGCTTTATTTAGCGCCAAATTGACTTCCCGCTCATTATGTTTCTGCGATTCAAATTGTTTTTGCTGAAGCTTTTTATCGGTTGCTTCAGAATCTAAAACTAATTCTGAATGTAAATTAGCCGAATATAAAATATGGTTTTCAAATACATTTTTCTGCCTAATTGTTTGTCCGTCGCCAATATCTATACGTTCAATAGGCCTATCTGCAGAAATAATCACCAAAGGGATGTCACTATAAAAAGCTTCGGCAATCGCCGGATAATAATTTAACAATGCAGAGCCAGAGGTACAAACCAGCGCCACCGGTTTTTGTAATTGCTGCGCCATTCCTAACGCATAAAAAGCCGCACAGCGTTCATCTACGATGCTGTAAGGTCTAATGTCGGAATGGTGCGTAAAACCTATGGTTAGAGGCGCATTTCTTGAACCTGGAGAAATCACCACGTGATTTATATTTTTAGCCACACAAAGGGCTACAATAGATCTGGCAACTGGTATTTTGGAGTATTTCACAAAGTTTATTTTGTAGAGTTGAATCCCAAACTTCACAGGTTTTAAAAACCTTTGAAGTCTATAATTTTGATATAAGGTCAACCTGAACTTGTTTCAGGTTCTAAGCTAATTAAAAACCTAGATTCTGAAACAAGTTCAGAATGACGACAGGCAATTTAATTTCACCCAAAATTACAATTTCAAAAACATTTTGGGAGCAGGTTTTGACCTTATTTAACAAGTACAGATTTTATGGTATGCGATTTATTTACGGTTTCCTGCCATTCATCTGCAGGACTGGAATCTTTGGTAATCCCACCACCAATAAATAACCTGGCTTTTCCGGCTTCCAATTTCATACAACGTAAATTCACAAAAAGGGAAGTTTGTTTCAGGATGCTTCCATAAGCTTGATTTTCCTGATTTCTACGATTGTTATTTCGCTTTACCTCCTTTTTCATATTCAATTCTCCCAAAAAACCTGAATAAAATTCGCGATTATAAGCTTCATGCTCTAAAATAAATTGTTGGGCTTTTTTCTTCGGAAGTCCGCATACAGCCGGAGTTGGGTGTAAAGCAAAAATCAAGCTTTTAAGACTGGATTTTTCAGGATCTAACATTCCTGTAATATCGGTCTGTAAATGCAGCAAATTCCCAGCTTTGGAAGTATAGGGCTCAGATTTATGAATACTCCCGGAAACTTTATTTTCCAGATTTTCCAAAATCGAATCGGTAACAATTTGTTGTTCCTCAATTTCCTTTTCTTCCCAGTTTACAGATGAAGTTCCTTCAAAGGCCTGGGTTCCGGCCAGAGCCATAGTTTTGAATTTTTCACGTTCTACGTTTAAAAGAGTTTCTGGCGTGGCACCTAACCAAATCCCGGTTTGAGGATGAAACCAGAAATACACAAAAGCAGTTTTATATTTTTTAAGCAAATTCTTAAAAATCTCCATCGCTTTAAGTTGGGTTTGCACGTCTTCCTTACGTGACAAAACCACCTTTTTCAATTCTCCTTTTTTTATGGCTTCAATTCCGTTTTCAACCAATTCTTCGTGTTTAATTCTGGCTTTGGAATTGGTATAAGCAGGGGGAAATTCCTGATTTTCCTTTTCTACTTCTTCAGAGCTTTCAGCCGAATATTCTGTAGTAATTATTTCGGCATTTTCTGAAGGGATTAAAATTGCGTTTTTAGTATTTTCAAAGGGAGCAAAAACAAATCCATTTTCGGTAAAATCGTCGGTTTTATATGTTTCAGCTGAATCCTGAAGCAAAGCTTTGGTCAATTCGTTTTTAGATCCGGGGTTTCTATAGGCTACAAAAGGATTTCCGCTTTGAATTTGTTCTTCCAATTTTATAAAAAACTCTTCGTTGTTCATTTTCTATTTCTTTTTTGGCAATGCTATGGTAGTAAGTTTTACGATAGAAATCAGGTTATTGGCTTCGTCGGTAATTTTTATTTCGCACAACTGCGTTGTTCGGCCTTTATGAATAAAAGAAGCCCTGGCAAACACAAAACCTTCAGCAATACTTTTTAAATGATTTGCAGAAATTTCAATACCGCGAATAAAAAACTCCTCAGTATCTAAAAAAACATAACTGGCCATACTGCCAACACTTTCAGCCAAAGCTACGCTGGCACCACCGTGCAGCACGCCATCGGGTTGATGCACTTTTGGGGTAACCGGCATTTTTGCAATTAAATAATCTTCTCCAACTTCAGTAAATTCAATTTCCAGGGTTTCCATAAGCGTATTTTTACACACCTTTTTGGAAAGCTCCAGAATTTCTTCATTAGTCATCATTCTAATTATTGATTATATCGTAAAAGTACGAAACCCTGAAATAAAAATAAACATTGAGAAAGACCTAAGATGCCAAAACAAATTTTTAATCTACCATAAAAAAAGCCGCTCTATAGCGGCTTTTTATTTAATTAAAATTTTAATTATTAATATCCTGTAGACGAAGATTGATTAGATATACGTGTGGTTTTTGCTCTAAGTTTCGATCTTGCTGCCTGCTTAAGTTCAGTTATTGGTGCTGTATCAATTTTTGCTACACCCCCAAGAACTAAAGTATTTGTAGTGTCATAGAACAGAGCAAGGTCTCCATCTCCAGGTTCTATTACAGAAGCGCAGGCAATGGTTAGGTCTTCTATACCTGCCATAATAGGGTGATCTCTATTGGATGCTGAAGGTAATATGGTATAATCACAATCAACTCGGCCTCCACTATTGAATAAAACGGCGCCCATATTTGCAAGGAATTGATTTTCAACTTCAATATTTGCATAAAATGAATCATACTCACCAACAAAAATTATTCTTCCACCATCGGCCGCGAATTGCTTTAAAGTATTGATTTCGTCTACCGTATATTGCGATGTTGGCATAACCAGCATCACTATTTTAACATCTGAAGGAATGCTTGTTAAAGAGCCTACCGTTGAAAAAATACTCTCTACGGTAAAACCTTCATCTTCTATAACAGATTCCGTGGTAGCCCATCCGGTTTCAGTACATTCACCATTGCTGTAGCATCTTGCATGGCGCCCGCGATCTATCCAAACCACATCTCCACCGTTCCTTACTCCCGTAGTGGTATAATTAACGAGGTTTTGAACAAATCTCACATTATCGGGATCTTCCAGAGCGGTATTATCAAATATATTTATATCGTTTAATACAACCACATCTCTGCCGGGAACCCGGATACTTTCACATCCAACTTCATCTACTTCTACTCCGGGATCTGTATCTGGACATTCATCAATATCATTTGGTATGCCATCGCCATCATCATCTGATCCACTTTCACAGGCATCACCTACACCATTTTCATCTTCGTCTGCCTGGTCTGGGTTTGGTACATTTGGACAATTATCTTCACTATTGGGAATTCCATCCTGATCTGAGTCTAATGGTTCGTCATCATCTCCACAACCAAAAAATAAATGCTCGTATTCTACATTATCATCCCCGTCAAAATTAGCCTGGATATTGGATCTACTCAACGTACCATCAATAATTATCTCTGAAACTTCGCCATATACATCTGGCCATCCCTTAAGGGTAACCTCATAATATAGATATGGTTCTTCATCGTCGTAATCCTGTAAATTAGGTAAATCGAAACATAATGGATCTGCCCAGGGATCTTCACCTTCAGCAGATTTTGCATTTTCTACATCGGTATAAAGCGGAGTTCCACTATCGTCTGTTCCTAACCAGATATCTACGCTATAAGCCGCGGTATAATGTCTTCCGGCTTCATTACAATAATTTGCGAAGAAACAGAATTCAAATATTTCGGTGGGAATAAGATCAAAAAATAAATAACCATATTCATTCACAATTCTATCATCAAAACAAACCACCGTTACATCTACATATTTTTTAACTCCGCTACGAAGATTAATGTCTAACGGTAAAGTGTTCTGTAATAAATCTCCAATTGCACCTCCTTTTGGTGCAAGCCAAATAAGACCACCTTCAGAATTATACACGGCAAAATGATCTAAAGTATACGTTCCCGGTTCAAGTTCAAGTTCAGGACTATATTCAGTATAATTTTCATCAGAAACCAAATCAATTGCAAAAGGATCCCCAGAAGTACCTACGACTTCTTCTTCACCTCGCAATAAAATAATTTCTACATAGGAAGGGGTATCATCAGAACACGCTGGAAGCTCGGTAGCTTCCTGTTTATTTTGCTGGTTTCGTAGCAGATCATTAAGAATAGGACTAAAAGATAGCGTAGCTTTTTCTGAAACTTCCTGGACACCTTCCTCTTCACTACACGAAAAACAAATAACGCATAGGAGGAACGATAAGAATAATCTTCTTATAAAAATTTCCATAATAATTAGTATTAATTAGTTTTGTGAATACAAATTGCCGGGGTGAAATTTATTGCATTACATGAGGGTGTATTGCAATAAGAAAAGGTCACAGGGGGTTAAGAATATTATCTTCGAAGATATTTCAAATTTAATGAGAAAATCTCGCTATTCCACTGAGGGTTTCCCATTAAAAATCACATAAAATAATGAGTACCGAAAAGCAGCTTTTTTACCAAATCACCAATACCTACAGCGTTTTAAATGATTTTACTGAAAAGACAAAAACCGTCTGGTTGGTTTGCCATGGAATTGGTTATTTAAGCAGGTATTTCTTAAGGCATTTTAATCATTTAAATGCAACAGAAAATTATGTGATCGCTCCACAGGCCCAATCTAAATATTACCTCAACAACGAGTATAAACACGTAGGTGCCTCCTGGCTCACTAAAGAACACACTGAAGCAGAAACTGAAAATGTACTCAATTATCTCGATGAAGTTTATAAAGCTGAATATCTAAAAAACGCACCAAGATTAATAGTTTTAGGCTATTCCCAGGGCGTTTCAGTAGCAATAAGGTGGATTGCCAGGCGTAAAATTAAGTGCCATGAATTAATTATGCATTCGGGAAAAGTTCCTTCAGAATTAACTGCCGAAGATTTTGAATTTCTTAAAAAAACAAATTTCACTTTTATCTACGGAACTGAAGATGAATACCTCAAAAACGGAATAGTAAAAGTAGAAGAAGAACACCTGAAAGAGATATTTCCTCGTAATCTTGAAATAAAAACCTATAAAGGCGGGCACGAAGTTAATACCAAACTTATTACTGAATTTGCTTAAATTCGGTGGTATTCTTTTCAATTCTTTAGCCAGAAACTGTCACTTCGAGCGCAGTCGAGAACTTAGCGATTTAATTATTTCTAAATGAAACAAAATATTACTTCTTCTAAAAAATCCATTTTAAAAAGTATTGGCCCCGGATTTTTACTGGCTGGTGCAGCCATTGGAGTTTCTCATTTAGTGCAGGCTACTAGAGCCGGTGCCGATTATGGATTTATCCTCATTTGGGTTTTGATCGTGGCTTGTATTTCAAAATATCCTTTTCTTGAATTTGGTCCCAGGTTTGCCGCCGGTACCGGAAATCACCTAATTACCGGATATAAAAAACTGGGCAAATTCCCATACTGGATTTATATATGGATTACGATAGGAAGTATGTTTATTATACAGGCCGCAGTGACTATTGTTACCGCAGGTTTAGCCGAGCGACTATTCAATTTTGGCTGGTCGCCTTTTCTTTGGAGTGGAATTATTCTTATTGCGTGTATCGCTTTACTTTTAATAGGAAAATATCCCGGCCTGGATAAAAGCATGAAAGTGATCGTTACTTTGTTAACGTTGGCTACACTTGTTGCCGTAATTATGGCTTTTGGTGCCGGTACTGTGAATGATGCCGTAACTACCGAATCGCCTTCGCTTTGGACTACCGCCAGTTTAGGTTTTATAATCGCTTTTATGGGCTGGATGCCTATTCCTTTAGATGCTTCGGTTTGGCATTCCATCTGGACCAAAGAAAAAGCAGTTCAAAACAAACAGAAAATTTCAGTGAAAGGTGCTTTTGTCGATTTTAACGTGGGTTATCTTTCAGCGGCATTTATTGGTTTATTATTTTTTCTACTTGGCGTTTTAGTAATGTTTGGCAGCGGGACTTCTTTTTCCAGCAACAGCGTGGAATTTTCGAGCCAGTTGGTGGAACTTTACGGAAAAACCCTTGGGGAATGGAGCAAGCCTTTGATCTCCGTAGCAGCTTTTGTTACTATGTTAAGTACCGTTCTAACAGTTACAGATGCTTACCCGAGAGTAATTTCTGAATTAAAAAACCCTGAAAAGGATAAACCGGAAGACAAAAAAGAAAAATGGAAAATTTACCGAAATTCCATTTTTATTATCCCGGTTCTTTCACTTTCTATTTTGTATTTTCTCTCCGGGTCATTTACCATTTTAGTAGATTTTGCTGCCGGACTTTCTTTTCTATCAGCACCTTTTCTGGCCTGGTTTAATTATAAACTGGTAACAGGAAAACAAATGCCTAAAAAACACCGCCCGGGAAAAAATTATAGAGTTTTCAGCTTGATTTGCTTTGGGCTTTTGGTGGTATTTAATTTTGTCTATTTGTATATTACGTTTTTAGGATAGTGACGTTTAAGCAACAAGGTAATTAAATAATAAGTACTAACTATCTGTCTAAACAAAATTTAAAATCTATAGCAACTGCTTTTTCTACGCTAATTTCTTCAGTACAAACCCCCATGATATCATCCATTATACAATTAGGATCATCTGATTGTTTAACTTTAGTCATTTCTGATATATTACCTTTTAGCGAGCCAGTAATAGCCCCATCTTCATAATTATCAAAACTTAGGGTAAAGCCTTCTTCACTCGGAGTGTTCAATTCTCTTATGGGTAATTTGTGAACATAAGCATATGACGTACTATCTGTTTTTTGTTCAGGAAATCTTATAACAAAATTCAAATATTCGAAATTGTTTCTTAAGGTTTCAAGGCTAAAGTTATTTTCAATTTGGGAATTGAAGTACATAGTAAATTCTAATTCGGAATCGGTATACTGGAAATCAATTAAGTTTAAAAACTCTTCCCCGCATGTATCACTCATGGCACAGTAAGTTTCAGTTACTGCACAATTTTCCTCTAAACCTATATTAAGGTTAACAGAATCAGTAGTAAAATTTTCTTGTTGGTCATCAGTATTGTCAGGGCTGCATGTCAGAAAAATAGTTGCTGAAGTTAATAATGCAAGTAGTATAAATTTTTTCATAATTGTGGGTGTTTATATAGTAGATGTAAAAATCACAAAATGGTTGCGTGTAAAAACGATAAAAGCGCAATCAAATTAATGATTGCGCTTTTTATATTGCTCAGATGTGAGTTTGAGGTTTTAAGATCCCGAAGCGAGTTTGGGATAGGCGATTCGAACATTTTTGTTTAGCGCAAAGCGCTATGAAAAATGGCTCTCTGCTTACTTCACCTCCTCAAAATCTACATCTTCTACGTCGTCTCCGCTTTTAGAGTCTCCTCCAGCTTGCTGTCCGCCTTCGGCTCCGGTAGCACCTTGTTGTGGTCCACCTTGTCCGCCTTGAGCTTCAGCTTGTGCTTTATACATTTCTTCAGAAGCTGTTTTCCAGGCTTCATTCAATTTGTCTAAAGCAGGAGTTATTTGATCAAGCTCTTTAGTTTCATAAGCTTTCTTTAATTCCTCTAAAGCTTCTTCTACCGGCTTTTTCTTATCTTCAGAAATCTTATCGCCAAATTCTTTCAACTGCTTTTCAGTTTGGAAGATCATAGCATCAGCTTCGTTCAGCTTATCTACTTTTTCTTTAGCTTGCTTATCGGCATCAGCATTTGCTTCAGCTTCTTTCTTCATTTTCTCGATTTCTTCTTCTGTTAATCCTGAAGAAGCCTCGATACGAATATCCTGAGATTTTCCGGTTGCTTTATCGGTAGCGCTTACTTTAATGATACCATTGGCATCAATATCAAAAGTCACTTCAATTTGAGGAGTTCCTCTTGGCGCTGGTGGAATTCCGTCTAAGTGGAATCTACCAATTGTCTTATTATCTGCCGCCATTGGACGCTCACCCTGCAATACGTGAATTTCTACTGAAGGCTGATTATCGGCCGCGGTAGAGAATGTTTGTGATTTCTTGGTTGGAATCGTAGTGTTAGATTCAATTAACTTAGTGTTAACTCCTCCCATAGTTTCAATACCTAAAGAAAGTGGAGTAACATCAAGTAACAATACATCTTTTACATCTCCGGTTAATACACCACCCTGGATAGCTGCACCAATTGCAACAACCTCATCTGGGTTTACACCTTTAGAAGGTTTCTTACCAAAGAATGCTTCTACTTCTTCCTGAATTTTAGGAATACGGGTAGAACCACCAACAAGAATTACCTCGTCGATATCACTTTTTGAAAGACCTGCATCGCTAAGTGCTTTTTTAACAGGCTCCATAGAACGGGTTACCAATTCTGAAGCTAACTGCTCAAATTTAGAACGGCTAATAGTCTCTACAAGGTGTTTTGGTCCACTTGAAGTTGCCGTTACATATGGTAAATTGATCTCAGTTTGACTTGAAGAAGACAACTCAATTTTAGCTTTTTCAGCAGCTTCTTTTAAACGCTGAAGTGCCATTGGGTCTTTTCTTAGATCAATATCTTCAGCCTTTTGGAAAGTATCTGCAAGATAATCGATTAGAACTTCATCAAAATCGTCACCACCTAAGTGCGTATCACCATTTGTAGACAATACTTCAAATACACCATCACCTAATTCAAGGATAGAGATATCAAATGTACCACCACCAAGGTCATAAACAGCGATTTTTTGATCCTGAGATTTTTTATCAAGTCCGTAAGCCAATGCTGCTGCAGTAGGCTCGTTTATAATACGACTTACTTTCAATCCTGCGATCTCACCAGCTTCTTTTGTAGCCTGACGCTGAGAATCGTTAAAGTATGCAGGTACGGTAATTACCGCTTCTGTTACATCCTGTCCAAGATAATCTTCTGCGGTTTTCTTCATTTTTTGAAGTACCATTGCAGAAAGTTCCTGGGGAGTATATTTTCTTCCATCCACATCTACACGTGGAGTATCATTATCACCTTTTACTACTTTATAAGGAACTCTGCCTGCTTCTCTAGAAGATTCAGAATATTTGTTCCCCATAAAACGTTTAATAGACGAAATAGTTTTTTCTGGGTTAGTTACTGCCTGACGCTTAGCCGGGTCACCAACTTTTATTTCGCCACCTTCTACAAATGCGATTACAGAAGGTGTAGTTCTTTTTCCTTCGGCATTAGGTATTACCGTAGGCTCGTTACCTTCCATTACGGCAACGCAAGAGTTGGTAGTACCTAAGTCAATTCCAATTATTTTACTCATAACTTTATAGGTTGAATTTTATATTATTGATTTCAATTCTTCGAGGTGTTAAAGTCAATCATTATGCCAGCAGAAAACTTATGACAGGTTGTCATTTTTTTCTAAAAGTACTTGCCAAATCTGCGCTTCCAAGATTACGAAATCGTTTTAATATTTCTTCAATTCATTCTACTTCATACTAACAAATCCTTATTTTTGCAGTAAAATAGGAGTTATACAATGCGAAAAATTGAATGTATTAGTGTTTTTGATATGTTGAAGGTGGGCGTAGGCCCTTCCAGTTCTCATACTTTAGGTCCCTGGCGGGCATCACAACGCTGGATTGCAGAATTAAAGCAAAAAGGCACTTTTAATGACGTAGAACATATACATATAGATCTCTATGGCTCTCTTTCCCTTACCGGAATAGGTCACGCTACAGATATTGCCACTGTTTTAGGACTTTGTGGCCACGATCCTGTAACTATGGATATTTCTATAATTGATCTTGAAATTCAAAAGATTAGGGAAACAAAAAAACTTCAATTTAACGGCGAAAAAGAGATCGATTTTAGCATAGTTGACGATGTAAAGTTTAACAAGAAATTCCTTGAGTTTCATCCCAACGGAATGACATTTCGGGCTAAACTGAAAAACGGTAAAAAAACTTCCTCTTCTTTTTATTCTATCGGTGGCGGTTTTGTTGTAAAGAAAGAGCGTAAAAACGCTAGTGATAAGATGAAAAGCTTTTTAGAATTTCCTTTTCCTATTGAAAAAGCTACAGAACTCCTAGCCTACTGCAAAGCTGAAAACAAACCTATTTCTGAAATAGTTCTGGAAAATGAAAAATCTCTTAGAACTGAAGAAGAAATAAATGCCGGCTTAAAACAAATTTGGGATGTGATGCTGGAATCTATGTTTATTGGCTGCCATACCGAAGGAACACTTCCCGGCGGACTCAACGTAAAACGCCGCTCTTTTGAAATGCACCAGCGTCTTATTGGCGAAGAAAAATATGATTCGCCCGAAGATTGGATAATCGCTATTAGAAGAACTGAGGTGAAATTCAGGCAAATCCTTAAATGGGTGAGTTGTTTTGCTATTAGCGTAAATGAAGTAAATGCATCTTTGGGTCGTGTAGTCACCGCGCCAACTAATGGCAGTGCCGGCACCGTACCTTCTGTAATGATGTATTATATGGTGATAGAAAACCACGAAGCAACTTTTGAAGATATGAAACGCTTTATGCTGGTTGCCGGTGAAATTGGCAGTCTCTTTAAAAAAGGAGCCACGATTTCTGCAGCTATGGGCGGGTGCCAGGCAGAAATTGGTGTATCCTCGGCAATGGCTGCCGGCGGATTAACAGAATTACTTGGCGGAACGCCTGAACAGGTATTAATGGCCGCAGAAATCGCTATGGAGCATCATCTTGGATTGACTTGCGATCCTATTGCAGGTTTGGTACAGGTGCCTTGTATTGAAAGAAACGCAATGGGTGCCATAAAAGCCATCAATGCCGCTGAAATAGCCCTGGAAAGCGATGCTACCAAAGCAAAAGTTCCATTGGATAAAGTAATTGAAACAATGTGGGACACTGCAAAAGATATGAATTCTAAATACAAAGAAACATCTGAAGGCGGGCTTGCAGTTAAGGTGAATTTGAGTGATTGTTAATTATCCGTTCTCTGTTGTGGGTTATCAGTTCTGAGTTTTGCTATTCTGAATTTTGAATTATTTAAAAAACTCATTGGAATAATTCGTGAATTAGTTATTTAAAATATCTTACAGTATTAAATTGCAGCAATAATCAAATCTAAATCTTTGCAGTTCCTTAAAATCCCACCAAAAGTCAGCAACCTCTTTCGCAATTACTGGTTCATGATTGGGACTTATTTTCTGTTTTTCTTTTTATTGGGATTTTTAAATACATTTTTACCAGAATTAGACCTCGAGAAATACCAGCAAACTGAGTTATTCAATTTAATGGATGAGAGTCCGCTGGCATTTATTCTTATGGCAGTTATTATAGCGCCACTTTTGGAAGAAAGTATGTTTAGAACCCTCATTAAGCCATCTTTTACCGAAATTCATATTTTTATTTGTGCAGTACTTGCATTTATAGGCCTGGGTTTTATTCCGCAGGAAGGACATTCTTTACTTAAATATGGGCTGGTAATATTATCGGCTATTATCATTTTTCTGTTCTTACAATCTCTAAAACCTTCAAGATTCCTTAGAATATTTCGTATAATTCTATACCGAAATTATAGATTAATATGGCTACTTACCGCTGCTCTTTTCGGTCTGGTTCATATCTGGAATTACGTTGAAGGCTGGCAATTTGATCTGATTTTATTCCTGTTAATTTTCCCACGAATTATAGCAGGGTATTTCTTCGGAAAAATAAAAGTTGAAAACGGAAACCTTATCTGGCCCATTACGATGCACGCCATGAACAACGGAATTGTAGTATTCTTTTTGCTTCCAAAGCTTTTACAATAAATAAAACCAGCCTTAGCAGCTTCAATTAATTTTAAGTATTTACCACACTTGTTTATCTTTAGCCGAAAATCAATTAATGCGTTTATTCTTTATAAAATACTTCGTTCTCCTCTGTCTTTTCTGTTCATTTCTTAGTTGTAAAAATGAAGAAAATGAACCTGCTGAAGCTTCTAAAGAAAATATTCAGAAAACCGAAAAATCCTACCACGAAAAATATCTTGAAGAAATTGCCGAAATAAAAGAACGCGATTCGGTTTCAACCTCCGGAATGCTAAAGATTGAAGGAGGGGAATATATGATGGGTGGAAATTCCCAACAAGCCAGGCGAGATGAGTTTCCGCAGCATAAAGAAAAAATTGAAACAATTTGGGTAGATGAAACTGAGGTTACTAATGCTGAATTCGGAGAATTCGTAGAAGAAACCGGTTACGTTACTACCGCCGAACGTAGTTTTGAAATTAACGGTAAAACTTTTCCTCCCGGTGCGATGGTTTTTGATGCCGAAAATCCGCAGGCCTGGTGGAAGTTTAAAGAAGGTGCCAACTGGAAACATCCGCAAGGTCCAGAAAGTTCTATTGAAGATAAAGAAAATCATCCCGTAGTACAGGTTTCCTGGTATGATGCTATGGCTTATGCAAAATGGGCCGGAAAACGTTTACCTACCGAAGCAGAATTTGAATACCTGGCCAGAGGTGGAAAAGAAAATCAAATTTACCATTGGGGAAACGATTTTGAGAAAGCAACCGCATTCGTGAATTTCCACCAGGGAGATTTTCCGGTTTCTAACGAGATAAAAGACAGTTTTGAAAAAACCGCCCCGGTAAAAAGTTTTCCTCCCAATTCTTTCGGGCTCTACGAAATTTCTGGAAATGCCTGGGAATGGGTTTTGGATACCTATTATCCAAATGCGTATTCAAAATTAGAACAGCGCACAGATGGTTACTTTAAAGAATATTTTAATCCCCAACAACAAAAAGTTATTCGGGGAGGTTCATTTTTATGCAGCGAATCTTATTGCACCGGTTACCGGAATGCGGCAAGAATGAGCTCTACTCCCGAGAGCGGATTGGAACATTTAGGCTTTAGGTGTGTAAAAGATGTTGAATAGTTACTTACAGCCTTTTTTACTACGTGTATCTACCAAATAGATAATTTTCCATTCGCCCCATGATTTCATGAGCTGGAAAGTATTTACCCCGCAATGACTTAATTCATCATTTACATAAAAAGAATAAGGAGTGCTTACATTGGCGATCATTCCATTAACTTTAATATCAAAATCGTGTAATTTTTCTTCAAATTTAGTCGAAGCAGGAATTGAAGCTATCGACCTTAAAAAATGTGAATATTCTGAAGTAGATAAAACTGTATTCCCTTCATTATCTATAGCTACAGATTGCATTTTAATATCGGGATGTGCAAAACTTTTTAACCTCACAGAATCCTGAGCGTGAAAGGCTTCAAAGAAATTCTCAATTAAAGTCTGAAGATTTTCTTTTTCGCCATTTTGGCTCCACCCAATTTGGCACAAAAGCAAAAAACTAATTAATAATAACTTCTTCATAGAATTCATTTTATTTAAACGCTAATTTAGTATTTTAAAGTTTTTACGCTAATCCATCAATTATGAAAAGAATTACGATTATTTTCTGGTGTCTAAGTCTTTGTTTTTTCTTTAATAATCTTCACATGAAGGCCCAGGGAAAACAGGAAAAAAAGATTGTAGCCTACATTATTAGTGAGAATATTAATGATAAATTTGATGAAATTTCTGCTGAAAAACTCACCCACATTAATTACGCATTTGCTAATATTAAAGATGGAAAAATCGTAGCAGGAAATCCTAAAGACAAAGACCGCCTAAAGAAAATAAACACTTTAAAAAAGAACAATCCCGAACTAAAAATATTGATTTCCGTTGGAGGCTGGACCTGGTCTGGAGGTTTCTCTGAAGCAGTTGCAACCAAAGCTGCCAGAGAACAATTTGCAAATAATGGTATTTCATTTCTTAAAAATCACAAGATAGATGGAATAGATTTAGACTGGGAATATCCCGGGTTGCCAGGAGCGGGAAACCCTCATATGCCTGAGGACAAACAAAACTTCACCTCTATTTTAAAACTTTTTAGGAAGAAATTAGATTCCCTAGGCAAAATAGACCAGAGAAATTACTTACTAACCATAGCAACGGCTGCTACTCAGGAATATTTAGATAATGTAGAATTGGATAAAATTCATCCTTACCTGGATTTTATAAATATTATGAGTTACGATTACCAGGGTGGGTGGAACGATTCTACATCACACCATACAAACTTATATGTTTCAGAAACAGATCCTAAGGATTACAAACAGAGTACTCAAACAGCAGTGAAGGAACATTTGGCGGCTGGCGCTCCTTCAGAAAAAATTGTTGTGGGTATGGCTTTCTATGGCCGTGGATGGCACGAGACAGAAAATAAAAACTTCGGGTTACATCAAAAAGCTCTTGGGAATGCTTTCAGCATCAATTATAGAGATTTAAAAGATAGTATAGAAACTGGTAAATATAAACGCCATTGGGATAAAGAAGCCAAAGCACCTTTTCTTTGGCGCGAAGCTACAGGAACATTTATCACTTATGATGACCCCCAATCAATAAAAGAAAAAGCCTGTTATATTTTAGATAATAATTTGGGTGGTGCGATGTTTTGGCAATATCACGGAGACGATGGTGAATTATTAAAAACGCTTTATGCTGAGCTTAAAAAACATTAAAACCAGCTTCTTACCTTAAAACCGCGTGTTTTTGTACTTTTACCATCCAAAATTGAAAATATGTCTGTAGCTAAGAAAGAATATAAAAGAGTCACTACCAAGTCTCTCGTAGATATGAAAAAAAATGGTGAGAAGATTGCGATGCTAACTTCTTACGATTACTCTATGGCGAAAATTGTAGATGGTGCTGGAATAGATGTAATTCTTGTGGGAGATTCTGCCAGTAATGTGATGGCAGGACACGAAACCACACTTCCTATTACTTTAGATCAAATGATTTATCACGCAACCAGCGTGGTAAGAGCTATAAATCGTGCCCTTGTTGTTGTAGATCTTCCCTTTGGAAGTTACCAGAGTGATCCAAAAGAAGCTTTGCGCTCTGCCATTAGAATTATGAAAGAAAGTGGCGGTCACGCTGTAAAACTTGAAGGCGGAAAAGAAATTAAAGAATCACTTAAACGTATACTGCACGCAGGAATTCCCGTAATGGGACATTTAGGCTTAACCCCGCAGTCTATCTATAAATTCGGGACTTATACCGTTAGAGCTAAAGAGGAAGCTGAAGCCGAAAAATTAAAATCGGATGCGATCTTATTGGAACGCCTGGGTTGTTTTGCCATAGTTTTAGAAAAAGTTCCGGCTAAGCTAGCTAAAGAAGTTGCCGAAAGTATAAGTATTCCTGTAATAGGAATTGGTGCCGGAAACGGTGTAGATGGCCAGGTGTTGGTAATTCATGATATGTTAGGGATGACCCACGAATTCAACCCCAGATTTTTAAGAAGATATGCTGATCTTCATACAGAAATGACCAAAGCTTTTGAAAATTATCGGGACGATGTAAAAAGCAAAAGTTTCCCATCTGATGATGAACAGTACTAGTTTGGTAAGCAGTGAATTGTTAAAGCCGGCAGTATAACTAAAATCTTCTTTTTGGAAAAAGTAATTTCAGATAAAAATAATCTCCAGGTTCTTTATGAAGACAATCACATTATTGTGGTTAATAAACGTCCCGGTGATATTGTGCAGGGCGATAAAACTGGCGATAAACCGCTAAGCGAGGTTGTAAAATCTTATATAAAGGAAAAATATAATAAACCCGGAAATGTTTATTTAGGCGTAGTTCACCGTTTAGACAGACCAACCAGCGGAATTGTTCTTTTCTCAAAAACATCTAAAGCCCTACCAAGACTTAACAAGCTTTTTCAGCAAAAAGAAGCGAAGAAAACTTACTGGGCAATTGTGAAAAATGTTCCCCCGAAAGATTCAGATACTTTAGTCCATTTTTTAAATAGAAACCCAAAACAAAACAAATCTTACGCGCATATTAAAGAAGTTCCCGAAAGCAAAAAAGCTATTCTGGAATATCGACTTTTAAAAAAATTAGATAACTATTTTCTGTTGGAAGTAGATTTGCATACCGGGCGGCATCATCAAATAAGGAGCCAACTTTCGGCAATTGGCAGCCCGATTAAAGGCGATCTAAAATACGGTTTTGACCGAAGTAATAAAGATGCCAGTATTCATCTACATGCCAGGGAGCTAAAATTTATTCATCCCGTAAAGAAAGAAGAAATACACATTACTGCTCCTCCTCCCGATGAAGTACTTTGGAATAATTGTTTAAATTAAAACCCGCCTAAAATACTTATGAAAAACCTTTTCCTCAGCTTAATTCTTACTGTAATTTCATTTTCCGTATTTGCCCAGGATACTATCTATATGGATAATAATTACCAGGAATTGGATAAGAAAGAAAATGCTAAATATTTTAAAATTGTTACTCCTACTCCAGACAAAGACTATGAATTTTTAAGAACCACCTATTTCGTGGATGGAGCAAAAAAAGCTGAGCAATCTTATGATCTAAAAGATGAAAAGAAAATCTATGAAGGATTACATAAACATTATTATGAATCTGGAGAATTGTTTCATTCGATAGAATTTAAGAACGGAAAAATGCACGGAGAATTAGTTGCCTACTGGAAAAATGGGATCAAAAGGAGACATGATTATTTCAAACGAAATAAACTAAAAAAAGGTACGGTTTGGAATAAGGCTGGTGAAGAAATTGAATATTTCCACTTTGAGATTCCACCTGAATTTCCTGGAGGACAAAAAGCTCTACAAAAGTATCTAATAGAAAATATTAAAATACCTACTTATCATAATTCTATGCAGCGAGTAGTAATAAGATTTACTATTAATTGCGAAGGAAATACGACTGACATTAAAATAGTTGAAGAAGCCCCCGCTGAATATATGGTGGAAGCTTATAGAGTTGTAAAAGAAATGCCAAAATGGAAACCAGGGAAGCAATTTGGAGAGGTGGTAAATGTAAGTTATAGTCTTCCTCTCGTATTTCAGAAATAACTATCTGCTTACCAAAGCTACTTTTTCAGCAATAACATCAGCCACCGGTCTGTTTTCTATTTTACTCTCGAGCCAGGAAAGGATATCCAGGTATAAAAATGCCCTACGCTCATAGGGATGATCTTCAAAATCTTTTAATTTGGTATGCAGTTTCCTAAATTCATCTTTAATTTCAAGCGGAGAAACTTCTGGTAAATTTCTAAGAAAACGTATCATTTCTTTCTGCACCTCGTGCAAATCGTTCATTTTAATTAAAAATTTATAGGTAGATTTTACAAGGCGATCTAAGTGATAGTCCAGCCCGGCTTCGTAATGAGCCACCAAACTCAAGATACGGGCAAAACACATAAGGTCTTCCCGCATTTCAAGCGATTTATTATTAATAATCTTATTAAGAAATTCTATACATTTTTTATTGTTTCCATCTCCAAAATATAGACAGGCAATCTTATAGTAGAACACCATAATGTGATGCTCATCAATTCGGTCCTTATATTTTTTAATTCGTTTCTGGATTTTCTCTACCAATTCATCGCCATTCGCAAAGTTCCCCTGCATAAAACGTAAATTCAGCTTATTGGAGTATAGATAAAGAAAAGCCAGGGCTTTTATATTATCATCGTCAGGGATTTTGGCATCTTTCAGCATCCCTTCAAGATTCCTAAGGGTTTTCTCGAATAAATTGGTGTGATTCAGGTAAAATAACGATTCCAGTAAATAGTGATTCCCTTTTAAATAGGAAACCGGGTGAATAGGCACCAAATGTTTGTGTTCGTTAAAAAGATCTATCCATTTCATAGAATAGCGGTAGCAAGCCAGAAAATCCTGGGTGATAAAACTAAACCATAAATGAGCTTTATATAGCCACAATTTTTCCCTGAAACCTATATTCTTGATTTGATATTCAGGAAGATTTTGATAAAAATAATTTCTAATACTTTCAGCCTCTTCTTGGGTTCTGGCATATCCCATTTTTAGAAAAATAGCATATAACTGTAATGACAAATTTGAAAGTTTACTGGAAATTAAATTCAGATCACTCAAATCCCTGGTTTGCTGAATAAGGCTTTCGGCACGGTTTTCTATACTTCGGGTAATATATTGCGATTCTATTATTTTCTCCAGCTCCAGAATTTCATAAGCCAGATTTTTCTCTTCATATTCCAGCGCCTGGCCTTTAATTTTATCGAGCAATTTCAAACTTTGTTTGTAAAGACCTTTTCTATAAAGGATATAAGCAAAATCAAACTGTTCCCTAATTTGCACCGGTATGCTTTGATGAGCAGGATTCAGTCTAAGACTAATAAGGATTTGTTTATATAAATGTGCTTTTACATTAGATAATTGTTGCTTACTTATTTTAGTTTTTAGAAGAATTTCTTTCTCATTGTATTTTTTCATTTTGGTCATCACCTTAAATAAATTTAAAAATTTACTATCGGTATTCACACCAATTCTTCCAACATACAATGAAAATTGACGCTTTTCTGAAGGTGAAAGCGACTTAATCAAAGAAAATAAGTTATCAGTTAAATCATTAGTCATTGTAACAGAATAGTTCGTAATAAACTGATTTACAGTAGTATTACATTATATTTTTTAGTTTAATTATCGTAATGACCTTATAGGCAAAGGTCTTGAGTGTATAGATTAACAATACTTTAGTTAAAGATAAAGTAAAAAAAATCTCTTATGAGCACAGAAAAGGTAGAAATTTTTGACACGACGTTACGAGACGGAGAGCAAGTTCCAGGTTGTAAATTAAATACGGCCCAAAAACTTAAAATTGCTGCGCGCCTTGATGAGCTGGGAGTAGATGTTATTGAAGCAGGTTTTCCTGTTTCGAGTCCCGGCGATTTTCAATCGGTTTACGAAATCTCTAAGCTGGCAAAGAATGCCGCCGTTTGTGGACTCACCCGTGCTGTTAAAAAAGATATCGAAGTTGCTGCTGAAGCTTTAAAATATGCTAAAAAACCGCGTATTCATACCGGTATTGGAACATCAGATTCACATATTAAATATAAATTCAACTCTACCAGAGAAGAAATTATTGTGCGTGGTGTAGCCGCGGTTAAACACGCAAAGAATTTTGTAGACGATGTTGAATTTTATGCTGAAGATGCCGGAAGAACAGATAATGAATTTCTTGCCCGAGTTTGTACCGAAATGATCAAAGCCGGAGCAACTGTTCTTAATATCCCTGATACTACCGGATATTGCCTTCCTGATGAATACGGAAGAAAAATAAAATATTTAAAAGACAATGTAAAGGACATCGATAAAGTTAGAATTTCCTGCCATTGCCACAACGATTTAGGCCTTGCTACTGCAAATGCTATTGCAGGTGTGCAAAATGGAGCACGCCAAATAGAGTGCACTATTAACGGGATTGGTGAGCGTGCGGGGAATACCGCTTTAGAAGAGGTCGTCATGATCTTAAGACAACACCCAACTTTAAATTTAAATACAAATATAGACCCCAAATTCCTTTTTGATACTAGTTGTATGGTTTCCCGTGAAATGGGAATGTTTGTACAGCCAAACAAAGCGATTGTAGGTGCAAATGCCTTTGCACATAGCTCTGGAATTCACCAGGACGGGGTAATTAAAAACCGTGAAACTTACGAAATTATAGATCCTGCAGAAGTTGGAGTTACTGAATCCGCAATTGTTCTTACCGCCAGAAGCGGAAGAGCAGCTTTAGCTTACAAAGCCAAGAAAATGGGCTACAATTTAACCAAGCTTCAGTTAGATGAGGTTTATGCAGAATTCCTGAATTATGCTGATGCCAGAAGATGCGTGGAAGACCATGATATTCACGAAATTATGGAAATTTCAGAAAGAAAAATAAGAGCAATAGCCTAATAATTCTGTATAAAGTTGAATATAAACCAGGATTGAATTTATAAAAATGAAGAAAACTTTATTCGATAAAATTTGGGATGCACACGTGGTAGAATCTATACCCGATGGTCCCGATATTTTGTATATCGATAAACATTTAATACACGAAGTTACGAGTCCACAGGCTTTTAACGAGCTGAAAGAAAGAGATATTTCGGTATTTCGTCCAGATCAAATTGTGGCTACGGCGGATCATAATACCCCTACTGAAAATCAGCATTTACCGGTTAAAGATCTCTTGTCCAGAAAACAACTTAAAGAATTAACCCAAAATTGCGAAGAAAATAATATTACGCTTTACGGCCTCGGACATCCCTATAACGGGATTGTTCACGTAATGGCTCCCGAACTCGGCATTACCCAACCGGGAATGACTATGGTTTGTGGGGATAGCCACACCTCTACTCACGGTGCTTTTGGTACTATTGCCTTCGGAATTGGCACCAGCCAGGTTTCCCAGGTTTTTGCCAGCCAGTGTGTTTTGGTTCAAAAACCTAAGAAATTACGTGTAAATGTAAACGGAAAACTCAAAAAAGGGGTTTTACCTAAAGATGTGATCCTTTATATAATAAGCAAACTTGGGACAAATTCTGGTACAGGATATTTTTGCGAATATGCCGGAAATGTATTCGAAGAAATGTCTATGGAAGGCCGAATGACGGTTTGTAATATGAGTATTGAAATGGGAGCACGAGGAGGATTAATAGCTCCGGATGAAACTACATTTGAATATGTAAAAGGAAAAGAATTTGCACCGGAAGGTGAAGATTTTCAAGCTGCCCAAGCTTATTGGGAAACTTTAAAAACCGATGAAGACGCTGAGTTTGACCAGGAATATTCATTTGATGCAGAAGATATTGAACCGATGATCACCTACGGTACAAATCCAGGGATGGGCATAAAAATCACAGGTGCAATCCCGATGGAAGGTGGAAAAAGCGATGCTAAAGCTTTGGCCTATATGGGCTTTAAACCTGGAGAATCTTTATTAGATAAACCTATAAATTGGATTTTTATTGGTAGCTGTACTAACTCTAGAATTGAAGATTTTAGACAGGCAGCAGCGTATATAAAAGGTAAACAAAAAGCTGGAAATGTAAACGCTTTAATTGTACCGGGTTCACGACAGGTAGCAGCTCAAATTGAAGCGGAAGGTTTACGAGAAGTATTTGAAAATGCAGGTTTCACATTACGACAACCGGGATGTTCGGCTTGTTTAGCAATGAATGATGATAAAATTCCCGCAGGCGAATACTGTGTATCTACCAGTAACCGGAATTTTGAAGGAAGACAGGGACAGGGTTCCAGAACTATATTAGCAAGTCCGTTAACTGCGGCTGCAACTGCAGTTTCAGGAAAATTAACCGACTTTACAAAACACTTAAATTAAATGGAAAAGTTTATCACATTAACCGATACAGCGGTTCCTTTAGAAGTAGAAAACGTAGATACCGACCAGATTATTCCTGCAAGGTTCCTAAAAGCAACCGATAAAGCGGGGTTTGGAGAAAACCTTTTTCGGGATTGGCGTTTTGATAAAAATGATGAACCTAATCCGGAGTTTGCTTTAAATAAGTCTGAATATAAAGGTTCAATTTTAGTCGCAGGGGATAATTTTGGGTGCGGTTCCAGCCGGGAACACGCCGCCTGGGCTCTTAAAGCTTACGGCTTCACCGTAGTAGTATCCAGCTATTTTGCCGATATTTTCAAAGGAAATGCACTCAATAACGGATTGCTTCCGGTTCAGGTAAGTCCGGTATTTTTGGACCAGCTTTTTGCTGAAATCACCAAAGATCCTTCCGTAGAAATTATGGTTGACCTGGAAGCCCAAAGGATTAGAATTCCGAAGAAAGATATTTCAGAAAATTTTGAAATAGATCCTTATAAAAAAACCTGTATGATCAATGGGTTTGACGATATAGATTTTCTGGTAAGTAAACTGGATGCAATAAAAGAATATGAACAAAAAAGAACACAAAAATTACAAGGGACCACAGCCTTGTAGATTTGAATATGAGTAGATATCTGGAATTAAGGTCATCCTGAACTTGTTTCAGGATCTAAATTGATTAAACATATTAGAAGCTGAAACAAGTTCAGCTTGACAAGAGTTATAATTCTTAGACGGTTTAGGATTAAAAATTAACCACACATAAAGAAGAAAAATGAAATTAAAAATAGCAGTCTTGCCCGGAGACGGGATAGGCCCCGAAATTACACAGCAATCAGTTAAAGTTTTAAAAGCTGTAGCAGATCGATTCGATCACCACTTTCAATTTGAAGACGCCTTGGTAGGTGCGGCAGCAATAGATTTGCTGGACAATCCGTTACCTGAAGCTACGCTGGAATTGTGCAAGAAATCTGATGCTGTGTTATTTGGGGCAATAGGACATCCAAAATACGACAATAATCCAGATGCAAAAGTTAGACCTGAGCAAGGACTCTTGCAACTAAGAAAAGGCCTGGGACTTTTTGCCAATATTAGACCGGTAAAAGCTTACGATAAACTTATAGAACAATCACCCTTAAAAGCTGACCGCATTGCAGGCGCCGATATGGTAATTTACCGAGAACTTACCGGCGGAATTTATTTTGGTGATAAATTTACAACAGAAGATGGCCAAAGCGCTACCGATGTTTGTACCTATTCGGTAGAAGAAATTTCCAGGATGGCTCACCTGGCTTTTAAAGCGGCTGAGAAACGTTCCAAAAAATTAACTCTGGTAGACAAAGCCAATGTATTGGAAACTTCAAGATTATGGCGAAAAACTGTAACTGCAATTGGTAAAGAATATCCTGAAGTAGAACTGGATTTTCTATTTGTAGACAATGCCGCAATGCAAATGATCCTGAACCCAACCCAGTTTGATGTTATCCTTACGGAAAATATGTTTGGTGATATCCTTTCAGATGAGGCCAGCGTAATTGGTGGTAGTATTGGGTTATTAGCATCAGCATCTGTAGGAAAAGAAAATGCGATGTTTGAACCTATTCATGGTTCCTATCCGCAGGCAACTGGAAAAGGTATTGCCAACCCGGTGGCTTCCATTTTATCGGCGGCGATGCTTTTAGAGCATTTCGGTTTGGTAGAAGAAGCTGAAGCAGTAAAAAAGGCTGTAGAACTTAGTATTAAACTAAATGTTTGCACCATAGACATTAACAAAGACAACCATTATACCACAGAAAAAGTGGGTGATTTCCTTGAGGGGCTTATTAGTGAAGTTGATAATATTAGTATCAACAACGAAAACCTGAACCTTGGGCAAATGACTATTATTTAAGATTATTTTTTCTTCATTTATGTTTTGAACCCTTCGCATTTCGTGTGGTTTTGCGGGGGGTTTTTTAGTGATACCCACTTTGCAGGAGTTTAATTAAGGTTCTGAAAAGTGCTGGTAGAACTATCCCGACTTCAGTCGGGATCTTATTAATCTATAATCACATAAAAATTCAAAACTCCTAAACCTCATCCTTTTTTCTCCTAATTTCGGCTAAAGCAAGATTATCCTTACTTCCTAAATGCGAATGCCTTTTACCTTCAGCAGCTTCATAAGTTCCTTCCTGAACCTGATCCCCAATTATTTGATAAGCCTCTCTAAATGATTTCCCCTGCATCACCAAATCGTTAATGCTATCTACTGTAAAGAGGTATTTATATTTTTCATCCTTAAAATTGATATCTTTCACCTTAATTAAAGCGATAGAGTGAATAAAAATATCAAGGATCTCTTTAATATTTTCAACTGCATAAATACTGTTTTCTTTAATTAATTGATAATCCCTGTGATAACCGCTCGGTAAATTATTGGTAATTAAAATCATCTCGTTGGCTATGCTCTGTAGTTTATTGCATTTACCCCTAATCAACTCGAAAACATCGGGATTCTTTTTATGAGGCATAATGCTGGAACCGGTGGTGAGTTCATCGGGGAAAGTGATAAAATCAAAATTCTGACTCATATACAAACAAATATCCATAGAAAAACGAGCCAACGTATTTGCTACAGACGAAATATTAGAAGTCACTGTTCGTTCGCATTTTCCTCGTCCCAATTGCGCTGCCACCACATTATATTTCAAGGTTGAAAAACCTAATTCTTTAGTGGTAAATTCACGGTCTATAGGAAAAGAAGATCCATAACCTGCAGCAGAACCTAACGGATTTTGATCTACAACTTTTAACCCAGCTTCCAGCAAATAAAGATCGTCGATAAGCAATTCGGCATAAGCCGAAAACCATAAACCAAAGCTTGATGGCATTGCTACCTGTAGATGAGTATATCCAGGGAGTAGTTTTTCCTGATGTTTCTCTGCAAGACCCAAAAGAACATCTATTAGTTGTTTGGTTTTACCTGAAATTTCCTTCAAATTTTCTTTAAAATACAATTGCATCGCCACCAAAATCTGGTCGTTTCTGGAGCGAGCGGTATGTATTTTTTTTCCGGTATCGCCTAAAGTTTGAGTAAGTTCAAATTCAATTTTAGAATGTACATCTTCAAAATCTTCTTCAATCTGAAAAGTTCCATTTTCAAGCTGCTGGTGAAGTTTTGCCAGTTCATCTTCAATATTTTTCACTTCTTCAGAAGTCAAAATATCCACTTTCCCAAGCATTCTAGCATGTGCTTTTGAAGCTTTTAAATCGTATTCAGCGATATGCATATCTAACTCCCGGTCGTTTCCAACCGTAAAGTTTTCAATCTTTTTATCTATAGCTAATCCTTTATCCCAGAGTTTCATAGTGTTTATTTTAAGCTGAAAATTAATTATAAACGTCATTCTGAATTTATTTCAGAATCTAAGTTGTTCTATACCCGCAACACATTAGAAGCTGAAACAATCCCGAAGCTTCGGGACAGCCTGACGCAAATATTTTCTATCAGTCTACTTATAGTTTTTTATATTTTTAAAGCTTTAGCAAGCAATTTTATATACTTTTCAATCCCTTCTTCAATTTCCTTTACATAAATAAATTCATCTGCCGAATGCGACCTGGTGGAATCTCCCGGACCTAATTTTAGGGAAGGACAATTTAGCATTGCCTGGTCGGAAAGTGTAGGTGAACCATAGGTTTCCATTCCCAAGGAAATTCCGGCTTTTATCAACTCGTGATCTGAAGGGATAGAAGAAGAATTCAATCGAAGCGAACGGGCTTTGATCTCATCTACCGGCGCATTTTCCTGCAAAATTTGCTCAATTTCAGTATTAGAATACGCATCATTCACCCGAACATCAATTACCATATCTACATGTCCTGGCACTACGTTATGCTGACTGCCGGCATTGATTTGTGTTACAGTAAGTTTTACTTTTCCCAATGCGTCCGAGTCCTTCGGAAAATCAAATTTCTCAAACCATTTTAAAACTTCTGCGGTTTTGTAGATCGCATTATTATCATTGGGATGTGCCGCGTGAGAAGGTGTTCCTTTTACCTTCGCATCAAAAACCACGAGGCCTTTTTCAGCAATTGCTAATTGCATTAAAGTAGGTTCTCCAACAATTGCCACATCAATTTTCGGCATTTTTGGTAGCATACAGGCAATCCCATTTTTCCCGTTTATTTCTTCTTCGGCAGTTCCCGCAAAAATCAGGTTATATTCCAGGTCTTTGAATTCATAAAACCAGGTAAAAGTTGCGAGTAAGGAAACCAGGCAACCTCCGGCATCATTACTACCCAATCCATATAATTTCCCGTCTTCAATTTCGGCTTTAAAAGGGTCCCGGGTATAAGCTGAATTTGGCTTTACGGTATCATGATGTGAATTTAGGAGCAAGCTAGGCTTGTCTGGATCAAAATATTTGTTGGTGGCCCAAATATTATTTAAATGCCGATAAAAGGTCATTTCTTTAGTTCGAAACCAGTCTTCCAACAAGTCGGCTGTTTTATCCTCTTCCTTTGAAAATGATTGTGTTTTAATAAGATTTTTTAGTAATTCTAAAGCATCCTTTTGTAATTCGAGCTTCATTGGTTACTGATTTTAGTATAAACAGATTCATTTTTTAATAGCCTGAAATCTCCCAGAAATATATTTTCTACACCACTTTCCAACGCCTGAAAACAATTATGTAGTTTTGGCAACATCCCGTCACTAATTACTTTTTCTTCCAGTAATTCCTGATATTTTTCCCTGTCGATTTTTTTAATTACCGAGTCATCATTTTCCGCATCGGCCAGGACGCCTTTCTTCTCAAAACAGAAATAAAGTTCTGTTATATAAATTGAACTCATCGCTTTGGCAATTTCTGCAGCAACAGAATCGCCATTAGTATTTAAAAGTAATCCTTCTGTGGTACAGGAAATTGCCGAAAAAACGGGGGTGATATTTTGTTCTAAAAGTGAAGTTATAAATTCTGAATTAACCTTCTCCACATCTCCTACAAAACCAAAATCGACTTCCTTCACCGGGCGTTTCTTGGAAACGATACTCATACCGTCTGCACCACTTAAACCTATGGCGTTGTTTTGAAGTGCCTGAAGTTTGGCCACAATATTTTTATTTATGAAACCTCCATAAACCATAGTGATCACCTTAATTGAATCGGCATCGGTGATTCTTCGTCCTTCGAACATTTGGGTTTTATAACCGAGCTTTCCTGCAATTTCGGTAGCGAGGTTTCCTCCACCGTGAACCAGGATTTTGGGATCATCTAAAGCAACAAAATCGTCCAGGAATGCTGAAAACTTAGTTTCATTTTCAATAAGCTTCCCTCCTATTTTTATAACTTTTAAAACTTCGTTTTTCATAATTCCTTAATTCCGTCAATTCAAGTTAGATCAAACTACGCAATGGTTAAGCATTTTTACCTAATTCGGTTTGCTTTACCTTCTCTTCTAAAATCCTTTTTAAAACAGCTTGTGCGGCAAAAGTTCTATTTCCCGCCTGTTGAATCACTACCGAGTTTTCTGAATCAAGAACCTCATCAGCAATCACCATATTTCTTCTTACCGGCAAACAATGCATCACTTTTGCATTATTGGTTTGCATTAATCTTTCCGCGGAAAAAGTCCAGGTTTTATCCTCGGTTAATTTTCTCCCATATGTTTCATAACTGCTCCAATTTTTCACATACACAAAATCGGCATCTTTTAAAGCTTCATCCTGGTTGTGAATTACAGGAGTATTTTTAGTAATTTCAGGATTCAAATCATAGCCTTCAGGATTCGTTATCACAAAATCAACATCCATTTTTTGCATAATTTCAGCAAAAGAATTGGGTACGCTTTGCGGTAAAGTTTTCGGATGCGGAGCCCAGCTAAGCACAACTTTAGGCCGATCTTTTTTATTTAATTCATATATGGTAATCGCATCTGTAAGTGCCTGTAATGGATGGCCCGTAGCACTTTCAAGATTCACCACGGGTACAGAAGCGTATTTTTTAAAACTATTTAAAACTGTTTCAGCTTCATCTTTTTCTTTGTTCTGTAAATCTGGAAACGCCCGTACCGCGATGATATCACAATACTGTGATAAAACCGCAGCCGCTTCTTTGATATGTTCAGCTTTATCTGAGTTCATAACCGCACCGTCTTCAAATTCCAGTTTCCAACTATCACTACCGGCATTCATTACCATCACTTCCATTCCCAATAATTTTGCCGCTTTTTCAGTACTTAAACGCGTACGTAAACTGGGATTAAA
This sequence comes from Salegentibacter agarivorans, assembly GCF_900113135.1. GTDB lineage: Bacteria > Bacteroidota > Bacteroidia > Flavobacteriales > Flavobacteriaceae > Salegentibacter > Salegentibacter agarivorans. The sequence goes on along the minus strand of NZ_FOOH01000001.1, from coordinate 284,058 downwards.
AAATAGCATTCCAAGGGTTTTTCCTTTCCCGATTTCCAAAGTAGGAGTGCCTCTCTTTAGTTCCAGCGCTTCAGTAATTAATTGCTGTAAATCTTCTATATCTGATAATTCTGTGTAATTCTTCATTTTATTTTCTTCTTTTAAAGCGATCTAAAAGTTTTCAATCTCGTCAAGCTGTCCCGGGCAGCTTGACGATTTTTTTAGAAAGCGCTTCTTGTGCTTTTTCAGTCTAAAACAATCTTCAAAGCTTTAAATAACTCATCAAAATGTTCTTTTTTAATATTTAAGGGTGGTAAGATCCGTAGTAGTTTTTTATTTGCAGAAGCACCGGTGAAAATTTGATGTTTAAACAAAAGCTCTTTTCTAATTTGTGCGATCTCAAAATCGAATTCCAGGCCAATCATTAACCCCCGGCCTTTGATTTTTTTAATCTGGGGAATTTCAGCCGCTTTTTCTTTTACATATTCAAATAATTCAGCCGCATTCTTCAATAAATTTTCTTTCTCAATAACTTCCAAAACCGATATTCCTGCGGCACAGGCTAGATGGTTTCCACCAAAAGTGGTTCCCAACATTCCCGATTTTGCTTCAATAGTATTATCTATCAAAACACCACCAATTGGGAAACCGTTCCCCATCCCTTTGGCAATAGAAATAATATCAGGACGAATATTATGTTTTTGAAAGGCGAAAAAATCCCCTGTTCTGCCGTAACCTGATTGTACCTCGTCTGCAATCAAAACTGAATTATATTCTTTACATAATTCAGCTGTTTTTTGATAAAATTCTGAAGAAGCCTCGTCCAGACCACCAACACCCTGGATCACTTCAAAAATAACCGCGGCAACATCGCCTTTTTTTAATTCAGCTTCTACAGCTTCAGAATCTTCAAAAGCTATTTTCGTAGCCTTATGATTTTGATTAAACGGAGCTTTAATATTTTCATTATCAGTAACTGCCACTACTCCGGAAGTTCTACCGTGAAAAGCATTTTCGAAATATATAATTCTGTCTTTTCCGGTGTGAAAAGAAGCAACTTTTAAAGCATTTTCATTTGCCTCAGCTCCCGAATTACACAAAAACAGGTTATAATCTTTTACGCCAGAAATTTTTTCCAGATTATCTGCAAGTTGCTCTTGTAATGGATTTTTAACCGAATTGGAATAAAAACCCAGTTTGCTTACTTGTTTGGAAATTGCATATACATAAGCGGGGTGAGAATGGCCAATAGAAATTACTGCGTGACCACCATAAAGATCTAAATATTTATTTCCGTCTTTATCTAAAACATAGGTGCCCTCGCCTTTCACCGGCGTGATATCGTAAAGTGGATACACATCAAATAAGTCCATAGTTATTCGGTTGTAATTGTGTTTATTTTTTTAAATGAAGACTGGATTCCTTTTATTAAAGAAGAACTAAGGCCGTTATGCTCCATTTCGTTTAGTCCTTCAATGGTACAACCACGGGGTGTGGTCACCTTATCAATTTCTTCTTCGGGGTGTTTACCAGACTCTATAAGCAAGCTGGAAGCTCCCAAACAGGTTTGCATAGCCAGTTGCTGTGCATCCTTAGCATCAAAACCAAGTTGTACCGCTCCCTGGGTGGTAGCGCGTATAAGCCGCATCCAGAAAGCGATCCCGCTGGCACAAATTACCGTAGCGGCCTGCATTTTATTTTCGGCAATAATAATACTTGTTCCCAAACGATTAAAAATAGCCTCGGCAATAGCGATGCGTTTCTTCCCTTTTTCGTTACTGCAAAGACAGGTCATAGATTTCCCCACAGCAATAGCCGTGTTGGGCATTGAACGTACAATAAACTGTTCTTCCCCAACTATAGCTTCAATAGCCGCAATTTTAAATCCGGTAATCGTAGATATTAAGACGTGCTTTTCATGCAGATCATCTTTAATTTCTTCCAGAATTCGCTGCATTTGCGTGGGTTGTACTGCAAAAATTAGGATATCGGAATTTTTAACTGCCTCACGATTATCACTGGTGACCTTAACTTTGGCATATTCCTCGTATTCCTGAATTTCTTCAGTTTTTCTTTTGGTAAGGTACAAGGTGGTAAACGCATTGTTTACAATAAGACCTTTCGCAATGGAAAGTCCCAGGTTTCCGGCTCCTATAATAGCTATTTTCATTTTTTTTGTTTTAGTAGGTTAGGCTTACCACGAATTCACTAAATATTTTTGTCAAACCTCACAGGTTTTAATTCCCGGTCCTAAGTGAATTAGATCCTGAAACAAGTTCAGGATGACGGCAATTTTATAATTAAAAATAACTCGCTTTTAATTTTAATCCTGAAGTCTCTTCAAAACCAAACATTAAGTTCATATTTTGAACTGCCTGCCCAGAAGCGCCTTTCAGTAAATTATCAATAATACTGGTAATCAAAATTTTATCGCCAAATTTCTGTATTTTCAGCAGACATTTATTAGTGTTTACCACTTGTTTTAAATGCAAATCTTCTTCAATAACAAACGTAAAAGCGGAATTCTTATAAGCTTCAGTATAGATTGCTTTCGCTTCCTCCAAACTGCCTTCAAATTTCGTGTAAGCCGTGGCGTGAATTCCTCTTGAAAAATTACCTCTATTCGGAATAAAATTAATTTCTGAGAGCTTATTATTCTGAAGTAGTTTTAGGCTCTGCCCTATTTCATTTAAATGCTGATGTTCAAAAGCTTTGTAACTGGAAAAATTATTGTCCCTCCAGGTAAAATGGGTAGTTGCAGAAAGTGAAGTTCCCGCTCCGGTTGCGCCGGTTACTGCATTTACATGCACTTCATCCTGCAACAATCCGGCTTTTGCAAGTGGCAAAATTGCTAAACTTATGGCCGTGGCAAAACAACCGGGATTAGCGATAAAACTTGCTTTTTTAATTTTTTCTTTATTGAATTCCGGCAGGCCGTAAATAAAAGAGTGTTCACCACTCATTCTATAATCGGTGCTTAAATCAACAATTCTAGTGTTTTCAGAAAACTGGTTTTCCGAAAGGAATTTCACCGAATTTCCGTGTCCAAGACATAGAAATACCACATCTACTTTTTTATTGATTTCTCCGCTGAATTGGAGATCGATTTCTCCCAGTAAATCCTGGTGTATTCCTGCTACAGGTTTCCCCGGTTGCGAGGTACTGTACACAAAATCCAGTTCAACTTCCGGGTGATTTATTAGTATTCTAATAAGTTCACCGGCCGTATACCCGGCACCACCAATTATTCCTGCTGTTATCATTTCTCTTCTTTTACGTATTGGTATATCTTCCCAGCGTTTGATAGGATTTTTATAAATCCTTTGGCATCATTTGCTGTCCAGGCTTTATTTTCTTCACCATAATTTCCAAAACTGGAATTCATTAAATCGTTGTCAGATTTAATTCCGTCCAGTGTAAATCGGTATGGATGCAAGGTGACGAAAACTTCTCCGCTTACCTGCTGTTGTGAACTTTCTAAAAAAGCTTCCAAATCCCTCATTACGGGCTCCAAATACTGACCTTCGTGTAAATGTGTCCCGTACCAATTGGCCAAATAATCTTTATGCTGTAATTGCCATTTACTTAGCGTATGCTTTTCCAGTAAATGGTGAGCTTTAATAGTGATTAAGGCTGCGGAAGCTTCAAAACCAACCCTGCCTTTTATTCCTATAATCGTATCTCCAACATGAATATCTCTTCCAATCGCATATTTTGAGGCGATATCTTCCAGAATTTCGATATTCTTCTCAGGGGAATTTTCTTTTCCATTAACCGCGGAAAGTTCTCCTTTTTTAAAAGTTAAACTGATTTGTTTCGCTTCTTTTTCCTGAAGTTGGGAAGGATAAGCACTTTCAGGTAAAGGTTTTTCTGAAGTAAGCGTTTCTGCTCCACCAACACTCGTGCCCCAAAGACCTTTATTCACCGAATATTTTGACTTTTCCCAATTCATTTCCACGCCATTCTGTTTCAGGTATTCAATCTCTTCATGCCGGCTGAGTTGCTTATCTCTAATTGGGGTGATAATTTCAATTTCGGGAGCCATAATTTGAAAGATCATATCAAATCTTACCTGGTCGTTTCCTGCGCCCGTACTACCGTGCGCAATATATTTAGCATCAATCCTTTTTGCGTAATTCACAATCTCTATGGCCTGTACAATTCGTTCTGCACTTACCGAAAGGGGATAGGTATTGTTCTTTAGCACATTTCCGAAAATTAAATATTTTACCACTTTTTGGTAAAATGAAGAAACTGCATCAATGTTTTTGTAGGTCTTAGCCCCAATTTTTTGTGCATTTTCTCCAATTTTCTTTACCTCTTCTTCTGAAAATCCGCCGGTATTTACACTCACGGCATGGACTTCAAAATTTTCTTCTTTAGATAAATATTTTGCGCAGTAAGAAGTGTCTAAACCTCCACTGTATGCTATTACTACTTTTTTCATTTGACTTATTTATTGTTACGTCATCCTGAACTTGTTTCAGGATCTAAGTAGTTTAGAAGCTGAAACAATCCCGAAGCTTCGGGACAGCTTGACGATAATTTTAATTTCTAATTTCCGTTTTTCTCTTTTTTATAAAACAAGGTCTGTTTTATATTTTTCAACCTTTTAAAAGCTTTATCATTCAAGCTTTCCTTTTTATCTCCTTTTTTTGCATCCTTCTTTCTTTCAGGATCATACATCATTCCTGTGCAAAGGCACATATTACGCTCGGTCCTGGTTAAGATATCGTAATTCTTACAGGTTTGACAGCCTTTCCAAAAGGCATCATCATCGGTAAGTTCAGAAAAGGTTACGGGTTGATATCCAAGCTCGTAATTTATTTTCATCACGGCCAAACCGGTAGTGATCCCGAAGATTTTAGCATTGGGATACATTTTCCTGGAATGGTTAAAAACCACTTCTTTAATATCTTTGGCCAATCCCTGGTTTCTGAAATCTGGGTGTACAATTAAGCCTGAGTTTGCCACATATCTTTCGTGGCTCCAGGTTTCGATATAGCAGAAACCGGCAAATTTTTCGCCGTCTAAGGCAATGACAGCATTACCCTTTTCCATTTTACCAATGATATATTCAGGGGTTCTGCGGGCAATACCCGTGCCTCTAACCTTCGCAGATTCTTCTATAGTTGTACAAATAATCTCAGCATATTGAGCGTGAGATTTATTAGCAATGACAATCTTCATTTGCTAAGAAATTAGTGAGAAAATAAATTTGATTTGTTCTTTTTGAAAGGGGAACCGGACTCACCTAAGTTCCATTAAATTATACACGCACCAAGGTGCGACGCGGGAAGCGGCGGCGTATAGGTGTAATCTCAGAAGTGATTCTGAAATTTAAATTGGACGGTATATTTTGTGGATCTTTCAAGTTATAATTAAAATCAAATAATATTAAAAAAAGAATAATGCGATTTACTTCTTACCTGCGGCGGCGCGGGAAGAAGCGAAAAACGGGAAATATTATTTGTCTCATTGAAAGCATAGTGTAAAAGTACATAATTATTTTAACCAACAAAATATTTATACCAAATATTGAAACAAATTAGGCTTATCGTTAAGATATTCCCCGTAAAAATTCTTCGCTTTCATCCTGGCTACCAGTGGCTCAAAATCGGCAGGATCGTTTAATTCTATCCCAACTACCGCCGGGGCATTTTCACGATGATGCTTTTTTGAATATTCAAAATGGGTGATATCGTCTTTAGGTCCTAAAACTTTTTCCAGAAAATCTTTTAAAGCTCCGGCTCGCTGCGGAAAACTAATCACAAAATAATGTTTAAGTCCCGCGTACAACAAAGCTCTTTCTTTGATCTCGGCAGTTCGGGTGATATCGTTATTGCTTCCGCTTACAATACACACCACGTTTTTTCCCTTTATTTCTTCAGCAAAAAAATCAAGGGCACTTATGGCCATCGCCCCGGCAGGTTCCACAACAATAGCATCCTGATTATAAAGATCCAGGATACTTTGGCAAATTTTCCCTTCAGGAACCGTGATCATTTTATCAAGATTTTGCTTACAAATTTCAAAATTTCGGCTCCCGACTTTCTGCACCGCGGCACCATCTACAAAACGCTCAATGGATTTTAATTCTACCAGTTTTCCTTCTTTTAAAGAGGAAGTCATAGAAGGTGCACCTTCCGGCTCTACCCCAATAATCTTAGTATTTGGCGAAAGTTCTTTGAACATTGATGACAATCCTGCTAAGAGTCCACCACCACCAAGGGGTGCAAAAACATAATCTATAGGTTCCTTAGCTTGCTCCAGGATTTCCAAACCAATAGTGGCCTGGCCTTCAATCACCTTTTCATCATCGAAAGGGTGAATAAAAACCAAACCAAATTTATCGGCATGTTTCATAGAACTTTTAAACGAATCGTCAAAAGTATCACCTTTTAAAACTACCTCAACCCACTCGCCACCAAACATTTTTGTCTGCTCTACTTTTTGTCTTGGGGTAGTAATTGGCATATAGATCACACCCTTAACCTGCAGTTTATTACAGGCAAAAGCTACACCCTGGGCGTGATTCCCTGCGCTGGCACAAATAACCCCTTTATCCAGTTGTTCTTGCGGCAGGCTCGAAATCTTATTATAAGCTCCCCGAATTTTATACGAACGTACCTGTTGCAAGTCTTCCCTTTTCAACATAACATTTGCTGAAAATTTCTTGCTATAGGTAAAAGATTGCATCAAAGGGGTTTTTACCACCACTTTAGAGATGCGCTCCGCCGCTTCTTTTACAGCTTCTAACTGAGGTTTATATATTTTTTTATCTGCCAGCAAAGTATCCATTTTATTCTTGTATTTTTTTCATTGCAGTCATCGCTTTTCTAAGCCTTCCACCTACTTTTTCAACCGGGTGTTGCCTAATTTCATCATTCACGGCTATTAACTGCTGATTATCTACTCCGGTATAATCAGTTCCAAAGGAATGACCAATAACCTCTTTTGGTAAGCCATTTACATAATCCTTAATAAGCGGTTTTGCTGAATGATCAAATAAATAACAACCGTATTCTGCCGTATCAGAAATAATCCTGTTCATCTCAAACAATTTCTTCCTGGCAATGGTATTCGCGATTAGCGGAGTTTCGTGTAAAGATTCATAATAAGCCGAATCTGCAACAATCCCGGCTTCTACCATAGTTTCAAAAGCCAGCTCTACACCAGATTTTACAAAGGCTACCAATAAAACACCTTTATCAAAATATTCCTGTTCTTTTATTTCTTCAGAAGTTGCTTCAGATTTTTCAAAAGCGGTTTCCCCGGTTGCTGCACGCCATTCTAATAATTCCTTATCATTATTTTCCCAGTCGAGCATCATTCGGCTACTAAATTCACCTGAAATAATATCGTCCATATGCTTTTGAAAAAGCGGACGCATTATTTGTTTTAATTCTTCGGAAATCTCATCGGCTTTGATCTTGGCAGGATTTGAAAGCCTGTCCATCATATTGGTAATTCCACCATGCTTTAAAGCTTCAGTAATAGTTTCCCAACCATATTGAATTAGCTTTGAGGCGTAAGAAGGTTCTACGCCTTCAGCAACCATCTTATCATAACTCAAAATAGAACCCGTTTGTAGCAATCCGCATAAAATGGTTTGTTCTCCCATTAAATCAGATTTTACTTCAGCCACAAAAGAAGACTCTAAAACCCCGGCTTTATCTCCACCGGTAGCGACGGCATAAGCTTTGGCCCATTCAAAACCAATTCCCTGAGGATCGTTCTCCGGATGTACCGCAATAAGTGTAGGCACTCCAAATCCTCTTTTGTATTCTTCTCTAACTTCACTTCCGGGGCATTTTGGCGCCACCATAATCACAGTAATATCTTCCCGAATCTTCATTCCTTCTTCTACGATATTAAAGCCGTGGGAATAAGAAAGCACCGCGTCTTTTTTAATATGCGGCTGAATGGCTTTTATAACCGAAGTATGTTGCTTATCTGGCGTTAGGTTAATTACCAGGTCGGCGGTAGGAATCAATTCTTCATAGGTTCCCACCTTAAAATTATTTTCTGAAGCATTTTTAAATGACTGTCGTTTTTCTTTAATAGCACCTTCACGAAGCGCATAAGAAATATCCAGGCCGCTGTCTCGCATATTCAAACCCTGGTTAAGGCCTTGAGCGCCGCAGCCCACAATCACTATCTTTTTTCCTTTTAAAGCAGCCACTCCGTCGCTGAATTCATCACTACCCATAAACCTACAGGTTCCTAATTGGGCTAATTGTTCACGTAAAGAAAGACTGTTAAAATAATTCGTCATCACTTTTATTTAATTGGTTGTATCAAATTGTTCTAAAATGTTCGAGATTGGCATTTCGTTCTTAGTTACGGCAATAGTGCCTGAACGTACAAACTGCATCAATCCATAAGGTTTTAATTTTTCGTAAAGGCTATCGGTTTCGTGGCGTTTTCCGGTTTTTTCAATTACAAAAAACTTTGGCGTAACCGTCACGATACGTGCATTAGATTCTTTTATAAAATCCTGGATATTAAGATCATCAACAAACTCGGCTGAATTTATTTTGTAAAGTGCAGTTTCCTGGTAGATCATTTCCTCATCGGTATGATAAAAAGCTTTAATTACTTCAATTTGCTTTTCTATTTGACCAACTATTTTCTTAACCTGATCTTCGGTAACCTGCACCACGATTATAAAGCGCATCACTCCGTTCACCTCACTTCTGGAGGCTGTAATACTCTCTATATTAATATGCCTTTTTTGAAAAATAGCAGCAATTCGGCTCAACAAACCTATGTTGTTTTCGGTATAAACCGAAACCGTAAAATTTTTCTTTTCCATTACTCTAATCTTATATCAGAAACTGAAGCCCCGGTAGGAACCATAGGGAAAACATTTTCTTCCTGTTCAACTTTTACCTCTAGGAAATAAGCCTCTTTAGATTGCATCATCTCCGTAACCGCTTCTTTTAAATTTTCTCTTTTACTAACCTGTTTGGCCTTAATATGATAACCTTTGGCAATTGTTATAAAATCGGGATTAATCATTTCGGTAGAAGCATATCGTTTCTCAAAAAACAATTGCTGCCACTGCCGCACCATTCCAAGAAAATCATTATTTAAAACCACAATTTTTACGGGAACTTTTGTCTGAAAAATAGTTCCTAATTCTTGGATAGTCATTTGATAACCACCATCTCCAATTACTGCAACCACATCGCGCTCTGGTGCGCCCATTTTTGCGCCAATTGCAGCCGGAAGCGCAAACCCCATTGTTCCAAGTCCACCGGAAGTTACATTGCTTCTGGTTTGGTTGAATTTTGAATAGCGACAGGCCACCATTTGATGCTGGCCAACATCTGAAACAATTACCGCGTTTCCTTGAGAGCATTTATTAATCTCATCAATAACCTCGGCCATTCCAATTTTTCCGCGTTCGGCATTTAGATCATTTTTAATAATTTTATCAAATTCAATTTTATAATGCTCCTTGAACTTTTGATGCCAGGCTTCGTGCTTATTTGGTTTTAAAAGTTCTAATAAAACTTTAAGCGTTTCGTTTACATTCCCTAAAACCGGAATATCAGCGTGTACGTTTTTGTTAATTTCAGCCGGATCTATTTCAAAATGGATCACTTTAGCTTGTTTGGCATATTTCTCCAAATTTCCGGTTACCCTGTCGTCAAAACGCATTCCTATAGCGATAAGCACATCACATTCATTTGTTAAAACATTAGGGCCGTAATTGCCATGCATTCCTACCATTCCCACATTAAGCGGATGATCGGTTGGCATAGCCGAAAGACCTAAAATAGTCCACGCCGCCGGAATACCCGACTTCTCTACTACTTTTTCGAATATTTCTTCAGCACCACCTAAGATCACACCCTGGCCAAAAACAATCATTGGTTTTTTAGCATTATTCATTGCTTCCGCGGCTCTTTCTACTTCCTTTAAATTAACTTCAGGCTTAGGTTTATAACTTCTAATGCCGGAACATTTTTTATACGAAAAATCAAGGGTAGCAAACTGCGCATCTTTGGTAATATCAATCAATACAGGCCCCGGTCTTCCAGAGCGGGCGATAAAAAATGCTTTTGCCAGAATTTCCGGAATTTCTTCTGCTTTTGTAATTTGATAATTCCACTTGGTAATAGGCGTAGAAATTCCAATAATATCGGTTTCCTGAAAAGCATCACTTCCCAGTAAATGCGAACCTACCTGCCCGGTGATACACACCATTGGCGTAGAATCTATTTGTGCATCGGCAATTCCTGTGACCAAATTCGTGGCTCCAGGACCAGACGTAGCCATCGCTACTCCTACTTTTCCACTTACTCTTGCATAACCCTGTGCTGCGTGTGTTGCGCCTTGTTCGTGGCGCGTGAGGACGTGGTGAATTTGGGTTTGGTATTTATACAATTCATCATAAACGGGCATAATTGCTCCGCCGGGATAGCCGTAAAGCGTATCCACCCCTTCCTCTAGCAAACATTTTATCACCGCCTCAGCTCCTGAAACCGTGGTTGCTTTTGGGGAAGCCGTTTTTTCGAAACTAGCTGTTTTAACTTCCATAATTCACCTTATTAAAATTCGTCGGTAACACAACCTTGTGAGGCCGAAGAAACCGTTCTTGCATATTTGTAAAGCACACCCTTATTAAATTTTAAAGCGGGTGCTTTCCAGTTTTCTTTTCTTTTCTCTATTTCTTCTGCTGAAAGCGCAACTTCAATTTTATTGGTTTCAGCGTTTATGGTAATTTGGTCTCCATCTTTCAAGAATGCCAGCAAACCACCTTCCTGGGCTTCCGGGGTAATGTGCCCGACGACAAAACCGTGGGTTCCCCCAGAAAATCTTCCGTCAGTAATTAAAGCCACATCTTTACCGAGTTTTGCACCCATTATTGCTGAAGTAGGTTTCAACATTTCCGGCATTCCAGGACCGCCTTTTGGCCCTTCATACCGAATGACGACGACATCCCCCTTTTTTACTTTTCCTTCTGAAATTCCATCGTTAGCATCATATTCACTATTAAAAACTTTAGCCGTTCCGGTAAATTGCAAACCTTCTTTTCCGGTAATTTTCGCTACCGATCCGCCTTCAGCTAGATTTCCGTAAAGAATTCTAATATGACCTGTTTTCTTGATCGGGTTATCTAAAGGTCTAAATACATCCTGACCTTCTTCCATATCTGGAACATCGGCAAGGTTTTCGGCAAGAGTTTTTCCAGTTACCGTCAAACAATCGCCGTGAAGCATATCGTTCTTCAACATATATTTTAGAACCGCTGGAATTCCGCCAATTCTATGCACATCTTCCATCGCATACTTTCCGCTTGGCTTTAGATCGGCTAAAAACGGAGTGCTATCACATATTTTTTCAAAATCTGTTAAACTAAAATCAACTTCGGCCGATTTCGCAATAGCCAAAAAGTGTAATACCGCATTGGTAGATCCACCTAGAACCGTAAGTAAACGAATCGCGTTTTCCAACGATTTACGATTCACAATATCACGAGGCTTAATATCTTTTTCAATTAGCAGGCGCACCGCTTTCCCGGCTTCCTCACTTTCAGTTTTCTTTTCTTCTCCTACCGCAGGGTTTGAGGAATTATAAGGCAGGGCCATTCCCAAAGCTTCAATTGCAGAAGCCATAGTGTTCGCGGTGTACATTCCGCCGCAGGCACCTGCACCAGGGCAGGCTTTCTCAATTATACTATCGTATTCCTCTTTGTCTATATCCCCGGCAGTTTTTGCTCCCCAGGCTTCAAAAGCAGAAACCACATCCAGTTTTTTACCATTATGACATCCTGAAGCAATTGTACCACCATACACTAAAATAGCAGGACGGTTAATTCGCAGCATTGCCATAAGCGCACCGGGCATATTTTTATCGCATCCTACCACGGTGATTAACGCATCATAAGACATCGCGTGGATTACCGTTTCCATAGAATCGGCAATAATATCACGGGATGGCAGCGAATAACGCATTCCCGGGGTTCCCATAGAAATCCCGTCGCTTACGCCAATAGTATTAAAAATTAAACCAACAAGTTCGTTTTCATTTGCACCTTTCTTAACCAATTTTGCCAAATCGTTAAGATGCATATTACACGGATTACCCTCGTAACCGGTACTGGCAATACCCACAAATGGTTTTTTAAAATCTTCTTTGGTTAGACCTATAGCGTGCAACATTGCCTGTGATGCCGGTTGCGAATCGCTTTGTGTTAAAACTTTACTGAATTTATTGTGCATTACTTATTCTTCTTCGTGTGATTTAAAGATTAAAAGTAAGCCGATAAGAATTCAACAGGTAATTTGCAGTATAGAAAGCACTACTTTCGGAATAAAAACAATTAACTTAAATAACTGTTTTACAGGGTTTTAATCGTGTTTTAATTACGATAGCTGAAAAGGTATTTTCAAGAAGAAAAATTACAGTAAGAAAAAGCCCGAAATTCGTTGGATTTCGGGCTTTTGAAAAATTCTTAATTTATTGAATTATTTTTTGTGTTTTAAATGTTTTAAGCTGAATTTCTAATAATTTGATAATTATACCAGATTCTGAAAATAATTTACATTTTTAGAAAAGATTGTCACGGCCGCCGGCCTCGCAATGACGGTTAATAAGTTAATTTAAATATCTAATACTTCCTACTGAAAACTGATAAGTCAGAACTGAGACTGCTTACTGAGAACTACTTTTTCTTCTTCAAAGAATATAAATCCTTCCTGCGGTCTTTCATATTTCTTACACTACCAAAGGCGTGAAGTTCTTTTAAGAGGTCTAAATCAACATCTACCAATAAGGTACTCTCGGTATTAGGAGTAGCTTCGGCTTTTATTCCGTTTACGGGAAATGCGAAATCTGATGGCGTTAATACCGCGCTTTGAGCATATTGAATATCCATATTATTTACTTTAGGTAAATTTCCTACAGATCCTGCAATAGCAACATAACATTCATTTTCTACCGCCCGGGCCTGTGCGCATATTTTTACACGAGAATATCCATTTTGGGTATCAGTCATAAACGGAACAAAAAGAATATTCATTCCTTCTTCGGCTAAAATTCGCCCGACTTCAGGGAACTCAATATCATAACAAATTAATACCCCAATTTTTCCACAGTCGGTATCAAAGGTTTGGAGTTTGCTACCGCCCTTCATTCCCCAGGCCGATTCTTCAGCCGGAGTGATATGTAATTTTTCATAACGCTCATAACTTCCGTCACGGCGGCATAAGAAACCAACATTATACATGTGTTCACCAATTACCATTGGCATACTTCCGGTAATGATATTTATATTGTAATTCACCGCAAATTCCTGGAAAGTTTCCAGCAAACGTTCGGTATAGGTAGAAAGTCCGCGGATGGCTTCAGGTTCCGTAAGCTCATTGAATTCGGCCATAAGTGGCGCATTGAACAATTCAGGAAAAAGGATAAAATCACTCTGGTAATCACTTACCGCATCCACAAAGAATTCAATTTGTGAAACCAGCGCATCATAATCCTTAAAAAGTCGCATTTGCCATTGTACCAAACCAAGACGAACCACGGTTTTAGGCGTATCTATCAATTTGGTGGTTTTGGTGTAGTAAATATTATTCCACTCCATCAAAACCGCGTATTCTTTACTTTCGGCGTCGCCCGGCAAATAACCTTTAATCACTTTCTTTACGTGAAAATCGTTGGAAAGCTGAAAAGATAAAACAGGATCATGAATTTCCTGCAGTTTTACTTTTTCAATATATTTTTTTGGGGTTAGTTCTTTAGAGTATGTCGCGTAATTAGGAATACGACCACCAAACACAATAGATTTGAGATTAAGCTGCTCGCAAACCTCTTTTCGGGCTTCGTATAAACGTCTTCCCAGGCGCATTCCGCGGTAATCTGGATGAATAAAAACATCTATTCCGTATAAAATATCACCGTTTTTAGTATGTGTAGAAAAATTTTCACCACCAATTATTTCATCGTAAGTATGATCTTCATCAAACTTTTTAGAATCTATAATGATAGAAAGTGCGCAACCAGCAATTTTATTGTCTATAATAATGCAAAACTGTCCTTCGGGAAACTTATTGACCAGATTCCTAATTTCATCTTTACTCCAGTATTCCTCTGGCATTTTCTGGTAGCTCTTTATCATAGAAACCTTGAGTTCCTGATAATCTTTAAGCTTTAAATTTCGAAGTTCAATTTTGGGAGTTTCGTTCACGACATTATTTTTTTGAGATTGCGAAGATACAGCAGAAAGTTATCTATTAAAAATGGGAAAGGGATTTGACTTGAATTCGCGAATAGTTATTTTGACCTATGACCTTTTAAAATCAGTTTGACGTCACCCTGAACTCGTTTCAGGGTCTAAGTAGAGCTTAACTACTTTTCAACCTAGATGCTGAAACAAGTTCAGCATGACGTTAAAATGGAGATAAAAAAAGCTTACAACAGCAAAATTCTATGCTTAATAGCATAAAGCACCAAACCGGTACGGCTTCTTACGTTTAGTTTCTGAAACAAACTTTCGCGATATCCGTCTATAGTCTTCGGACTAAGATTCATTTCGTTTGCCACTTCTTTATAGGTCATTTCAGAACAGGCCAGGCTAAGAAATTCCAGTTCGCGTTTGGTAAGGTTAACGAGTTTATTTTCTTTATCCTTATTTTTAATGGCTTCAGAAACCGCATCGCTATAGAAAAAGCCTTCTTTTATCACTTCATCCAGCGCAAATTTAAACTCATCTGGATCTATATCTTTTAGTAGATAACCGCGACAACCCAATTTCACCATAAAAGTCACGGTTTCCTCATCGTCTTCCATAGTAAGCGCCAAAACTTTTTGGTCGGGATAATTCTCTTTGAGCCAGGCCATCGTTTCAGGACCATCCATTATAGGCATTCTAATATCCAGCAATACCAAATCGGGTTTAGGCTGGTTGGCTTTAAATTGAGTCACCAGTTCCTGCCCGTTTTTATGCACGCCATTAACCTCGTAATTTTCAAAAGAATTCACCAGGTTTTTTAAAGATTGTGAAAATAAAGTGTGATCGTCTACAATTGCTACTGTATTATTCATCTTGTTGCCCCATTAAAGAATAACGTAAAGATAAGGAAGTTCCCGCGCCTATAGAAGTTTCCATCTCAAACTTTGCCTGTATCAGCGCTGCCCTGCTTTCCATGTTGAATAACCCTGAATTCTTCTTTACCCCTTCCATATCAAATCCCATCCCGTTATCTTTTGCAGTAATGATGATTTCTTCGGAAGTAAAATCAATATGAACATCTAATGCTGAAGCCTTTGCGTGTTTGATCACGTTAGAAAAGAATTCCTGAAGTATTCTGAATAAAATAATGCTGTGTTGCTGCGGAATTTCCTGTTTTTCTCCGGTTACTTTCAATTCCGTTTCAATAACGCCCATACGCTGAAACCTTTCCAGTTCATTTTCTACAGAAACCACCAAACCGGCATAACCAATCACCTGGTTGTTTAAGGATTTTGAGAGCGAACGCACTTCCTGAAGTGAATTCGCCACGGTTTCTTTAATTTCTAAAGCTGAGTTTTTTTCGGCTTCAGGTAGGCTTCTTGAAAAAATATTCAACTGCATATTAGCAACAGAAAGTAACTGACCAATATTATCGTGCAATTCCCAACCCACATTTTTTAAGGTTTGTTCCTGCATTTCCAAACGCGATTGGGAAATTTCCCGCTCAAAACGCTGTTTAGCCTCAAATTGCTCTAGCAGCATTTTATTTTTACGCCTTTGGTACACCACAAAAAAAACGATTACAAAAGCCGTTAACAGTAGGATAACTACCACAAAATAGATGATAAGTAAAATTTCTTCTTTAGAAAGCATTTGTTATATTCTTAGAAGTTGGTTTTCTCTTGTTGGCCAGAGATAAAAAGGCAATGCTATAGGAACTATACATGAAAATACTCAAACCAATTAAAACAGATCTACTTAGCTTAATAAATTCCGGACTCTGAGTAGTATAATATTTATAATAAATCAAAATAGGTGTAGTAGTTAAAAAAAACAGAAGTGCAGGAATGGAAATATAGAAACTGATCTCTCTTTTGATGTTTAGAATTTTAGAACTCAGTAAAATTTCAAAATAATAATAGAAAATCACTCCTAACAGCAAAAAATTTCCTAAAATGTAGGTCACTACAGAATGACTTTTAAAAAATACATCTGAAAAAATCAGATTGATAACACAGATAATAGTGTAGAAGATCAAGCTCGTATTAACAACATGTCTTATTTTTCTATTTGATATATTCCAGGTGAAATATAGAATATAAACTACGAAACTAATAATAAGGTAAGGATTATAAAGCCAGAAATTGCTATACAAAAAAGTATTTTTCAGAAAATGTAAAGGTTCATTCCAATAAATTATTGCAGGTATTGTAGCTAGTACTTCTACAAAAAAAGTAAGCAATAAAAAATAAGAAAAAAAACCGACCGCTTTATCAGTCGGTTTTTTTTGATAGTAATATAATCCGGAAATAGCAGCAAAACCTTCAAGTAGAATTACTAGAAAACCAAGTTCTTCCATTAATAATTACGAGGCGGATGACCGCCTTGGATTATATTCATTGGCTCAATTTCATAATTATTAGGGTCAGAATCTTCCCCGGCAGTTGCTGCATCTCCCACAGCTTCTTTGGTAGGGGACAGGAACATGGTGGTATAGCTTTTTTTCTCCTTAGTTTTAGGATAAGCGCCTAAATAAAACCGAATCCCCGGTTTTTCTACACCCTGTTCTTTAGATTTCTCCTTTACGTAATCCAGGTATTCCTGTAGTTCGTCCACACTATACCAGAATTCGCGGGTATCTTCATAACCCTCGGCTTCCCTAATATCTTTCCCACGAGTCTTCACCCATTCGTCCTGTTCCCTGCGCGCTTTGTCAACGCTAATGCATTTTTTCGGTTTTTTCATTTTAAGTTGGTTGGTTAAAAACTTAATTTTTTGTTAAGGTAAATTTAGGAGAATTTTTCATTTTGGCAAATCTTTGATTTTCAATTATCGGTTGTTGGTTGTGGGTTGTGAGTTTTCGATTCTCGGTTCTCAGTTATGGGTTCTCAGTTTTTGGTCGAACTAGATTACAAGTTGCCACGAATACACGAATGTTTTTTTAAATCACTGTGCGTAGGAGCTCCATAGTCCCCATAGAGGGAGTTTTTATTTATCCCATTATCTTCTTCTTGAAAACAGTTCGTCA
The DNA here is from genome assembly GCF_900113135.1 of Salegentibacter agarivorans. GTDB lineage: Bacteria > Bacteroidota > Bacteroidia > Flavobacteriales > Flavobacteriaceae > Salegentibacter > Salegentibacter agarivorans. The sequence continues at coordinate 266,863 of NZ_FOOH01000001.1, read as the reverse complement.
CCCTGAACTTGTTTCAGAGCCTGCTTCGAATTTCATTCGGAGGTCTAATATGTTAGATGCTGAAATAAATTCAGCATAACGTTTAGAAGAAAGGGGATTTTTCCCCTTGTGACGAGCGTACTTATCTTCTACTTTTGACATAGTCATTTTAGTTAGCTAAAGTGTTTTGGGGCAAAAAAGTGTCGTCAACGGTGAGGAGTTTGATTGGTAGGGTAATCAAGCTTCTCGTAACCAGGGCGGCACTTTTTTATTTTAGTGAGCCTATGTTTTAAAAAGGCCTCTGGCCGCATTTAAAATATTAGAGCGAACTAATCCCGATTTCACATCGGGATCTTCTCAAACTTAATGTTGTTCCAACCGATACACTGAATTTATTTCAAGGTCTTGTTCTCAGGGAATTCAAAACCACTTAAAACCCAAAAGATAGTTCAGCTTGCCACGAATACACTAATATTTGTTATCAAATTCATTATCAGGACTGCGACAGCGGGATGTGGCATCTCTTGTTGATTAGTTTTCGGTTTCAAACCAACTTAGATGCTGAAATAAATTCAGCATGATGTAAGTATAAAGAAAAATATAACCCTACTTTTTCAGGATAATGCTTCTCCCCCCTTTTGGGGTTGGGGCGTTTAACATATTAGATTCTGAAACAAGTTCAGAATGACGTAAAAAAATTAAGATTTAAACAAAAACCTAACCTTATCCCCTGCCTTTTTCTGCGCCATCATATTAATTCCTTTTTCACTTAGTTGCAAAACCCTAGGATAGCCACCCGTGGTTTGACAATCGCGCATAAGAACGATTAATTTTCCGCCGGGAGTGAGTTGAACGGTTCCGGGAAGTACGGGGCCGGTAATAATAGGCTGCAGTTCGTTCTCTAAGAGCTCACTTAGCTGAATAGCCATTCTATTATTATTTTTATCAATACTAAACTTACTCTGTCTTAAATGACTTTTTAAAGTTTCTGGCAGTTTTTCAAATTCAGGGCCGGGAAAAACTTCTATTACTTCAGAATTAAGATATTCATTATCAAACTTTATGGCAGCGTGAGTCTCATATTTTTCCTCCTCAGAAGCTTCGTATTGAAGCTTCATTCCTTTTTCGAACTTTTCGTGGCTGGTAATATCTTCGTACCAACTACGGCTTCCCAGGACTTTTTCGGTTTTAAATCCGTCAAGGATTGCTAAATAGGAACGCATTCCGTATTCCGGCCTTCCAAAAGATAAAATATCACCTTCGTGAATTTTCACCACTTCATTATTGTCAATTTCAGTATCATTTAGTTTTGGAGAAAGATGTGCTCCGCTAATGGCGATTTTTGTAGCTGCTGAAAATTTAAGTTTGGGACCCATTTGGGTAATTTCCATCACTGCTGCATCGGCCTGATTTTGCAAAATAAGGTTGGCGGTTTTTAAAGCGATCCTATCCATCACTCCACTTAAAGGAACTCCATATTTTTGAAATCCGCGACGACCAAAATCCTGAATTGTTGAAAATAATCCCGGATGTAAAATTTCAACTTCAGCCTTCATAATTTTCTTTTTTTAGTTGAAAAGTTCCTTCGGAAATTTGCTCTGAAATTTCTTCAAATTCTTCTTTGGAAACCGAATAAAATTTCACTTTATCGCCAGCCAAAATTTCACAAGGCGGATCGTTATTTTTATCAAAAAATTGAACTGGACAATTGCCCAAAATTTGCCATCCGCCGGGACTGGATTTCGGGTAAATCCCAGTCTGGTTTTCTCCTATTCCAACAGCCCCTTTTTCGATCTTCATTCGGGGTTCATTTCTACGCGAAATTTGAAGCTTTTTATCAAGGCCTCCCAGATATAAAAATCCGGGTAAAAATCCTGTGAAAAACACCGTATAAAATGGTTTGGTATGCAGCTGGATAATTACTTCTTTTGAGAGTTTTTTTTCTTTGGAAATGTATTCCAGGTCCCAACCGAATTCCTCCTCATAGCAAACCGGTAAGTGGAAAATTTGCTGGTTATTTATTTTTCCTATCTTAGCCTCTCCAAACAGCTCTTTAATCGCTGAAACCTCATTATAGACGTTTTCTATACTGAACATATAACTAATTAACAACGAGTTATATGTATTGATTACCTCAACATTTACTTCATCATAAAACTCTTCCAGTTTATTTTTGTAAAAAAGAAGCTTTCTGAGAAGTCTTTCACTGATTTCAGGCTCAAATTCTATCAGAATTCCCCGCTCCCCCATCGGTGTTATTTTAGGAAAATCATTCATTTTGCATTCTTAATTTTAATATTGTGTTCAGCAAATTTCTGCTGTAAAAAGTTTATAATTTCAACTGAATTTGGCGTGTCACTATGCAGGCAAAAAGTAGTGGCGACGCAACTTATTTTAGCACCATTTTCACAGGTAATTTTTCCTTCAGAAAACATAGAAAAAAGATGTTCAAAAACGGCTTCTTTTTCGCTTATTAAAGCATTGGATTTTGAACGCGAAACCAAGCTGTAATCTGGGTTATAATTTCGGTCGGCAAAAGCTTCAAAAACGATTGGAATTTTCCCTTTCGCAAGTTTAGAAATCACAGAATTTACTGGACAAAAAAGCGCTAAATTTTGATCGAATTCCAGTAAAGAATCTATGATAATTTGAGCTGTTTTTTCGTCTTTTGCAGCTTCATTATAAAGTGCTCCATGAGGTTTTACATAGGTAAGTTTTACCCCTTCTGCTTCGGCCAATTGTTTTAAACTTAAAATTTGCGCAACAATAGAACGCTGCAATTCTTCCGCAGAAATCTTCATAGTTTTTCTTCCAAAATTCTCCTTGTCGGGATAAGAAGGGTGCGCCCCTATTTCTACTCCATGCTTCACGGCAAGTTTAATAGTTTGCTGCATGGTTTCAAGAGTTCCTGCGTGACCACCGCAAGCAATATTGCAGGCAGAAATATGCGGCATTAGATCTGCATCAAAGTCGCCGCCTTCACCTAAATCGCAGTTTATATGGATTTTTTTCATCTTTTTATATTAAGTTATGCAACTTTCTACTAATTAAATTTCTATACAATATCAGGAACTTTATACCTACAAGGTTTTAGAAACCTTGCAGGAAAATAAAATAGATATATTAAAAACCTTGTAAAACGCTTAGAATCGCTTTAATTCCTAAAAATACAGAAAGCGCAATAACAAGTATTCCTAATACATTTTGAAGCTTAGAATTGCGGTGTTTACCCAAAACCGAGGCTTTATTGACTACCCAAAATAAGAAAATAGCAATTACCGGCAAGAGGATTCCGTTAGCGATTTGGGCGAAGCGTATAATCTCAATAGGATTAATTTGCAGGGAAGAGAAGAACACACCCAAAATAAGAACCAAGGCCCAGACTGATTTAAATTTCGCTGACTTCATCCCGCCTTTCCAACCAAAGCAGCCTTTTACTACATAAGCGGCGGCTAAAGGAGCGGTAATAGAAGAAGTGATCCCGGCAGCCAAAAGTCCCAAGGACATAAACCAGGTAGCAAATTTCCCGAATAGCGGCTCGAGGCTTACCGCCATATCAGCTGCAGAATTCACATTAGTTAAGCCTGAAGAAGCGGCGCTAATTAGAATTGCCATAGAAACCGTACCGCCAAGGATTATAGAAACTATGAGTTCTTTCCTTGCAGTTGGCAAATAAGAAGCTTCTTTCCACTTTTCACTAACGAGAGAAGCGTGTAGAAATAAGTTGTAAGGAACCACGGTAGTACCTACAATAGCCATCACCGTAAGCAATCCGGCAGCATTACTTGTAGGCATAAGTCCGCTTAAAATTTCTAAAATATCAGGTTTGGTAAGAATAGCAGTAAGCACAAAACTTATACTCATTAGTAAAACCAGGCCAATAAAGATCTTTTCGAGGGTTTTATAACTTCCGGTGAATAAAAGTATAAACGCGACTGCGCCAATAAAAATACTCCATAAGTTGAGCTTAAAATCGCCAATTTGCAGATTCTGAATTCCGAAGATAGCTTCAGCTCCAAGAACAGCGCCGGTAATATTACCTGCTTGGTAAGCAGCATTCCCGATAACTATGGCTGAAAAAATAAGGATAATTGCTAAAACTCTGAAGATCGGTTTTTTTATCTCCTTCCGAATAACATCACTTAAACCCTTTTGAGAAACCACGCCAAGCCTGGCTGCCATTTCCTGTAAAATTATACAGGAAAATATAGAAAGCACTAAAGCCCAAAGCAGGCTATAACCAAATTCAACCCCGGCGAGCGTACAAACTGTAACCGTTCCCGGCCCAATAAACGCAGCCGAAACAAGGATTCCCGGACCAAGGTTTTTCAAAAAATTTCGCACTACATACCTTTAGATTCCTGAAGGGCGTAAATAGCGAAAGATCCTAACCAATGACCGCCTTCATAAGAATCTCCTACCAGGTTAGGAAAAGAATAAGCCACGTGCCTATCAGCGATTTCCTGTAAATGCGAGAATTTATCGGGATATTGATTTATAAGTCCGTAGAAAACCCAGGCACGGCTAAAGTTCAGTCCGTCAAGATGCACCAGTTTTCCATCGGTTCTATCAGAAACTTCTCCAACTTCCATTTCAAAATCTTCAGATTTTAACTGCGGAAGAAAATCTTCCAACCACATTTCAAAGGCATTTTTTGGTAAAACACGGCGCATTATATTAACTTCTTCCAAACAAGGTGAAAGAAAGTCAAATCCGCCCGGTTCCCAGGTAATTGGGCAATTATCGTCCTTCAAATAAAAATCCCTGGCCCTATTTGAGATCAATTGCTTAAATTCGGTATTTTCGGTAGCTACGGCATAATCGTAAGCAAAACTAAGTCCGAAAGCTGTATTAGCGTGTTCCCCTACTCTAATTGGGTAATTTAATTTCGGAAGAAACTCTAAGTATTTATTCACAATAAGATTGGTAAGCGGATCTAAATTCTCTTTTAATTCTTTGGCCAGGGGATCGTTCCAGGTTTCAATTTCTTCGGCGAGCTTCAGTAGCCAGGCCCATCCATAGGTACGCTCAAAAGAATCGCTTTGTTCTCTGTTAAAATAAGCCACCTCGCCCTGAATATTTTCTTCAGAAAGAGATTCCTTTAATTTCTCTCTAATGGTTTCAGCTTTCTCCAAATCTGGAAATTGCTTAAGTAAACTAACCATAGACCAATGCGCATGCACCGATGAATGCCAATCAAAACAACCGTAAAATGCAGGGTGTAATTCAGAAGGTTCCCCTATAGCCTCTTTATTTTCCAGGGTTTGATTAAGTTTATTAGGATATTCGGTATTAATACAATTTAGCGGAAGTTCGGCTAATCTATTGGCTTCCTCCCTGGTAAATTCTACACGATTTTCACCTAATAGGTCGCTGGTTAAAGAATTTTCTTCTTTAATAGTATCTCGCTCCATTTCTGAAACTTCTTTAACTTCGGGTTCCCCTTTACACGCGAATATTAAAATGGCAATAAGCAACAATAAACTTTTTTTCATAGTATCGTGGTCTTAGCTAATAAATTACCCCTAAACCAATTTGTGGGACTTTAATCAATTTTTATAGCAAGTAAATATAAATTTAAAAGTTGACATATTTCATGGCTTCTTTTTTTCAAAAAAATCAAAATTAACTTAAAAGAAGATTTTAGCCAAGCCAGCCATCTCGATCCAGACTTCTATACTGAATAGCTTCGCTAATATGGTTCCCTTTAATATTTTCTGAATTTTCTAAATCAGCGATAGTTCTTGAAACTTTAAGAATACGATCGTAGGCGCGAGCAGAAAGATTTAAACGCTCCATTGCGGTTTTAAGCAAAGCTTTTGAAGCATCATCTAGAGCACAAAACTTTCGAATTTGGCGTACACTCATTTGCGCATTGTAATGCACTGAATCAGATTCTCTAAAACGTTCGGTTTGAAATTGGCGTGCCTGAGTTACTCTTTTCCTAATTTCAACGCTGCTTTCCCCATGGCGTTCTTCACTTAATTTTTCAAATGGAACGGGAGTCACTTCAATATGAATATCTATTCTGTCTAATAAAGGGCCGCTAATCTTACTTAAATAGCGTTGCATTTCTGCCGGGGAAGAAGTTGCAGGCGCATCGGAATCGTTAAAATATCCGCTTGGACTGGGATTCATACTCGCCACCAGTATAAAGCTAGAAGGATAAGTTACCGTAAATTTAGCTCTGGAAATCGTTACTTTGCGATCTTCCAACGGTTGACGCATTACTTCTAAAACGCCGCGTTTAAATTCTGGTAATTCATCTAAAAATAAGACGCCATTATGTGATAAAGAAATTTCTCCTGGTTGCGGATACGCCCGACGCCGACTAAAGCGACGTCTGAAATTGTATGGTGTGGACTTCTAAATGGCCTTTGAGACATTAAACCCACGTGTTCTTTAACACGACCAACCACACTATGAATTTTAGTAGTTTCCAGGGCTTCGTGTAAAGTCATTGGTGGTAAAATACTGGGCAGGCGTTTTGCCAGCATCGTTTTCCGGATCCCGGCGGACCAATTAAAATAATATTGTGACCTCCCGCTGCGGCAATTTCCATACAACGTTTTATAGATTCCTGGCCTTTAACATCGGCAAAATCGTGTTCGGGATGATCCAGGTTTTTGTAGAATTCTTCGCGGGTATTAATTATGGTTCGCTCTAAAGCTTCATCTTTATCAAAAAAGTTAATTACTTCTGTGATATTTTCCACGCCATAAACTTCAAGCCCGCTAACAATGGCGGCTTCTTTGGCATTTTGATTCGGAAGGATAAATCCTTTAAAACCTTCTTCTTTGGTTTTAATAGCAATGGGCAAGGCGCCCTTTATGGGTTGCAAGCTTCCGTCTAGCGAAAGCTCACCCATAATTATATATTCTGAAATATTTTCTGCTTTAATTTGGCCCGAAGCGGCCAGAATTCCAAGGTTTAAACTAAGATCGTAAGCCGAACCTTCTTTTCTAAAGTCGGCTGGCGCCATATTGACGATGATCTTTTTACCCGGAAACTTATAGCCGTTATTTTGTAGCGCGGCTGCAATTCTAAAACTGCTTTCCCTAACCGCATTATCTGGAAGACCAACTAAATGATATCCAATACCGGTTGCTACGTTTACCTCTATAGTAATTGTAGTTGCCTCTACCCCAAAGACGGCACTTCCATAAACTTTTATAAGCATTTAAGTGTAAATTTCTTAAATGTAATAAAATTTATGAAAAACTGTAATTAATTAGGAGCAAGCACTTCTTTTCTATAGTATTCTATTAATGCATCAATAGGTCTACGTACAATATTCCCAATTTCTATTCCATAAGGTTGCGCTACTGCACGAATAATATCTTCACTAAAGTAAGCGATGGTACCAATAAAATGCACAGGCGTATTTTGGGCTTGTTTGTAGCACATTACACGGGAATGCATAAAATCTGTAATTCCTTCGTGTACTAATTTGTAGAAATAACCATTACGTTCGTTAGAAAAAATAAATTCAGCAAAAGAAGCGAGGTAAGTATTTGGATTCTCTCTGCGATAGAGGTTTTTCTTAATCTCATCTGACTCCATATTGTATAACTTACCAAATTCTTCAGCAAGTTCTGGAGGCATTCTTTTATAATAATAATCTCTAATTAGTCTTTTTCCGAAGTAATTTCCACTGGCTTCATCCATAAGAATATAACCAAGAGAGTGCACGGCCTGGTGAATATCCTTGCCGTCAAAGTAACAACTATTAGAACCTGTACCAAGTATACATACAATTCCTGGCTCTGTAGTGGCGGCGTAAACCGCAGCTACCATATCTTCCAGGATTATAACTTCTTCTACATTGGTAAAGAAATTGGTAAAAATTCCTTCCAATAATTTTTTAGGCGTTTCGGTACCACAACCGGCGCCATAAAAATGCACGCGTTCTACTTTATCTTTTACTTCTTTTAATTCGGCATTTTCTTCAATACGTTGTTCCAGTACTCCCTCGGGAAATACTGCCGGATTTAATCCTTTGGTGCGGGTTCTAAGTAATTCTTCTCCCGTTGCACTAAGTAAAATCCAATCACATTTTGTAGAGCCACCGTCCGCTATTAATATCATGTGTGTGAATATGGTTTAATTAAAAAGCCTGAGGAAAGGGCTAAAGATTAAAAATAACCTAAGCGTAGCTTTCTTCAGGCTCTAAAATAAAATATTAAATTGAATTAACGTGTGCCGCTAAATCCAAAAGTTTGGCAGAATAACCATATTCGTTATCATACCATGCGATTAATTTGAAAAAATTATCGTTAAGTGCGATTCCTGCATCGGCATCAAAGTTACAAGTATGTGCGTCTGATACGTAATCCTGAGAAACCACAGCATCGTCAGTATAAGAAATCACTCCTTTGTAAGCTCCTTCAGAAGCTTTTTTGAATGCAGCTTTTACATCTTCGTAGCTCACAGACTTGTCTGTCTTAACCGTAAGGTCTACTACAGAAACATCTGCGGTTGGTACTCTAAAAGCCATCCCTGTAAGTTTCCCATCTAGTTTAGGAATTACTTTCCCTACAGCAACTGCTGCACCTGTTGAAGATGGAATAATATTCATAAGAGCACTTCTACCACCTCTAAAATCTTTTGCTGATGGTCCATCTACAGTTAACTGTGTAGCTGTAGTTGCGTGAACTGTTGTCATTAAACCTTCTACAAGACCAAACTCATCGTCTATTACTTTTGCAAGTGGAGCAAGACAGTTTGTAGTACAGGAAGCGTTAGAAACAATTGTATCTTCTGGTTTAACATCTTTATGGTTAACACCCATTACAAACATAGGTGCGGTTTTAGATGGTGCAGAAATAACTACTTTCTTAGCACCGGCATCAATATGCGCCTGCGCAGAGTCTTTTTCTTTAAAGATACCTGTACAGTCAATCACAACATCTACCCCTACATCGTTCCATTTAAGGTCTGCCGGATTTTTTTCTGCTGTAATACGAATGGTATTTCCATTAACAACCAGATTTCCGTCTTTAACAGAAACATCTCCTTTAAATCTACCATGAACAGAATCATATTTTAGCAAGTAAGCTAAATGATCTACATCAAGTAAATCGTTGATTGCAACAACTTCTACATTATCTTTTTCAGCCGCAATTCTAAACGCGATACGTCCTATTCGGCCAAAACCATTAATTCCAATTTTTGTACTCATAATTTAAATTTTAAAAATTTACACTGAAGTGATGTTTGCCACCCTTCTTAATTCCTGATCAAATTCCCTGTCTTCTTTTAAAGCAGTTTCCAAAGGCACGTGAACCACTTTTTGGTGATGCACGCCTAACATGATATTGGTTTTACCATCGGTTAATGCTTCAACCGCACCAACACCAAGCTTACTGGCCAGAACACGATCAAAACAACTTGGAGAACCTCCTCTTTGAATATGACCCAATACAGAGACTTTAATGTCATATTCTTCGTGGCTTTGCGAAATAAATTCAGCTAACTGAAAAATATTCTTTCCGCTCTTTTCACCTTCAGCCACCACGATAATGCTGGAAGTTTTTCCGGATTTTTTACTTTTTTCCAAAGAATCCATCATTCGTTGAATTCCCTGGTCTTCTTCCGGCAATAATATTTCTTCGGCTCCTGCACCAATACCACTATTTAAAGCAATATCACCTGCATCCCGACCCATAACTTCAATTAAGAATAATCGGTTATGAGAACTCGCGGTATCCCGAATTTTATCTATGGCTTCCACTACCGTATTTAAAGCGGTGTCGTAACCAAGTGTATAATCAGTACCGTTAATATCGTTATCTATAGTTGCGGGAATTCCCACAATTGGAAAATTAAACTCGTTGCTAAAATAAAGGCCTCCGGTAAAAGTTCCATCTCCACCAATCGCAACCAAAGCATCTATACCGGCATCGGTAAGATTTTTATGAGCTTTTGCCCTTCCTTCTTTAGTTTTAAATTCTTCAGATCGGGAAGATTTTAAAAATGTACCTCCTTTATTAATGATGTTTCTAACAGATCTTGCGTTAAGTGGTTCAAAATCTGCTTCTATAAGTCCCTGAAACCCGCGGTAAACACCCACACATTCCAGGTTATAGTATGAACAGGATCTAACAACCGCCCTTATAGCGGCGTTCATTCCGGGTGCATCACCCCCAGAAGTTAAGACTGCAATTTTATTAATTTTTTTCGCCATTAGGCCAAATCTATTTTAATTCTACAATATAACCTAATTTCCTAAAAAACTAAAACGTTTTCGGTTAATAACTAACAAAAACAGCCCTTTCGAGAGGGCTGTTTTTAGTTTTTTAGTAAATTTATTACTTATTTATTAAGACAAAGTACTGCCAGGGTTCCAAATCTATATTTTTATCTTCTGAAATCTCTAAGCTTTCTCCAGATAAATAATCTTCAAAACTTCCGTTTAACTGAATGCTGAAGCTAGTATTTTTATCGCTCATATTGGCAATATAAAATAACTTAGCTCCATCTTTTTCCCTTTTAAAAGCTAAAACTTTTTCTTCTTCTGAAGTTTCTATATTTTCATAAGAAGCAGCTTCCTTTGCACCGTGCAGGGCTTTGTTTTCGTTTTTCAATTTTCCAAGTTTTTCCAGTAAAGGCCAAACTTTTCCTTTTTCCTTCGGAATCGTATCTTTTTCAAAAAATAAAAGTCTTTTATCCATATCATATTCCTGCCCACTGTATATTAATGGCATTCCAGGTAAAGTATAAGTAAGTGCCATCATAGCTTCTGAAGCATCTCCCATTCTCTCCTTCACGGTCCCGTTCCAGGAATTCTCATCGTGGTTGGTAACAAAATTCATCAAATAATCATCTTCCTGGTAAGTGGAATCTATCTTCTGCATATAAGCATCCCAGTCTTTGGCAGTTTTCTTACCCTGTGCCATTTCATTCATAATATGGTGACCTTCCCAGTTGTAACCCATATCAAAAGCATTCTCAAAAAGATCCTTATCTTCTGACTCGGCCAACATAAAAACCGGTTTTATTTCTTTTAATTGCGGAACAATGTTTTCCCAGAATTCGGTTGGGACTTCCCCTGCAACATCTGCTCTAAATCCATCAATATCATACTTCTCTACCCAAAACTTCATTTCTTCGCCCATAGCTTTATGAAGCTCTTTGTTCTCAAAATTTAAATGAGCAACATCTGTCCAGCCCCAGGATTCCCCTGTTGCAGGATTTATAGGATCGGTAACTTCACCTTTATCATTTTTATGATAAAATTCAGGTTTTTCCTCTATCCATTTATGATCCCAACCGGTGTGGTTAGCCACCCAATCCAGAATTACATACATATCGTTTTCGTGAGCGGTTTCTACCAGTTTTTCAAAATCTTCAAAGCTCCCGAATTCAGGGTTTACATCGGTGTAATCTGAAATCGCATAATAGCTTCCAAGATACTTCTCTCTTTCTTCCGGATCCTCAATATCTTCTACTGAAAGATCTCCGGTTGCCTTTCTATTTTTCATAGAAATAGGATAAACAGGCATTAACCAAATCACTTTCACACCCAGTTCCTTTAGCTGCGGAATATCTTCAGTAAAGGCATTAAAGGTTCCTTCCGGTGAATACTGGCGAATATTTGCCTCATAAATCACCGCAGATTCCATCGCCTCATTAGAAATGGGAGCTATCGCTTTTTGTTCTGGCTGCTCTTGTTTTTCATTTTCCTTACAGGAAAATAAGGCCGTAAAAGCCAGCAGCATTATTAATGTTTTTTTCATTATTCTTTATTTAGTTGATATTATATTTTTACTCTATTTTATTATTGACGTCATGCTGTCCCGAAACTTCGGGATGTTTCAACTTCTAATGTGATATTAAATTCAAACATGTTAGATCCTGAAACAAGTTCAGGAGGACGTGCCCTATACTTTTTCTCCTGCAAGGTTTCTAAAACCTTGTAGGTTTTCCTTTTTGTATACCTACGAGGTTTTAAAAACCTCGTAGGAAATTCACTACTCCATTTTCGTAGTAAAGAAATAAACTCCTTCTTCCGATAATTCCAATGAGTCTTCCCACTGAAATATTTCTTCGGAAATAATATTTTTAAAAGTTTTTCCTTCTAAATTTAATTCACTGAAACGTTCCAAGTCTAAAGTAATTGCTTCTTCATTTTTATTCAAAATTAGCACTAGAACCTCATCGCCCGCCTTTCTTGTAATTAGGTAAGTACCTTCTTCCGGAGCAAAATGTTTGGTTACTCCTGAATGAATTGCCTCGCTGTTTTTGCGGTAATTCATCACTTTTCTAACGAATTCCTGCATATCAGCCTTTTCTTCCGACAGTCCTTCACCAGTAAAAGCATTCACTTCGCTATCATCCCAACCACCGGGAAATTCGGTTCTAATTAAACCGTGATCGCCTGGATTTTCGGTATCATCCATTAGAATTTCGGTACCGTAGTACATTTGGAAAATTCTCGGCAAAACAGCCATATAAGCTACGGTCATTTTGGTTTTGGCTACATCTTCTCCAAGTTGGGTATAGATTCGACTTTTATCGTGATTATCGGGGAAAATCATAATATTTTCAGGATGGGCATACGCGAAATCGTTGGCTAAGCCCTCGTAAATTTCCACCAGGCCGGTGCCCCAGGTTTCTTCAGCTTTTAAGCCGGTTACAATTCTTTCTTGCATTGCGAAATCCATCGTAGATTTTAGGTTAGAATCATAACCATTATCCACACCATCCTGCCAGTAACGAATAAGCAACGGATTCAAGCTCCACTCTTCGCCTACAATATTAAAGTTTGGATATTCGGTCATAATTGCGCCAGCCCAATCACTCATAAATGCTTTATCGGGATAAGGATAAGTATCCTGGCGAATCCCACCTAAACCAAGAGTTTCAATCCACCAAATACTATTCTGAATAAGGTATTTGGCCATAAACGGATTTTCCTGATTTAGATCGGGCATGGTTTCTACAAACCAACCTTCAGTCATTCCTTTTTTATCGGTTTCTGAAGCATATAGATCCTGGTTGGTCGTTCTACGGTGATTGGAATAAACCAAATCTTCGCCATTTTCAAATTTCTCCTGGAAGTTGATCCAATTGTCAAATGGCAGATCATCCATCCACCAATGCTCAACGCCGGCGTGATTAGCTACCTGGTCCATAACCAGTTTTATTCCACGAACGGTAGCTTTATCTGCTAATTCTCTGTATTCTTCTAAAGTTCCAAACCGCGGATCTACCTTATAAAAATCAGTCATCGCATAACCGTGATAAGAACCCGATTTCATATCGTTAATCACCAAAGGCGAAGGCCAAATAGCGGTAAAACCCATTTCATCTATATAATCTAAATGATTGATGATTCCGCGGATATCTCCCCCGTGGCGACCATAATCATCTTCGCGGTTTTTCGTTTTTTCGTTTAGAAAATTAAAACTATCATTAGATGTATCTCCATTCGCAAATCGGTCTGGTGTGATTAGATAAATCGCATCGGTATTATCAAAACCTACATATTCTGATGCAGCTTTTTCCCGACTTTTCAATTCATATTCATATACTTCTTCTGAGCCGTCCTCAAGCTCAAAAGTGAGCTCAAAAGTTCCCGGTTTTGCTTCCCCGATTTCCAAATCGATAAACAGGTAATTAGGGCTATCGGCTTTTTCAACATTTTCAATGCTTACTCCGGGATAATCGATGTTGGGAGTGGCATTTCCAATATTTTCGCCGTAAACCATTAACTGGAGTTCGGTTTCTTCAAAACCCGTCCACCAGTTTGGCGGCTCTACACGCTCTATTTGCGCAAACCCGGTTAAACCGGTGAGGAGCATTAAAGTGATTAGTATTTTTTTCATGATTTTTTGTTTTAAGTAATTGTTCTGCTAATTATCGTCAACCTGAACTTTTTTCAGTCTTTATCCCGAATTTGCATCGGGATTCTAACATCTTAGATCCTGAAATATCCCGAAGCTTCGGGACAGGATGACGTATTAAACCTCTAATTCCTGATTTGGCTGCAATTCAACAGCTTTTCCGTTTACATTAATTTCAATCGCGTTATCTCCTTCCAGGTAGAAAACCGTTTTATCTGCAGAGACTTTCACTTTTAATATTTGGTCTCTAAAATTCACTTTAAAAGAATAGGTTTTCCAGTCTTCAGGAATTGTGGGATTAAAAGAAAGTTGATCATCTTTAACCCGCATTCCGCCGAAACCTTCTACAATACTCATCCAGGTTCCGGCCATACTTGTAATATGACACCCCTGCTCTACTTCTTTATTATAATCATCTAAATCCAGCCTTGAAGTTCTTAAATAGAACTCGTAAGCCTGCTTTGTTCTTCCCAGAAGTGCAGCCTGAATGCTATGCACGCAAGGAGAAAGCGAGGATTCGTGAACGGTGATAGGTTCGTAATAGTCAAAATGTTTTTCAAGTTCTTTTTTGCTAAAATGATCTTCAAAAAAGTAGAAGCCTTGCAAAACATCAGCTTGTTTAATATAGCAGGAACGTAAAATCCTGTCCCAACTCCATTTTTGGTTAATAGGACGTTGAGATTTGTCCAAATCGGCTATTGGAACGATCTCTTTATCTAAAAATCCGTCCTGCTGAAGGAAAACCTCGTGCTTTTCAGAATATGGGAAATACATATTTTCAGCAACTTCTCTCCATTTCGCCATTTCGCCTTCATTGAGCCTGGTTTTACCCATTACACGCTTATAATCTTCGGCATAAGCCTCCTTCACCTTTTCAATGGTTTCCAGGCAATATTCAATACACCATTTCGCAAGATAATTGGTGTACCAGTTATTGTGAACATTATTTTCATATTCGTTTGGCCCGGTTACACCCAGCATTACATATTTATTTCTGTGTTCGCTGAAATTGACTCTTTGCTGCCAGAATCTTGCAATTGCGATCATTACTTCCAGGCCTTTTTCCGGAATATAATCGAAATCGCCCGTGTAGCGTACATAATTATAAATGGCATAAACCATTGCGCCATTTCTATGAATTTCCTCGAAAGTAATTTCCCATTCATTATGGCTTTCTTCGCCATTCATCGTAACCATTGGATAAAGCGCCGCGCCATTGGTAAAACCAAGTTTTTCGGCATTCTCTATGGCTTTGTCTAAATGATTATAACGATAGGTCAATAAATTCCTGGCTACCTGCTGGTCTTTGGTTGCCATATAGAATGGAATACAATAGGCTTCGGTATCCCAATAAGTACTTCCGCCGTATTTCTCGCCGGTAAAGCCTTTTGGACCAATATTTAGACGCTCGTCTTTTCCTAAATAAGTTTGATTGAGCTGAAAAATATTAAAGCGAATTCCCTGTTGGGCTTTTACATCACCTTCAATAGTGATATCTGCCATTTCCCAAATTTTCTCCCATGCTTCTTTTTGATCCTGAAGCAATTTGGAAAATCCGGCTTTAGTGGCATAATCTAATACTTTACTAGCCGCTTCCACGAGATCTGAACGCTTATGGTTCATATCGGTTACGTAGCCGGCATATTTTCTAAGACTTACTTTTTGTCCTTTTTCAGCTTTAATTGAATAGGAAAAAGTGAGTGAATCTGCAGTTTTGGTTTCAGTAAAATCGACATCTTGTTTTTCAGCATTCAGCAAAACTTCAGATTGCATATAGGTGTTTACGTGGAACTCAGTTTTTAAAGTTTTAGAAAGCACAAAACCTTTGTTGCCTTCAGATTTCACTTCTAAAGTCTTCCAAAAACGTTCTTCCCAGTTGGCATCGGTATTCGTGATTCCGCCATCTAGATACGGCTCAAAACGAACCTCAGCATCGCTGTTCAAAACTTCAATTTCAAAATCTATCGCGCCAAGTTCATCTTCAACAATAGAAAGAAAACGGGTGGCTTTTACCGAAATTTCGATTTCGTTTGGAAGCGTAGCTATAAAACTGCGGCGGTGAAAACCTTCTTTCATATTAAGTTCACGCTTAAAATCTTCAACTTTTTTACAGGTAAAAAGGTCTAAGGCCTCATCGTTTATAAACACGTTTACCCCAATCCAGTTGGGTGCGTTAAGTACTTTTGCAAAATATTCTGGATAGCCGTTTTTCCACCAGCCAACTTTGGTTTTATCAGGATAGTAAACCCCACCAATGTAGCTTCCCTGGAAACTGGGCCCTGAATAGTTTTCTTCAAAATTGGCTCGCTGCCCCATAACGCCGTTACCTATACTAAAAAGGCTTTCAGACGATTTTACGCGTTCTACATCAAATCCTTCTTCCAGAATGGACCACTCGTTAGGTTGTATATAATCTTGGTTCATTGCTTTATTTCTGTCTAATTTCTAATTGATAAACCCGGGACAAACCCATAGGTTTAAGTTGTATTATTGAAAGAAATTATCTCAATTACTGAGTAATTTCTTTATAAAATTTATATCTATTTCGGTGAAATCGTTGAATACATAATCGGCTTCACCCAATATTTCTTTTTCGCCAATTCCAATACTCATCATATTTGCATTATTTGCAGCCTGCACTCCGGCTACAGAATCTTCAAAAACGATACTGTTTTCTGGATTAATATTTATCTTTTCGGCAGCGATAAGAAATACCTCAGGATCGGGCTTTGCTTTGCTAACATCATTGCCATCAACAATGGCGTCAAATTTTTCCAGCAAATTGATCTTTTTTAAGATATTACGTGCGTTTTTACTTGCGGAACCCAAAGCGAAAGGAATATTATTTTCAATTAAATAATCTATCACCTTTTGAACTCCCGGAAGAATTTCGTCATCGTCCATTTTAGCAACATAAGAGAGATAATTTTCGTTTTTAAGCGCCATTTGGCGTTTAAATTCTGTTTTAGAAAGTTCCAATTCTCCCCATTCCAGTATTTTTTTAAGAGATTCTACCCTGCTAACACCTTTAAGTTGTTCGTTTTGGGCTTTGGTAAAATCGAAACCCAAATCGTTAGCCAGTTTTCTCCAGGCCAAAAAATGAAATTTTGCGGTATCTACAATTACGCCGTCTAAATCGAATATTACTCCTTTTGTTGTCTTCATTATCTTAAATTATCTCTTTTAATTATCATTTCAGCATTTCTTTATCGATGCAGTTCTCGAGACGTTTTGAGCCCACTAAGTTTCATCAAATCTACTCGAACTGATATTGTTATGCTTTAACGGGTTCGTCCACATCGTCTATTCTAAAAGTAAGTATAGCGGCGATTAGAAAAGCAATTCCGCTGGTAACTAAGGCGTAGATTGGGTTTCCGTCGTAAAGATATTTTACCATTAATCCTCCAATAAGTGCATTTACAATTTGTGGGATCACAATAAAAAAGTTGAAGATCCCCATATACACCCCCATTTTTTTCGGTGGAATTGATCCGGCAAGAATTGCATAAGGCATTGCCAAAATACTGGCCCAACCAATACCAATAGCGAACATAGAAAGCAATAGCCAATATTCATTCGGCATTATATAAATGGACAGCATTCCCAGGGCGCCAATAAATAGCGACATAATATGCGTGCTTTTTCTTCCAATTTTTAAGGCAATAGCCGGAAGAAAAAATGCAAAAACCGCTGAAACAGCATTGTAAACCCCGAAAAGCACACCAACCCAGTCGCCGGCATCCTGATAGGTTTCACTGCTACTGTCTGAAAGTGGTAAGCCATAAATATGATGGGCAATTGCGGGAGTTGAGAAAACCCACATTCCAAAAAGCCCAAACCATGAAAAGAACTGAACCCAGCTAAGCTGCCGCATAGTATGAGGCATTTTAGCAAAATCTGAAAAGATATCCAGCAAACTGGATTTTTCATTTTCATCGACCGGTTCTTCAACGTGGTCATCCATTTTTTCCAGTTCCTCGGGAGAATATTCTTTGGTAGTAATTACCGTTACCAGAATACTCCCGACTAAAATAGCCGCTCCAATTACAAATGAAAGCAGCAGGTTTAGCGGAACTTCTCCCACCACCGCTCTATTGCTAATATCAAACCAGTTGGTCAAAACATAAGGCAACCAGGAACCAATTACGGCCCCAATTCCTATTAAAACGGTTTGCACACTAAAGCCAAGGGTTCTTTGATCTGAAGGTAACTTATCGGCCACCAGGGCGCGAAAAGGTTCCATCGCTACATTAAAGGAAGCATCCATAATAAAGAGCATCCCGGCACCTACCCAAAGGGAAGGCAAAATAGCGATAAACCAATCGGCGTTAGGCATTAAAATAAGGCCTATTGCCGCTAAAATTGCTCCAGTTAGAAAGAATGGTCGCCTGCGACCAAGGCTGGTCCAGGTTCTATCGCTATAGTAGCCTATAATAGGCTGAACGATTAAACCGGTAACCGGCGCCACTAACCAAAACCACGAAAGCTCGTGAATATCGGCTCCAAAGATTTGTAAAATTCTACTTGCGTTGGCATTTTGGAGTGCAAACCCCATCTGGATTCCAAGAAAACCAAAACTCATGTTCCAGATCTCCCAGAAACTTAATCTACGTTTTTGCATATCGTACAATTAACGTTTACGATAAGCATAAGGCTTATCAAAACTTATTTTAGGTAGGAAGTAAAAATATAAGTTCTGATAAATTAACTAAGCTGGGGTAAATATATATAAAATTTTAAAGATGGTAATCGAAAATTACTCGAGAATCGAGAATTAAATACTCCAGACAGTATTTAAAATTCAAAAATAGCTCTCCACGGCTGGATTAAAAGTAGTTTACAATTTGGTAGAATTTCTTTCTATCAAATTGGTTTCTACAATTACTGTTCTATAAGATTCTTCTTCCTCTGGTTTTCTTTCCAGTTTATCTATTAAAAGCCTGGCAGCTTCAGCTCCCATACGTTCGCCGTGTTGACTTACAGTGGTAAGGCTGGGAATAAATCTTTTTGAAAGCTCCCCATCTGTAAAACCAATTACAGAGACATCTTCTGGAACTTTTAAACCTTTTTCCTGAATGGCTTTTATCGCGTAAATGGCAAAATGCTCGTTCACTGCGAAAACTGCATCGACTTCATTTTTATCAATAAAGTCTTTAATTTCAGTTTCACTATTATCCATATCCTCTATTTTAAGGATAAGCTTATCATCAATTTCTACATTATTTTCTCTTAAAACTTCAAGATAACCACGGGTTCTTAATTTCCCTACGCTCACATAATCTACCGTAGAAACCAGTCCGATTTTTTTCGATCCTTTATCAAGCAAATATTGAACAGCTTTTTTGGCACCAATAACATCATCAATAATCACTTTATCGCAATGTATTTCATCTACTACCCTATCAAATAAAACCACGGGCATTCCTTGGTTGGTAACTTCAGTAAGGTGATGGTAATCTTCCTTTTGCATGGTTTCTTTTGCCAAAGAAAGGATAAAACCATCGGTACTGCCATTTGCCAGCATTTCAAGGTTTAGTACTTCTTTATCAAAAGAATTGTTGGAAAGACATACAATTACGTTATACCCCATTTCGTTGGCAACCTGCTCTACCCCACTAATTACTGTAGTAAAGAAATAATGAACAATTTCAGGAATAATAATTCCTATAGTTTTTGTTTTTCGGTTTTTAAGACTGAGTGCGATATTATTAGGCCGGTAGTTATATAATTTTGCAAAAGCCTTGATTTTTTTACGGGTTTCTTCCCCAATTTCTGAACTGTCTCTTAGGGCTTTTGAAACAGTAGAAATTGACACGTCTAATTCTCTTGCAATTTGTTTTAGGGTCAATTTTGGCTTCATAAAAATCTATTATTTAAAAATAACTCAGGGATAATTTTTAAGATGTCGTAAAAATACCATAAAAATTACGCTATACCCGCAAAAATCAAAAGTTTTCAACACTCAAACGTTTGCGCAAAATACTGGTAAGGGAATGCCTATTTCTTTACATTCTGTTTACATACTTTTAACCTCAGGAAGTAAAAATATAAGCATAATTTTTAGTAAAAATCAATAAAATAATTTATGAAAACACTATTTAAAAGCACGTTGATGTTGCTCTTAATGCTACCAATGAGCTTTTTTGCGCAGGAGACTGTGAGTGGCGTTGTTAGCGAAAGCGCAACCGGCCTTCCAATTCCCGGCGCAAACGTTATTGTAAAAGGAACAACTAATGGTGCAGTCACAGATTTTGATGGTAATTATACCATTCAAAACGTAAGTGAAGACGATATTCTTGTCTTTTCTTTTCTTGGTTTTGCCAGTCAGGAAATTCCTTATGAAGGACAGGCAACTTTAGATGTTCAGTTAGACGAAGATCAGGCTACTTTAGAAGAGGTAGTTCTTATTGGATACGGTAGCACATCTGAACAGGATGCAACAGGATCTGTAGAAAAGATTTCTGCTGAAAGCTTTAACCAGGGAGCAGTAGTTTCACCAGAACAATTAATATCAGGTAAATCGGCCGGGGTTAGAATTACTCCCGGAAGCGGTGAACCAGGTGGTGGTTCTGAAATTAGAATTCGTGGTGGTTCTTCCTTATCGGGTAACAACTCCCCACTTATTGTAGTAGATGGTGTGCCATTAGACCAAAGAGGAGTTCAGGGTGTTAGAAACCAGTTAAACTCCATTAACCCAAATGAAATTGAAGATTTTGTAATTTTAAAAGATGCTGCTGCAACTTCTATTTATGGTTCCAGGGCTTCTAACGGGGTAATCTTAATCACCACCAAAACTGGTAAAAAAGAATCTCCGTTGGCTTTATCTTACGATCTTAAAGTATCTGCCGGAAGGATTATAGATAAGGTAGATGTATTGAATGCCGATCAATTTCGTACTTTAATAAACGAAACCCCGGGAACAGACCCTTCTTTATTGGGAGATGCTAATACCGATTGGCAGGATCAAATTTACCAAACCGCTGTAGGAGCTATTCACAACTTTACGGCAACACAGGGATTTGAAAATTTCACTTACCGTATAAATTACAACCACACTTCACAAACAGGAGTTTTAAAAACCGATGTTTATGAAAGAAACGCTCTTAATATTGCGCTTAACCAGGATTTATTTGATAATCACCTAAAATTATCCTTAACTTCTAAAGGAATTGTAGATGAAAACCGTTTTGCAGATCAGGGTGCTATTGGCTCAGCCGTAGGCTTTGACCCTACCCAACCGGTTTATAATGAGGGAAGTTACTTTGATGGATATTATGAGCACACACTTTCACCTGAACAACAACAAATCCAGGCTACACGTAACCCATTAGCACTTTTAGAGCAATTAGATGGCCGTGGAGTTACTAAAAGAAATATCACCAACCTGAATGCAGAATATAAATTCCATTTCCTTCCGGAATTGAAATTTAATGTAAATGCAGGTTTTGATTATTCAGAGAATGATGGTTATAATAGAAGACCATTAACTTCTGCTGCAAACAACCAGGATATTCCTTATTTTGAAGATTATGGTGGTTTCAACAGAAATACACTTCTGGATTTCTATTTCAATTATAAAAATGATATAGATTTTCTGGATACTGAAATTGATTTAACTGCAGGACATTCTTACCAGGAATTCTTTATTACCAGCCAAACAACTGAAACAGTTTCTAACGATATTCAGGATTTCCCAAGAGATATAAATCGAAATGCATTGGAATCTTACTTTGGTCGTGCCAGTTTTGATATTGCCAATAAATATTTGGTTTCTGGTAGCGTGCGTAGAGATGGTTCTTCAAGATTTGGAGGAGACAATAAATGGAGTATTTTCCCTGCATTATCTGTAGGTTGGAAATTACATAACGAAAACTTCCTTGCAGATTCTAATGTATTGAACCAATTAAAACTTCGTGCAGGATACGGGGTAACCGGTAACCAGGAAATTGGACCTAATTATGGTTACTTCGGAACTTATAACCCAAGTGTAGGTGGAGCGCGATACCAGTTTGGCAATCAATTCTATAACACTTTACGTCCTGAAGCTTACGATTCTGACCTGAAATGGGAAGAATTACAAACCTATAATGTTGGTATAGATTACGGGTTCTTTAATAACAGGATCTCTGGTACCATAGAAGCTTATTACCGTGAAACTGAAGATCTTTTAGCCACAGTACCGGTACCGGCAGGTGCTAACCTTACCGACCTTTTAGTTACCAACGTAGGTAGCACGGTAAGTAAAGGACTTGAATTTGGAATTAATGGTGCAATTATTCAGCAAGAAGATTTCAACTGGGATTTAAATTACAATTTAACTTTCCAGGATTTAGAAATCACCAATTTAACCCTGGGTGACAACCCGAATTTCCAAATTCCACAAGGAGAAATTAGCGGTGGTGTTGGTAACAACATCCAGCTATGGAAAGAAGGCTTTGACCCTACTACCTTTAATGTTTTCCGCCAGGTTTATAATGAAAATGGGCAACCAATAGAAGGTGCTTATGTAGATGTGAACGGGGATAACGAAATTACAGAAGAAGACAGGGTTGCTTATAAAAAAGCCACACCAGATTACTTTATGGGATTAACAAATACTATGAGGTATAAAAACCTTGATTTCAGCTTTACCTTTAGAGGTAACTTCGGAAATTACATGTACAACAACACCCAGTCAAGTAACGGATTTGTAGGCGCAGGTACAGTTACCCCGCAGCCTTACTATTCAAACTTTAATAGCAATGTTTTAGAAAGCAACTTTAACAATAACCAGTTCTTTTCAGACTATTATATTCAAAAGGCTGATTTTGTGAAGCTAGACAACATTTCTGTAGGATATTTATTCCCGGGAGAAGACCTTGATATTAGAACTTCACTAACCGCAACCAATGTATGGACTATAACCGATTATGAAGGTTTAGATCCAGAAATTGCTAACGGTATAGACAACAATTTTTATCCAAGATCTACCACCATTGTACTTGGTTTAAATCTTTCATTTTAAGAAAAAATATATAATAAATTAGTTATGTTAAAAACACTAAAACCATTCTTAATCTTATTTATAAGTGCCGGTTTCCTCTGGTCTTGTGAAGACGATTTAGATTTGCAGCCTGAAGATAACAGGCTCACGGCCGAAACTACATTTGAAGATCCAGCATCTTACAAACAGTTTTTGGCTAAACTTTATGCCGGTCTTGCGGTTAGTGGCCAGGAAGGTCCAGCCGGAGATCCAGACCTTATTGGTCTTGACGAAGGTTTCTCTCAGTATCTTAGATTATACTGGTCTATGCAGGAACTTACTACAGATGAAGCTGTAATTGGCTGGAACGATGGTACAATCCAGGACTTGCACGCCCAAAACTGGACTGCAGGAAACGAGTTTATTAGAACTATGTACTCAAGGATTTTGTACCAGGTTTCTCTTACTAATGAATTTTTAAGACAAAGCACTCCAGAACTTTTAGAGTCTAGAGGCATTGCAGCTGAAGAAAGAGAAAATATAGCCATTTACCGTGCTGAAGCAAGGTTCCTAAGAGCACTTCATTATTATCACGCTTTAGATTTATTTGGTAATGTTCCTTTTGTGACCGAAGAAGACCCTGTAGGAGCTTTTCTTCCGCAGCAAATTCAAAGACCAGAATTATACGATTTTGTAGAAAGTGAACTTTTAGCCATAGAAAGCGAAATTGTAAGCGCTAATTCTAATGAATACGGGCGTGCCGATCAGGCTGCAGTTTGGATGCTGCTTTCTAAACTTTATCTAAATGCTGAAATTTATACCGGTGAGGCTCATTATACTGAAGCTTTAGATTATTCGGAAAGAGTAATTAACGCAAACTATAGTTTAGCAGATGATTACCAAAAATTATTCCTGGCAGATAATGATTCCAATGGAGCACAATCTGAAGTGATCTTCCCTATTACTTTTGATGGGCAGCAAACCAGGTCTTATGGCGGTATGGCATTTATTATTCACGCTGCTGTAGGTGGCGATATGGATCCTGCAGACTTTGGAGTAAGTAGTGGTTGGGCCGGTTTAAGAACCACCGCTGCCCTGGTAGATAAATTTCCAAATGGAGCAGATTCTGAAGATGAAAGAGCACTTTTCTTTACAGAAGGACAAACTAAAGAGATAGATGAAATTTCCAGCTTTAATGATGGCTTTGCCATTACCAAGTTCAAAAATGTTACCGTAGATGGCGAATGGGGATCTGATGATACCGGGGAATTCCCTGATACAGATTTCCCAATGTTTAGACTTGCAGATGCATATTTAATGTATGCTGAAGCCCACCTTAGAGGCGGTGGTGGTAGCCAGGCGGCTGCTTTAGATTATGTAAACGAATTGAGGGAACGAGTTGATGCAGACCAGGTTGGCGCATCAGATCTAAGCTTAAATTTTATATTAGATGAGCGCGCCCGTGAATTATACTGGGAAGCACACAGAAGAACAGATCTTATAAGGTTTAACCAATTTACTGAAAATGGAATTTGGCCATGGAAAGGAGATGTTCCACAGGGAGCAACTACACAAGGTTACAGAAACCTAATGCCTATACCAGCTTCAGACTTAGGAGTTAACACCAATTTAGAACAGAATCCAGGATATTAATTTTATAAAAGAATTAAAATGAAGAAATTTTCAATTTTATTTTTAGCATTTATCGCGCTACTAAGCTTTAGCGCGTGTACACAAGACGATGATATTGTATTCGTTGCCCAACCAGACCCGGAAGGAATTCAGTTTAGCAATTCATTTCAAAACACCTATGTGTTACCATCGGGAAATCCAGACAATCTTGCCGAAAGATTTGTTTGGAACGAAGTAGATTTTAATGCACCTACTACTATTACCTATGAGCTTCAGGGCTCTGCAGATGAAGCTTTTGGAGACTTTATGGTAATAGGAAGTACAGATAATAATAATCTTGGTGTAAGCATTGGCCAAATGAGAGATCTTGCTGAAGATGCAGGTCTTGATAACGATCCTGAAACCGAAGCGCCAAATACTGGCAGCGTTTACTTTAAAGTACGTGCATTTGCCGGTGACGGTGAAGGAAATGCTTTAGAAGAATTTTCTGAAACTATTGGCCTTAATGTAGAGCTACCAGAAGCCGAAGAAGAAGGTGAAGCACCTAAAATGGAACTTTATCTTGTAGGAGATGCCACCGCAGCCGGTTGGGATCCTGCAAACAACAACACTCCTTTGTTTAGAGATGGTGAAAATGAAAATATCTATTACTTTGAAGGAAGATTTGCCGGAGGAGGAGATATAGAAGGTTTCAAATTTTTACAAACTACAGCGTGGCAACCACAATGGGGACTTTCTAATGGTGAACTTACTAACAGTGATATCTTAGGTAATGATCCTAATGCATTCCCGGTAGAAGATGATGCCTATTATTCTCTAATGGTGAATGTTGATGAAATGACTTACACCTGGGAAGAAATAGATGAAAGTGCAGCCGAAGTTCAAACAAACATCGGGATAATTGGCGATGCCACTCCTGGTGCGTGGGATGATGATACTGATATGACTCAGTCTGAATTCAACCCTCATATCTGGTATATCGAAGGAATTGAATTAACTGATGGTGAAGCGAAGTTTAGAGCAGATGACGCATGGGATCTAGATTGGGGTGGAGCAACTCCAGTTAGCGGGGAAACTACAGTAGCTGGACCAAATATTCCAGTGATCGCAGGAACTTACGATGTGTGGTTTAACACACTGGATGGTCGATATATCTTTATCCCACAAGGGGAAGAGTAAAAGACTTAATTAACTAAAAGGGCTGCCGCGTGCAGCCCTTTTTAATTCTTATTAATTATGAAAAAAACTAAATTTTTATTCCCTTTTCTTTTCAGCTTGCTTTTAGTGGTATCTGGCTGTTCTAAAGATGACGATGAAGTTGTTGATGAAACAGATGATATTACCGGTGGCAAAGAACCGGAAGAAACCCCTAATGATCCTGAAGCCTTAGACCTTTCCCAATATTCCAGCGGGCAAAAAGTAATGATGCAAACTTTTTACTGGGATGTAGAACCACGCTTTGAATGGTGGAATAACCTTTCAGATAAAGTTGAAGGCTGGGCAGATACCGGGATAGATAGAATATGGCTTCCCGTAGCTACCA
This sequence comes from Salegentibacter agarivorans, assembly GCF_900113135.1. GTDB lineage: Bacteria > Bacteroidota > Bacteroidia > Flavobacteriales > Flavobacteriaceae > Salegentibacter > Salegentibacter agarivorans. The sequence continues at coordinate 240,900 of NZ_FOOH01000001.1, read as the reverse complement.
AAGGTCAGTCTGGCGGTTACTCTATGGGCTATGACCCTTCAGATTATTTCGATTTTGGAGAATACGATCAACACGGGACTGTTCCTACACGTTTTGGGACTCGCGAAGAGCTGGAAAATCTTATCTCTAAATCTCATGAGCTGGGCTTAGAGGTGATTGCAGATATCGTTTTAAACCATAATTCGGGCGGCGGCCTGGAATACAATCCATATCGCGAAAAGGATACCTATACCCTATTCAACGAAGAAAATGGAAACGCTTCAGGGATGTTCAATAGAAACTACGAACATTTTCATCCAAACGATGTAAGCCAAAGTGATGAGGGAGATCTTTTCTTTTCTGAACAGGATGTAGATCACGATGTTCCTTATGTACAGGACTGGTTTTGGAAGAATGAAAATTCTGTCGCAAAATATTACAAAAATGAAATGGGTTTTGACGGCTGGCGATTTGATTACGTAAAAGGTTTTGGAACCTGGGTGATTGAAGATTGGATGAACGAAGTTGGCGGATTTGCTGTTGGAGAGAATTTTGACGGAAATGCAGATGTTCTGGTAGACTGGGTTGACGCCACTGGAGTTTCAGCTTTCGATTTTGCTGCCTTCTATAAAATGGAAGAAGCTTTTGATCGTTTTGACGACCTAAATTATTTAGACGGAAATACACTTCGTAAGGTTAATCCTGACAAAGCTGTGACTTTTGTAGCGAATCATGACACCGAAAAAGACGAAAATGAAGACAATCGCATCGCTGCAGAGAATAAAATGAAAGCTTATGCCTATATTCTAACACACGACGGATATCCTACAATTTTCTACTCAGATTACGAAAATGAAGCTTTCAACGAAGAAATTAAGCAGTTAATCGAGATTCATAATAGTCTGGCACTTGGTGATGTAGAAGTACTTCATGTAGATAATAACGAATATGTAATGAAAAGGGAAGGGAATGCTGAAAACCCCGGATTAATTCTATATATTAGCACCGGAAATTCTACAAAACGTAGAAACGTTCAAACTAATTGGAATAACGTTACCTTAATTGATTATAGTGGTAACACAACATACACCCCTACCTCCGATGAAAACGGAATGGCAATAATTGAAGCTCCGGCGAATGGATATTCAATATACTCCATCACGAAATAGGTTTTATTTTGAATTTTCATAGGTGTTAATTCAAAGACTGGCTGGTTGTTAATTCAACCAGCCTCTTTTTTTTTGGAGACATTCGGCTTTTATTTTCTTTTCACTATTCATTTAATCAATTTTTTCTTCCCGGTTTTCTCCTAAATTTATCTATTAACCAAATCAATTACCCTGTCCCAAAAATCAGTCTATTTATTAATTAAGATTATCGCATATTTAAAAAAAGCCGTCTTTCAAAAATTGAAGACGGCTTTCAAACTAAAACACATTATTGAAAAAACTACTTAACTTTATATATTACTGTAATTGAAATCTTTAAATTACTTCTGAATTAAATTTGTTTAAGTTTAATATTTCTCCAGTACACTTTAATCCCTCCCCCATCGTGAATTTGCAAAGCGATTTTACCGGTAGCAGCTCCTATTTTTTCATCAGAAAAATCAACCATTTCCACGCCGTTTAACCAACTGGTTACCTGGTTGCCTTTTACTCTTATCTTTAATTTATTCCATTCTCCATACTTAAGTGCATCTTCTTTTTCTGGGGCTGGTTTAATCAACCAACCACGTCCATAAGATTCATAGATCCCACCTGTATGAAGATTTGGTGGTGCCACTTCTACCTGCCAACCAGCTATCTTGGTGCCTTCAATTTCAGACCTTATAAATACTCCACTATTCCCGTCCGCTTCTTGTTTAAATTCTAAATTCAATTCAAAATCTTTGTAATTTTCTTTAGAGGCAAGATATCCATATGCTTTATCGGGACCGCTTTCTGAGATCAACAATCCATCTTCTACATACCATTTCTCAGTACCATGTATTTTCCATCCTTCCAGATCTTTTCCGTTAAAAAGATCTTTTCCAGATTGACAACCCATAAATGCAATACTCAATAAGATCGCAACTAAACTATTTTTTTTCATTTTATATTTTTTAATATAATTATCCGTTTATCTAATTTTTAGGATAATTGAATTTATAATCTTTTAATTTTAATATTTCTAAACCAGATGGGGCTGGCGTGGTCCTGCAAACCGATATAACCAGACTTAAACTTTGCATAATCGGGACTGCCTTTCCATTTACCTGAATCTCTTTTCTCTTGCCAGTCTTCAGATTTAGGATTGAATGACACTACCATTTCCCCATTAAGCCAATGTTCAACCCTCTCTGGGGTATATACAATCTTACTGGTATTCCACTCTCCAACCGGATTTAATTTTTTCTTTTCAGAATCGGGAGCGTACATCGCATAATCGGCAGCTGTTTTGTTTAATGGCTTTAATTCTGAAAGATTTTCAGTGTGACCAAGACTCTCATTATAACCGGTAAGATCATGGATATTTTCATAATTTTCATCATCTATAAGCTGATATTCAGGAGCTACTTTTGATGGGTTTTCATACCCTTCTTTTACGTGGTAAAAAATCCCGCTATTCCCCCCTTCCGGAAGTTTCCATTCCAGGGAAAGCTCAAAATTATCAAACTCTTCAGCACCATAGATAATATCCCGGCCTCCGGTATAATCTTCTTCTTTTCCAAGGTCAGTTTTATAGGTTAATACATTATCTTCTATGATCCAACCTGGTGGCATCTCTTCTTCACCGTAACCTCGCCAGCCTTCAAGGCTACTACCGTTAAATAAATATTGCCAGTCTCCCTCTTCTTGTTGAGTCTGGACTGTATTTTCCTGATCTTGGTTATTGGTTTCAATTGCTTCCTGTTTTTTATCTGAATTTTTACAGGCAATGGTGGAAACTGCCAAAAACGTGTATACTATTATCTTTTTCATCTGAAATATTTTAGATTGAAGTGTTATATAAACTTAAGGATTAGCCTAGTTTCATATTTTCAGGATCCCAATCTATAAATTCGTTCTTTTTATAACTTTCATTACAAAGCAAAGCCGGAGCTGCCGCGCGAAATCCGAAAACAGGGTCTTCAGCTACGGAACCATTCTCTCGAATTGCGGTAAAGAAATTAGCAAAATGATCGTAATGCGCTCCTTTATAACCGTTTTGCGCTTTATAAATGGTTTCCAGTGGTGGAACCAATTTTTTGCGGTCTGGTCTTCCAGATTCTTCTTTAGCTTTTTCTGCTAAAAATGGATCATCGCTTTCACCACCAGCATTGCGTTTTAAGGTTAGACTATCCCAGGCTATATCCATAGATCCTTTACTTCCTACCAGTTTTAAGAACGTACTACCACTGGTGCCGTCTACGAAATTACAACGCAGGGAAAGGTTAAAAGCCGGATGTTGTTTAGTATCGGGATAATCAAACATTCCTAAAAGTACGTCCGGAACTTCCCGTCCATCATCCCAATGACGTAAACCTCCAGTGGCTGCAATTTTGTTAGGTCCATAAGAGTTCGTGATAAAATGCAGGCTGGAAAATAAATGCACAAACAAATCACCCGCCATTCCTGTTCCATAGTCTAAATAGTTACGCCATCTAAAAAAGCGTAAAGGGTCGAAAGGCCGATCTTCACTGATGGAGATATATTTCTCCCAATCTACGGTTTGAGTAGAAGCATCATCTGGAATAGGATATTGCCAGGCCCCAAATGCGGAATTACGAGCCCAGAAACCTTCGGCATAATTTAAAGTTCCTATTGCGCCTGCCGCCAATAATTCTTTAGCCTTTTCATTGCCTAGAGAAGACATCCCTTGGCTACCTACCATATAAATTTTACCGGATTTCTTCCAGGCTTTTATTATTTCGTTACCTTCCTCTACGCTGTGTACCATCGGTTTCTCACAATACACATGTTTACCTGCATTTAAGGCGTCAACACTCATTTTTTTATGCCAGAAATCTGGAGTTCCTATAATAACTGCGTCAATATCACTGCGTTTTAAAATTTCCTTATAATCTTTGGTAACAAACAAGCTGTTTCCCCAACGCTGTTTTGATTCTTCCAACCTGGCATCGTATAAATCACAAACGGCAAGTAAATTAATATTGTCATGGCTTAAAGCAGTAGTAGTATCTGCCACTCCCATTCCCCCGGCACCTATTAAGGCGATATTTAAGGTTTTGTTACCAGTAAATTTAGTTTGCCGGTTAAGTAAATTTACCGGTTTCGTTTCGGAAGCAAAGCTTGAAGGGATAATGGCAGCAGTGGCTCCTGCTACTCCCAATTTTTTAATAAAAGAACGTCTATTATTCTCCATAGTTATTAGATAGATTTATTTTTTTAACTGCGTAAATCTAACCGGGGAAGACGTAATATTAAGGGTAATAAAAGGGGTAATAAGCCCGAAAATTTCTGATTTATTTAACTAATTTCATAAATTCCGGGTCAATAGTCTCATTATAATAAGTTTCGTAAAGTTTTTTATAGTTTTCAACGGTCTTCTTTGCGGAACCGTATTTTTCCTGTTGTAATAAACAGGAAACTTTTTTCCTAACTGCAGGTTCAAATAAAGGATCTACCACCAGAATAGCTTCAATAACTTCAATCTTTCTCGAATTATCTAAAACTTCGTTTTCCAGGAACGGAGTTAACAGGTCTAATACCCTGGAATTATATTCTGCTTTAATAGCATCCAGCCATTCTACCTCTACCTGGGGAAGTAAAGGTCCTTTAGAAACAATTCTGGCAAATTCAATAGCATGAATCTCAGAATGAATTTCCTTTTCTGATGACCAAAAATCAGGTAGTACATTATTTAAGATAAAAACGTCTACTTTACCTGGTTCTGAAAATTGAAATTTCCATTTTTTATCTTCAAATAAAATTTCAGCATCAAGCTGCTTTTCCAGGGTTTTTCTCAATTCTTTTATTTGAGTACTTCTATTATTTTTTTTGTTTTCAGATGGAAAACCCGGCCACAGGATATCGCTTAGCTTTTTTGAAGTGATCCCACCATCGCGTAGCGTAAATAGTAAAATCAAGATTAATAATTCTCTCCGTTTTGGAGGTAATTTTGATGTAATATCTTCTCCCTTTTTATTCCACACCTTAAACCCATTTAATAAGTTAATGCTGTTTAGTTTGATATTTTGCTGAACTGGAGCCAGGGGTTTTTCCTCCGGGATCTGGGTTTCTGGTTTTACTGTTGGCTTTCTTCGGAAAATAAAGAATGCGGGGATGATTAAAATCAAAAAAAGACCCGATAAATACAACCAATTATTGGTAAAAAAAGAATGCTGATCGCTACCCGTTTTTTTCAAATAAACACTTTTGATTTCATCATCACTTAATGCTCTATCCCATATTTTTAAATCACTCATTAGCCCGGAATAGTATTGACCCCAGAGATTTGTTCCTATAAGTAAGGCATGATCGGTCTGCCGAATATCCGAGGCAGCAATTTCCTCTACCAAGCTCCCATTTACATATACATGGAGTTTTTGTGTGGGCACATATACGAAGGCCACATGGCTCCACTCTCCTTTTTTGATTACAGCTTTTGAGGTAGTATGATCTTTAATTCCAGTAGTAGTAAATTGTAACCTACCATCATAAATTTTTGCTGAGAAAGCTTCCCCCTTTCCAATTAAACTAAAACTTCCATCTACCTCATCTGGTTTTATCCAGGCGCTAATACTTATTTCTTCCAGCCTATCCTCCGGTCTACTCCTAATGTCTATATAACTCGAGGAACCGTTAAAAATACTGACGCGTTTATCTCTAAATGTATCTTTTTCAAACTCAACATCAGTAGCGGTGCTTTTATCATCCTTATTGGCTAAATTAGCCACTTGTCCATCCAGGGGCAGGGAATACCTTAACTTTTCCTCTATCTCATATTTTATGGCCCGAAATGTTTTTGGTCCTGAAATTCTTCTGTTTTCATCGGTAAAATTATAGATATCAGGAGAGAACATAAATCCCCTTTTTTGGGGTGATAAGGTAGAAGCACTGGTCCTAAAAACACCACAAGTTTCCAGATGGGGGAATTCTTTCCAACCAACTTTGTTTAATTCTTCATTATTATAAGTAATCCTAGCTTTATATATTGGCTTCTTATAAAATTCTTTTTTTAAATACTCAATATCTTTGATAAAAGGTGAAGAAATAATATCGGGAACCACTCCTTTGCTGAAAAGTAGTTCTTCAAGAAAAAAATCAATTTCTTTTTTACTTTTTAAACTATCAACGGAAATTAGATTAAATTCTTTGCAAACCTCAATCTCGGATAATGAATCGCTTACAAAAGGAATATAATTTAGTTGATTTGTTTCAATTCCAATAATTTCATTTTCTTTAGAAGAACCTGGCGGTTTTGTAAAAATTTTGAGAGAATCGTCTAAAAAATCCTGTAGTTTTTCTCTGTGGCGATTATACAGTAAAAGAACCTGGCGCTGTGTACTCAAAAGTTGATTAAAACCGTCTTCATTATTTTTTAATTCCGAGACAGCATCAAAGTAAAATGTATTATATCCTTTTTGTAAATCAGATAAAGGATTAGAACTACCAGTTTTTAAAAGCCACAAAGAATCAGGGTGTTTGTCCTGTCCAAAAGTGCAAACACTCCACACAATGAATACAAAAATGAAGAATCTCTTCATAATTTACTAATAGAAGGTTTTTCTGAGGGAGAAAGTTAGTGAAAAAAGCCAGAGTTTTAGAGTCTTTTCGCTGATCTATCTCTCAATTTCTTCCAATTATTTGGTACTTAAAAGTTAAGAGAAATGTAATCTTATAAATAACTGTTTAATACATAATCTATTGAAATATGAAATTTTCAACTCCAGATTTGGGTGTTATAGGTACCTTACGGAGAAGATATTCTCCAATTTTTTAGCTAAATTAAAGGATTTGAAGATTCTTCTAACACAGCTTATGCATTATTGAAATTGCATTGTACCCAATAGTTATAATTAACTTTGGAATCGCCTACTTCAGAAACATCAAGTGTAGATTATAGACCAGTATATCAATTAAAGAATAAAATAATTGAGCAGCCTCAGGTTGTAAACCTGCTAATTCCCATTTTTATTGTCCTAATACTTCTGCTTGACAATCTTATCATTCTGTAATTACTCCTATTTCAGCAATTCCAAAAACTTCCGTATCATCAGCACTTCGTTTCCCTACGAATTTAAAATATCGTGCCTTTGTCGTTTTAAATTCAATAAGCTGTTCTATAGGGTTATTTTTAATATTTGAAAATTCACCCTCACTAACCTTCTGCCATTGTTTTCCGTTTTCGCTAAGCATAAATTCATAATCTGCAATTACACCTTGTAGCCATCTACTTTGTTGGGGTAAATAAGTAAATCCTTTTAAATTATAGGTTTTACCGAGGTCTACTATTACCTCCTGCGGAAGTTTCCCTTGTTTTGTCCATACTGAATTTTCATCGGCATCAATAATTTTTTCTGCATCATCATTTTCATTCAATACTTTCCAATCCTTCTTGGGTATATCCAGACTAATGTTGGAAACTTCACTATATGAATTAGTTCCGGGGTTATATGCTACCGCTATTACACGGGTAGGATCCCGCAGTAAAAATTCTTCAGAATAAGGTATCCTTTATGGCTTTTTCTTCCGGAGATTGTGCAAATCCCTGAAAACCAATTAAAATACCGAGAAATATTATCGTTTTTTTCAATTTCATTATCCGTCTAAGTTTATAAATGCTTCCCCGTTAAAGATATTCAGGTAAAAATCAAAGTTTAATTGATTGTTAATTACTATTTTTATTATATAATTTATCCCTCTACTTCTTTGTAGTTAGGGTAAAATTTTCAACTTGATTTAAAGCTATGGCGTAGGCGCCAAGCATAATTGCTTTACTTGTTCCCAAGCGGGAAATCCCTATTGGAATTCCTTTGTTCGCCATAAATTCTACTTCACGGGAAGAAAATGGAATCTTTACTTTTTTTGTTGCTCTGCGATAAAATTCGTTTTTGCTTTCCTTCTCTTCAAAAGAAAAAGCCCGGGATACTATTCGATTCAACTTTTCTCCTTTACGAGTTTTAATTTCGCCATTTAAATGTTTTAAGATTTGAGGAAGTAATAATTCAGAAGAACCAGACATCCCTCCGCCAATCACCACTGCACCGTCTATTAAGGTTATTATATTTGCTAATGCTTCAGCCGCCACCTGGGCCATATTATCATAAGCCGTTATTGCAGCTTTTTTATTTCCATTTTCATTTCCAATTGCTATTTCAAAGATCTCCTTCGGACTGCGTTCCTCGCTTTCGCCCGAGAGATTTTTATAATAATGTTGAATTCCTCGTACACTAACACTTTCTTCTGCTATGATTTCGGGCTCTAATAAATTGCGCATTAACCAGACCTCCCCTCCAGCCGAGTTATCGCCTTCGCAAATTTGATTATTAATTACAATACCACCTCCAAAACCAGTGCCCAGGGTAATACCAATAAGGTTTTTAAACTTTTTATTGATTTCAAAATCTCTAAAACCCTTATTAACCTCTGTTAGAAAACCACCAATACTTTCTCCATAGGTAAATAAGTCTCCATCGTTATTAATAAAAGTAGGTAGATTAAAATAATCTTCTAAGAAAGGCCCTAACGCAACACTATTCTTAAAGCCTGGAAAATTTGGCGGATTTATAATAACTCCTTTTTTATAAGCAGCAGGACCGGGAAAAGCAAAACTTATGGCTACCGCTTTTTCAGGATATATGGCTTCATTAATTTTTTCGAATCCGGTGATGATTGTATTAAGACATCTTTTTAAATCGTTAGAATAAGAAGGTAAGGTTAATAAATCAGTTATAGGCTTACCACCTTGTAGGGCAGAGAAAACAAAATTTGTACCTCCAGCATCTAAGGTTAATACTATTCGCTGGTCATTGAATATTTTCATTTTACACGAGAAAATTTTTTAATTATTAAATATTGTATTTCCTAAAATACTGTTTGGCATTAATTCCATATAAAATGGATACCCATCATTGAAGGAAATGGCTAATGGTATTTCTTTTTCTTTTCTAACTCAGAAATAATCCTTAATATTTACTATAAACCAAGCACGTTTAAGGCTTAAGGATCGGCTTTTTATAGGTAAGATTCACTCTTAATATTTCTGTTTTCTCCAGCTCTATTTACTACATAAGTAAACCCTGGATGAATACAATAGGAACCTACTTCTCCCTTTTTATTTACAGCCAACAGAGCCACCTGAAAATCTTTATATTTCGAATTATTTTTAATTATTCTTTTTATAGCAAGCTCACACGATTCCTGTGGTGATTTTCCCTGGCGCATTAATTCTACCACTAAAAAGCTGCTTACATTTTTTAAGATTTCTTCTCCCATACCAGTAGCTACCGCTCCCCCTACTTCATTATCTAAAAATAAGCCCGAGCCTATAATTGGAGAATCACCTACTCTTCCCTGCATTTTATACGCTAAGCCTGAAGTTGTACAGGCTCCAGCTATATCCCCGGTTTGATCTATTGCTAACATTCCAATAGTATCGTGATTTTCAATATTGATAATAGGTTTATAATCCTTCTCTTTCAACCATTTTCTCCATTCCTTTTCTGATTTTTCAGTCAGAAGATTTTTTGGTTTAAAGCCATTTTGAATAGCAAAGTTATAAGCACCTTCTCCAACCAGCATCACATGAGGAGTTTCTTCCATCACTTTTCTAGCAACAAGTACCGGATGCTCTATATTTTTAAGATAAGCAACACTGCCGCAATTACCATTGGGAGCCATAATGCAGGCGTCTAAGGTAACTTCGCCCTCCCTATCGGGGGCGCCGCCATTACCCACCGTAGTATTATCTAAGTTGGCTTCTTCTACCATTACTCCTCGTTGAACAGCGTCTAATGCCGTGCCCCCCTGGATCAATGTGGCCCCTGCTGTCTTTCCAGCTTCCTGAAAATTCCAGGTATTAATACTAACGGGACCAGTTTTAATAGAGAAATCTTCCTGTTGAAAAGCAGGTAAACTGGAACAGGAATTTAAAAAGGGGATACCCAGGCTTATAGTACCGGCAGACTTAATAAAACTACGCCTTTTCATATAATAATAGTTTAAGATTAAAAAATTCAAGGGCCATCGGAATTAATCGATGACCCTTATGAATGATATAGAAACAATTACTTCGTGTAATAATTTTTAGAATTCAGAATTTTAAAAAATACAACAATTCCTTAAAATTATCTATTTATTCAGGTTTTGCCCACCATAAAGGGGTGAGTACACTATCGTCTCCTCCTAAATGATTAATAGCCTGTTGATAACCTTCTGGAACATTATTTTGTAAGTTACCGGGATATCTTAAACGCTGTGGAAAAAACTCCTGTCTACTTTCATTATAATTATTTTGTCCCAGTGCAGGTAAATTTGGTAAGGAATTTTCTACTGCCGGATTTTCGAAAAATGGTAAACCTAAACGTCGATGGTCGTTCCATGTCTCAAGAGGTAGCCAGGGAACCTGAGCTATAAATTTTTGTGTTATAATTTTAGTTAAATGATCATTCTTCACATTTCCATTTTGATAAAGGTGGTTGTCTGGATAAGAGAATGTTGTTGTTTCTTCACTCCCGGTATACCCGTTAATATAAGTTACAGTTTTACTCATAGGTTCAGCCGTATGGCTCCAACTAACCGAAGTACCTGCGCGGTTATAATCTTCTGAAGCCACATATTCTTCAGTATAAGAGGAGATATTCCAATAATCAAAACTTTGCTTAATACCTTCTTCATATGCAATTTGGCCATCGTGTGGCACATTCCATCCTCTAACTGCCGCTTCGGCAATTAAGAAATAGCTTTCCCAGGATCCAAAGAATACTCGTTCAGAAGTACTATTTCTAAATTTATTGGCTAAACGAGGCAAAGTTCCTGGCCAGCTATAAACCTGGTTTCCAGAACCTTTTTCACCCCAATCTCCTATAGAAGGTGCATTCCAGGTAAAGGCTGCATCTATTTCTTCTACAACATTATCACCATCCAATAAATTTCTGGTCGTGGTTCCGGTTGCAGAAAGATCCCAGGATGGGTATCGGTTCATTTCAGGATTGTCAAACCAACCCGGAATTATATAAGCTTTATAAGCCCTGGGATCTATTTCGGGATGTAAACCATCAAACCAATATCCTGCAGAAGGATTATTAGTTAAAGTAGTAAAATGATTTTCATATTTGCGACCAAAATAACCTTCAGGTTTAATATATTGATGTAAATCTGAGGGTAATAATTCTTCAGAAGAAATTCCACCTAAACCAATCATTAAGTTGTTAAGTGTAGGAGAAAGGTACTGATGGTTCCATTCTCTTGTCATAACTCCTGTTAATGCATCCCAACCAGGTCTTTCAGCAACTTTAAAACTTTCATCCCAATTGGTTATAAACTCATCACTAGCCGCAAGTTCAAATTCAGCCTGGGCTTTAGCTTCATCTACCTGAGAAAGTCTCATTGCTAATCTCATTCTCATGGAATTGGCATATTTTTTCCAGTTATTGAAATTATATCCATACGCGGGATCAAGATCCTGAACATTTGATGGAACAGTTACCTCTTCATCCATATCAGCAACGGCCTCTTTTAATTCAGTTAACATAAAATCGTAAACTTCCTCTACACTGTTAAAATCAGGATTTTCTCCCTGGAAACCGTTAATAGCAATAGGCCCAAAATTATCAGTCATTTCACTTAATAAGTAAACTCTCCAAATCCTGGCTACCTGTTTTAGGTTATTGGTATACTCATTTATATTTCCATTCTCAATTTTTTCATCAGCAATTTGAATTGCTGTATAAGCGTGATTTAACCACCCTGAAATAGAATTAAAATAATCATTACTCCAGCCATCATTATATGATCCTATAGGCAATGTATTAGTTCTATCTTGTCTTCCAGCGGCTTTCCAGTAAAGTACAAATGCTCTTTCTGACACGTGGGGATCCTGTTGAGCAGATACAATTGAATTATTTATAAAGTATTCAACCTGTACCTGATCTGCATTTGCGGCTACGGGATTTACATTGATTTCTTCAAAATCTGAACAAGAACTTATCCCAACAAGTACTGTTGCTGCAACAGTCCATCTTTTTATTATATTCTTCATAATATTTCTCTTTAAAAATTAAAATTTAACCCCAATATTTAAAAATACGGTTCGGATAGTTGGGGAAGCCAGGTTTTCAAATCCAACGGCATTGGTGGCAGTAGCAAAAACCGACTCTGGGTCTACCCCATTTAAGTTACTGTCTATCATCCAAACATTATTTGCAGAAATACCGGCATAAGCCTGGTTAAAGAAGGTATTCTCAATCCATCGGTTAGGCAAATCATATCTAAGGTTTACAGATCGCAACCTAACATTTGTAGCATCGTAAATGTTAGCTTCATTAATACCAAGGTTTCCTGATCTTTCGGTAAGGTTCATCCAGTAAAGTTGAGGAGATACACCTGTAGTATTTGGACTAAAGTTACCTTCGCCATCAGCTACTACACCATCAATAACCAAATCTTCACGATTTCCATTCACAACAGTTTGAGCTCCTGTTCCTGCATTTTGGATTGCTCGATTAGTTCCTGAAAAAATCTCTCCTCCAATTCGTGCATCTACCAGAAAACTTAAACTTAAATTTTTATATCTAAAAGAGTTTGAGAAACCTAAAAGAAAATCGGGTTGCTGATTCCCCAGACGCTCCCTATCGCTACTAGCAAGAGGTATACCTTCCTCATCTACTATAATTTGTCCAAAATACGGGCTAGATTCATCTTCAACACGCTGGTATTTTGTACCATAAATCTCTCCATAAGGCTCACCTTCCACGGCAAGAATGCTCACATTATCAAACCCTCCAAGAGTATATTGACTAACTCCATCTGCAAGTCTATTCACCGTATTCACATTTCTTGAAAAGTTTAGGTTCATGTCCCAATTAAAACCATTCGGGTTGTCTAAAATTCGTCCATTTAACATAAGCTCGAAACCTCTATTTTCGATATCTCCGGCATTAACTTTAACGCTGCCATAACCACTTAAAGGATTTAAAGGTAAATTGATTAACTGCCTTGTTGCATTAGTTTTATACCAGGAGAAATCAATACCGAATCGGTTATTAAAAAACCTAGCGTCAAATCCTATTTCGTTAGATCTAATTAATTCACTTTTTACATCTGGATTATAAAGCGTTCCATTTCTACCTGCCGTAGTATTTCCATTTGGATCTTTTCCTATATTATAAAAATTAAATAACTGATAGGCTGGCAAATCGTTACCCACTTCAGCATAAGATGCTCTTATTTTAGCAAAAGTTATCCAGTCTGGTAAAGTACCACCGGTATTTTTTATCATATCACTAATTACTAATGAAGTACTTACCGAAGGATAAAAGAATGAACGATTAGCCTTGCTTAAAGTAGAAGACCAGTCATTACGCCCGGTAACGTCCACAAAGAGAAAACCATCGTAATTAACCTGAAAAGTTCCGAATAGCGAATTAATTTTTTTGTTAGAATAGCCCTGAGAAACACCAGGATTTGCAATCCCATTGTTTAATGAAAATAAATTAGGCACTTCCAACTCTCCAGCATTGCTACTTATTAAACTGGATTCTTGCTCCATAAGGTTTCCTCCCAATGTTACTGCTGCACCCCATTTTCCTATAATATCATCTTTCGAACCACTTATCAATGCATTATAGTTGGTTTCCCTAAAGGTATTCTTACCTAAACTGTAACGACCAGTTGGTGATAAAGGACTACCGCTGTATAACTTAGATTCTGTATTAGTGGTATAAAGATCAGCACCAGCTTTTATTTCAGCATATAACCAATCATTAAAATCATGGCGAATAGAACCGTTTAGCATAAACCGGTCTCTAGTGTCCATGTTTAAATTGTTTCTATAAGCCCAATAAGGATTCATAGAGTTAGAAGGAACATACCATCTCATATTTCCAAATTCATCAGTATCACGCTCGTATTTCGTAACATCTAAAGACCGTGGTAATAAATACATTGTAGAAAATGCATTAGATACATTTACCCCATTTAACGGACGATTTTCAGCAGTAGATCTAATATACTGTACTTTTACATCACTCTTCCAATTATCCTTATCTCCAAAAACAGACACTCCACGTGTCATAAGATTTAAACGTTTTAATGTTGCTCCGGGTATAAGACTTTGATCGTCTAAATGGTTAACTGAAGAAAATAAAGAAGTCCCATCACTAACCTGTTGCTGAAAAGATAAACTATGGTTAACATTTAAGCCATTATCAAAATAATTGTCCAAATTATCATAAGCCTGAAGTTGTTCTTGCTCTCCTTCCGCATTTTCAACAGTTTGGCCCTCAATTTTTGGCCCCCAACTTAAACCAGACTGATTATCGTATTGACCATTGGCACCCTGGCCAAATGAACTTTGTAAATCTGGTGAACTGAAAATTGATTGAAAACCTATATTGGTTGAATAACTTATTCCTAAACCTTCCTGAGTTTTTCCAGTTTTAGTAGTAATTAAAATAACTCCATTTCCTGCACGAGAGCCATACAGAGCTGCTGCTGAAGCTCCTTTTAAAACCGTCATACTTTCAATGTTTTCAGGATTTAAATCTCCTAGCCCATTCCCCATATCTGGTGAAGGGTTCCAGAAATCATTGTTAGCTGCACCGGTGAAATTATCCATTGGTACTCCATCAACCACAATTAAAGGCTGATTATCTCCTGTAAGGGAGTTATTACCTCTTAATACAATTTTAGAAGAACTGGCTGGCCCATTACTCCCTCGCACTACCTGCAAGCCGGCAACCTTACCAGTCATTGCGTTGGCAAGGTTATTTTCCCGGGCTTCTGTTAGGGATTCCCCTCCAATTTCCTGAAGCGCATAACCCAGAGATTTTTTTTCTCTTTTAATTCCAAGGGCGGTTACCACCACTTCATCGAGCGCTTCAGTATCGGGGGCTAATTCAATTTGAATTTCCGATCCTTCAGGCTCAATTTCCTGGGTTATATATCCTAACATAGAAAATTGGAGAATACTCCCTTCATCTATTTCAATTGTAAAATTTCCATCGAAATCAGAAGAGACCCCGTTACTGGTTCCTTTTTCCACGACATTTACTCCCGGAAGCGGCATGCCATTTTCGGCATCAACAATATTACCGCTCACGGATTGTGATTGTGCCAGCAAGACTTGAATGCTACACAATAATAAAGATGCAAACAAGAATAATTTTTTGTTCATTATTATTAGTTTTTGGTTAATTTCTCGAAACAGCTAGTGTCTGTTTTCTTAAACTTTACCCAAATTTGTCATAATCTTTAAGATGAAAAATTAATTTCGACTAATAACATAGCTCAATAGCTAAATAACCTTAAACGAAAACGTTATCGATAAACCAAATGAATAGCGTTTAACATAAGGAGTTCGTAAAAACTTAAATTATTCTTTTTCTGGTGTTAAAAATATTAACTCTTTAGAGTTCACTAAATCTTCGTGGCTAATGAAAAAATTAGGGAATACTTGATTATTTCGCATCAACGGATAAACCTTATTTTTCTGGTTGTTAATTTCCTTTTTGCGAATAATTAAACTGTCTTTTCCATAAAAATCAGGATTTAACTTGATTTTAATTTGTTCAAAAACAGGAGTTGTTATGGTGTAAACGGACTTAGCTGGTATAATTGGATAGAATCCCATCATGCTATAAACTGCCCAGGCACTCATTGTACCTGTATCATCATTACCAGGTAACCCATCAGGAGAGTTTTTATAATACTTGTTTAATAATTTATTTACTTGTTTTGAAGCTTTGTTTTCACTGCCTGGAATAAAATTATAAAGATAAGGATAAGCGAAATCTGGTTCATTGGCCATATCAAAGTGGCCTTTTTCAAAAACCGCATCCAGCTTTTCTTCATAGGCCTTCTCTCCACCCATTAATTTTATTAATCCTTCAGCATCATGAGAAAGCATAAAAAGGTATTGCCAGGCATTTCCCTCAATAAACCCTGGATTTTTGCTGAAATTAGCTCCGGCTAAAGGATCAAAACCTTCCATCCATCTACCATTTTCATGTTTAGGTTGAAGGAATTGAGACTCTGGGTTATATAATTCTCTATAACTAACCGAACGCTTTAAAAATTTTTGATAACCTTCTTCCTTACCTAATTCCTTTGCCAGTTGAGCAATTGCAAAATCTGCTATATTATATTCCTGAGTTACCGAAACCGGACCCGCCACACCAGAATCTACACTTACAAAGCCATTTTTAATATATTCATCAAGCCCCGGTCGTAATGGATTGTTTTCAGTTTTTGTAGCACTTTTAAGCATAGCTTCGTAAGCTTTTTCTACATTAAAATCTGTAAGTCCGCGTAAATAAGTGTCAGACAAAATAACTGCAGCAGGATCTCCCACCATTGTAAAAGTTTCTGTAGAATTTAATTCCCATTTAGGTAACCAACCATTTTCATCATAGATCTCTAACATAGAGTTTACCATCTCTAATTGTTCTTCAGGATAAAGAAGGCTGAGTAATTGATGATAATTTCTATAAGTATCCCACAAAGAAAAAGTAGTGTAGCGTGTTCCTTCTGTTTTACCAATTTTACCTGTTGAAATTTCTGGATATTCTCCATTTACATCATTAAAAATATTTGGATGAATTTGCATATGGTATAAAGAAGTGTAAAAAACATGCTTATCTTCTTCATTATTTCCTTTAACCTCAACAACAGAGAGTTTATCCTGCCAGGATTTTCTAGTTTCCGCATATACCGCATCAAAATCTTTCCCACCGGTTTCCTTTTTAAGGTTTTCCCGGGCATTTTCTATACTAACATAGGAAACTCCAATTTTTAATTCAACCGAGGTAGGTTCTTTAAAATCATAAGTAAAATATGCACCAATACTATCTCCTATTACTTCCCGGGTAAAACCTTTTTTAATGCGAGTTTCCCCGTTGTAAGTCATCCATTGGGCTTCTTCACCTTCATATTTGGAAGGTATTTTCCAGGCACCAAATTCATTGGCAGGTACTGAAAATTCAGCAGCGAAATACACAGGATATGCAGCTTCGGGACTATTATAACAAAACGAACCTACCGTACGCATTCCTTCAATCTCAGTAGGAGATACAATTTTAACCATAGCTCCCTGCTCGTTAGTAAGACCTAAACCTAAATTCAATAAAATGTTTGATTTCCCTTTCGGAAAAGAATAACGGCTCACTCCCGTTCTAGTTGAAGCCGTCATTTCAGCCTTAATATTATATTCATCTAATTCCGCCGAATAATAACCTGCTTTAGCCTCCTCGTTTGAATAAGTTGTTCCATAATTGAGATGGTTAATCTTTAGACTTCCAGTAGTAGGCATACTAATAATAACCCCAAGTTCTGGGCATCCAACGCCACTCATATTGACATGACTAAATCCTGTTAAAAATTTATTTTCATAAACATACGGGTTAGACAACCACCTACTATCTTTTTCTAAAGAATTTAAATCTGTTCGACCTGCTACATTAAAAGGAGAAACACTTGCCATCCCTCTCGGGGCTATTGCCCCGGGATGGGTAGCTCCGAAATTAGAGGTGCCTATAAATGGATTTACGTAATCTACCGGTTCATTTTGAGCGGTTACACATTGGAATAATAGTAAACCGTATACAACTAAAAACTTTTTCATGTTTATTCTTCATAAGTTAAATAAGCCGAAACCAGCCAGTGATTGAGTTTATCTCCTTCTATGGGCGTCCCATCAATAGAAATCTTTAATGTATGGTTGCCTTGTTTCATATCACCCAAATTCACAACTTCAGGACTAACTTTTGAGCCGGGACACCAATTAGAACGAGAAAGGTCTGAAGAAGCCAGGCGTTCTTCAATCTCTTTATATTCCTTTTTACCCTTTTTGTTGTAAGCATAGGCAGTATCCTGACGCGTCCACACTCCAGAAGATGGATTAAACCTTCTAAAAGAAGCACAATCGTCACGCCATGGAATAAAATCAATCACTTTACGGCCATCAACGTTCACTTTATTGTTAATTTTTATAAACTCATCTCCGCCACTATGCCCCCCGTGACCGGTAGTGATATAATGAAGTTTTACATTGGTTGCATCTTCGGGTAATTCAAAATTAGTTTCCAGGTCCTGATAAGCAAAAAGGTCTGGGTGCTTTTGCCCTGCATAATAAATGGTGTTTACTAAAGGAATCACTTTATTTGTGGTTAATGGTCTTCCAGAGTATTCAAGAGAAACATCTATGGTATAGCCTTCGGCCGTCCAGGTATCAATCCAAACACCTATTATAAACTCCCCGGTAAGTTCTGAAGCCAAATGGCTTATATTTTCTTCCCAAACTACTTCCTGAGCCCAATTTGGAACCGAAACAGGGCGGTTATAGCGTATTCTTGGATGCGCTTCTTCATCACTGTAATAACCCACTCCAAAAGGAGTCATAAATCGTAAAATTTCAAGAGCAGGAATATAATTTTCAGCCATTTTAATTCCTGGATAATCTTTAACGCCTGCTGCTTCTGGAAAAGTTTCGGTTCCATTCGCAATATCTTCTATATCAATTTTATCAGGCTCAGTTACCACAAATAATGATCCCGATTTATCCCAGGCATCTCCTGCTGATTTTAGGGTCATTTTCAGTTTTACATCTGTACCTTCAGGAAAAACGGGAGCTTTAACCTTTTTAAATAAAAGCCGTCCATCTTGTACCCTTTTAATACTCAAAGTATCACCTTTCTCTCCGTGAAAATTTACCGGTTGGTTTTTAAATACTTCTACAATTTCTGATTCTTGCGCTTTAAGGGCATTACTTAAAAAAGTCAAAACAGAAATTAATACTAATACATATTTATTCATTAAAACTCTTTTTAATTATTCAACAACTATTTCATCTAAAAACAGCCAGGAATCTCCTCCTCCTGGTGAATGACCCAGGTTATCTACTTCTACTTTAATAAACCTTCCTTCTACAGATTCCTCCAATTCTATACTGAAATCTTTTAATTCCGGATTTCCGTTTTCTTTAAATTCGCGCGAAATGCTACCTATAGAACGGTAGTTATTTCCATTCTCTGAGATGGATACAGAAACTTTCAATGGATAATAAATACCAGATCCCTGATTTTCCATCGCTCCCACACTTACTTTATTAATCTCTGTTAACTCATCCAGGTCTATATCAATTCTCACATCGTCTACTAACCATCCCTGCCACTGGCCATCATGG
Source organism: Salegentibacter agarivorans (assembly GCF_900113135.1). GTDB lineage: Bacteria > Bacteroidota > Bacteroidia > Flavobacteriales > Flavobacteriaceae > Salegentibacter > Salegentibacter agarivorans. The sequence continues at coordinate 221,595 of NZ_FOOH01000001.1, read as the reverse complement.
AAGTTTAAGCTTCCACGAAGTACATTTACCAAGCCCACATCTTCCGGTCCCTTGTAACTATCGTGATAGATGGGCTCATACCTTACTTTTTTTCCCACAGCTTTATGAAAACTAAAAGTTTTTTCCAAAACTGCACCGGGCTGTCTTCCATTTTCAAAAACAGCTGCTTTAAGTTTAGTGGTTTCAGAAATCTCCAGGGGCTGAGTATATTTTTTGGAAGATTCATTTAAGGTATTATCATTTAAAGTATATCTAATTTCAGTATTGGGAAATTCATTTTCCAGGCTTATTTTTAAACTTTCAGAATCTAAATCTACTTCGGTTTCTGCGGTAACGGCAAATGCACTTTTGGCGTAGTTAATATTCATTGCCTCTAAGCGTGGGAGGATATTTTGTTTTAATTTTTCTGAGAAAACCTTCCAATCTTTTTTTTCTTTTGGACTCCATACTACTTCAGAAAGCGCTACCAGTCGGGGAAATAACATATATTCAGAATGACTGGGGCTATCTATAAATTCACTCCATAAATTCGCCTGACCTCCAAGCACATGCTTCTTTTGTTCTATGGACATAGAATCTACTATGGGATCAAATTCATAAACTTTGCTAAGCGTGGTATAACCTCCAAAGGCCACAGGCTCTGTATCGGGATCACCCTGATAATGGTCAAAATACATATGAGACCCAGGTGTCATTACAACATCATGCCCTTGTTTTGAAGCTTCCCATCCTCCCTGTACGCCTCGCCAGCTCATAACGGTTGCTCCTGGGGCCAATCCGCCTTCTAAAATTTCATCCCAACCAATTAAAACTCGATCGTGAGAACTAATAAACCGTTCCATTCGTTGTATAAAGTAACTCTGAAGCTCTTCAACATTCGCCAGATCCTCTTCCTGCATTCTGCCCTGGCAATCGGGGCATTTTTCCCAATTGGTTTTAGTCGCTTCGTCCCCACCTACGTGAATATATTTAGAGGGAAATAATTCCATTACTTCCAGTAAAACGTCTTCTAAAAACTCAAAGGTATTTTCTTTTCCGGGGCAATATATGTCAGTGATTGGCCACACCCCTCCAGAGGGTACCATAATTTCATTTTCAAAACAAGATAGTTCGGGATAAGCTGCAATGGCACTCATCACATGTGCCGGCATTTCAATTTCTGGCACTACAGTAATACCAAGTTTCTCGGCATAGGCCACAATTTCTTTAATATCTGCCTGTGAATAAAACCCGCCTAATGTCGCTTTTTCTCCCGGTTGTGGTGTAGGCCTGGCATTCCAATGCTTATCTTCATGATCTACCCTAAATGCACCTACTTCGGTAAGTTTTGGATATTTCTTAATCTCTATTCGCCATCCCTGATCATCTACTAAGTGAAAGTGGAAAGTGTTTAACTTTAAAAAAGCCATTCGGTCTAAATGCTTTTTTATATATTCTTTTTCAAAAAAATGACGTGCCACATCTAAATGACTGCCCCGCCATTTATACCTTGGACTATCCTTTATACTTACGAACGGTATACTCCAATCGATTTCCCGCACAGAATTTTCTTCAATTTTGATAGGCAATAATTGTCTTAAACTTTGAATTCCATATACAAAGCCGGGTATGCCTGAAGCAGTTATTTCTACCTTTTCTTTATCACTTTCTAAAAGGTATGTTTCCTTTTCTAGTTCATCATCAAGCTTAAAAATTAGATAATTTTTTTCAGGTTTATCGGTAGAAATACCAAGCTTCCAACCGGCGGCACTGCTAAATTTTTCGGTTAAAATTTCAGCAACAGGTTTTAGAGAATCGGGGACTATAATTTTGGTGTTTTCGTTAAAGGTAAATTCACCATCCCTTAGACTCATTTGTTCTGGTTCAGGAATTATTTGAATATTATTAGAATCAACTGTATTCTCGCTACTTTCACACGAAATAATTAACAAGCAAAGTACAATTAGTGTAACCTTTTTTATCATAGCTTACTTAGTTTCAGGAGTTATTTTAAAACGATAATGATATTTTTCATCTAAAAGCCTGTATTTCTCCAGGGGTAAATGTCCCCAGCTGGTAATGCTTCCCAGCCCCATCTGTGCCTTATCAATAAACAGACTGGTAAGTTCAAGCGGTTTTACCTCGGCTGCGTGGCGCTGGTCTCTTTTTTCCCCATCATCCAGATCTTTCATTAAATAGTGTAGCGCAGTAAAATTAAACGGTTGCTCACCCTCAACTTTTAAGTTGATGTTATTGCCCTCTAACATTAACCAACGGACGTCTGATTTATTTCCTGTTTCTTGTGGACGGATGTAAGGATAATATTGCTCTGCGACCGTTTGACTGTACTTTTTTATTAAAGCTGAATTTTTCCTATCCTTATAATTTTCATGAGGTCCTCTACCATAATATTCCAAGTTGTTGAATTGCGATGGTAACTGCATTTGCATTCCAACTCTTAATGGCATTTTTCTCTTCTCGTTTTGAGGATCGGTATTTAATTGATAGTCAACTATTATTTCTCCCGATCCACTTATGCTATATTCTATATACAGGCTGGAAGCGACCTCATCCAGGTCATATTTTGTTGAAATGATATAATTTCCATCTTTTTCTTTATAATTAAATGATTCTAACGGTGGTTGCTCGCTCATCTTTTTCCAGACTTCCAGCCTGGTAGGCAGTTGGGCTCCATAATCATTATCGGTGGGTGCACGCCAGAAATTAGGTTTAAAATCAAAACCTGTTTTCAGTACTTTATTCCCTTTAAAAATATAATCTGTTAGAAAGCCGGTTTCTTTGTTAAAACTAAAAGTAACCCGTTCATCTTTGAACAATACTCTCTTTTCTGAATCCTCAACCTTTATTGCTGTTTTTTCTAAAAATTCAAGTTTTTGCGGCTCTCGTACTCTAATAGCTAACTGTTCACTAGAAAGAACATGATTTTCTTTTAAGAGGCCCTCCTCTGCCTTAAGAATATATTCTAAATTGAGAAATATCTCATTATAATTTTCATTGGGAAGTGGGAAGCCCAAATCGATCTCTTTTAGTTCCCTGGGTGCTATTTCTAAAGATTCTAATTCGCCATTGTCTATAATTTCTCCATCAGCTTGCAAAAACCAGTTTAATCTTACATCAGATAAGTCCTTAAAGAATTGTTCATTAAAAACTTTAATCTTAGTAGCTTGTGCATCCACCAAACTTGTTCGCACTGGTTGGTAAATTTTCTTAACCTCAAAAGCGTGTGGATTTGGATTTCTTTCAGGTGAAAACACGCCATTATTGAGAAAATTATTAGCACTAGGAACATCCTCTGGACCAAAATCTCCCCCATAGGCAAAAATTTTAGTGCCGTCTTCCAATATTTTATAAATGGACTGGTCTACCATATCCCAAATAAATCCACCTTGAAAAGTATCGTAGTCCCGAATTATCTTCCAATAATCTTCAAAATTCCCAAGGCTGTTTCCCATAGCGTGAGCATATTCACAAAGAATATAAGGTCTATCGGGATCAGGATTTTTTTGTACATAAGCCAACATCTCATCGGGAGAGGCATACATTGGTGCAATTATATCAGTATTCCATTCAACTTGCATATCTGCCTTACTTCGATAAGGTAAAATTGCACGTTCATGCATTATAGGCCGTGAAGGATCACGTTCTTTTATCCAGGTATAGCCCTCATAAAAGTTATATCCATTCCCCGCTTCATTACCCATACTCCAAATCACAATTGAAGGGTGGTTTTTATCCCTTTCAACCATTCTTTCAAGACGTTCCAGGTGTGCCTTTTTCCAATTAGGATTATTAGCAAGTGTTCTGGTTAAATCATAACCCATCCCATGAGATTCAATATTAGCTTCATCAACCACATAAAGGCCGTACTTATCACAAAGTTCATAGAAATATGGATCATTGGGATAATGTGAAGTTCTAACCGCGTTAAAGTTGAATTCTCTAAGCCTCTTTACATCTTGCAACATTCTTTCGCGAGAAACAACCTGTCCAGTGGTAGGATCTGTATCGTGCCGGTTAACGCCTTTAAAAAGTACTGGCTTACCATTTACCAATAATTGAGCATCTTTAATCTGAATTTCCCTGAAGCCTACATTTTGATGAATAATCTCCTGTACTTTTCCTTTTTTATCTTTTAGCGTAAATTTTACTGTGTATAGATTTGGTGTCTCGGCCGTCCATTTATCGGGATTTTCAACATCTATTTTAATTTCTAAAGATTCCTGCCATTCGCTTACTCTCTTTTCAGCCTGGTATAACTTATCATCTTCCCTTTCAAGTATGATTTCCAGCCTATGTTTGTCGCGTTTAGGTATATCTGAAAACTCCGGTACGATAGTTAGAATGGCATCCTGGTAATGCTCATCCAATTCGGTTTTTACCTCAAAGTCCTGCAATCTCACTTTTTTTCTTGCAAAAAGATAGGTGTCACGGGTAATACCGCTCATTCGCCAATAATCCTGTCCTTCTAAATATGAGCCGTCACTCCAGCGCATAACTTTCATTACAATTAAGTTCTTACCGGTTTTAATAAATGGTGTGATATTGAATTCCTGCGGTAATTTGGCATCTTCCCCATAACCAACATATTCTCCATTTACCCAAACTTTCAGGTTTGATTTTGCCGCTCCCACGTGTAAAAACACGTCTTTCTGATCCCAATTTTCGTCTATTTCAATGTTACGGCGATACACCCCTGTTGGATTATAATCCACCGGTACTTTTGGAGGATTAATATCTATTAGGTTTTGAAATTCATAGGTAGCATTTACATAAATAGGAATACCATAACCATTAACCTCCCAGTTTGACGGTATCTGAAAAGTATTCCAGGAAGAGTCATCAAAGTTAAGGGTATGGAAATTTTTTGGTAATTCACCCGGACTTTCATACCATTTAAAATCCCATTCTCCATTAAGATTTAAATAGTTTTTAGAATCTTTCCAGTTATTTGTTTCTGCCAATGATTTATTCTCAAAAACAAAATAGGAAGCCCGCATAGGCTCCCTATTTTCTTGATTTATTTCAGGATCGAGATAATATTCGTTTTGAGAAAAAAGGTCCTGCCCTGTGAGTACTAGAGCTAAAAATCCGACCACGAATGAAATATAGTATTCTTTAAATTTATACATTATTCTTCTTTTAGAAGTTCTCTTGCTTTTTTAAGTGCTTCAAAATGTTCATCAGTAAAGGCTCCTCCATCAAAGAATGCTGCTCCTTTTGCTCCATTTTCATAAGCAAACTTTATAGCATTTACCAGTTCTTCCCCATTTAATTCTGGAAGGTAAATCCCGGTGTGCAATTCAGTATTAGTACCCTTTAAATCTTTAACACCCTGCCCTGTAGCAAAACCAATCCAGTCTATTTCTTCATTATAAAAATTTTGATAAATCATAGGCAAAACCATATCAACATTCCATTTATCCCAACGTTGACGTACCATATGATCTGCCATTTCAGGATAAGGAAATACAGCTGCTGTTAAATATTTATCGTTCTTGTGGGCTATTTTATAAGCTTCATCTACAATCGCTTTTACTTTATTCAAACGGAATTGCTTCCATTCCATATCAATAGCCGGATTATCAAAATCTTTCGGATTTTTATGATGCTCTTTTTCAAATTCAGCTACACAAACCTCACAATAGCAGAAATCAAATTCAGCAAGTTCTTCATTTTGCTCTAAATCATATTTTGGCAGCAACCCGATAGGAAGAAAGATATCAGAATACCTAATATAATCCAGGTGTACACTTTCAACACCTTCTACTTTGGCCAAACCTTCTACCAAACTTAAAATATGATTTTTAGATTCTTCCCGGGTTGGGCAAAGCCATTTATAGTAACCAACATAAGGTGGTTGGTCAAAAGTGGATTTACCATCCCTGCTCACTGCGTACCAATCAGGGTGTTTTTGAGCTTCTTCATCTCCCGGGCGGTTCACGGTAAACATCCAGGCATGAACTTCCAAACCTTGTTCTGTAGCCAGTGGAGCTAATTCTGAAAGCAATTGGGCATCAGCTTCTGTATTAATTAACACTGCATCTATTCCATTTTCTTTATATTTTCTGAATTCTTCTGAATACTCCTTATCTGATTTTTCGGGACTGGCTGTTATCCAGGTCCAATACTTAAAATCATTGTTTGAAGAATTGGTTTTTTCTTCAGATTTCTTTGTTGCAGCTGAATCATTTTTAGCAGAAGAATTTCCACAAGCTGTAACTGTAAAAGCCAATAATAAATAATAGATATATTTCATTTTTTAAATTTTATACCGGTTAGTTTTTTTGTTTTATAAAATCTCCATCTTCTTTAATAAGAAGTTTATCGCCTGTAAAGGGGCTTTCTACCCAAATATTCCAGCCTGTTTTGTGGACTTCTAATTTAGGCTGCAGTTTTTCACCTTCAACCTGTACAAAATCCCCATTGATTTTTGAAAGAGTTCCTGCCCACTTTCCATTTTTATCTTTATAGGTTTTTTGAGCACGGTACATTCTATATAACTCCCATTTTATTTTCTCATCATTTGGAATACTGAATTCCTCTTTTTCGCCAGGAGCTTTGTTTGAAAAATAAACATATCCCCAATGTTCCGGTTCGTGCATATTAATAACTCCTTGCGGTGACCACACCCAATTATATTCGTGTTTAAAACCACCTTTCCCATCTTTGGCCCGGGAATAAGTACCATTTTCCAGATCAAATTCCCAGTTTACCCGAGAAAAATTAATACGCCAAAATTCATTCTCTGGGATTTCATTGTGGCTATTAGCTTCCTTTAGAACTTCCCATGGCATAGCAACTTCAACACTCCAAAATTCATCTTCATCAGAAGCATCATTTAAGGTTCCCTGTATATATACCTGAGATTTGAGGCCTTGAATATCCCAGCTGTCCACAATTGGCGCTGGTTCACGGTAAGGTTTTACAATAAATAAATCCCAAATGGTATTTAGAGCATTCATTTCAAACTCGTAATAATTATGGGTATCACCATCTGGGTCTATGAAGATTTCAAAATCATTATTATAGAATATAACCGTATCACGTTGTTTTAAAGTAGCCCAAATATGCGGCTCTTCCATTTTCGCATAAAAATACAGGTAATCTTCATCCCAAAGCATTTTCATATTGGTTTGATAGGTAGGGATTTTTTCACCTTCAATATCTATGAAATCCTGACTTTTAGGTGTAGTCTTCCAGGCGGTTTCTTCTGCCTTGCCATCAATAATTATCTTCTCTGAAGTTTTATGGGCAACGTAGGTACGAGGAACCTGTTTACTTTGAGCAAAATTTTGCTGTTGAAAAAGGAAACCAATTACCATTAAAACAAAAATATATTGTTTTATCATAAACTGTTATTTTTTACAAAATTTACAATCTCACGAAGCTTTCCAAAAGCTATTGCAGTTACCGTATCGGCCGCGCCGTAGTAAAGAGCTAATTTATCCTCTTTTTCCGAATGTATAGCGGCACAGGGGAAAATTACATTTGGTACATCTCCAGTAAGTTCATATAACTCAGCTGGAGCCATTAAATAAGGTTGAGAACGGTATTTAACTCTATCAGGTTCATTTTCATCTAAGAGTGCTGCCCCAATAGAATACCTAAAACCGTTACAGGTAGCAATTACTCCATGATAAAATACAAGCCAGCCATCATCTGTTAAAATTGGAATTGGGCCGGCGCCAATTTTGGTACATTGCCAGGCACTTTGCTCAAATGGAGCAACTTTCATCACACAGCGATGCTCACCCCAGTATTTCATATCAGGGCTGTAACTAATATAAATATCGCCAAACGGGGTGTGTCCATTATCACTAGGTCTACTTAGCATAGCATATTTACCGTTAATTTTCTTCGGAAATAACACCCCATTCCGATTAAAAGGTAAAAACGCATTTTCACACTGAAAGAATTCTTTAAAATCAAAAGTATATCCTATACCTATTGTTGGGCCGTGATAACCATTACACCAGGTAATCCAGTAGCGGTCTTCTATAAAAACCACCCGCGGATCGTACTTATAATCAGAGTCTATCATTTGCGTATTGCCCGCTTTAAAATCTATAGGCTCGTGATTTATTTCCCAATCAATCCCGTTTTTACTAAAACCGGCAAAAATATTCATTTGCACCGCTTTATTATCGCACCTAAATACTCCGGCATAACCATCTTTATAAGGCACCACTGCACTGTTAAAAATACTGTTGGAGGAAGGAATTGTATAACGGTCTATAATGGGGTTTTCTGAATAACGCCACATTACCGTATTACAATTTTCAGGTTTCTCCTGCCAGGGAATATTTTTTAATTTTTCCATATTATTCTTTATAATTTTTTACTTTATCCAACCAGGTAAATTTTAAAATTACCGTAGTTATAATAAATACAGTTAACCAAACTAACACCTGATAAAAGTCGCGCACCACAAGGTAAATTGGCATCAATATCATACTGGATTGCCAAAGTATTCCTATCGCACAATTAAACATATCTATCCCGAAATCCTTATTCTTCTCTACCGGATGCCCATCCTGCTCCATCATTTTGCGTACCGGTTTCCATAATCCCCAGGGGCGTACATTTTCATAAAATGATTTTAAGGTTTGGTAATTAGTAGCTGGAGTTAGCCAGGTTCCCAAAATACAGCCTAATAAGGAAAACCCAAAAATGATAGGAAAGAGATAAATGGCCGGTGTACCCGCAATTTCAAACAACCAGCTACCTTCCATATAATGTTCCTTATTCTTATCTACAAAAAATTGTAGGGTAGCGATTATTAAGCCGGAGAGCATGCCCCAAAAATAACCCCAACCGTTAAAACGCCACCACACCCATTTTAAAAAATTTGCAGCAATATATCCGCCGTACAGCGCACTGGTTATCCATAATGTGATTGAATTTATTGAATCGGCAAAAAAGCCCATAATTACCCCAAGTGCTACCACCAAAAATGAAGAAATATGGCTCGCCCTTATATAATGTTTATCGGTAGCTTCAGGTTTAAAATATTTTTTGTAAATATCGTTTACTATATATGCAGGCCCGGAATTTACAAAAGCTGAAAAGGTTGACATAAAAGCAGCTAAAAGCCCAGCCAGCAACAAACCCTTAATTCCAACGGGCACTTCATAATTAATAACCTGAGGTAATACTAATTCCATATCACCTCCATTTAAATTTTCCAGCGCAGCAATTTCTGGTGCGAGAAATACAAGCCCCAAAACCACGATTCCACCAACCAGTAAATAACGCGGAATAAAAAGTACCAAATTTGTGAATCCGCTCATATAAGCAGCATCTCTCACAGTTCGGGTAGAGAGTATACGTTGCATATCATAACTGGGCGTTGGACCAGCGACACTTGCGAAAAAACCCTTAAACAGGGTCATCCCGATAAAAGCTCCAAACATTTTATATCCTTCGGTATCAATAAGTTCATTAAAAACATCCTTTTTACCGCTCCAAAAACCTTCCAGTTCATTTCCAAAGGCAACATTTTTCCATTCTTCGGGAATCGCTGCACTAATTTCCACATCGGTTATTACAAAAAAAGTATAGCCGGCAATCAGGATTCCTGCTAATACCATAATTAAATATTGTAAAACTTCTGTCGCTACTACCGAAAACATCCCCCCTTTAATGGTATAAATAGTAGTAAGAAAAATTATAATTAGTGCGTAAGCTTGTTCAGATGTTAGCAATAAAAAATCGCCAATAAATAAATCCAGACTCCAGGGTAATATTACAGTCATAAATTTACCTACACCTTCAAAAAAATAAGCTATAAAACCTATGGCCGCTACTACAGCAAAAATTGCCACAATTAGGTGAGAAGCCCTTCCTGCCCTGTCGTCACCAAAGCGGGTTAAGATCCATTCAGAACCTGTCATCACACCCGAACGACGAATCCAGACCGCCAGGAACATCATGACAAAAATCTGGTTCCAGATTGGCCACATCCACATAAACATAAAGCTTTTTACCCCGTATAGAAATAAAATTCCCACCATCCAGGCCGTTCCGGAAACATCAAACATTCCTGATCCATTACTTAGCCCTAAATAGTACCATTTTATGCTTTTTCCACCTAAGAAATAGGAGTCAAGACCTTTAGAAGCCTTACGGGAAACATAAATCCCCAGGCCAAGAGTAACGGCCACGTATACAATAATTATAAATACATCCCAAAATGCCATTAGTTCGAGCTGCTTTTCTTAGTACCCCATTCTTTATTAGGCTCAGCCCCCATTTTAAAAACGAGGTCTCCTCCTTCTAAAATCTTTTCATGGGAAATATTGGTTTGATTGAACTCTTCTCCATTTAGACTGGCCGATTGTATATAGATATTTCCATCGGAAACATTTTCAGCCTTTATGCGAAAAGTTTTTCCGCCTTTTAAACGGATTTCTGATTCTTCAAAGATTGGACTGCAAATTTCATAAGTTGCTGAAGCAGGATTAAAAGGATATAAGCCCATACTACTAAAAACATACCATGCCGACATTTGTCCTGCGTCTTCATTTCCACTTAGTCCATCTGGCCTGGTGCTATATTGGGTTTTTAAAATTTCTCGCACCCAATATTGCGTTCTCCAGGGTTGCCCTGCTTTATTAAACAAATAAGCAATATGATGGCTCGGTTCATTTCCGTGAGCATACTGGCCGATTAAACCGGTTATATCTGCCGAAATATGATCTCCGGTAATCTCAGAACTTTCTGTAAAAAGCTGTTCCAGTTTTTCGTTGAATGCAGTTTCCCCACCGTGTAATTCTATAAGATTTTCCGGCTCGTGAAGCACAAACCAGCTATGTTGCCAGGCATTACCTTCGGTATAGTCTGTATTTACACGGTGGTTAGAATGTTTTGGATCAAAAGGCTCATTCCACGAATTTTCTGCGCTTTTTCTTCCGCGCATAAAACCGGTTTCCTTATCAAAAACCTTTTCATAAGCTTTGGCCCGATTGGAGAAATATTCATAATCTTCTTCTTTCCCTAATGCTTTCGCCATTTGCGCTACGCACCAATCGTTATAGGCGTATTCTAAAGTCATAGTAACAGATTCATCACTCGCATCATATGGGATAAACCCATGCTCTTTATAAGCTTTTAGTCCTCGAGCATCTTGCATCATCGTAGTTTTCATAGCTTTAAAGGCTTTTTCAGGATCAAACCCCTCAATTCCTTTAAAGTAAGCCTCTGCAATTACCGGGATTGAATGATAGCCGGTCATGGTATTGGTTTCATTTCCATAAAGCGTCCATACCGGGAGCGATTTTTCAACCTTATAATATTCCAACATAGAATTAATAATATCGGTAACTTTATCTGGGTTGGTTATGGTAAGTAGGGGTTGCTGCGCCCTAAAAGTGTCCCAAAGAGAAAGCGTAGAGTATGCTGTGTAATTGGTCTTTACAATACTGTCATTTTCTTTTCTAAATTCTCCATTGCTATCGCTAAATACCACCGGGGAAAGCTTGGTGTGATAAAGTGCTGTATAAAAAATTGTTTTTAAGGAGTCCTGCGGAGTTTTTACTTTTATTCCAGAAAGTTCCTTTTCCCAATTTTGAATGGCTTCTTCTTTGATATTTTCAAAATCGAAATCTCCTTGGGCTAAATTTTGTTTGGCATTTTCAACACTTACCGAAGAAACAGCGATCTTCATTTCAATTTCCCGACCGGAATCTTTATCGAAATAGAATTGCACTGAAGTCTTCTCTCCCGAAACTTTATCTCCTTCCACTACTTGATAATCCTGAAAAAATCGGTGATCGGTTATTGGTTTTGAAAATTCTGCTACAAAAAATACTTTCTGGTTATTTGCCCAACCGGTACTGTGCCTATAACCGCTAATTGTGGTTTTATTTTCAATATTTATAGCGGTTTCTGTAGGTTTATCCCAGTTAATGGCAAAACCCAAATCCAGAATAAGGCTTTGTTCGCCGTTTTCCTCAAATTCATACTTATGATATGCAGTCCTGTCTAAAGTTGTGAGCTCAACTTTCACTTGAGGTTTATCGAGAAAAACACTATAGAAACCGGGAATGGCAATTTCAGAATCGTGTTGAAATTCTGAAGCATAAGGAATATCTTTCTGTGAAGTTACTTTCTGGCCAAGATCAATCTCCTGGGTAACCGGCATAAAAAGTAAATCGGCTAAATCACCAATTCCGGTACCGCTTAGGTGCAATTGACTAAACCCAGCAATGGTATCGCTTGATATATGATAACCGGAACACCAGTCCCAACCACTTCTTCCATTATCTGGGCTAGGTTGCAACATCCCAAAAGGTTGAGCCACTCCTGGAAAGGTATGTCCATGTCCTCCAGTTCCTATAAAAGGATCCACATGTGCGGTTAATTTTTCAGTTTTATCAGAGTTATTTTTTTCTTTTTCCCGTTGCTCACAGGAAGCAAAAATTAAAACCAAAAAACATACTAATAAATTTCCTGGGGCTTGAAATCGATTATTTAAGATCACGTAAACATTATTTTAACTTATATGCTAAATATTCATATATTCAGCGTCACAAAAAAGAAATTTAGACCAACAACCATTTACAAAAGCTGAATAGCGAAAAAAATCAAAATGCTTACCAGAAAACAATTCTTAAACGGTTTCTCCATTCAAAACCAGGGTGACTATAAAATTACTGCCTGGCATCATTTGGTTTTTTGGTTAATATATTTTCTTTTTAATACGCTGCGATGGGGTAGTTATTACGATGATTTTGCTTTATCACTTAAAGGTAATTTGATTGGCTTTCCTATTCATATGTTTTTATGCTATTTCACCATTTATTTTTTAATTCCAAGATTTATCTTTAAACGGCGATTTATAAGCTTTTCCACTATTTTATTAGCATCAATTTTTATTATGGTAGTGGCTAAGTTCTATCTTACGCTATTTCTTGTAAGTAATAATGTATGGCCTGAAGGTCCCGAAGCTACTTCTGAATTCACATTTAATTACGCCCTTACTATGATGCTGGGAGAGTTCTATGTGATTTCTTTTGTAACCGCAATAAAAATAACTTTAGATTGGCTTAGTGCAAGCAAACGGGCCGCAAGATTAGAAAAAGAGCAACTTCAAACCGAATTGCGTTTTTTACGGTCGCAAATTTCACCTCATTTTTTCTTCAATACCCTAAATAATATATACTCTCTAAGCCTTGAACAATCTAAAAAAGCTTCGGAAACTGTTTTAAAACTTTCTGAACTTATGCGCTATCTACTTTATGAAACTAAAGATAACAAACAACCACTTGATAAAGAAATACTTTGTATTCAGAATTACCTGGATTTGGAACGAATTAGATATGGGGAACAGGTAAAAATAAATATGGAAGTTACCGGGGATATTGAGGGTAAAAAAATTCCGCCTATGCTATTTATTCCATTTATTGAAAACGCTTTTAAGCATGGGGCCAGTAAGAACATTGGAGATGTATGTATTTCTATAAAATTACAGGTGAAACAGGAAGATATTTACTTTAAAGTAAGCAACACCTTACCAGACAAAAGAATAAATAATAAGCTGGAAAAGGAAAGCGGAGGCATAGGGATAAAAAATGTAAAAAAACGCTTGGCTTTAGGCTATGCCGAAAAAGATTATAATCTGGAAATATACTCCAAAGACGAGAACTTTATTGTCGCATTAAAATTAAAATCTAAATGAGTTTACGCTGTGTTATTATTGATGATGAGCCTCTGGCGGTAAGCGTTATAAAGAATCATCTTTCACAAGTTAAAGATATTAAGGTTGAAGCTAGTTTTAATAATGCTGTAGAAGCACTTGAATTTCTGAGAAAAAATCCTTCAGATGTTCTTTTCCTTGATATTAATATGCCGGTTTTAGATGGGTTTAGTTTTCTTAATACCCTGGAGAAAAAACCCATGGTTATAATAACTACTGCTCATCAGGAATATGCAGTAAAAAGTTTTGAACTTGATGTACTCGATTACCTGGTGAAGCCAATATCTTTTCCACGTTTTCTAAAGGCGATAGATAAAGTAAAACGCCAATCGCTTAATCAGCCTACCGAAACAGAACATCTTTTTGTAAAAGTAGACAAAAAGAAAATGAAGAAAATTTACCTTAATGATATTCTGGTAGTGGAAAGCTTAAAAGATTATATCAAAATTATAACACGTTCTGGTAAATATATAGTACACCAAACTTTAAGTAGTTTTACCGAAAGTTTACCTGAAAAAAAATTCTTAAGAATTCATAGGTCATATACCATATCAGTAGATAAAGTTGATGCTGTGGAAGGCAATAGTGTGGAAATAAATGGATCTCTATATGTTATTGGGCGTAGCTATCTCAATGAGGTAAAAGCTAAAATCCTTGATCTAGAATAACATTTTAAACCTTCAAAAATTTTATCTAAATCTTAGCGATTTTTAATTTATTACTTTACGTAATAAGTGAAGGTAAGCATTGGCATATTTTATCATTCCAGCATCATTTGGGTGCACCCCATCAATAAAATCTTCCTGGTCTAACCCCAACTCTTTAAATCCTAAAAGGTAAATATTATCAAATCCCTCTCTTTTTAATTTCTCAAAAGCTTCCCGATTAGATCGATTTAATTCGAGGTACTTTTCTTTTTCAGGATAATGGACTGCTCCATGTGGATATCCCGCATGCGCATGATCAGTTAAAATTATTGGTGTTTCAGGATGTGATTTTCGAATGGTTTTAACCCCTTCTATCAAACGAATTTTAGCTTGTTGTGCGTTCAAACCCTGACCAGATGTGAAATTTGCAAGACAATCTAATATAAAAACTTCTGCATCTAATTGGGCTAAAAAATTAAGAACCTCTTCTTCTAAACGCCCATTTCCAGAAAAACCGTAATTAAATAAAGGAATTCCAATTTCCCTTGATAAAATTGAAGTCCAGGCTGTACCCGGTCTCCCTGCACAAGCACCCTGAGTTATGGAAGTACCATAAACTACAATTGGTTTTGTAAGGTCCCGTGGAGATTCTTTGTAATTAGAATTAGTTTTAATACCAATTTCCATATGAGATACGGTATTGTACAATGGGAGATATAATCTTAACTTATTTTGAGTCGAATCTATAGTATCTTTTAGCCGAAATTTATAGGAAATAGTATCTGCAAAATTATAATTGGCCTTTACCCAATCCCAATTCCCTTCATCACGTTTATAAAGATCTATTCCACTTACCCCCGTTGCAGGCATATGCGGAAATTCTACCGGTCCTTTTACCTCGTATTTCACAATAATCTCATCAGTATTAGTTTCAAAATTCATATAGACACCTGCAGGATTTTCAGATAGATCCCATACGCGTTTTCTCACAATGTTTTTCATAGAGTCGGGAAAACGTTGAAATGGATTTGAAGTCTCGGTATCAATTCTTCCCCCATGCTTCATTTTGTCCACTTTATACCAGGTAAATTCTGTAGCATTCTGTGCGGTTAGAACTCCAAAAATCAGCATTAAAAATAAGCTTAGAAATCCTTTCATTGTTCAAATTTATGATCTTTCAAACCTTTATGATAAACCAGGTTTTTAGAGTTATCATTTCTTTTAACCTTTATCATCAAACTTGCCAGATAACCTCCAATCACACAAACCGGAATTGCGATTAGGGGATAGATATAGAAATTTATAGGAGTTTGATATTTTAGAAAAACAACCACAATTACACTAAGTAAAGCCCCGATTAATGTACCAGCCCAATTAGCTCTTTTTAAGAAAATCCCGAGAATAAAAATACCTGTAAGGGCACTTCCAAATAAACCAACAACTTCCTGGAAGAAGAAAAAGAGGGAAGCAATGGGAAAAGCTGCCATTAAACAAGCAACTGCTGTACCAATTACCCCAACCGTTATTGTTACCCATTTTGCAACTTTCATAGCAGTAAGTTCGGAGTAATTTTTACTAAAGCGTTTATAGTAATCAACCGTAACCACCGTTGATACACTATGCATACTGCTATCTAAACTAGACATTGAAGCAGAGTAAATCCCCGCTATTACAAGACCGGCCACACCGGGAGGAAGGTGATTTGCAATAAACAATGGGAAAATACCATCATTTTGCATTCCCACAACTATAAAATCAGGATTGTCTTTAAAAAAGACATATAAAAAAGTCCCCATTAAAAAGATAAGCAATCCAGCAGGAATGGAAATTATTCCGTTAAGCCAGATACTTTTACGTGATTCCTTTTCATTGGCTGTGGTTAAATAACGTTGTACTACTGCCTGGTCTGTAGTGTACGGCGCAAAATTTAATGCAAAAGAACCTAAAAATAATGACCAGGTTACGACCTCAGTCCAGCTAAATCGGAAATCGAATAACTTCATTTTATTATCCGCATAAGCAGTTTCAAAAATATAACCTACATCCCCAATATCTATGGCTATATAGATAAGTCCAAGGATAAGACCCCCAATAAGTACAATTACCTGAATAACATCTGTCCAAATTACAGCTTCAATACCTCCCAATACCGTGTAAAGTATTGCAAGAACACCCATGATAATTATTGCCGTATAGATGTCCAAACCTACTACTGTAGACAGTGCAAGGGCTGGCAGATAAACAACAATCCCCATTCTCGCCACCTGAAACAATACGAAAGAAGCACTACCAAATATTCTCACCGCAATATTAAATCGCTTTTCAAGATATTCGTAAGCAGTAGTAATATTTAAATTTCTAAAGAATGGAAGATAAAAGGTAATGACGATAGGCACCGTAAGCAAAATAGTAAAGTAACCTAAATAGGCCTGCCAGTCATAAGAATAGGCCAAAGCCGGTTGTGAAAGATAGGTTATTGCACTAAGCATCGTTGCATAAATACTCAACCCAGCAGCCCACCAGGGTATACGCCCCCCAGCCAGAAAATAATCATCTGTACTATTGTTTCGTCTGGAAAAATACCAACCAAGCCCAACAATTAATGCTAAGTAAACAAATAAAGTAATGTAATTAATCAAGCCAAAATCTGCCCGGTGGGGCTCCACACTAATTTTGTGAACGGCCGGGGTACGTACACCAGGACTTATCTCTCCTCCAGCAATAAAAATCTCATCATTCCAAAATTCGGCATCGGTTACTACAGGAGATTTTCCGGGAATCTCCCCTCTTTGACTCCAGGTATCTGTAATGGCATGATATGCCCAAATGGTGGAAGAGAAAGATGTATTCTGAAAATTATTAGCTATTAATTTTTTAAGCGAATCAGATTTGTGACGAGCTTCTGCTTCCGAATAATTAGATTCACTTACAGATACCAACTCATTCTGAAGTTCTAAACGCTGATTCCAAAGTTGATTTTCTCCACCAGCTCCCCCAAAAATAATAATATGTGCATCCCCAAGTTTCACCGCAGGCGCAGCTCCAATATATCCTCCCGAAAGCCCGGGGGTAGTATTGGTAGGAATATCTGCTTTTTGTCTCCATTTCTTTTGAAGCGGATTATATTCATACACATCAGTCAAAAATTGATTCGGATCATTTGCATCGGGATTGAAATGAGTTCCACTAAAAACATAAACACAATTCGCCTTTCCGTTGTTCTGGCTAACCACTACGGGTTGAATTCTACCTGGGCCTGGTAAATCTTCTAAACGTTGCCATTCATTATTTTTAAAAGAGAAAAATTTATTACTTGCTTTACTCCCATTTTCTTCCTGTCCTCCAACAACAAAAACCTCATCACCTATATTTGTAGCCTGCATATTAGCCAGAGGTTCAGGTAGATCAGGCTGCTTTTCAATTTCGATTTTCTTCTCTCTCGGGTTCCATTTTAGCAGAAAAACTTCAGAAAATGTACCATCTGAATTATTCCCTCCAATGCATAACAAGCCATCGGGAGTAGACACTGAAGCTCCATAAGCCAGTTTCCGGGGTAATTTTGCATTTACTGAAATCCAGTTATATCTATCATTCGATTTTTGTAAAACTTCAATAGTATTATACCAAACTTTTTCTCCTCCTTCCCAAACTGGATCATTTGGAAAATTTGCTCCTCCAGCTACTATAAATGCATCATTATGAATACCAGAAAAGGCTCCATTTACGCCTAAATCATCATTAAGCGTGGCAATAGTATCCCATTTAAAATCAAGTTTTTTCTCAGTTTGCGCAGTTAGTTGCCCACACAGGAAGAACAAAAGTAAAATCAACCGAATATTCATATGCTAAATTTTGGCCTAAAGATAACAATTTTGTATTATGTATAACATATATAAATATTATTTTATAACTTACTTTGTGAATTTATTGTTTTTCTAATGAAGTTATAGTTATTATTGGTGCAGTTATACATTCGTTAGTTAGAATGTCTGATTTGCTATGTTTTCTAAAAGCAACCTTGACTTCTACACCCATTGCGCGAAATTGTTCTTCTATTTCATGTTGAAAAACATATTTTTCATCAGAAAGTTTTAGAGTAATATAGCCATTTATAGTTGCACAGTCTGGCTGGTAATATAAAGTAGCCGCTGCATGTTCTAATTCATTATCATTTTGCTTTTCAACAGTACAACCCAGTAGTAATATTAAGAAGATGAAAGAGAAAAACTTCATACTATTAATTCATATTAAATCCTTGAAATCTACCATAATTCAATGTATAGTTACTATTAATAAATATGATTAAAAAGATACAAAAAGGAATTTTAGTAAATGTGAATCTACCATTTTTAGGTACAAAAAACCAAAATATACAGCGATCAATATACTTAGGTAAAAATAAGCGTGTTTAAGATAAATTCCTTGTTCCGGATATTTGATTTTGATTAATCACGTTTCATAACTTCCATCTTAAATGTTGAAGCCGGCAAGCCTTCCGAATTAATCAAATTCCCGGTAGCCCAGGGCTGCCAGTTATAGTAAATAAATTTAGGTTTTTCTGAAGTTTTAATAAATACTTTATCTCCTTTTAATTTTGCCGCTGCTTCCGTTTTTCCATTAAGGGAAAATCCTCTCAAAGATTTGCTATTGGAAACGCTTAAGCCATTCCCAATGTATTCAAAATCCACTATTATACTATCATTTTTATAAATAGCACTCTTTGGTAAGGGACCAGAAACTAAAACATCTTGCCCATATTCTTGGTTTAAAGCCCATCGCGCAAGTCTATTGCCCACAGCTTTTTTATTTCGTGGGTGGACGTCGTGACGGGCACCAATATCACTACTCACGGCCATTCCCACATTCTTCATTTCCTCCAGTAATCTACGCTGCCCGTCCCTAAATTCAGGCCAAAAGTGAGAGTCATAATTTATGGTATCAATTGAAGACAACTGAACCCAATAAAAAGGTAAATTAGGGTTCTCCCATTTTTTTCGATAATCCTGTATCATAAGTTTTTGCAGCTCAGGATATTCTTCTACACGCTCCTTTTCCTGGGCGTTACTTTCGCCTTGATACCAAAGAATACCTTTAATTGGCATTTTTAAAATAGGCGCAATACCTGTGCTGAATGCGAAACCAGGTTTATAACCATGATTTGGTCCATTGGAGTTATTTTCTACTTGATTTCCGTTGATATTCTCCCGACCTCTTTCCCTTATCCAATCGGGTAGATGTGCATTATAAAGCCAGTTTGAACCCGTTTTCTTAGAAAATTTTTTATTCTTTTTTAAAGTTTCTAATGCTATAAATGTTTCCAGGGGTGCACCGCCAATAGATAAATTGATAAGGCCTACCGGAATCCCTTTTTTATTTGAAATTTGTTTCCCAAAATAGTATCCTATAGCACTCATAGCTTTAAAAGTAGAAGTATCGCTTTCCTCCCATTTTTTATCATAGAATAATTCTCCCCCAGCCAATTTTTTTCTTTCGTCTTGATTATAGGCCTTCCCATAAATGTTCTTTCCTATATACTTAGGGTTATAAAACCTGAGTTGTTTGTTATTGGCATCTTTTAACTCCTCTTCAAAATGCATCTCCCCACTCATAGGCCATTCCATATTAGATTGACCCAGTAAGAGCCACACATCCCCTATTAGTAGATTATTTAAGGTAATTGTTTGCTGGGGTGATTTCAAAATTAGTTCCTGAGGATTAGAGTTGGCAGGCTGCTCATCAAACACTACCTCCCAATTGCCCTTAACATCTGTGACAACAGATTCAACTTTATTCTGAAAATAAATTGAAATTTTAGATTGGGGGGGAGCAATTCCCCAAATTCTAATGGGTTGGTCCCGCTGGAGTACCATATTATCAGTAAATATATCAGCAAAGGTTATTTGCGAATGCATAGGTCTAAAAGCGAGTAGTAAAACAAAGGTTAGTAATAAGCATCTCATAGGTTAATTTTTTGAAGTTGAAAACCTAATTCCTTCCTGCTCCAACGGTGCGAAACTAAACATCCAATTTTGATAATCGCTACTTCCCGGAACACGGATCAAAACTTCATTCCAACCCTCTTTTAACGAAATTTTTGCTGGTTCTCGTGTCCAATATAATTCTTCATCTTTCCAGGGCACTTCCTGGTCACCTTTACTTCCCCAACCACTGGTCTTTTCAGGTTTCCACCCGGGATTTTTCCAATTGGGAGCGGGAATTTCCTTTTCATTTACCCAAATCGTGCCTCCACTTACATCCCATTCCCCTACTTCAGGAATTCCAGTATAAGCCCGATTACTACGAAAAGGGGTTTCAAAACCAATCCATACGGGTATATTCTTAGCTTCGTCGGCATAAATATAGGTATGAGCGAAATAAGTTTCGCCGGGCTTCGCTTTGGGATAAAATCCACCCTGTTTAAACCGGTCCCGGATATAAACTGTATTTCCTGTAGCATTTTTCCATTGAAGAATACTATCATTAATTGAATATGAATCTTTTATTTCGCCCAGGGTTTCCTTGTCTTCAAAAGGACCAATAAGTTTCCATTCGGTATCGGCCTGCTTTACATATTGGAAAGGTTGACCTTTAAAATAGGTGTTTTTATGATACATTAGGAAATCTTCAAAAGCAGAAAAATAATCATGAGCTTTACTATTCTTTGGTGGTACTCTGGTTATAAATTTTGAGGAAGTTTCTGTAATATCGGCTGTCCAGGTTGTCCAGGCATAGGTTAATAGTGAAGGGTATAATGGATTATGTCTCACCGCATCAAAAGGTTCATCAAGGTTTACATCAGGCCAAAGCGCGATGATTCCACCTATTATCTTGTGATTGCTATCCTGTCCAATAGGTTTAAACAATAGTCTCGGAATTTGTAGCATTGGTTCGCTGTTATTGATATAGGAATTTTGAGAATCAATACCCCTTAAACCAGATTGGTCCATTTTTTCGATCTCATGTTCTGGTCGCCAGGTTTGGCGAATTACTCTATCGTTTGCCGGTAAACCTGGATCCCAAATTACGGCCGATGTATTATTTGATTCAATTATATGGAGCATTCGATTCATAAAACCTTCAGGGTCGGGAACATCAACTTCATCAGAGCCCAGGTGTATTATAGGTGCCATTTCTTTCGGAATTTCCTCAAAAAATTCATATAAAACGTCTTCTAAAATCTTTATTCCTTCTTCCGATTCCATTCTATGGCCGGTAGCCGTTGTAAACGAATCGCTATGGCCAGGCATGTCTATTTCTGGAATAACCTGAATTTGCAATTCATTAGCATAGTTAATTACTTCACGAATTTCATTATAAGTATAGAATAGTCCAGGATCCCGTGTAGGCCTATGATTTTCAGCTGCATTAAGTTCTGGATATTTTTTACTTTCTATACGCCAGGCAGGATAATCTGTTAAATGCCAGTGGAAAGTATTCAATTTATAATTTGCCAGTATATCCAAATGATTCTTTAGAGTTTCAATAGGTTGAAAATTCCGGCCCGTATCAATCATATAACCCCGCAACTCAAACGCGGGTTCATCCCAGATTTTTACAGCATAAAAACCTTTCTTCCCATCAACAATCTGTTCTAATGTTTTTAACGCGTAAAAAAAACCAGCATCAGAGGAAGCTCCAATTTTAATTTCATCGGAAGTGATTTCAAGGGTATAGGCCTCCCGGGTTAAACTATCAATTTTCTTAAATTTAATCTTATTCTTATTGTTCTTACTAGTTTTAACGCCGGCTTTAAACAGCAATTGTTCCAATTCACTTTTTACCGATGGATGTAAAAAGTTAAAGTTATTAATCTCAACTTGCTTAAAGTCTATTGGTTTCTCCCCCCATGAAACTTCCTTTGGGTAGGGCATTAGTTTTACGGGTGCTTCCTTAAGTTCTTCCACACTTAAATTACTTTTGAATTCTTCCTGAGCAGTTGTTGTAAAGCTTATAATATACAAAAGAAGGACTGCGAATATCTCTAGTTTTCTCATTGCCATAGTAAATTGTATTATGTATGATATATAAAAATATAATAAGGGCTTTCAATTGAAGGAAAAAATTTTCAATCTTAGAAAGATCCAGTTTTAAAACTCATTTGAATTCTAAAACTGGATTAATATATAATGATAGATTTTAAAGTTAATAGGAAAAAAATTGTAATCAACTTAAAGTGTGACGACAAAAATTACATAACTTTTGTTTTTCCTGGGGTAGGTATTGGGTAATGCCCATCAGAATTTGGCATTACAGGTGGTGTGGAATCCCAGCTTAGATTTTCAGGAACCAATTCCAGGTTAGATTGAAGTGCTTCATCACAACTGATTACCTGCCCTGAATATGTAGCCATTCGGCCCATGATCGCAGTCATTGTACTTTTAGCTCCATTCTCAGCATCGCTTATAACCTCGCCGTTTCGAATGGATTTAAACAATTGGTTATGTTCTTCCTGATAAGGGTTGGGATCATTCCGACCTCGATATTTAAAAATATCGTTGCCCTCTAAATCTACTAATTTTGCAACACCTGCATCATTGGTTTCAACAATACCTTTGGTGGCCTGAAACCCCTCTCCTACTTTTGACATTGTTCCGGGTTGATGCCTGCACTGGCTAGAAATTACGGCCCCACCGGGATATTTAAATTCAACAAAATGATGATCGAAGATCTCTCCGTGCTCGGGTCCTGTACGCACTTGCCGACCGCCCATTCCCTGAGCCGAAACAGGATACTCACCTATAAACCAATTCGCAACATCAATATTATGAATGTGTTGTTCTAAAATATGATCACCACAAAGCCAATTAAAGTAATACCAGTTACGCATTTGGTATTCCATTTCGGTTTGGTTTGGCTGTCTGGGGTTTACCCACACCCCACTACTATTCCAATACACCTGCCCTGAAAGAATTTTTCCAACTTCTCCCTTTTGAATTTTTTCAGCAATATTTATATAATTATTCTGGTATCTTCTTTGTAAACCAACAACAACGTTCAACTTCTTTTCTTTAGCAATTTTTGCTGAATCCAAAACTTTTCTAATTCCTGGTACATCTGTAGCCACAGGTTTTTCCATAAATACATGTTTCCCCGCATTAATGGCATATTCAAAATGGTAGGGTCTAAAACCCGGTGGTGTCGTAAGTATTACTACATCTGCCAGATCAATAGCTTTTTTATAAGCATCAAAACCGGTGAACCGATTTTTTTCTTTAACCCTTACTTTATTAGACCCAGCAAACTCATTTTCCAACTGGTCCAAGCTACTAAGTAGTCTGTCTTCAAAAGCATCTGCCATAGCAACCAACTGTACATTTTCGTCGGCTTTTAGAGCTTGATTTACAGCACCTGTGCCGCGACCTCCGCATCCTACCACAGCCAGTTTCAGCTTTTTGTCGTTAAAAACATTGTACATAGCATTCATTTCCATAGCAGGTATCATCATTCCGGCGGTAAAAAGCGCTGTAGTTTTACAAAACGTTCTCCGTGAATTTTTTATAATTTCTGGCTTAATTGGTTCTGTTTTTTTCATTTTTAAAAGTTTTAAATCAAGGAGTAATTGGCCCCCAATATTTTTCATAATCTGTTTCTGTTGGCGGATTGGGATCTCTTACAATCCTAAATCCCACAAATTGAGCATCGGTATTCCACCATTTACTTTTGGGAAATTGAGGGTCGCGCATTTTCCAGTTCTCACTGGATCCCAAACGAGCAGCACTTCTTAAGTATTCAGCATCATCATAATAAGAGCCTCCCCTCACACTATGAGGATATTCATTTTCTGGTACTGCAAAAGGATTAGGGGTCAGATCCTCCCTGTTCTTATAAGTATCAGCGCTATAAGCATCTAAAGTCCACTCCGCAACATTTCCGTGCATATCATAAAGTCCCCATTGGTTTGGTTTCTTTGAACCCACGGCATGATAATGACCGTCACTATTTTCATAAAACCAGGCATATTCATCTAAATCGTCAGGATTGTCGCCAAAATGGTAAGCAGATTGATTCCCAGCCCTGGCAGCATATTCCCATTCTGCCTCAGTGGGTAAGCGATAAAAATATCCTGTTTTTGCTGAAAGCCATTTACAGAATTTTTGCGCGGCCAGATATGTTATATTCACTACCGGCATACCATCGCCTGTTCCCATTCCCAAACTCATATCTACATAAGGCACAGTAGCACCTGAAATAGCATCAACTTTAATAGTTACATCCTTAGCCTTATTCTCTAATGGCAAATCATTTAACGGACGCTCCAGGTAGAGCTTAAAAAGCTTCCATGTAATTTCGTGAGATGCCATCCAAAAAGGATCAATCTGTACCTTATGTAACGGTGCTTCATCTTCATAATGACCAAATTCTTCTAGCGAACTACCCATTTGAAATTCCCCGCCAGGAATAGCAATCATTTTAATCTCTAGATCTGTACCTGAAAATTCCTGAACATAATTTTCTAACTTGTCCTGGCCGTAAAATTCAACAGAAGCCAAAGTTAGACAGGTAACAAAAAATTTTATATATCTCATTTTTTAAAAATCGTCACTTTGTTTATATGCTTCTATTACGGCGATTTCGCCCTTTTTTCCCTGCAGGGAGTTCCCATGTTCCATACCTACTATCCCGTCGAAACCTTTTGAATGGATATATTTAAATACATTTTTATAATTGATCTCACCGGTAGTGGGTTCATTTCTTCCCGGGTTATCGCCTACCTGAAAGTATGCTATCTCATCCCAACTGGCCTCAATATTAGGAATTAGGTTCCCTTCTTGTATTTGCTGATGATAAATATCAAAAAGTATTTTGCAGGACGGACTATCTACCGCTTTACAAATTTGATAGGCCTGGGGGGATTCGCTCAAAAATAAACCAGGATGATCTCTAAAATTAAGAGGCTCCAAAACCATTGTAAGTCCGTGGGGTTCTAAAATATCGGCAGCGCGCCTTAGAGATTCAATTACATTTGCAGTTTGATATTGCATATTTAGACGTTGATCCACATAACCGGGCACCACTGTCATCCATTTAGCATTAACGCGTTTTGCAACCTCTACCGATTCCCTTATCTCTTTTAGAAATTCATTTTGCAAGTCTTTATTTCCACTAGCTAAGTTAGGCTCAGTCCAGTAAATAGTATGGGCTACAAAAACACCCATGCGTATATTTCTTTTGGTCATTGTCGCAGCCATTTCTTCCTGTAACGCTACGGCCCTACCTTTCATTCCATTATCCTCAAAAGCCTTAAAACCCTGATCAGCCATAAAATTAAGCTGATCTATGGGATCTTCTCCTGCGTGGCTACGAAACATTCCCAGGTGAGGGGCATAATCAAGATTAAAATTATCCTCATTTAAAAAAGTATTTTCATTGAAATTAGCGGCAAAAGCTCCTACCGGCGCCAAACCTGCCAAAGCAGATGCTGCTATATTTTGCTTAACAAAGGTTCTTCTATTCATTATTATTTAGCTGCTGTAGGTTCATTTTTAATTGATTGAGAATCTTCAAAAACATGTGTGGCATAATTTAAATCCATTTCGTCGTAGTGTTTTTTAAATTCGGTTAGCCTGCTTTTAAATTCTTCCCAATTACGTTCTTCAGGATAGGTCCAAACTACCTCAGATAAAGCAGTCATTCTCGGTAAAATCATATACTCTACGTAATCTGAATCTTTCATATATTCAGTCCAAACATTGGCTTGCGCTCCCATAATATACTTTGCTTCCTCAGTTGATAATTCTTCAGGAACGGGATCAAAAGAATATACATGTTCAACAGTAGAATTGCCGCCAATTGCCAGAGGTTCATTTTCAGGATTGGCTTGATAATGGTCAAAATACAAATGAGTATTTGGAGTCATCACTACATTATGCTTTTGTTTAGCAGCTTCAATCCCACCCTGGTTACCTCTCCAGGACATTACCGTGGCATTAGGAGCAAGGCCTCCCTCAAGAATCTCGTCCCAACCAATTATTTGACGGCCATTTTTATTTAGAAATTTCTCAATTCGCCTAATAAAATAGCTTTGCAATTCGTGTTCATCTTTTAGCCCCTCTCGTTTTATAACTTCCTGTGCCTGGGTACTTTTTTCCCATTCTGTTTTTGGTGCTTCATCTCCACCAATATGAATATATTCACTTGGGAATAATTCCATAACCTCGGTTAAAACATTTTCCAGGAATTCAAAAGTTTCTTCTTTTGGTGCCAATATTTCGTCAAACACCCCCCATTTTGTAGCCACTTCATAGGGGCCTGTATTATTACCTAATTCTGGATAGGCAGCCAAAACTGCGCGAGAGTGGCCCGGCAATTCTATTTCAGGTATAACAGTTACATGTCTTTTGGCAGCATACTCCACGATATCTTTTACTTCTTCTTGCGTGTAATATCCCCCATATTCTTTGCCATCACCTTTATATGGATCAAAATTCTTTTCTATCATCGTTTCTTTCCTAATAGAGCCAATCTCGGTAAGTTTAGGATATTGTTTAATTTCGATTCTCCACCCCTGATCTTCGGTTAAATGCCAGTGGAAAGTGTTCATTTTATGGATTGCTATTAGATCTATATATTTTTTAATGAACGCTACCGGAAATATATGTCGGGCCACATCTAAATGCATGCCACGATAATTAAATGCTGGTGCATCTGAAATAGCTACGGCAGGAATACTGATTGTTGCAGATTCATTTTGAAATTTAGATTTTAAAGGAAGAAGTTGTTTTAGCGTTTGGATCCCATAAAAAACACCTTTAGCTGAAGCTCCTTCAACTACAACCTTTTCGTGTGTAATCTTTAAATTATAGGCTTCATCCTGATCAAAATCAATTGAAATTTTAAGACTAATGCTTCTTTCCACTTCATCTCTATCAGATTTAATTGCTGGGGTAAAACCGGCAATTTCCCCAATATAATCCGCAAGAAATTCAGCTTCCTGACTTAATTCTTCACTTGCCTGTATTTGAGTATTCTCGTCTATAACAAAAATCCCATTTGAAGTTTCCATTTTTTGTGGAAGCGGAATTATAGCATAATCTTGCTTTTTATTTTCAACTTGTGCAAATTCATCGTAAGATTTGGATTGATCACAGGAGATAAGAGTGGCTGCTAAAATTAAGAAGGCAGTAAATTTTTTCATAATTAACTTTCTATATATAAATTTTGCATAAATATAATTATCATATCGAAAATTAAAAATTTATACTTCATAATTTTTAACTTTCGATATCTTTAAAAATAAAATCACCTTTAATTAATGAGAATTTTCAATTTTTTCGAAAGCCTGCCAGCATTGATACATAGCACGAGGCACATGAAAACAACCTTTCCATTTCCCTCCTTTTAAACTAAGGTGTGGTTCACCCTGCCTATTTAAATAGCCAAACCACTCGCCATTCTTTTCGTCGGAAAATTTACTCCACGCATATTCATGGACTTTTTTATACCACTCCCATACTTCCTGGTTTTTGGTTAAACTATAGGCTTTTGAGAGCGCCACAAGGGCTTCCAGGTGTACCCACCAAAGTTTTTGATCCCATTCTAACTGCTGGGGTGGATAACCTTTAATATCAAGAAAGTAAAAAATTCCGCCGTATTGCTTATCCCAGCCAAATTCTAAGGTATTTAAAACAACCTGGACCGCTTCATCCAACAATTTTTTATCATTCTTTCTTTCTGCAATATCCATCATGAACCACATTGCTTCAATACCGTGGCCTGGGTTAATAAGACGACCTTCAAAACTATCTGAAAATGAACCGTCCGGATTTAAGTTTTCATAAATTAGTCCATCGTCCTGAAGAAACACCTCCATCACTTCCGTTATGCTGTGTTCCAGCCGCAGATCAACCTCTTCTTTTGGTAAGACCGATTCCAGTTCCAAAACAAGATTGGATAAAATCATTGGAAGGGAAAAATTTCTAAGGGGCCGGTTACCCGTAGTTTTATCGTATTTACCTTTTGGATTTTCCTTTCTATCTAGAATATTATAGTAGGTTTTACGAGCCAGTGCTTCAATCTCTTTATCTCCACTGGCTTTTGCATATTGCCCGAAAGCCATCGTTGCAAAACAATCGGAAAAAATATTATAGGGAGCAATAAGAGGTTTCCCTTCACGGGAAAGGGAAAAATAAAAGTTACCATTTTTATCCATGCCATGAGTGCGCAAAAAGTCAATCCCGTTTTTAGCAATGTCAAGCCATTCCTTTTTTTGATCTACATTATTGAAAAGAAACGAATACATCCAGGCCTGCCTTCCCTGCAACCAGACAAATTTATCAGTATCATACACCTGGCCTTCCTGGGTTAAGCACGAAAAATAACCTCCATGTGTCTTATCGATTGAAAAGTTGCTCCAAAAAGGAATAACATCTTCTAAAAGTGCTTTTTTATATATAGTTGAATTCATATTATATGTATAACATAATACGAATATAAAAATTAGTTATATCTTTATCCTCTATTATCTGATATTTTATAAATTATTTTTATTTCTTAGCTTTTTTGGAATATTTGCATGACTATGAAGAACATAAAACCTATTGATACACTTTCTCTGGTTGATAAAGTTGAAATTCGACTCTTAGAATTTTTTAAAAATAACAATTTAAAACCCGGAGATCCAATTCCCAAAGAACTTGAGTTTTCTGAATCACTGGGAGTTAGTCGTACGGTTATAAGGGAGGCATTACTAAGGCTAAGAACCCTTGGATTGGTGGAGTCAAAAAAACATAGAGGCATGGTTCTTACTGAACCAGATATTATAAATAATTTTGCTCGTATTTTAGATCCCACGCTTTTGGGCACCGGTATATTAAAGAATCTTTTTGAACTGCGTTTAATCTTAGAAATGGGAATGGCAGATTTTCTTTTTGAAAGAAAAACCCAAAAAGATTTAGATGATCTGGAAGAGATTGTTGTAAAGGAAGAGGAACAGGAGTCAGATCAAAGCCATTTTAGTCTTGATAAGGAAATAGCTTTTCACGGGAAACTTTACCAAATTTCAAATAATAAAACCCTCCAAGGCTTTCAGCAATTATTATTACCCGTTTTTGAATATGTTCATTTAAAAAACACTCCGCAAGATTTTAAACATCGATATTCTTCAGGACATTTTGTTACTCACCGAATGTTAATGGATAATATCAAAATTGGAACACCAGAAACATTTAGAAATGCCATGCGTCATCACTTAGAACCTCATTTTGATTCTATTTTTAAAGAAAAATAAATTTTTATTCAAGTCGCTTAATTTTAATATCCCGAAATTCAACTCCTTGCCCTTCGGCCTGGAGACCAATGTATCCCTGGGTTAAAAGTTTTCCATCTTGTTTTATTTCCGGATCATAACCTTCAGTGGTACCACCACCAATTTGAGGTTTTGTATATTTCAATACCGTTTTACCATTCACTTTGTGGATAACAAGACTATCCTGAACTATCAATTCAGCTTGCACCCATTCGTTCCATAAGTAAGTATCTGAAGAGGAACTAATACAATGCCGTGGATCCATTTCTCCCTCAAAAAAAACTTCAGTGCCCGGGGAACACATATTTCCCGTTGGGCGTGGATTGCCGTCACCGGCATCTGCCAGCATTTGATATTCAACTGAAATTGGCCAATCCTGATTTTTTAAAATTGTTTTAGGATCCTGAGAATGAAACATCACTCCACTGTTACGAAAGGTGTATCCTGGCGCATCTTCCATCCATTCTTCAGTAAAACGATATTCAAATTTTAAGTGATAATTTGAAAATGGCTTCCCATAAAAAAGATGACCGTATCTTTCGTTAAAACGTTCGTATCCCTTATAATTTACCTGAATAACTCCATCTCTAACCTGAAAAGTGTTTTGATAATTATCACCCAATTCATGTTTGTGAATTTTTACTATCCAGTTATCCAGATTTTTTCCATTGAATAAATATTCCCAACCATCATCTTTTTCACTTTTTAAAGTAATTACTTTACAAGAAACCAAAATTAAAATGCTAGCGGAACAACAAAAGAATTTAATAATATTATATTTCATCTGAATATTAAATAGGAAAATTAGGTGTTAAAATAGTTTAAAAACACCAAAATCAAAATTCCCGGGCGGAATTTTGATTTAGTATTGTAAAAAATCCAGATCTCGGTATTCACAACTGGCTAAATTAAATCAACTGTAATTAATCAAGGAAACCTGTGAAATTATTAAAGAATACCAAGTCTGGATAATTGAAAGTATTTTGGTTATTGTTTTTATTTATCAGTCAACCATTCTAAAGAAAAGCTTGTAAAAAGATTCCTGGAATAGCCATCGGCTTCAAAAAACACACCTATATCACCATTCTCTAAAACCGTAAGATCAGAATAGGCTGCAGATCCAGGATATATAGTTTTTCCTTCACTCCAGGTTTCTCCTTCGTCATAACTTATACGAACGCTTAGGTTTTTTCTTTTCTCGGCATCATTGGAATTTGAAAAAAGCAGTATATCTTTTTCGTTCTTATCTTCACGAGTATACCGAATAATACTTGCATTATTTCCTGGGTCGGTTAATTTAGTTTCGGGACGGGTTTCCCAACTTTCTCCCTTATCATCAGAAATATGTACATATCGATGTCCTTCACCTGTATTCACTCGAGCATTAATCATATATCTTCCATCGGCAAGCTCAATAACCTTAGATTCATCAGCAGGCTGAATTGGGGTGTCGATTAAAAACCAGTTTTCTCCGTGGTCATCACTACCAAATAAATGTAGACCATTATCCAGGTTTACAAGGGTATGCAGTAGCCTCCCAGAGCTTGTTTGTGTTCCACGTCCAGAAGTAATGAATTTAAAATCTTTATGCCATTCATCCTTAGCAATTTCCGTAGTAATATCGCGGGGTTCTGTCCAGGTTTTGCCGTTGTCTTTACTCGAAACTACATGTAGATAATAGATATTCGCTTCATTGTCAAGATCCATAAAGTTATAGAACATAAAAATTTCTTCTGTCTCTTCATCAACAATCATAGAAGGGTCTGATGCAGATTCTCCCTCGGGAAAGTCAACTACTGTTTCAATTTCGCTCCAGGTTCTACCATTATCGGTACTTCTACGCTGTACAATATTTATATCTTTGCTCCCTCTTAAATCAGCACAAGAAGGTACTCTCTCATCTATTGCAGCTATAAGATCTCCATTAGGAGCAGTTATCAAAGAAGGGATACGATAACAGGCAATATTCTCTTTAGCTTCTGCATTAAAAAGATCTTCAAACACTAACTCCTGTGTTTCAGGCTCATTAATTTCTTCTATTTTGGCTTCTTTTTCTTTAGCGTTATCATTGCAACCTTGCAAAAAAGCACCGAGCACTATTAGTAATACAATTTTTTTCATAATTTTTAATTTAATTAAATTTTAAAAAAGGCCGCAAGTGCGGCCTTTTCAGCTAACTAACTAACTAACTAATAAATAATAACCATGGGTATAATTATTATTCATAACCTTCTGTTTGTTCCAATAGCGGATTATTGGCTATCATTCCTGGAGAAATTGGTAGTTCCAATTTATAAGCTTCAGCTGCATCCAAACTTTCTATTTCATCAAATATAAATGTGCCTCCTGCACGTCTTAAATCCCACCAACGTTTTCCTTCCCCGATAAATTCTTTTAACCTTTCATCAAGAATTGCACGAGTATTCTCTACCTGAGAGCCACCTGTATAAGCATCTTCGGCTTCTGTATAATCCTCTCCATAAGCTCTCATTCGAATTTGATTGATTTCTTCTGACGGATCTTCCCCTAAATTATTTTTGGCCTCAGCCAAAAGCAATATAACATCGGCATATCTAAACAATGGTACATCATTATTACTTAAACGGCTACCTGCTTCAACTACACCCAAAAACTTTTTCAGAATAGAGGCCTGATACCCTTCAGTATCAAATGGAATATGACCTTCATCATTACCATAAAGCCTAATAAAAGTCTCATCCCTACGAGCATCTTCAGTATTATCAATCATTTCCAGTATTTTAATACTTGGACCATAACGGTTACCTCCATTAGAAATAAAATCGGCCATAGAGTTACCATAGGAATCCCAGGTAGCATTTATCTCTGTAGACCGACCAGTAAATAATCCGCTATAAAAATTTCCAGCTTCATCTTGTGTATAATCAAATTTAAAAATGAACTCATTATTATTTTCATTTTCTTCACCCCACAGATCATTGTAATTTTCTACCAGGCTAAAGCCCATTCCTTGTACTTCTTCTAGAGCTAATTTTGCTTCATTATAATCTGTATCTCCCCCGCCAAGGAGTTTACCAGACCATAAATAAACTTTTCCTTTCAAGACCAAACTTGCAGCTTTAGACCAATAGGTTCGCTGCCCATTCCAAAAAGATTCATCATCTCCAAAAGCCTCTAAAGATCTGGCAATATCGCTTTTTACTAATGCCATTACCTCTTCTTTAGAAGAACGAGCTTTAGCTAATTCGCTCGGATTAACGTCTAACAAAGGTTCAGTTGAAATTGGTACTCCACCCCAGGTTTTTAACATTGTAAAATACATAAATGCCCTAATTCCATACACCTGTCCAATAAGGTGAGCTTTATCGGCTTCATTGTCAAATTCGATATTTTCAATATTTAAAAGAAAATCATTAATATGATGCATATAACCGTAAAAACCGGCCCAATTTCCAAATGGCACCTGAGTAGCACTAATATTTTGATTAATTAAATCAAGGTTAGAAGGAGATTCAAAGGTAGGGCCACCCCAAATATCTGACCGAACTTCACCCATAACCCAGAAAGTACTATTATAATTTCTAAAATTAGCATATAAACCAACCTGTGCGGCCCTTGCAGCCTCTTCACTCTCCCAAAACCCATTATAGGTTAGGGTGCTTTCTGGCTGTAGATCTAACTCGCTTTCGCAAGCTCCTAGTGCAAAAACTAAGAAAAGTGCACTAACTATTTTATAAATCCTCATAATAATTATTTTTTATTAAAAACTTAAATTAACCCCCAGAGTATAACTTACCGGTAAGGGGAAACGACCGCTATCTATACCTCCATTTTCTGGAGAGTAACCGGTATAATCATTAAAGTATGCTAAATTACTTCCCGTTCCATATATTCTAAGGTTTTGGAATACATTACCTATAAGTTCTCCTGGAACATTGTAACTTAAGGTCACCTCCCTAAGAGCTAGGTAGTCCCCTTTTTCCCAATAACGAGAACTACTATTGTACTGTCCTCCATACGGAAAGGACAAGTGGTTACGTTGTGGATCAGTGAAATCGTATCTGGGAACGTTTGTATTTGGATTTTCTTCCGTCCAGGTATCTAACAATTCGTTAGTCCAGTTCATATTTCCTTGAACTTGCGCCATTCCCCGGGATCTTGCATTGTTTTGTATTAGATGGCCTAAAGCAAAGTCAGTCTTTATAAACAAGTTAAAGTTTTTATAGGTAAGATCTGAGGTGAATCCTCCAAAGAAATCTGGTGTAATTCTACCAATTTTCACCCTGTCGCGAAAATCTATAATATTATCACCATTCACATCCCTCCAACGAGAATCCCCTAACTGCTGAAATTCTGGGTTGGTTGCCATTTCTACTCTACGACCTTCGTGCTCTGCCAGATCTGCTTCAGTTTGATAAACTCCTTCTTGAATATAAGCCGTAACAATATCAGTTCCCACTCGTTGTCCTTCCTGTAAACCACCTATATATCGGGTACCATCGGTTTCAGGGTCATAAACCTCAATCCCTCCTTGACGGTTGTTTTCTACCCCGTTATCAGGTAAAGATTCCACATATCTTTTTTGTGTAAAATAAGTACCACCAATATTCCAGTTCCAATTGTCGTTATTGACAATTGTTGCATCCAATTCTAATTCAAAACCTTTATTTCTTAAGGTCCCGTTATTCACAAGGATAGAACTAAATCCAGTCCATTGAGGTAAAGTTAAACCTGCAAGTTTATCATCCACATCTCGAATAAAATAATCTACTAAAAGATTCACACGATTTTTAAACAGGCCTAAATCCAATCCAAAATTGAGTGTAGTGGCACGTTCCCATTTTAGACCAAGTGTTGGTAAATTGGTATTAGCGTAACCGGTTTGACCACCATACACAGCGGTTTCCGCATATAAACCATAAACACCATAATTACTCAATACATCTATATTCCCATTCACCCCATAACTTACACGTGGCTTAATACGCGATACTAAGCTTTCAACATTTGAACTTTCATAAAAGTTTTCATTATGAAGATTCCAACCAAATGATACCCCTGGGAAGAAATCATATTTTTCAGTCCCTAATCTCGAAGTTCCGTCTTGTCTAAAAGTAAGACCTAGTAAATATCTATTATCATAATCATAATTTACCTGCCCAAAAACTGAAGCAATAGCATAATTAGTTTTTGAGGAAGAAGGCACTCCATTAGCTTCTGCTCCCGCATTCAGAGTAGTAATTAAATCGGTAGGAGATAACCTTGTTGCTCCACTCAATACAAAATAGTCTTCTCGAAAAAATTCTCCACCCAACATTGCATTAACATTGTGTTTTTCATTAAAAACATTATCATAAGTAACCGTGGCCGTGGCCTGATTCCTCAATGTTTTTTGATGGCTGGCAGAAGCATTTCTAGTGGTTACTAATGATCCCGCATTTAAGTACGCTTTATTAAAACTCTCATTAGTGTTATTAATAGTAAAATGGGAACCCCTAAGCATTAAGTTGAAATTTTCTATAAACTGCCAGTCCAATTGTACTGATGCAGTAAGACGCTGCTCCAAATTCTCACTTAAAAATTTATCCTTATAGTATAATGGATTACCAAAACTAGTATTTGTACCAGGGTTTGGATCATCACTTAAACTCCCATCGGGATTATTATTATAAATCCTGGACGTAGGTGGTTGCCCCGCCGCACGTTCGAATATTTGATTATCATTACCCAAATAAGTACCATTAACTTCGGAATGCGCATAAAGTAAATTTGAAGAAACTTTAAAATTATCTTTTACGTTATAGGATCCGTTAAACGTTCCTGAAAACCGTTCAAAACCAGAACCAATAACAATACCTTGATCATCAAGATATCCCAAACCGGCATAATAAGTACCTTTCTCATTACCGCCATCAAAAGAAAGAGAATGATCTTTTGAATGACTATTTTGAAAAAACAACTCACTCATATCATTTTCTTGAAAAATTAACTGCTGCGACGGATTTATAGGATCTTGAATGGAACTCCAACCTGGCTGATCTAGCAAATATCTATTATCCTCTCCTAAAATCATTGTAGTAAAAGGAGAGTTTGTAGTGTTATTGCCAGTTCCCATCCCCTGGGGTCCTACTAGAAAATTATTAAATGCGCCTTCACCAAGTACTCTTTGTGTATTTCTAATGGCCCTACGATTATAAATAATAAAATCTTCGGCCCCAAGATATTCTGGGGTGTCCCGTCTTTCATTGATAGTATACCTATGCCTATAGGTAATGTTAGAACGTCCAGCTTTTCCTTTTTTGGTAGTTACCAGAATAACTCCGTTTGCAGCTCGCGCACCATATACGGCAGTAGAAGCAGCATCCTTTAAGACTTCCATAGATTCAATATCGTCGGAATTTAAAGCATAAAAGGATCCAGGAACTCCGTCAATTAAAATTAATGGACTACCGCCACCACCAAAATCACTCCCCCCACGTAGGGAGATACTTGGTGTAGCTCCGGGTTGTCCAGTGTTTTGAGTTACACGTAAACCTGCAATAGTACCCTGAAGCGCTGTAGCCGCATTAGATCTAGGCGCGCTTTCCAGTACCTTAGTATCTAATTTGGAAACTGCTGTAGCCATATTACTCCTCAACTGGGTGGAATACCCGGTAACAACCACTTCATCCAGGCTGGATAGATCTTCTTCAAGAATAACATTAATTTCAGAATCCCCGTCTTCTACAACGATTTCGGTAGTTTTGAAACCTATATAACTAAAGGATAAAGTTTCTCCCTGGGATACTTCTATATTATATGCTCCATCAAAATCGGTTTGAACACCACGATTAGTATTTTTCACTAATACATTAACTCCTGGTATAGGGATTCCTGCTTCATCTGAAACAACTCCTGAAACTTCGAAATCCTGAGATTGCATCGTAAAGCCAAAACACAAAAATACAAGCCCACCCAATAGTACTTTATTAGTGAAATCTGGCCGGGATAATTGTAATACCTTATTCAAAAGGTATCTCCAATCATCCATAATTAATCTTTTTTTCATAAAATTAGGATTTAATTTGTTTGTTTTTAACACTGCTAATATAAATAAAAGCATTATGTTATACATAATAATTTAATAAAAAATTTTTCGTTATGATGAAAAATATTCGGATAAGCCAATGTTTTCAAAAGTTTCGAAAGCATTTTTTATTTCAGAATCTTTTAAAGTAGGATGCGGATAACGAGAGGGGCCACAATCTATGCCAAGTTTCTTCATAAAACTTTTCCCAGATCCGTTGAAGCTTCCATAGCTACTCAATGTTTCTACAAATTTTGCTACAAAACTCTGTAATTGTGCAGCTTTCTGAAGATTACCTTTATCAAATTCTTCCTTTATTTTATAAAAAAGTGGTGATAAATGATTGTAAGTACTTCCAACCCAACCACCAGCCTGTAAGCCTAGTGAAGAATAAAAAGCTTCATCTACTCCAAAGAAAATATCCAAATCAGGATGACCAAGACTCGTTTTTTGAAATTCTACGAGATTATTCTCAGTAAATTTAATACCAGCAAAATTGGGAATTTGCCCCTTAGCTTTTTCAGCAAAACTCAGCATTGGAAAATTTACACCGGTTAAAACAGGTAAGTGATAGTAGTAGAAAGGAAGGTCTTTTGCCTTTAATGCAATTGATTTACAATAGTCAATTAATTGCTGGATATTTGAAGGTGTAAAATAAAAAGGAGCTATTGCTGCCACTGCATCTGCCCTTCCCACTGAAGAAGCTGCAAGAATTTCTGCCTCTTTCAGGCTATTGCTTCCCACGTGATTTATTAAGTATAAGCCATTTGATTTATGATCTGCCCAGGCTTCCAGTAGCTCTGTACGCTCATTAGTGGTTAATGAAACAAAGTCACCAGTTGAACCATTAATAAAAACTCCAGATAGTTTATTCCTTTTAAGGAAATCGGCATACGAACCAACCATCCCAGGATTAATGCTCCAATCATCTTTCATAGGCGCATAAGTCGCCGCAAACAAGTTTTTCATTTGATATGTATTATGTATTACATATCAAATATATAAAATATTATCTTTTATTCACCTTTTCCTGCAATTAAAACTTCCACGTTATTCTTTTGTAACATCTTAAGGTCGTTCTCATCAATTCCATCGTCGGTAATAACCTTATCTATATGTTCAAAATTCTGAATAAAAGCCAGGCCGGTTTTTTTGAACTTAGTAGAATCTGCCACCACAATTACTTCTTCAGCAATCTCAATCATTATTTGATTTAGATATGCCTCTTCCATATGGTGGGTGAAAAAACCGACATTACTTCTAATACTATCTACTCCAAGAAACAATTTATTACAAAAAAGCTGTTTTAAATTTCGCTCCGCCATTGGCCCCACTAAGGACATGGAAAATTCCTTTAAATATCCGCCAGGCATATAAACTTTTAAATTATCAAACTGAGCAAGATTGTTAACAATGTCCAGTGCATTAGAAATAACCGTAATTTCCTTAAACTTCCCCAGATTACTCGCAATTTCAAAAGTAGTTGTTCCTGAGTCCAGAATAATAGAATCATTTTCCTGGATAAGACCAACAGCGGTCTTCCCAATTAGCCGTTTAAGATCGCGATTAATACTTTTCTTTTCTGATACCGCTAAGGCCAGGTTATTTGTCTTAAAAGCACCTCCATGAGCCCTAACAAGGAGTTTATTTTTTTCTAATTTATCTAAATCGTTACGAATAGTAACTTCACTCACACTAAAGTGCTCACTTAATTCGGTTACATTCACTTTATTTGTTTCATCTAAAATTTCCAAAATTTTAGATCGGCGTGCTGCGGCTTTTCTCATAGATTAGCTTTGATTTATTTAGTTAACTATTTTCCCTATTAGAGGTATAGTTACTTTTTTATTATTTATTCCAAAATTAGACAAAAAATAAAAAATTCCTGTTAGTTATAGACAACAAAACAGGAATTTAAAAAATATTATATTTCGTTTGAAAGTTTTATTCCAAAATATACAAGTTTTTTCGTAATAATGAATAAATAATTTCTAAGCTTTTAATATTACATTGGTTGTTCCACCTCCTTTTAAAGTTACATCTACAGGCTTATTATTCTTCCATGCTCCTCTTGTAAAATCAGGCACGTCCATAGACTGAGCTCTATTGGTAACAGAATCTACTGAAAGAGGGGTGATTGCGCTCCATAAAGCTGCATCGTATACATCCTGGTCTAAAGGAAGGCCATTTCTAAGACAATCAATCAATCTCCAGTCCATGATAAAATCCATTCCTCCATGGCCACCGACTTTCTTCGCCATATCACCTACTTTTTTCACTATTTCAGGAGTATATTTACTTTCAAGTTCAGACATTTCGTTCTCATTTAACCAACTATGTCCCTTAGCTACTCTCTCAGGGCTTGGCCATTTTCTCGCAAAAGCTTTAGTCCCGCTTACTAAGTGTATTCTAGAATAAGGGCGTGGAGAAGTAACATCATGCTGCACCATTATACTTTTTCCATTTTTGGTCTTAATCATGGTGGTATTCATATTTCCAGCATAATCTTTACCAACAAATTGGTCATAAAAAGAATCATCTTTAGCTAATTCTTTAGCTTTCCCAGCCATATGAAAATCATTACTGGATAGGGACGTTAAATAATCCATTTGGTCACCCCTGTTTACATTCATTATCTGGCAAATTGGGCCTAAACCATGAGTTGGATAAAGGTTTCCATCTCTTTCATAGTTCTCTCTTAGACGCCACATATCTTCATAAGCATTTTTCTGAAAATTTAGATCTAATAGATCATGGATATACGCTCCTTCTCCGTGAATAATTTCTCCAAAATAACCTTGGCGTGCCATATTCAAAGTTAAAAGTTCAAAGAAATCATAACAGCAATTTTCAAGCATCATACAATGCTTCTTAGTTCTTTCAGATGTTTCCACAAGCTCCCAACATTCATCTATAGTCTTTGCCGCTGGAACTTCTACTGCAGCATGTTTTCCGGCTTCCATAGCGTATACTGCCATTGGCGTATGCCAGTCCCACGGGGTTGCAATGTAAATTAAATCCAGGTCTTCCCTGTCTACCATTTCTTTCCACGCATCATCACTCCCCGAATATAAATCGGGATTATGGGAAGTTCCCTTTAAAAGTTCTTTTGCTTTTTCAGCCTGTTTAGGTCTTAAATCACACAGTGCTTTAATCTCCACTCCTTCAATCTGACTCATACGGTTTACCGCACCCGGACCTCTCATTCCCAGACCAATAAAACCAATACGAACGGTATCTAATTTGGGAGCGGCATAACCGCTCATATTAAACTGTTGGGGACCGGTAGGAGCATTTGCTAAAAATGCTTCAGGCCCTTTGCAGTTTAAAAAGCTACTGCTTACCAGTCCAAGCCCGCCAAGACCGGTTATTCTTAAAAAATCTCTTCGGTTATTTTTCATAATAAAAGTTTTAATTCTAGAAAATCTGTATAGTTATTAAGTACTTAAGAAGTAGCAGATCATAAAAGATATGTTTTCATACTATTTAAAGCGAACCCGGAAAAACAAACATTAGCAATTTAAAAATCGGAAAAACCATAAGTTTCTTTCGCATTAGTATAGAATATCTTTTCCACAACATCTTTGGGGAGATCGAGACCTTTGAAATCTCCTTGAAATTCCGGAGCGCTCAATGTTTTTGCTGTGGCGAAAAAATCGTAATGAAATTGCCACAAATTTTCAAACCTTCCGGCGATTTCGTCTGCTGGCGTATTACCGTCGTCAATCACATCGGTGCCGTATATAATTCTATCCTGATATTTTATGCAGAAGTTGCGTACAGCTTCCCAATTATCTTTAGCCTGCAATTGTAAATGGCAAACACGCTCAGCTACATCGGTTAAAGTATTTGGATATGCCTCCAAACGAGCAGCAACTTCTTTGATGCTCCACTCCATGCTAAACAAATGAAGCCCCACATAGGTTATTTCGGGGAATTTTTCTAGCATATTATCCCTGGCCTGCATTTGATCTTCATAAGAGGGATATTGCTTTTGAAGAAACATATGATATTCGGGATGGTCTTTAAAATAGTTTCTATCTGAATCTACGGTCATTTCATCCAGAGGTAACCAACAATTTCGAGGCTCTCCCTGATGACCTATAAGCATAATTTTATTCTTTTGAATAAAATCAAAAATTGGATCAAAGACAGGATCATCTATCATTACAAAACTGCCGTCTTCGTGATGATAATCAAAACCTACATCTTTCCATATCTTCACCCCTACTGCCCCATTATCTATCCCTCGCTTTATCTGATTGATAGCATCATCTACAAACTCTGAAGTTCCCCATTTTTTAAAATTGAACGTGGTAAAATATTTTATTCTTCCCGGATATTTTTTCTGAAGCTTAAGAATGATCTTTTCCTGTTCTTCAATTTCATCAAAAAATGGGATATTGGTGTTTATAGAAAGAAAACCCGAATTATATTCCATCATTTTCTCCATTTTTTCTGCAGAAAGCGTGTTTAAATGCACGTGCGCATCTATAAATTTTGATATCATATTGTTTTCTTTTTTTAATTCTATTTGCACTTAATTTTTTTCCTCTTCATAGGAAATAGATTTTGGCTGCACTTTATTCTAACAGCTTTTACCTATTATTCTTTACAATTTCTAATTTACCTTTAACCAGTTTTGTAATTTCTTCAGTTGCTACGGGAAATACCTTTCTTAAGTCTATCTCTTCATTATTACGCAATTCACTTTGCAAGGTTTTCATAAAGATATTCTTGATTTCTGTAGCAAGGTTTACTTTACAAATCCCTCTGGAAATGGCTGCCTGCATCTGGGAACCTGGCACTCCAGAACCACCGTGCAATACCAATCCTACAGGAGTAGCTTTTGCAATTTTCTCCAGTAAATCTAATTGTAGCTCAGGTTCTTTTTGGTAAAATCCATGTGCAGTACCAATAGCAACTGCCAGGGCATCAATTCCCGTTTCTTCTACAAATTGTTTGGCTTCTTCGGGTTGAGTAAAAACTTCTTCATCGTGAGATTGTCCTAACTTAGCAACGTACCCCAATTCAGCTTCTACATGTGCTCCATATTTTTTAGCCCGTTCTACAACTTCCCGGGTAATTTGAATATTCTCTTCAAAAGCTAATTCACTACCATCTATCATTACTGAATCAAAACCTGCATCCAGGCAACGCTGCGCTAAATCTACCGAACCACCGTGATCTAAATGAATCCAACCTTCTACTCCAAACTGTTTTAATCCAGTTCTTCCTAAATTTACCGCTGTTTCCAATCCCATATAATCTATAGAGCTCTGGGTAAGTTGTAAAATTAAAGGTTCATTCATTTCTGAAGCGGCACCTAATACCCCATGCAAGGTTTCTAGGTTATAAAAATTAGTAGCCAGAATTCCACGGCCTTCACTTCTCAACTGTTGTAATTTTTCTTTTAATTTCATTATAATTTCTTATTCACGATTTGTTGAATTTTGCTTTTAATTTCTTTCTCATTACTAAAAGCACCAGTACCTCCGGCCGCCGTTGTACTTACTGAGCCTGTGAGATTAGCATAATCAAGGCACTCCCGTAAAGATGCTCCGCTTAGGAATTTCTTTAAGAAACCTGCATTAAAGGAATCACCGGCACCAATGGCATCTTTATATGTGTTGTTTAAATAAGGTTTTATTGTAATATCTTCAGATCCGGATACCACCCTACCACCTTTATCTCCTAATTTTAAAGCCAGAATATTAGTATGGTTTTTTATCGCTTCAATAGCACCTTTTAGATTTTTCTTTCCCGTAAGTTTCAAAAGCTCATTCTCGTTAGGAAGAAAAACATCTACAAATGGTAAACAATTTTTATAATCAAAATCCCATTTATCCTGTGGGTCTACCTGTAAATCTAGAGAAGTACTAAGTCCAGCTTCCTTTGCTTTCTTAAATAGTTCAGTAATATAAGGCTGCATACCAGGCTGCAGAAAATAATTTGAAAAATGAAGATGTGAAAATGTTGAAATATTTTCCCAGGGTATATGTTCTATACTTAGCACACTCATTGCTCCGCAATAAGTTACATTGGCCCTATCCTGATCATAATTCATCACTACGGTAATACCGGTTTTGTGGTGTTCAGAACGACTAATAAACCGAGTATCCACATTTTTTCCTCGTAATTCTTTCAAAATAAAATCACCAAAATTATCCTCTCCAAGCAATCCACAAAAGGAAGTAGGAACACCCAGAGCAGCAATATTCGAAGCTAAAATTGCTGAAGAACTACCCAGGGTAAAATCCATGTTTTCAGCAATTTTTTCAGCACCTATTTCCGGAAAACCCTGAATTTGATTCAAAATAAGATCAATATTCAACTCTCCAACCACCAATAGTTTTTTATTGCTCATATATTATCTCTTTTACTTCTACCTGAGGTAATAACCGGTTTACATCTTCTAAATGTAACATTCCCAAATCTTCGTTTAAACAGTTTGCTGCCCCACAAGCCACTCCATAGGTGGCAATTTTAGATGGTGAGAAGTTATTTGCCACACCATAGGCAATACCTGCAGTAAGACAGTCACCACTCCCTACTGGGCTTATTACCTCATCTATTTTTACATTTGCTGTGATAAGTTTTCCCCTATAAAAAAGTTCCAATCCTTTACTACCGCGGGTTAAAGCCACTAGCTCTACCCTGCCGTTCAAAGTCTTCAACAAATCCTCCATATTAGCACTACCACAAAGACTCATGGCTTCGTGCTCATTAAGGTGCAAACCAAAAAAACCTATTTCAAGTGCATTTTGAAGCTGTTTACCGGTACAATCAAGTATACTTCGCTTTCCAAAATTATTTCCTATCTGGATTAATTCGGCATAAGTATCTGCAGAAATTCCCCTGGGCCAGGATCCAGCCAGACAAATAATGCTGGTATGTTCAATTAAACGTACATATCCCTGTTTAAAATCTTCCCAGTTCTTTTTATTAAGGCTGGGGCCCGGTTCTAAAATCTCGGTATTATTAAATGCTTTATTTTCCGATAAAAATGTATAACACTTCCTGTTATTGTCTTTTAAACCAATTCCATTTATATAAACACCCTTCTTTAGGCATTCCTTTTTTATCCATTCTCCAGAGGATCCACCCCAAAAGGCGTATAACATAGATTCTGTTCCTAGTTCTGCAAGGGCCAGGGCTATATGGGTGGCTTTACCGCCTGGATATTCTTTTATATTTGATATTCTATTTGATTGGCCGGCAACAAGATTATTCATCCAGGCGTAACTATCTATAGAAGGATTAGGACAAAGATTAAGAATCATGCTCTATTTTTTCAGGATATTCATAAATTTTCACGCCTTGCACTACCCGGCTTATTGCTCCAGAAATCGAGGGGTTATCTGGATTTAGACCTAACTGTAAAGATTTATAATAACCCATAATCTGGCCCACCAGAGTCGCAGGTACAATATTTAACTGCTGATTTGAATTTAAATTTAAATCTATATTTAGACAGGAATGGAGGACTTTATCTTCTGAACGACCAATACTTACACATTCTATCGTTCTGGGATCTTTTGCAATAGATTTTGCAAGATCTAATTCATATTTATAAACATGGTCACTAGGCGAGAAAAGATAAACCAATAAGGTTTGTTCATTAGTCACTGCACGCGGACCGTGTCTAAAACCTAAAAAGGAATCATGTTTACAAATAATCTGACCATCTGTTAATTCCTGAAGTTTTAAATGACATTCCCGGGCAATTGCTAGCATAGGTCCAGAACCCAAAAATACCACGCGTTCAAAATATTTCGCCGAAATTTCTTTAAAAGCCTTTGCACTATCCAGAAGAAGATTCCCCTGGTTCATTATTCGTTGCAATTCCAGTTTATGACTTTCCAAATTCTTTAGATCACTAACCAATAATATACTTAGTAACATTGAAGTAAAACTCCCAGTCATTGCAAGGCTTTTGTCATTCGCTTTTTCCGGGAGTAAAATGGCTAAAGCGGTTTTTGTATTAGCTCTGGTATATTTAAATAACTCCCCTTCTTTATTGCAGGTAATCACTAAATGAAAAATTTCAGAGCAAAAACTGTCGGCTAAATTTACAGTTTCAACACTTTCCGGACT
The DNA here is from genome assembly GCF_900113135.1 of Salegentibacter agarivorans. Classification (GTDB taxonomy): domain Bacteria; phylum Bacteroidota; class Bacteroidia; order Flavobacteriales; family Flavobacteriaceae; genus Salegentibacter; species Salegentibacter agarivorans. The sequence goes on along the minus strand of NZ_FOOH01000001.1, from coordinate 176,866 downwards.
GTTACCGGAACGAGCAAAAGATACTAAAAGCACTGGATGATCTTTAGGAAAAAAAAGCTCAGGATGGGTGACTAAATCGGTTGTAGCAATGGCACGTGTAGTACGTTTGCTGTTTTTTTGAACCAGCCCTTGAGCTGCTTCTCCTACGAAAGCTGAAGACCCAGCCCCGGTTAAAATTATTTCTAAACCATTCTTATTCAAGATTGGGTCTAAAAAAGCTTTGATTTCTTTTTGTTGTGCTTGAATTAGATCAAAAACCGATTGCCATAATTCTGGTTGACCTTCTATTTCTTGTTTGGTATGTGAGACACTTTGTTCTCCTGATTTATTCTCCTTCATATATATTATAAGTTACCTCCAACTTTCTTTTTTCAAATAAAACAAAAAAAATTGAAAACGAAAAATTTTTTTTCGTTTTACAGATTTTTTTAAACTTTTAATTAACGAAACGAAAGTTTTGATTTAGATATTAATGGTATTTTTTCTAAAAATTAAAGTTCTTGTTCGGTGTTCTTACAGAATTCATTAATTGCGATAGTTCAAGAGTTTTTTGAGGATATTCTTCTGCGAGATTCGTTTGTTCCCCTGGATCTGATTCAATATTAAATAGCGCTACCGGAGCATTTGGATTTTCATTTACATTAAGACGAATAACTTTCCAGTCTTCTTGTAATAAAGCTTGTTTCCCACCAAACTCGTGAAACTCCCAGTATAAATATTCGTGTTGTTCTTGATTTCCTTTTCCCGTAAGTGTCGGTAAAAAAGAAAGGCCGTCAATTGAATTTCCTTTAATTTTGGCCTCAGTAATTTCTGCAAGAGTAGGATAAACATCCCAAAATGCTCCTTTAAAATTGCTGGTACTACCGGCTTCTACTACTCCCGGCCACTGAACAATAAATGGCTCCTTAATTCCTCCTTCATATAAATCTCTTTTCACTCCACGATAATCACCGCTACTTCTAAAAAAGTCAACATCTGCCTGGCGTCGTCCGCCTTCCAGGTGGGTACCGTTATCACTAGTGAAAATGACTATAGTGTTCTCTTCAAGCCCCTGTTTTTTTAATTGGGTTATCACCTTCCCTACGTAAGCATCTATACTTTCCACCAACGCCGCATAGGCCGCTTTAGGATATTCTTGTGAACCGTAATGTCGTCCTTCAGGCCAGGCTTTCTCCGGCTCATATTTGCTTGAGCCATCTTTGTTTAAATGCGGCTCTATATATGTGTTAGGGACAACAAGTTCTGCGTGAGGAATGGTAAACGATAAATACAGAAAAAATGGAACATTTTTTTTCCGTTCTTCAATAAAGTTAACTGCAGCATCGGTAAACAGTTCATTGGCGTAACTATTAGGAGGGGTTTTCTCTTTAGTTAATAGTCCGTTTTCTATCACATCCAGGGAATCGGGTTGTTGATAATGGGCGTCTACATGGTGCAAATGGCCAAGAAATTCATCCCAGTCCCTTTTTTCGGGTGAACCAGTGCTACCGGCAAGCCCTAGCCCCCACTTCCCATACATTGCAGTGGTATATCCCTGCTCCTTTAAAATTTCGGGGATAATTTTCTTGTCGGGATTTAGCGGAAATTCCCCATTCCCTCTTACTTCAGTATTTCCAGTATGTTGCCCTGTTAACAATGCCGCTCTAGACGGCGCACAAACGGTACTACCTGCGTAAAAGTTTTCAAATTTCATCCCATTTGTCGCCAGTTGGTCAATATTGGGAGTCTTAATAATATTCTGACCATAGACCCCGATATCTCCAATACCTAAATCATCAGCCATAATAAAAACTATATTTGGCATTGATTTTTGTGATTTCTCCTCTTGGTGCTTAGCGTTATCTCCACAAGCCAGAATAAGAAAACTTAACCCAAGTAGATGAATTATTTTTTTCATTTTAAATTTTTAAGCCTGTTAATAATCCTTGTTATTCCAAGGGAGAAATTATATAGCTATATTCATAATCCTGAAAAGGTATGCGGTACTTTTCTAAAGCAAGGCTACCCCAGCTATTAATGCCGGCCACACCCATTTGTTTGAGATCTACATCGAGATGAATTACATCATCTTCTTCCAATAGTCGCGAATGCTCCTGGCTCTTTTTTGCCGATGGATAAAGTTGTTCTAATGAATAAGGCAATGCGGAAACATTTAATAGCTTATCAATATAATCTATTTTTATTCCTTTTTTCTTTCCTTGAGAAACTGTTGCCCAACGTACATCTGTTTTATTCCCCGATTCCTGCGGACGGATATATGGATGATATTGATCTTTTACCAGGCCTTTATAAATTCCTACCATAGCGCTAAACTTTCTATCGGCATAGCTTTCCCAGGGGCCACGTCCATACCAGCTGAAGTCTTCCAGGTCCTTAGGTAATTGCATAGAATTTCCTACCTTCAACAATAATTTATGGTCTCCCCCAAGGGCTTTAAAACTATTCGTTACTTTTATTTTTGCGTTATCATATAACTCGAAAGTTTGAATAAATTCAGCATCATCATTGAGTAAAGAATAGTGTACTTCTACTAGATACCCTCCACTTTTAAGGTTTTCATGTCTAAAATTCTTAATCTTTAAACCTGGGTTTTTTAGATAATCCAAACTTTTATTTAAGCCCGCACCAAAATCATTATCGACTAAGGGTCGAAAAAGAGAAAGTTTAGGTCCTTTTTCAATTAGGATATCTCTCTTATATTCATAATCAAAAAACCGACCTGTTTTTTTATCAAATTTCACAGAAAACCTTCTTTTTGAGATTTTCAAAATTTCTTCAGTTTCTTCTACATTAAAGGTCGTCGGGTTTAATTTAGGCGCGGTAGATACCGGTTTAGTAATAGCAAATTCATCTTCTGCTAAAAGCGTACCCGCCTCCATTAAATTTTCATCACTGGCAAGTTTAGCTTTAATATGTACTCTGAATTCGGCAGTAGTATCCGTTGGAATTTCAAAATCTAATGGAATTTCAGTTATATTTTGCGAAGCAAGAGATATGGGCGCAACATTAGTTGAGTTTACTATTTCTCCATTTTTAAGCAAATCTATTTCATATTTAAAATTAGCTAGATCACGAAAAAAATACTTATTAGTAATTTCTATCCTTCGATTTGCATTATTAAATTCGAAGCCAATTTCCTGATGTACTTTTCTAACCTCATACGCATGAGGATTCCAGGTACGATCTGGCATAATCACTCCATTAACCAAAAAGTTATTATCGCTGGGGGTTTCTTCTGGACCCCAATCCCCACCATAACTAAAAATTTTCTTTCCATCTACTTCATTGTAAATCCCCTGGTCTACCCAATCCCAGATATAACCGCCCTGTAAGCCATCATATTCTTCGATAACCTCCCAGTATTCTTTAAAGTTACCCATACTATTGCCCATGGCATGTGCATACTCACTCATAATATACGGACGTTCCAAACCATTTTCAGCATAATATTTCATGGTATTGGGGTGAGGATATTGGGGTACAATTATATCTGTATTCCATTCGGTAGTGGAACGTTCGTATTGAACCGGCCGTGTAGGATCAAAAGCTTTAATCCAATTGTAAGCTTTATAAAAATTATAACCATTCCCGGCTTCGTTCCCCATACTCCAGGCCACAATAGAAGGAAAGTTTTTATCCCTCTCTACCATCCGTTTAATTCTAAGCATATGCGCGTGCTCCCATTCAGGATCATTTCCAAGGGTACGTTCAGGGTCATAATACATCCCGTGAGATTCTATATTTGCTTCATCAATGACGTAAAAACCGTATTGATCACATAACTCGTACCACCGAGGGTCATTGGGATAATGAGAAAGTCTAACCGCGTTCATATTAAGCTCTTTCATTATTCTTATATCTGTAAGCATTTGTTCCTCGGTAACCACATGGTGAGTTTCAGGATGAGATTCATGTCTATTTACTCCTTTAAACAAAACGGGTTTACCATTCACCAAAAATTGGTTGCCTTTCACTTCATAAGTTTTAAAACCGACTTTTTGTTTAATACTTTCTATAGTCTTTCCTTTTGGTGATTTTAAATTAATAATGAGATCGTATAAATAAGGCGTTTCAGCAGACCAGGCATTCACATTCTTTATTTTCTCTTCAAAACGCAGCAAGGTTTTTCCATTTTTACGCTTTAAGCCAATAGTGGGTTTTTCTTCTTTATAGAGAAGAACACCATTCTTATCCTTTAAAAGAACCTCAACAATATTCTCACCCTGATCGGTATTAGTTCGATTCCAGAGTTCAATATCAAAGCTTAATTCTCCATCTCGATAATTATTAATTAACCCACTTTTTACAAAAAGATCGTAAAAATGTACCTGGGGACGCGAATACAAATAAACATTCCTCTGAATTCCACTAATTCGCCAAAAATCCTGCGCTTCCAGATAACTACCATCACTCCAACGTCTTACTTCCAGCGTAATTAAATTTTCACCTGATTGAAGATAATTTGTCAATTCAAACTCTGACTCCAGCTTACTATCTTCCCCCATACCAACATACTCACCATTCACATACAGCTTAAACGCAGATTTTACTGCTCCTAGATGGAGAAAAACTTGTTGATCTTTCCAGGCTTCCGGCAGTGTAAAATTACGGCGGTAAATACCTGTTGGTTGTTTTTTGTTTTCTATAAATGGAGGATTTGGATTATCTACCGCAAACTCAAAAGGATGGTTCACATATATGGGAGTGCCATACCCATTAAACTCCCAATTAGCTGGAACTTTAAAATCATCCCAGTCTGAATCATCGAAACTTTCCCTTTGAAAGTTTTCAGGAAGATATTTATAATGTTCTTTCCAAAGAAACTTCCAGGTGCCGTTAAGATCTAGAAATCTATTTGATTTTGATTTATCTCTGAGATGGGCAAGTTCTTCATTTTCAAAAGGAAAATAGGAAGCCCGCATAGGTAAGCGGTTCTCTTCCTGATAATTTGGATTTTGGAAGACATCTACATCGTTTTGGTGTTGGGCAAATATCGAGGTGAAACAAAACAGGAAGAAAAAAGAAACAGAAAAAATTATCTTTATCATTACAAAATATTTTAAAAAACAATGTTACGAAATTTTTTATTTTTCATTATATCAATTTTTTAAATTTTATAAATACTTTTCTTATACATACTATTATTATTCTTCCGAAACTATGACTAACAGACCCCAACCATCTTTATTTTCTATTTTTTTTGTTAATTTTTTTGTTAATAAATTATTATCAATATATTAGCGAAAGTTTTCGAAGGTTTTTATTTGCTTTTATAGATAATTACCGCTAATTTACTAACAAAAACAAAATTATATCATGAAAAACTGCTATTCATTAATACTTTTTTTCTGCATAATGTTTTCTTCTTCGGCTTACAGTCAGGAGAAAATAGAGGTAGAAGGAACAGTTCTGGATGCTGAAACGGGTATTCCCGTACCTAGTGCCAATGTTATTGAAAAAGGTACAACAAACGGGGTTTTAACAGATTTTGACGGTAACTTTAAAATTGACGTTCCCAGAGATGCAACGCTGGAAATTTCTTTTTTAGGTTATGCTACGCAAGAGGTAAAAGTGAATAGCCAAACCGAAATCCAGGTTTCGTTAGAACAGGACGCCGCGGCACTGGATGAAGTTGTTGTAGTTGGATATGGCTCACAGAAAAGAGAAAGTTTAACAGGATCCCTACAAACCGTGGAAGGAGATGAACTTAGAGATATCACAACACCTTCGGTTGAAAATATGCTAAACGGAAAAGCGGCAGGAGTATACGTAGCGCCAGGATCTGGCCAACCTGGGTCCAGAGGAAGTGTGGTAATTCGGGGACAGGCAACCTTAAGCGGAACTACCAGCCCACTATGGGTTATTGATGGGGTTATAGTTGGATCTGGGCCTGGAGAATTAAATCCGGATGATATTGAAACTATGACCGTACTAAAAGATGCAGCCTCAACTGCTATTTACGGTTCTCAAGGTGCTAACGGAGTTGTTGTGGTAACCACGAAGAGGGCGAAACTAGGAAAAACAACAATAAGCGCCTCTTCTAATATAGGTTTTAATGAATTGAATAACGGGAATTTGGAAATGATGAATGGAGCGGAGTTATATGATTATTACGCTTCATTTGAAAACGCTGATCAGATTTCATTTCCCCGCTGGAACGAAGAATTACGCAACAGTAATTTCGATTGGTGGGATCTAGCCACTACTACCGGGTTTACACAAAATTACAATGTTTCTGTTCAGGGTGGTTCTGAAACACTTAGGTCTTATATGTCTGTAGGTTTGTATGATGAGCAGGGCGCTGTTAAGGGCTATGATTATACCCGCTACAATTTCAGATTCAGAACTGAATATAAACCTACTGATTGGTTGACTATAAAACCATCAATAAATGGTTCACTTCGAGATGTGGAAGATCGGCAGTATTCTACAACGGCTATGTATTCCAACTTTCCGTGGGACAGTCCTTATGATGAAGACGGGAATTTAGAACCTCATCGTTCTAGCAACTGGGTAAATAGTGCCAGCACGAATTACCTGTATGATCTTCAATGGAATCATTCCTCAAACAAAAACTATGAGTTTATGGGGAATATGGATTTTGATATTGAACTGACCGATTGGTTAACGTTTTCTTCTGTTAACAACTATCGCTACAACAGCTATAAATCTAAAGGCTATACCGACCCGCGTTCTAATGGAGGCCAGAGTGTTAATGGACGAATAACCGATTATCGATCGGAATCCACACGCAGATACACCAACCAAATTTTACGATTTGACCAAAGTTGGGGCAAGCATGAACTTAACGGAATTCTTGCTTATGAATTCAATGACTACCGCGGTGAAACCCTTGATGCTTATGGAACCGGATTTATACCTGGTTTTGAGGTATTAGATGTTGTATCTGTACCGGAACGAACCAGAGGAGGTATTAGTGAATGGGCTGTACAGTCTGGTCTTTTTAACGCAAATTATTCCTATGACACCAAATACCATGCTCAGGTTTCTTTTCGTAGGGATGGTGCATCCAATTTTGGAGATAATGCTAAATATGGAAATTTCTACTCGATTAGTGGAGGATGGAATATTCACAAAGAAAATTGGTTTAATGCAGATTGGGTAGACGCACTAAAACTACGTCTTGCCTATGGTTCTGTAGGAAACCGTCCAGGTTCCCTTTACCCGCAATACGATCTATATTCAATCTCGACTAATGCAAGTTACAATGAAAACCCAGGAGCATTAATTAGTCAGATAGGAAACGATGACCTAACCTGGGAAAAAACGTTTACGAGCGGCGTAGGATTTGATGCAAGATTTCTTAATGACCGAGCAAGACTAACCTTTGATTATTATGAAAAGAATACTGAAAATATCCTGTATCGGGTTCCTATTACGGGATTAACAGGTGTGACCAGTATTTGGCAGAACATTGGGGAAATGGAAAATAAAGGAATTGAAATTGCCATTGGCGGTGATATAATCCGAAACGAAGATCTAACCTGGAGTGTAGACTTAAATTTAGGGCATAATGTAAATAAACTCACAAAACTCTACGAAACAAAAGATGCCAGCGGAAATTATACTGTAAGACCAATTATTATAAGTGATGGGTTGGGAATTGCCGGTTCTGCACAACGCATGTTAGAACCTGGAAGGCCTATAGACACCTATTACTTAAAAGAGTGGGCCGGGGTGGATCCTGAGAATGGAGCTCCACTGTGGTACAATGTGGAAAGGGATGATCAGGGAAATGAAATTTCAAGAACTACCACTTCCAACTACTCAGAAGCAACATTTGAAAAAACTGGAAGAGTATCTCCTGATGTTTTTGGTGGATTTTCTACTGGACTATCATACAAACAATTCGACCTTGATGCTATGTTCGGTTATGCTTTAGGTGGTAAAATATATAACTATTCTCGTCAGGAATATGATTCAGACGGAACATATACAGATCGTAACCAAATGAAACTTAGACCTGGATGGAGCCGATGGCAACAACCAGGGGATATAGCCACCCATCCAATCGCTAAGTATAATAATCCTGATCAAGGTAATGCTACTTCTACTCGCTATCTGGAAAACGGTGATTTCTTAAAACTACGCTCACTAAGCCTGGGTTATAATATTGACCTTAGCCAGTTTGCTATAAGTAATGCACGTATTTCCTTAACTGGTGAAAACCTGTTCGTTATAACAGATTATTCAGGAGTAGATCCTGAAATTCCCGCGAGTAATGGAGCAGTGATGGGCTCTACCGGACCTGGAGTTTACCCATCCACACGTAAATTTATGCTGGGACTTAACTTAACATTTTAATAAAAAATATCATGAAAAAAATACTTATAGCCTTTTTGGCCACGACAGTACTTTTAGCCTGCGATATTGACCGTCTACCTCAAGGAAGCCTGGATTCCGAGACCATAGTCAATGATCCCGATGCTTCTCTTGAATCCCTGCTGAATGGGATGTATGCCCAGTTAAAAAGCTGGTCAGATCCTATGCACCGTATGGGTGAATATGCAGGCGACAATATGATGATTCGCGGCTCATCTACTGATGCGTTTTATGAATTTATATCATATTCTCGCACGCCAAACAATTATCGCCTGACACAATTTTGGGACTCAGGCTATAAAGCCATCGCACAAGCTTCAAATATTATTGATATGATTGAAGAGGGACAAAGTGAAGAGATAGATAACAACCTTGGCGAAGCTTACTACGTTCGGGGAATGATGTACTTTTACTTAACCCGTGCTTTTGGCCGTCCTTACTATCAAAATCCTCAAACAAACCTTGGGGTTCCTATAGTTAATGGTACACCTGATGATGTAATAAATTTAGAGCTTGAAGATCGTGCTACAGTAGAGGAAAGTTACCAACAAGCTATTACTGATCTAAAAAGGGCTGAAGAATTACTTACAATAGAAAAAGAATCAATTTATGCCACAAAAGAAGCAGCACAAGCTATGTTATCCCGTGTTTATCTTTTTATGAGTGGCACTTATGAATCTCCTAATACTGAATATACTCAACTGGCTGTAGATTATGCAACCGAAGTGATCGGTTCCGGCAAGTATTCGTTATTGCCAAGAGAGGAATTTATGGAGTATAACACCTTTATTCCCGAAAATAATGCAGAAACCATATTCGCAATAAAAAGAGTTGCATCAGAATTTTCAGGTTACGATCACTATTATGGTGTTGGAGGCATGTACGCCAATATAGGCGGTATGGGCTGGGGAGAAATGTATGCCAGTGCAAAATATATTGATTTGTTAGACGAAACAGGTCGTAATGACTGGCGCCCGGAAAGCTACAGTTTAGTAGATGCTCGTGCAGCCTTTATCCAGCCAACCTATGATAATAGTGCTCCTGAAGTTTTCCGCTTTATCAAGGAAGATGGTGACGATTTAAATTATGTACAGGCAGAGATTACTCGTAGTGGGAACACGATAATTGCGGAGGACGACACAGATTCTTATACACTCACTCCTGTTGACGCTAATCAGGAGATTTATTCTATTCAATATAGAGATGGAAAGACTTATACAGGTGTGATAGACAACTATATTTCATTAAACCGGGTTTACCCACAATTTTACATTACTAAAGCTTCTCTAGAAGGAGAAGAATCTCACTTACACTCTCCAGTCATTAGTCGTTTAGGTGAAATTTACCTGAACCGTGCTGAGGCTTATGCAAAACTTGGTAATTACAGCGCAGCACTGGAAGATCTTAACACGATCAGGGAGCGTTCTATTGTAGACGGAGGTTACAGCTCGCTAGATGCTTCAAATGCCAGTGAAAGAATTGATAAAGAACGTCAGCTTGAATTAGCTTACCAGGCTGAACGAAGCTATGATGTTTTCCGAAATGGAAAGGCACTAACACGGGAATATCCAGGACCACACAACCAAAATGAGGTGATTCCCGCTACCGATTTCCGTGTGCTGTTTTATATTCCGCAGGATGCCATCAATTCATACCCGGGTACCCTTACGCAAAATCCAACCCAATAGTAAGCGTAAATATTTAATTGCAACCTGTTAAGACTTGTTGCTCTAAAAGAAGGTAACGTTTTACTTTCAAATATAGAATTAGCCAAATTCTATTCTTTTTAAAAAGCGTCTCGTTTAAAATTTTAACGAGACGCTTTTATTTAATACATATTTTATAATTATTCATATAAAACAATCAAAACCTTGTTTAGAGTTTCATTTAATTCTTCTCGCCAAAAGAATACTTCTGTCAACTTAAAATTGAACTTATAAAATTTAAACTTTCTCTTATCCAAATTTCCCCTTCTTCTCTTAACGAATATAATTTTAAAAACCTTTAATATATACACCTACTCTTAAGATAATTCCAACACCTTGTTTTTAAATAGTTTAAAAATTAATTAAACAAAAATCTTACATAAAATATTTCAATAAAAAAGAATTAAAAAAATTAAACTTACAAAAAACAATTTTTTAATAATTTATTTTGGATAAGTAAAGAAAACGTTTGAAATTGCAAACTATACGAAAGTTAAAACTTTCATTTTATTAATTTACCTTTAAATAATAACTAATAAATTTTATGAAAAAATTACTACTAACCTTCATTGTCGTGTTTTTGCCTTACATAATGTTAGGGCAGGAAACCATTGAAATTACAGGGACTGTTACAGACAACAGTATGAGCCTTCCTGGTGTTAACATCGTAGAAAAAGGTACCAACAACGGCACAATGACAGATTTTGATGGAAACTACACTATTCAAACGCCCAGTAATGCAGTTTTAGTTATCAGCTATATGGGCTATGCTACAAAAGAAATAGAGGTTAATGGCAAAACTAATATCGACATTGTTCTGGAGCAAGATGCTGCAGCTTTAGACGAAGTGGTTGTGGTAGGATTTGGCACCCAAAAGAAAGTAAACTTAACAGGTTCCGTAGCATCTGTAGATGGGGATATGCTTGAGGATAGACCTATGACCAGTGTATCTGCCGGACTTTCTGGATTGTTGCCGGGTGTTTCGGTAAACCAATCATCAGGTATGCCGGGTAACGATGGTGGTACTATAAGAATTCGTGGTACTGGTACTTTAAACCAGGCGTCTCCTATGGTAGTAATAGATGGAGTTGAAGGTTCCTTGAATGATGTTCAGCCAAACGATATTGCAAATATTTCAGTACTAAAAGATGCTGCTTCAGCTGCTATTTATGGTTCAAAAGCTGCTAACGGTGTCATTTTAATTACAACTAAAACCGGAAAAACAGGAGAACCTTCAGTACGACTAACAAGTAATTTTGGATGGCAATCTGCTACTAGATTACCAGATTATCTGGGATCGTACGACTATGCTGTGCTTTATAATGAAGCCTTAACAAATAGTGGTAAAGCCCCAAAATTTGATGAAAATGACCTTGAACTTTTTCAAAATGGAAGTGCCCCTTACAGCCATCCAAATACAGATTGGCAGGATTTACTGTACCAGGGATCGGGATTTGTCACCACAAATAATTTAGGCATATCAGGTGGTACAGAATACACTAAATATCGAGCATCCCTAAATTATCAAAAACAGGATGGGATAATAAAGCACACAGGGAAAGATGAGTATAATGCTCGAGTAAATCTTACAATCACCCCTAAAAAATGGTTAACCACCAATTTAAACCTGTCCTACACACAAATGGATCGTGAACAGCCTAACAATACATATGTTGGCGGCGGTTTAGATCAAATTATTAGGCAAACAAACAGAATTGCACCCTGGATTCCTTATAAAAATGAAGATGGCAGTTATGGGACCATTTCAGACGGCAACCCTATTTCCTGGATAGATATGGGGCCTCAAATTAATTATAACCGGAAAACCTTTGTGGGAATTGGTTCTATACAAGCCGACCTTTTCGAAGGATTTAATGTTAAAGCCCTTATGTCCCATAGAAATGTAGAAGAGGATAATTCAGAAATGAATAAAGAAATCCAATATAACGAGAACAAATACCACGGTCCAACAAAACTCACCGAAGACCTTAGAACAACTACTCGAAATACGCTTGATTTAACGGCTAATTACAATAAAACTTTTGAAAATGTACATAATGTAGGTGCTTTGGTTGGATACCATGCTGAATCTTATAATTTTAAAAGAACAACAGCTTACCGTGAAAACTTTCCAAGTAATGAACTTCCTAATTTAGATGCCGGCTCCACAAACGGCATGAAAAATACAGGCTATACAAGAGAACTAAATATGACCTCCTGGTTTGGTAGATTAAATTACGATTACCAAGGCCGCTATTTATTTGAAGCAAACTTAAGAGCAGATGCATCATCTCGTTTTGCAGAAGATAATAGAGTTGGAGTCTTTCCTTCTTTCTCTGCAGGTTGGAGAATATCTGATGAAAATTTCTTTGAAGGAATAAAAAGTACTGTGAACAATTTAAAACTTAGAGGTTCCTGGGGTCAACTTGGTAACCAGGATGCCCTAAATGACTATTATCCTACTGTACCAACTTTAGGTCTTGGAATAGACTATCCGTTTAATAGTGAAATTAATTCTGGAGCAGCCATTGCGAATGCGAAAAATGCAGCATTAATTTGGGAAAAAACTACAAGCTATGGATTAGGTATAGATGCCAGGTTACTTTATAAATTAAATGTCACCATAGATATATATAAAAAACTTACCGAAGGTATTATTATGCAAGTGCCCGCTCCCAACGAATTTGCATTAAATAACTTTTATGATAACGTAGGTAAGTTAGATAATAAAGGAATTGAAGTTAGTCTTGACTATACAGAGACCTTTGGCGAAATAGATTTTGGTTTTGGCGGTAATGTAGCCTACAATAAAAATGAATTAGTAGAACTTGCAGGTACAAATGAAGTTATTAGTGGACGTCAAATCCGGAAGTTAGGTGAATCACTTGATTCCTGGTATGGCTATAAAACCGATGGTTTACATCAAAACCAGGAAGATATTGATGCATATCCTACCAATACCTTGTATCCAGGACAGATTCAACCAGGAGACTTACGTTATGTTGATATCACAAACGATGGCAAGGTAGATGCCAACGATCGTGTGTTACTAGGCAACTCTACTCCTACTCTAAATTTTGGAGCTAATTTAAGTTTAGCTTACAAAAATTTTGATTTACTGGCAATCTTTCAGGGAGCCACAGGTGGCTATGGCTATATGGATTTTGATGCTATTGGCGCCGTTAATGGAGACGGACAAAAACCATCTGCAATGTGGTTAAACCGATGGACTCCAGAAAACACAAACACTAACGTGCCAAGACTCATTGATGCAATTAATGGACCAAGCATGCCTCAAAATTCTACCACAAGCTATTGGTTAAGAAGTACAGATTATTTAAGAATGAAAAATCTTCAACTTGGATATAACATTCCAACCAACGTTTTAGACGGCTGGAATATTTCAAAACTAAGAGTTTATTATACTGCTCAGAATTTATTTACTATTACGAATTATCTCAAAGGATGGGACCCTGAAGCGCCTTCCGGGCGTGGTAGTGGATACCCGGTTGTAATGACCAATTCTATCGGTTTTAATCTAACTTTTTAATTATTACAAGATGAAAAAATTAATTTACTTTATAGGAATCGTTTTTATATTCACCTCTTGCGAAGATTCTTTTTTAGACACAGCACCTAATGATGCACTTTCCCCTTCCACTTTTTGGAAAAGCAAAAAAGATTTAGATCTGGCGCTAACAGGCTGTTATAACGGCTTTGAAAGTGGTAACTCAATATTATATCGCGATGCTGGTTCTGATAATGCTTTCAATAATTTCCCCTGGGAAGGATGGACGAATATTGGGAATGGAAAATTATCACCAGCAGATCCCGGAGCATCGTATTACAACTTTGCCACAATAAACCGATGTAATGAATTTCTGGAAAATGCAGATAATGCAGTTGAAGTTCCGGAAGAAGATAGAATAATTTATAAGGCTCAAGCCCGCTTTATTCGCGCATATGAATATTATGTGCTTACCACAAATTATGGTGATATCCCTTTAATTACTGAAAATTTTGCTACACCCGAAGAAGCTAAAGTGCCACGAAATCCACAAGCAGAAATTCGCACATTTATTGAAAATGAATTAACTGCAGTAATCGATATTCTACCCGAATCATATTCAGGTTCAGAATTTGGAAAAGCTACAAAAGGGGCCGCTCAAGCTCTCCTTATGCGCTACTATCTATATTTTAAAAATTATGAACAAGCCTTAACAACAGCAAAAAGCATCACTGGCTATTCATTACACCCAAGTTTTAAAGGCCTTTTTGATCCAGCTAATGAACAGAATAACGAAATCATTCTATCTGTACAGCATACGCCTGATATTTATGCAATGAGTTTTACTCCATTCTTACCCAATAGTATTGGTGGCTGGTCATCTGTAGTTCCTACTCAGTCTTTGGTTGATGCGTTTGAGATGGCAGACGGAAGAACTATTCAGGAAGCTCAAAGCCAGGGAGACTATGATCCTGAAAATCCATTTATAAATCGTGATCCCAGGTTAAGAGCCACAGTCGTTTATCCCGGGCAGGTATTTGCCGGCAGGGTTTACCGCTCAATTGAAGAAGATGACCCAGATTACTATAATACAGCTGATAACGCTTCAAAAACGGGATATAATTTTAAAAAATATACCACTTTTATAGATATAGATCCCAGTGCTCCTTTCTGGAATATGGGAAATGATATCTTTCTTTTTCGATATGCAGAAGTTCTCCTGACTATTGCAGAGGCAAAAGTAGAATTAGGGCAAATAGACAGTGAACTTTATGAAGCAATAGATGCGGTGAGATTAAGAGCAGGGATGCCTGCAGTGGATAAGCAAAAATATGCTGATCAGGAAAGCGTGAGAAAACTTATTAGAAATGAACGAAGAGTTGAGTTTGCAATGGAAGGACTTCGTAGAGATGATATTATACGCTGGGATATAGCGTCTATAGTTATGAATGGTGAATTATTGGGCGCAAAAAGAGGAAGGGTTCTTGAGACTACTCAACCAAATGGAGATCATCATGTTTCGATGACGTTACCACGAAATTTAATCGAGACCAGGGAATTTCAAGCTCCTAAAAATAATCTTTTGCCTATTCCACAAAGTGCGATCGATAAGAATCCCAAACTGACACCTAATAATACAGGATATTAATTTATTTGAGTATGAGAAAGAATAATTAGAATTAATCTCTAAACAAGCTGCTTTCCCCCCAAACTAATATGAAACCCCAATAATATTAATTGGGGTTTCCTTAAAATAAAAATTGATGAAATTCAACATATACAAAGTTGCTATATTAATAACCTATCTGGGTATATTTTTAACTTCTTGTACACAGGATAAAGAGGAACCAGAATATACCTATCAAATTCCTTTAGGTGAAAATTCGTGGATTTCCAACAATCAGGAAGAAGATAGAAAAATTATTAAAAAAGAAGGTGTACATAATTGGGATGGCAAAAAACCTATTCAAAGTTATTTTAGAACCAACAAATCAGGATTGGTAAAACTTGGACTTAACCTGAAATCAACTTCAGGAAATACCAAACTAAAAGTATCACTGGCTGGAGAAAGCCACGAAATTCAGGTTAAAAACAAAGACTTCCAGAAGGTTTATTTAGGTGAATTTGAACTTGAAGATTCAGGTTACCAGCAAGTATCTATTAAAGTTATAGAACCGGAATCAAATGAAAAAATAACAATCAAAGAACTCCTTTTGGCTGGATCTGTTACCGAGGGGGAAGTGAATTTCGTAGAAGACAATTTCCATTTTGGTCGTCGTGGCCCTTCAGTTCATTTGCGTTACCCCATCCCGGAAGAAAGTAAAAAACCCACTTATTTTTACAATGAAATAGTGGTACCACAGGGAGAAGATGTGATAGGTTCTTACTATATGGCAAATGGATTTTCTCACGGTTATTTTGGCATGCAGGTAAATTCAGAAAATGAACGTCGAATCCTATTTTCGGTTTGGAGTCCTTACGAGACGCAAAACCCTGATGAAATTCCGGAAGATCAAAAAATTATTATGCTTAAAAAAGGAGATGATGTCTATACCGGCGAGTTTGGCAATGAAGGCTCTGGAGGACAGAGTTTTAAAAAATTTATGTGGAAAACCAATACCACTTACAAATTCCTACTGAAAGGTGAGCCCGCAGGTCCAAATCATACAGATTATTCCGCATATTTCTATACGCCAGAAAATAACGAATGGGAACTTATTGCAAGCTTTAGAAGGCCAAAATCCAGTAATTATTTAGGCCGTTTATATTCTTTCCTGGAAAATTTTGTCCCTGCTACTGGAGATATTTCCCGTAAGGCTCACTATAAAAACCAATGGCTTTATGATGAGGAACAGGGCTGGATAGAATTCACTGAGACCATTTTCACAGCTGATGCCACCGCCAATCAAAAACATAGGCTTGATTATGCCGGAGGAGAGACCACAGGAGGATATTATTTGAAAAATTGTGGCTTTTTTAATGAAACAACCGAAGTCAATACTAATTTTGAAAGGGAAGCAACCGGGAATGCACCACAAATAAATTTTGAAAATTTACCTTAACAACTCTAAATCAATCTTAAAAATACTTTCACTACTTTTTTAATGGAAAAAATATTAATTACGGGCGCAGCGGGACAATTAGGAGTTGAACTCACCACTGCTTTAGCTTCAAAATATGGAGCCAGTAATATTCTGGCCAGTGATATTAACTCAGAATCAGCTAAAAAATTTAATTCAGTAAAATTTCTAACCTTAGATGCTACCGATTCTAAGCACATTGAAAATATTATTGTAACTGAAAATATTACCCAGATATATCATTTAGCTGCTATCCTTTCAGCCAAAGGGGAAGATAATCCTCTTTTTACCTGGGATTTAAATATGCGGAGTCTCTTAGGAATTTTAGAGGCTGCCAGAAAATACCAGCTTAAAATATTCTGGCCGTCATCTATTGCTGTTTTTGGAAATGACACTCCGCGTAAAAATACCCCCCAAAACCCTAGAATGATTCCAGGTACAGTATATGGAATCTCTAAGCAGGCCGGCGAGCAGTGGTGTAATTACTATGCTAAAAAATTTAAAGTTGATGTGAGAAGCCTGCGTTACCCTGGCTTAATATCTTATTCAGCCCAACCTGGTGGTGGTACTACCGATTATGCTGTAGATATATTTTATAAATCTAAAGAAGATAAAAAATACACCTGTTTTCTTAGTAAAGATACCCGTCTACCCATGATGTATATGCCCGATGCCATAAGAGCCACATTGGAATTGATGGAAGCACCTGCTTCAGAAATTAAAACACGTACATCCTATAACGTTTCCGGAGTAAGTTTTACACCGGCTGAACTTGCTGAAGAAATCAATAAACATATCGCAGATTTCAAAATTTTATATGAACCTGATTTTCGACAACATATTGCAGACAGCTGGCCACAGAGCATTAATGATGAGGTGGCCGAACAGGAATGGGGTTGGAAACCTAAATACGATCTTAAGAAAATAACTATAGATATGCTTAAAAATATAAAATGTGAAGCCTATTAACCTGGTGAATGGTGGTTCAATCAATACCAAATTGAGGGTCTAAATCAATATTGATTTTAATCCACTAAAAGCAGTATTTAGCGCTACAAGAAGCTAAATTGATTATAATATTCAATTTCATCATATGACTTTCAAAAAATTCAGAATAATAAAAACCTGGAGCGCTATTATTCTCCTGGGTTGGTTCAATTTTTCTCAGGCACAAAGTCCGGAAGGAGTCACTCACTCCGGGCAACACACAAACCAGATGCCTTTTCCAGTTGATTCGTATCACGAATTAGCAAACCCAACTCCCACTCCTGTTAAACTTTGGAATGATTCTCAAAGAACTATAGTGGGATGGGGTAAAACCAGTAAGAGGTACGAGAAAGAAAAACCGGTATCGAAAGATTCACTTTCAACTGATTTAAACCTGCAAGGCTGGAGGGGAGAAAAACTTTCTGCCCAATGGGTAGTTTCAGCAGGAAAAAAAGATTTAAGCCTAAGTGTAGAAATATCAGATTTAAAAAACAGAAATAATAACCAGGTTATTTCAAAGGAGCAAATAGAAAGTGCATTTGTTCGCTATGTATTAACCGATGAACTTAATAAAGATCAAAAAGGAGCCTGTGGCCATCGCGTCCCGGCAAACTTTGATTCAACTTTAGTGGCCGATGTTATAGATCATAAAATAAAAGATTTCAAGGTATTAAAACAAACTACAAGACCCGGCTGGTTATCCATTCAGGTTCCCCGGAATACCAAACCAGGGCTTTATTCGGGAACTTTAAAAATAAAGGATGGTAGTAAAATTTTAAAAAAGTTATTTATAACTATTACGGTAGAAGAACGCCGTTTGTCAGCTCCAAAAGAATGGAACTTCCATCTGGATCTATGGCAAAATCCATATGCTGCAGCCCGATATTATAAAACCGATTTATGGAGTGATGAACACTTTAAAGCTATGGAAGAGGATATTCATCATTATGTAAATGCTGGAGGAAAATCTATTACAGCAAGTATTATTGACCGTCCCTGGGATGGCCAAACACAGGATGCTTTTCATTCTATGGTTCGGTGGACTAAGAAGCTTGATGGCAAATGGGATTTTAGTTTTGATGTTTTTGATAAGTGGGTAGAATTTATGATGGATTCAGGCGTGACCAAACAAATTAATGCCTACAGTATGATTCCCTGGAAACTAAGCTTTGCTTATTTTGATGAAGCTGCCAATACTACAAAACACCTTAAAACCAAACCCGGAGAGGAAGAATACAAAAATTCCTGGACAGCTATGCTTAAAGCCTTCGCTGCCCATTTAAAAGAAAAAGGATGGTTTGATAAAACTTATATCGCTATGGATGAACGCCCTATGGAATCTATGGAAGCGGCTATGAAAGTTATAAAAAATGCTGATAAGAATTTTAAAATATCTTTTGCAGGTAATAGTCATCCTGAATTGTTTGATGCTATAGATGATTATTCCATTACATTAAGTGAAAATTATCCCGATAAAATTATTGAATCCCGTAAAAAACAGGGGAAAACAAGTACTTTCTATACCAGTTGCTCCCATCCCTATCCCAATAGCTTCACTTTTAGTGAGCCTTCAGAAACCGAATGGTATGGCTGGTATGCCGCCAATAAAAAGTTAGATGGTTTTTTACGTTGGGCTTACAACAGTTGGGTTCTGGAGCCACTTTTAGACAGCAGGTTTACCACCTGGGCAGCTGGAGACACCTATTTTATTTATCCGGGCGGAAGAACATCTATACGCTTTGAAAAGCTATTAGCTGGAATACAAGCCTATGAAAAAATTCAAATCTTAAAGTCTGAATTTAAAAGGAATAATAATACTGAAGCGCTTTTACAAATTGATAAAATACTGTCCTCTTTCACAATAGATGAGCTTAACAATAAATCAGCTTCTGTAATGATAGATAAAGCTCAAAAGGCTTTACAGAACTTATAAAAATATTGCTATGAAAATTTTAAGTGTATTCTTTATAAATCCAGTAACCGGGGTTACTGGTAAATTTTTCGCTTAAAATTCTAATATGTACCGATTATCATAAAATAACCCAAAGGCAAATTGAGCAATGAGCTAAGCCTTTATCACAATACTGTTTTAAGTAAATAGAATATTAAAAATAAATCCATGACTAAAGAAACAAACAAATCCATCATCATAATTGGAGTATTATTTTTCATTTTCGGCTTCGTTACCTGGTTGAACTCTGTCTTAATTCCATATCTCAAAACAGCGAGTCAGCTCAATAATTTTGAATCCTACCTTGTAGCTTTCGCCTCATACATCTCCTATCTGGTTATGGCAATACCTTCGGCATGGGTTCTAAAAAAAATAGGATTTAAAAAGGGTATGTCTACGGGATTAGTTGTTATGGCTGTTGGTGCCCTAATTTTTATTCCAGCGGCTATATCAAGAACTTACGTTTTATTCTTATTCGGATTATTTGTTCAAGGCACTGGTTTAGCCCTGCTGCAATCTGCTGCTAACCCTTATATTACCATTTTAGGTCCTATTGAAAGTGCGGCAAAACGGATGAGTATAATGGGAATCTGTAACAAACTTGCAGGAGCACTGGCCCCAATCATCTTTGGTGCTATTTTGCTTAAAAATATGGACAAAGTGGAAGCGAGCCTTACTGGGATGAATGCGGTAGAAAAAGCCGCTGAACTGGATGCGCTTTCAGCACGGGTAATAACACCATATATTGTAATGGCAATAATCCTTATAGGCCTTTCTGTTTTAATTTACTATTCATCATTACCTGAAATTAAAACTGATGAAGAAGATGAAACACTCGCAGCCGCCAATAAAAATAAAACCAATGTTTTACAATTCCCTAATTTATTATTGGGTACCCTTGCAATGTTTCTTTACGTTGGTGTGGAAGTAATTGCCGGGGATACAGTGATTAGCTATGCCCGAGATGCCCACGATATCCCTACCAATGTAGCTAAATTTTTCACCACTTATACATTAATTGCAATGATCGTTGGTTATCTAATTGGTACCGTAACGATTCCAAAATATATTAGTCAGCAGAATGCCTTACAGCTCTCTGGAATATTAGGAATAATATTGGGCCTGGTCGCCATTTTTACAAATGGATACATATCGGTCTTAAGTATTTCTTTGTTAGGTCTTGCTAATGCCCTGGTATTCCCGGCCATATGGCCACTTGCACTACACGGATTGGGTAGGTTTACTAAAATTGGATCTTCATTTTTAATTATGGCCCTGGCGGGAGGTGCAATCTTACCACTTATTTATGGCTATCTTGCTGATACCTTTGATCCGCAATCAGCTTACTGGATTGTTATCCCAAGTTATTTATATATATGGTTTTTTGCAGTTAAAGGACATAAAATTAAATAATAGCTTTCTATAAATCTTTGTGGTTATGTAATAGCATCTTTCTTTAAAGATGTTATTACATAGGTGACCGTTTTTGTTTAAATTCCACTAAAATATTCGTAGATTTTAAGCTATAATTCAGTAAAGAATTTTGGAGCAAATTCACGCATTATTATTGAAAAATTTAATTTGATTTCGAGGCAGTCTTCGGAGCATTTAGTACCGATTATCCAGTAAAAATCACTTTCTCTACTTCAGCTTCAGCAATTTACTCCCGCACAAACTTTAATTCTATTTTTTTACAAATTTGTCAACTTTCAAATGTTGATAAATTCATATTTAACTGATAATAAGCTTATTAACAATTTTTGTTTGATAACTTTTTTTAACAAGATTTTATATTCTTGTACTTCTTTGTCTATATTTACATTCCGCTTGAAACTATTACTAATCCAAAATCTAAAATTAATATGGGTGTGAACACTACTACCGCCGCTCCTAAGACTTATAGCCAGGATGAGGCTTTTAAAGCTTCGTTAGACTATTTTAAAGGAGATGATTTAGCCGCACGGGTGTGGGTAAATAAGTATGCGCTTAAAGATTCCCAGGGGAATATTTATGAGCTTACGCCAAACGATATGCATCGTAGAATTGCAAAAGAAATTTCCCGTGTAGAGCAACGCTACCCAAACCCAATGAGTGAAGATGAGGTTTTTGACCTTATTAAAGACTTTAAATATATTGTCCCTCAAGGTAGCCCAATGGCCGGTATAGGTAACCCTTACCAAATTGCTTCCCTTTCTAACTGTTTCGTAATTGGTAACGATGGCGATTCAGATTCTTATGGAGGGATTATGAAAATAGACCAGGAACAGGTTCAGCTTATGAAACGCCGTGGTGGTGTTGGTCATGACCTTTCCCACATTCGCCCAAAAGGCTCGGCGGTAAAAAACTCTGCCCTTACTTCTACCGGTATCGTTCCTTTTATGGAACGATATTCTAACTCCACTCGTGAAGTTGCGCAGGATGGGCGTCGTGGAGCGCTTATGCTTTCTGTTTCTATTAATCACCCAGATTCTGAAGACTTTATAGATGCAAAAATGGAGCAGGGAAAAGTAACCGGCGCCAATGTATCGGTAAGAATTGATGACGAATTTATGCGCTCGGTTAAAGAAGATCGCAATTATGTTCAGAAATATCCAATTTTTAGCGAAAATCCGAAGAAATCTAAAGAGATCGAAGCTAATAAGCTTTGGAAAAAAATAGTACATAACGCCTGGAAATCGGCTGAGCCTGGAATTCTTTTCTGGGATACCGTAATTAACGAATCGGTCCCAGATTGTTATGCCGATCTTGGTTACAAAACGGTTTCTACCAACCCATGTGGGGAGATTCCGCTTTGTCCTTATGATTCATGTAGGCTGTTAGCTATAAACTTATTTTCTTATGTAGAAAATCCGTTTACTAAAGAGGCTTCTTTCAATTTTGAACTTTTCAAAAAACATATTGCCGCTGCACAGCGCATTATGGACGATATCATTGATCTTGAATTAGAAAAAATTGATGCAATTCTTGCTAAAATTGAAGCAGATCCTGAAGGTTCAGAAATTAAAGGTGTAGAATATAATCTTTGGAAAAACATTCAAACCAAAGCTAAAGAAGGTAGAAGAACCGGAATTGGCATCACTGCTGAAGGTGATATGCTTGCCGCTTTAGGTATTAAATACGGAAGTGATGAAGGTGTAGATTTTTCAGTAAAAATCCATAAGCACATCGCTATTGAAGCTTACAGAGCTTCAGTTTATGCAGCAAAAGAAAGAGGTGCTTTCGGAATTTTTGATTCAGAAAGAGAAAAAGAAAATCCTTTTATTCTTCGACTTAAAGAGGCAGATGAGAAATTGTATTATGATATGCTGGAATACGGCCGCCGTAATATTGCTTTACTTACTATTGCTCCTACAGGTACTACGAGTTTAATGACGCAAACCAGTTCTGGAATTGAGCCGGTATTTATGCCTGTTTACAAACGAAGAAGAAAAGTAAATCCTAACGATAAAGATTCCCGTGTAGATTTTGTAGATGAAGTTGGCGATTCCTGGGAAGAATACGTGGTTTTCCACCATCGATTTAAAGAATGGATGAAGGTTAATGGCCACGAAATAACCGATGATTATACACAAGCCGAGCTGGACAAACTTGTAAAAGCTTCTCCTTACTACAAAGCCACTTCTAACGATGTTGATTGGCTGAGTAAAGTAAGAATGCAGGGAGCTGTACAAAAATGGGTAGATCACTCTATTAGTGTGACCATTAATTTACCAAACGATGCTACCGAAGAATTGGTTGGTCAGCTATATTTAGAAGCCTGGCAAGCCGGTTGCAAAGGAGTTACCGTGTATCGTGATGGTTCTCGCTCTGGAGTTCTAATTTCTAACGAAGAGAAAAAAGAAGAGGCTGAAGAAGAAAACAATACGCCATTCCCAACTACTCGTCCGCAAAGCTTAACTGCAGATGTGGTTCGTTTTCAGAATAACAAAGACAAATGGATTGCTTTCATTGGCTTAATTGACGATAGACCTTACGAGA
Source organism: Salegentibacter agarivorans (assembly GCF_900113135.1). Taxonomy (GTDB): domain Bacteria; phylum Bacteroidota; class Bacteroidia; order Flavobacteriales; family Flavobacteriaceae; genus Salegentibacter; species Salegentibacter agarivorans. The sequence continues at coordinate 153,313 of NZ_FOOH01000001.1, read as the reverse complement.
TCTTCACCGGTTTTGCCGATGATGAAGAAGGAATTCTGCTTCCACGCTGGGTAACTGAAGGGACAATTATAAAAGCTAGAAATGAAGATGGAACTTCTCGTTACGATTTCCAATATGAAAACAAACGAGGTTACAAGACAACTATAGAAGGCTTATCGCATAAATTCAACCCGGAATACTGGAATTATGCTAAATTGATCTCTACCACGCTTAGACACGGGATGCCAATTGAAAAGGTTGTAGATTTAATAAGCAGCCTGCAGCTAGACAGTGAATCTATAAACACCTGGAAAAACGGAGTTGCCAGGGCGCTAAAACGCTTTATCGCCGATGGTACCGTTGCCAAGAAACAAAAATGTACCAATTGTAATTCATCTAATCTTATCTATCAGGAAGGCTGCCTTACCTGTCAGGATTGCGGCTCTTCCAAATGCGGATAGTCTCTTGTTTAGATTAGATAAAAAATGCCTTTTGAAAATTTTCAAAAGGCATTTTTGTTTGTAGGAAGGAAAATATTTTTAACTCGTCATTCTGAATTCATTTCAGAATCTAAGATGCTAGCAATTAGAACAAGTTAGAAGCTGAAACAAGTTCAGCTTGACGAATGAAGTTTATTCAAACCGCCTTTTTCATTTTATTATTCCAAACTCACCGAAATAATCCCAACTCCCTGCGGCTTTTCCAGCTTAATATCTTCAATTCCCGGGCCGATTGAAAATTGCAGCGCTTCTGTATTTTCTAATTCAAAATCGCCTTCATAAGAATGTTCGAAATAATACGGTAAAAATGAAGGATAAGGTCTTGGCAGACTCACTGTTTTAACCGGTTTTAAAGCGGAAAGATCAATTTTATAAGTTTTGGTCTCCTGGTCAAGATCTAATGTAGTTCCAAAAGCCGCTCCGTTTTTCATTACCAAGGCAATTTGAAGTTTATCTGTTCTTTCGGTTAATGCTCTGGCTTTGATCACAAGGCTATTTTTGGAATTTAACTCGCTTTTACGACCCGTAATTTTTCTATTGAAATTATATCGAAAAGAGTAATCGTAAACCGGTTCTGCCTCAGGGTTTTCAACATCTTTTTCAAAAAGTTTCTCCACTTTTACCTGATAATCTGCTTCGCCCGGAATATCAGTTGGCACGAGCTTATTTTCAGGGCTCCACTCGCCTACTACATAATCTTCGTCTTCTGAAGCATTAAAAATATAAAGCGGTTTAGTCTCTTTTACAATTTGTGTGGTATATACCTCTTCAAAATAAAAATCCCAATCTTCAGGACTTCCAGAAACTTCACCGGGGAAAGTTTCTTTTCCTTTATTAGTAGTAACGATAATTCGATACTCCAAAAAGCCATTTTTCAACACATTTTCCGGAATTTCCGCCGAATAATTATAAGCGTTATTATTCTTAAGCTCAATAGCTTCATAAGTATTCCCGTTTTGCAGCCAGGCTTCTACTTTTTCTATTTCTTTGTCTGAAACGATCTCTGCATTAATTTCTGCTGAAGAATTCTCGGTAAGTTCTTTTATCGGATGGTGCATAACATAAGTTTGCGCTACGGTACTTTCGGGAGCGGTAAACTCTTCCAGCTCGAACCTTAAATTTATATCTGAATTTTCATCAATTTCGGCTCCTTTATTTTTCAAAAGATAAGTTCCGGGACGAATTTTAAAAGTTTTCCCCTTAACTTCAGGTGTAAACTCATTGTCTTTGTTTAAAACTTTCAGGCTAAAGTCTTCATTTAAACCGGCAAGATCTAAAGTCATTTCCCATTCATTCCATTTGATCACCGCAACGGTTTTTTCAAGGCTGTTGCTTCCAAAAGGATTATCGACCAAAATAGCATCAGGCATTACTTCCAATCGCCAAACACCGTCGTCTAATTTATCGAGAAAATAGGCGCCTTTACCTTCATATTTAACCACTTCAGAATTACCAAAACCGGCAACTTGCTTGAGGTTTTTTAAGGATTTTGGCTGATTATCATTCGTATTGGTATAAATAAATTTTTCTTCAGAATTTAATACCGCGAGATCCTTTTCATAATCAATCGTAAAATCCTGAAATTCCAGGTTTTCTGGATAAATACCAAAATCACCATTTACAGGAACCTGATGAAAAATCTCTCCCACCATCATTAAGGAGAGGGCTTTTTGTGGCGTGTAGGCCAGGTTCATATAGTGCGTATTGTATTCGGTATTTCCAAACGCCAAATAAGTAGGATCGTAAGCGAAGTGAGTTCCTATCTGGATTCCGGCTTCCCGGAAACTCCTTGCCATTGCAGGATAGATATAAGATTTCATCACATCGGCGGCATCAAATTCGTACACGAGTTTCGCCGCGTTATTTTCTTCAATTACATCATTAAACGGAATATGATAATCGTTTACATTTGGTAACAAATTCCCTTCCAATTCCTTCTGAAACCCCAATCCTGTTGGGTACCATTGAAAAGTTCCGCCATCTATTCCAGCATCAAAATAAGATTCGGCGAGATGAATACTATGACTTACATTATAGAAAATTGGTTTCTTAGAGCCGGTGCTTTTCATTGATTTCACCATTTTCTCAATGAATTCCTGCACTTCTTCAGGCTCTCCTTTATGGTGCGGTTCGTTGCTAATTTCAAAAGCAATAAGGTTTGGCTCATTTTTATAAGCTACGCCCGTATGCGGATTCACGTGATTCAGGAATTGCTTCAAATAATTTTCCTGAGCTTTAATAGCACCGGGCTCAGTTAAGCTTCCGGCTTTTTCGTATTTGTTAGAAAATCCGGGAGTATCTTCATCGGGTTCCGGCCAGCCATTTCCCCAATAAGCAATGGGTGTAACCACGAAATTTATATCACGTTCCTTGAGCTTTTTCAATAAATAATCAAATAACTCGAGATGTTCGTTTACTATTAAATTGCCTTCTTCATCACTAATTTCAGTATCCCAAACGTGAATTCTATAAAGATCAAAACCGAGTCGGGAAAAATGATAAACATCCTTATCTATCGCTTTTTTTAGATCTATACCTAATTTCTCACCACTTCGATAGCCGTGCGCAAAAGGTACCGAATAATTGACTCCAAAACCTTTGACTTCTGCATCGTTATGCCCCCAACGCATCAGGCCTTCATTATCTACGTAAACATCTTCTTTTTCCTGGGCAAAACTTATAAAACTGATTACAAAAAATATAAAACTCAGCAAAAATCTCTTCTTCATATATAAATTTTAAACATCACAAATTTCAATAGCTTTCTTTAATGAAGAAATTTCATCGGAATTGGTAGGAATAAATTCCTGGGCAACAAAACCTTCAAAACCGGTTTCTACAATGGCTTTCATAATTGCAGGATAAAAAAGTTCCTGGGTATCACCAATTTCGTTACGACCGGGAACTCCGGCAGTGTGATAATGATTTATGTGTTTATGGTGCTTTTTAATTGTAGCAATAATATCTCCTTCCATTACCTGCATATGGTAAATGTCGTAGAGCAATTTAAAGTTATCTGCTCCCATTTCTTCAGCCAGGGCAACACCCCATTCGGTATGATCTGCCATATAATCTGGATGATTAACCTTACTGTTAAGCAACTCCATTACCAGGTTTACATTTTTCTTTATAGCGTATTTAAGCAGCGGCTTTAAACCTTTTGAGCAATTTTTAATTCCGGTTTTCTCATCCATTCCGCGTCTATTTCCCGAGAAAACAATTACGTTTTTAATGTTATGTTTTGAAGCTTTATCAATTAAACCCTTATATTTTTCCTGAAGATCTTTATGGTTTTTTGGCTCATTAAATCCATTTTCAATAATGGCAAAATCGTCTGTTGCCATAGAACAAACCAGGCCATATTTTTCCACTGTATCCCATTCTGAAGGTTTTAAAAGATCTATTGCCTGAATTCCCATACTCGCACAGGTTTTTGCAAATTCATCTAAAGGAATATTCTGAAAACACCATCGGCAAACCGAATGCTTAACATTGTTCTTTTTTCTATTAGGTAAGCTGTTGTTATCTATATATTTCATAGCAGCAAAAGAAGATGCTACTCCACCCAGGCTCAAAACCCCTGAACCAATGGCTATACTTTTTAACGCATTACGTCTTGTGAATTTCTTGTCCATTATTTATATATTAAGTTGGTATAATAAAATAGAAAATAGAAAAGTCAAAATTCAGGTGAAACTCACCAGGAATAAGACTTTAATTATAAAAACAAGGCTGAAGGAAAAACGATTGACTCAAATATGTATTCCACAACTATCTTTTCTTCGCAAATTATTATAAACGTAAAATTTACAATTAATTTTCAGAAAACAAATTTTTCGGAATAGATTTTTTTTAAAATTTTCTTAACACATTTTAGAAGAAAAAACTTCAATTAGGCGATTTCAAAATTGAAGCCGGACTCTTGAAGTTTCAGGTATTTTTTGCGGTCAAATTTGTATAAAAATGCACCGCGCCGCGAAGTAGACATATCTTTTTCGTCTAATTTAACCAACACATTTAAGGAAAGTACTTTTTTTCTAAAGTTTCGGGAATCGATTTCTTTATGATAAACGGCCTCATAAAGCTTTTGTAATTGCGGAATGGTAAATTTCTCTGGAAGTAATTCGAATCCTATGGGTTTATACCTGGCTTTTCTGCGTATTCTAAGCAGGGCATCTTTTACCATTTGATTATGTTCCAGCACCAAATCTGGCACATCTTCTATATCATACCAATGCGCTCCATGTCTCTCTACCAGTTCCTTATCATACTCGCCAATTCTTATTAAAGCATACTGGGCAATAGAAATAGTTCTATATCCAGGATCACGAAACGTGGTGCCATAGGTTTTTAGTTCTTCCATAAACACGTTTTCCAGGCCGGTTATTTCCTTTAAAACACGTTTTGCGGCTTCTTTCACATCTTCATCCAATTTCACAAAACTTCCTATAAGAGACCAGGTTCCCATAAGTGGTTTAACCCTTCTTTTAAAAATGAGAAGCTTCAGGTTTCCTTCATCAAATCCAAAAATTACGCAGTCTGTAGCCACGTACATTTTATCTTCTTGAATGTAGAAATCCTTTTGAAACGGTTTCATTAAAAATTGAAGTTTAAACTAAGATATAAAAATTCTTTAAGCTCGGATTTTGCACTTAATTATTGAGCAAAATATACATAGATAAATACCACGAGTACCACAATTCCAAGCCCAACCGGTTTTACCAGTTTCCAGGGTTGAATATCTACCTGCCTGGTATAATCTAAAATAAAAGGTTCAATTCTTGGTTTCCATTTACCGATTATAAACATAATAAGTACGTTCAGAACAAATAATATCGCCATTACGTGAAGGTAATGCGGTAGTGCATCTTCTCCTACCACAAAATACTTTAGTCCTAAATAGATTAAATAGAACCCAACCCCACTAAAAATAGCCACTTTAGCCGCAATCGCTGGAATTCGTTTAGTAAGATAACCTACAATAACAATAGTTAAAATTGGAATACTGTAACTTCCGTTTACTTCCTGCAAATACCCAAAAAGCCCCTGGGGCGCATTGGCTATAAAAGGCGCAATAAGCATAGCTCCAATGGCCAGGAATATTCCAAAGCGTTTTCCTTGTTTTACTACTTTCGCTTCACTGGCTTCCTGGTTAAAATATTGTTTGTAAATATCTATTCCAAAAAGGGTAACCGAACTGTTTAATGCTGAATTGAAAGAACTCAAAATTGCACCGAAAAGTACAGCCGCAAAAAATCCTGTAAGCACCGGTGGTAGTACCGCATTTACCAAAGCAGGATATGCCTGGTCGGCATTCTCTAAATCGCCCTGAAACATATGCCAGGCAATAATACCCGGAAGAACTACGATAATTGGCCCGAGAATCTTTATAAAAGCAGCTAGCATTAGACCTTTTTGGCCTTCCCTAAGGTTTTTAGCCGCCAGAGCTCGCTGAATAATTGCCTGGTTGGTTCCCCAGTAAAATAATTGCACAAGCATCATTCCGGTAAATATTGTTGAAAAAGGAACCGAAGCTTCAGGCTCTCCAATAGAATTAAACTTCTCGGGATTAGAATCTACTAAAACTTCCAGCCCATTAATAATTCCGCCGTCTCCAATAGCCATAAGTCCAAAAATGGGAATTAACAAACCTCCTACGAGTAAACCTACAGCATTAATAGTATCTGAAACTGCTACAGCTTTTAACCCTCCAAAAATTGCGTAAATAGATCCTACGATCCCTATCCCCCATACCGTAAGCCATAAGGCGGTATTTGCACTAACTCCCAACATTTCAGGAATTCCGAACATCGTACTAATTGCTAATGCACCGGAATACAAAACAATAGGTAAGAAAATAATCATATACCCCGATAGGAATAGCGCCGAAACCAGGGTTTTGGTTCCTCTATCAAAACGTTTTTCTAAAAATTGTGGTACTGTGGTTAGCCCTCCTTTTAAATAACGTGGTAGTAAGAATAATGCGGTTATTACTATGGCTATGGCTGCAAGGGTTTCCCAGGCCATTACTAAAATTCCTTCACTAAAAGCCTGGCCATTTAAACCTACAATTTGTTCTGTAGATAAATTTGTGAGTAAAACCGAACCTGCAATAACTCCTGCAGTAAGGCTCCTTCCACCAAGAAAATATCCATCACTTGTACTTTCATCGGTTTTTCTGGTGGCTAAATAGGCAATTACAGCCACTAATAGGGTAAAACCAATGAATGATAAAATTCCAACCATAGCTTATTTAAAAATTTTGTTAAATATAAAATTATATATGAGTTTTGATCCTACTTAAGGCATAAACTTATTATTGACCGCTAACCGAGAAGTTATATGAGATCCAATTGTAGTACTGATCTCCCGGTTTTAAAACCGCTTCAGGAAAGTTTCTAAAATTAGGAGCATCAGGGAAATTTTGTGCCTCTAAACATAACGAAGGATATTCTTCAGCGATTTCGGTATGGTAATTCAAATCTTCCGGAAGGTTTTCTGGAGCATAAGCCACCAGTGCTTTTTGATTGGTTTTTACTTCCATCTTTATTCCGGTTAAAGGAGCAAAAAGCCTTGCCGCAACTTCATCTTTATCAGATTTTAAAACATAGGTATCATCCAGGCTCCTGTTTCCAATTAATTTACCTTCAATAAAGTTTTTAGGATGCTTTTTAAGTTTGGTTAAATTACCGGTAGGCAATAAGTTTTTATCTACTTCAAGGATTTTTTCAGCTTCAATCTTTAAAAAATGATCGCTTATACTGCCACCTCCATTAAGGTTAAAATAAGTATGATTGGTAAGATTAATCACAGTTTTTTTATCGGTTTTAGCCGAATATTCTATAAGCAATTCATCATTTTCAGTAAGCGTATATTTAACCTCAACCTGTAAATTCCCAGGATAATATTCTTCCCCGTCCTTGCTGAAATAAGTTAGTTTTACTGAAGGATTGGGCGCCACTTCCTCTTCTTCAATTTTCCATATTTTATACTGAAATCCATTCTCGCCGCCGTGAAGATGAACATTATTGGTTTCATTTAATTTATAGGTAGTATTATCCAACTGAAACTCCCCATTGGAAATTCTACCGGCATAACGCCCCACCGAAGCACCAAAACATTTATTATGCTCTTTATAGGCCGAAGTTATAAATTCTTCTGCCCGCGGGCTAACCACCACATTCACTTTATTCCCGGCCTTATCTTTTATTTTAAGGCTTATAACAGCAGCACCATAGTTAAGAACCTGGAGTTCACTCCCGTTATTATTAACAATAGCTACCGTTTTTAAATCTTCTTTTTGAGTTTTCAAATTATTTTTTTTAGTTGGTTTTACCGGAAATCCAGTTATCTACTTTTTCTTCCAGAATATTCAAAGGTAAAGCTCCATCTAATAGAATTACATCATGGAATTCCCTAATATCAAAATCATCATCTAGTTTTTGTTCTGCTTCTTCCCTTAACTCCAGTATTTTATTCATTCCTATTTTATAGGCTGTAGCCTGCCCCGGCATAACAATGTGTCGTTCTACCATTTTCACGCAGTCACTTTCTGCATTGGGCGTATTCGCTTTATAATATTCTATTCCTTCCTGCCTGGTCCATTTTTTAGCGTGAATTCCCGTATCTACCACTAGCCTGCAAGAACGCCAGAGTTCCATTGCCAATCTACCAAAATTAGAATAAGGGTCTTTGTAAAACCCTATTTCCTTTGGTAATAATTCGCTGTAGAGGCCCCAACCTTCCACATAAGCGGTGTAAAAACTAAACTTTCTAAACTGCGGAATATCCTCCAACTCCTGGGCTATGGCAATTTGCATATGGTGGCCTGGGATACCTTCGTGGTATGCCAAAGCTTCCATTTGGTAAGTAGGCATAGCAGCCATATCGTATAAATTAGCATAATAAGTTCCCGGCCTTGAACCATCTTTTGCAGGTTGTTGGTAAAATGCTTTCCCGGCACTTTTTTCTCTAAAAGGTTCTACCGCTTTTACTACCAGTTCTGCTTCAGGTTCTGTGAGAAAAAGTTCGTCTAAATTCGCCTTCATTGTGTTTATAATTTCGGTAGCTTCAGCAAGATATTTTTGTTTACCAAGAGAATCGTTGGCGTAATAAAATTGCTCATTAGTACGCATAAACTCAAAGAAGTCCTGTAGTGTGCCTTCAAAGCCTACCTCTTCTTTTATTTTTTCCATTTCGCCGTGAATACGTGCTACTTCATCCAACCCTATTTGATGAATTTCCTGGGCCGAAAGATTAGTAGTTGTAGTTCTTTTAAGAGCATTGGCATAAAACTCGTCTCCTTTTGGAAATTTCCACGCGCCAGCATCATTATTTGCACGTTTTTGTTGAGTTTCCAGAAAAGAAATTAAATTTTCGTAAGCGGGTTTTACTTCTTTAACCAGAGCATTTTCAGCTTTTGAAATGAGTTCTTTTTCCTGCGCTTTTGTAATTTCCAGCTTAGATAGCTTAGATTTAAAGTCGTTGAGTAAGGCACTGTTTTCTACAGATTTGCCGAAGGGTTTGCCTTTAATTACATTTCTACTGGATTCCAAAACCCTGTCAAAAACAAAAACCGGCGGAACAATCCCATTTTGTTCCCTAATTTTTAGATTTCCAATAACCTCTTCCATAACCTTGGGAATCCCCTTTAGCCTGGATATATAAGCTTCGGCATCGCTTATAGAATCTATACGGTGCATATTAATTAAAAAAGCTGGCAGCTCGGCATGGCGCCCAAACATCTGGTTTACCGGATAATTATAAAACCGAAAATCATAATCGGCGACTTCATTTTCTAATTTCTGAAGGTATAAATCGTAACTCAAACGCGTTTGCTCGTTTAGGGCTGAAGCATCTACTTTCTTTAAATATTCTAAACGCTTTTTAGCTTTTTTTCGATCTTCGGCATATTTAAGGTGTGAAAAATCGTCCCACTTCCCATAATTGGTTTTTTGTCCCAATTGGGTTTGCATCATAGGCGATTCTTCCACGTCTTTTTGAAATTCTTTTTCAAAATATTCATTTAATTCTGCCGAATGTTCTGCTATTTCTTCTTCGGAATAATTTCCTTCTTTTTGACTACATGAAATACCTAAAAACAGGAAACTGATTAGAAGGATTTTATGAATAAATCTAATACTCATAGGCTATTCTTTTAATATTGAAAATTCTATTGCAGAATCTCCATAAATGGTGTGGGTTTGTTTCTGAAAATCTTCTTCTTCGGCTTCAAAAATATTTGGCACAAAAGTTTGAGGATTTCTGTCTATAAGCGGAAACCAGGTACTTTGCACCTGAATTTGTAATTTATGTCCTTTTTTAAAGGTATGGTTAATATCCTGCAGCGTAATATTTACCGGGGTCTTCTTGTTAGGCTCAAATGGCTCGGGATTTTCAAAACTGTTTCTAAATCTGCCTCGCATCACTTCACTACGCACCATCATATGGTAGTTGTCCATATCAAGATGGTCCATGGTTTCTTCGTAATCTTCTGAGTCGGCCGGGTAAACATCTATTACTTTTACCACCCAATCTGCCGCAGTTCCTGTGGTTGCCACGTTTAAACGTGCCAAAATCTCACCGGTAAGTTTCATATCTTCTTCCAGTACTTCGGTTTCAAAAACCAAAACATCTGGTCTCCTGGCGGCAAAACGCTGGTCGCCTGTCATATATTCTCTTGGAGTGAACACCGCTTTAATTTCATTATTATATGATACAGGTTTTGCAGGGTCACTTACAAAGCTTTCTTCATTATTGGTAGCTTCGTTGGTTAATTCCTGGTTATCTCCCAGGTAAAAAACTTTAGATTCTGCTTCTTTTGGAGGCCAGGCTTCATAAGAATTCCATTTTCGGGCTCCGGTATCGTAAACATAAGCTTCAGCTAGATCTACATCACCATCGCCGTCTTCTTTTAAAAAGTGGTTAAAGAATTTTGTTTCAATATTTCTTTGATAATTTTCAGAAATATTATCGCCAAAATAAACATTTCCTACAGCCTGCCTTTCGGTTTGTCTCGCCCAATCGCCGTGGCTCCACGGGCCAAAAACCATGATATTATAATTATCACTGGTTTCTTCAATTTTCTTGTAAGTATTAAAAGGACCGTAAAGATCTTCAGCATCAAACAATCCGCCCACAACCATTACGGCGGGTTCAATATCTTCTAAATGCTGAATAATCCCGCGACTCTGCCAAAATTCATCATAATTTGGATGCTCTTTTAGTTGTTGCCAAAATATATTGTCTTCTCCATAATATTCGTCCAGATTACTAAGTGGTCCCACATCTAAAAAAAACTGGTACTGATCCTGGGTACCAAGACCCGGCAATTCGTACCAGGCTTCGGTAGTAGGGCTGGTTTTGTCATATCCAAAAAGTGCGGTTGCTCTCCAGTAACTCAATAAATAAGCCCCATTGTGATGAAAATCGTCAAAAAAGAAATCACCTATTCCGGCTTGTGGAGATGAGGCTTTTAGAGCTGGGTGAGCATCTACTAAAGAAGCAACAGCGTAGTGACCGGGATACGAAATTCCCCAGGTTCCTACCCTACCATTATTATTATCTACATTCTCAATAAGCCATTCAATAGTATCATAAGTATCGCTGGATTCGTCAAATTCATTTCCAGATTTTTTCGGAATAATTGCCCGCATATTATCATACCTCCCTTCACTCATCCAGCGGCCCCGTACATCCTGGTAAACCACTATATTCCCTTCTTTCATCAAATATTCATTCGGGCTAATAAGCGAACGAAATTGATCTTTTCCATAAGGCCGGGAGCTATATGGAGTTCGTTGCATTAAAATAGGATATTCTTTAGTAGTATCTTTTGGGGAATAGATGGTAGTGTGTAACAAAGTTCCGTCCCGCATTGGGATATCTACTTCTGTTTTGTTATAATGTTCTTTTACATCATATTCTTCTTGTGAAATAAGATGAACGGGTAAAAAACTCAAAAACAGAAGAATAAAACTTAAACGGAGTAATTTCATAGTTAAGGGATATTTTAAGCCCCTAAGATAGAAATTACCCCGACAAACCTAAAGGAATTTTAGTCGATAATCGAGTTTTAAATGCGTCAAGGCCTGCTTCTAAATTAAAAACATTTTCCCTTTTATGCCTTCCTGGCTTAACCCGCTTTAGATTATTTTACCGCTGTCTCCTGGAATTTAGTAAGACCTTCTTGAAGCCAGGTAAGATATTCTGACTCGTTTGGCGTGTAACCAACAGGTTCGTTAAGAAGATTTACATCATTATCCAGCAACACATAAAATGGTTGGGAATTATTTTTAAAATTAAGGGTTTGAAAAGTTGCCCATTTATCACCAATAGTTTCAATAGGTTTTATTCCTCCTTTTGGTTTTAGATAATTAAACTGCGCTGCCTCGGGGAGTTCCTTTCTATCGTCTACATACAGGGAAATAAGAATATATTCTTCATTTAAAACGTCAAAAACTTCTGGATTACTCCAAACCTGCTCCTCCATTTTCCGGCAGTTTACACAGGCCCAACCGGTAAAATCCAGGATTATAGGTTTGTTTTGCTCCCGGGCGGCTTCAAGGCCTTTATCCCAGTCTTTGTATGCTTCCAGGCCTAAAGGTGCTTCGGTACCTTTGTCGTAAATGCTATAAAATAATGGTGGAGGAAAACCACTTAATAATTTAAGGTTGGCTGCAGAAGTATTGGTTAAACCGGGAATTAAATAAAGTACAAATAAGAAAGTAAGCACGCCCACACCAAATCTAACTTTACTGATTTTCTTTTTAGGCCCATCGTGAGGAAAACGAATAAATCCGAATAAATAAGCCATAAGTCCTAAACCTACAAGAATCCATATTCCAAGGAAAATTTCACGCTTTAGAAGTCCCCAATGTTCCACAAGATCGGCGTTAGAAAGGAATTTAAAGGCCAGTCCTAATTCTATAAAACCTAAGGTTACTTTTACCGTATTTAGCCAACCGCCACTTTTTGGCAAAGAATTAAGCCAGTTAGGAAATAGAGCGAAAAGTGCAAAAGGAAGCGCCAGCGCAAGACCAAAACCAGCCATTCCCATAGAAAGCTGCATCGCACCACCATCACTGGTAAGCGATCCACCAAGGAGTGAACCTAAAATAGGGCCGGTACAGGAAAAAGAAACTAAAGCTAATGTAAGTGCCATAAAAAAGATGCCTACAAAACCTCCCACGCTAGAAGCTTTATCGTCCATCTTATTACTCCAGGAACTCGGTAAGGTGATCTCATAATAACCGAAAAAAGAGAACGCGAAAATGATGAAAATGATAAAGAAAATAATATTCAGCGTAACATTTGTGGAGATATTATTGAGAATTTCAGGATTTACACTGTCCAGTAAATGAAAAGGTAAGCTGAGCAAAACATAGATAATGAATATGAAAAAACCGTATAAAATCGCGTTAACCAATCCTTTTTGTCGGTTTTTAGCGCCCTTGGTAAAAAATGAAACCGTAAGCGGAATCATAGGAAAAACACAAGGTGTAAGCAAAGCGATTAAACCACCAATAAAACCAAGCAGAAAAATATTTAGAAAATTATTGCCCTCTTCCTCTTCAGGGGCAAATTTTTCCATTCCTGAAACATTAATGTTTAATGCTTCGGTAAGTTCTTTGTCTTTTTCAGAAATTTCCAGGTCGGTAAAACCTGCGGTTATTTCATTGTCTTCAAGAGAAATATTGAAACGTTCGGTTTCCGGAGGCAAACATTTTTCATCATCACAAACAGAGAAATAAATTTCGGCAATAATTTCAGGATCACTTTCAGGCTGTACTTTTATTTGTTGCCTAAAAACCGCTTCATGTTCAAAATAGGTGATATCGGCTTCAAAAACCTTGTCGTAAATAGGTTCTATATCTGGCTCTGTAGTTTCACCAATAAGTTCAAAATTTTCTTCAGTATTATTATAAGAGAAAGTCGTGGCGATAGGCGCAATATCAATATCGGCTTCCTTTTGCGAATATAAATGCCAGCCATCTTCAAGATTTGCAGTAAAAATAAGCGTGAAGATACTATCGTTTTCCTTTTCTACGGAAGCTTCCCAGCTTATGGGATCTGCCATTTGGGAATCTCCGCTCCCGTCGTCAAAATATTGTGCCTGTAATTGGATAAATGGAATAAAAAATAAGAGCAGACTCGCCAGATATTTCATAAACTGAAAGTGATTTTTATAATTTTTTGATCGGGTGAAGTAATTGAAAAACGCCTGTCGGCACGCTGATTAATCACCCAAACAATTTTTTCGCCAGAGCACAGCAACCAGCTGTTTTCTTTCTCGGGCAAAGATAATTTTTTGTCTTTAAAGAAGTCGCTTAACTTCTTCTTTCCTTTCATCCCAAAAGGATAAAATATATCGCCCTCCTGCCATTTTCTTACCATGAGCGGATAATCCAATTTTTCAGGATCTACATAAATACAATTTGAAGTTTTTTCTGTTATTTCTTTAACTTCTGAAAATGAAAAAGTTCCCATTGGCAACATTGCAAAATCTTCATTTTTCGCAATTTTATAAGTTTTATTTTCCGTTTTATCAATTTCGGTAAGCAGCAAATAATCCCGATCTTTTATTAACCTGTGTGATGCTGAAAAAACCATTTTTCCCGGTTGTGCATCTAATAAATTGTAAACATCGTTCCATTCGGTAAAGCCGAAAGATTTAAGCAATTGGTATAAAATGGCTGAAGTATTCGGTACTTTTTTAAGATAATTTATATCCAGGCTGTAACCGTATTTTGTTTTACCTATAATTTTTGGGTAGAGCAAACTCATATAATCCTCTACCAATTCCTCATTTTCTTTTAAATGAGATTGAGTTATTAAAAAAGTTTCTAAAAACTGCGGATTTATTTCTTCTAAAACAGGTACAAGCTCGTGCCTAATTTTATTCCGAAGGTATTTTGTAGAAGCATTCGTGCTATCTTCTCGCCAGGCAATATTATTATCTCTCGCGTAAGCTTCTATTTCTTTTCGGGAGAAATTAAGCAAAGGTCTTATTATCTTATTACTGTCAGCATTTATACCGCTTAAACCTTCCAGACCGGCACCTCGTAATAAATTAATAAAAAAAGTTTCTAAACTATCGTTCGCGTGATGAGCCGTGAGGGTATAATCAAATTGATGTTTTATTCTTAATTCTTCAAACCATTCATACCTAAGATCTCGTGCCGCCATTTGAATGGATAGGCCATTATCTTTAGCGTATTGCTCGGTATCAAAATTCTCTACAAAAAGCTTCACTTTTAACCTTTTTGCAAGGTCGGTTACAAAATCTTCATCGGCATCACTTTCTTCATCTCTAAGGTTAAAATTGCAATGTGCTAAAGCAAAATCAAGTTTAGCCGAATTACATAAATGGACCAGTACCACGCTATCTACCCCGCCGCTTACTGCAAGCAAAAGCCTGGTGTTACACAAGTACGGGAATTGAGATTTGATCTCATTTTTGAAAGCTTTTTCCATAGAAAATCAAAGATACGAAAAGCCCCTCCTAAATCCTCCCCGAAAGGGAGGACTTTAAAATACCTTTTTGGCCAAGATTATTTGAAATTCTTGAAAAATTTATTCTAAAGCATGCCGCATTGCGGCTGCCTTTAACAGGCATTCCTCATACTCTTTCTCCGGTTTAGAACCGGCAGTAATTGCGCCTCCAACCGAAAAAGACACATATTTTTTCGCCGAGTTATATAAAATACTGCGTATAACCACGTTAAAATCGAAATCGCCGTTTGGAGTAAAATAACCCACCGCACCACTGTAGAGTCCGCGTTTTGTTTCTTCCAGCTCTTCAATAATTTTCATTGCTGAAATCTTTGGCGCCCCCGTCATACTTCCCATAGGAAATGTTGCTCGTAAAGCTTCTACCGGCGGAATGCCGTCATCAAGTTCCGCAGAAACTGTAGAAATCATTTGATGCACTTGTTTAAAGGAATAAACCTTGCAAAGTTCATCTACATTTACACTGGCTATTTTCGCAATTTTAGAGAGGTCATTTCGCACCAGGTCTACGATCATCACATTTTCAGATTGCTCCTTCGGGTCTTTGGAAAGCTCCTCGGCAATTTTGATATCTTCTTCTGAATTCTGCGAGCGCCTGGCTGTGCCCTTTATAGGTTGGGAAATTAATTTTGATCCTGATTTCTTTAAATAGCGCTCTGGCGAAGCCGAAAGCAAATAATGTTCTTCCAGTTTGAGAAAAGTCGCAAATGGCGGGCCCGAGAGATCATTAAGGTCCTGAAAAACTTTAAAAGGCTCAATCTCTCTATTTTCAGCAAAAAATTCCTGGCAAAAATTTGCTTCATAAATATCGCCGCGCTGGATATAAGCGAGCATTTTTTCGACTTTTTGAAGATATTCTTCTTTAGAGATTCTAGCCTGTATTTTTGATTCCGGGTTTTCGGTTTCCGGTTTTCCGGTTTCAATCTGGTTTATTGATAGATTTGAAATCTCGGTAAAATCTTCTTCAATTTCATCGTCCAGCATATTTAAATAATGCATTTCCAACTGGTCTCCTTTCAGCAAGAATAGTTTTTGAGGCTGAAAAAAATAGAGATCCGGGAAATCCAATCCGTCGTGGTTTTTAGAAGAAAGTCTTTCCACGTCATTTTTAAGATCGTAAGACAGGTAACCGAAAATCCAATCTTTAGTGGTTTGCTGGTATTCCTGAAGTGTGGCAAAAGCCTGGTGGTAATCGGTTTTTATTGCGGTAAATGCGCCCACAGCCAGCAAAGCATCAAATTCGCCATGCTCCTGATGGTAATTATTGCTGTCCAGCCAGGCAATTTCTTCAAACTGCTTACTCCATTGCAAGAGTTGCTGTTTGAATTTTAACGGCTTTTCTAAAGTATAAGTTAGTTTAGTACGCACCTGGCTTCAATTTTGGGCGCAAAGGTAAGAACAATTTAACGTAGCACATATTTAAAATCTTTTGTGATTTTGCCAAAAATTTAATTGAAAACAAAGCCTTATTAAAGCAGAAAAAAAATTAACTAAAAATACTTTTGAAATCGCAGGAAAAAAGTTTAATATTAAGACAAGTCCTCCCAAGCGCAAAATTCAATATAAAGATCCAATATTTTCAATGTTTACAGATTCAGAAAAACTTACTTTAGCCGATATAGAAAACCTTGATTTCACTACTGTTATTTGGGTTGTGGCCCCACTTATGTTCTTTTTTGTTTTACTTGAATTCCTTATTGGTAGAAAAAAGTACAAAAATCTTTATTCGGGGAAAGATTTCCTGGCTTCTACAGCCATTGGGATTGGTAATTTAATCCTGAACGGGTTTATGAAAATAGGAGTCTTTATGGTGTTCCTTTTCTTTTTTAATCTGGCGCCGTTTAAAATTCCACATACCTGGTGGTCTTATGTATTATGTTTAATATTATTGGATTTTAGCAGGTATTGGGCACATAGATTTGCTCACGAACAACGTTTTTGGTGGTCTACACACGTGGTTCATCATTCTTCTGAACATTATAATTTATCAACTTCTTTTAGATTATCCTGGACGCAGAATTTAAAGATCATTTTCTTTTTACCGGTAGTATTGTTAGGCTTTCATCCCTTGGTGTTCTTTATTGTGCATCAACTGGAAGTACTTTATCAATTCTGGATTCATACCGAATTAATAAAAAAATTACCCCGGCCAATCGAGTATATCTTTACTACGCCCTCGCACCACCGGGTACACCATTCGGTAAATGAAAGATATCTGGATAAAAATTATGGTTCTACTTTTATATTCTGGGATCGTATTTTCGGAACTTTCCAGGAAGAAGATGAAAAACCCCGTTATGGTATTACCAAACCGGTAAACTCCTACAATCCTTTTTTCCTCGTTTTCCACGAATGGATTGAGGTTGGCAAGGATATCTGGAAGGCTAAATCACTAAAAGAAGCCTGGCTTATATTATTCGGAAGCCCGGTAGACAAACACAAGGAAGATATGGGACTTACAGGGAAATCTGAAACTGAATTGTCCAGTATTGGCAAGGCCAACGAAGAATTCAATATAAAAAAAGCGAGATAATTTTATTCTTCCAGTTGATGAGAAAAAGTGGTTAACACATCTTCTATTCCCATATCCAGTACTTCATTTAGCACCTTCCCGTCTTTAAAATTATCATTAAAGGAAGGTAAACTGAAGCTTTCTATCACCTCGCCGCCAAATCTTGGTAAAATCCCCTTAGTATATTCTAAAGCTGATGCGGCTCCACGTTTGCCGGGAGAAGTACTGATCAATAAAATCTTTTTTCCCTCAAGGAAATTACGGTCTAATCGGGAAAGCCAATCGATTATATTTTTAAAGTAAGCTGAAACATTGCCATTATGCTCATTCACCGCAATTACCAATGCGTCGTGGTCCTTAATAATATTATTAATTATGGTGGCGCCTATAGGCATACCCTTCTCCATTTCCCTATCGACGCTATAAATTGGTAATTCATACTGGGTAAAATCCTGAACTTTTACCTCGTGCCCCTGTATGCGATTAGCTACATGTGTTAATAACTGAAAATTAATGGAAGTACTACTATTGGAACCGGTAAAGGCAAGAATCTTTTTCATCTAAATGATTTTTATCAAAAATACCGAAATAAATGAAATGATTCCTTATTGATAGAATTGAAAAACTTGTGAGCTTTCATTTTATTCTAAGTTTGTAATTCCTCGTCACTCTGAACTAGGTTCAGAGCCTGCTCCGATTTCTATCGGAGGTCTTAGTTGAGTTTTACATTTATTCATCTTAGATGCTGAAACAAGTTCAGCAAGACGGTTTTTGAAAATAAAATAATTCAGAACTTTTATAGATTATTTCCCGTCCTGCCACGGGATTAGTTCAACTAACTAATTTAAAATTGCCAGGAGCAATTTTAAATTAGAGTTTCACTAACTTTGCCGGTTCATAAAAACTTCATTTAGTGACTTTTCAGGATTTAAATATTACCACTCCCCTGCGCAATGCGCTGGAAGATATTGGCATTAACACGCCTACACCTATTCAAGAGGAATCTTTTTCTACAATTATGTCTGGGAAAGATATGGTGGGCATCGCGCAAACCGGTACCGGGAAAACCTTTGCCTATATGCTTCCAATATTACGAATGCTTAAATATTCGGAACAAAAAAATCCGCGGGTACTGGTTTTGGTGCCTACGCGCGAACTTGTGGTGCAGGTAGTTGAAGAAATTGAAAAACTAACCGCTTATATGAATGTTCGTATCACCGGTATTTATGGTGGTGTAAATATGAACACGCAGCATCAATCGCTTTTACAGGGCCAGGATATTGTGGTAGCCACACCGGGAAGATTGTACGATCTTGTACTTAGACGCGCGCTTCAGTTAAAATCTATTCAAAAATTAGTGATAGATGAAGTAGATGTGATGTTAGACCTGGGTTTTAAATTTCAGATCAATAATATCTTTGAATTGCTTCCGCAGAACCGACAAAACATTATGTTTTCAGCAACAATTACTGAAAATGTTGAAAATCTAATCGAGGCTAATTTTAAAAGTCCGCAAACTATTTCTGTCGCTGCCAGTGGAACGCCCCTTGATAATATTAAACAAACCGGTTATAAAATCCCGAACTTCTATACTAAAGTAAATTTACTAAAACATCTTTTAGCCGATAAAGAAACCTACTCCAAGGTCTTGATCTTTGTGGCTTATAAAAGAATGGCCGACCGACTTTACCCGGAATTAGAACAGTATTTCCATGATGAATGCACGGTTATTCATTCCAATAAAACCCAAAATTATCGTTTGCGTAGTATCAAACAATTTGGCAGCGGATTTTGCCGAATTTTAGTTGCAACCGATGTTATGGCTCGTGGACTTGATATTGAATCGGTAAGCCACGTGATCAATTTTGATACGCCAAAATATCCTGAAAATTATATGCACCGAATTGGCCGTACCGGAAGGGCCGAAAAGGAAGGGAATTCGATATTAATGACTACGGAAGCTGAATTGGAATCACTTGAAAAAATTGAAGCTCTGATGAAAATGGAAGTTCCGCAGGAAGAATTACCTGCGGAAATTGAAATTTCTTCAGAATTAATTCCGGAAGAGCAACCTAAGGTTTTTGAAATTAATAACCCGGGGAAAAATAAGGACGAAAACGCTCCCGGCCCTGCTTTTCACGAGAAGAAAGAAAAAAACAGGAAAGAGAATCTTGGCGGATCTTACCGAAGAGAAATTGCCAAAAAGTATAAAAAGCCAAAAACTCGCGGGGATAAAAATGCGAACAGGAGAAAGAAAAAATAATTGTTGAAATGCACGAGTTACAGAACGAGTTCTTAAGTATTAACGTAAATTCCATTGGCGCAGAAATATCCAGCCTTAAAAACCTGGAAACCGGAATAGAACATTTATGGCAGGGAAATCCTGAATTTTGGGCAAGCCAGGCGCCTAATTTGTTTCCAGTAATTGGTGTCTTAAAAAACGGGGAATATATTTTTGACGGAAAAACTTATAAAATGCCTAAACACGGGTTTATTAGGTATAATGAAGAAATTAAATTCAAGGAAAAAACTTCAAATTCTTTAGCATTTCAACTGGAATATTCAGAAAAAACTTTAGAAATTTATCCATTTAAATTTAGGTTTGAAATCTCATTTATTCTGGATGAAAAAAGCCTGAAAATTAAACATCAAGTTTTCAATTTAGACGAAAAACCCCTTTATTTTTCACTGGGCGGGCATCCTGCGTTTAATACTCCTATTAGTAAAAATGAAGTTTACGAAGATTATTACCTGGAATTTGATCAAAAAATGGACTTACGAACCCATGTTTTAAGCAAAAATGGACTGGTAAGTTATAACACCGAGGGAATATTAGACAACGAAGATAAAATTAGACTACATAAAGAGCTTTTTGCCAAAGACGCACTGATTTTCAAAAATATTAGGTCTAAAAAAGTTGCATTAAAAAGTAAAAATTCTGGTGCAATTTTATCAGTAGAATATTCAGATTTTAAAAACCTGGGAATTTGGGCTAAACCGGGCGCACCCTATGTTTGCATTGAACCCTGGCTAGGAATTGCCGATATTGAGGGCACCGATCAAAACCTAAAAACCAAAGAAGGGATTGAAATTCTAGAAGCCAATAAAACTTTTGAAGCGTCCTATACGGTTAATATTCCTTAGCTTTTTTTTGCTGATGCATTTTTAAAAATTTTTTAACTTAACATACTGATTTTTAATCTCATTTTAGCATAAACTTCTGGGCATGAGTAAAAATGAGAAAAGAAAAAAGTACACTAAGAAAAGGTATGTGTTACCAGTTCTTATCGTCGTGCTATTGATTATTGGTAGGATTGCACTTCCCTATATTTTAGAAAATTATGTTACTAAAACCCTCAATAATATTCCGGGCTATGAAGGTAGTGTTTCAGATGTTGATCTTTCCCTTTGGCGTGGCGCTTACCAAATTGAAGGTTTAATCTTAATGGAAGAAAACTCCCAGGGAGAAAAACCGCTGTTAGACTTTCCTTATAGTGATATTTCAATAGATTGGCGCTCTTTGTTTAAAGGCAAAATTGTGAGTGAAATTGAGATGCAAGATCCTAATTTCAACTACATTTTTGAAAACCAGGAAAAGAAAGATGAAGCAGATGTTGAAGACTGGACTAAAGCTCTCACCAATTTAGTACCTATAGATATAAACCATTTTGTAGTACATAACGGAACTGCGAATTTTGTAGAAGTATCTACAGAGCCTCAAATTAGTTTGTTTTTAGAAAAAATTAGTTTAAAAGCACATAATCTTAGCAATGTTGTAGACAGGGAAAAAGAACTTCCTTCCCATTTATGGGCCAATGCTGTTTCTATGGGCGGTGGCGATGTAGGAATTCATGGAAATCTAAATTTACTAAAACAAATTCCCGATATGGATATGGAATTTAGTCTAAAAAAAGCTGAGGCTACATCGTTAAACGAAATTACCCGCCGCTACGCGGGAGTGGATTTTGAAAGTGGAACCTTTGAATTATACAGTGAACTTGCTATAGCCAATGGATTTCTGAAAGGTTATATAAAACCCATGTTGATTAACACTAAGCTTATTGAAAAAGATGATGATGGCGGAATTTTCAAGAAGTTATGGGAAGGTTTTGTCGGTTTTTTAAAGTTCGCTCTCAAAAACCAGGGCACTGATACTTTGGCAACCCGTGTTCCTTTAGAAGGAGACCTAAATAATGTTGAATCTGGCGTTTGGACAACAGTCTTAAATATCTTTAAGAATGCCTGGATTGAAGCTTTCAAAGGATCTATAGACGCCGATATTGAGTTTGAAGATGCAAAACAGGAAAGTGCAAAAGAATAACTCTTAATCGTTTTCCTGAAAAAATGAAATGCAAGACCTGCTCCATTGAATAATCTGGGCAGGTCTTATAAAATTTTGAACTAAATATAAAGTATTCTAAGGCCTCTACAATTTATCTTTATTTGCCGTTTTCTCTTTCTGGGTTTGATCCATAAACTCGCGCTCTTCACGGGCATTAGCTTTCCCGGTTTTTGTAGAATCTTCTTTATTCGGTTGCTTCTTGGATTTGCTTTTATCCCTATCGCGTTCTTTTTGCTTAAGATCACGGAATTCTTCCTGCTCCCGGTTTTTATCCTCCTTTTTTAAAGACTCCCAGTTCTCCTCCATTTTTTTAATATCTTCCTTCTTAGCCATTACAGTTTAATTTATTGGTTTTTGTAGATAAAAGATACAAATGGAATTTCATCAAACTCAGCTTACTGGCAGTTTTAACAAGAATTTATTTTTTAGGATAAATCCTTCAATTTTGTGGCATCAATATCCTGGTGAGAAGCATGGTGCACTACTTCTTCATTTTGCAGAATAATTAACTGCGGACTTTCGTGTCTCACACTCAACTCATCGGCCACCGCGTTAGAAACGTCACGATGCTTTCTTAGATCCAGAAAATAAAGTTTCGTATTTTCATTTTCTTCATATTCCCTTTCAAAATTCCTCAACACCATTTTACTAATTCCACAACTGGTGGAATGCTTAAAAATTCCTATCGTTCTTTCTTTAGATTCTTCCTTCGCAATGGTAATTTGGTCTTTATCGGTTAAATCTGTCCAGGGAAATTCAGCTTTTTCTTTCGCTTCATCCCCATCACTTTTAAAAATTTTATCTAGTAATCCCATAGTTATTTCTTTCGTATAAAATTAATTCTTAATAAATTTAATCTCCTTCTCAAATCAAAATTATTTTCAAAACTTTAACCCAAGTGTCAATTTGGCGTTAATTTCTGAATAATAACAGCCATTTTGTCTTAATTTTTTAATGGTATATCAATTGCTTTATTCATTCAAAAAATAAACGACTATGAATTTTAATAATTTTACCATAAAATCCCAGGAGGCCATCCAGCAGGCACAACAACTTGCTCAGGAGTTAGGTCATCAGCAAATTGAAAATGAACACATTTTTAAAGCAATAAGTATTGTAGACGAAAATGTAGCGCCTTTTCTATTGAAAAAATTAAACATAAACGTCAACCTCTTCAACGAAATTTTAGATAAAACCTTACAGAGTTTTCCCAAAGTAAGCGGAGGCGATATTATTCTCTCACGCGAAGCAGGAAAAGCAGTTAACGAAGCTTCTACAATCGCTAAGAAGATGAATGACGAATATGTTTCTATTGAGCATCTTATTCTCGCAATTTTTAAATCTTCCAGTAAAGTAGCCCAGATCTTAAAAGACCAGGGCGCGACTGAGAAATCTTTAAAAGCAGCAATAGAAGAATTACGAAAAGGTGATCGTGTAACTTCACAAAGCGCAGAAGAAACCTATAATTCTTTAGATAAATACGCCAATAATTTAAACCGAATGGCCGAAGAAGGAAAACTGGATCCTGTAATTGGCCGTGACGAAGAAATTCGTAGAATTTTGCAAATCCTTTCCCGAAGAACTAAAAACAACCCAATGCTGGTTGGAGAGCCGGGAACCGGTAAAACGGCAATTGCCGAAGGTTTGGCACATAGAATTATTGCCGGCGATGTTCCAGATAACCTCAAAAATAAGGTGATTTATAACCTGGATATGGGAGCGCTTATAGCCGGGGCAAAATATAAAGGAGAGTTTGAAGAACGCCTTAAAGCAGTTATTAAAGAAGTAACTTCCAGTGATGGGAATATCGTGCTTTTTATAGATGAAATTCATACGCTTGTGGGTGCCGGTGGCGGCCAGGGCGCTATGGATGCCGCGAATATTTTAAAACCTGCTTTGGCTCGTGGAGAATTGCGTGCTATTGGTGCCACTACTTTAGATGAGTATCAAAAATATTTTGAAAAAGACAAAGCCCTGGAAAGAAGGTTTCAGAAAGTTATTGTAAATGAACCAGATACTGAAAGTGCAATTTCTATTTTACGCGGAATTAAAGAAAAATATGAAACTCACCACAAGGTTAGAATAAAAGACGAAGCAATTATTGCCGCGGTAGAATTATCTCAGCGTTATATTACCAACCGCTTCTTGCCCGATAAAGCCATTGATTTAATGGATGAAGCGGCATCAAAACTACGGATGGAGATTAATTCTAAACCCGAAGAACTCGATGTTCTGGATAGAAGAATTATGCAGCTGGAGATTGAAATTGAAGCAATAAAACGCGAAAAAGATGAAAATAAGCTAAAAATACTACGGGCTGAACTGGCAAACCTAAAAGAAGAGCGAAACGAGTTGCACGCGCGCTGGCAGAATGAAAAGGGCGTGGTAGATAATATTCAGAATTTAAAATCTGATATTGAAAACTTTAAAGTTGAAGCAGAACGTGCAGAGCGTGAAGGCGATTACGGGAAAGTAGCCGAAATTCGCTACGGAAAGATCAAAGAAGCCCAGGAGAAGCTGGAAGAATTGCAAAAAACCGTAACCGAGAATCAGAATGAAAAATCACTTATCCAGGAAGAAGTAACCAACGAAGATATTGCTGAAGTTGTGGCAAAATGGACCGGAATCCCGGTGACTAAAATGTTGCAAAGCGATCGTGAAAAGTTATTAAAACTTGAAGACGAATTACATAAACGTGTGGTTGGACAGGAAGAAGCCATAATTGCTGTAAGTGATGCGGTACGAAGAAGCCGGGCTGGTTTACAGGATCAAAAACGGCCAATTGGTTCTTTCTTGTTTCTTGGAACCACGGGAGTTGGAAAAACCGAGCTGGCTAAAGCGCTTGCAGAATACTTATTCGATGATGAATCTGCAATGACACGTATTGATATGAGTGAATACCAGGAAAGGCATTCTGTGAGTCGTTTGGTAGGAGCGCCTCCAGGGTATGTAGGTTATGACGAAGGTGGCCAGCTTACCGAGGCAGTGCGAAGAAAACCTTATTCCGTGGTGCTTTTAGATGAAATTGAAAAAGCCCACCCAGATACTTTCAATATCTTATTGCAAGTGCTGGATGAAGGAAGGCTAACCGATAATAAAGGACGCCTGGCCGATTTTAAAAACACCATTATTATTATGACTTCCAATATGGGAAGCCATATTATTCAGGATAAATATGAAAATATGAAAGACCTGGATACCGCAATGGAATCTGCAAAAACTGAAGTTCTGGCGTTATTGAAGCAAAACGTAAGACCAGAATTTATAAACAGGATAGACGATATTATAATGTTTAGTCCTTTAACGCAAAAAGATATCAGGAAAATTGTTTCACTTCAGCTTAAAGAGGTGAAGAAAATGCTTGAAAAACAGCACATTGTTCTTGATGCTACAGATGAAGCAATTAGTTTCCTTGCCAGTCGCGGTTTTGATCCACAGTTTGGCGCAAGGCCGGTAAAAAGAGTAGTTCAGCGGGAAGTTTTAAATAAGCTATCTAAAGAAATTCTCGCGGGAAATATTAAAACCGACAGTATTATTCTAATAGATGAGTTTAACGAGGAGTTGGTATTTAGAAATGAAACCAACCCGGTAGAAACCGAATAATTTTAGATGAAAATCAAAAAAAAAGGCTGGATAAAAATTTATCCAGCCTTTTCTCTTTTTCATAGTTGCAAATTACATACTATCAATTTCTCTTTTTAATTCTTCCTTAGTCTTACCAGTTTTTTCCTGTAAACGACCAAGCATTTCATCAAATTTTCCTTCAGAATAAGTGGTATCATCATCGGTCACATCACCATACTTTTGCTTAAACTGACCTCTAACTTGTTTCCACTTTCCTTCTAACTGATCATTATTCATAATATATGGTTTTAGGTGTTAATAATAATTTCAATTTACAATATGAAGCCAGCTTAAACTCTCAATAAACTCCCATATTTCTCTTAAGGATTTGTTATTTTTGAAGCTAAAATACCTTGATGAAAAGACTCCTTTTACTCCTGGTGGCTGTAAGCTTTTTTGGCTGCGCTACAACAAAAAATATTGACAATTCAAATATTAAATTGCGCTATTTAGACGATGTGGTACTCCCGCAAAATCTTGAAGTTGAAGGCACCATAGTGGGCGGACTTTCAGGTATAGATTTTCACAATGGCAGTTATTACCTTGTTTGCGACCAGGCTTCCAATCCGCGAGTTTATAAAGCTGAAATTCCCTTGTTGAACCGATCTATAGACACAGTTTTAATTACTGAAGTTATTAAATTGAATAGAAACTATGAGTTTTACAAACAACACACGCCCGATCTAGAAGGATTTAGATTTGATGCTGAAAAAAATGAATTAGTATTATCAGCCGAAGGTTCTATTCAAAATGGGAAAGATCCCTCCGTTTTTCATATTTCTACCAAGGGAGAATTTTTATCAGCTTACGAAATTCCGGATTATTTTAAAGCTTCGGGAGAACAAAAACCCAGAAATAATGGAGTTTTTGAAGGTTTAGCCCAAAGTTTTGATAAAAAAGCTTATTGGGTAGCAATGGAACTTCCACTGGAAAAAGATGGTCCTAAACCTAAAATCTATGCTACAAACTCGCCGGTAAGAATTACCAAATACAATAAAAATACGCAAAAGCCAGAACGACAATTCGCATATAAATTAGACGGAATTTCAAAGTTTCCAATTAACTGGTTTGCTGTAAATGGGGTTACCGAAATTTTGGAATATGCTGAAGATAAATTTCTTGTTCTGGAACGCGCTTATTCTGCCGGGTATGGCTCTAACGGGAATACGGTCAAGATTTTTGATGTAGATGCTTCAGAAGCTACCAATACTTTAGCACTGGAAAATCTTCGTAAATCTAATTACCAGTATGCTGAAAAAAGACTGGTTTTCGATTTTAAATCGGTTAAAAATTTCCTCACCGAGGAAACTATAGATAATATTGAAGGAATGACCTTTGGCCCCGATTTACTAAACGGAAAAAAATCTTTGTTGCTGGTTTCAGACGATAATTTTAGTAGCTTTAGTGATCAAATTACGCAGTTTATTCTTTTAGAACTGGAAATAAAATAAATATGAAACCATATCTTTTAGTTTTGAGTCTTATTTTTTTAACCTCCTGCAATTTTGAAGATAAAGAACCAGAGGAAATTATGGAAGCTGCCAAAGATCCTTCAGAAGCAATTACCACCTATTATTTTATACGGCATGCTGAAAAGGATACCACAGATGCTCAAAACGAAGACCCCGAATTAACCGAAACAGGTGAAAAAAGAACCCAGGATTGGGTAAAAACCTTTAAGGATATAGATTTTGATCTTATATATAGTTCAGAATACAAAAGAACCTTAAATACCGCCCGGCCTATAGCTGAAGCTAAAAACAAAGAGGTTAAGTTCTACAATACAGAAAAATTAAACGATAAAGATTTTCAGAAAAACACAAAAAATAAAACAGTTTTGGTAGTTGGGCATAGCAACCTAAACCCCGAATGGGTAAATTACATCTTAGGAAGAAAAAAATACCAGGATATTGATGAAAAAGTTTACGGTAGTTTATTTATAGTAACCGTACATCCAGACGATTCAAGAACTTCACAAGTTTTATATGTGAATTAAAAAATGTAGTTTAAAAACTAAAAGCTTTCAAACTACATTTTTATATAATTATTACGAAAAATTATCCGTTTAGAATATTAATCGCTTTGGCGTTTACAAATTCTTTAAGTCCGAAGCCACCGTGTTCACGGCCGTAACCTGAATTTTTCACTCCGCCAAAAGGCATATTTGGTTGTGCAAGCCCGAATGAATTAATAAATACCATCCCGGTATCAAAGTGCTTACTGGCCAATTCTACGGCCTTATCTACATCTTCAGAGAAAATTCCCCCTCCAAGTCCAAAACGGCTATCATTAGCAATTCGCATTGCATCTTCATCATCTTTAGCTTTTATCAACGAAGCCACGGGTCCAAAAAGTTCATCGTCGTAAGCAGGTTGGCCCGGCTTTACGTTTGCCAAAACGGTAGCAGGATAATAAAAGCCATCACCATCGGGAATTTTACCGCCGCATAGTACTGCCGCTCCTTTCTTCACACTGTCTTCAACCTGTTCGTGCAATTCTTCGCGAAGATCTTCTCGTGCCATTGGCCCAAGGTCGCTCTCATCACTGGTTGGATCTCCAGCTTTTAAATTCTTCATCTTTTCTACAAAAGCTTCTTTAAATTCATCGTAGACTTTCTCGGTAACCACAAATCTTTTGGCAGCCACACAGGTTTCGCCATTATTATAAACTCTACCTTTTACGCACCATTCCACAGCTTTCTTAATATCGGCATCTTCAAGTACTAAATAAGCATCATTAGAACCAAGTTCCAAAACAGTTTTCTTAAGGTTAGCGCCTGCTTTTTCACCAATTATTTTCCCGGCTCCCGGGCTTCCGGTTAAGGTTACACCCCTCACAAGATCGTGTTCAATTATAGAATCTGACTGGTCGTGGTCTATTAAAAGCACTTTAAAAAGGTCTTTGGGCAAACCGGCTTCTTTAAATATTTTTTCGAGAAGTAATCCTGAACCGGTCACACTTTCAGCGTGTTTCAGTAAAACTCCATTTCCAGCCATAAGGTTGGCAATTGTATATCTAATTACCTGGTAAGCGGGGAAATTCCAGGGTTGGATTCCGTAGATTACTCCAATAGGTGAGTAAGTGATTATTCCGCGACCGCCATCTGGCAACTCACGTTCTTCATCTTTTAAATTTTCGGGACCATTGGCTGCTGTCCATTCACAAATTCCTGCACAAAGATCAATTTCCTGTTCTCCTTGCTTGAGTAATTTACCCATTTCGGCAGTCATTAATTTTACCAATTCGGCTTTGTATTCGGTTAGCTTCTCCCCTATTGCTTTAATTACCTCAGCTCTTTGTTTTGGAGATTTTTCACGCCATTTTAAAAATGCCTGGTGACATTCTTCCACGGCATCTTTTGCTTCCTGGTCTGTAAAATATTCGTAAGTGTCTAATTCTTTACCCGTGGCCGGGTTAATGGTTTTCAATGTTTTCTCTTTCATAACTATTTTTTTGGAAATTTAAAGTTATGAACTGAGGCAAAGAATGTGAACTAAGGCGTTGTTAAAGCTTTTAAAACAACACGTTAATTAGGAAGAATTAACAGGTGTGCGTAAGAATATTCTTCAGAATTTAATTCAAAAGATTGACTTCTATATTTCTGTTTTCAATTTTGGAGAGTAATTCCAGTTGCCGGGCTTCGTAAAGATCATCTAGTTCATTTAGAGGAGTATCCAAATCATCGGTTTTGTAATTCTCATAATCTACAAACCGAATGCCCTCTATAGTTCTGGGGTTGTAAGCCTTTCTAAATCGCAACCCGCCCTCATTAACTTCAAAACTATATGCAAGATAATCTACGTGGTAATTTTGGGTATTAATCCAATACATATAAACATCTTCGTGATCTGTACCTCCACCTTCTGCATTAAAAGTAACCTTTATTTCATAATATTCTTTATCGTTAATGGTGTCTTTTCCTATTAATTCTTTATTTACTGCGGCATCATTTAAACCAAAAGGCAGCTGCACAAAATAATGAACCGAATTCACTGAATTTGCATAAACGTTTTTCATAGAATCTGAAAGTTGTACTGCGGTATCTTTGTAATAACGGGTAAAACCTTCATTCTTTACTACGTCCCGGTATTGGGTGGCGGTAGAATCGGCCAGGATGCGCTCTAATTCAAATTTCCCACCTTTTCTACTACTGCTATAGGAACCTTTTCTAAAATCGAAACTTATTTCGGCCTTTTTATAATTTTCTCCGCCTGCATTTTCAATGGCTTTATCTATAATTTGCTGCGCAGTTTCTTCATTAGAATTACATGCAAAAGTGAGTGCTATAATAAGTGCTCCTAAAAAGTATTTTTTCATCTTAAAAATTATAAAGATTACAGGCTGTTGAGATAACAAAATGGTTTGCAAAGGTAGATAAAATGATGAATTGACGGGTAACATTAGTCACACATAGCAGTTGTGATTTTCCTTATTTCATTTTCATTTTACTATTTTGCGGCTTCAAACTAAATACACCTATGAAAAAACCAATTTTACTTTTAGCATTTTTAAGCTTTGGATTATTCACAGCCTGTGACACAGATGATGATTCACCAAATGAAACACCGCAAATTAATGAAGAATTACTGGGCATCTGGTATATAGACGCTCTAATTGTTGAAGGTGAAGAAACACCTTATAACGACCACGAAGATTGCGGTAAGGATTATGTTGAATTCAACGAAGACGGAACTTACAGACAGATTGATATATGGGGTTGTGAAGAAGACGTTGATGAGGAAGGAACATACACCGCGACTGGTAACACCATTAGTCTTACCGTTTCT
The DNA here is from genome assembly GCF_900113135.1 of Salegentibacter agarivorans. Taxonomy (GTDB): domain Bacteria; phylum Bacteroidota; class Bacteroidia; order Flavobacteriales; family Flavobacteriaceae; genus Salegentibacter; species Salegentibacter agarivorans. Next base: position 123,058 of record NZ_FOOH01000001.1, on the reverse strand, counting down.
GGAAATGATGTGGTTGTTATGGATATTGTTACCCTAAATTCTGAAACGCTCCTCGTAGAAGGAATGGATGATGTTGATGATGACGGGGAAGAAGAAGGGGTACAACAGAGGTTTACAAGGGAATAACGGCTAATCCAACGGAAATTCGATATAAAGTGTTACGAATTCTGTAAATACAGGTAATGTTTCTGTAAAGCTTCCTATTTTTGTTTCTTATGAAGAAGACCAGCAATACCATAAATATAAAAAATCGAAAGGCTCGGTTTGAATATGAAATCCTCGATAAATATGTGGCCGGGATAAAACTGGCCGGTACCGAGATAAAAGCCATTAGGCAGGGAAAAGCTTCTATAGCCGAAAGTTTTTGTGAATTTCAGAATCACGAATTATTCGTGATTAATATGCACGTTGAAGAATATTCTCACGCCACTCATTTTAACCATAATCCAAAAAGTGAGCGGAAACTCCTTTTGCAGCGCCGCGAATTACGAAAACTAGAAAAAGAAGTAAAGAATTCCGGACTTACCATTATTCCGCTGCGAGTTTTTATTAACGACCGCGGACTCGCGAAAATGCAAATAGCGCTTGCAAAAGGTAAAAAACTCTACGATAAAAGAGAGACTATTAAAGACCGCGAAAGCAAACGAAAATTAGACAGGATTAAGAAAGAATACAAATAAATCCTGGATGCAGCCGGCAAAACAGATTCTACCGCTAATCGTTTTTTCCCAGTTTTGCTGCACCTCGCTTTGGTTTGCCGGTAATGCGGTGATGCCTGAGCTTTACCTCAATTTTAATTTACAAGACGAAGCTTTAGGACATTTAACCTCTGCGGTACAATTCGGTTTTATTCTGGGCACGCTCATCTTTGCTTTTCTTAGCCTTGCCGACCGGTTTCCACCTTCAAAACTCTTCTTTATCTCTGCGGTTTTTGGAGCAATTTTTAACCTAGGAATTGTTCTCGAAAACAACAATTTAAACTCCTTACTTTTACTGCGTTTTCTCACAGGATTTTCCCTGGCTGGAATTTATCCTGTAGGAATGAAGATCGCTGCAGATTATTATGACATGGGCCTCGGGAAATCGCTCGGTTATTTGGTTGGAGCCCTGGTTTTAGGTACTGCTTTTCCGCATTTTTTAAAGACTTTCACCGGTACCGAAAACCTACCCTGGCGTTATGTTATTATTGCCACTTCCGGTTTCGCATTTCTGGGCGGATTTTTAATTTTTCTATTTGTTCCCAACGGTCCATTTAGAAAAGCAAAGGGCAAGTTTAAAGTTGATGCTGTTTTTAGCGTTTTTAAGAATAAAAATCTGCTTAGCGCCGCTTTTGGTTATTTCGGGCATATGTGGGAGCTCTATACTTTTTGGGCTTTTGTTCCAATTATTTTAGCGACTTATAAAATTTCGTTTCCCGAAAGTAATTTTGATATTCCGTTTTGGTCATTTATAATTATTGGAATTGGCGGACTTTCCTGTGTTTTGGGTGGTTATATTTCAGAAATTGCCGGGATAAAACGAACCGCTGCGACCGCTTTACTCCTATCGGGTTTATGTTGTATAATTTTTCCTTTCATTTTTCTACAGCCTTCAGCAACAATACTCATCTCATTTTTATGCTTTTGGGGAATTATGGTAGTCGCCGATTCACCTCTATTCTCAACATTGGTAGCTAGAAACGCCCCACCGGAAATTAAAGGCACAGCCCTTACCATTGTAAATTCCATAGGTTTTGCCATTACTATTGTGAGTATCCAGTTAATTACTTATTTGAATCAATTGGAACCGGTGTATAGTTTAAGTTTGCTTGCTATAGGACCTGCCCTGGGTTTGTGGGGATTATTTCAGAAAAAAGTACAGCTTTAGCAAACAGATAAATAGACTAAGCATAATTATTTTGCCTAATTTGGCCACTTCTTAAATTCATCATCATGCATCAAAAAATCATCATCATTTTTCTTATTCTTTCATCAATTAACTTAACTGCCCAAATTACCGGCAAGGTTACCGATACGGAAAACGAAACGCTCCCCTATGTCAATATTTATACTGAAGATGGGAGATTTGGAACTACGACTAATGAAAATGGCGTTTATGAACTAAAAATAAATAGGCCGGGAGATTACAATTTAGTCTTTCAGTTTTTGGGTTATCAAACTCAGAAAAAAACTATTTCAATTGAAGAATTTCCCCACGAATTAGATATAAGCTTAATACCCGAAACTACCAGTCTGGATGAAGTAAATATTTCTTCAGGTGAAAATCCCGCAAACGCGATAATCAGAAAAGCGATAGATTTCAGAAAACGAAACGCCGAAAAACTTGAAGCTTATACCGCCGATTATTATTCCCGCGGATTATGGCGAATTAAAAATGCCCCGGAAAAAATACTGGGACAGGAAGTTGGCGATCTTGGCGGCGGACTCGACTCTACCCGAAGCGGTATCGTTTATTTAAGTGAAACAATTTCTGAAATTTCATACAAACGTCCCGATGATTTTAAGGAAAAGATTATTGCTTCTAAAGTGAGTGGCGACGATAATGGTTTCAGTTTAAACTCGGCGCAGGAATCTTATTTTTCATTTTATGAAAATACCATTGAGATTAATAGTGAAATGGTTTCTCCAATCGCAGAATATGCTTTTAACTATTACGATTATAAGTTAGATGGAATTTTTTATGATGAAAATGGGAACCTCATCAACAAGATAAAAGTAAGCCCGAAGCGTGAAAAAGACCGTGTTTTTTCAGGCCATATTTATATTGTTGAAGAGCTTTGGCAAATTTTTGGTGTAGAATTGCAAACCACCGGTCAGGCCGTACAGGTGCCTCCCATTGAGACTTTAGATTTTAAACAGAACTACCGCTTTTCTAAAGAAAACGGGTTTTATGTTCAAATTTCACAAACGGTAGATTTTGAATTTGCCATGTTTGGAATTTCAGGAGATGGAAGATTTACAGCGGTTTACAGCGATTATAATTTTGACCCAGAATTCAATAAAAATGATTTTGGCAGAGAGATAATGTCTTTTGCCGAAGCTGCCAATAAAAAAGATTCGGCTTACTGGGAAAAATTGCGACCGGTGCCTTTAACAGATGAAGAAATTAACGATTATGTAAAGAAAGACAGCATTCAAACACTTAGAAATTCTATGCCCTATTTAGATTCTATAGATAACGTGCGAAATAAATTCAATTTAACCGATCCTGTTTTCGGTTATTCCTGGCAAAATTCCCACAAAGACAGGTATTTTAATATAAGTTCCCCGCTTATGGGTACACACTTTAATACCGTGCAGGGCTGGAATACTTCTACCACCATTTCTTACCGCCAAAATGATAATGAAAATGAGAATTCCGGGGAATTCTGGCGTTTGTACTCTACACTTAATTATGGATTCAGTGATGACCGCTTTAGGATAAAAGGTGGGTTTCAGAAACAATTTAATAATTCCAGCAGGCCAGTTTTAAGTATTTCCGGCGGAATTGAAACCGCACAAATTAATGACAGAACTCCAATTTCTGAACGATTAAACGATATTACCACTATCTTTTTTGAAAGAAATTACCTGAAGCTTTACGAACGTTCCTTTGCTGAAATTGCTTATCAGCAGGAAATAATGAACGGGCTCTATTTTTTTGGAGACTTTAGTTATGAAAGCAGGAACCCATTAATCAACACTACCGATCAGGTAATCATTGATAATGACGATGTGCAATACACTTCAAACAATCCTCTGCAACCCGATAATTTGGGTTCGGTGCCATTTAGAGAACACGATATTTTTAAACTAAACCTTAATACCCGAATTAGGTTTGGACAAAAATATATGAGTTATCCAAGTGGGAAATTTAATATTAACAACGAGAAATATCCTACACTGTATTTAGGCTATGAAAAAGGTTTTGGTGCAAGTATAGAAGAATATAATTTCGATCAATTTAAAGCTTCGGTTACACAAACATTTAAACTGGGCAATAAAGGTGAATTTGGTTATAACTTAAATGGGGGAACGTTTTTAAATGCTGAAGATATGGCGTTTGTAGATTACCGCCATTTTATTGGCAATCAAACGCGGGTAAACAATGGATTCATCAATTTATCAAGGTTTAATCTTTTACCCTATTATGCGATGAGTACTAATAATACCTATGCTGAAGCTCACGCCGAACACGATTTTAAAGGCTGGATTTTAGGGAAAATTCCCTTTTTAAATCAGTTGAATTATAATTTAGTTGTTGGGGCGCACGCACTTTATACAGAAGACCAAAAACCTTATTCTGAATATTCTGTAGGTATAGATAATCTCGGTTTTGGAAAATACAGACTGCTAAGATTAGATTACGTGATCTCCAATATGGATGGCCAACGGGAAGGCGCTTTTATTTTTGGACTGAAGTTTTTGGGGGTATTGGACTAATTTTCTTAAAATTAAAGCCTTAATTTTTTGTTAAAAAAAGATGTATAGATATCTTCGCTATCACTAATCATCTTCAAAAAAAATGAAAAAATTATTATTAAGCTTTACACTTTTATGCTTTAGCCTATCATCTTATTCACAAAATTTTCAACCGGGATATTTTATCGATAATGAGGGAGAAAAAATAGAATGTTTAATTGATAATCCTGAAGCAATAAAAAATCCAGAAGGTTTTCAATATAAATTATCCCAAAATGATGAAATTAAAGACAAATCAATTGAGGAAGTAAAAGTCTTTGAAATATTAAATACACCCTATAAATTTGAAAGAGCCATCGTAAATTTAGATCTTTCTAAAGATGACCATAAAAATTTGGATGATAAGAGAGATCCTAACTACACTCTGGATACACTATTCCTGCAGGTTGCTATAGAAGGTAAAGCAAGTTTATATTCTTACAAATCTAAAAATCTCCCTGCAAGATTTTTCTATAGTATGGATAAGGGAAAAATCGAACCGCTAATTTTTAAAAAGTATTTAGTTGATGATACAAAAATAAGAACCAACAATAGATACAAACAGCAATTAATAAATAATCTGGAATGCCATTCTATAGATCCGGTACAATTCTCTAATTTAAAATATAAAGACAATTCATTAATTGAAATATTCACTAAATACAACAATTGTCAAGAAGAAAAATTCGTGAATTTTACCGATAAAAGAAGAAAAGGAGAATGGAACCTGGCCGTAAAAGCGGGAGTATATTATTCGGCTATAAAATTTGTACAAATGGGATCTTTTTCAAATGAACAAGATTCAGATTCATTCTTATCGCCACGATTAGGTGTAGAAATAGAATACATATTCCCCTTCCTTAATAATAAATTTTCTATTTTATCTTCTCCGTCTTTTCAATACAGCAAAACCTCAAATGAAACATTAATTTACAAAAAAGGATTTACACCCTCCAATCCAGACGCCTGGGCAGGAGAAAAGGAAGACTTATTTATAGATTATTCTCGTATAATAATTCCTTTGGGAATTAGGTATTATTATCATCTGGAAAAGGATATAAACCTATATCTTCAGGGTGCTGCTGTTGCCAATATCCTAACAGACCCTTCTGGAGCCTATAATTTGGAGAACTTTCAATCGAATTTTACATTTGAGAAAACTATTGCAGATCCTAATATAGATCTAGGGACTGGGATTAGGTACAAGAAAATGAGTTTAGAAATTATTTATTCAATAAATAATGTAATGAGAAATGAGGGCTTTAACGGTAAACTAAAAAATCCAATCACCTTAAATTTTGGTTATAATATTTTATAAAATAAAAACCTCACAGATTTTGAACCTCTGAGGTTTTTTTGAATGTCATAGAAATGAAAAATCTTTAAGAAGGTTGCTTCGTTCCTCGCAATGACGAGTGGAACATAGGTCGCCTATTCTTCTTCCCCGGAATTATCTTTATCGGCTGAATTTTCTTCTTCAGTGGTAGCAAAATCGGTAATGCCGTTTTTAATTAGAAGGTTATACCATTGAAAGATCTTTTTCATATCACTGGCATAAACCCGGTCTACATCATAATCCGGAAGAATTTCAGCGAAATAATTCTCCAATTCAGTTTTATTAGATTTATGGCTAATTGCTTCTCCTCCATCTTCCTTTTCTTTGATCTTTTCAAAGATTTCTGCAAGCGGAACTTCTTCCGTGTACGTATAAATAGCAATTTCGCTCAATAAACTTACGTTATGGCGAATGTTCACGGCCATTTTTTTTCCGTCAGGAATTGATTTTACAATAAATCCGCCACGACTTTGAGCGGTTAATTCATATAAACCGGGTTTTCCCGAAATCGCTAATATTTTATCTAATCCCATAAAGTGTGTGTTAAATTTTGGCTGGCAAATATCAGCTGCCAGAACTAATTATCAAAGTGATTACCGGCCTTTTTTCATTTCCGGAAAACGCATTTTATACTCTATTTTTATTTTCCCTTTTGAAATGCCGGCGAGTTTTCCTTTTAGCAAACGCTTTTTTAAGCTGGAAAGTTTATCGGTAAATAAAATTCCTTCAATATGGTCGTATTCGTGCTGAATTACCCGCGCTGCCAAACCGGTAAAAGTATCTCGATGTGAATTAAAATTCTCATCCTGGTACTCTATAGTAATCTTTGGCTTTCTAAATACGTCTTCTCTAATTTCAGGAATACTTAAACAACCTTCGTTAAAAGCCCATTCTTCCCCTTCTTCTTCCACGATCTTAGGATTAATAAAAACCTTTTTAAGTTTTTTGAGTTCTTCCCGTTCCTGCAGTTCCAGTTCTTCATCTTCTGCAAACGGACTTGAATCTACAAGGAATAACCGAATAGGGCGACCAATTTGTGGTGCTGCCAAACCTACTCCAAAAGCATTATACATGGTTTCCCACATATTATCTATTAACTCATCCAGTTTTGGATAATCTTCCGGAATTTCTTTACATTTTTTTCGTAAAACCGGATCTCCGTAAGCTACAATTGGTAAAATCATTTTTTTGATTTTATTTTTTTATAATAACCTTTTTAAAAAAGTCTTTTTAATGTTAAGCTGTCCCGAAACTTCAGGATGTTTCAGCTTCTAATTTATTATTTATCCTTATTTAATTATTCGTATAAATAAGTTTGCAGAATAATCGTCGCGCTTATTTCATCTATAAGTGCCTTATCTCTACGCTTTTTCTTTTTGAGTCCGCTGTCTATCATAGACTGAAATGCCATTTTTGAGGTGAACCGTTCATCTATTCTTTTTACCGGCATTTTCGGAAATTTTTTAGTAAAAACTTTTAAAAATTCCTGTATATACACCTCACTTTCAGAAGCTGAATCATCTTTTTGCTTGGGTTCTCCCACCAACACCAATTCAACATTTTCTGCAGTAAAATATTTCTCAAGAAATTCAAGCAATTCAGGAGTCTTTACTGTAGTAAGTCCCGAAGCAATCATTTTTAGTTCATCACTTACGGCAATACCGGTGCGTTTTGTCCCAAAATCAAGTGCCATAATTCGTGCCATCTGCAAAATTTGCGCAAAGGTAATGTTTATATTGCTTTACCACCAAAATTTAGCCTTAAGCTCTTATATTTGCTAAAAATCAAGAAAAATGGATCATTTAGAAGCTAAGATCAATGAAGCCTGGGAAAACCGGGATTTACTAAAAGAGACAGAAACCATAAAGGCCATTCGCGAAGTTGTATCTCTATTAGATGCAGGTAAATTAAGAACCGCCGAACCTACCAAAAACGGTTGGCAGGTAAACGAATGGGTGAAAAAGGGAGTGGTGCTTTATTTCCCTATCCAAAAAATGGAAACCTTAGAGGCCGGGATTTTTGAATACCATGATAAAATTCCATTAAAGAGAGGTTATAAAGAAAAGGGAATTCGAGTGGTTCCTAATGCTGTAGCACGACATGGAGCCTATATTTCCAGCGGAGTAATCATGATGCCGAGTTATGTAAATATTGGCGCTTATGTAGACGAAGGTACCATGGTAGATACCTGGGCTACCGTTGGTAGTTGCGCTCAAATTGGTAAAAACGTCCACCTTAGTGGTGGCGTTGGAATTGGTGGTGTTTTAGAACCATTGCAAGCTGCACCGGTAATTATTGAAGATAATGCATTTTTAGGATCAAGAAGTATTGTGGTTGAAGGTGTTAAAGTTGAAAAAGAAGCCGTTTTAGGCGCGAATGTAGTGCTAACTGCTTCAACTAAAATTATTGATGTTACCGGCGATGAACCTAAAGAAATGAAAGGAATTGTACCGGCAAGATCGGTAGTTATTCCGGGTAGTTATACCAAGAAATTCCCTGCAGGAGAATATAATGTACCCTGCGCCCTTATTATTGGAAAACGAAAAGAGTCTACCAATAAAAAGACTTCGCTAAATGATGCTTTGCGCGAATATAATGTCGCGGTGTAATTTTAGCTATAGGAAAGCTACGAGTAGAATTGCCAATGAAAATACTTATAATTCAGCAAAAAATGATTGGGGATGTTCTTACATCCTCAATCTTATTTGAAGCCATTCGGAAGAAGTATCCGGAAGCTGAATTACATTATTTAATTTACCCGCATACTAAACCCGTAATAGAAAATAACCCTTTTATAGACAAGGTTATTTCGTTTCATCCACAGAAATACAAAAATCCATTTAATTTTCTCAAATTTCTTTTTAAGATTAGAAAAGAAAAGTACCAGGTGGTTATAGATGTTTACTCTAAAGCAAACTCAGCTATCATAACGGGTTTCACTAATGCTGAAATGAGGATTTCCTATAAAAAATGGTATACTTCATTTTTATATAACAGGGTATTTAATAGAAATATAAAGCCCGAAATAGAAGCTGGGGTGGCTATAGAAAAACGACTTCAGTTTTTAAAGCCTTTAAATTTAAGCCCAACTTTAGCTATAAAACCTAAAATATATTTAACTGAAGAAGAATCACTAAAGGCGAAAAGTATATTAGATGATAAAGGGCTTTTAGGTGAAACATCACTCTTTATGATTTCAGTACTGGGAAGTTCTTCAGAAAAGACCTATCCGGCTGAGTATTTGGCTGAATTATTAGATGTAATTGTACAGGAAACCTCTGGAAATCTTTTATTTAATTATATTCCTTCTCAAACAGAAAAAGCTTTAAAAGTTTATAATCATTGTTTGCCTGGAACGCAACAACATATTCATCTAAAGATTTTCGGAAAAAGTTTAAGGGAGTTTATGGCATTAACAAGCTATTGCGATGCAATGATAGGTAATGAAGGAGGTGCCATAAATATGGCAAAAGCAATTAATATTCCCACTTTCGCAATTTTTTCTCCTTCAATTAAAAGAATAAACTGGAATATTTATGAAGATGGACTAAAACAGGTGTCTACTCATCTTGAAGACTATTTTCCCGAAGAATTTAAAAACAAATCTAAACAACAGATACGCAAAAAAACTCCGGCACTTTACAAAAAATTTAAACCGCATTTTATTAAGCCTTATTTAATAAAATTTCTGGAAAGACTTAAATAATGAATTATAAATTCTTAATATATATAAGTTATAGCTATGCATTTCCCATTGGAGAGCCTTTAGAAAAGGAAATCCAAAAGCGGGGGTATGAGATAAAATGGTTTGCCGATGCAGAAGAAACCAAAGCAAAGTTTAGTAAAGACAAAGTGGTTTTACAAAATATCCAGTCGGTTATAGATTACCAACCGCATATTATTTTAAGTATTACCAATAATATTGCCGATTTTCTGCCGGGTTTAAAAGTGCAGGTTTTTCATGGTATAGCTCCGAGTAAACGAAATTTTACCAAAGGGCATTTTAGAATTCGTGGTTTTTTTGATCTTTATACCACGCAAGGACCATTTACTACTAAACCCTTTAAAGACCTACAAAAAAAACATCAGCATTTTGAAGTGGTGGAAACAGGTTGGCCAAAACTTGATCCTTTATTTCCGCTGGTAGAAGTGCCTCACGAGAAACCAACAATTTTAGTATCCTCCACTTTTAGCAAAAAGCTTAGCCTGGCTTATAACGACGAAGTGATTAAGGAAATAGAACGTATTTCTAAAAATGGAGAATGGCAATTTAAGGTTGTGCTTCATCCCAAATTACCACAGGAAAGGCTTGATAAATTTAGGGAAATTGAAAACGAAAACCTTAAGTATTATGACACCACAGATCTTATTCCGTTGTTCCAGGAAAGCGATGTGCTTTTAGCAGATTCAACCTCGGTGGTTACTGAATTTCTGCTTCAGGAAAAACCGGTAGTAACTTTTAGAAACAGCCAACCCGGACCCCATTTAATTAATATAACTGAAGTTAATAAAATTGAGAATGCCTTGCAAAATGCACTTGATCCTGATGTGAGTTTATTGGAAGAAATTCGAGAATTCAATGCAAACATGCATCCTTATAAGGATGGCAAATCCAGCGAACGACTTATTGAAGCTGCTATAGATTTCTTACACGCCGATAAAAGCTATTTAAAACCAAAACCATTAAATATTATTCGAAAACTAAAAGTGCGTAAAAACCTGGGCTTCTACCCCATAAAAACTTATCGCAAACCTCCTACCTATTAATTAAGGAGATATTTTTCAATGATTAAAATTCCGTAGATGAAATTTCGGTAGTAATTTAAACAGAAAATAACTTTATCCTGAAAATATTTAAATCCCAACTACTTATTTTTATAAACACCAATAAAGGCTTTAAAATCTTTGTAATATCTTTTACTTGTTAAGCTTAGCCTGTTTTTAAAGCTCAAAATTCTCCAGGAATTAAAGCTCACTAAATTCTCCATAATTTCTGCAGTTCGTTCTTTTGAAATATGGAATTCATAAAGTTTTTTAGGGTCTACATTTCCGTAGCCCGAAAATCTATTTACTTTATTTTTTGAGTGAATAATACTCAACCAGAGTCTTTGGTTTTTAATTCTGGTCATATTTTTTTCATATTTCCAGGAACCATGACGATTTCTAAACCAAACCGTTTTAAAATCTTCCTTTTTTTCTATGAGGCTAATAAAAGGGTTATTCAATTTTGTTAAAGCTCCTAAACGTGTGTTTTTTCCTGTTTCCAGGGTATAGCCCTCAATGATATCAAGCGCCTGGTGATCTTGTTTTTTAAAATAGCTTTGCACTACATTGGTATAATTCTCATGAATACAATCATCATTATCTAGCCGGGAGGTAATTATATATTCCTGGGAATCGAGCTTATTAATATTATTTACAATTTCCGGTAAAAAATTATTCATTCCATCAATAAAAAATGGAAGAAAATTATCGTAAGATTTTCTATAATTTTCTACTTTTTCTTTATAAACTTCAGGAGTATTAATATCAAAGAAAACTAACCATTTAAAGTTTTGATTAGTTTGATTTTTAACCGATGTAAAACAAAAATTTTCAAATAAATCAAAGCGCTCTTCTAACCATTCTTCGGTGAGTACTTTTTCATTATTTTTTGTGGTAGTCCAGTCTTCAGCTCTTAAATTAAAGCGTGTAAGAATATAGTGTTGAAACATAATTGTAAATTAAAATTGACTCTCTAAAGTTTGAATTTTTTCTTAAATGCTTTTTTGCGAACAAAACTTTCCTGGAATTTTCTAATATAAAACCACATAGCCTCAAAAACCTCTTCTTCATTTTTATCAATTTGCTTCGCATATTCGTTGGCCATAATTCTCACCACCTCCTTTTCTTGCGTTAGCCTCGAGAAATTTTTCATTCGTTCTGAAAAATTAAGAGCTTTAAAATTCATTCTATTTAAATCTACCAGGAAAAATTTAGGATTCCCCTCATTTAACCTGATCAATGTATTGCCGGGTGAATTATCCAGAAACTCAATTTCTTTCTCGTGAAGTTCAAAAATAAACCGTGTAAATGCTCTTAAAATGGCTTCGTGACCGGATTTATTTAAATCAATCTCTCTGTATGTCAAATCATAACTCAGCTGCTCACTTAAATAAAAACTTCGTAAAAAAGAAAAAGCAGTGGTCTCTTCTACATAAGCAATAGGCTGAGGAGTACCTACTTTCTTACTCAATAAATATTCAGCATATTTAAAAGAACGTTCGGCTTTAGATTTTCTAACAAAGCGATAAGCTATTTTATTTACGGCATTGGGAATTTTAAAAGATTTCACGTTTACCTTAATTCCTTTTAATTCAAATAATTTCAGTTTATTACGCTTCCCGTCTACCAGCATGTCACCGGTTTCATTAAAATTGTGAATTAAATTTTCAATTTCAGCCTGGAGATGCCGGTGATTTTCTGAAGTTATAATTTTCATAGAAACTAATTAAGCTAAAATCGCTATAGCGGCAAATTTAGGATATAATATATCCAAAAGTATAAATAGCGACCAAATATTATGAATACAGCCGCGTTTTTGTTGAATTTGAATTCAAATAATGAATTAGGTTAAGCGAGATATGGTTTAGAATAATTAAACTACAAATTTAATATTATATTCGTCCCTAAAGTTAATATGACGAAATGAGCGCCGCAGTTGTGATTCCTGTTTACAAGCAAGAAATGTCTAAAATGGAAGAAATTTCTTTGATGCAATGCTTACAAATTCTTGGCGATTTTCCAGTATTTATTATTTGCCCAAAAAATTTTAATAAACAATCTTACGAAAAATTTAATCTAACTTTTGAAGAATTTGAAACTCATTATTTTAAAGGTATTTCTGGTTATAATAGCTTAATGTTAGCCTCTCACTTTTACGAACGCTTTCTAAATTATGACTATATTTTAATTCATCAATTAGATGCTTTTATCTTTAAAAATGAATTAGAAAATTGGTGTAGTAAATCTTACGATTATATTGGAGCACCCTGGTTGGCTACCAATAACCTTACTTCCAAAATCTTAAAACCTTTTCAATCTAAAAAGAAGAAAAAAAGGGCTCCTATTTTTTATAAGGTAGGAAATGGAGGGCTTTCCCTGCGTAAAACACAGGTTTTTTATCAAATTTCCAACGAACTTGCCCCTCTAATTAAAGAACAGCTTGAGAAAAAAGATGAAATTTATGCTATTGAAGATGTATTTTGGTCTTTAAAAGTACCTGAATATTTCCCAAATTTCAACATTCCCGACTATAAAATTGCTGCTGCATTTGCGCTGGATAGAAAACCTAAAATTGGTTTAAAAATAAATGCAGGCCAATTACCATTGGGTTGCCATGGATTTAATAAACCAAAAGTTGTTGATTTCTGGATGCCAATAATTAAAGCGCAATTTCAAAAGAAATAAGCTATAACAATTACTCTAACCCGGCCTTTGGCATTAAAATATTTGTAATTTTACCGTAGTTTTGTCCTTAATTTCAGTCCAAATAATCAATTATAAAATATGAATATTCTCCATCTTTCGGCTGTTAGAAACTGGGGCGGTGGGGAAAAACATATTGAGAATTTATGTTTGGAACTGGCTGAATCAAACCCGGAAGTAAACAATTTTGTTCTATGCAAAAAAGGTGATCTATTTGAAAAAAGCCTTCAAAATAATAACCTGCCGTATGCCGCTGCGCCTATTATAACCAATTTTGATTTTCGATATATTATTAAATTAATTAGCCTGGTTAAAACAAAGCAAATTAACCTTATTCATATTCACGATCCTACAGCATTGGCTTTTGCTGTATTCGCAGATAAGTTTACATCACTACCACCTTTTATCTTCAGCAAAAAAACCTCTTTTCCTATTAGAGATAGAAAACGTACTCTTTATAAATACAATTATCCAAAAATTAAAAAGATACTTTGTGTTTCCGAAAAGAGTAAAAACATAATTGGAGAAAATATTAATGATTCTTCAAAACTTGTGAAAATCTATCACGGTTTTAGACTGGAAAGAGAGCAATTTAAGAGCAAGAGGGAAGACCTCTTAGCCGAATTGAATATTCCGAAAGAGAAAACCATTATAGGAAACATTGCTAACCATATTTGGCCAAAAGACCTGGAAACTTTTCTAAAAGTCGCGCACCATTTAATTTATACCGAAAACCGCACAGATCTTTACTTTGTACAAATTGGATTTTATTTTAGGGAAACCCCGCATTTGTTGAAACGACTGAAAGAACTAAGACTGGAAGACCACGTTAAATGCTACGGATTTAAAAATAATGCATCAAGATTCTTTAAAATTTTTGATTATTTCCTTTTAACCTCCCAGGTAGAAGGTCTCCCCAATGTAATCTACGAAGCTTTTTACCACAAAGTTCCTGTAATTGCTACAAATGTGGGTGGAATTCCCGAAATTGTGAGCCATTTAGAAAACGGATTTTTAGCCGATGCTTTGGATGCTGAAAAACTGGCTGAACATATCCTGTTTCTAGAAAAAAACCGGGAGTTAATTCCGCGTCTTACTGAAAATGCGCATAGAAAATTGGTAGAAAATTTTACTACTAAACAAATGGCAAAACAAACACTACAAGAATACAAAAACGTCCTTTATGGAAGATCTTAAAACCGAAATACAAAACGCCTTAGCCACTTTAAAGCGCGGCGGACTTATACTCTACCCTACCGATACGGTTTGGGGAATTGGTTGCGATGCCACCAATGCTGAAGCGGTAGAAAAAGTTTATAAACTTAAAAATCGACATGAAAGTCAGGCGCTTATTTGCCTGGTTTCAGATTATAAAATGCTCAATCAATTTGTAGAAGATGTGCCGGAAGTAGCTTACGATATCTTAAAATTTGCCAGAAAACCCACAACCATTATTTATGACGATCCAATTCGCGTAGCCGAAAATTTAATTGCCGATGATAATTCTTTGGCAATTAGGGTTTCAAAAGATAAATTCAGTAACGATTTGGCAAAAAGATTTAGAAAACCAATTGTTTCTACATCGGCCAACATAAGTGGTGAAAAAACACCCGGATCTTTCGCTGAAATAAGCCCCGAAATTTTAGAAGGTGTGGACTATATAGTAAATTTGCAGAAAAATAAAAAATCGGCTAAACCCTCGGCCATCATTAAATTAAGCAATGATGGGAAGGTAAAAGTGATTAGGAAATAAGTGCAATTAAATAACTTTTTTCCGTCAAGCTGAACTTGTTTCAGCTTCTAAGATCTTTTAACTATTAACAACTTAGATCCTGAAATAAATTCAGGATGACGTTTCCTAAGAATCCCCGCAAAAGAGTTCAAAATGAAAGGGCTTTAACGATTTAAAAGTTTACAAAGAAATTACAATAGTGAAGAATTATAAAGGAGCCTTAACCCACAATATTTTTAGAGTCATTACCCAGGCCTCAGAAGAACTCAATCTGGAAAGTTATGTTATAGGAGGCTTTGTTCGGGATCATATTTTGCAACGTGGTGAGCCTAAAGATATTGACATAGTTGCGGTGGGCAGTGGGATAGAATTAGCTAGAAAAGTAGCTAAACTCCTTCCGCATAAACCAAAAGTACAGGTTTTTAAAAATTACGGTACTGCGATGCTCCGCGCATATGATATGGAAATTGAATTTGTAGGCGCTCGCAAAGAAAGCTATCAAAAAGACAGTCGCAAACCCATCGTGGAAGACGGTACTTTAGAAGATGACCAAAATCGTAGAGATTTCACTATAAACGCTCTGGCGCTTGGTTTGAATGAAAATAACTTCGGAAATCTTTTAGATCCTTTTAATGGGTTTGAAGATTTGAAGTTTAAAATCATTAAAACTCCGTTAGATCCCGATATCACGTATTCTGATGATCCACTTCGAATGCTTCGTGCTATTCGTTTTGCCACGCAACTTAATTTTAAGATTGAAGAGGAATCTTTAGATGCGATTACCAGAAATAAGAAACGCATCAAGATTATTTCGAAAGAAAGAATTACCGAGGAGCTGCATAAAATAATGCTGGCCGAAAAACCTTCAAATGGTTTTTCGCTATTACATAAAACAGGATTACTTCATATTATAATGCCAGAATTAACCGCTTTGGAAGGCATAGACGAAATTGAAGGCCAAAAACACAAAGATAATTTCTGGCATACCCTGGAAGTAGTGGATAATATTTCAGAAAACACCGATGATCTTTGGCTTCGCTGGGCTGCTTTATTACACGATATTGGAAAAGCGCCGACTAAAAAATTCCATAAGAAAATCGGTTGGACCTTTCACGGGCACGAGTTTGTGGGCGCAAAAATGGTTTTCAAACTATTTAAACGACTTCGTCTTCCGCTTAACGATAAGATGAAATATGTTCAGAAATTGGTTTTAATGAGCTCCCGTCCTATTGCGATTGTGGATAACGACGTAACCGACTCTGCCGTTCGCCGACTTATTTTTGACGCAGGAGAAGATATTGAAGATTTAATGACACTTTGTGAGGCCGATATAACTACTAAGAATCCGAAGCGCTATAAACAGTACCACAATAATTTTAAGGTGGTTCGCACTAAGATGAAAGAGGTAGAAGAACGCGATCACGTTCGTCAATTTCAACCTCCGGTAAGTGGCGAAGAAATTATGAAAACTTTTAATATTAAACCTTCCCGGGAAATAGGTATAATAAAAGAAACCATTAAAGAAGCAATTCTGGAAGGAGAAATTCCCAACGAACACGAAGCGGCCAGGGAATTGATGCTAAAAAAGGGAAAAGAACTGGGCTTATCAGTAAACAGTGGGCAGTCTCAGTAGGCAGTTTGCACTAGAAATAAAGATTGAATAAAATGTATAGAAAATCGGTTAAAATTTCCCTTATCCTGGTTTACCTGGTAATTATTGCCGGTGCAGTGGTAAGAATGACAGGGTCAGGAATGGGTTGTCCAGACTGGCCAAAATGTTTCGGTTATTATATTCCACCTACAGAAGTTTCAGAATTGGAATTTCAGGCCAATCGAGAATATGAAAAAGGACAGGTGATAATTGTGGATGAGACTTTGAAAGTAGCCGCAACCGATTTTACTTCTGAAGAAAAATATTCCGAAGAAAACTGGGAAACTTACACCAAACACGATTACGCTATTTTTAATCCTGCGCATACCTGGGTGGAATATATAAATAGGCTCGCGGGTGCTTTAGCCGGTTTTGCCGTGCTAATTATGGCAGTACTTTCCTTCAAAAAATGGAAAAAAAGAAAACGAATCACTCTCCTCTCCTGGCTTAGCGTTTTTCTTATGGGATTCCAGGCGTGGCTGGGTGCCACCGTAGTGTATTCTGTTTTATCGCCGGTTAGAATCACCATTCATATGGTTATGGCCCTGGTAATTGTGGCCCTTCTTCTCTATTTATTATTTATTGCCGAAGAAAAAGTAA
This sequence comes from Salegentibacter agarivorans, assembly GCF_900113135.1. Lineage (GTDB taxonomy): Bacteria > Bacteroidota > Bacteroidia > Flavobacteriales > Flavobacteriaceae > Salegentibacter > Salegentibacter agarivorans. The sequence goes on along the minus strand of NZ_FOOH01000001.1, from coordinate 105,833 downwards.
AAAACAAAGTTCCGAATAGAACATTTAGAAATTTAATGATTCTCGCCGTGGGATTAACACTAATCCAGGTGGTTTTAGGAACCCAGGTAAGACAGCTGGTTGATGAACAGGTTAAAATACTTGGATACGATGCAAAAGAATTATGGTTAGCTAATCCCGACCTTAACTTCTATGTACACCGCAGTTTTTCAATTCTTGTTCTTTTTGTAAACCTTGTTCTATGGTGGAAAAACCGAAAACTTCAGCTTCAATTTGGAAAGATAAACTGGGTCTTAATACTACTATTATTAGAAATCGCTACCGGAATTGCGATGTATAATTTTGATTTTCCATTTCTTTCGCAACCGCTCCATTTAGTAATTGCCTCAATATTGTTCGGATTTCAGTTTTATTTATTATTGGAAAGCTTTGCGGCGGGCAGAAAGTTGAAAACTTTGTAACTTTGCCCCTTAAAATTTGATATTATGGTTTACCGATTTAGAGTAATTCTTGATGCTGAAGAAGATGTATTTAGGGATATAGAAATACTACAGGAAAGTAGCCTGGAAGACCTTCATAACACCATTTTACAGTCGTTTGGCTTTGATGGCACAGAAATGGCTTCCTTCTATTTAAGCGATGAAAAATGGGAACAGGGAGAAGAATTCTCTCAGTTTGATATGGGCGGTGAAGTACGATTAATGAACGAAACCAGCCTCGAGTCTATTTTAGATGAAGACAATAGAAATATAATCTATATTTACGATTTTCTAAAGATGTGGACTTTCTTAATTGAACTTGCCCAGATTGGTGAAATTGAAGCTGGTAGAGATTACCCAAACCTTATGTTTGTTCACGGCCAATTGCCTGATAGTGCACCGGATAAAGATTTTGTAGGCGAAGACGATGAAGACGCCGGTGGTGGAGATATGTTTGACCAGGGATTTAACACCAACGATTACGACGATCTTTCTTTTGATGAAAACTGGAATTAATTGCGAAGCAATTATACCGAACTTGTTTCGGGATCTTGGTTTACCATTATCCTGTCCCGAGGCGTCGGGATTATTTCAGGATCTAAGTCGTTCCTATTTCATTAAGAATCGTAATTAAGAATGGAGTGAAGTAATCCTCAATGACGAATTGATATTAAATTTAATTCGTCATACCTTACTAATAAAATAAGATTTCCGCTGCAGTTTATCCCGATATTTATTGGGACGGAGATGATTAAAATAGATTTCCGACTTCTCGGAAATGACAAAAATTATATACTGAATGATCAACCTTTTTAATGCGCAAATTGAATCCCTTTCTATTCACAGGGTTGGGAACAAAAGCCGAAACGAGAATATTTTTCTCTCTGCGGCTCCTTATCAATTAAACGATGAAATAACTCCTTTGATAAAGGAATATTTTCTAAAACCTTTTAGAGAAAAAGAGGAAAATTATTTCAATTTTTCTCACGAAACCGATCTTGAATTCAACGAATTATATAACCTGGCGAATGCAGTTTTTGACGATCCGGGAAATATTCACGAAGCTTCAAAAAAGATCACTACTTTATTGTTTGAGCAATCTTCTCACCCGCACATAAAAAGCGGTGAAGTTTATGTGGTTTATTTTGAAAACCTGCAAATAGATAATGAAAAGGTTTCCGGAATCGGGATTTTTAAATCTGAATTAAAGCACGATTTTCTTCAGTTTGAAGAAAATGGCAGTATTTTGGAGATGATTGTTCAACAAGGAATAAATCTCAACAAACTCGATAAAGGCGCACTAATTTTCAATAAAAACCGTGAAGAAGGTTATAAAATCCTTTCAGTAGATTCTAATAAATACGATACCAAATACTGGCTGGAAAACTTTTTAGGGGTAGATGTAATGCGCGATGAGAATTACAATACCAAAAGTTATCTAAACTTCTGCAAGAACTTCGCTAAAGATGTAGTTTTACCTGCCGAAGATAAAAAAGAAGAGGTGATGTTTATGAACCGAAGTATGGATTACTTCGCGAAAAACGATGATTTTGAAGAAAGTAATTTCCTGAATTCGGTAATAGATAATCCCGAATTATTACCTGAATTTCAGCATTATAAAACCGAAAAAGCACCAAAATACAAAATTGAAGATCTTACCAATTTCCCTATCGCCAACAAAGCAGTAACCGATGCGAGAAAGAAAATTAAAAGCGTAATTAATCTTGATACGCATATTCAGATTAAAATGGACTTTGTAAACGCAGAGTCTGCCGATAAGTTTGTGGAAAAAGGCTGGGACGAAGAAAAGCAAATGTATTACTACCTTGTTTATTTTAATAAGGAAGAGAAAAGTTAAGAAAATTTTCTGAAAAAATAGCCACGAATCCACCAATAATTTTTGTGGATTTAGAGAGATAACCGGCCCTCACAGATTTTTGATACCTGTGAGGGCTTTTTTATTCCTACGAACTTTCCAGCAAACGTTTCATATTTACATCTTCATAATTGCGGCGTACAAAATCTAGCGCCGTTCTAAGAATCTGGCCCATAGTACTGGCACGCTTAAACTTAATATCCTTGGTATATTTATAGAGGTCGCTTCTTAAGGTTTTTACATTCGCCTGGGTAGAAACGTGATCGTTAATCATACAACGCAGCAATTCTTTGTATCGCGGGCGGGTATTAATAATCCTTTTTGCCAGCAGGGAACGCTCTTCTTTTCTATACTGTTCTATTGAAGATTCCTGGAGTTTGTCCTGCACCAACTCCACCATTTTTAAATTCTCTTTAAAAAACTGCGGACGATAAACTTTTAAATTCCCTTCAAAACATTGCTGGTCAAAATCTATTGCCCTAATTTGATATTCCACATGGTCAAAATCGTGCGTGGGAATCACCACGTAATTATAAGAACGCATATCGCCCAAAAGCCTTACGGTGCAACGTTCATTAAACTTTACAAATTGTTTTGCAATTTGCGTTTGTGCCCTATTATCACAACTCGGCAAATGATCTTCAATAAATACATCACCCGGAATTCCGGCAATATGTTCTTCAATTAAAGTGTCTTTATAAACCAGAAAATTTATTCGGTGTGGAGAAAGCAAATGTTCAAATTCGAGTCCATAGATCCTGGAAGCATCAGCTTTTTTTACATAGAAATAGGTAAAACTATCATTCAAAATATTTCGCACTTTTATACGAAAAGGTTTTGAATTTCCGAAGGTGCAATAATCTATAGCATCAACATTTAAGAATTCCAGCGAGTCGTCACTCCCATCTGAATGCATAATGGTGTACACCTGTTTCAGGCTGTTATCTATTTCTTCCCGTTCAAAATCTGGATAATAGCAGCGTACCCAAAATGTATCTTCTTCGTGCTGATCGTACACCACCACCGATCCGGAAAAGCGCAATAAATCATCATAGAAAACCGGAATTTTAGTGTTTCGGTTATGTTTGGCCAGATATCGGTTCAACCTTTCATTTACGGCAAATGAAGGTTTCTTTTTAGACATCAGCTTTTCTTCCATATTATGTATGCTTTTTCTCAAAAATAAGCTTTCTCAAGCGAAATCTGTAACAATTCCATAACTTCGTCGTCATACTTTAAACTTTTCTTCAATTTTGGAAACAATTCTAAGTCTCAAAGACCTTACTAAAAAATATGGCGCACTTACCGCGGTAGACAAACTGTCTTTTACCATAGAAAAAGGCAATGTTTACGGTATTTTAGGGCCTAACGGAAGTGGAAAATCTACTACGCTTGGGATGGTACTTAACGTAGTCAATAAAACTTCTGGCGAATTTGCCTGGTTTAACGGAAACACAGATACGCACGAAGCTTTAAAGAAAGTGGGCGCCATTATAGAACATCCCAATTTTTACCCTTATATGACAGCTGCGCAAAACCTGGCTTTGGTGTGTAAGATTAAAGATGTTCCAAAAGATAAAATTGACGAAAAACTGGAAATTGTTGGATTGCTGGATAGAAAAGACAGTAAATTTAGAACCTTTTCTTTGGGGATGAAGCAGCGCCTGGCCATTGCTTCTGCCCTGCTTAATGATCCGAAAATTCTAATTTTAGACGAACCTACAAATGGATTGGATCCACAGGGAATTCATCAAATTCGGGAGATTATCCGGAAAATTGCAGCTGGAGGAACTACCATTTTACTCGCTTCCCATTTACTTGACGAAGTTGAAAAAGTTTGCTCTCACGTAGTTATTATAAGAAATGGGAAGAAACTTTACAGCGGCCCTGTAGATGCTATAAATGCCAGCCACGGTTTCTTTGAACTGCAGGCAAAAAATATGAAACTTCTTCAGGAATTACTTATTGCGCATCCCGGAATAGAAAATGTTTCAGAAAAAGAAAATATTGTTACGGCTATTCTGAAGGAACCTATGGATGCTGAAACTATTAACGAATATTTGTTTGAAAAAGGACTTTCACTTTCTTACCTGGTAAAACGTAAAGAAAGCCTGGAAGAACAATTCCTTACATTAACCAATCAAACTCCATCTGCATAATGCTACGACTTTTAGAGATAGAATATCATAAATTACGCTATAGCCGCTCGGCAAAAATACTGGTTTTCACCTATTTTATTTTAATAACTTTTATCGCTTTAATTGCTTCTATTGAATTCAATCTAGGTGCAATAAACTTTCGCGTTGCCGATCAGGGGATTTTTAATTTCCCATATATCTGGCATTTTAATTCCTATATCGCGGCTTTGTTAAAACTATTCCTGGCCATCGTAATCGTCTCGATGATGTCTAATGAATACAGCAACCGGACTTTAAAACAAAACCTGATAGACGGCCTGAGCAAAAAGGAGTTCATCGCTTCAAAATTCTTAACTGTCACGGTGTTTTCTTTAATTTCGACCTTATTTCTATTCATCGTTTCGTTGATTTTAGGACTTTCATTCTCAGATTTTACAGAAGCTTCCATCATCTTTTCAGATATGGAATATATGATCGCCTATTTCGTGAAACTTACCGGCTTTTTTGCCTTTTGTATGTTTCTTGGAATTCTTATTAAACGTTCTGCTTTCGCACTTGGTTTTCTTTTTATCTGGTGGATTCTGGAAAGTATTGTCTATGGAGTTTTAAAATGGCAGATTTTTAGGGATTCCGAAATTGCCGATAATATCGCACGATTTTTTCCGCTGGAATCTATGAGTAATCTCATTAAAGAACCGTTCTCCAGGTTATCTGCGGTGCAAACCGCCGCCACCCAATTAGGATCTGAATTTGATAAAGATTATGGAATCCATTGGGATCAGCTATTAATTGTTATCTTCTGGACTACTATCTTTGTTTTTCTTTCATACCGTTTACTTAAAAAGCGCGATTTGTAGTTCAAAAAATATGACATTTTAGCAATATCAGTTTTGGTTTCTAAAGCTTTCGCAATAAAAACGTTAAGGAAAAGTTTATCAGTTTGAATAGGCAGGATTATTGATTAGCTTCGTGAGAATAAGCGAGGAACACGAATGAAGTTTAAGATAGAATCAGATTACAAACCCACCGGCGACCAGCCAAAAGCGATAGAACAACTGGTAACCGGAATAAATAATAATGACCAATACCAAACCCTGCTGGGAGTGACGGGTTCTGGTAAAACTTTCTCTGTAGCCAATGTTATTCAGGAAGTCCAAAAACCTACCCTGGTTTTGGCACATAACAAAACACTTGCTGCCCAGCTTTATTCAGAATTCAAACAATTCTTTCCGAATAATGCGGTGGAATATTTTGTAAGTTATTACGATTATTATCAGCCCGAAGCTTTTATTCCTACTTCGGGAACTTATATTGAAAAGGACCTTTCGATTAATGAAGAAATTGAAAAATTACGACTCAGTACTACTTCTTCGCTGTTAAGTGGAAGAAGGGATGTGATTGTCGTGGCTTCGGTTTCCTGCCTATATGGCATTGGTAACCCGGTTGAGTTTCGTAAAAATGTAGTTTCTATTGAAAGGGATATGCAAATTTCCCGCACCAAATTCTTACATCAACTGGTTCAAAGTTTGTATTCCCGTACCGAAGCTGAATTCTCCCACGGTAATTTCAGGATTAAAGGGGATACCGTAGATGTGTTCCCTAGTTATGCCGATAATGCTTTCCGCGTACATTTTTTTGGAGATGAAATTGAAGAAATTGAAGCTTTTGATCCCGGCACCAACGATATTATCGAGAAATACGAACGCCTGAATATCTATCCTGCCAATATGTTCGTGACATCGCCTGATGTGATGCAAAATGCGATTCACCACATTCAGGACGATCTTGTAAAACAAGTTGATTATTTCAGGGATATTGGTAAACACCTGGAGGCAAAACGCCTGGACGAAAGAACCAATTTTGATCTGGAAATGATTCGGGAACTGGGCTATTGCTCAGGTATTGAAAACTATTCTCGCTATCTTGACGGCAGGCAACCCGGTACACGACCCTTCTGTCTTTTAGATTATTTCCCAGATGATTTTTTAATGGTAGTTGACGAAAGTCACGTAACCATTCCGCAGGTACACGCTATGTATGGTGGCGATAGGTCCAGGAAAGAGACTTTAGTTGAATATGGATTTAGGCTGCCGGCCGCAATGGACAACCGACCCTTAAAATTTGAAGAATTTGAGGCGCTACAAAACCAGGTGATTTATGTGAGTGCAACCCCTGCCGATTACGAATTACAGAAATCTGAAGGTGTTTACGTAGAACAGGTAATTAGACCCACAGGACTTCTAGATCCTGTTATTGAAGTACGTCCCAGCTTAAATCAAATTGACGATCTCATTGAAGAAATTCACACCAGGAACGAGAAAGATCAAAGAACGCTAGTCACTACGCTTACTAAAAGAATGGCAGAGGAACTCACCAAATATCTTACCCGTATTAATATTAGGTGCCGTTACATTCATTCAGACGTTGATACTCTGGAACGAGTAGAAATTATGCAGGATTTACGCCGGGGATTGTTTGATGTTCTTATTGGAGTAAACCTGCTAAGAGAAGGTCTGGATCTTCCGGAAGTTTCTCTGGTAGCGGTTATTGATGCTGACAAGGAAGGATTTCTTAGAAGCAACCGGTCCCTTACCCAAACTATTGGTCGTGCCGCACGTCACGTAGAAGGAAAAGCGATTTTGTATGCCGACAAAATTACCGACAGTATGCAAAAAACCATAGATCAAACCGAATATCGAAGAAACAAGCAGATAAATTATAATAAAGAAAATAACATTCGTCCAACGGCATTGGTTAAACGATTAGAGAACAGTACACTAATTAAAGAAAAACTGGATGTTTATGACGCTGAAAAACCATTAACTACTAAAGCTGCCGAAGCCGAAGTAGCCTATATGACCAAACCAGATTTGGAAAAAAGAATTAGGGAAAAAAGAAAAGCAATGGAAAAGGCAGCAAAAGATCTGGACTTTATGGCGGCGGCAAAACACAGAGACGAAATAAAAATGCTTCAGAATAAAATTAAAGAAACGCAGAGCTAGGGAAATCCCTTATTATTAGTTGAAGCCGTAAAATTTTTTTTCAGAAAGTATATTTAAAAATCCAAAACACCCCTAACTAAAAAACACCTTAGTCTTAACCGGTATTTTTAGTAGGATGAAAAAAATTATACTTTTCTATTTTTTAATTTTAGCCACCACAGCTTTCTCCCAGGTAGGAATTGGAACTACCGAACCGGGAGCTCAATTAGATATAGTTGCTTCAGATAAGGACAGCCCTTCCAGCATAGACGGAATATTAATTCCCCGTCTAAAAAAATTTACCGCTCAAAATCCCGGAAGTGCACAACACGGAATGCTAATTTTTCTTAGTGAGAATTTTAATAATTCACCATCAGGATTTTACTACTGGCATCATCGGGAAAATATCTGGAAATCTATAGTTGATGATGCTAAAGCAGCAAATTTTTATAAACCTAATTCTACCGAAAGTCCGGGCAATATTGTAGATAATATCTTCAGGGAAGGAAATATTGGTATCGGGACTGAAGAGATTGAAAGCAAACTTCAAATTGCCATAAATCCAGATGATTCCCAGGATATTAAAAAAGGCCTTGAAATAGATAATAATAATTCTGCTGAAACCAGAAATACTTATGGAATTGAAATAAGGAATCGTAGTAAAACCAATGCTATAAAGTATGGCATAAAATTAAATATTTCCGGTGAGGGAGAGGGTGAGCGATATGGTCTTCATCTTAACACCAATAAAACAACCGGTAGCAGTGATATTTTTGGGATTTACAATAAAGTAGGACGAACAGAAGGTGCAAACAGCAATAATTACGGAATTTTAACTGAAATTGGAACTTCCACCGGAAGAGGAAATATCTACGGAATTTACGCTCGTGCCGAAGGCAATTCTAGCTCGAGGGTTTTTGCCGGATATTTCGCTGGCCGTATAGGAATAGGTCGAACTCAGGCTGAAGAATATATTTTTCCGGATTCCCGGGGAGCAGAAAATCAGATTTTAGTTTCAGATAATTCAGGTAATCTCAATTGGAAACACAACCACACCAGAAATTTTATAAGTACAGGAAGTCAAACTGGAACTTACACCATTGGGGAAGAAGTTTATTTCTTAAGGATTAACCCGAATATTTCATCAATTACATTTCCTGATGCCTCGTCCAATAAAGGTCGGGAACTGGTATTAATAGGTAAGGGAAGTAGTACCACGCCGCTTAATTTCGTAAATGGAGATAAACTGGACGATATGCAGGATAATAGTATAACCAGTAAATCAAATGGTAAAATCCTTACTATAATAAGTATAGGAACACGTTGGTTGTTAATTGATAGATCTAATTAAATAAAAAAGCAGTAAAACTACCTCGGAGCAAGCCCACGGGGCATTCAGTGAAAACTATTGTTTAAATTTCGCGGTATGCCTCGGAGCATTTAAATCTCGATTATCTAGTAAAATTGATTTTACTGCTTTTTAATAACTTAATCTCCAGCCTTATCTCCTTCCCATTCCATAAAGCCGCCTTCAAGATTGTAGGTATTAGCAAAACCCATCTGATCTAAAATTGTGCAAGCCTGTGCACTACGCTTTCCAGAACGGCAATAGATATAGTAATTCTTATCTTTATCAAGTTTTTCAACCTCATTTACAAATTCCTGGCCTTTATAGATATCGAGGTTTTTAGCTTTAGGGATATACCCATCCTCTACTTCTTCTTCGGTTCTTACATCTAAAATCACCGCGTTTTCATCTTTTTTCAGCTGTGACTGCCATTCATCCTGACTAAGTTCTTTCATAAATTTTATTTTTTATTAATCCCCTAAACAAAGGTGATCTGTGATTCCTAATATATTTTTCAGTGTAAAGATATTGAAAGTTTTAAAAAACAGCGCCTCCATTTGCCTTCGATTCCGGCCGAAAAAAATTAACATTTATTTTGGAATTAAATTACAAAACTAGCTTATATTTGTACATACAAATGTTGTTTAGACAAATGAATATAGAAGATCAATTAAAAACGAACAATTTACCACCGGCCAGGAAGCTAAGTCTTAGCATTTTGGTTACTGCAAATCTTATAGACGAGCAAGTAGCTACTGCCCTTAAGCCTTTTGATATTTCTATACAGCAATTTAATGTGCTTCGAATATTGAGAGGGCAAAAAGGAAAACCGGCAAATCTTAGCACTATACAGGAAAGAATGGTGAGTAAGATGAGTAATACCACCAGGTTGGTAGACAAACTTATCACCAAAGGCCTTACTGAAAGGGTTATTTGCGAAGCTAACCGTAGAAAAGTGGAAATAAGTATTACTGAAAAAGGTTTAGAGCTTTTGAAAGAAATTGACCCAAAAGTTGATGCAGTAGAAAAAGAGCTAATTCAGGATATTAGCGAAGAAGAAATTGAAATTGTTACTGATTGTTTAAATAAAATAAGAAAATAAGAAAATAACTATGGAAAATTATATAGAAAATTTAAACTGGCGTTATGCCACCAAGAAGTTTGATGCAGAAAAATCTTTAAATCAGGAAGACGTAGAGAAACTTCAAAAAAGCATTCAGCTTTCTGCTTCTTCATACGGACTTCAGCCTTACGAGGTATTTGTGATTTCCGACAGGGAAACCAAAGAGAAATTAAAAGCGGCTGCCTGGAACCAGTCTCAACTTACTGATGCTTCACACGTATTTGTCTTCGCAGGACTTAAGAAATTGAATGAGGCTTATATTGATGCTTATCTGGAGAATATTAGTAAAATTCGAGAAGTTCAGGTGCAGGATCTAAGCGGATTAAAAGATATGTTAACCTCTAATATTTTAGGTAAGACCGAAGAACAACAATCTGTTTGGGCGCAGAAACAAGCTTATATCGCGCTTGGAAATTTACTTTCTGCAGCAGCAAATTTAAAAATTGACACCTGCCCTATGGAAGGTTTTGACGCGCAAAAGTTCGATGAAATACTGGGAATTTCAGGAACAAATTTAACTACTGCAGTGATCGCTACAGCCGGGTACCGAAGTGAAGAAGACCAATTGCAACACGCAAAAAAAGTTAGAAAACAAGAAGAAGAATTATTCCATTTAATATAAACCAAAATCAAATTAATTTAAATTAAAAATTGCTATGAAAAAGAATCTTTTAAAAACTGTATTTGCATCTGCATTTCTTGTATCATTTTTATCGTTTACAACAGTGAATGCTCAGGATAAAAAAATTGATGTAAAAGAAAGCAACATTAACTGGGAAGGTGAAAAAGTAACCGGCTCTCACTACGGAACCATAGACCTTAAAAACGGACATTTTACTATGGAAAATGGTGAACTTACCGGAGGGGAATTCGTAATAGACATGAGCTCTATCACCGTTACCGATCTTACTGGTGAAGATAAAGGAAAATTAGAAGGTCACTTAAAATCTGATGACTTCTTTGGAGTAAAAAACCATCCAACTTCAAAACTGGTTATTACAAGCGTTGCTAAAAAGAGCAATGGAACTTACGGGGTGGTAGCCAATCTTACTATTAAAGATAAAACGAATCCCGTGACGTTCGATTTAGATTGGGAAGATAATTCAGCTTCTACAGAGCTAACTATAGACCGTTCTAAATACGATGTTCGTTATGGTTCAGGGAGTTTCTTTGATAACCTTGGTGACCAAACCATCTACGATAATTTTGAACTTGAGGTAGAATTAAAATTCTAATTCTAAAGGGAAATTAATTGCTATAAAGAAAATTGAAAAAGAAAAATTAATAATTATTATGGAAAAACAAATCAATACCCAGGCTAGTAATATCGCCTGGAAAGGAAAAAAAGTTTTAGGATCACACTCAGGAACTATAGATCTTAAAGAAGGTAAATTAACATTGGAAAATGACGAAATTACAGGAGGTGAATTTGTAATGGATATGACCACAATTACCGTAACCGATCTTAAAGGAGACGATAAAGCAGGTTTGGAAGGTCACTTAAATTCAGATGATTTCTTTGGAGTAGATAATCATCCAACATCAAAACTGGTAATTACCAGCGTAGCTAAAAAAGACGATGGCACATATGGTGTGGTTGGAGATCTTACTATTAAAGAAAACACCCATCCGGTAACTTTCGATTTGGATAAAAACGGAAATACTGCGACTACTAAATTGAGTATAGACCGTTCTAAATACAATGTGAAATACAATTCCGGTAGCTTTTTTAGCGGACTTGGAGATCAAACGATTTACGATAATTTCGATTTAAATATTGAGTTGAAATTCTAATAATTAGATTGCACAATTCCAGCCGGAAAAGTTAAATTTACTTTTCCGGCTTTTCTTTTTATAAAATCTCCTTGTTTATTTAAAAGAGCTTTCTATCTTTGAAGCAATGAAAGCCAATAATTGGCATTTATTATATTTTATGAAAACAATTACAACAAATACCTGGTGGTGGAAAAATTTACGTCAAACGTCGTGAAGTAACATCGCTATAGTATAATCTCATACAAAAGGCTTGTCTCACGACAAGCCTTTTTTTATATAAGAAATTTGAAAATTAACCTCCGCCTTAACGGGAGCGACAGAAATAAATAATTTATGTATCAACTAAAGACCACCTATAAAAAACTTCTTGCCGATACCATTACACCGGTAAGTGTTTATTTAAAAGTTCGGGACAAATATCCTAACAGTCTCCTACTGGAAAGTAGTGACTATCATGCCAACGATAATAGTTTCTCGTATATATGCTGCAATCCTATCGCTTCTATTAAGATTCAAAACGAAGTGATTACCGAAGTTTTTCCTGACGGAAGCAAAAAAGTAACAGAGATCACTCCTGGAGTTAACGTACCGCAACAAATCCAGGAATTTTCAAAGCAATTCGAAACTGAAGATTCTGATTTTAAATTTATCAACAACGGTCTTTTTGGCTATATCGCTTATGATGGAGTTCGGTATTTTGAAGATTTAGAGATTAAAAAGCGAAATGGTGATCTTAAACTTCCGGATATTTATTACGCAGTTTATCAAAATATTATCGCTATAAATCATTTTAATAATGAAGCTTATATTTTTGATCACAGTTACGATACCGATTCAAAGATCGCTGAAATCGAGCAACTGATAAAAGTCAAAAATTTCGCGACTTATAATTTTGAACGTCAGCAGGAACCAATTTCAAACCTTACAGACGAAGAATTCAGGGAAAATGTACGACTGGGAAAAAAGCACTGCTATCGTGGTGACGTTTTTCAAATTGTACTGTCGCGTAGGTTTTCTCAGAAGTTTAAGGGAGATGAATTTAATGTTTATCGGGCTTTACGTAGCGTAAACCCTTCACCCTACCTTTTCTATTTTGATTATGGAAACTTTAAAATCTTCGGAAGTTCCCCTGAAGCACAATTGGTTGTTCAGGATGGGCAGGCAGAAATCCATCCTATAGCCGGAACTTTTAAACGTACCGGAAACGATGAAGAAGACGCTGAACTAGCCAAAAAACTAGCCGCCGACGAAAAAGAAAATGCTGAACACGTGATGTTGGTTGATCTGGCTCGTAACGACTTAAGCCGACACGGAAGTAATGTGAAGGTTGAAAAATATAGAGAAATTCAGTTTTTCTCTCACGTCATACATTTGGTAAGCAAAGTAACCGGCACCAAAGACCCTAAAACGCCTACAATGCAGGTGGTAGCCGATACTTTCCCGGCGGGAACTTTAAGCGGTGCCCCAAAACATAGCGCGATGAAACTCATAGAGATATACGAAAATGTAAATCGTGATGCCTATGGAGGTGCTATTGGCTTTATGGATTTCCACGGAAATTTTAACCACGCGATTATTATTAGATCTTTTGTAAGTAAAGATCACCAATTGCATTATCAAGCCGGCGCAGGCGTGGTTTCAGAGTCTGTAGAAGAAAACGAATTACAGGAGGTTTACAATAAACTAGGGGCATTAACCAAGGCATTGGATATCGCTGAAGATATATAAAGGAATTAAAAATAGAATTTTACACCAGGTAGAATGAAAAAAATATTAGTTATAGATAATTACGATTCTTTTGTGTACAACCTTGTACATTATTTAGAAGAATTAGATTGCGAGGTCACCGTAATAAGAAACGACCAGTTAGAGCTGGAAGACGTGGAGGAATATGATAAGATCCTGCTTTCTCCCGGCCCGGGAATTCCAAGTGAAGCCGGATTATTAAAACCAATTATAGAAAAATATGCTTCAACTAAAAGCATTTTAGGTGTGTGCCTCGGGCAACAAGCCATAGGCGAAGTTTTTGGCGGGACGTTGGGCAATCTGGAATCGGTTTATCACGGCATTGCTACCACGATGGATCTTTGTGTAGACGATGAACCACTTTTTAAAGATCTTCCAAAAAGAATGAACGTAGGCCGTTACCATTCCTGGGTAGTTTTAAAAGAGCTTCCCGATTCCCTGGAAGCAACTTCCTACGATGAAAAAGGACAAATCATGTCCCTTCGTCACCGTGAGTTTGATGTGCGTGGAGTGCAGTTTCACCCAGAATCGGTATTGACTCCAGATGGAAAAAAAATGATTCAGAATTGGGTAGAATCATAGGCATTTCCGAGCAGGCGGAAATCTCTAAGAAGTGATAGTAATGCTTAAGAAGACTCCCGCTTTCGCGGGAGTTACAAATTCCAATTAAACAGATTCCCGTTTTTACGGGAATGACAAAATTAGATATGAAAGAACTACTAAACAGGTTAATTAATCACGAAACCATCTCCAAAGATGAAGCGAAGCAGGCGCTTTTCAGTATTTCTAATGGAGAATATAACGAAAGTCAGATCGCTGCATTTCTCACGGTTTATATGATGCGAAGCATTACTATAGAAGAACTGGAGGGATTTCGGGATGCGCTTTTAGAACTTTGTGTAGCCATAGATTTAAGTGACTATAACCCGATAGATCTGTGCGGAACCGGTGGTGATGGGAAAAATACATTTAATATTTCTACCACTTCCTCTTTTGTAACGGCAGGAGCGGGAGTAAATGTGGCAAAACACGGAAACTACGGAGTTTCTTCGGTAAGTGGTAGTTCTAATGTTATGGAAAGCCTGGGAATTAAATTTAGTAATGATGCCGGATTTCTTGAAAAATGTATCGCCGAAGCCGGGATATGTGTGTTACACGCTCCCCTATTCCACCCAGCGATGAAAAACGTGGCGCCAATCAGGAAGTCGCTTGCGGTAAAGACTTTTTTCAATATGCTTGGGCCAATGGTAAATCCTGCTTTTCCGCAAAATCAGCTTGTAGGAGTTTTTAACCTGGAACTAGCCAGAATGTATGGTTACCTATATCAAAACACCGATAAGAATTTCACTATTTTGCATGCTTTAGATGGTTATGATGAAATTTCCCTTACCGGAAATACCAAAACAATTTCCAATAATTCTGAAGGAATGCTGAGTCCGGAAGATTTTGGGGTAGAAACCTTAAATCAGGAAGAAATTGCCGGTGGCGGTTCCATTGAAAGTTCTGCAGAAATTTTCGTGAATATATTAAAAGGAAAAGGTACCCAGGCCCAAAATAACGTGGTTTGCGCTAACGCCGGAATGGCAATCGCAACTGCTAAACAAATTAGTGTTAAAGAAGGTTTTGAAACCGCCCGGGAATCTATAAATTCAGGGAAAGCTTTAAAAGTATTGGAGAAGTTACAGGAATTGAGCAATTAAAATACTTCGGAGCAAGCTCACGAAGCATTATTATTGAAAAATATAATTTGATTTCGACGTAAGCCTTAGAGCATTCAATCTCGATTATCGAGTAAAGAAGTTAGCATTAAAAAGAGGTAGAAAGTCTTACGACCGTCAAGCTGAACTTGTTTCAGCTTCTAACATGTTTTGATTATTAATCAACTTAGATCCTGAAACGAGTTCAGGATGACGTATTAAAAAACTTTATAGAACAAAGATTATAAAAATGAACATTCTAGATAGAATAATTGCCGACAAACATAAAGAACTGGTCTTAAAAAAACTGGTAGTTCCCGTGTCACAATTGGAACAATCGGCGCTTTTTGAGCGCGAAACAATTTCTCTGGCAGAAAAATTAAGAACCAGTAAAACCGGGATTATTGCTGAACATAAAAGACGTTCCCCTTCAAAATCGGTAATTAATCAGGATCTGAATGTTGAAGATGTAGCTAAAGGCTATGAAGATGCAGGAATTTCCGGAATGTCTGTATTAACCGATGGCAAATATTTTGGCGGATCTTTAGACGATTTGCTTTATGCCCGTGCGGCGGTTAAAATGCCTTTATTGCGAAAGGAATTTATTATTGATGAATATCAACTTTTGGAAGCCAGAGCTCACGGTGCCGATGTGATTTTACTTATCGCTGCGGTGCTGGAACGGGAAGAAATTAAAAGACTTTCAGAATTTGCAAAAAGTATAGGTCTGGAAGTATTGCTGGAAGTGCATAACGAAGAAGAATTGCAAAAGTCTATTATGCCTAGTTTAGATATGTTGGGTGTAAATAATAGGAATTTAAAGACTTTTGAAGTATCTACCGATATTAGCAAAAAGCTTTCAGAAAAGATCCCCGATGATTTTGTAAAAGTTTCTGAAAGCGGAATTAGCTCAGTTGACGCAATCAAAGATTTGCAGGAATTTGCTTACAAAGGATTTTTGATCGGTGAGAATTTTATGAAAACTGATGATCCGGGAAAAGCTGCGGCTGAGTTTGTGAGAGAATTGAGCAAATAATAAAATAGTTGGGCTATCCTAAAGTCTGGTTTTCGTCAAGCTGAACTTGTTTCAGACTTTATCCCGAATTTACTTCGGGATTCTAACAAATTTGGATTATCAATAACTTAGATCCTGAAATAAATTCAGGATGACGTTTAATAGACTTTCAGTAATTCCGAAGCTAAGGTGGAGAATAAAAGAACGCTAAAAATGAAAAACATAAAACTCAAAATATGTGGGATGAAGCATCCCGAAAACATCAGCGAAGTTGCAAAACTTCAGCCTGATTATATGGGGTTTATTTTTTACGAAAAAACTCCCAGGTATTTCGAGGCTAAGATGCCTAAAATTCCTTCAGCAGTTAAAAAAACCGGCATTTTTGTTGATGAAGAGATCAATATTATCCTTGAGAGAATTAAAGAGCATGATCTAAATGCTATTCAGTTACACGGTGAGGAAAGCGCTGCTTTTTGCGCTGAACTAAAAACGCTTTTGATCGAAACTGAAGTGGAATTTATAAAGGTGTTTTCTATTAAAGACGATTTCGATTTTGAGCGTTTAAAGGAATATGAAACTGTTGTAGATTATTTCCTTTTTGATACTAAAGGGAAAAATAAAGGCGGAAACGGAATTACTTTTAATTGGGAGGTTTTAAAAGATTATCCTTCAACAAAACCTTTTTTTTTAAGTGGAGGAATTGGACCGGAAGAAGTTGAAGCAATTCAAGAGCTTAAAGCCTATTTTGTAGAAAATGGTAAAGAAAATTTGCTGTACGCCATAGATGTAAATAGTAAATTTGAAGAGAAAGCTGGTTTTAAGAATGTTGAAAAATTAAAAGAATTTAAAAAGCGGTTTTAATAATAACTACGTCATTGCAATCCCGATGGGGAGAAGCAATCTATTGTTTAAAATTATAAAGATTGCCACGGGCGCTGCCCTCGCAATAACTAGATAGAAATTAGTGCATTCGAAGCACTCAAATAAAAAAAATAAAAATGAGCTATCAGGCTAACGAAAAAGGATATTACGGCGATTTTGGCGGAGCTTTTATTCCCGAAATGCTCTATCCCAATGTAGAGGAGTTGCGTTCGCAATACCTGGATATTATGAAAGAGGAATCTTTTCAGAAAGAGTTTAAAGATTTGTTGCACGATTATGTAGGGCGCCCAACACCGCTTTATTATGCAGAGCGTTTCAGTAAGAAATACGGCACAAAAATTTATCTGAAACGGGAAGATCTATGCCATACCGGTGCGCATAAGGTCAATAACACCGTAGGACAAATTTTAATGGCAAAACGCCTTGGAAAAGACCGCATAATCGCTGAAACCGGTGCTGGCCAGCACGGTGTAGCTACGGCTACCGTTTGTGCGCTTATGGGCATTGAATGTATTGTCTATATGGGCGAAATTGATATTGAACGACAAGCGCCAAACGTGGCCAGAATGAAGATGCTTGGAGCCAAAGTAGTTCCGGCAAAATCGGGAAGTCGAACCTTAAAAGATGCCACGAACGAGGCGATTCGAGACTGGATCAACAACCCGCTGGATACTCATTACATCATTGGTTCCGTGGTTGGGCCTCATCCCTACCCCGATATGGTAGCGAGATTTCAGGCGGTGATTTCTGAGGAAATTAAAGTTCAGCTGAAAGAAAAAGAAAATCGGGAAAATCCTGATTATGTAGTGGCCTGTGTAGGTGGAGGAAGTAATGCAGCCGGAATTTACTATCATTATTTAGACAATCCGGAAGTTGGGATTATTGCGGTGGAAGCTGCCGGAAAAGGTATACAAAGCGGTGAAAGTGCTGCAACCTCAGCTTTAGGAAAAGAAGGTATTATTCACGGCAGTAAAACGCTGCTGATGCAAACCGATGACGGACAAATTACTGAGCCGTATTCTATTTCTGCCGGCCTCGATTATCCGGGTGTGGGACCAATGCACGCCAATTTGTTTAGAAGTGGCCGTGGAGAGTTTATTTCCATAACCGATAAAGCGGCTATGAATGCCGGCCAGGAACTGGCAAAACTGGAAGGGATTATTCCTGCTATTGAGACTTCTCACGCCCTGGCGATTTTTGAAAACCGAAAATTTAAAGAAGATGATGTAGTAGTAATCAATCTTTCGGGTCGTGGCGATAAAGATTTGAGTACCTATATTGATTATTTCGATTTGTAAAAAGATTGCCACGGGCGCTGCCCTCGCAATGACATAATAGGGATGAGTGTATTCGTGGCAAGAAAATAAGACAACAACTTAGATTCTGAAATGAATTCAGAATGACGTATACAGTAATATAGATTGCTACGAGTGCTAAAAATTTAGGAATAAAAAATATTAGTGTATTCGTGGCGAAAAAATTGAAAACAAATTAGATTCTGAAATATCCCGAAGTTTCGGGACAGAATGACGATTTATAAGAATATTGAAAATGAACAGAATAAATAAAAAACTTCAGGAAGAGCAAAAGATGCTTTCTATCTATTTTACCGCCGGTTATCCTGAACTCGAAGATACAGTTTCCATTATTCAGGATTTAGAAAAGAACGGGGTGGATTTTATTGAAATCGGTTTGCCTTTTAGCGATCCCCTGGCCGATGGCCCAACTATTCAGGAGAGTTCTACCAAGGCGCTGAAAAGCGGAATGACTACCAATAGACTCTTTGAACAGCTTAAAGGAATTATGGACTCTGTTGAAATTCCACTGGTTATTATGGGATATTTTAATCCAATTCTTCAGTATGGTGTAGAGAAATTCTGCAAAAAATGCGCTGAAACCGGAATTGACGGACTTATAATTCCGGATCTACCCGTTGATGTGTATAATGAAGAATACAAGTCGATTTTTGAAGAAAACGGGCTTCAGAATATTTTCCTGATCACGCCGCAAACTTCTGAAGAGCGTATTCGGTTTATTGATTCTGTTTCTAACGGATTTATCTATATGGTAAGTACTGCGAGTGTTACGGGTTCTACTTCCGGATTTAGTGAGGAAACCAGAGATTATTTTAAAAGAATTTCAGCAATGAAACTTCAAAATCCGCAAATTGTAGGCTTTGGAATTAGCGACGAAGAGACCTTCAACCAGGCTACGGAATATGCAAAAGGCGCTATTATTGGTTCGGCATTTATCAAACATCTTAATGCTAATGGGAAAAATAATATAGGCGATTTTGTGAAAAACATCAGACCGGTTTAACCAAATTCTAACATGGTCTTGGCAGGTTTTAAGATTCTGAATTATTATCTTAGTAAGTGAATCAAAAAAACAACAATTATGGGCGGTCCAATTGAAGATAATAAAAGAAAAAGAGAGAAAGGTCAGGAAAATCCAACCAACCCAACGGGGAAAACTGATAAACAGACCAATAAGGTTGATATTGATGAAAAAACCATAAAAGACCAACAGAATAAAAAGTAATTTATGGGACGTGGAGACAAAAAAACGAAACGCGGAAAAATTGCGATCGGTACTCATGGAAAATTAAGACCTAAACGTAAAAAATTTAAGGTAAAACCAACCACCATGGCCGAACAGGAAAAGAAAGAATTACAGTAGTTGTAAGTTGACTACGTCTGAAAACCCTGAATTTGAAAGTTTATACTTTTAGATTCAGGGTTTTTGTTTATACTAAGATTATTTTTTTAAACGAAATTTATAAGTTCTTCTCTCTAAATCATTTCAAAGTCTCACTCAATCTTTCATTCAGGGTAAAAGTAGGTAGAATTTCAATTTAGATCCTGAAACGAGTTCAGGATGACGTATCATTCGTCACCCCGAATTTATTTTGGAGCTTGACGTGTGGCTTGCTCGCGATGATGGTAATGAAACTGCCCCACGAATTCCGAATATTTTGGATCGTCATTGCGAGGAGACGCAGTCGCCATGGCAATCTCTTCTTGATAAAATAGTTTTTTTGAATCCTCACTCAAAATAAAAGATCGCCGCGCTTCTTGCCTTCGCTCGCGATGACGAATATTAAATACTTTAAAACCACTCTCTGTACTGCATCACTCTAAAATCTATCGTATTAAAATCTTCATTCTTTTGTTTCAGTTGTTTATAAAGCTCCATACTACCAATAGCTCGATTGGCCGAACCCGATGGTGCCGTTAAAGAAACCGTTCTTATAAGTCGGCCCTTTAGCACAAACTGGTGAATCCTGGGCACCTCGTTAGAAATCACTTTTAACCTAATATCACTTTCAACTTCCTTTAGATGTCTTCTAAAAAAATACTCAGGACCATTTTTGGAATTTCCACCGGTAAAGAGCAGGGTTTCTATTTTTGGGTGTTTTTCTAAAATTCCCACCATATTTCTAAGTTCCACCTTTTGCATCCCGAGATCGGAAGCATCTACCTTTTCTCTCCTACTGCTTTCTACCATATCGCAGATACCAATTCCTCTTTTTTCAAGAAATTCTTTGCGTTGCTTTATAGCTGCCTTCGTAGTTTCAAATTTTAGATCGAGATCAAAAATATTATCCAAAACAATCCATAAAAGTCCGTCCCGACTGCCGTAACAGAAGTTCACGTCTCCTTCCTTAAATTCCCCTTTCGTAAATCTTGGGGGCGGTAATGTGCCTACAATTAGTTTTGTAGCGTTTTCCGGAATAAAAGGTTTATAAGGATGTGTGTGGTGAAACATTCTGCTTCGTTTTTTACGTTGGTTTCTTGTTATTTTTTAATCTTCCGTGACAAAAGCTGGGTTTGGTTGTATCTGCCCTTCATTTCTTTTGCTCGTCCAAAAGAAACGAAGCAAAGAAAAAGACGCCTTTTGCAAGGAATTTTTTGGCAAAAATGCCAAAAACCGTAGCCAAAACCTCGCGAAAATCCGATAAAAAATCGGACTTTCTGAATCTCGAGGTTTTGGCTACATATTCTGCGAAAAAGGATTTTAATTGAATATAAATTCAACCTATTCTTTCAGCTTAATAACCAAATCATCGGCAAAGACCATGGTACCTTCTTTGTGTATTATTTCGTCTATTTCGCCTTCTTTATTCGCCGTGATGGTGGTTTCCATTTTCATGGCTTCAATCACAAATAAAGGTTCGTTCTTTTTGACTTTCTGTCCTTTTTCGACTAAAATTGAGGAAATTGAACCCTGAATTGGAGCGCCTACTTCTTTATCATTAGACTTATCGATCTTTTGGTGAACCACTTTTTCAACCTTAACCGATTTATCCTGAATTTTCACCGTTCTGGTCTGGCCGTTTACCTTAAAAAACGCATCTACGAGTCCATCTTCATCTGCAGTTCCCACCGATAAGAATTCGATAAGCAAGGTTTTTCCTTTATCCATTTCTACGGTAATCTCTTCACCTGGTTGCATTCCGTAGAAAAAATTTGGCGTCGGAATATTCATTACTTCTCCAAATTTTCGGTAATGATTAAAATATTCGGTAAATACTTTTGGATATAATTTATACGAAAGGAAATCGGTCATTTCCAGTTTTCGACCCATTCCTTCCTTGAAAATATCGCAGAATTCCTTAAATTCTTTTTCAAAATCTATAGGTTCTAAATGTGCATTCGGTCTATCGGTATAAGGTTTTTGATCTTTTAGAATGATCTTTTGCACCTCAGCAGGAAAACCGCCGTGAGGTTGCCCTAAATCACCTTTAAAGAAATTTACCACCGACTGCGGGAAAGAAAGGTTTTCACCCTTCTCCATCACATCTTCTATACTCAAATTATTACTCACCAGGTACTGCGCCATATCGCCCACAACCTTACTACTTGGCGTAACTTTAATAATATCGCCAAAAAGCTTATTCACCTTAGAATACATCGCGGTGATTTCGTGAAACCTTGAAGCCAGGCCTAAAGATTCGGCTTGAGGTTTAAGATTAGAATATTGTCCGCCGGGAATTTCGTGTTTATAAACATCGGCAGTACCAGCTTTAAGTCCGCTTTCAAATGGGAAATAATACTTTCTTACCGCTTCCCAATAATGCGAATATTCATTGAGTTTTTCCATATTGAAATCAGCTTTACGCTCGCCAGATTTCGTCATTTCCACCAGGGAATTAAAATTAGGCTGCGAGGTAAGCCCCGAAAGTCCACCCAGCGCAACGTCTACCACATCTACCCCGGCCTCTATGGCCTTCAGATAAGTAGCCGCCTGTATAGACGAAGTATCGTGGGTATGCAAATGCACCGGAATATTGATCTCAGCTTTTAATGCGGAAACCAGTTCGCCGGCAGCGTAAGGTTTTAATAGTCCGGCCATATCTTTTATCGCTAAAATATGTGCCCCGGCATTTTCAATGTCTCTTGCCAGCTGAAGATAATACTCCAAATTATACTTACTGTTTTTGTTAAGTATATCGCCGGTATAACAGATTGAAGCTTCCGCAAGGCCTGAAGTGTTTTTGCGTACATATTCAATACAGGGCGCGATAGATTTCATCCAATTCAGGGAATCAAAAATCCTAAAAATATCTACCCCATTTTCCCAGGCTTCAGCTACAAATTTTTCGATTAAATTATCGGGATAAGCGGTATAGCCAACACCGTTTGAACCTCGCATTAGCATTTGCAGCAAGATATTCGGCATCGCCTTTCGCAGTAATTGCAAACGTTCCCACGGATTTTCTTTTAAAAATCTAAGACAAACATCAAAAGTAGCGCCTCCCCAAACTTCCATACTAAATGTTTCGGGATGATTTTTAGCAAAACCTTCAGCCACTTTTAGCATATCTGTACTTCGCATCCTGGTGGCCAGTAAGCTTTGATGGGCATCTCTAAAAGTTGTATCGGTAAAATGAATTTTCTTTTCATTCTTTAACCATTCGGCAAACTTATCGGGGCCTAACTCGGTAAGCAAATCTTTGGTTCCTTTTGGATACGCCACGTTGTGATCAAAAGCAGGAACATCGGCTTTTATTAGTTTTGGTGTTTCTATTATTTCCTTTACATCGGGATTTCCATTCACCACTACATCACCTAGAAATTCAACCATCCTGGTAGCGCGGTTTCGGGTTTCTTTCAGTTTAAATAGATCGGGGTTATTGGCGATAAAATTTACCGTTACGCTTCCCTCTCTAAATTTTTCATGCTGAAGAATATTATCTAAAAACGGAATATTGGTCTTTACGCCCCTAATTCTAAATTCAGCTAAAGCCCGACGCATTTTACGGCAGGCACCGTCTAAAGTTCTACCGCTGGCAGAAACTTTTACCAGCATAGAATCAAAAAAAGGCGAAATAGTCACGCCCTGATACAAACTCCCGGCATCCAGCCTAATTCCAAATCCAGAGGCACTTCTATAGGTGGTAATGGTACCATAATCGGGTTGAAAATCGTTGGCGGGATCTTCGGTAGTAATTCTGCATTGCAGGGCAAATCCGTTTGTGCTAAGCGATTCCTGATCTTTAATTTTTATCTGCTCGTCACTTAGTTTATATCCACCGGCAATAAACAACTGCGCTTTAACCAGGTCTATACCGGTAACGACTTCGGTAACGGTATGTTCTACCTGAATTCGTGGATTCACCTCGATAAAGTAAATACTGCCATCGTGATCGACCAGGAATTCTACTGTACCAATATTATTATAATTCACCGCTTTACAAATATTCACGGCATACTCATAAAGTTTCTCCTTGGTAGTTTGGTCAAGGTTATAGGAAGGTGCGAATTCAATCACCTTTTGGTAACGGCGTTGCACAGAGCAATCACGCTCAAAAAGGTGCACCATATTCCCGTGGTTGTCTCCCACGATCTGGATCTCAATATGCTTCGGATTTTCAATAAATTTTTCAATAAAAACAGTATCATCTCCAAAGGCATTCAGTGCCTCGCGTTTAGATTCTGAAAAAGCTTTTCTCAATTCAGCTTCTTCCCTAAGCACTCGCATTCCGCGGCCTCCACCACCGCTGGCGGCTTTCAGCATAATGGGATAGCCGATACGGTTGGCTTCTTCAATAGCAATATCCAGACTTTCCAGATCTTTTTCGTTGCTCTGAATCACCGGCACATTGTTTTTTACCGCTACTGTTTTGGCGGTGACTTTATCGCCCAGGCTTTTTAATACCGAAACCTCTGGCCCAATAAAAATAATATTGTTGTCTTTACAGGCTTGAGCAAAATCGGCGTTTTCTGAGAGAAATCCGTAACCGGGATGAATAGCATCAGCCCCCACCTCTTTGGCGGTATTGATTATCGCATCTATATCCAGGTAAGGTTTTAAGGGCTCTTTATCGGGGCCTATTTGGTAAGATTCATCGGCCTTATAGCGGTGCAGGGAGTAGCGATCTTCAAAGGTAAAGATACCTACCGTTCTTATTCCTATTTCAGTGCAGGCTCTAAAAATTCGAATCGCGATTTCCCCACGATTGGCTACTAATACTTTTTGAATCATCATGTTTTTGGCTGAGTTAATTAGCAATAGTTAGTTATTGCCGTAAACTATTAAAACATTCAGAAGTATGGGATATTTTTATGCTAAATTTTATATAAAAGTTTTTTCGGTTTTCGGTTGTGGGTTCCCGGTTGGCAGTTGTGAGTTTTGAGTTTTCGGTTATCGGTTGTGAGTTCTTGGTTCTTGTATGTTTGTTGTTGAGGGTTTATTATTTTGGGTTGCGCATCATTGCGAGAATGCAGTAGCGGGAAGTGGCAATCTATTCTGTGTCTTGAATTAGTAGTTGGTAATGTTGATTTCAGAATTTAACCCCTACTCTCTTTTTTCTAGCTTTTTTCTCTTATCCTTTACTCTTAACTTTTCTCTCTTACCTTTTCACTTTTAACTATTCACTCTTCACTCTTAACTTTTAACTTTTAACTAAAAAAGATCGCCGCGCTCAATCTTCGCTTGCGATGACGTTTAATATTAAAATTTAGAAAAACCTCACCGGATTAGGAACCCTGTGAGGTTTTCCTGAGTTTTTAAAAAATATAATTCAGTTGAACACCTCCAAAATAGTTTCTGGGATTCCCGGGATAATAATAACGTGGAGCGGCACCCCCAAAGCCAACGGCATTGGTTAATACACTCGCGGCATAATGCTCATCCAGGGCGTTATTTACACCGCCGTATAAATTTAAATTTAGTTCCTGAAAAATATTGAAAGTATAACCAGCTTTTAAGTTTACTAAACTGTATTCATCTGTGTAACCTGAATTGGCATCATCCAGAGGAATTTCTCCTACGTTTCTAAAATTTCCAAAAAATTCAAAACCTGATTCGCTCTGAACATCGACTCCAAGGTTTATTGTATATTTTGGTACACCGGGCAGTTCATTTCCGGAGAAATCTTCATCATTATTTACAAATTCATCAAATTCGAAAAAGTTTATGGCTCCGTTTACATAAGGTTTAATTGAAATACCAGGACCAACTAAAAAACGGTAGTTAGTAAGAAACTCAATTCCGTTATGATTGGTTTTTCCTGCGTTTATACCCACATATTGATCTTCTGCCACGCGTTGCGCAACCAGCAAATTCTCTATCTGAATGGAGTACACAGAAATTTCTGTATATAATTTATTTTGAAGCCAATTTCCTTTAAATCCGGCTTCATAATTGATTCCGGTTTCGGGTTCCAGACTGGTGTTTATCTGCCCTTCAGGAGTTAAGGTTTCAGCAACGGTGGGTGTTGAGAATCCGTGGCTTATGGACGCGTAGATATTCTTTCCGGCGCCAACTTCATAACTTGTTCCAAGTCTTGGCGAAAAAACAGGATCAAAACCGTAATCCCCGGTTTGGTCTACTTCGTCTTGCGTATAAAGATCGGTTAAACTATAATTTGTGGTGTTTAAATTAAAACCTGCTTCTAGGTTCCATTTATCAGTAATTTCAAAATTAATTTGAGCGAAAAAGTTAGCATAATTTCTGTCCTGTTCATTGTTGCTTTCACGCTCACCTAAAACACTTCCTTCGCCGGGAAAATCTTCGTATAAATTAGCAAAAGTTCCGGTTTCATACCACTCATTATAATATTCGGCACCAAAACTAATTTCTGAAGGAAATTCAAAAACCTGGGTATTTAAATTGAACTTAGTTCGAACCCCCGCCGAAACACGCTCTTCCTTTAAAATGTCAAATGGTCGCGGCTCGTAGGCATTTCTAAAACTCAGAAATATACTTGTGGTATTCTTTAAATTATCAAAAAGTGAATGTGTATAAGAACCTCCCAGCATGCCACGATCATAAGATTCATATCCCTGCGATTGGCCCCAGGTAAATGCCGCGGGTCCCGGATTGTTTAAAAAATCTTCTTCATTAATAGAACTCGGAATAAAAGCTTTTAAGCGGGTGAAATTTGCGAGATAAGATAAACTTCCATTTTCGTTGGTTTTAAGACTTCCGTTTACTAAAGCCGACTTCCGATCGTAATTTCCATTGTCGCGGTAGCCATCGCTGGTTAAATTACTAAAAGTTGCAAATAAACCAGAATTAGCGGTTGTATTTGAAGCCTGATAAACCTGTTTGCGGGTATTAAAACTTCCATACTGCGTTTTTAATCCTAAGCGGGCTTCTTCTTTTCCTAACTGTTTGGAGTATAGATTTATGGAACCGCCCAATCCAGCGCCGTAAATACTGGAAGTAGGACCTTTTATCACTTCTATTCGATCTAAACTTTCCTGGTCAAAATCGTCTAAGGTGAGCTCTCCTTCTGCAGTTGTTAACGGTATACCATCAAAATACGCCTGAATTCTATTGGTACTGTATTGCGAACGCGCACCAATACCACGAATATTGATCTTATTGGTATTTAAAGCTCCCTGATTTACAAACATTCCGGGGACATTATTAAAAGTTTCCAGAACGTTGGTAGCATCGGTTCTATTAAAATCTGTTTGTGTTACAAGATTCACCGAAGCCGGAACTTCTCTAAGTGATTTCGGAATTACGGTACTACGCACCACAACTTCTGAAAGCGTTTCGGAAGTCGGACTCAAATATATTTCCTGCGGAGTGCTTGAGGTAAGTTCAACTTCTAGGGTTTCAAAACCAAGGGCGGAAATCTGAAAATCCCCAGGTAATTCCCCTGAAGTAAAGCTGAAATTCCCATCTTCATCTGTAACAGCAACCAGCGATGAAGCCTTGTAAATTGAAACATCTTCTATAGGTTCGTTATTATTCGCATTCAGTATTTTAAATTGATTTTCCTGAGAAAACAGGTTTCCTATCCAAAGTAGGCACAAAAGTGCCAGTAATTTTTTTTCCAATATTTTATATTTTATTCAGCTGAAACTTTCCAGATTACATTTGCATCGTCATCATTTACCAAAAGAGCTCCGTCTGGAGTAACTGTAACTCCTACAGGTCTCCCGTGGACTTTACTTTCTGCTTCATCAGCTATAAATCCGGTAAGAAAATCTTCGGGCTGGCCTGGTTTTCCATTTTCATCAAAAGGCACAAAAATAATTTTGTAACCGGAGAAAACGGCCCGGTTCCAGGAACCATGCTGCCCTACAAAAGCACCGTTTTTATATTTTTCAGGGAATTTATCTTTGGTGTAAAATGCCAATCCTAAAGATGCGGTATGTGGTCCCACGGGTACATCTGGTACAATAGTTTTTTTCACCAACTCCATATGTGGATCATCGGCCCAGCGAGGATCCTGAATTTGCCCAAAATAAGAATAAGGCCAGCCATACCAGCCGCCTTCTTTTACGCTAGTAATATAATCTGGCACTAGATTATTTCCAATTTTGTCTCGTTCATTTACGGCAGCCCAAAGTTCCCCAGTTACCGGGTTCCAGTCCATTCCAACAGGATTTCTTAATCCTGAAGCATAAATTTTCTCCCCACTTCCGTCGGTATTAATTTCCAGAATTGCGGCACGTCTTTCTTCTTTATCCATTCCGTATTCACCCACGTTACTGGCAGAACCTACGGACACATAAATTTTACTTCCATCTTCATTAGCGAGTAAATTACGCGTCCAGTGATTATTATACCCACCTGCAGGAAGACTAAGAATTTTCTCTCCTTCAGCTTCAATTTTCATATCCCCTTCAGTATATGGATATCGGTAAAGTCCGTCGGTATTGGCAACGTAGAAATAATTATCTAAAACTAACATTCCGTAAGGTTGATTTAAGTCATCCAAAAATACATCCTGATAATCTGGATTACCATCACTATCTTTATCACGAATTAAGATAATCCTGTCGGCGCTGTTTTTTGTATTAGATTCAACAACAAAAATATCACCGTTAGGTGCGATATAAGTTCTACGCGGATGCTTTAAGTTTTCTGCAAACATCGTCACTTTAAATCCCGCGGGCGCCTGTGGTTTTTTATCTCCCCAGCCAATAACTTCACTCTCTTTAGTAACAGATTCTGAAGAAAAAGGTGGCACTAACCTAAGTTCGCCAATTGCAGTTTCTACTACGTCTGCAGGTTGTTGCGACAGTTCTTTTTTCTTCTCTTCACTAAGGTCTGTATTTACCTGAGCCTGGGCCGGAATGGCTAAGCAGCAGGAAAGAGAAAGGCCTATAATTGTAGTAAGCTTTTTCATAATTTCAGCATTTTAGTTTAAAATTAGCTTTTAATATTTCGGCTGAAAAGTTTTTAAAGCAGATTAGGTTTACTTTAACAAACGCCAATTAGTCCAAGTTTTTTGGTGGCTAGGCACGTTTTAGTTAAGTTTATACTTTCAATTGCAAAGGATACTATGAAAAAAATTCTCGTTTTGAGTGTGGGGCTACTTTCGCTGATTTCCTGCGATTTAGAAAAATATCAATTAGTTACCGATTATGATCTTGAAACCCGTTTTGAAAAAAGTGGTGGTAAAGAAACCGGTACGTATGACGAAATTATTGATTTTTACACCCTACTTGCTGAAAGCTCTGGCAAAATAAGCCTGGAAGAATTCGGAAAAACTGACAGTGGCGAACCGCTTCATCTTGCCATTTACAGCCCAAATGAAGATTTTGATTTTGAAGAATTAAGAGAAGAAAATAGTATAATTCTAATAAATAATGGAATTCACCCGGGGGAAAGTGATGGGATAGATGCAACGATGATGCTCTTTAGGGATCTGGCGGGAGATTCTATTAAAACTCCAACAAATACCGTTTTAGCAACAATTCCTGTTTATAATATAGGTGGCGCTTTAAACCGAAATTCTACCAGCCGAACCAATCAAAATGGTCCTGCTGAATACGGTTTTAGAGGAAATGCGAGAAACTACGACCTAAACCGGGATTTTATAAAAGCCGATACCCGAAACACCCGAAGCTTTTACGAGATTTTTCACCACGTAAAACCCGATATCTTTATTGACAATCATGTAAGTAATGGCGCCGATTATCAATACACCCTCACCCATCTTTTTACTCAACATAATAAACTTGGCGGCGAGCTTGGTGCTTATTTAGATGAACAAATTATGCCTGCGTTAGAGGATTCATTAGCTAAAAAAGACTGGGATATTACGCCTTATGTGAATGTTTTTAATGAAGTACCTGAAGAAGGATTCTCGCAGTTCAACGATCATGCTCGTTATTCTACAGGTTATACCACGCTTTGGAACACCATTGGAATGATGGTAGAAACACATATGCTAAAACCTTATCCAAAACGTGTAAGAGGAACATATGAGCTGATTCGCAGTATGATTGGCATTGCTGAAAATGACAGGGAACGCATGAAAGATATTCGCAACCGGGCCTCCAGGAAATATCTCACAGATCGCTGGTATCCTATAAATTTTAAACCTGATACGGAAAATCCCAGCCGGCGCAGTTTTAAAGGTTACGAAGGTGAAATGATTGCCAGTGAAGTTACCGGTGGCGAACGTTTAAAGTATGACAGCAAAAAACCTTTTACCAAAGAAATAGACTACTATAATAATTTTATTGCTGAAGACACTATTGAAATTCCCCGGGCTTATATTGTTCCGCAAGGATGGTGGCAACTCACCGATCTTTTAAAGCTGAACAAAATTAAACTGGAACCACTACAAAGCGATACCACTTTATATGTTGAAACTTATAAAATAGAAGATTTTAAAACCAGAGATCAGGCTTATGAAGGCCATTATATGCATAGTGAAACCAAAGTTTCTAAAAAGATGGATTCAGTAAGGTTTAGAAAAGGAGATTTTGTGGTTAAAACCTTTCAGGAAGGTGCGCGCTATTTAATTGAAACTTTAGAGCCAGAAGCGCCGGATTCTTTCTTTAACTGGAATTTCTTTGATACCGTTCTGCAGCAAAAAGAAGGGTTTTCACCTTATGTTTTTGAAGATATCGCTAAAAAAATGCTTGATAAAAATCCCGACTTAAAAGAACGTTTTGAAGAAAAGAAACGTAATGACGCAGAATTTTCAAACAACTCTTACTACCAATTAGACTGGTTGCATAAACAATCTAAACATTATGAAACGGCGCATTTACGCTACCCTATCTTCAGAATGCCTCGTTAAATATTTTTCAGAAAAAAGAAGTTTAATATTTGCATAAGATTTTTGAAGGGCCTTTTGGCTTTTCTTCAAATCTTTCCATTTTGCTTTTTCAATTCCTTCTTTGGTTTCGGGCCTCAATTCTCCATCATAAGAAGTACGCATCTCGTACCAATGGGTAACTTTAAGCCTGTAACGTCCTTTTCGTTTAAATATATGGTAAGTTTTCTGTAGAAATTTAGTCACTTTTAAACCTTCAACCCCCGTTTCTTCTTCCACTTCTCTTATCGCAGAAGCTTCTATAGTTTCGTTTTTTTCAGTCTTACCTTTTGGAAGATCCCAACGTTTTTTTCGGTAGATAAAAAGAATTTCATCTTTATCGTTTAAAACCATTCCGCCGGCGGCGGTAACCACGCGTAACTTTTTAAACAAATGCTTTAATAGTTTTTCTTCTTTTTCGTGGTAAAGATTCACATAAAGCAGTTCACCTTTAGTAATCTTTTTAATTATCCGCTTAATTCTAACCTTCTTAATTGGCAGTGATACATAGTTTTCACCTAAATCTTTCTTTGTTGAGAGAATTAAGGGAATATCATTTACAAAAACTTTATACATTTGCAGTATGATTTTAAATAAAGAAACAGCCAGAACAACTGCTGAACTGTTATTGCAAATTAAAGCAATAAAATTAGATGCACAAGAACCATTTACATGGGCCAGCGGTTGGAAATCGCCAATATACTGCGATAACCGAATAGTTCTCTCCTATCCGCCAATTAGAAATCACATAAGGGAACAGTTTGCACGCCAAATTGAAGAGCTTTATGGAAAACCTGATGTTATTGCAGCGGTAGCAACAGGCGCCATTGGTATTGGGATGTTGGTAGCCGAGATTTTAAGTCTTCCGTTTATCTATGTTCGCCCAGAAGCTAAAAGCCACGGACGAAAAAACCAGATTGAAGGAAATCTCTCTGAGGGCCAAACCGTGGTGGTAATTGAAGACTTAATTAGTACCGGAAACAGTAGTTTAAACGCGGTAAAAGCTCTAAAAGAAGCCAAAGCTAATGTAAAAGGTATGCTTGCCATTTTTACTTACGGTTTTAAAACTGCCGATGAAAATTTTGAAAAAGAAGGAATAGAATTACATACGCTTAGCGATTATGATTTTTTATTGGAAACTGCACAACGCACCAATTATATTAATGCAACTGAAGCCGGTATTTTAAGAGAATGGCGTCAGGATCCCGCAAACTGGAAAAATAAATAATGGATATAGAAAGCCCAAAAGTTACTGCAGATAAAAGTCAGCAGGAAATGTTCAATTTTTTGACCAAGGTTGAGAATTATGAACAATTAATGCCTGAGAGCAAGGAAGTATTTGAAGTTAGAGATGAGAAAACTTTTGTTTTTGGCCTTAAAGGAATGCCGGTTATAAAATTAGAAATCCAGGAAACCATAGAGCCAGAATTGGTTGTATTAGGTTCTACATCAGATAAATTTGATTTTAAATTAAAAGCGCATATCGAAGCTTTAAACGAAAATCAAAGTGAAGTGAAGATGGAATTTAATGGTGAATTTAATGCGATGATGGCGATGATGGTGAAAAAACCATTAACCAAATTCATAAATACTTTAGCTGAAAATATTGGGAAGCTATAAATTTTAAAAGGCTGTTTGAATGTTTTTTTATTCGACTTAGAACCTGAAACAAGTTCAGGTTGACGGAAATAAAGCCTTCAAACAGTTTTTTTAATACATCAGTTTAATTTCTTTTAAATCAAAGGTTTTAAAAACCGAATCTTCTATTTCCAAATTCAACCTACCTGAAGTGGTGACACCGCGAATAATTCCCGTGAGATAAGTGTCATCTGGCAGTTGAAAGGTAGATACCAAATCCCGCCTAAACATATTCCTGGCATATTTTTCTAAAATTGAGGCTTCAGTATCAGCATTAATTTGAGTTAATTTATCTTCAAATTCATCGGTAATTCTTTTTAATAATTCATCCAGGTTAAAATTATTCCCAGTGACTAATTTTAAGGAAGAAGCCTGTGGAAGGCCGGGAAATTCAGTTTGATTCACATTTAATCCAACTCCAATTATAGAAGCTACTATTTCATTATTTTTCAGGATGTTTTCAATAAGAATTCCGCTAATTTTATAGCGTGCTGACATTATGTCGTTAGGCCATTTTACCTTTAAGGCAGGCACATTAAATTTGTTTAACACTTCAATAATTGCCAGTGAAACGGTGGCGCTCATTAAAAACTGATGGTTTACCCCAACTTTTATTTTTGGATATAAAACGCTAAAAGTAAGGTTTTCCCCTGCATTTGAAACCCAACCAGACCCGCGTTGGCCGCGGCCTTTGGTTTGCTCCTGGGCCACTACACATATATACTCAAAAGAGGTATTGTCCCGGTAGAGCTCCCGGGCAAATTCGTTAGTAGAATTGGTGGCATTAACTTTGATTATACGCATAGTAATAGTAAGAAATGAAACGGGCGTTAAATGTTATGTAAACTAAGCCTATAAACAGCTAAAAAGTAATAACTTTGCGAAAATAATTAATTTTAATGGCAAAAAAAGAAGCGAACAACGATCAACTTATTGCGCATATAATTAAAGGAATTGAAGAAGTAAAAGGTAACGACATTGATATTCTTGACCTTAGGCAAATAGAAAATACCGTATGTGATTATTTTATAATTTGCAACGGGACTTCCAACACACAGGTAAACGCCATTGTGAATTCCATCCAAAAAACTGTAAGTAAGGCTCTTAAAGACAAACCCTGGCACGTAGAAGGCGGAGAAAATGCAGAGTGGGTACTTTTAGATTATGTAAACGTGGTTGTTCACGTTTTCCAGAAGCATATTAGAGAGTTTTACGATATTGAAAGTCTTTGGGGTGATGCTAAAATCACTTCCATAGAAACCAATTACTAATTATTTAATTTAGAATTACCAAGAATGGCGAAACAGCAACCCAAAAAAAATACAGATCCCAAGAAGCCCAAGTTTAATGCTTACTGGATCTATGCCGCTATAATTATTATATTTATAGGAATCAATTTCTTTAGTGGAGGCGGTTTTAGTGAACCAGCGCAAACCAATCCGGCTGAATTTCTATCTTACCTTAGAGACGGTGATGTAAAAAAGGTAGAGATTGTAAACCGAAAACAAGCTAAGGTTTATCTAACCGAAGAGGCAGCACAAAAAGATATACATAGGCAAGCTAACGATCCCGAACTTTTTAACACCGGTGGTGAAACTCCGGCTTATAGTTTTGAGTTTGGTGATTTGCAAAACCTTGAAGACGATATCAAGGAAATAAAAGCTGAAAATAATTTAGATACCACTGTTGTTTACGATACGCAAAGTAACGTAATGAGCGAGATTTTCTGGGCATTATTACCCTTTATCCTCATTATTGGTGTTTGGATTTTTATAATGAAAAAAATGAGCTCTGGTGCCGGTGGCGGTGCGGGAGGCCAGATTTTCAATATTGGTAAATCAAAAGCAAAATTATTTGACCAAAATACCGATGTAAAAACTTCTTTTAAAGATGTTGCCGGGTTGGAAGGCGCAAAAGAAGAAGTTCAGGAGATAGTAGATTTCCTTAAACATCCAGAGAAATATACTTCGCTAGGTGGTAAAATTCCTAAAGGAGCTCTACTTGTAGGACCTCCGGGAACCGGTAAAACCTTGTTGGCAAAAGCAGTTGCAGGAGAAGCTAAAGTGCCTTTTTTCTCACTTTCTGGATCAGATTTCGTAGAAATGTTTGTAGGAGTTGGTGCTTCAAGGGTTCGTGACTTATTTAAGCAAGCCAAGGAGAAATCACCTTCCATCATTTTTATTGATGAAATTGATGCTATTGGACGTGCCAGAGGAAAAAGTAATTTCTCGGGTTCTAACGATGAACGTGAAAATACCTTAAACCAGCTATTAACAGAAATGGATGGTTTTGGAACCAATACTAACGTTATTGTAGTTGCCGCAACCAACCGTGCCGATGTACTGGATAAAGCGCTAATGCGTGCTGGAAGATTTGACCGACAAATTTATGTTGATCTTCCAGATTTAAATGAAAGAAAAGAAATTTTTGAAGTTCACTTAAAGCCACTTAAAAAAGTAGCCGAAGAACTTGATACTGAATTTTTAGCAAAACAAACTCCGGGATTCTCTGGAGCTGATATTGCCAATGTTTGTAACGAAGCTGCACTTATCGCTGCACGTAAAGGCAATAAAGCGGTAGGAAAACAGGATTTTCTTGATGCGGTAGACCGTATAGTGGGAGGACTTGAGAAAAAGAATAAAATAATTACTCCAGACGAGAAGAAAGCAATTGCCTACCACGAAGCCGGTCACGCGACTGTAAGCTGGATGTTAGAGCATGCTGCGCCACTGGTAAAGGTAACTATTGTTCCGCGTGGACAATCACTTGGTGCCGCCTGGTATTTGCCTGAAGAACGTCTTATTGTAAGACCAGAGCAAATGCTGGATGAAATGTGTGCTGCCCTGGGTGGACGTGCCGCAGAGAAAGTGGTTTTTGATAAAATTTCAACCGGAGCTTTAAGTGATCTTGAAAAAGTAACTAAACAAGCTAAAGCAATGGTTACTATTTATGGGTTGAACGATAAAGTTGGAAACCTTACTTATTACGATTCTTCTGGCCAGAGTGAATATAATTTCACCAAGCCATATAGTGAAAGTACATCTGAGCTTATTGATAAAGAGATTTCAAATTTAATTGAAACCCAATATCAGCGAGCCATAGATCTACTTACCAAACATAAAGATAAACTGGGACAGTTAGCCGATATTCTTCTTGATAAAGAGGTAATCTTTAAAGATGATTTGGAAACTATCTTCGGAAAAAGACCTTATGATAAGGACAAGGAAAAAACTGAAGTTTTAGGAAAGAAAGAAGAAACTCCTAAAATCGAAGAAAAAGCCGCTGAAACCGAAGAACAAAATCCCACCCCCGGAAGTGATTCTGAAGAGAACACGATAACTGAAAATAATTCAGTTAATAAATAGTTCACAACCACGGTTTAAAAAATCTTAATTTATCTAAGTGTTAAATTAAGATTTTTTACCTTTGGTTAAAATGACGTTGAGAACCACACCCAAAACTCTATGAGTCTATTTAGAAGATTTCTTAACCCTAAATCTAAATCAGACAAAAAACAGGAATCTCCTGAAAAAGCTGAGCGGGGAAAATACATGCCAGAGGTAAAACTCCCTACTGATGAGCGCTTTATGCTCAATTTTAAAAATAATGGGGGTAAATTTCTCTATTGTGAAGACAATAAAGAGATGCAAGAAGCTTTTGATAATATTTTACTGGAAAACGATTGGTACGAAAAAGAATGTTTTTGTCTTGATCCCAATCTTCAGGATAAATTTAAAGGTTTCAACCTTAGTTTTACCAGGTCTGGTTCGGCTCCATTCTTTCTTTCTACCTGTGAGTACCTGGTAGCAAACGATGGTTCTATACTTATTTCTTCTAACCAGATTAAAGAATGCAAACTCAACGATTTACCCGATAATTTTGTTATTATTTCTTCTACAAGCCAGTTAATAGATACAATTGGCGAAGGCCTTCGCGGCATTAAATTTAGAAACAAACAGCGAATTCCTTCTAATATTACTACCATCAAAAATTTTGAAACGCAGAAAGAAGGTGATTTTATGAGCTATGGAAGTAGTACAAAAAACCTATATTTGCTCCTGCTGGAAGATTTATAACACATGAGGGAAGCTATTATTAGAACTATTTCAGGATTGTTGTACGTATCCATATTGGTGGCTTCTATACTTTCTTCAGAATTAATTTTTATCAGCTTATTTTATCTTTTAGGACTAGTTTGTCTTATAGAAATGCAAAAACTTCTGCATTTAAAAAGCTATGCACTTTATGGTGTACAAGCTTTACTTTTTTATCTTTTCAGCTATTTAAAATTTAATCAGGATGCTACAATCCTGTTGCTCTTTATTACCATATTCGTAAACTTATTTCTTGTAAAAGATTTACTGGTAGTAAGAAAAATACCTGTTTTTGAAAAGAAGAAGTATATCATTATTATTTTTTACCTAATTTCTTCGGTAATTTTTCTCACGCTAATTCCAACCATAGAAGGCGTTTTTATTCCAAAATTGGTAGTAGGTATTTTTATCCTGATTTGGACTAATGATACTTTTGCTTATATTGTTGGTAAGAATTTTGGAAGCAAAAAACTCTTTGAACGTATTTCTCCCAATAAAACTGTAGAAGGTTTTCTGGGCGGAGTTATTTTTAGTGGTGTAGCCAGTTTTTTTATATTTTATTACACCCAGTTCCTCACCTTCCCTATCTG
This sequence comes from Salegentibacter agarivorans, assembly GCF_900113135.1. Classification (GTDB taxonomy): domain Bacteria; phylum Bacteroidota; class Bacteroidia; order Flavobacteriales; family Flavobacteriaceae; genus Salegentibacter; species Salegentibacter agarivorans. Next base: position 68,952 of record NZ_FOOH01000001.1, on the reverse strand, counting down.
GCTGGGAATGGCCATAATACTTAGTGTTTTTGGAACTCTTGGAGATCTTATTCAATCAAAATTTAAACGGCAGGCCGGTGTGAAAGATAGCGGCACCTTAATGCCAGGACACGGCGGCTTGTTTGACAGATTAGACAGTATTATTTTTTCGAGTCCATTTGTATATGCTTATCTATATATTCTAGATTATGTTTCATAAAGAAGGTTATAAAATAATGGCGTGGGCAGCTTTGCTGCTTATTGCAATAAACGTGGTATCTTATTCGTTAATAAATACATACTGGATAAAATTTGCTATCCTGGTAGCCACCATAATACTGTTTTTTCTAATTATTCAATTTTTTAGAAACCCAAAACGGAATACACTTTTAAACGATGCTCACGTCGTTGCTCCGGTAGACGGAAAAGTAGTGGCCATTGAAGAAGTAGAAGAGAAAGAATACTTTAAAGACAAACGTTTGCAGGTTTCTATTTTTATGTCACCAATAAATGTGCACGTAACCAGGCATCCAATTGGTGGAAAAGTAAAATACAGTAAATATCACCCCGGGAAATTTTTAGTGGCCTGGCATCCAAAATCCAGTGAAGAGAATGAGAGAACAACGGTAGTGGTTGAAAATGATATTGCCGGCGAAGTTTTATACCGGCAAATTGCCGGAGCAATGGCAAAAAGAATTGTAAACTATGCTGAAGTTGGAAATGAAGTAATCCAGGGCAGTGACAGCGGATTTATAAAATTCGGTTCTCGGGTAGATGTGTTTCTACCTTTAAACACACCAATTTCGGTGAAACTTAACCAGAAGGTAAAAGGTGGGCTAAGTGTAATAGCCAAAATTGATGAATAAGCAGTACGTTATGCCTGAAACAACAGATGAAAAATTTTTAAAAGCCTATGATATGGCCAGCAAAACCACGCAAAAATTTGCGCCAGATGTTATGCTTCATTTCTACGCCTATTACAAGAAAGCCACTCAGGTAAACGGATTTTACGTCCCGCCTACCAACGAAGGGGATCTTAGAAATGCTTTTAAAATAAACGCTTTATTACAGGTGAAAAATTTAAGCAAGCAGGAAGCTCGCGAAAAATATGTAGAACTTGTAGAAGAACATATTGGCGAAGTAACCCCATAGCTACCTCGCCAAAATCTCCCTTAATTTTATTTTAAACTTTTTAAGCTGGCTTTAATCGCTTCAATTTTAGCTTCAGCATCTGCCTTTTTCGCTTTTTCTATAGCAACCACTTTTTCCGGGGCGTTATTTACAAAACGCTCATTAGAAAGTTTCTTTTCCACGGAATTCAAAAAGCCTTGATTGTATTTTAATTCTTCTTCCAGTTTTTCAATTTCAGCTTCCACATCTATTGAACCGGCAATTGGAATAAAATATTCATTAGATTTTACACGGAATGAAAGTGCACCTTCAACCTGCTTATCTACATAGCTAAAAGCATCTATATTTCCCATTTTCAAGATTACGGGATCAAATAATTCTGAAGCTTTTTCATTATTCATCACCATAAGATCTATGGTATTTTTGAATGAAATATTCTTCTCTTTCCTTATTTTTCTAATTCCCGCAATAACTTCTGAAGCCAAAGTAAACTCATTGATTATTTCTTCATTGAAATCTTTAAGCTCAGGCCATTTTGCGATAATTAAAGCTTCAGATGCTTTTCTTTCGGTAATTTCATGCCAAATCTCTTCGGTTACAAACGGCATAAAAGGATGAAGAATCTTTAAATTATCTTCTAAAATTTCTATTACCGCTTTATATGTTTTTACATCTATAGGCTGCCCGTAAGCGGGTTTTACCATTTCAAGAAACCAGGAACAGTAATCGTCCCAAATTAATTTGTAAGTGCTCATTAAAGCATCACTCATTCTGTATTTAGAGTAATGGTCTTCAATTTCTACAAGCGTTTTTCTAAACCTGGCTGTGTACCAGTCTATCGCGATTTTAGATGTTTCGTCCTGCTCTTTTTCTTCGGAAACTTCCCAGCCTTTTACCAGCCTGAAGGCATTCCATATCTTATTTGAAAAAGCACTTCCTTGCTTACATAGGTCTTCCTCGAACATTAAATCGTTCCCGGCAGGAGAACTCAATAGCATTCCTACCCTAACGCCATCGGCGCCATATTGTTCAATTAGTCCCAGCGGATCTGGTGAATTCCCCAGCGACTTAGACATTTTTCTACGTTGCTTGTCCCGTACAATTCCCGTGAGATAGACATTTTTAAAAGGACGCTCACCTCTATATTCATAGCCTGCCATAATCATACGTGCTACCCAGAAAAATAAAATTTCGGGGGCGGTAACAAGATCGTTGGTAGGGTAGTAATATTTAATTTCTTCATTTTCTGGCTCCAGAATACCGTTAAAAACGCTCATTGGCCATAACCAGGAAGAAAACCAGGTATCCAGTGCATCTTTATCCTGAATTAATTCTTCAGCCTTTAGATCAGCATTCTCTGACTTTTCTCTTGCTTTTTCCAGGGCTTCTTCAGCAGTTTCAGCAACTACAAAATCTTCTTTTCCACTTCCGTAGAAATAAGCGGGAATCTGTTGCCCCCACAAAAGCTGACGTGAGATATTCCAGTCCCGCACATTTTCCATCCAGTGCTTGTAGGTATTCAGAAATTTATCTGGCACCAGGTTAATTTCATCGCCAACCACGGCATCAATTGCCGGTTTAGCCAGCTCCTTCATTTTTAAAAACCATTGATCGCTAAGTTTTGGTTCTATTACCGCACCGGTACGCTCGCTGGTTCCTACTTTATTAATGTGCTCTTCAGTTTTGGTAAGCACACCCATTTCTTTTAATTCTTCTACAATTTCTTTTCTGGCCTGGAACCTGTCTTTGCCTTCATAATGCATTCCGTGGGCATTTAGGCTGGCATCATCATTAAGAATATCAATTACCTCCAGGTTATGCTTATCTCCAAGCATTTTATCGTTCTCATCGTGTGCCGGCGTTACTTTTAAACACCCGGTACCAAATTCCACATCTACATATTCATCTTCAATAATTGGAATTACACGGTTGCAAATTGGCACTATTGCTTTTTTCCCTTTTAAATGTGTAAAACGTTCATCGTTTGGATTGATACAAATCGCAGTATCACCAAGAATAGTTTCAGGACGTGTGGTAGCAATAGTTAAAACATCATCACTGCCTTCTACTTTATAATTTAAATAATAAAGATTTCCCTGCTTTTCAATATGAATCACTTCTTCGTCAGAAAGTGTGGTTTTCGCTACGGGATCCCAGTTTACCATTCGGTAACCGCGGTAGATAAGACCTTTTTCATATAGATCTACAAAAACCTTAATTACAGAGGCTGACATATTATCATCCATCGTAAACTTGGTTCGGTCCCAATCACAGGATGCGCCCAGCTTTTTTAACTGCTCTAGGATAATACCACCGTGCTTATGCGTCCAATCCCACGCGTGTTGTAGAAATTCCTCACGGCTAAGATCGTTTTTATCAATTCCTTCAGCCTTTAATTTTGCTACTACTTTAGCTTCAGTTGCAATAGAAGCGTGATCTGTTCCCGGCACCCAGCAAGCGTTGAAGCCCTTTAACCTGGCGCGTCTCACCAAAACATCCTGAATGGTATTATTCAGCATATGGCCCATGTGTAAAACCCCGGTCACGTTTGGCGGCGGTATTACAATGGTGTAAGGCTCACGCTCATCTACTTCAGAATGAAAATACTTGTTTTCCATCCAGTAGTTATACCATTTATCTTCTACTTTTTTTGAATCGTATTGGGAAGCAATCGCCATATTTGGTCTGGTTTTTGAAAAATAAAGGCAAAAGTAATTATAACTTAAGGATTATAAAAGAAGTTGATTTGAATATAATTTTGAGTGTACGTCATTTCAACTTATCTTTACCTTTCGTTTATTAAAAACCAGAAATTATGAAAAAGTTAATCGCAATTGCCATTTTTGTTGTTGCCGGGTTAGGCACAGCAATGGCGCAGGAAACAGCCAAAATAGAATTCAAGAGTGAAACTATTGATTATGGCGAAATAAAAAAAGGAAGTGACGGTGTTCGCGTTTTTGAATTCACCAATACGGGGAATGTTCCATTGGTTATTGCCAATGTAACTTCAAGTTGTGGGTGTACAATTCCAAAGAAACCAGAAGAACCAATTCAACCGGGAGAAACCGGCGAAATCCAGGTAAAATATAACACTCAACTTGTGGGCCCAATTAGAAAAACGGTTACCGTTTATTCTAATGCCGAAGAAGCCACAAAATCGCTTAAAATTAAAGGTAGAGTTATCGAGGACGATAGCAGCCGTTAATTTTAAGATGAAGAAATAAAAAGCCGTTTGAAATGTTTTTATAAAGTCATCCTGAGTTTATTTCAGGATCTAAAATCTTAGAAGCTGAAACCATCCTAAATCGATGGGAACAGCCTGACAGAAATAAGACTTTTCAAACGGCTTTTTTACGCTCATAATTGTACATTTCATCTTAAAAATGTACATATTTTTTTTAGGCCGATTATAACATAAATAGGCCTAAAATTTTAAAGGAATTTTGCATTTTTGCACAGTATTAAAAACAATCTCATGCCAAGTATTTCAAACAAAGGGCGCAATATGCCCGAATCTCCCATAAGAAAACTAGTTCCTTTTGCTGAAGCAGCAGTAAAAAAAGGAAAAAAAATCTACCAGTTAAATATTGGGCAACCAGATATTGAAACACCTAAAGCAGCATTAGACGCGGTTAAGAATAATGATATAGATGTTCTTTCTTATAGCCATTCTGCGGGTTTTGTATCTTATAGAACCAAATTAGCGAAATACTATCATAAGAATGATATCCCGGTAGATGCTGAAGATATTATTATAACCACCGGAGGTTCAGAAGCTTTATTATTTGCTATGGGAAGCATTACCGATCCCGGCGATGAAGTTATAATTCCCGAGCCTTTTTATGCAAATTACAACGGATTTGCTACAGCTTCAGGAGTTGATATCGTGCCTATAAAAGGATCTATTGAAGATAATTTTTCGCTTCCTGCTATTTCAGAGTTTGAGAAATTAATTACCAATAAAACTAAAGCGATCTTGCTTTGTAACCCTGGAAACCCAACCGGGTATCTTTATACGCGTGATGAAATTCAGCAGTTGGCAGATTTAGCAATAAAACACGATTTGTTTATTGTTGCAGATGAAGTTTATCGTGAATTCGCTTACGATGGGGTTAAGCATCATTCAATTATGAGCATTCCCGGTCTTGATCAAAACGCTATTATGGTAGATTCTGTTTCTAAACGTTACAGCATGTGTGGTGCAAGAATTGGCTGCCTGGTTTCAAAAAATAAGGAAGTTATGATTGCCGCGATGAAATTTGCTCAGGCAAGATTAAGCCCGCCTACATTTGCTCAAATTGCCGCTGAAGCTGCATTAGATACTCCAGATGAATACTTTGAAGAAGTAAATAAGGAATATACCGAGCGAAGAAACCTTTTAATTGAAGGTTTAGAGCAAATTCCCGGGGTAAAAGTAGCAAAACCCAAAGGTGCATTTTACTGCATCGCAGAATTGCCCATTGAAAACGCCGATAAATTTGCTCAGTGGTTACTTGAAGATTTTCAGTATAACGGGGAAACAGTAATGGTAGCTCCTGCTAACGGCTTCTACTCTACTCCAAATACCGGTATGAACCAGGTGCGAATTGCCTATGTTTTGAAAAAAGAAAACCTGGAAAAAGCCATAGAAATTCTAAAAATAGCCCTGGAAGAATATAATAAATAGGCTATGCAGGTTGCTGAAAATTTTTCACTGAAAGAACACAATACTTTTGGAGTAGATGTAAATGCCCGGAAATTCGTCTCGGTGCATTCTACTGATGAATTGCGTGATGTTTTACAGCAAACCTATGCCTCAGAAATTTTTGTACTTGGCGGCGGCAGCAATATGTTGCTTACCCAGGATATAGATAAAACAGTGGTTCATATTGGCATTAAGGGAATAGAACTTATTTCTGAAAGTCGGGATGAAGTAGTTTTAAAAGTTGGTGCCGGTGAAAACTGGCATCAATTTGTGCTTTATTGTATAGAAAAGGCTTACGGCGGATTAGAAAACCTTTCCCTAATACCTGGAAATGTGGGCACAGCACCCGTTCAAAATATAGGAGCGTATGGCGTGGAACTCAAAGATACATTTGAATCTTGCGAGGCTATGCGAATACAAACCCTGGAAATTGAAACTTTTAACCTGCAACAATGTGAATTTGATTATCGTAATTCAGTATTTAAAAATAAGCTGAAGGGAGAATATATTATCACATCGGTTAATTTTAGATTAAGCAAAAAAGATCATCAATTAAGAACCGAATATGGTGCCATCCAGGCTGAATTAGATAAGAAGCAAATTAAAAAACCTAACATTAAAGATGTATCTGATGCTGTTATAAGCATTAGGCAGCAAAAATTACCCGATCCCAGGGAATTAGGAAACAGCGGTAGTTTTTTTAAAAATCCGGTGATAAAAGAGGCTGAATTTAAAAAACTTCAAAAAAAATTCCCAGAAATGCCTTTTTATGCCTTGCAGGCAAATAACATAAAAATTCCCGCAGGTTGGTTAATAGACCAGGCTGGCTTAAAGGGTTACAGACAGGGAGATGCAGGAGTTCATAAAAACCAGGCGTTGGTATTGGTTAATTATGGAAACGCTACCGGGGAAGAAATTTTAGCACTTTCCAGGGAAATTCAGGATAAAATTTATAAAAATTACAATGTCAAACTTGAACCTGAAGTTAATGTATTTTAAATATTTGTAGGAAAAAAATTAACGCTTCCCCTACAAAACCACTTCCTTAATTAACTTACAATTAGCAGTTTACATTCAAAAATAATCTTATATTTATAAAATCAATATCGGGGTGCTTAGGCTGAGATATACCCGTAAAACCTGATCTGGTTAATCCCAGCGTAGGAAATATTGAATCTGTAAAGACTTTATTGTCTTTTAAGAGAGAGCTTCATTTTCCGCAAAGAAAATGAAGCTTTTCTTTTTTAAAATAATTCCAAAAAAAATCCACCGGTAAAATATTACCAGTGGATTTTATTCAAAATCAATCTTTTTATCTAACTAAGATTCTTTTTTCTTCATTACCACCCCATCTATTAGGTGCACCATTCCGTTAGAGGCTTCAATATCTGTAGCAATAATAGTTGCTTTGTTTCCATTTTCATCTTGCAAAACAATATTGTCCCCTTCCCTCATTACCTTAAGTTCAGCACCATCCAAGGTAGAAATACTTGCTTCTCCTTCGCCATCTTCAATCATTTGGCTTAGATCTGAAGCTGTTATTTCATCATCTATCACATGGTATTTTAAGACAGTAGCTAATTGGTCTTGATTTTCACTCTTCATCAATTCATCCATTGTAGCCTCGTCAACTTTTTCAAAAGCGCTATTGGTGGGAGCAAAAACCGTATATGGGCCTTCATCTTCGGTAAAAGTATCAGCTAAATCAGCATTTTGTAATGCACTTACAAGAGTGCTTAAAGAATCGGTCTCCATTGCTTTTGCAGCAATACTGTTAGACTCCATTTCCATCCGTTCTTCTTCTGCAGCCATTTCAGCCTGGCGTTCGGCTTCCTGCTGCTCCATTTTAGCTTTTTCTTCTTCTTTCTTTTTGGTATCTTCACAAGAAGTAAAACTGAAAGCAAAAACTGCCAGAAGAATTATTAAAATTTTAGTTTTCATAAATTTAGTTTTTAGTAGTTTAATCGAACTAATTTATTCTCTAATCTCGACATTTTTAGGGTTTTACGATTAAATTTTAGTTAAAGTATGTAAAGCTTATACTAATATGCGCTCTAATTTTCCCAAACGTCATTTTATTGTTATTTTTGCATTAGTAATACGCCCGATAATTTTCGGGAATTATTAAAATAAAAATCTGCTCTAAAAAAGCGATTTTAGAAAAATATAGCTATGAAATTATTATTAATAACAATAGTACTTTTAGGACTGGCCTTTGCCGGAATTGCCATAAAAATATGGGGAAAGAAGGACGGTAAATTTGCAGGAACCTGCGCAAGCCAAAGTCCGTTTTTAAATAAAGAAGGTGAAGCCTGCAGTTTTTGCGGTAAATTACCCGATGAAATGTCTGATTGCTCTGGAGAAAAAAAAGCGGCTAATTAGATTAAATGGCAACACTTTTACTGGGATTCTTCTTATTATTTTCCTTAATTATCCTGGCCTATTACCTGGCCTTTTTCGCATTTGCCAACAACACCCCCAAAAAGCCCGGGAAATTGAACCTGCCTGTTTCGGTAATAGTTTGTGCAAAAAACGAAGCAGAAAATCTTAGAAACTTCCTTCCTCCTATCCTGGATCAGGATTATCCCGATTTTGAAGTTATCGTGATTAATGATGCTTCCCACGATGAAACTTTAGAAGTTATTGAAAATTTCCAGGCCCTGGATGGCCGAGTGAAACTGGTAGATGTTCAGAATAACGAAGCTTTTTGGGCTAATAAAAAGTATGCACTGACGCTTGGAATTAAAAAAGCGAAAAATCCTTATTTAATATTTACCGATGCCGATTGCGCGCCACAAAGCCGAAACTGGATTACCCATATGGCTGCCGGATTTGTGGAAGAAAAAAGTATTGTTTTAGGTTACGGTGGTTATTTTAAAAACAGTAAATCTTTACTTAACAAGCTTATTCGGTTTGAAACTTTACTCACCGCTATTCAATATTTTTCTTATGCAAAATTAGGAAATCCGTATATGGGTGTAGGCAGAAATCTCGCTTATACCTCCAGACAGTTTTATGACCAAAAAGGCTTTGCTAATCATTTGCACTTACGTTCCGGGGACGATGATCTTTTTGTAAATGAAGGAGGCAACGAAGAGAATACTTTTATTTGTCATCATCCCGAAGCAAGCACACGAAGTGTCCCAAAAACCGATTTAAAATCCTGGTTTAAACAAAAAAGAAGGCACGCCTCAGTAGCCGGTTTTTACAAAACAAAAGATAAAGTTTTACTGGGTTTATTTTACGCTTCCAGATTCTTTTTCTGGATCTTATTAGCTGCATTATTAATAATTCAATTTCAATGGCAACTTGTTTTAGGAGTTGCAGTATTCATATTACTGGTACAGGCGGTGGTCTACGCTAAATCGGCAAAAAAACTTGAGGAGACAGATGTGGTTTGGTTATTTCCGTTTTTAGAAGTATTTTTAATATTTACCCAATTTGGCATATTTATAGCAAACAGCGTTTCAAAACCTACGCATTGGAAATAAATCACGAATTGCTACTTACCAAAATTAAAGCTGCCAAAAAAGGGAGTCAATCAGCGTTTAATTATTTGCTTGATACCTTTTGGGATAACGTGTACGGTTTTCAGTTAAAAAAAACCGGCAACGCGTACGAATCTGAAGATATTACCATTCAAACTTTTTCCAAGGCATTTAATAAAATTCACACCTTTGATGAAGATTATTCTTTTAGCACCTGGCTTATTGCCATTTCAAAGAATATTCATGTAGATATGCTTAGAAAGCAAAAGTCTTCTATAAGGTCTCAAACCACTTCAGATCAAAATGACAAGGTGTACCGTATTGCTGATGAAACACCTACTATTGAAGATAAATTAATAAGCGAGCAACATTTAGCGCAACTGCTTACCGATATTAAACAACTGAAGCCTCATTACCAGGAAGTGATCAATCTTAGATATTTTCAGGAGAAATCTTATAAAGAAATAGCCCAGAGCCTTGACGAACCTATGAACAATGTGAAAATTAAACTCCTGAGAGCTAAAAAGTTACTCGCTGAAATTATTGAAGCCCGAAAATCGGTGTAAGTTATTACCGACTTAACGTTCTAATTTATGCAGTTCGGTAGATTATTGTATCTTTGAAACCTAGATTTTTGCTATGAGTACAGACACTATAAGCCCAGTAAAAGAAAAGCCAAAAGCCAAACCAAAATGGTTAAGGGTAAAACTTCCAACCGGAAAAAAATACACCGAACTTCGCAGCCTGGTAGACAAATACGATTTGCACACCATTTGTACGTCGGGTAGTTGCCCAAATATGGGGGAATGCTGGAGTGAAGGTACCGCTACTTTTATGATTTTAGGAAATGTTTGTACCCGTTCCTGCGGATTTTGTGGTGTAAAAACCGGCCGCCCTGAAACAGTAGATTGGGACGAACCAGAAAAAGTAGCCCGGTCTATTAAAATTATGGGTATTAAGCACGCCGTGGTAACCAGTGTAGACCGCGACGATCTTAAAGATATGGGTTCTATTATTTGGGCAGAAACCGTAAAGGCGATTCGCCGGATGAATCCTGAAACCACACTTGAAACCCTTGTCCCAGATTTCCAGGGAAATGAGCGTAATTTAGATAGAATTGTAGAAGTAATGCCAGAAGTTGTATCTCATAACATGGAGACCGTAAAAAGATTAACCCGTGAAGTGAGGATCCAGGCAAAATACGATCGCAGTCTTGAAGTGCTTAGATACTTAAAGCAACAGGGAGTTAATAGAACTAAATCTGGAATTATGCTCGGTCTCGGCGAACAGGAAGATGAAGTTATTCAAACCCTGCACGATCTTAGAAGTGTAGATGTAGATGTGGTTACTATAGGCCAGTACCTGCAGCCCAGTAAAAAACATTTACCGGTAAAGCAATTTATTACACCAGACCAGTTTAAGAAATACGAAGCTATTGGTCTTGATCTGGGATTTCGGCATGTAGAAAGTAGCGCCTTGGTTCGCTCTTCTTACAAAGCACACAAACATATCGACTAAGTTTTTTTCTGAAATAAATGAACAAAAGCATCAATATTGCCATAAACGGTTTTGGCCGTATTGGACGTAGCCTTTTTAGACTTTTAATCGAAAATAAGAGCATCAATGTGGTTGCAATAAACGACCTCACCGATGCTAAAACCCTTGCTCATTTATTAAAATACGATAGTATTCACGGTGTTTCTCCCGCGGAAATTTCTTCAGAAGGAAATAATATAATTGTTAATGGGCAATCAATTCCACTTTTAAATTATGCTCATCCACAAGACATAGATTGGAGTGCATATTATAAGGTTGATACAGTAGTAGAATCTACAGGAAAGTTTAAAACCGCTAAAGATCTTCAGCATCACATTGAAAATGGAGCGAAAAAAGTGATTCTATCGGTTCCACCAGAAGACGAAGAAATTAAAATGGTGGTTTTAGGAGTAAATGAACATATCCTGGACGGCACTGAAAAAATAATATCTAATGCCAGCTGTACCACTAATAACGCAGCGCCAATGTTGAAGTTAATTCACGAAAATTTTAAAGTCCAACAGGCTTATATCACCACGATACATTCGTATACTTCAGACCAAAGTTTACACGATAAACCTCATCGCGACTTAAGAAGAAGCCGGGCCGCCGCTCAATCTATAATCCCAACAACCACGGGAGCAGCAAAAGCCTTAACTGGCATTTTTCCTGATATTAGTGATGTTATTGGTGGCTGCGGAATTAGAGTTCCCGTACCTAATGGCTCTCTAACCGATATGACGATTAATGTAAGCAAACAGACCAATATTGAAGAAATCAATAAAATCTTCAAAAAAGCGTCAGACAGTTCGTTAAAGGGAATTCTTAGTTATACCGAAGATCCAATAGTATCTATTGATATTAATAATAATCCGCATTCCTGTATTTTTGATGCTCAAATGACGTCGGTAATTGATGGGAAATTAATTAAGATAATTGGCTGGTATGATAATGAAATCGGGTATTCCAGTCGTCTTATCGATTTAATTTCTATCGTTAATGATAAATAACTATATTTATCTCAATTAAGCTTTTAGCTGAATTTCCCGAATGAAGAACTTTACTCTTATACTACTTCTCGCATTTTGGTGCTCGTTCGCTTATGCAATTCAGCAAGATGAAACCGAAGATTCTCAAATAACTAACGAGAGAATTCAACAATTACTTAACGATGCCGAAGTTTCGGTAAATATGCTAGATTTTGATAATGCTATTGAGCAGTTAAATTCTTCCCTGGAACTTTCAAAATCTATTAACGATAAACGTGCTATTGCACTCTCCAGCAGTATTCTCGCCAAACTTTATTACTTAAGGCACGATTTTGATAAAGCCATTACCGAGCTGCAACGAGCAATTTCGATTCAAAGAGATATTGAAGACCAAAATGGTTTGGCATATAGTTATGTGAATTTTGCCAAGATTTTAATGGGGCAAAAAGATAAGGAAAGAGCCAATCGCTACCTGAATCTTGCTGAAGAAATATATCTAAAACTAGATAACGAAGTATACCTTGGTATTGTAAATTTAAACCGTGCCATCATAATCCTTAATACTGAAAATGAACCAGCAAAAGCATTAAATCTTCTTCAGCAGGCAAGGACCACCCTTTCAGAGACCGATAAGAAATATGAACTTTCTCGCCTCTATTATTATACTGCCCGGGCTCATTTAGAATTAAAAAATTATGCATTAGCCAAAGAAAATAATAAACGTGTTTTAGAGATTGCCTATGCTCAAAATTTTGGCGGGATGATTATGTCTGCCAATAAACTAATGAGTAAGCTATACGAAGAAACCGGAGACTTTGAATCTTCATTAGTTTTTTTACAAAAAAGTTTTGCCCGTAAGGACTCTATAATCGCTATGAATAATGCAGTACTGGCCGAACAGGTTAATGCCAGGTACGGTGTAGATGCGTTACAAAGTAGCCTAAATGAATTAAGTCTTCAAAACGCAGAACAGGAAAGAAATTTAAAAGTGAATAAGCTAACCACAATTTTAAGTGTGGCTCTTATCACTATTTTATCACTTTTAACTCTTTCCCTATATAAGAATAATAATTTAAGAGCCCGCGCTAATGAGTTGCTGCAAAAGAAAAATGCTGAACTTACAAAAGCCAAGGAAAATGCCGAAAAAGCTTCGCTGGCTAAGGCGCAATTTCTCTCTACAATTACCCACGAGTTAAGAACTCCTTTATATGCAGTAACGGGCCTCACCCATTTATTGTTAGAAGAAAGCCCTACCGAAAATCAAAAAGAACATCTTAATTCGCTAAAATTTTCTGGGGAATACCTGCTTTCACTTATCAATAATATATTAGATCTAAACAAATTAGAAGCGAACAAAGTGGAGATTATGGAAGCTTCTTTTGATCTTAAAAAACGAATTTCGGATGTTTTGGTAGCTCTAAAAAATTCGGCTGATGAAAAAAATACCAAAATCCATTTTAATTACGATGATTCTATTCCGCATGAATTAAAAGGCGATCCGCTAAAAATTTCCCAGATTCTTATAAATCTTATCGGGAACTCCATAAAATTTACTGAAGACGGTGATATTTGGATTAATGTTTCTAAAAACAGTCGGGAAGGGAACTTTGTGCTGCTGGATTTTGAAATAAAAGATAATGGGGAAGGCATAAGTAAGGAGAAACAGAAAGCTATTTTTGAAAATTTCACCCAGGGTTCTACTCAAATTAACCGCAAGTTTGGAGGAACAGGTTTAGGTCTTTCTATTGTGAAAAACTTACTAAGTTTACTGGGTAGTGAGATAGAATTAAAAAGCGATTTAGGCGAAGGATCTACTTTTGCTTTTCAGTTAAAATTTGAAGCAAAAGAGGTTGAAAATCAACTTAATAACAGCCCAAGAATTGAAGCCGAGCCCCTAGAAGATAAATTAGATGGAAAAAATATTCTTATTGTGGAAGACAATAAGATAAACCAAATGATTACCCGCAAGATTTTAGAAAAGCAAGGGGTAACTTGTGAGGTGGCAGATAATGGAACTATCGCGATAGAAAAAACAAAAGAAAAAGACTACGATCTTATTTTAATGGATATCCATATGCCGGGAATTAGTGGGATTGAAGCTACAAAAGAGATCAGGAAATTTAATTCTGAAATTCCTATCGTTGCGCTAACCGCAGTAACTTTAGATGAAAACCTTGATGAATTTTTCTTAAATGGCTTTAGTGATATTATCCCAAAACCCTATAAAACTGAAGAATTCTTCCTTAAAATTAACAGACAATTAGCAATTAGGGAAAGTGCTGTTTAATCCTTTGGCACGCGCTTTGTAAATTCAGGCTTAATTGAATTATATATCAAAGAAAAACATATATAGTTTGAATTAGCCAAAATAAAAAATGAGGTGTGAACTCACCTCATTTTTTATGTGCAAAACTCAAAATTTCCTGTTTAAAAACTTCTTCTTTATTTAAAAATGAAGTTTTTACTGGTAAATAAAATAGCTGTCCATTTTCGAAATTCTCGCGTAGTCTAACATAATCTTTCTCGGTGGTTAAAAGCAGTGATTCCTTTTGTAAACGCACTATTTCGGTATTGGTGAAATTATGATGATCGTTAAAAGCGAGGTGTTTAAAATCAAGTTCTTGTGCTTCCAGGTAATCTGTGAGAGGTTTAGGGTTCGCTATTCCGGTAACGAGGGTGAAATTTTTATCCTTTAAACTGCTTAAGGGAGCTATTGTAGTTTCAGAAATAATTTCTTCCCCATAATCAATAAAACTGAAATAAAGCTGCTGATAATTCTGTAATTTAAGCCTAACTCTAATCGATTCCATTTCAGTCTTGGTGAGATTTGGAGGGCACTTGGTAACAACTACTATTTTTGCGCGTTCTGCACCTACTGTAGGTTCGCGTAAATATCCGGTGGGCAGCATAAAATCGTTTACATAGAGATCGCCGTAAGCGGTGAGTAAAATATTGAGTCCAGCCTGTACTTTTCTATGCTGAAAAGCATCGTCCAGTAGAACAATTTCAGCATTTTCTTGCTGAAGCTTTTCAATCCCATTCCGCCTGTCGGCATCTACCGCAATAAGTGCATTTTTAAACTTTCTTTTAAATTGTAAAGGCTCATCCCCTGCTTCTGTGGCAGTTTCCGTTCCGCTTAATAATCTATAACCTTTGCTGCTTCGTTTATATCCACGGCTTAACGTAGCCACTTTAAATTCAGGTAGTAAAAGCTTCAGCAAATATTCTATCATTGGAGATTTTCCGGTTCCTCCTGCATTAAGATTTCCCACACATAACACTGGAAATTTATAAGATTTAGATTTTAGAATTCCAGAGTTATAAAAGAAATTTCTGCTCCAGGTTACAAATCCGTACAACAAAGCAAAAGGAAGTAGCATTTTTCGTAAAATCTTCATACAGGGCAGGCTATAATAATTATATTTGAAGTTGGGCTGAAATTAACTACTACGAAATTAATAAAAAGCAACTCTGCTAAGTCTATAAAAACCAAAAAACAAGATGCTTGTAAAAGAAGTTATTGATATAATTGAAGATTTTGCGCCTACGACGTACGCCGAAGATTTTGATAATGTAGGTCTTTTGGTGGGCGATAAAAATGCTGATGTAACCGGCGCGCTTATCACTTTAGACACCTTGGAGACAGTGGTAGATGAAGCTATTGAAAAAAAATGCAACCTTATTATTAGCTTTCATCCTATTATTTTTTCGGGTTTAAAAAAGCTTACGGGGAAAGACTATGTAGAAAAAACAGTAATTAAGGCCATTAAAAACGATATTGCTATTTATGCCATTCACACCGCGCTGGACAACCAATACAAGGGTGTGAACGATATGATTTGCGAAAAAGTGGGGCTAAAAAACCGGAAAATTTTAATTCCGCGGAAAGACAGCATTAAAAAACTTACCACTTTTGTTCCCAATAAACAGGCTTCAGCAGTAAGAAAAGCGCTTTTTGAAGCTGGGGGAGGAAATATTGGAAATTATGATAATTGCAGCTTTAATTTAAAAGGAGAAGGCAGCTTTAAGCCTAATGAAGAAGCCAATCCGGTAATAGGAAAACGTGGGGAAGTTCATTTGGAAGAAGAAACACAAATTAGTCTTATTTATCCATCTATTATTGAGAAAAAGCTGCTTCAGGCACTTTTTAGCGCTCACCCATATGAAGAAGTAGCTTATGAAGTAAGTGCTTTAGATAACGAAAATCAGCATTTGGGAATGGGAATGTTTGGGGAATTAGCAAGCCCTGAAGATGAAAAAAGCTTTTTAGAACGCATAAAAAACGAATTTAATTGTGGCTGTATAAAGCATTCTCAATTACGCGGAAAACCAATTAAAAAAGTAGCAGTTTTGGGCGGTAGCGGAAGTTTTGCTATAAGTAAAGCAAAAGCTGCAGGAGCCGATATTTACCTTACTGCAGATTTAAAATATCACGACTTTTATAAAGGTGATAAGGACTTCATTTTAGCCGATATTGGACACTACGAAAGTGAGCAATACACAAAAGATTTATTACATTCTTATCTTACAAAAAAAATTAGTAATTTTGCACTTATTTTAGGAGAGACAAACACCAATCCAATCAAGTATATATAACTATGGCAAAAAAGAACGATGTTACTGTAGAAGACAAGTTAAGAGCGTTGTACGACCTTCAACTGGTTGATTCCAGAATTGACGAAATAAGAAACGTACGCGGTGAGCTTCCGCTGGAGGTTGAAGATTTGGAGGATGAAGTAGCCGGATTGAGCAAGCGTTTGGATAAAATGGATGCCGATATTGAGGTAATAGAGAACGATATAAAGAGCAAGAAGAATCTTATTGATGAGTCTAGAGTGACCATGAAGAAGTATGCTGAGCAGCAAAAAAACGTGCGTAACAACCGCGAATTTAATGCGCTTAGCAAAGAGGTCGAATTCCAGGAATTGGAAATAGAACTTGCCGAAAAACACATCAAAGAATACCGCGCTCAAATTGAGCAGAAAAAAGAGGTTATCGAGCAAACTAAGGAGCGCCTTGATGAAAGGAAAAAACACCTTGAGCACAAGAAAAGCGAACTTAACGAGATTCTTGCCGAAACTGAAAAAGAAGAGCAAGCACTAATCAAGAAATCTGCAGAATTCGAGAAGAATATTGAAGATCGTTTAGTAAATGCCTATAAAAGAATTAGAAGCAACGTTAAAAACGGACTTGCTATTGTGCCTGTAGAACGTGGTGCTTCTGGAGGTTCTTATTTTACCATTCCGCCACAGGTAATTATGGAAATTGCCGGTAGAAAGAAAATTATTACCGATGAACACAGCGGTAGAATCCTGGTAGACGAAGAACTTGCAAAAGAAGAGCAGGAAAAAATGCAAAATCTTTTCGCTAAAGTTTAATTAGCAGAAAAGAAATACAATAAAAAAAGCCTCCAATTTTGAGGCTTTTTTTATGGTTAATAATTGCTGAGCTGAATTTATTTTAATCGTGACAGTCTATCGCGCAAGATTCAATTGATGTAAACCAACCTTTACCGTTAGTTAAAGCAACTGTAGGAAAACCATTGGTATTAGCACAAACCTGTAAAGCAGCCCTACAATTTTTTAATTGTTCTTGCTGTGAGTATTCTATCATAGCGCCTATCACCGGAGGAGTAACACCTATAGCGGGTTCATCGTGCCATTTGTTTGGCGAGCCGTTAGCGTTACCCGGTTTATACATTAATGATCTAAGCACTTCCCCGGTACTTAATTCTGCATCAAATTTCACGAAACCGTTTTTTAATTCTTCAAAATGTAAAAAAATTAAATACTCATCGGTTTCAGGATTCGTTATTTTAAGTCCTTCTACAGCGTGTTTGTTTTGACTAGCTTCAAAAGATAACTCATTTACGAATTTGAAATTAAAATCCCTATCCTGGCTAATAAATTTAGCGGTTTCACCGGTGTTCTTAAAAATATAAGTAGCCGATTGGATCTTAAGAACGCCGTCATTTTCTAAAGCCAACTCCTTTTCCAATTCCTGATTGGCAGCCGGATTTTCTTCAGAATCTGTACTGCAGGAATGCAGGATAACGCTAAGTACTAAAATACTTAAAAGTGATTGTGTAATTTTTTTCATTTCGATTTTGGTGTTAATTAGTTATTCTATTTTAAATCAGTTAATTTTCGCTAGATCACTGCTTTTCTAACTTAAAAATTTTAGAAGTTACAGGCTGGGTAATGCTATACTTCTAATGTAATTCATTTTTAAACAGTCTCTATAAATTTCCAGCTATAAGCAATTGATTATTATGTAAATCTATTAAAATTTGTTAATTTATTTGAAATTCATTTAATAAATTATTCTAGTTAAATTTTATAATAAGCTGCACCTCTTAAATTACCCAAAATTCAAGGTTTTATATTGATTAACAAGCTTTTCACATTTTTAATCTATTTTAAAGCTACCTTTATTTCTACTAACTAAAACCCTTAATTATGAGATATTATGCAAGCCTACTTTGCCTAATTTTAGTGTTAGTATCCTGTAAAAACCAAGATAAAAACCCGGAAAGTGATCCTGATTTTAAAACGGAACAAACTGAAAATAAAACCACTACAGAGGTAAATACTGAAAATTCTACTTCAGCCAATTCAAATTATAATAAAAGTGAAAAGGAAACCTTAGAAGCGTCAGATACTAATAACAACGAAACCGAAGCATCTTCTTCTATATTAATTGATCCCGGCGCTACTTATATAAAAGTAGATGAAAGCGATGCAAATTGTAGCTGCTACTGTCTGGAATTAGATATGAATAATAATACAGAATTATGCCTGGCTGAAAATGAAATGTTTATCAATGCCAGGTATGCAAAAACAGGGAATTCAGTTAATATATTTTATGTGAGCCCGTCTAACAAAAACACTAATAAAGATCTACCCTGGGAAGATTTTGATACCAATACCCCTATTGCCGTTTTAAGTCCCGCTAAAAATGGTAATATAGAATTGGACTGGAAAGGTTTTTACATAGATGGTGAACTTGCGGTAGATTACGCCATTTATGGCAAAAAAACACTTGAAGGAACTTATAAAAAACAATAATTAATGAAACGATTTTTCTTACCTACATTTATATTCCTTTTGATTTCCTGCGGAAATAACGCCCAGCAAAAAACAGTTACCAAACCCGAAATTGCTAACGCCGATCCTGTGGAAGTACCGGCAGAAAATGGATATGAAAAAGCCTATTTTGCCAGCGGATGTTTTTGGTGTGTTGAGGCAGTTTACGAAAGTATTGAAGGCGTGAAGGAAGCTGTTTCCGGTTATGCCGGAGGGCATACAAAAAACCCAACTTACGAATCCAGCAATACCGGCAAAACCGGTCACGCTGAAGCTGTAGAAGTCATTTATAACCCAGAAGTAGTAAGTTTTGAAACTTTGGTAGAAGTTTATTTTGGTTCACAAGATCCCACGCAGGTAAACGGCCAGGGACCCGATATTGGTTCGCAGTACCGTTCTATTATTTTTTATCAAAATAAGGAGCAAAAAGATATTATAAACAAGGTGAAAACTGAAGTAGCAAAAGATTATGAGCAACCCATTGCTGCTGAAGTTTTACCGTTTCAAAAATTTTGGATAGCAGAAGATTATCATCAAAATTACGAAAAGAATAATCCTAACAATCCCTATATTCAAAAGGTTTCTATTCCAAGATTAAACCGCTTTAAAGAAAAGTTTCCCGAAATCCTGAAAGATAATTCGCATTAATTTTCGTTTTAAATTTTCTAAACGCTTTTTAATAATAAATATATTCGGCTTTATTTAATAGGGCCGAATATGTATTTTTACCACAGAAATCGTTTAGGAAAAAACAGGAAACCTTTCGGCTAAAAAACTTCGGTTCACTGATGTATTTTAAATACCACCAACTGATTAAAACAACAGATAAACAATGAGCATAACAATAGAAAACATTCTCTTAATAGGCTCTCTGTTGTTATTTATTAGTATCCTGGCCGGGAAAACATCTTATCGTTTTGGCGTACCTACCTTAGTACTTTTTCTTGCAGTTGGAATCCTCTCAGGATCAGAGGGAATTGGTGGAATTTATTTTAACGACCCACAACTCGCTCAATTTATAGGAATTGTTGCCCTTAATTTTATTTTATTTTCCGGGGGACTTGATACTAGCTGGAAAACTATAAAACCGGTAATGTGGCAGGGAATTTCTCTTTCCATTCTAGGAGTTTTATTTACAGCGGTAAGTGTTGGCGCCTTTGTTTGGTACATAACAGATTTTACTATTTACGAAGGTTTATTGCTTGGCGCCATTGTTTCTTCTACAGATGCCGCCGCGGTATTTTCCATTTTAAGGGCTAAAAACCTTGCCTTAAAATCTAATTTAAGACCAACCCTGGAGCTAGAAAGTGGTAGTAACGATCCTATGGCCTATTTTCTTACCATTGCCTTTTTAGGTTTGGTGGTGAACCAGGATCAAAGTATTTATAGTATTATTCCGCTTTTTCTTCAGCAAATTTTAATTGGTGCCGCTCTCGGATTTATCTTCGGAAAGTTGAGTAAATTGGTAATTAACCGTATAAAATTAGATTTTGAAGGTTTATATCCCGTTCTCGCTATCGCGCTAATGTTTATTGTATTTTCTGCTACTGATGCACTTGGTGGCAACGGATTTTTAGCGGTTTACTTAAGCGGAGTTTACCTTGGAAACCACAACATTATTCACAAAAAGACAATCATGCGAATGTTTGATGGGCTTGCGTGGTTAATGCAAATTGTACTATTCCTTACTTTAGGATTGCTGGTTTATCCATCGCACATTGTTCCGGTTATAGGCGTGGGTATTTTTATTTCTGTGTTTTTAATATTTATAGCCAGGCCTCTGGGCGTTTTTTTAAGTCTAATATTCTTTAAAATGAAAATGCGCCGCCGTTGGTATATTTCCTGGGTGGGGCTTAGAGGGGCTGTACCTATTGTATTTGCCACTTATCCGCTACTTGCGGGAATTGAAAAAGCCGATATGATCTTTAACATCGTATTTTTTGTATCGCTAACTTCGGTATTAATCCAGGGAACTACATTATCTGTGGTGGCACGTTGGTTGCACGTGGCTTTACCAATGAAGGCCAAACAAAAATCACCGGTAGATGCATTTATGGCCGATGGGGCTAAATCTTTTTTAAGAGAAATTAATATTCCCGAACAAAACCATTCGGTAGGCAAAAGGATTGTAGAATTACAATTTCCAAAGAAAGCGATAATCGCCATGATTTCAAGAGACGATCAATTTATTACTCCAAACGGAAATACGGTTATTGAAGCAGATGATATGCTGGTTGTTTTAACCGAAGATCACAGAACCATGGAAGGTGTTTATGAAAGCCTGAATATAGAACCAGATTTTGAAGAAAAATTAGAATGAAAAAGCCGGTTTGTTATCCAGTAGGTTAAGAATTTTATTTTCAACTTCAATAGAATCCCATTTATTTTCAATCCCTGAAATCTCCATCACCTCATCCATAATTTTACGTTGATAATCCCCAATTGCCAGAGCTTCAGCATAAGGTTTATCAGAAAAAGTAACCCGGGAATATAACGGTACCCAGGTGTTGGGATGTTTGTTAGAAAACCAGTTTTCAATCTTCTTCCGCAGTAGAAAATCGGGATCTGCAGTTTTGCTGCTCATTTCAATAAAATTACGGTAGCTAAGTTCTGCAATGGCATCTGTATTGGGTTTTCGGGCTTTTTGGTATTCTTCAAAAATACTTTCCCAATCGTCCCCATATTTTTTCATTTTTTGGTTTAATACCAGAATATCTTCAAAACCCGCATTCATTCCCTGCCCATAAAATGGTACAATTGCGTGCGCTGAATCTCCAACCAAAGTCACTTTTTCCCAATAAGACCAGGGATAACATTTTATGGTAACCATACTGCTGGTAGGGTTTTTAAAGAAATCCTTTTTTAAATTTTCAATTTCCTGGTTAATATCTGGAAAATGCTTCTGAAAAAATAGCTCGGCATCGGTTTCGGTCTTGATGCTTTCAAAAGAATTTTCGCCCTCAAAAGGCATAAATAAAGTACAGGTAAAACTACCATCTAAATTAGGCATTGCAATAAGCATAAATTCCCCACGAGGCCAAATATGAAAAGAGGCATTATCCAGTTTATGGCTTCCATCTGGGTTGGGCGCAATGCGCAATTCTTTATAACCAACATTTATAAAATGTTGCGAATAATTAAACCTGCTTTGCCGTTGCATTTTATGTCTAACCCGGGAGAAAGCTCCATCGGCACCAAAAATAAGATCAAATTTATATTCTTTCCACTCCCCTTTTTCACTCTCACCGGTATACAATTTAGCTTCCGCCATATCTATATCCCAAACTTTTTCTTCAAACCTAAAAGTGGTCCCAGCATCTTCGGCCAGGGTGATCATTTTTCGATTTAAAACCCCACGGGAAATAGAATAAATAGCTTCTTCCTCTTTTCCGTATTTCTGAAAATAAAGCGGTTTATCGTTAACGTGCATCGCCCTTTTATCTAAAGGAAGCGCCAGTTTTTTAATTTCATCTTCTATGCCGGCAGCCCTTAAAGATTTCCAGCCGCGGTTAGACATGGCTAAATTTATAGACCTACCGGAAAATTCTACATTTCTAATATCCTTTCTGCGGTCAAATACCTCAACTTCATGGCCGGCTTTTCTAAGAAAAATAGCGAGTAAAGATCCAACCAGGCCTGAGCCAACAATGGCGATTTTTTTGGGTGTTTGCATAAATTCTTGCTGTACATTTTCCAGAAAACGGTTATTAGAAAATGCAATTTTAAGTTACGAATTTACTTATTTCTACTCAATTTAAGGCTCTCTCAGCTATTTAAGAAAAACCTATTTACCATTTAATTAACAGCACTTACTATATGCTTCCCTTAAATTTAATATTAAAATTTATTTAATATGCATAGTACTCAAGCCTTACTAAAATCGGTTACTATTGGAGACTTGGAATTAAAAAACCGGGTTATTATGGCTCCAATGACACGTAATCGCGCTGATAATAAAGATAATGCACCTACCCAGTTACACGCCGAATATTATGCGCAACGCGCCGGTGCCGGACTTATAATCTCTGAAGGTTCTCAAATTTCTGATGCCGCAGTGGGTTATATAAATACCCCGGGAATTTATACCGAAAACCAGGTAAAAGGCTGGGAAAAAGTAACTGAAGCTGTTCACAAAAATGAAGGAAAGATATTTTTACAATTATGGCATTGCGGCCGTATTTCTCACCCTAAATTTCACGATGGAGAAAAACCATTGGCGCCAAGCGCCGTGAATCCAAATACGCAAGCTTATACCCCAGATGGCTTTGAAGACACTGTAGAACCACAAGCGATGAGTGTAGCCGATATAAAACAAACCGTCCTGGATTTTAAACACGCCGCAGAAAATGCCAAACGTGCCGGTTTTGATGGGGTAGAGATTCACGGCTCTAATGGTTATTTAATTCATCAATTTCTCAATAAAAATGCAAATATTAGAACCGATGATTACGGTGGAAGTATCGAGAACCGGGCACGTTTCTTTTTTGAAATTCTTGAAGCGATAAGTGAAGTTTGGCCAGAAAATAGAATTGGAGTAAGGTTTAATCCTTCGCTAAACGACGCCTTTGGAATTACAGCTTCAGAAGAATCAATTGCAACCTTTGATCACCTAATTGAAAAATTAAATGCTTACGATTTAGCGTATTTACATCTCTCTGAACCTTTTACAGATGTTAGCCAGATAGATTACCTGGAAACAAACATTGCGAAACATTACCGCCCTATTTATAAAGGAAAATTAATGATTAACGCAGACTTTGATCAAGAATCAGGAAATAAAGTTATTGACGAAGGTAATGCTGATATGGTTTCATTCGCTAAACTTTTTATTTCTAATCCCGATTTACCAGAGCGCTTTTCTAAGAATGCACCTTTGGCCGAATGGGATGAAGATACTTTTTATACGCCAGGCCCAAAAGGTTACACAGATTATCCCGAATACGATTCTGAAAAACCTAAATAGGAAATTCTTAATTTTAGATTAAATGTCCTTAAAAGCAGGTTAATTGCACGAAACGTCTAACCAGAAAAAAGTAAATTTAATATTCAACCCTATAAAACTTAAAATATGGATGAGTCGAAAATTGAACAAATGAGGTCCACTTTGAATAAGCTGGAAGACATTAAAAACAGCCAGGAAAGTATTATTGATAAGATAAATCACGTGATTACCGATTTGTTTCAACATCCCGATAAAGAATTGGAGAAAGCAATGAACAGTGCGCACCAAAAATCTTCAGATAACGTAGATGCGGTTCGTGAGGCTATGGAAGAATATGAAATGAGAATTAATAAACTGGAAAATCAAGGCTAATCAACTTTTAAAGAAAAGCTAATGATTCCAGTCTTAAGATGACTAAAGCATAAATTTGCCGATAACAGGTATTTTTATTTTTAGTCATCTTTTTTATTAAACAGATTCTTATGCAACATATTACTTCAGCAGAAATAGGGGAAATGGAAAAACTTTTCCGTCTCAATCTAATTAATAGTGTAACCGGTTATAAATCGGCTAATCTTATCGCTACAAAATCAGAGGAAAAAGGTGTAAATGTGGCGGTTTTTAGTTCGGTTACTCATTTGGGAAGCAACCCTGCATTACTTGGTTTTATTACCCGGCCAACTAAAGAGGTAGCCCGGAATACCTATAAAAATATTAAAGAGAATAAATATTTTACGGTAAATCATATTCAAAAGGATATGATAGAAAGCGCCCATCAAACCGCTGCTAAATATGATGAAGAAATTTCTGAATTCCAGCAAACCGGCCTGGAAGAAGAATATCTGGACAATTTTTTTGCACCCTATGTTAAGCAGTTTAATATAAAATTAGGATGCGAATACGTGAATGAATACTACATTAAAGAAAATGAAACGGTAATGCTTATTGGCGCTATTAAGCATATTTATTTTGATGAAAGTATACAGGCGCCAGATGGCTGGTTGAGGTTGGACGATGCAGAGACTGTGGCTATAAATGGTTTAGATGGTTATGCCCTTCCTAATCTTTTAGATCGCTTTCATTACGCCAGGCCGGGCCAGGAGATCAAGTCGTTTTTTAGGAAAGAAGACTAACCAATTCTAATTAAACTCACTGCACAGATTACCTATATATCTATATTATTCAAAAATTTTAACATTTGAGTTAAACACTAGTTAAAAGCTATTCTTTCAAGTAACATATTCTATAAATTCGTTCATAGCTAATTATTAAAACTATAATATGAGGGATTTAATTTGGCTTATTGTAGTTATCCTTATCATAGGATGGCTTATAGGATATTTTGGATTTGGGGAAGCCGTAGGAAACCTAATCCATATTTTATTAGTCCTGGCCATAATTGGTATTTTATATCGTTTGGCGACCGGTAGAAGACTGTAAACCAAAAATTTATATTTTTCAGTCTTTTTAAAACACGAATTTATTTATTAACTTGTATAAACAATTAACCAACGTAGCATAGCTACACAAAACCAACCAGTATGAGAGATTTAATATGGCTTATCGTAGTATTATTAGTAATAGGATGGCTTATTGGCTATTTTGCATTTCCAGATTTGGGAAGCATAATCCACATTCTAATTGTTATAGCCGTTATCCTAATTTTGTATAAATTATTAACCGGGCGCCGCCTGTAAGTAAGAATTTTTTCGAATCTTATAAACCCTTTGAGAACATCAAAGGGTTTTTTTTGTTTTATCATCTAATCCTAAAAGCTTTCCCATATCCTATTTACCAGCTAAACCTTATCTTCGAAATTAAAAACTAATATGTGGAACTTAAATAATAAATATGCCCTGATTACCGGTGGCACTAAAGGAATAGGTAAAGCTGCAGTTCTGGAATTCCTGGAATTGGGAGCAGAAGTACTCTTTACTTCCAGGACACAAAAGGATATTGACCTTGTTTTAGAGGAATTAAAAGAATACGATAAAAAAATCTACGGAATGGTAGCTGACGTTACCGTAGCAGAAGACCGGCAAAAAATGCACAATTTTATTGATAAAGTCTGGGGCAAATTGGATATTCTGGTAAATAATGCCGGGATAAATATCAGGAAAAAAGCAAATAATTATTCTGAAGAAGAGTTTAGAAAAGTAATGGAAATAAACCTTAACGCTCCTTTTCAACTAAGCCGAAAACTTCACTCCCTACTTCAAAAAAGTGGCAGTGCAAAGATTGTAAATGTCGCGTCTTCTGCAGCGCTGCAGGATGTTGGTACTGGTACGCCTTATGCAATGTCTAAAGCTGGATTATTACAGCAAACAAGAAGTCTTGCAGTAGAATGGGCCGCAGATGGAATTCGGGTAAACGCAGTATCACCCTGGTTTACGGTTACGCCACTCACCCAGGGACTTTTAAGCGAGAGCGATAGAATGGATCCTATTATTAGAAGAACTCCTTTAAAACGAGTTGCAGAAGCTGGCGAAATTGCTTCGATTATTGCTTTCCTGGCAACGGACAAATCGTCTTATATCACCGGGCAAAATATTATCGCAGATGGTGGAATGAGCATTAATGCAATATAAACCCAGTTTTTTGTATCTTTAATGGAAAACCAACACCATGAAAAAACTACTACTTGTTACTTTTCTATTTTCAGTATTTATAAGCTGTAAAAATAACGAAACCAAAATAGGACAGGAAGTTGATACTGAAGCCGAAAAAAGCATTGAGCAACAAATAGCCGAAGCACACGGATTAAATAATTTTGAAGAAGTTGAGGAAATTCAATTTACTTTTAATGTAAAGGTTGGGGATTCACTTAGAACCAGCCGGGAATGGACCTGGAAACCCAAAACCGACGAGATTAGACTTACCGAAGGTGATATTAGCCGCACTTACACCAAAACCGGCGATATTGCTGAAGAGGATAAAGATATAGACCAGAAGTTTATCAATGATTCTTACTGGTTTCTCTTTCCATTCCAAATGGTGTGGAGTGACGCTGAAATTTCTGAAGAAAAAACCGGCCTTGCACCAATTAGTAAAAAAGAGATGAAATATCTCGAGGTTTCTTATAAAGATGAAGGCGGCTATACTCCTGGTGACACTTATGTAGTTTATTACGAAGACGATTATTTATTAGAGGAATGGATCTACAAATCTGCAGATGGGCAACGGGAAATGCCTACTACCTGGGAAGATTTTGAAGATTTTCAGGGCTTAAAAATTTCTAAATCCCATAAATCTCCCGATGGTAGCTTTGAATTGTTCTTTACCGATATTGTAGTAAAATAAAGATTGAAATAAAAAAGCCACGAACTCATTAATCGCTGAATTCGTGGCTTTTTATTTTTTCTAAAAAGAGGTTTTAATATTTTAAACCGCTCAAAATTTCTCCGGCTCCTTCTGCCGGTTTCCAGTTAGAATCGGGTTCAAAATAGTTCCATAATAAATTTGAAATCTCCCTTTGTAATTGCCAGGCTTCGTTATCGTCATCCCAGGATTCATCTTCATTATTCTTTGTGGCTATATAACACACATAATCTCCAGAAGGCCCATTAACCATAAAAAGTTCAGACCTGGATTTATTGACCATTCCTTGTTTTGCCGCCATCTGTATATAAGGCGGCACTTGTGATAAAGCATAATCCTGGTAAAAAGAATTACCGAGCAACCTATACATTTCGTCACTTGCTGCAGCACTTACCAATTCTCGTTTTCTAATTTGTTCTAGAATTGAAGCCATTTCTCGCGGAGTAGTTTGTCCCCAGCCATATTTTTCCCAGTCTTTATCACGACCTTCTGTTCTTGAGTTTACCCGGGTGTGCTCTAGGCCAAGTTCGGTCATTAATTTATTAATAGCTTCTCCACCACCGGCAAGTTCCTGGTTCCATAAAGAAGTTACATTATCACTGTAACTAATCATTAAGGCCACCAAAGTTCTAAGATCGGTTGTAGTGCTATCTTTATAGAACTGCATCAAACCCGAACCGCCATAAATTCTATCTTCTGAATAAACCAGTGAATCTCTATAGCTTAATTCTCCCTCCTCAATTTTATCAAAAATCTTTACCAGGATAGGCACTTTTACTATACTGGCGGTAGGGAAAATACTATCGGCGTTTATTGCAGCTTCTTTTCCCGTTTTTAAGTGTTTCACATAAACACCAACATCACCTTTAAATGATGCTGTTAATTCTTCTAATTTCTGCTCAAGAATTGAATCAACTTCAACCTGTTGAGCGATATTTTCAGCAATAAAAAAAATCGCTATAAGAGTAGTAAGTATTAGCTTTCTCATTTTGCAATGAATTATTTTAAATCCAGGTTAATTTATTTCAATTTAAAACATTTTTAATCTCTTTTCGAAACTCTATCTTCTTTGGTCTTTTTAAGAATTCCATTCTTCAAAATTTGCCCAAATTGGTACATATCTTCAAAAGAACAATAAAATGGTGCTGGAGCCAGCCTGATTACATTCGGTTCTCGCCAGTCAGTTATTACGCCGTTTTCCATTAAATAATTAAATAATTCCCTTCCTTCCCCGTGTAAAAATACCGAAAGCTGGGTACCGCGCTCTTCCTGATTCGAAGGAGTAATTATCTCAAAACTACTCTCCACTTCCTTGTCAATTTCGTGTAAAACAAATTCAAGGTACGCAACGATCTTATTTCGTTTTTCTATTAAAGCCGGCATTCCCACTTCATCAAACATTTCTAACGAAGCCAAATATGGTGCAAGTGCCAAAACCGGGGCATTAGAAATTTGCCAGGCATCGGCACCGTTTTCGGGTTGAAATTCTGGTTCCATTAAAAAGCGACGTTCTTTGTTATGTCCCCACCAGCCTTCAAAACGCGGAATGTCTTTTTGGTTGTGATATTTTTCATTTATAAAACATCCGGAAGCATTTCCCGGACCACTATTCATATATTTATAACTGCACCAGGCAGCAAAATCAACCTTCCACTCACTAAGTTTAAGCTCAATATTTCCGGCGGCGTGGGCAAGATCCCAACCTACAAAAGCGCCAACTTCGTGTCCCGCTTTTGTGATTTTTTCCATCTCTAAAACCTGTCCAGTATAGTAATTTACACCCCCAATTAAAACCAAAGCGCACTCCTCTCCTACTTCATTGATCTTTGCTATAATATCTTCAGTTCTAAAATTATTTTCACCATCGCGCCTTCTAATTTCAACAATAGCGTCTTTGGGATCATACTCGTGAAAACGCACCTGGCTCGAGATCATATACTGGTCACTGGGAAAAGCTTTTTCTTCACATATAATTTTATAGCGTTTTCCTTCAGGTCTATAAAAGGAAACCATTAGTAAATGCAGGTTTACCGTAAGGGTATTCATTACCGTAACCTCAGCTGGTTTAGCACCAACAACTTTAGCTAGTTTTTCTGAAAACCTTTCGTGATAGTCCCACCAGGGTTTTTCGGCATAGAAATGACCTTCTACGGCAAGATTTGCCCAATCGGTCATTATTTCGTCTACATATTTTTTTGCTGATTTTGGTTGAAGACCAAGTGAATTTCCGGTGAAATAAATCACATTTTTCCCTTCGTGCTGTGGGAAAATAAATTGGTCACGATATAATGCTATTTTATCCTGGGAATCCAGTTCCCGGGCATATTCAAGTGTATTTTGAAATTGCATGTGTGGTTTTAGTTTGAAGTAAAAATACAATTTATTGGCAGAAATCACCCGAAGTGAAAACCAATTGGTATTTGTGTAGAAAGCTATTATTTTAAAAACATTAAATTCTCTAAATTTGGTAAAAATTGAATCTTATGCATTTTCTTCCTGAAGCCATAGACCAGTATATTTTAGAACATTCGGCTAAAGAACCTGAGTTTTTGGCAAAGCTTAATCGCGAAACCAATCAAAAAGTTTTGCAACCACGAATGTTAAGCGGAAATTATCAGGGAAGAATTTTAAGCCTTATTTCAAAAATAATAGCTCCAAAAACTATCCTGGAAATTGGTACTTACACGGGTTATTCGGCTTTATGCCTGGCTGAAGGTTTACCCAAAGAGGGAATTTTGCATACCATAGATATCAATGAAGAATTATACGATTTTCAGCAGAAATATTTCCAAGCTTCAGAATACAAAAATCAGATTAAGCAATATATTGGAGATGCTCAGGAAATAATTCCGCAAATTGAGGAGAAATTTGATTTAGTTTTTATTGATGCCGATAAGCCTAACTATCCCGCATATTTCGATTTAATTATTGAGAAAATGAATCCCGGCGGAGTAATATTATCTGACAATGTTCTATGGAGCGGTAAAGTTGTAGAACCTGTTAAAGCTGAAGATGAATCTACACAAGCCCTTTTAAAATATAATAAAATGCTGGCGGAAGATGAACGCGTAGAAACGGTGATTTTGCCTATTCGCGACGGATTAACTTTAACGCGCGTTAAATAAAGCGTTTTCCTGAACGTTGGTAGAGCATAAAGAAAATAATTGCGAAAATAATTCCTACAGCCGCACCTACTAATACATCACCGGGATAGTGAACGCCTACATAAATTCGACTCAACATAAATAATAACGGCCAGATAAGTACTACCCAAATCCAGGGGTATTTATCTTTTAGTGAAAGGATGAAAAATAGGGCCGCAGCGGCAGAAACCGCAGAATGCCCGGAGAAAAAACTATAGTTATCTGGAGTTTGCAGGATTCTAATAACATCAGCAATTTCGGGTTGATTGTTAGGCCTAAGACGTAAAAAAAAGTTTTTAACAACGTTGGTAAAACCATAAGTTGAAAGCGCCGTTGCAAGAATAAAAAAAGTGGTAAAAAGTGCCTTTTTCCAGTGAAAAGCCACAAAATAAAGAATAAAAAAAGTGATATAAAGCGGGATCCAGTTTTGGATAGTAGTTACGGTGATCCAAAAATTATCGTAAGTTTCAATTCCCAGTCCGTTGAGATAAACAAACAGCTCACGGTCCCATTGTTTTAGCTGTTCTAACATAAATAGTAATTAAAATCTACGTTTTACTGAACCGGTAATCTCGTCAATATCTTCTTTCACTTTATCTATCTCTCCTCTCACATCTTTAGAAATATCGGTATCAATGCCTTGCTTTTCGGCACTTTTCTGAATTTCTGTTTTAATGTCGTTAGAGGCATTACGAAGCATTTTCATCCCTTTACCCATACCACGGGCAATGTCGGGAATCTTATCGGCACCAAAAACCATTACCAGAATAAACAGGATAAAGGCAATTTCGGCACCACTAATAAAAAGAGGTATGATGTTCATAGCAAAACAAATATAGCCACAAATTTAGGTATAAAAAAAGCCGACTCGTTAAAGTCGGCTAAATTTATTTTAGATTTTAGTTTCCAAGGCTCTCCTTGAATTCTTCAAATTTACTGGTAGTTTCTTCTTTAGGCCAGGTATTGTTGTTTACATCAACATCGGCGGTTTCTAAATTTGGATCTACCACCATTTTTACGATTTCCTTATTGGTAGCAATAGCTTTTGTAGCTACCTCATCGTTCATTCTCCAAAGCTGTACGGGATATCTTTTCATTTCGGTAGAACCATCGGCGTAAGTGAATTCTACTATTAAAGGCATTGGGATTCCACCCGGTTTTTCAAAAATTACCTGGTAGAAATATTTAGGATCTTTTAATTTCCTTCGTTCTTCTTCAGAAAAATTATCCATCACATACTCTTTTAAAGTAGATGAATTCTCTAAAGCAGATTTTCCCTTTAAGTTTTCATCAAACTCTTCACTATCTTCTTCTACTACATAAATTGCATCAATTTCTTCAGGATCTGCGCCGTAACGTTCCAGGAATTCTTTTCCTTCTTTCGTAGCATTATCTGTAACATAAAGCTTCTTCACTTCTTTAATTCCCATATCTACATTATGGGTAGTATAAAACCATCCTCTCCAAAACCAGTCTAAATCTACGGCTGAAGCATCTTCCATTGTTCTAAAGAAATCTTCAGGGGTGGGGTGTTTAAACATCCAACGATGAGCAAATGTTTTGTAGGCGTGGTCAAAAAGCTCGTGTCCCATTACAGTTTCTCGCAAAATATTTAGCGCGGTTGCCGGCTTACCGTAAGCGTTATTTCCTAACTGGTAAACATTCTCTGGATTAGACATAATTGGTGCGATATACTTTTGATTCCCTTTCATATAAGGAACAATTTTCGCCGGAATTCCTCTTCGAGATGGATATTGCTCTAAAGGAGTAATAGCTTCGGGATATTTTTCTCCAAATTCCTGCTCGGCAAGATACTGGCTAAAGGTGTTTAAACCTTCGTCCATCCAACCCCACTGGCGTTCATCACTGTTTACAATCATTGGGAAGAAGTTATGTCCAATTTCGTGAATAATTACACTTATCATCCCAAATTTAACTCTATCGGAATACGTTCCATCCTCATCGGGACGACCATAATTCCAGCAAATCATTGGATATTCCATTCCCTGGTTTCTAGCGTGAACCGAAACCGCTTTATGATATGGATATTGAAAAGTTTGCTTAGAATAAGATTTTAAAGTGCTGGCTACTGCCTTTGTAGACCATTCTTCCCAAAGTGGATTTCCTTCTTTAGGATATAAAGAAACTGCCATTACATCTTTACCACCAACATCTGTAGCCATCATATCAAGAATAAATTTTCTTGAAGTAGAGAATCCAAAATCTCTAACCATTTCGGCCTTATATTTCCAGGTTTTGGTTTTATTAGAAAAAGACTTTTCGGCTTCTTCGGCTTCAGCTTGAGTTCTAACTATTACAGGCTTATCGTAAGATTTCTTTGCCTTTTCATAACGGCTCATCATTTCTTTGGTATAAACATCCTTGCGGTTTTGAAGTTCTCCTGTAGCCTCCATAATATGATCTGCAGGAACGGTAATATTCACTTCGTAATCACCAAAAGGAAGGGCAAACTCACCACTGCCCCAAAATTGCATATTCTGCCAGCCTTCAACATCGTTATAAACCGCCATTCTTGGGAAGAATTGTGCAATTACATAAGCATTGTTACCATCTTTAGGAAAATGCTCATAACCACTTCTAGCCCTATCGGTAATATGGTTATTGATGTTGTACCACCATTTCATTTCAAACTCAAAAGATTCACCGGGCTCTAAAGCCTCTTCCAAATCTATTCTTAACATCGTTTGATTTATGGTGTAATTTAATTTATCGCCATCGTGAGTTAAACCTACAATATTGAAACCGCCGTCAAACGACTCTTCCATATGCTGACTTACAAAACGTTGTGGAGTAGCCACGGGACTCATTCCACTAGGATTTCGCTCTAAAGCCGGTGCATCTTTCTTACGTACGTTTTGGTCTAATTGCACCCACAAATACTCTAGTTTATCGGGAGAATTATTATAATAAGTAACCTCGGCCTCACCATCTAAACGGGTATTTTTATCGTCCAAAACGATATCCATTTTATAGTCGGCCTGGTTTTGATAATAAGCTTCTCCGGGAGCTCCGGCACCGGTTCGGTATTGATTGGGAGTTGCGAAAGTCTCGTAAAGTTGTTTAAACTTATTGTTATTCTCGTGACCTTCCTG
The DNA here is from genome assembly GCF_900113135.1 of Salegentibacter agarivorans. Classification (GTDB taxonomy): domain Bacteria; phylum Bacteroidota; class Bacteroidia; order Flavobacteriales; family Flavobacteriaceae; genus Salegentibacter; species Salegentibacter agarivorans. Next base: position 35,544 of record NZ_FOOH01000001.1, on the reverse strand, counting down.
TTTTGGTTGCTGCTCTTCGGCTTCCGATTCCTGGGCCTGAAGACCGCTTACAAAAAGCATCACTAAAGCGAAACTTAAGAGTCTTAATTTGTTCATCAATTATGTTTTAATTTAAAGATTGCTAAAAATAAATATTTTAATCAGGTTTTCCTTAAGGAAATGTGAGTTTTTCTGTCTCTTGCTGCCGCATAAGTAATAAACTTTTGGTTTTGTTATTTACTTTTACGTGCACCACATTTTTCTGGTCATCAAACAAATCGGTTAAAATCTCGTTGGTGACTTCAATTTCATCAAAAGCAGCTACGTTTTCCACTTCAATATAAAGCACCAGTTGATCGGCATCGTATTCTTTTCCCAAATAATTAAGCTGAAGCTCTTCGCCATCTATTTTCAACCTTAATTTCTGATTAAGATATTTAGAAATATGTTCAGTTACGGCGCCTTCTTCTGCTTCTTGAGAAAGCTGAATATCGGCATCAAAACGTTCGTTTAAAACATTCTGAAAATCGTCTATAAAAACCCTGGTAATAATTTGTAAACTTTGCTCCTCGTTATTGTATTCAATCTCTGTAACACTTAGGTAAAACTCGTGAGCGCCAGATTTAAATGCTGAAAGCAAAAAAAAGCTGGCCAGGATTAGGCTTATTTTTCTCATTAATCTTTTTCTCTTCTATAACAAATATTAATCCAAAGCACCTAAAGCTTTAAATTCAACTGATTTGGATTGAAAAAATTCATATAATTCTAAAGGATTTCCAAGAAGAATTTCCAAATCATAATTTTCTGCACAATAATACACAAAATTCATCACCGCACTTTTCGCTATTCCGAAGTCTTCAATTAGCGTATTTTCAGGAATTAAATAAATGGCTTTTTCAATAGTAAATTTAAATTCGTCATTTGTTTTTCTCTTCTTTAACCACGCCGTTCTACCACTAATCCCGTTTATAACCGGGTCTAAAGGTATCGTTCCGGTTAATACCCCCAAAATACTAAGCCTGGTGCCACCGGGACCTGTTGTAGCGGTATATAATTGCCTTTCTACCTGAGATGGAGGCGGTTTTCTGCGCATTGGTGCATTTAAATCGAATTTATTAAAAGTTTCAATTTCTGAAATATCTTTTGCCAGACTTCCTGAGAGCTTATGAAGTTTTACTTCATCTAATTCAGTAAGATCTTCCTCCAGTTTAATTGTAAAATTGTTCTGCTGAAGTTTTTCACGATCTATTACAATCGTTTTCTTTTTGTATTGAACCGAAGAAAAAACTAAAGAATCACCTTTGTTTACCGCTACAGAAAAATGACCTGAAAGTTCACTAACTCCACCTTTTTGCCGGGTAATGTTAATTATGTGAACCGGAGATAAAAGTGGTTCTTCGGTAATTATTTGGCCTGAAAAAATAGTTTCTTGCTGGGAAAACCCAGCAAAAGGTAGCAACAGTATAAAGAAAAAATTAATGCTTTTAATCCTTGATAAACTCATTATATTCTGGAAGCTTTTCTTTAAGAAATTCCATTAGAACCAGGGGATCATTTTTTTTGACTAATTCTTCAAAATTTGGTTTTAAGCTACAATAGTAGAGAAAATCCATAATTTTATTCAAGGGTAAAAGCAAGGTTTCAGTAAAGTACTCATCAGGCACAAATTCCCTGGCCTTATAAACCAGTGCACTTACTCTGTTATTTTCTATAGCTTTTTTAAGTTTTTCCCTTTCTCCAGAAAGCGCTCCAAAAATGAGACCAACAGGATCCATAGGACTGCTCATTGCAACCAATTTGCGCTCTTCAATACTTAGTGGTTCTCTATCAGAAAGGGCAAAACCAATGATTCGTGGATCAAAGGTTTTAATTTCTTCAATATCACTTGCCAGGTTTCCGCTTAATTGGTGCAACCTAACTTCGTCTAATTCTGTAAGGTCTTTTTGCAATTCAACTTTTAAAACTTTGGAAGATAAAATTTCAGCAGTAATTAAAATTTCTTTTTTCTGAAATTGTACTGATGAAAATAATAGCAAATCATTTTCTCTTACTTCTATAGAAAATTCACCGTTTGCTTCGGTTACCGTGCCTTTTTCAGCAGTAATATTTATAATATGAATTGGTGCTTCAATAGAATCAGCAAGAATTTCCCCTTTTAGTAGTACACGATCCTGGGAAAATAAATGAGCTGAAAAAATAAGTAGAAATACAAGAAAGAAACTGCTTTTCATCTATTCAGCTATAAGTTTGCGGTAAGATTCACTTTTATTTTCCAGAAACACCACAAGTTCTAAAGCGTGTTCTTTTTTTAAAAATTTTTCCTGAAAACCATTTTCAAAAATATAGGTTAGAAAGTTCATTATATGAGGGGTATCAATTTTTAAATGATTATTAAAGAAATAATCGTCAAACCTGTTACGCAGATTATTTACAATCTCTTTTTCCCTTTTAGCAGGAGATTTAGATTTGGCTCCTATTATGCCAAAATTTGGTTTTCCTATTATTAATCCCACCAACCCTAAAATATTCGCTCCCGCCGGTGCATGGGTTTGGCTGGCATTAAATGCTGCGTTAGGCGTACCTCGTGGAATCACGCTAGTAGGGGAAGGCGGCACATTAATAACCGGCATATTTATTACCTTAATATTGGCAATATCTTCTTCCAGGTTTCCACTAAGATTATGAACCCTTACCTGTTCGAGTTCGGTTAGGGCAGGAAGTAATTTTATATTTAGTGTTTCTTCATTAAGAATTTTAGAAGTAATCTTTATTTCTTTTCGCTGAAATTGCACCGAAGAAATTAACAGCAAATCGTTTTCTGAAACTTCTATCTTAAAATTTCCCGCTTTATCGCTTACACTGCCCTTTTCTTGTGTTATGTTAATGATGTGAATAGGAGCTTCAATACTATCGGCTTTAATTTTACCGGTGAGCTGTATTTTTTCCTGGGCACTTACTGCAAGTACAAAAAAACACGATAAAATAGATAAAAAATATTTCATTGATTGATGTTGATGATGAATAATGATGATTGATGAAGGTTTTTAAGTATTATTCCCGAGCGTGAAATGCTTTATATTCTTTACTTTTTTCTATTAGAAATTCAATTAGGTTTAATTCGTTTCCGTCTTCCAATAAGTCATTATCTAAACCGTGATCTGTAACGTAGTAAATAAAATCATTTATTTTATCTTTTTCAATATCCAGGTTGGTTCTAAAAAACTCATCGTCATAAAGATCCCGTAATTTTTCGTCGAGTTCCTGTTTCGTAAAAGGATTGTTTTCAACCTCAGCCCCTACAAGGAATTTAAAGATGTTCACAAAGTTGAGTCCGTTTACCAGCCTGGTATTTCCGGCAGCCAGAGCTGCATTTCTTCCGGGCCCCATTAAAGAATCGGGTTGTCTTCTAACATTCAAGGCTTCCAATTCGGCTGCAGAATACCGGGGAACATCTGGGTCACTAACAGCAATTCGACTAACATCTACCCTAATATCTCCAGAAAGTTTATTATCAGATAACAGCACCTCTGGCAGTTCGGTAACAGATTCTGTTAGAAAAACATTCATTTCACCAGAATTTATAACGCCTTCTTCTACAACTACTCTAAATTCTTCAAATTGAATGGAAGAAAATACTACCGTATCATTAAGCGCAACACTTAACTTAAATTCCCCGTCGGGATTAGATATGGTACCGCGTGCGGTGTTTCGGTTAAAAATGGTCATTCCCTCTGGAGTATCTTCTTCAGGAACAATAATTTTACCGTTTACCAGAGTGCGTTCCTTCTCCTGGGCAATTAAAATACTGCTGAATAAAATAAAAATAATAAAAAATGTATTCTTTAACATAGTTGTGGTTTTCCTATTAATAAAGTAACAATTCTTAGTCCTTATTTATAGTAAAGCAGCTTGTAAACTTTTGTTAAAACCCCTATTTAGACTAATTTTAAGTCAATATATATTATACTAGCATTAGAAAAATAAAAGCATTTATGAGCAAAGCATTATTGGCCAGCACCTCAACTTTACATGGGCAGGACTACCTGGAATATTTAATTCCGGAATTAAAGGTATTTTTTAAAAATATAGATGAAGTGATCTTTATTCCTTTTGCCCGCCCCGGCGGAATTTCGCACACTGAATACACTAAAAAAGCTTCCGAAGCTTTTAACGAAGCCGGAATTAACTTACGTGGAATTCACGAATTTGAAGATATGACTGAAGCTATAACTCAAGCTAAAGGAATTTTTACCGGTGGGGGTAATACTTTTTTACTGGTTTCTGAGCTCTACCGAAATAAATTAATGCAACCGCTTAAAGAAAGTATTCAAAATGGCGCAGCTTATATGGGCACCAGTGCAGGGACGAATATCGCGGGCTTAACAATGCAAACCACCAACGATATGCCCATAGTCTATCCGCCGAGTTTTAAAACTTTGGCAGTAGTTCCTTTTAATATTAATCCGCATTATTTAGATCCCGATTCAAATTCTACGCATAAAGGAGAAACCCGGGAGACACGAATAAAAGAATTCCACACTATAAATACGCAACCCGTAATTGGACTTAGGGAAGGTAGCTGGATATTGGTTTCAGATAATAAAATTGAGTTAAAAGGTAGCTTGAGCGCTCGCATTTTTAAATCAGAAAAATTACCTTTCGAGATAGAAACCAATTCAGACTTAAGCGAATTAAATTAATATGGACTACCAAAGTATACTAAATACTATAAATGACGAACTGAGTTACCGGGATGTAACCGGCAAAGTTGCCTCTTATATTCCTGAACTCGCCAAAGTAGATCCGCGTAAATTTGGTATGCACGTTTATTGTGGAGACCGGCAACATTTTAGTTTTGGAGATAGCGAAGAGCTTTTTTCTATTCAAAGTATCTCTAAAGTTTTTAGCCTTTCTATGGCTATGCGTATTATGGGTGAAGATCTTTGGGACCGGGTAGATGTAGAACCCTCGGGAGATCCATTTAATTCGTTAAGCCAGTTAGAATACGAAAGCGGTGTGCCCCGAAATCCTTTTATAAACGCCGGCGCTTTGGTAATTTCAGATATTTTAGTAGATCAATTAGAAGATCCAAAACAGGAATTATTAGATTTTGTAAGGAAAATTACCGAAGATAATAGCATTAATTTTGATCTCAAAATTGCAGCTTCAGAACGTTCTACAGGATATAGAAATGTAGCACTGGTAAATTATATGAAAGCATTGGGGAATATTAAATGTGAAGTTGAACCTATTGTAGATTTTTACTTTCACCTCTGTTCTCTGGCAATGTCCTGCAAACAATTAGCCCAGGCCTTTATGATTTTCGCTAATAAGGGTAAAATATTAAGTACAGATGAAGAAATTTTAACGCCTACCTCTGTAAAAAGGATAAATTCTTTAATGCAAACCTGTGGTTTCTATGATGAAGCCGGGGAATTTAGTTTTGAAGTAGGATTACCGGGGAAAAGTGGTGTTGGCGGAGGTATTGTAGCCATTCATCCAGACCAGTATTCAGTAGCGGTTTGGAGTCCTATTTTAAATGAAAAAGGAAATTCAGAATTAGGAATGAAGGCTTTAGAACGCCTTACTTCGCTAACCGGTCTTTCGGTTTTTTAAACCCAAAAATTATTAAAAATAAAAAAATGCTTTCCGCAAACGCAGAAAGCATTTTTTTATAATTGAACACTGTAATATTATTAAAGCGCAGCTACGTGCTTAGCAAGTTGCGATTTTAAGTTCGCAGCTTTATTATCATGTATAATATTTTTCTTTGCTAATTTATCTACCATAGAGATAACAGAAGGCAAAAGAGCTTCAGCTTCTTTCTTCTCAGACTCCTTCAACTTTTTAATTGCGTTTCTGGTAGTTTTATGCTGGTAGCGGTTTCTAAGACGTTTGGTCTCATTGCTACGAATCCTCTTCAATGCTGACTTGTGATTTGCCATTACAAAATTGCTTTAATTATTTTTTAAAGTAGTCCGTAGGGGAATCGAACCCCTGTTACCAGGATGAAAACCTGGCGTCCTAACCCCTAGACGAACGGACCATTAATTTATTTCAAATTGCCTTTTCAGGACTTTAAAAACACAAAACTAAAACTTGTGTTCTGTTGTAGTCCGTAGGGGAATCGAACCCCTGTTACCAGGATGAAAACCTGGCGTCCTAACCCCTAGACGAACGGACCATTTTTTTGTTTCAATGCGGATGCAAAAATACAACTATTTTTGAATGCCGCAAGAGTTCCACAAAAAAATTTTAAAAATTAATATGCCTTCGCAAAAAGCACTCTTTGCTCAGACGGTTTCCCTGTAAGCACACAGCTTCCCGACTCTTTTTCGGAATTAAATGGTATACAGCGAATTGTGGCTTTGGTAAGCCCTTTTATCTTGTTTTCTGTCTCTGCAGTTCCATCCCAATGGGCAGAAATAAATCCTCCTTTTTCTTTTAAAACTTTTTTAAATTCATCAAAAGAATCTACCTCGGTGATATGTTCGTTTCTAAAATTGAAAGCTTTATCAAATAAAGTATCCTGCATTTCAACCATAAGGTGCTTCACCTTCTCCACTACTTCTGTTTGGTTTACAAACTCTTTAGCGAGGGTATCTCTTCTTGCAAGTTCAACACTTCCTTTCTCAAGATCCTTTGGCCCAATAGCCAATCTTACCGGCACTCCTTGTAATTCGTATTGAGCAAACTTCCAACCTGGTTTTTGCGTATCTCTATCATCGTATTTCACCGAAATACCGGCTTCTTTAAGATCATCAGCCAGTTTGTTGGCTACCTTAGAAATTTCTTCTAATTGTCCTTCTCCTTTATATATAGGAACAATTACTACCTGAGTAGGCGCTAAATTTGGAGGAAGTACCAAACCGTTATCATCACTATGCGTCATAATAAGCGCTCCCATTAAACGTGTAGAAACACCCCAGGAGGTTGCCCAAACATTTTCTAATTTTCCTTCTTTAGAAGTGAATTTTACATCAAAAGCTTTTGCAAAGTTCTGACCTAAAAAGTGAGAGGTTCCTGCTTGCAGAGCTTTCCCGTCCTGCATCATTGCTTCAATGCAATAAGTTTCTACAGCACCGGCAAAGCGTTCACTTTCGGTTTTACTTCCTTTTATAACCGGCATTGCCATAAATTTCTCGGCAAATTCGGCATAAATATTATTCATTAATTCAGTTTCCTCCAGGGCTTCCTGTTTGGTGGCGTGGGCGGTATGCCCTTCCTGCCAGAGAAATTCTGAAGTTCTCAGGAATAATCGGGTTCGCATCTCCCAACGCACCACATTAGCCCATTGATTGATTTTAATAGGAAGATCTCTATAAGACTGAATCCAGTTTTTGTAAGTATTCCAGATAATAGCTTCAGAAGTTGGTCTAACTACAAGTTCCTCTTCCAGTTTAGCTTCAGGATCTACTATTAATTTAGATTTATCATTAGGATCTGTCTTAAGCCTGTAATGAGTAACCACGGCACATTCTTTCGCAAAACCTTCGGCATTTTTTTCTTCAGCTTCAAAGAGATGCTTGGGAACAAAAAGCGGAAAATAAGCATTTTGATGTCCGGTTTCCTTGAACATTTTATCAAGCTGGGCCTGCATTTTCTCCCAAATGGCAAATCCGTAGGGTTTAATTACCATACAACCTCGTACTGCGGAATTTTCAGCTAAATCAGCTTTTACTACCAATTCGTTGTACCATTTTGAATAATCTTCGCTTCTTTTGGTTAACTTTTTACTCATTCTCTGGATTTGGCATAAATCTTGTATTTTGTTAAACACAATCTAAATGCAGGTTTAGTTAGCGCAAAACTAACTATTTTTGTAATGTTCAACAATAAAATACTAAGCTAATGATACGCAATTACGACTTACACAAAAAAGCAATTCTATTTGTTGCTCCTATGTTCTTGCTATTGTTAGCATCTTGCGGTTCTTACCAGTATTCTGGTTATGAGGATGGGATCTATGGTGATTCTAACCAACAGCAATCAACTTCTGAAGAGCCATCCCAATATGCTAATAATAATAAACAGGATCAGGGAAATTCATACTATAAGAACCTTTTTTCAGAAAAATCAGAATTTTATGGCCAGATGGCCGATAACATAATCTTTACCGATGTAGAATCTTACTCCTCTGCAGAAGGCGGAGAGGATGAAGTTTATTATGAAGACCAACAAGCTTATGTTGGCGGAAGAGCTCCCTGGGGTGAAGATCCAGATCAATATACTATAAACATTTACAATACCGGTTTCCACGGTGGATTTTACAATCCATGGAGATGGAATCGTTTTGGATATGGTTACGGTTTTGGAGGTTACTGGAATGATCCGTTTTTCTGGGATCCATTTTATGGTCCAGGTTATTGGGGTGCCGGTTTTGGTCCCTGGGGCGGAGGATTTGGCCCATGGGGTGGCGGTTTTGCATACGGCTCACGATGGGGCTGGGGTAACCACTTTGGCTTCGGATTTGGATATGGAGGCTTTGGAGGCTTTTATAACCCATATATAGGAAGAGGATATTTAAACAACCCATATTATGGCTATCGTAACAATTACAGAGACGTAGCTTATAATAGCGGAAGAAGAGCCAGCTATTCAGATTATGGTACAAATTCAAGGGATAATGTTTCCCGTATTAGAACTAACGAATCTTCTTATTCCAGAAGCATTCGAAATATTAGAAGCAATGATAATGCTTCAAGAAGTAGAAGTTATACCAGAAGTAATTCAGATAATTCTAACGTTTATTCCCGATCTAGCAGAAGGAGCGAACCATCTAGAATCAACACTTCTTCTTCAAGAACAAATTCGGCTATAAACAGGTCTAATAGAAGTTCAAGATCTAACTCTACTTATAATAGATCTTCTAATAGTTCTTCAAGAAGTAGCGGTACTGTTCGCAGTAGCTCTAGTAGTTCCAGAAGTTCTGGTACAAGAAGTTCAGGCGGAAGTAGTCGTTCTTCTTCATCCAGAGGTGGCGGTAGAGGATAATCAACTTCTGGCGTGAAAGTATTTTAAAAAAAATTGAATCAACCTTACAGTTTCCCGCTGTAAGGTTTTTTCTGAAATCAATAAATATACTCCGGTCTAAAACCCGGTAAACCGTAAAAGGATTTAAAAATAGTTTATGAAAAAGATATTTATAATATTGAGCATTCTTTTAGCAGGAAGCGCCCAGGCTCAAAACATTACCGATGCTTATAGATACAGTTCTGAAGAACTGAACGGAACCGCCAGGTTCCAGGCACTTAGTGGTGCTTTTGGAGCACTTGGGGGAGACTTATCTGCCATTACAGTAAACCCGGCCAGTTCTGCCGTTTTCCTTAATTCTTTTGGAACTATGACTTTGTCTCACCGTTCTACCAATAAAAATGTAGATTATTTTGGAACCGGTACTACAAATGAAAATTCAGATTTTAACTTTAATCAGGCCGGTGGTGTACTTGTTTTTGATACAAGAAGTGATAGTCCCTGGAGAAAATTTAGTTTAGGTTTAAATTATAGTCAGACCAATAATTTTGACGATGCTTTTTTGGCTACTGGAACAAGCCAGACTTCTATAGACCAGTATTTTCTAAATTATGCTAACGGCATACCATTAGATTTACTCCAAACCCGTGAAGATGAAAGCATCTCTGATCTTTATTCTTATTTAGGAGAAAACGAAGGTTTTGGAGCGCAACAGGCATTTTTAGGATACCAGGGCTATGTTATAGATCAGGCAGAGGATTCACCAGATAACACCGAGTATAATTCCTTTATAAGCCCCGGGAATTTTAACCAGGAATATCGTTCTGTGGCTACCGGTTTAAACGGAAAATTTTCTTTTAATTTTGGGACACAGTTTAAAGATTTCTTATACCTGGGTGCTAACCTAAATACCCATTTTTTAAACTACGACCGTAGTACAAGGTTTAGAGAAAACAACAGAAATTCAGGTAGTGCTACCAATCAGGTAATTTTTAATAACAACTTAAGCACAACCGGAGACGGATTTTCTTTTCAGTTAGGTGCGATTGCCAAAGTAAGTGATAGATTTAGAGTTGGCGCATCATACCACTCTCCCACCTGGTTTAGTATCGTGGAAGAGGCTACCCAGTATCTCGAAACAAATAACGAAGCGAATGAGCGGGTGGTTGTAGACCCCAACGTTTTAAACCTCTACCCTGATTACAATCTTAAAACTCCCGGTAAAATTACCGGTAGCCTTGCTGTACTATTCGGTACCAAAGGATTAATTAGTTTTGATTATTCCTACAAAGATTATTCAGCAACTGAATTTAGACCTACAGATGATCCCGAATTCGATTTTCAAAATGGTCTTATTTCAGAAGAACTTCAGGCGGCTTCTACTTTTAGATTGGGTGGAGAATATAGAATCAATAACTGGAGCTTAAGAGGCGGTTATCGTTTTGAGCAAAGTCCCTACGCTAACGAATCTACTGTAGGCGATTTAACCGGCTATTCGGGTGGTATTGGCTACGATTTTGGAAGTATGAAATTAGACCTTGCCTACACCAACGCAAATTACGAGGAAAATGCAAGACTTTATGAAACTGGTTTAACCAATACGGCAAATATAGACAGAGACCTCTCCAAAGTGATTTTATCGCTTAGCTTCGGCTTGTAGGAAAACGATCTTTTGTTTTTAACTTAAAACGCCCTTTTTGGGCGTTTTTTAATTTAAACCCTATACTACATCCTCTTATATCACTATTTTTCAGTAACTTATACAACCTATTTATTGAAGCCTCATCTATCATAGCTGCATTACTAACATTTAAATACACAGTTATGAAGTCAATTTTTTACTGGATGATGCTAATTCCTTTTTTGGTATTTTCCCAAAATCAGTCAGATAACAATGAGGAATATCTCATTGTTGGATCCACTATTTTTTCAGCAAAAAGCGATAAAATAAAAGAGTTTTCTGAAGGTATGAAAAATCACAATGAGCAGTTTCATGCAGAAGGAGCTATGGGAGTACGAATTTTTACAATCATGAATGGCCAAAATGCGTATGATTATATGGCGGTAATTGGGCCAATGCCGTGGAGTGCTTTTGATGAAGCCAGCCCTACCCAGGAAGCACATGATGAAGACTGGACCAATAATGTGATCCCTTATTTAGAGAGCGAAGAGGAAGTGACTTTTTGGAGATTCCATAATAAATTATCTCATTTTCCTTCTAATTTTGAAATGAGCAAACTTAGAGTAAGCGTTTGGGACATAGCAAGAGGAAAATATGAAGATATGATTTCTAAGCTAGAAATGGTAACAGGAGTTTTAAAGGAAAAATCACCTGAAACGCCTTTCGCAATTTACACCAATGAATTTTCGTCTACCAACTCTGGCCAGGATCTTTCTGTAGTATATTTCTTCGATGATTTTGCCTGGCTGGGAAAAGATCAAAAGCTTAAAGAGAAGTTTGAGGAAGTTCACGGGGCTGGTTCTTTTAATTCTTTTACACAAGATTGGATGAATATTACCAATGGCGCTTCTCAGGAACTTTGGGTTTATAACCAAAACCTAAGTGGGATTGGCCCGCAGGTAACCACTTCTACCGAAGATTAAAATTTAAAAAATGAGTTATAAAAAAGTCAGCATAGAAAAATTTTCTATGCTGACTTTAATTTTTACATAAACTTCCTCTTCAGTATGCATCTATTGAAAAATTTAATTTAATTCCTTAAAAACTCAAAATTTCATATCTTGTAAAAAATTAACAGTTTATCATGTTTGAGTTTGACCAGGAAACCTGGATTTACTTCGCGCTTATTGCGGCTTTTCTCGTTTATTTTATTTGGAATTCCCGTAGAGCAAAAAAGAACCGTAAGGCTCGTAAGAACAGAAATTTTAGAAGGCGCTATATGGAACGCCGAAGAGAGGAAAAATCTGAAACTAATATTTAACTTCTTAGCCTCATTAATTGCCGCCTTAATTCTTCATTTTGTACTTTTGAAAAGTAAATTACTTTACCAGGGAAGGCAAAGTCTTAAGTAAAATAATTTAGGTCCGGGACTAAAAATTTAATTTGAAAAAGCCTGGAATTCAAGTAAGAATTTTGAGTATTTTAATTTCAATTATCCAGTAAGAAACAAAACATTTATATGAAGATATATACAAAAACCGGTGATAAAGGTACTACTGCCCTTTTTGGAGGCACCAGGGTTCCCAAACACCATATTCGCATAGAAAGTTACGGCACTGTAGACGAACTTAACTCTCATATTGGACTTGTTCGCGATCAGGATACCGGCGAACATACCAAACAGGTTTTAAGCAGAATTCAGGATAGGCTCTTTACTATCGGCTCTACCCTGGCGACAGATCCTGAAAAACAAAAATTAAAAAACGGAAAAGAGCGATTAAATATTCCTAAAATTTCGGCAGAAGATATAGAAATGCTGGAAAAAGAAATGGACAAAATGAATGAGGAACTTCCTCCTATGACTCATTTTGTGCTTCCGGGAGGCCACCAAAGCGTGTCATTCTGTCACATTGCGCGGTGTGTATGCCGGCGTGCAGAGCGACTTGCCACAGCTTTACACGAAATTGAAGCTTTTGACGATAAGGTTTTACAATATCTAAATAGACTATCTGACTATCTATTCGTACTGGCACGGATGTTGTCTAAAAAATTAGAGGCCGAAGAGGTAAAATGGATTCCCGAAAAATCTTAGTTCTTATTTTAAGGCTTCAGCAAGAATTATTCAGTAAAATCTATAATTTTAGCGTATGTTCTTAACAGTATTGATTAAATAATAGATTTTTTTCTTGGCTATTACCACAAAAAATTTATTTTTGCAAAAATAATAAACCTGAGCAACCCATGTATTGGACTTTAGAATTAGCATCTTATTTAAGTGATGCACCCTGGCCTGCAACTAAAGACGAATTAATTGATTACGCCATTAGAACAGGTGCTCCACTAGAAGTAGTAGAAAACCTACAGGCGATTGAAGATGAAGGAGATTCGTATGATTCTATTGAGGAAATTTGGCCCGATTATCCCACTGATGAAGATTATCTTTGGAATGAGGATGAATATTAAATAATAACACGCAAAAAATAGAAAAAAGTCTCCAAAGTGAGGCTTTTTTTTTGCGTACATTTGAACCCCGTATTAAACAAAAACTATTATGAGTTTTTTAAATTCTGTATTAAAAGTATTTGTTGGCGATAAATCTAAAAAAGACGTCAAAGAAATACAACCTATAGTCGATAAGATAAAGGCGCTGGAAGGTGAGTTTGAAGCCCTTTCTATAGACGAACTTAGGGCTAAAACAGCAAGCTTTAAGGCGAAGATCGCTGAAGCTCTAAAAGATATAAATAAACAAATTGAAGAGCTGGAAGCCGAGGCCGATGCCAGTGACGATATTACCCGAAAGGAAGATATTTATGCTGAAATTGATGCGCTGAAAGCTAAATCTTATGAGATCTCTGAAGGGGTTCTTAACGATATTCTACCCGAAGCCTTTGCAACGGTAAAAGAAACCGCAAAACGCTTTTTTCATAACGAACAACTTAAAGTTACCGCCTCAGAATTTGATCGCGAGATTTCTGCCGAAAAAGATTATGTAAATCTTGAAGGCGATCACGCAATCTGGAACAATTCCTGGGATGCTGCCGGAAAACCGGTAACCTGGGATATGATTCATTACGATGTACAGCTAATTGGTGGTGTGGCTATGCACCAGGGAAAAATTGCCGAGATGCAAACCGGTGAAGGTAAAACCCTTGTGGCAACCTTACCAATGTATCTTAACGCTCTTACCGGAAACGGAGTGCACCTTGTAACGGTAAACGACTACCTGGCAAAAAGGGATAGTGCCTGGATGGCGCCACTTTTTGAATTTCACGGTTTAAGTGTAGATTGTATAGATTACCACAGGCCAAATTCAGCCTCCAGGAGAAAAGCCTATAATGCCGATATTACTTACGGAACCAACAATGAATTTGGTTTCGATTATTTGCGTGATAATATGTCTCACGCTCCAAACGATCTCGTACAACGCCCGCATAACTTTGCCATTGTAGATGAGGTAGATTCGGTTTTAATTGATGATGCGCGTACACCTTTAATTATTTCCGGGCCAATCCCAAAAGGTGATGTTCACGAATTTAACGAACTCAAACCTGCAATTTCTAATATTGTAGAACTTCAGCGTAAACACCTTACTAAGGTTCTTGCTGAAGCTAAAAAACTTATCAAAGAAGGAAACACCAAAGATGGTGCATTCTTGTTACTAAGAGTTTATAGAGGTCTACCAAAGAATAAAGCACTTATTAAATTTCTTAGTGAAGAAGGTATAAAACAGTTACTGCAGAAGACCGAAAATCATTACATGCAGGACAACAACCGTGAAATGCCAAAAGTAGATGCAGACCTTTATTTCACTATTGAAGAAAAAAGCAATCAGATAGACCTTACCGATAAAGGTATTGAGTTTCTTTCTGCCGATGGGGATTCCGATTTCTTTGTTATGCCAGAGATGGGAATGGAAATCGCCAAGATTGAAAAAGAAGGACTTTCTAAAGAAGAAGAAGCCGAGAAAAAAGAAGAACTTTTTAGAGATTACAGCGTAAAAAGTGAACGTATTCACACTTTGCGCCAGCTTCTAAAAGCCTATACTCTATTTGAGAAAGACGACGAATATGTGGTTATAGACAATAAAGTAAAAATTGTAGACGAGCAAACCGGCCGTATTATGGACGGGCGCCGTTATAGCGATGGCTTACACCAGGCAATTGAAGCCAAGGAAAACGTAAAAATTGAAGATGCTACCCAAACCTTTGCAACAGTAACGCTTCAGAATTACTTTAGAATGTACAGCAAGTTATCTGGTATGACCGGTACAGCTGTAACTGAAGCTGGAGAATTCTGGGAAATCTATAAATTAGATGTGGTAGAGATTCCTACCAACCGTCCTATTGCCAGAAAGGATAAGGACGATATGGTTTACAAAACCAAAAGAGAAAAATATAACGCGGTAATAGACGATGTTACCCAGCTTTCTATTGCAGGAAGACCCGTACTTATTGGTACAACTTCTGTAGAAATTTCAGAATTACTCTCAAGAATGCTGAAATTGAGAAATGTTCCGCACAACGTGCTTAACGCGAAACTACATAAACGAGAAGCCGATATTGTGGCCGAAGCAGGTAAATCTGGTATTGTAACTATCGCCACTAACATGGCAGGTCGTGGCACCGATATTAAACTTAGTAAAGAAGTTAAAGAAGCCGGTGGTTTAGCCATTGTAGGTACAGAGCGTCACGATTCACGGCGTGTAGACCGCCAGTTAAGAGGTCGTGCAGGCCGCCAGGGAGATCCGGGAAGTTCTCAGTTCTATGTTTCTCTGGAAGATAATCTAATGCGTCTATTCGGCTCTGAAAGGATCGCAAAATTAATGGATAAAATGGGTCTGGAAGAAGGTGAAGTAATTCAACATTCCATGATCTCAAAATCCATTGAGCGTGCCCAAAAGAAAGTAGAGGAAAATAACTTCGGAATTAGAAAGCGTTTGTTGGAATATGATGATGTGATGAACGCCCAAAGGGAAGTGATTTACAAACGTCGTTACCACGCATTATTTGGCGACAGGCTTAAGGTTGATATTGCGAATATGATCTTTGATACTTCTGAAGCGATTACCGAAAATAATAAAGTTGCCCAGGATTATAAGAATTTTGAATTTGAACTGATTAGGTATTTCTCTATGAGTGCCCCGGTTTCAGAAGAAGAATTCGAGAAAATGAGCGTACAAAAAATTGCCGGAATTGTCTATAAAGAAGCCTACCAGCATTACCAGGAAAAGATGAAGCACAGCGCTTCCAGGGCTTTCCCGGTAATTAAGCAGGTTTACGAAGACGAAAGCAACAATTTTGAAAGAATTTCTGTACCATTTTCAGACGGGCAAAAAACGCTTCAGGTAGTTACGAATCTTGAGAAAGCTTACGAAACCGAAGGTGTTCAGTTGGTTAAAGATTTTGAGAAAAATATAAGTCTTGCAATAATCGATGATGCCTGGAAAACCCACCTTCGCAAGATGGATGAGTTAAAACAGAGCGTTCAATTAGCGGTTCACGAGCAAAAAGATCCATTATTGATCTATAAATTTGAAGCTTTTGAATTGTTTAAATCTATGCTGGATCACGTAAATCGGGATGTAATTTCTTTCCTTTTCAAAGGTGAAATTCCAGAAGGAAATGTTTCAAATATCCAGGAAGCAAGACAACGCAAAAAAGAAAAAGTAGAAACTCAAAAAGATGAAATTCCTAATATAGACGAAAGAGCTGCTCAAAGTCGCGCTGCTGAGAACACCCAACAGCAACGCCGCCCACAGGTGACCGAAACCATTACCAGAGACCAACCAAAGATTGGCCGTAATGATAAAGTAACTATAAAAAATGTAATGAGTGGCGAGAATAAAACTCTTAAATACAAACAGGCTATTCCGCTTATTGAAAAAGGAGATTGGGTTGTTGTGAATCAGTAATTTAATTTTAAATTATACAAAAGGGCTGTTTAAACCTCCTAAATAGAGGAACTTTTAAACAGCCCTTTCTTTTTTTGAGTACATTAGCTTTTCATTCAACCAATCATCAAAAAAATGAAAAACTACCAAATAGAAATAAAGTGGGGCGTAATTTTCTTCGCTGCATCTTTACTTTGGATGTATTTTGAGAAACTCATGGGCTGGCACGATGTGCTCATTGCCAAACACGCTATTTACACCAACTTTTTCGGTTTAATTGCAATAGCAATTTACTTCTTTGCCATTCATGATAAAAGAAAGAATTTTTTCCGCGGAAAAATGAGCTGGAGACAGGGATTCGTTTCGGGAGTAATTTTAAGTATTGTTATTGCCTTACTCTCTCCTATTGGCCAACTAATTACACACTATCTTATTTCTCCCGAATATTTTGAAAACGCTATAGAAAGCAGCGTAGAAAGAAATGCTATGAAGCAGGAAGATGCTGAAGCTTATTTTAACTTAAGCTCATATATAGTACAATCTATAGCCGGTGCATTAATGATGGGTGTAGTAACCTCAGCTATTGTTGCATTGATTTTAAGAAAAAAATAATCAGGAATTTTTCAATTTGAGCAAATAATTGGGATCTGGGCAGTTTTGTAGATAAAAGTCCAATTCCCGGCGGGAAGTAACCCCGGGAAAATCCCCTATTTTTTCAACTAAATCTTCAATTATCTGAAAATGTAAATGTGGTGCATAATCGCCATTTTCTTCAGGTGTTCCCAATTCAGCAATTTTTTCGCCTTTTTTCACAGAACTCCCCGGAACAAGACCGTTTAATGAAGATTTACTTAAATGACCATAAAGGGAATAGAACTTCTTTTCTTCAAATTCGTGTTCCAAAATTATGGTTGGGCCGTAATCTCCGAAACTGGAATTATCATTAAAACTATGAATTCTTCCATCTAAAACCGCTAAAACATCGGTATGTGCATCAGCCCAAAAATCCAGGCCTAAGTGTATATTCCTGTTAGAATCTTCATCTTCAGAAGTTGTAAAAAGCTCACTTCTCTTATAAAGTTTTCGTACTTCAGAATAGCCTCCAAAAGCCACCTTTTTTTCGAAGGCATTTAAATATTCGGCTATATAATTAGAAAAAGCCCGGGAAGAAGAAATATCTACTTTCCCGAGCTCTACATTGTTTTCAGATAAATCTATAATTATATAATCTTCTTCTTTTAAATTCACATCCAGAACCTGGGTAAAACCCGGTGTTAACTGCGAAAGAAATTCAGAAAAATTTGTGGTTCCCATAAGCGATCTTTAAAACGATTTGCCGTTTAAGAATCGCTAAAATTACACCTTGAAATTTAATTTAACAAGACATCGCTAAAATTAGCTTGAATGCTAATATTCCCTCCCGAATCTTTAGTTTTATGAAATCCCGTAAGTTTTTTATTATCGTAAGATTCGCTACTTGTTACCTTTAAAGAACCAGGATGTTTAATATCGCTCTGGGTGCCACTATACATAAAATTAAAAGCTGATGAAGGCAAACCAAGTTCCAGATCGCTATTCTCTAAATTAATATCTAGATTTTTAAAATTAGCCCCTACTCTTGCAATATTCAACTCCCCAAAATTTCCCGATAAAATCCCGGTATCTTCAAGCTCCTCAATATTTACATTACTGGAATTGGAACTTAATTTGATGCTTTTAACCTTCTTAATTTTAAAGTTTTTTACATACCTGGCATCCATTATTCCATAAGTCCAATAGTTGATGTTCACCGGAGTGTAAGCTGCCTCTACATTAGTACTTTTACCGCTTATCCTATCGGCGGTTAGTTTACTGTGAGAAAGATCGGCGTGAAGATTATTCGTTGTACCCGAAAGGTTTACATCCCCGTGGCGTACATCAAGATTAAGCTTTGCGTTTTTAGGCATTTTTACTTTAATGGTCTTTTTGGCCTTAGAATTACTTAAACCTATCACTTTTGGTTTTCCATTTTCTGCATCACCAAAACGGGCTTCCATTTGCGCTCCAAAAGATTCGCCCCAGGCTTCCATATCTTTACCAAAACTTTCGGCCCATTTTTCCATAGACTTTTCAAGCTCTTCACTATTTATTTCCATCTTCATTTCAAAATTCTTCTCCCATTTCTCGGCATTTTTTTCAAACTGAGAAGCCCATTTTTCCATATCTTTTTCAAAATCTTCACCAAAATTCGCTTCCATTTGCTTTTCAAACTTCGCAATGTATTTGTCACCGTCTTTTTTATAAGCTTCATAGTCAAATTTGATATTGCCCATTTTTTCACTGAATTCTGGCGGAAGCGGCGCTCCCATACTTTCTCCCATACTTTGCATCAAAGGCGTCACCAAATTATTCATTAATGGCTCCAGCATCTGCGGAAGACTGGCCAGTGGTTTTTCCAATCCGCTTAGATCTATATCTCCGCTCCACTGCATTCCCCCGCCTGAAGATATATTTACTTCTGAAGCATTTCCGGAAGTATTTAATTTCCAGGCCGCAAGAATATCTTTTATTTCACTTTTTTCAATTTCACCAGTTTCCAGAGAGGCTTCAATTTGCACTTCATTTTTATCCCAGTATTCTACAATAATATTGGTGTGACTGGCATCAATTTTCACTTCTACATCGCCGGAGGTTTTATAAGTTTTATCCAGCTTTTTTGTTTGCGCGCTCAATGTTACCGGAAGGCAGAGCAGCAGCGCAACTATTAAATTATACCTCGTAGTTTTCATATTCGTTGTCTTTTGATTGTTTAATTTCCTTTAATTTGCTTTTTAGCTTATATAGCAAGTCTAATCTAAGCTGAAGATTCGCTATCATCGCTTCCAGGGTTTGCTCGTTTGGCCCCGCTTCTTTAATTTCTGTATTTAAGCGTTGGTATTCCTTATCCAGTTCAGCCATTTGGTTCATAAAAGAATCTATAAGGGCTTTATTTGCGGGTGTAATATTGATCTTGGAAAGTTCAATATTAAGACTGGCCATATAATAATCTTCAATCTTCTTGAATTCAGGTGAAACTTCACTTAGCTGAAAATTATTTTCAGTTGTTCCCGGCTTATTTTCTTTTTCTTCTGAATTTTCCTGATTTGGAGTGCCAGCTACCGATGGCTCATTCGTAAAATTATCTCCCCCTGAATTCAGAAAAAAGAATCCCACGCCCAGCGCAACAATTAAAACCGCTGCGATCTTTAGAAAAAAGAACGTATTATTCTTCTTTTCTACGGGAAATTCTTTCTCCAGGCGATCTTCAAATCGCTTTTGGTGCCCTTTGGGTAAAGTGTTGGGTTTAGGCTCCTTCTCGTTCCTGAACATTTCTCTAATATCCTGTGCCATTTTTTATAGTCTTTAATTCTTCCTGCAATTTTTTCTTACCTCTGTGCACTAAAGTCCGCGAGGCTACCGGCCTAATATTTAAAATCTCTGATATTTCTTCGTGGTCATAGCCTTCCATTAAGAACAGCATCAGTGGGTATTTATATTTTTCGGGAAGTTTTTCCATACTTTGCTTTATTTCTTCCATTCCAATCCCATCGTCTACCTGCCAATTATCGTCTTCTTCGGCTGTGCTCAATACCTGTTCATTAATAGCAACTAATTCCAGCTTTTTCGCTTTTAATTTATCTATACACTTATTAATTACAATACGCTTAAGCCAGGCGCCAAAAGTAACTTCCCCCGTAAATTGTTGCAGTTTTGCAAAAGCTTTTATAAAAGCTTCCTGCATCGCGTCTTCTGCCTCATAAGGATCTTTCAAAAAACGCAAGGCCACATAATGCATTCCCTGGCAATACTGATTGTAGAGCTTCAGCTGGGCCCTGCGATCTTTATTTTTACAGGCTTCTATTAATTGATGCTGTATCATTTTCTTTGATTGGTTGTACTTTAAAGACGAAACTATTTTTGCAATGTTGCAAGCTTCTGTTATTTTGTAGCTGAAAATACGTTTTTTCCTTTTTAAAGCCTGAAAAATTAGTTTGCACGCTTTTTGAACTGTAGTATTTCAAAATAAAATAATAATGAAAAAACCGGTAAAAACGTTTTTAAAGATTGGCGGAATTATTATTGTCTTAGCCGCTGTAGTGGTATTTATAATGCGCTACAGTACTAAAGCTCATAGTCCCGAAGCCACCGTAAATTATACACAGGGTGATTTGAAAATAGAAGTTTTTTATAACCGCCCTTATAAAAAAGAACGGGTGATTTTTGGTGAACTGGTACCTTATAATGAAGTATGGCGTACCGGTGCCAACGAAGCCACTACTTTTGAAACCAATAAAGATATAATGGTAGATGGTTCCCTTTTAGAAGCCGGGAAATACACCTTGTGGACCATCCCCATGGAAGATTCCTGGAAGGTGATTTTTAATAAAAATATGTATCCCTGGGGAATTGATATGGAGGAAAAAGCTTATCGTGATCCTGAGTTTGATGCGCTGGTACTGGAAGTTCCTACCAAAGATTTACAAAGAACTATTGAACAATTTACTATAGCTTTTAATGAAGAAAATGAATTTATAAATTTAAACCTGGCCTGGGCCGAAACGCTGGTTAGTGTTCCTATAAAACCTGAAAAAGCATAAAAAATTAAACCTCACAGGGTCATAAAATCCTGTGAGGTTTATAATTTAAGTCACCCTGAACTTGTTTCAGTGTCTAATTTCTTAAAGTCTTAGATGCTGAAACAAGTTCAGCATGACGATAACGAAATTTCGAAAATATCACCTTAATCTTCGTCTACTAAAAGATTAAGCGTCACATCTATATTGTCTCTTGTGGCTCTAGAATAAGGGCAAATCTCGTGGGCTTCATTTACAATTTTTTCACCAGTTTCAACATCTACACCTGGTAAATAGCAGTCTAATACTACAGATAGTTGTAAATTTTCTTCCTCATCAGTCAGGCCTAATTTTACTACTGCGCTCACACTAACATTTTCATCTATATCTATACCGTGATTCTTAGCAGCTAACTGCAATGCACCTCCAAAACAAGCAGAATACCCCGCTCCAAATAATTGCTCCGGATTGGTATAATTTCCGCCTTCACCGCCCATAGATTTTGGCATACTTAATTTTACGTCCAATATTCCATCATCACTTTTGGCGTGGCCTTTTCTTGCTCCTTTTGTAGTTACCGTTGTTTTATACAAATTTTTCATCGTTATTTAAGTTACATTAATTAGGCCTGAATATACCAAGCATAAACAAGGCTCCCAAAGATCGAATTCATAAATTTGTCATAAATAAGTATAGTTTGAGCGAGAAGAACCAAAAATCGGCATTAAGTGAATCTGGCAGTAAGCCGGCCTCGGCGAATGTGAATCCAAAATCAGCTCAAAAGATTAGAGCTTCCCGAAAAAATAAATTTGAGGAAGAAGATTTGCTTCAGCAACTTCTAAATGGAAATAAGACTGCATTAGGCCGTGCAATTACTTTGGTAGAAAGTAATCAATTTTCACATAGAAAAAAGGCGCAACAGTTATTGGAAGGCGCCCTGCCCTATTCTCAAAAATCTATTCGAATTGGAATTACAGGCGTGCCCGGCGTGGGCAAAAGTACTTTTATAGAAAGTTTTGGCTCATATTTAATCGAACAAGGAAAAAAAGTAGCGGTACTGGCGGTAGACCCCAGTAGTAGTGTTTCCCACGGAAGTATTTTAGGTGATAAAACCAGGATGGAAAACCTTGTAAAAGAAGAAAATGCTTTTATACGGCCATCGGCTTCGGGTTCTTCTCTTGGTGGGGTGGCCAAAAAAACCCGCGAAAGCATTATTCTATGTGAAGCTGCAGGCTTTGATGTTGTGCTTATTGAAACCGTTGGGGTTGGCCAAAGTGAAACCACGGTGCACAGTATGACCGATTTCTTTTTATTGCTGAAACTGGCCGGAGCCGGAGACGAACTACAAGGCATAAAACGAGGAATTATAGAGATGGCCGATGCAATTGTGATCAACAAAGCTGATGGAGACAATATAAAAGCTGCAAGGGAGGCAAAACTGGAGTTTAACCGTGCGCTGCAACTTTACCCAAGCAAAGAAAGCGGCTGGAAACCAAAAGTTGCTCTTAGCAGTGCTTTAAAGCAAACGGGAATTGATAGTGTTTGGGAACTGATTAAAGAATTTGAAAAGCTAGGAAAAGAAAATGGTTTTTTCCTGAAAAACAGAAAAGAGCAGAATAAATTCTGGCTTCTACAAACTATAAACGAACATCTAAAAAACCGCTTTTACCAAAATCCTGTGATGAAAAACGAACTTGAAATTCAATTAAAAGCTATAGAAAATAATAAGATAACCGCTTTCGCCGCAGCCGATTTATTAATTGAAAAGTTTGAAAATCTGGATTAATTCTTTTTGAAAATTTTCTGCTGTGCCCATTCGTGAAGTTTATAGAAAATAAAGCCTAAGAGCCCACCAATCAACATTCCTACAAGTATATCTCCCGGATAATGCACTCCTAGATAAACCCGACTATAAGCTACAAGTAAAGCCCAGGCAACTAACCAAAATATCATTTTAGGAAAGACTTTTCTAAATAATAATCCAAGAAAAATAGCAACGCCCATCGAGTTAGAAGCGTGTGCTGAAAAGAAACCATAAGAACCGCAACGAACCGCCACAAACCGGGTATATTCCATAATGCCTTCCTGCCGGCAGGGTCTTAAACGTTCAAAAGCATCTTTAAAAACATTTCCTAATTGATCTGTAGCGGTAATTAATAAGGTTATAAATACCACCGTGACCAGGCTTGATTTCCAACCGAATTTCCTGAAAATAAGGAATAAAAGTAAAGCGTATAGCGGGATTGCTGTCCATTTATCGGTAATGAGCAACCAAAGCCAATCCCAGGTTTCATTACCGAGATTATTTAGCCAAAGAAATAATTTATGATCTAACTCTATTAATTTCTCCATTAATCGTCCTCGTATCTTGCAATTTCCCTATCGTAAAATTCTGAAGCTTCTTTAATAAGGTTTTCGGTTTCATTTTCTAGTTCTTCTTCATCGTGCTGATCAAATTCTTCCAGCCATTCTACTTCATCGTTCTCAAGATTAATGATAAATCGTGGGAATTCGGTATGTATTACGAAGATAGCAGTGGGATAGTCGGTATTATCACCGAGAAGAAATTTAGGGAAATCCATAATTATATTTTTGATTGAACAAGACTAGACTCTTGCAAAATAAGTTTTTTTGTTAAATAGTTAAATCGAATGTACAACATTAATGCCGAAACAGAGAGCCCGGCAAGGAGCCCAAGCCAGATTCCCATACTTCCAAGATTTTCGGCTTTGCCAAAATACCAGGAAACAGGAAAGCCAATAATCCAGTAAGAAATAAAACAAATTACCGTGGGAATTTTCACGTCCTGAAGACCTCTTAAAGCTCCCAGAATAACCACCTGCAAACCGTCACTAAGCTGAAATAACGCAGCTACAACTAATAATTGGGCAGCAAGTAAAATCACCTCGGCATTATCTATATAAAATGTAGGCAGCCAATCTTTAAGCAGAATAAAGCCTAAAGCAAATACTGCTTCAATTAAAAATACAAGCAGAAATGTTGAAAATGCAATTCTACGTAAATCTTTAAAATTAGCAAGACCTTTTTGATTTCCTACCCTAATAGTAGCTGTAACTCCAAGTCCAACAGCAATCATAAAAGTCATTGAAGCGAGATTCAAAGCAATTTGGTTTGCCGCTTGTGGATTAGTACCCAACAAACCGGCAAGGAATACGGTAGCGGTAAAAATCCCAACTTCAAAAAGCATTTGCAGCGCCGTTGGAAAACCGAGGTTTAATAATCTTTTAAATACATCAGAGTTTAGAGATTCCTTTTTTCCCCATTTGAAATATTCGGCAAATTTCTTTTTTCGTCTCAAAATTTCCCAAACAAACCATAACATAAAGAATCGGGAAATCAAGGTACCAATTGCTGCTCCTTCTAATTCCAGTCTTGGAAAAATCCAGATTCCGTAGATTAAGAGATAATTAAAAATCACGTTTACCACGTTAGCAATTAAAGTGGCATACATGGCATATTTTGTTTGCGAGAGTCCGTCAGCGAATTGCTTAAATGCCTGGAAAATCATTAAGGGAATCATTGAAAACGCCACGATATTAAGATAGGGAATGGCAAGTTCTACCACCTCTGGCGGTTGGTCTAAATAATACAATACCGGTTTCGCTATGAGTAAGGTGAGAAAAAGAAGAATTCCATTAATAGTACATAAAATTACACCGTGGTGAAAATAGCTTCTGCCCTTGTTTATATCCTGCGCGCCATCGGCTTCAGCAATTAAAGGTGTAATGGCGAAAGAAAAACCAATTCCTAAAGAGAGGGCTATAAAAACCAGCGAATTTCCCAGGGAAACCGCCGCTAGTGGTGCCGGCCCTAATTGGCCAATCATTAAATTATCTACCAGCCCAACTAATACATGGCCTAATTGCCCGAGCATTACGGGAAAGGCGATATTTAAATTTTTGCTGAATTCTTGTGTGTAGGCGCTTAGCTGCAAAACATAATTTTAGGCGGCAAAGATAGTAGGATTTTGCTGCTCTAAAATTTAAATTGCGATAAAGAATAATTAAATTTTAAATCTAAAGTTTCTGATCTTTTTCCAGATTAATTCGCTTTATTCCATACTTATCTACTAAATAGATCAATGAAGTCATTGTAGCAGCTCCAAGTTCCAGCTCACGTTTGTTTACGTGTTCAAAGGTATCAGTTGCCGCGTGATGATGGTCAAAATATCTTTGTGAATCTGGTCTTAATCCCGCAAGTACAATATCTCCCTTTTTCAACGGACCAATATCGGCTCCACTTCCACCTTTTTCAAAATAATGAATCAGGTAAGGTTCAAAAAGTGGTTTCCAACTTTCAATTTGCGCAAATTGAGCATCATCGGCTTCAAAAGAAAATCCGCGAGGAGTGAATCCTCCGGCATCACTTTCTAAAGCAAAAATGTGATTTTCGTTTTTACTATGTGCTACATCGGCATACTTATTCCCGCCGCGTAAACCGTTTTCTTCATTCATAAAAAGTACCACCCTAATGGTTCTTTTAGGTTTATAGACGGTTTCTTTAAATAAGCGCAAAACCTCCATAGATTGCACTACACCCGCACCATCATCGTGAGAACCATCTCCCAAATCCCAGGAATCCAGGTGGCCGCCAACTACCATAATTTCTTCCGGAAATTCGCTACCTGTTATTTCCCCAATTACATTGTAAGATTGTACTTCGCCGTGATTTTCTGAACTCAATTTAAAATAAAATTCAAGGTCTTTTTTCAGCTTCAAAATTCCGGAAAGATATTCGGCATCTTTAGTACTAATCGCCGCAGCTGGAATTCGTTTACTATTTGGTAAATCGCCATAGCTCATTGAACCCGTATGCGGATTTTCATCTATTTTATGACTTAAAGAACGTACAATTACGCCGGCAGCACCGTATTTAGCAGCGGCTTCAGCCCCCGAATAACGCTGATCTACACACCCGCCGTACGCCTCAAAAGTTTGAATAAGTTCAGGATTCATTGGGCGATTATAAAAAACAATTTTGCCCTTTATTTCATCTTTATAATTTTCTAAATCTTCAATTCCCTGCACTTCTATAACATTTGCTTTTAAACCGCCGGTAGCAGTGGCAACAGAGCCCCCAAGAGCTGTTATACTTACTTCTGTAGTCATTCCCGGGCCGGTTTGTATATAAGCGTGTTCACGAGCTCCACGCGTCCATTTTGGAACCATAACCGGTTGTAGCCAAACCTTATCAAGACCCAGTTCTTCTAACTGTGTTTTAGTATATTCTACCGCTTTTTGCGCATTTAACGAACCCGATAACCTACCTCCAATTTTGTTAGAAAGATGGTCCAGCCAATTGTAGGCTTTACCATTTACCAGCGCAGCAGAATATATCTCCCTAATTTTAAGAGAATCTTCTTTAGTTTCAGGAGCCTGTGCATTAAGATTTAGTGTAAGAAAAAGGCCAAAAAAGGCGAAAATGTATAATTTCATCGGGAAAATAGGATTTAAATTTTCATGTTTTAACTGCTAAAATAAATATTCCTTTGGAAGCTTCTGTTTTAATTCTTTATAGTTTCTATAAAATTTAGGAAACAATTTCTAGCTACCTGTGTGATAACAAAGAATATGCCTTAAAAGTATTTGAATTTGCAGAATTTTAATCGACTTACTTTAAACCTAAAAAAAGATAAATTTTATATCTTCGCCGCTAAATTATAGCAGTTTGAACAAAGCAGAAAAAGAAGAGATAATTACCAAAGTTACCAGCCTTTTAAAGGAAATCCCGTCCTCTATGGATATTGTAAAAAAGGGAGGCAACCGTCACAAACGTTTTGAATATCTCGCCACACATATGGTGGAGAAGGCGATTGAAAAAGATGCTCTTATTATTTCTGAAAACCGAATGGGAATTGCTATTTTATTTAAAACCAGCAAAAAAGACGATAACTTTCTGAAAGATATTTGGAGCCAAATTGGTTTGGTTTTAAATGTTACCGGAATAAAAAACGCTTATCGCATTGTAAAAAACCAGAATTATATTAAAAAACAACGCCCACAAACCGGGGAATATCTTTACTGCTGGTTCTGGGGTATTTTGGCTGAATCTCGCGGTGCAGATACCCAGGTTGGTAAAGAAATGAAAGACGAATTTTACCGCCAGGCAATAGAATATCAAATTCCACTATATGCCGAAACCAGAATGCGTAAAAACGCACTGGTATATCAGCGATTTGGATTTGAATTATTCCACGAATGGCAACACCCAAGCGGAGATACTATGTATTTTTTAAGATATAATCCGCCGCCGAAAAAAATCGATTAAATTCTCTAAAATTTGCTTCCGAAGAGTTTTACGTCTTCTTCAGTAATTTTATCGCCCCCTAAAATAATGAGCCGTTCTACAACATTACGAAGTTCACGTATGTTTCCGCGCCAGTCATATTCTTTAAGAGTTTTTAAGGCATCTTCGGTAAATTCTTTTTTACCCGAACCATGTTCCGCAGAAATCTTTTCGCTAAAATAATCTATAAGTAAAGGAATATCTTCCCGGCGTTCATTTAGCGAGGGTACTTCTATTAAAATTACCGCAAGCCTGTGATATAAATCTTCCCTAAACTTTTTGTCTTCTATTTCTTTTTTTAAGTCTTTATTGGTTGCTGCAACAACCCGAACATCTACTTTTATGTCTTTGCCGCTACCCACGCGGGAGATTTTATTTTCCTGAAGCGCTCTTAATACTTTGGCTTGCGCCGAAAGACTCATATCACCAATTTCATCAAGAAAAATTGTACCTCCATTGGCAACTTCAAACTTACCGGCACGATCTTTATTTGCTGAAGTAAACGCCCCTTTAACGTGACCAAAAAGTTCACTTTCTATTAATTCTGAAGGGATTGCAGCACAATTTACCTCTACCATTGGCCCTTTTGAACGTTCACTTTTTTGATGTATCCAGTGAGCCACCAATTCTTTCCCTGTACCATTTTGCCCGGTAATTAGCACCCGGGCATCTGTAGGAGCTACTTTTTCAATAAGTTCTTTAATACGCTCAATCCCTTCTGATTGGCCTACCATTTCAAAATTCTTACTAACTTTTTTCTTAAGCCGTGTATTCTCTACAACAAGCTCTTTGCGGTCTAGTGCATTGCGAACGGTATTAAGCAGTCTATTAAGATCTGGTGGTTTTGCGATATAATCAAAAGCGCCTACTTTCATTGTATTCACGGCGGTATCCAAATCTCCGTGACCAGAAATCATTACCACGGGAATTTCAGGCTTTATTTTCATGATTGCCTCCAGGACTTCTACTCCATCCATTTTGGGCATTTTAATATCACAAAGTACAAGATCATAATCTTCGTCTTTTATCTTTTCAATTCCTTCCAGGCCATCTCCTGCTTCTTCAACTTCATAACTATCATTTTCTTCGGTAAGGATTTTAACTAAAACCCTTCTAATTGCTGCTTCATCTTCTATTAATAAAATACGTGCCATATTATAAAATACTAAATTTTAAGCCGCCACGGGCGTAGAATGTATTGTTTTCGTCTATTGTATACAGGTCCTCCCTGTCTTTATCTCTTAATCTAATATCATTCATAACCGTATAACCGGCATAGGTATAAAATGCTATATTATCTGTGATATTATACTGGTATCCCAAACCGCTTAAAACTATGGTCATAGACATACTTTCTGCAAGCCGGTTTGCACCAGGATTTGTTTGCGGATAAGGATTAAAGTTTTGCTGAATATTAGCAAAAAACCCATCTAATGTTACAAATCCCTGAACTTCATGTTTGTTGTTAAAATAATATTTCAGGTTGGTTTTAGGTATTCCAAGCCCATAAGACCAATTTTCATCAAAACGCTTATAATAATTTATTACAGGCAATGGAAACGGAAAACCGGTTGTGGTAGAATAACTAAGTCCCAAAATAAGCCGCCAGGGTTCTATGTAACGCTCATCTTCTTTAATTTTTATAAAATAAACCGACCCGGTGTAAATAAAATCATCTTTAACCAACTCACTGGTAGCGAAGTTAGAAGCAATTTTCACCCCGGTCTCAGCGCCAAAACGCCATAACTCGTTCATTTTAAATGTGTAGCCTATTTTACCTGTAAAAGATTGAAACCTATCCAGGTTATTGGTGGTAAAAGCTTCGCTATTTTTATATTTAAAATTTACGTTTCTATATTCTACTCCCGGAATTAAATAGGCTCCTTTTCCATTTAATTTAATGGGTAAATTAACAAAGGTTCTAAATCTACGAAATGAATTATCTGAATCTGACTGCGGAAAATAAGTATATTCTATTCGGGCTAAATCTGTAGTTTGGGACGTTGCCGGAAAAGTTACAGCTCCTAACATCAGGAAAGCTATAATTTTAAAGGTCTTCATCATTTTTTGATAAATTTTGGGTTAGGTTTTGGGTAGGATAAAAATGCACATCCCGCTGTGGAAACGGAATTGTGATGTTATTTTTCCTAAATTCTTCATCTATTTTAAATCTAAGCTCACTTTTAATTTTTGGATCTACAAAGCTATCGGTTACGTAAAAATGGAGTGAAAACACTAAAGAAGATGCTCCAAAATCGTCAAAGAGAACAAATGATTCAGGGCTTTTCACAATACTTTCGTTTTCACTGGCACATTTCAACAAAATATCTTTTACTTTTTGGGTGTCACTCCCGTAGGCCACACCAACCTGAACGCCTTCCCGCGTAGTTGCATGGTTTTGGGTATAATTATAAATTACATCGCTAATAAATTTATGATTGGGAATAATCATCACCTTATCATCTCTGGTAAGGGCACGGGTGGTTCTTAGTTTAATTTCAAAAACACGGCCTACCCTGCCTTCCATTTCAATAACATCTCCAACTAAGAGCGATTTATCTATAATTATAAAAACCCCTCCAATAATATCCTGAAAGAGCTCTTGTAAAGCTAAACCTATACCAACAAAAAGTGCAGCCGAAGCTGTTAAAAGTATGGTAATATTTATTCCGGCAGAGCTTAAGGTGATTAAGATTACCACTAAATAGACAAAATATTTTATAAACTTAAAAACGCTTATAAACTTCTGTTTGTCTCCCTTGGCCAGTTTACTTGTAATAAAAGATCTAATTAACCTAAGAACAACACTGGTCACAATAAATGCGATAACTACCAGTAAAATAAGCCCTACAGTTATTTCTATTGGCGTACCACTAACCTCATATTTGAAAAGGATAAGATTCCAAAAGTCCACCAGGCTACCCCAGATATCTTCTTCCACCACTTCTAAGATCGCCTCTGATGTTTCTGATTTTTGCTGTTCCTGCATTCTCTAATATTTGAGCCATTTGAATAGTTCTTTGTAACTGGCTTTTTTACCATACATAAGAATTCCTACTCTATAAATTTTAGCTGCTATCCAAATTACTATAAAATTGGTAATAATTAAAAGTGCTACAGAAATTGCGAGTTCCCACCACGGCACTCCAAAGGGTATACGCATTAACATAACTATTGGAGAAGTAAGAGGCACCATTGAAAAAATAGTAGAAACTGTACCATGCGGATTTTCTATTACCGAAAAGAAACCCACATAAATACCTAACATTAAAGGTAAAATTACCGGAAACATAAATTGTTGGGTATCGGTTTCACTATCTACCGCCGCACCAATTGCAGCGTAAATAGAACTGTAAAGGAAATAACCACCAATAAAATAAATAAGGAAAAATATAATTAATTTAAGAATTGGTAAATTAAGCACATCCATTACCAGCTGCGCTATTTCGGGTTGTGCAATTTGCTCAACCGTCTCTAATTGTGATTTCTGAACAGTAAAAATATCAATGCCTAACACGTAAAACGAAGTCATTGCTAAAACTCCAGCTAATAGTACCCAAATGGTGAATTGCGTGATTCCTGCTAAAGAGGTACCTAAAACCTTTCCCATCATAAGTTGAATGGGTTTTACTGAAGAAACAATAATTTCAATAATTCTATTTGTTTTTTCCTCAATAACACTGCGCATTACCATGTTACCATAAATGATAATAAACATCATTAATAAATAACCCGCAGCGCCACCAAAAAACATTTTTATATAATTAGACATTTTGGACGTACGCTCTCCAGAGAAATTCTGAATTTCAATTCTAACCTCGGTTTTAGCTTCGTTTAATTGGTTTACATCAATACCTCGCTCAATAAGTTCTTCACGTGTAAGCCTATCGGCAATGGTTTTTTCTATAGCCTGGATAGTTCCTAAACCGGGAGATTCTTTCCCAAAAAACTGAACGCCTTGAAGATCTCTATTAATATTTTTAGGAATATATATAAGCCCGTAATAATCCTGTTCATTAACCATTTGTTTTGCTTCTTTAAAGCTCTTTCCAGAAAGGTCTAAATATTGAACCTGTTCCTGATCTTTAAATTCTGAAGCAAACATTTCAGTCTCATCATACAAACCAATAATACGTTGTTCGCTGCTATTCAGCATACTTAAATAAGCGATAAGTGCGAACATCCCAACCAGAATTAGCGGACTTAAAAAAGTCATGATAATAAAGGTTTTATTCCTTACCCGCGCCAAATATTCCCGCTGAATTATAAGCTTTAAATTACGCATGTTGAGTTACGGTTTTTATAAAAATATCGTTTACTGATGGAATAACTTCTACAAAATGATTTATCTTGGCTTTAGCAAGAAGATAATTTAATAATTGGTTAGGAGTTTCACCTTCTTTAAGCTGAATGGTTAATTTAAGATCGTCGTTTATACTTTTAAAATTAGTATTACCAACCACGAATTTTTCTTTTAATTCTGCTAAAAGAGCGGTATCATTTTCTGTTTCCAAACCTACTTCATAGGTGTTAGATTTATATTCCCGTTTTATTTCTGAAACTTTTCCGTCTAATAATTTATTGGACAAATGAATTAAAGCCATATAATCACATAATTCTTCTACACTTTCCATTCGGTGGGTAGAAAAAAGTATAGTTGCTCCTTCTTCTTTAAGCTGAAGGATTTCGTTCTTAATTAAACCAGCATTTACAGGATCAAAACCACTAAATGGCTCATCAAAAATT
The DNA here is from genome assembly GCF_900113135.1 of Salegentibacter agarivorans. Lineage (GTDB taxonomy): Bacteria > Bacteroidota > Bacteroidia > Flavobacteriales > Flavobacteriaceae > Salegentibacter > Salegentibacter agarivorans. Next base: position 3,437 of record NZ_FOOH01000001.1, on the reverse strand, counting down.
AACAGCTTAGGCCTGTGTAAAACGGTGATAATAAACTGGATTTTTTGCGCCATCCCTTTAGAAAGTTCCTGGATCTTTTTATCCCACCATCCTTCAATTTGTAATTTCTTAAACCAGTATTCCAGGCGTTCTTTGGCTTCAGCTTTAGAAAGTCCTTTTAATCGAGCCAGGTAAAGTGCCTGCTCCCCAACTTTCATAGATTTATAAAGTCCGCGTTCTTCCGGCAGGTAACCAATATGCGCAATATCATTGGGCTGTAAAGGTTTGCCGTCTAGATAAACCTGGCCCTTATCTGGCATGGTAATTTGGTTAATTATACGTAGCAAAGTGGTTTTTCCTGCACCATTAGGGCCTAAAAGACCAAAAATACTACCACGCGGAATGGCTATTGAGACATTATTTAGTGCAGTAAAATTGCCAAATTGTTTGTAGATATTTTCTGCTACTAAAAGATTTTCCATATAAAAGTGTTGGTAAAAAAAATAAAATAGCTCGAGAGATAATTCACCGGGCATTCATAGCAAACAGCTGTTTAATTTTCCGGGCAATTATGGCTAATGTTAATCTTCATTATCGAGTAAATATATTGAAATCACCCGAGAGATGTTTTGGATTAAGAAGAAATTATAACTTTCCAGATTGCTCTAAAAAACAAAACCCACCCTTAATAAATTAAGGATGGGAAAAAAATTGCTATGAAAAAGAAAAATTATCACTAAAAGACTTAGTGATAATCAAATATATAAATTTTTTCTTAAAACCGGGGTTCTAAGAAAACATATCTTTAACTTTTTCAAAGAATGACTTATCACTTTTCTCCGGATTCGGCTGGAAGTTCTCGTCTTCAGCCATTTTCTCAAAGAAATCGCGTTGTTCTTTATTTAAATTTTTCGGGGTCCAAACATTTACATGGACCAATAAATCCCCTTTGCCGTAGCCGTTAAGATTTCCAATTCCTTTTCCTCTAAGTCTAAGAATTTTTCCAGATTGGACGCCTTCTTCAACCTTTATTCTCACTTTACCGGTTACAGTATCTATTTCTCTTGAAGAACCTAAAACAGCTTCAGACAAACTAATGTACAAATCGTAATGCAGGTTATCTCCTTCACGTTGCAGGCTATGGTGCTCTTTTTCTTCAATAGCTACCAATAAATCTCCTGGAACTCCATTACCCGGAGCATCGTTTCCTTTTCCGGCAACTTTTAACTGCATTCCATCTTCAACACCAGATGGGATTTTAATAGAAACAGTTTCTTCTTTTTGTACCAATCCGTGCGCATCAGCCTCTGGCGGTCTATGGTCTATAATCTGTCCAGAACCGCTACAAGCTGTACAAGGCGATGCAGTTTGCATTCTTCCTAATATCGTATTGGTTACACGAGTTACCTGGCCTGTACCTTTACAGGTAGTACATGTTTTATAAGTTGTACCGGGAGCCTGGACTTTTCTTTTTACCTTAATCTTTTTCTCGGCACCATTAGCAATTTCTTCTAAAGTAAGACTCACCCTAATTCTAAGGTTGCTTCCTTTAGCACGTCTTTGGCCACCGCCAAAACCGCCACCAAAACCAGAGAAGCCTCCGCCACCACTGAAGCCACCTCCAAAGATGTCTCCAAACTGGCTGAATATATCGTCCATATCCATTCCGCCGAAGCCTCCGCCTCCGCCGCCACCTTCAAATGCCTGGTGGCCAAACCTGTCGTAACGGGCTCGTTTATCTTCGTTGCTAAGTACTTCGTAAGCTTCAGCCGATTTTTTAAACTTTTCTTCAGCCTCAGCATCTCCCGGATTCTTATCTGGGTGATACTTAATGGCCATTTTTCGGTATGCTTTCTTTATTTCGGCGGTTGAAGCATTCTTACTAATGCCTAATATGTCGTAATAATCTTCTTTCATGGTCTCGTTTTGCGAATTCTAAAAAAGCTTTTATTTGCCGGTTACAACCTTTGGATACCTAATAATACGATCTCCTAATTTGTAACCTCGCTCTACTACATCAACTATCTTGCCCTTAAGCTTATCTTTAGGTGCTGGTATTTGGGTAATAGCTTCGTGAATTTCGGAATCAAAGGCATCGCCTTCTTTCACATTCATTGCCTCAAGCCCTTTACTGTTAAGCGTTTCTTTAAATTTATTGTGAATAAGTTCTACGCCCTGTACTAAATTTTTATCACCAGATTTTCCAATTTCTTTTAAAGCTCTGTCAAAATCGTCTAAAACTGGCAACATGGCGGTCATTACTTCCTGGTTGGCAGTTTTAAAAAGCTCTAAACGCTCTTTAGAAGTTCTTCTTTTGTAATTTTCAAACTCTGCAAAAAGACGTAAAAATTTATCTTTTTCTTTTTGAAGATCTTCTTTTAGCTTTTCTTCCTCAGTAAATTCAGGCGAGTCGTCATTGTTATCCTCGTTTTCCTTTTCACCTTCTACCTCGTCTATAGCTTCATCTATAGCATCTTCAATTTGATCTTTAACAGGTTGGTCCTGTTGCTCTTCTCTTATATCTTCTTTCTTATTGCTCATTTTTATGCATTTTAATACAGCCTCAACGGGTCAAAATCATTGCCAATTATGATTCGGTGTCAAAATGTCACTACGCAATAATTCTTAAAATTATTTAGTAAATATTTAGCATTAGGGTGTATGAAGTTTATGTAATTTTGCAGACTAAAATAAAACTAAATTTTAACACAAATGAGAAAATCAATTTTAAGCACTTTTGTAATTGCAGCTTTTTTAACTGCGGTTGTAGGATGTAAAAACGATAAAAATAAAGCAGAAACTTCTGAAGCTAAAGATGCAGCTACTGCTCAAGCTGAAGCTATGGAGTTTTCAGTAGATACTTCGGCTTCTACTATTGAGTGGAAAGGTAGCAAACCTACAGGTGAGCATACTGGTACTATTAAACTTGCTGAAGGTACTTTTAGTGCTAATGACAGCATTATTGAAAGCGGAAATTTCGTGATTAATATGCAGTCTATTAATGTAACCGATCTTGAAGGAGACGATAAAAAAGATCTTGAAGCTCATTTAATGGGAACTGTAGAAGGTAAAGAAGGAGATTTCTTTAACGCTACAAAATATCCGGAAGCTACTTTTGAAGTAACTGAAATTACTGAAGAAAACGGCCAGAAAATGCTATCTGGTAACCTTACAATAAAAGAGGAAACTAAAAACGTTACTTTCCCGGTTAGCATTAACCAATCTGATGATAGTATTGAAATCACCAGCGAAGAATTCACTATAGATAGAACAAACTGGAATGTGAATTTTGGTTCTAAATCTGTTTTTGACGGACTTGGAGACAACTTTGTAAGTGACGATATTACTTTAAAAGTTAATCTTAAAGCTACTAAAGCTTAAGAAGATTCAAAATTTGAATACAATCAAGTAGGGTGAAGATAATAAATATTTGAGCATTTATTATCTTCATCCCTCTT